>PAJP01000023.1 GCA_002706095.1 Methylophaga sp. | reverse complement strand
TCATGTTCATGTTCATGTTCATGTTCATGTTCATGTTCATGTTCATGTTCATGTTCATGTTCATGTTCATGTTCATGTTCATGTTCATCAGAGCCTATCAGCCCGGACACATCCACCGCCATATCATCCACTTCACAACGGCTGCCTTTAAAGGCAAATAATTGTGGTGCCGTCTTAAGCGTTGCTTCCACTTCACGCACTTTGTTTACATCATGCTCTGATTCGGCTTTATGTTCAAAACCGACCATATTCATCGCCGGTGAGTCCAGGCTGATATTCACTTTATCCTGTTCAATCACCACCGTCATATCCACAAGCCCGTGAACATGAGATTCATGCTCAATACGTTCTGCAGCAAAAACAAAAACCGGGAATAGCTGAACATAGCCCAAGGCCAGTGCCAATGCTTTCTTTTTCATCTTATCTCCCACTCTATAGTTAGAATTAAGCGTTCTCTTGCTTAACGTGATTAAACCAACCAATCACATCACGCCAGTGTTTATCACCATATTTTTTCCTGAAGATACGACTTTCCTCTAACGTATCATTAGTCAGAATAGATAACCGTTCGTTGATGTAATTTTGGTTAAGTTCAATTTTGCACTCATCAACAATGCATACATACCACTCGTCATAGGTACTTGGAATCATAAGCTACCCTCTTTTACTCAACTCAACATCAGCCATCAAATCGATAGCTATTATTCGGGGACATACACCAGTTTTCCATCAGGCAAGCGATAGGTGATCCCAGCTTTGACACACTCGGCATCCCCATCTCTCCAGCGTCTCTGCTGAGCATTCGGCATAATCTCCAGGCTTGAAGATCCTGTATGTTCCGAGAACTGGCGACAATAGATTCAAGCCGTGATGCATCAGCTCAAAAATTGAGCAATGATATAATATATCTTTTATAAAGCAATGTTACATTGCCCAGAAGGTTCTTGCCCCCATGACTACTCGCTTTCAGGCTTTTGTAACATAAAGAATAGTTTGTCACTTCAGTATGCTGATCTATATTTATTGACTTAGCGAGACAGGCAAGCCAACTGAAGATCAGTTATTGCGATCGGCTTCAATTGATTTTTTCAGGTACTGAACTTTCAAGTTTGCATGCATCCAAAGCAGCTATACAACAATATCGATAGCCCTGATTGAAGTTGACTATGATCAATGCTTTTATTCTTCAGTTTAAGTGATATGATATATCAAAATAATCATCGATGATTATCACCACTATATTCCAATATCATTGATTTAAAAGATTCAGCTATGAAAAAAGTACATCGTAAAGGGCCCCTTTCTGCCCCAGCTTATATTGCTTTGTTTGTCATTTTAGTGGCGATGATGATTCTGACAGTCTTGCGCCTTGGCTCGGGCATAACCGATACACCAAACATCACCATTTCAAAGCCTGTCGCTCTCCCAGCTCTTAGCTCTACATCAGATACAAATGAACTCACTGAGCCGAATAAGGCAATGGCAACAGACGACCCGGCCCAATCGATACCTGTCAGTACAACTGAACCTCAAACACATACCGTCCATTACAAAGTCAAATCCGGCGATAGCCTTGAAAGCATTTTCAAACACTTTAGCCTTCCCATCCAGACACTCTACGGCATTCTTGAGGCTGATGAGCCCTATCTGGAGATGGATGTATTACACCCTGGTCAGCATCTAGGTTTTACATTCAACAACGATGACACTCTGACGGCATTATCTGTAGTCAGTAGCCCCAAGAAGATTATCGTTTATCAAAAAGAGGATGACAATCATTTCAGCCACAATGAAACCATCGCTCCCACAACATGGGAAACCGTGGTGCTTAAAGGGGAAATAAGCAATAGTTTCTAACTGGCTGCAGCCAATGCTGGGATCAGTGATCCCACTATCATGATGCTGACCAAACTCATTCGAAATAAAATTAACTTCCGCCGCGATTTGCGTAAAAACGATCAGTTTCAAGTCATCATTAAACGTGAAATGCTAGACGATACGCCGGTGGGTAATAACTATGTTGCCGCTATTCGATTAGCTGGGCAGAAAATCGACTTCAATGCCTACCTGCATACCGATGGTCAGTATTACGATAAAGATGGACACAATCTGATACCCGCTTTACTGCGTTACCCTACCCGGAACACATTCCGCATCAGCTCCCCTTTCAATCCAAAACGTCACCATCCCATCACAGGCAAAATATCACCACATAACGGCGTAGACTTTGCCATGCCAATAGGTACTCCCATTATCTCAACTGGTGATGGCCAAGTAGAACGCGTCGCCAATCATCGTTACGCCGGTAAATATCTTGTCATTAAAGAATTTGGCCCGTATTCAACTCGCTATCTACACTTAAGCAAAATTTTGGTACACAGAGGACAAAAAATCTCTCGTGGCCAAATCATTGCCTATTCAGGTAATACAGGTCGCTCTACTGGCCCGCATTTACATTACGAGCTACGCATCAATGACAAGCCTGTTAACCCTATCACGGCAGAAATACCTACATTGGAATCCGTCTCAGAAACTGAGTTAGCTGCATTTCATGAGCATGTCAAACCCTTGATGGGATGATGTCAGATGAAACGACCATCGCCACCGCTAATCTGGACTGGCTAAATAACTGGTTAATTAACACGGCCTCGGCATCTACGCGTTCAATGATGTAATGCAAGATTCAATCTCGTTTGCTTGGCATAAGCCAACAAAAAAGGCATGACTGATATAAATGAATAAACACCACTTTTTTCAGGGCTCAGTTTTGGGCGCGCCGGCTTATCAGAGACTGATTGTCGTTCTACTTATTAATATCGCGCTGTGATCAGCGATATTCTGGGCGGTATCACTCCCATGAGCAGTCCCGTCATCTCACTGAACAATGTCAGTGTTGCTTATGAAAATCAGCCTGTTATTCAGCAGATATCTGGCAAATTTACTCCTGGCAGTCTGACAGCTATTACTGGGCCTAATGGTGCTGGCAAATCCACGTTATTAAAAACGATTATGGGCGAACTTAGCCCTTCTCAAGGTTCACTTGAACGACACAATATCTCGGTTCGCAGCATCGGTTACTTACCTCAGGCAGCTGATATTGATCGTCAATTTCCAATCACGGTCTATGAAACCGTCTTACTAGGTTTATGGAAACAGACAGGTCCTTTTGGTGGTATATCGACGGATTTAGCCCATAAAGCCAAGGAGGCTTTAGTCACAGTCGGTTTGAAAGACTTTGAACGACAACCAATCAGTATGCTGTCTGCAGGACAATTTCAACGCGTCCTCTTTGCTCGCTTACTGTTGCAAAATGCCGACGTGATTGTATTGGACGAACCCTTTACTGCCATAGATGCCCAGACAACAAAAGATCTGATTGCCCTGGTTATGCGTTGGCATACAGAAGGTCGGACTGTCATTGCCGTATTGCACGACTTAAAACAAATCCGAGGCTACTTTCCCAATGTATTACTACTGGCAAGAAAGCTTATTGCTTGGGGTACAACCAAAGAAGTGCTCACCACGGCCAATGTATTAAAAGCAGTGCAGCAGTCTGAATCCTGGTTTGGTCAGCTTGAGCCGACACTGTTTAATCAGGTTGAAACACCATGACCAGTTACCAATTACTGATTGAACCCTTTGCAGATTACGGATTTATGCGACGAGCGCTTATCGCCTCTGTATCACTGGGTTTGAGTGCCGGGCCCGTCGGCGTGTTGTTATTGCTACGTCGAATGAGTCTTATCGGTGATGCCATGAGTCATGCGGTGTTACCTGGCGCAGCGATAGGCTTTTTGGTTGCTGGAGGCTTATCACTGATTGCTATGGGCATTGGCGGTTTGGTTGCCGGTATCAGCGTGGCATTACTATCAGGCTTTGTCAGTCGCACCACGATATTAAAAGAGGATGCCAGCTTTGCTACGTTTTATCTGACCTCACTGGCACTGGGCGTATTAATCGGCTCAATGCGTGGGTCAAATATTGATCTCTTACACGTACTCTTTGGCACCATACTGGCGATTGATGCCCAATCATTGTATCTGGTGGGTGGCGTAACTAGCTTGAGTCTTATTGTGTTAGCCATTATCTACCGACCACTGGTGGTTGAATGCTTTGACCCCGGCTTCTTAAAAGCCGTGGGTGGTTATGGCCCTGTTTATCACTTCTTATTTTTATTTCTGGTTGTGTTGAACTTGGTCGCCGGTTTTCAGACATTGGGCACGCTTATGGCTGTAGGTATCATGATGTTACCCGCTGCTATCTCTCAGCTTTGGGCCAGAACACTGCCAATGATGCTGGTCATTGCTGCATCGAGTGGTGCCTTATCTGGCTTTATCGGTCTGCTGATTTCTTATCACTTAGGTTCGGCGTCCGGACCAACTATTATTTTGACCAGCAGTTTTATCTATCTTGTCTCTCTGTGCATTGCCCCACAAGGGGTGTTAAAGCAGTGGTTCTATCACTACAAACTCTAGTATCAAAACAAAAGGTTCACTATGTACAAACCGTTATTCACCTATCTGATTCTTATTGGCCTAACTTTTGTCATCAAATCCGCTTCCGCTAACACTATCAATGCTGTCACCAGCTTTGGCATTTTGGCTGATGTCGTCAAAAACGTAGGTGGAGAGCATGTAAAAGTGACCAGTATCGTGCCACCTAATGGTGACCCACATAGCTACGAGCCCTCCCCAGGTGATGTAAAATTAATCAAATCCGCAGACGTCATCTTTTTAAGTGGCATGGGTTTAGAGAACTGGTTTCAACGTTTAGCGAAAGCCGCCGGCACCACCACAGCTCCGATTGCTGTTTCAAAAGGTATTGAGACCTATTCTGTAACAGCTGGCTATGGCCACTTCAGAGCCGATCCACACGTATGGAATGATGTCGATAATGTTCAAGTTTGGGTTAATAATATTGAGGCGGCCTTGATTCAAATCAGACCCGATCTGACAAATGAAATACAACAGGCTGCTCAAGCGTACAGAGAAAAACTGACGGCACTGGATGCCAGTATCCACGCAAAGCTGACAAGCCTGCCAACGGATAAACGTGACATTTTAACCAGCCATGATGCGTTTAGTTATTACACCAAAGCCTATGGCGTCAGATTCTTATCACCCCAGGGCGTATCCACAGAAACCGAAGCCTCAGCAGCTACCATCGCTAAACTCATCGACCAGATTAAACAGCTTGGCGTAACACGTTATTTTTTTGAAAACTCTAATAACACCCGTTTGATCAAGCAGATTGCTAACGCCACCGGGGCAAAACCAGGCGGCAGACTCTATCCGGAGTCGTTATCTGAAGAAAATGGACCGGCTCCAACCTATATCAAACTGATGCAATACAACACACAACAAATCGTTACGGCCCTTTCAGAATAACGCCGAGATACCCAGGCTATTTATTTTCAGATAGTCTGGGTAGTGGGTCCTGGTTATCTTGATGACGAAGTTGCTCCTCCAGACTCTTTAAATCTCCCAACACCCATACATCAGAAATAAGATCTTGTCTAAAAGTAAACAAAGCTGAGCCCTGCCAGCTTAAGCGTTTTTGTGTGGGGGGATATCCCATAAACACATCTCGATGAATGCCAGTAAAGGTCATTTTGGCAAATACTTTATCGCCTTCTTCTACAAGCTCATCAATAATGCATGTGTAATTGCCCAATGCTTTATGGACCATATCAACATACTCAGAGACCCCGACATGCCCGCGTTTTTCCTCACCCAATGATCCTCGGAAAGTCACATCATCACATAGGATAGAAGATATGGATGCCTTGTTGTGAGCATTCCATAAAACCTCATAAAACCGCCGCACATGGTCTTTATGCATAACTATTCTCAGAGAAAATCAGTCGGGACAGGGCTGGAACTAGTTTGGCTTAGTTGAGCTTTGACAGCAATTCATGAACCTCTTCAGCACGTAATGGCCTCACAAGACGACCCACTTCTTGACCATTGTTTAGCAGTATCAATGTCGGCCATAGCTTAACCTTAAACCCACGGCCCAATCGCTTACCCTTACCGTCATAGATTTTGATATGACGCAGTTCACTATGTTCATTGACCACTTCGATTATAGCTGCACTTGCTGCCTGACAATGACCACACCAAGGCGCACCAAACTCAAGTAATACCTTTCCTGGCAATTCCCTCGTTTGCTCAAAGGTTAATGTTTCCTCTGCATAGCCTGAGTCGTCATCAGCTTGATTCATATTCATATAATTAACTCTATGGGTAAATGACAATCTCTTTACTCAATCGCCGAAAGACTATTCTCTCAGCAACAAAAAACAGTTTATTTGCCATCTCATCTTGCCATAAGTTTCTGTCAGGCAATAAAAAAGCCGTAATGAACTTAATCATTACGGCTTTAATCGGTTTAACAGTCTGGGTATTAAGCGACTGTTTTTTGAGCTCTACGACGTAAGCCCATGAAACCTAATAATGCAGGAGCAAACAAGAATGCTGCAGCAGGAATAGGCACAGCAGATACGTTTAATGACATACCACCGATATTATCTCCGTATACACTGTCATTGATAAAAAACTGAACAGTGGCATCTGATAACAGTGTAAATGTTGCACCAAGTGCATTCAGCAGTGCTAAATCAGCAGTCGCATATCTACCAGTATCGCTAGTGATGATATTAGTAGTTCCAGAGGGTGTAGTGAATGAGTAGTTGTTTACCCAGCCTTTTGAACAACCTGTACCATCAGCACCACAACCTTGAACTTTACCCCAGGCATTCCACGCTGTGTATGTGTCATCTTTAAATGGGCTGATTGAATAAGTACCTGCTTTCAGGTTGAGTTCAACAGCATTCGAAGAAGTGTTTGTTTTTGCATCAAGGTGGACAGTTGCTGCATTGGCAGTCAACGGCGCCATAATTAACAACCCGAGAGCGATTACTAGATTCTTGCTAAATAACTTCATTACATAAGCCTTTGTTATTGTGCAACTCAGCCATCTTTATTCACAACTTATAAAGACCTGAAGCTTTCCGTGCTTGGCTCACACCAAGGTTGGCTTTATTGAGAAATTAATTTATTACAGCTACAGAATAAATCGCTTCTATAACTCAATCAATTGTACCTTGGTACTAGAAAGCCAATTTAAACGTAGGTTTTGGCGTTTTCCGTCATTGAGATTACTCCCACGCACATCAATCTGAACACGCAAAACAGATCTGGAGGACAACTAGGTATCAATTAGATAAATCAAACTCAGCGCGGCAATAACGTAACAAGCTAAAGTGAAAAATGACCAAAACCAGAGAGCGAGTAGCCCTGACTTTTTTCCACCATAAGCGAGGTTCTCAATAAAGATCGCTTCTTGCATCCGCTTGGCAATAAAGTGCATCGCCAGCACAGCAAGCAGAAATTGAATCAACGCTGGCACCCAACTCAAGACAGTCGCACTCATTACATACAGGATGCATAAAGAAATCATACCAAGAATGAACGAGCTGATGGCTTTGCCGTATTGACCAATACGCACATAATTAATAGCAATAAGGCTCAGTCCGCAAAGCGGTGTACCTAGAAAAGTCGCGATGCCAACTTGCCTGTGTGAAAACAGGGTTGCTCTTCCTTGATTCAATTTTTATCTCCTGACAAAAGTCATCACTGCAGCTAGCCAATGACTTAATCTAATCATTCATTAGATTAATATTACTCTCTAAGCCTCACTCATCGCCATGACTATTCCTTACTCTCACGTGGGTGTAGCTCAGACTCAATCCACTCCGCGACCTCTTGCTTGTCTTGTCTTTTTACCATCTGTCTCGTATTGATGTCTTTTGGATAAACGCAAGTGCCGGTATTGTGCTTCAGCACAAATGCGCGCTTCGCCCCAACAGGGTGTTTACTCGGAGCATGAATTACCGCAGCTCTTAACTCGAGACATTCAACGTCTTCCAGTGAAGCATTTAAACCTATTTTATTTTGAGTGTTTTCAATAATGTCTCGAAACGTACCTAAAATCAGATAACCACCATTGAGCAACGGCCCTTGACGCAAAGTTTGCTGCACATCCTGCTCGGTCACATTAATGCGCTCAAACTCTGTTACAGCAAGCTTATACTCCTCCCCGGACGTCATTTTTATCACGGCTTGTACACACACCACATGAACAGGTCTCTCACCCATATTCACTAACATACACAGCGCATCAGGGTTTTCATTTTGGGCATGATGGAAAATAAGATAAGGCCGATTATTTCGGCGATATTGACTAAGTATTAACTGTAAATAAACAAGCCAGATAATGGCCATAACAGCAGAGCTGACTGGGCCAATATAATCCATATATTTTTTCTCCTCCGTTGGAAATGATGTATAGAGGAGTACTGACTAAGAACTCAGTAATGAGTTTCATTTGGTAACTTGATGAGATGTGTGAGTTGGAAATCAATTGCAAGAAATCAAGTTTGCTGCCCCCTTGATCATGCAGATCCCTTGATTCTTTGATTTGTATGACCCTATTGATTTGTTATTTTAGACTGGCTTGGAGCATAGCCTAAAGCCAGTCCCAGCCGCGTAGCGGCGAATAACACCACCTTGTTATGTTCTTACCGCTCTGAAATACCATTCTGGTTGTTTCCATTCAATATCCTCCTCCATTCTATAGTCAAATTGACGAGGGTATTGATAATGCTCTATTAAATACTGAAGGTGTTGATTTGCAATTTCAGGGTCATATACCATCCAGACCAATCGGCGAGTTTTATTCCATGTTTCTCGAACCAAGAAAAGCGCATTGCCGCCAGCCTTTATTTCTTCATCTAATTTGTCACAGAATGGATCAACTATTTTTCGTTCTTCTTCTGAAGGCATTCCATTATCTATAATCTCTCCTTCGTTAAAATCGATTATCACGGATAAATGCCATCGGAATATATCTCGATGTTCGAAATCTAACAGAGAAGAATTAATAGCCGCTATACAAGGTAGACTATCGTTTTTGTATTCAATTAGGGTATAGCTCTCTTCTGGAAGAACAATTCTAACCTCATTCTCCTTGAGTTTTTCTTTCTTCTTTCCGAATAGTTTTCCTAGCACTTTATGTCTCCAAGAACATAACGATCTTAGTATGGGGCTAGCGCTTTTTGGCAGTCCCAGCGAGCAGAATATTTAGGGAGTATTTACACTGACCCTAAATATCCCTAACGCCCAATATGGTTAGTATTGGAATACCTCTAAAAAATTGATTAATAACAAAATATTACACCAAAAGTAGCGACGCGGTTACGCGTCCGACTACCTTTATTTGTTAGCTGCATCCTCTGTATATCTATTTCCAATATCCAATAATCTTTTTATCGCATCCTCTTTGGAGCCAAGGGAGGAAAAATGTTGAACATAGGATAAAGATCTAAATAAAAAGTACAGCGACACTAAGTAGCCTACAATTGGGATGACATTATTAATTGGTGAAACAATTAACGAAACCAAGGCAATAATGGCTGCTTTTAAAAAGTAATGAAAACCCGCATACAAACAAGTTAACAATCCATCAAAGCGAAATTCACGGGTCGGCCCCGCTTTGGCTAAAAGACTAAAATATGTCGCCACATCCCGATCTTCAGTAATCTTCTTCGAAATGAAGACGGCAGTTTTCTGTCCTAGAAGCAAAACTAGCCAGAATAATGCTGAGCCTAAAGCTCCTTGCACAATCACTGGCCATTTTATTATTTCTTCAAAGATATTCATGGTTATCCTTTGCAGCTAACGCCTTAAACACCGGCGCAGCTATGCTGCGTCCGAGTACTTTGACTTGTTAAAGGTCTTTTAATGCCCTCGGCAAACGAGATATGCGTATGTTAGCCTCAGGTAGCAAATCAGCTAATGTAGATCTAATTAGGGATTCATCGCATTCACCTTTGGTAGAAACGTCTAAGTGGTTGTGATCACGAACCTTTCTCAGGGAAATGGCGTTAACACCTTCGATATCCAAAATATCCGGTGCTATTGTTTCCATATCTATATCGTCTACCCGCTTTAAACATACGCTGATGTCTCCACTAGGCCTTTTACGATTTACTGATCCTCTTTCAAGCATGTTAATGCTTCTTCTCATACTGCGTAACTCATCCATAATTAGTTCCTGGCCACTCACCTCTTTTGTATCAATCTTAGCCACTTTGAATTCGCCGAAATGCTTTAGGAAAGTTGTATATTCTGGATCTTCAGTTGCTTTTTTATAGGTTCTAATAATCTTTTCTTTGAGCTTACTTTTAAATTCGACAATATCTGAAAATCTTAGATCTCGACGATATTCAAGGTGTTCTATAGAAGAAGTATCGAAAGAATAGCTTGTCTTGTCATCTTTTACGATGATAGTTGGTTTATCAAATGCTAGCCTCATACCAAGCTCGAACATTACATTAGGATTTTTACCACTAACATCGCAAACAACTATCGGGTTTTCATAAAGGTTTTGCACTATTCTTTTTTGAATGACCCCAACATCATCCGAGTTGCTTACTAGATTAGGCTCATATTCGGCATCAGAAATGGCCTCACTAAGTATTGATAAAACATCTCCCCAGTGAGATTCGGAGCAGCCATCAATCGACGAAATTGGCATAATGATGCCGCATACTTTCTTATCAGTTTCTTCCATGGATACTCCTTGGTTGATTTTACCTTTAATAGTATGTTTTATGAGGCCACTGACCACATAATAAATATTAAACAGGCGGCCTTATAATTCATTTTCAATAATTCTAACTTTTTGATTATTAATGAAAGTAATTTCTTCTTCAAAGAATTATGAGGCCAAAAGCTTAAACCTTGACGGAAAAATAAGGCCAGCTTGCAGTTATCTTGGAAATCAGTATGTCTCTGAGAAAAAGCGAAGCTCATATTGAAATATCCATTTCTATGTTCATTTAAGTCCTTTACGAACAGATGTTTAAATCACAATGCAATCTATTGATATTAGGTCAATATTCCATAGTTTTAGTTGTTGAGCAACATTCAGAAGGATCGAGTGATAAATATGTAATGTTCGCTAGTTTAACCTCAACCAGCGACCATTTTGTTCGTAGACTTCAAATTTGGCCCATTGACGAAAAGCTTCGCGTTCCAGCATGCCGGTGTTGTATAGGTCATTACCCGCTACATTTTTGTAGATAACCACATCATTTTTACTGCCCTCTTTGCCTTCGTCGATCACGCGGCGAACGGCCCATGTGTGACCAATTTTGCCATTGCTGTAAAACTTGCCTGTGCTGATTTTTTCTGGATGCTCGATATGCAGTAAGGCATTTTGTTTGGCTTTTTCGAGGAGTTCACTTAAGCCTTCTTCAGTTAAATCCACGAAGGAATCCAGCTCACGAATAGCGGCATTAAAATCTTCGGTGGTCAGAGAGACGTCTTCGGATGGCACCTCTAATTGAACAGGTTCCGTAACAAGTCTGGATAAATGCACTGGGTAGCGTCGCCAGTGAAATAAGGCATTAAACATAATCGCCACTAGCAAGATGGCGATGACATTCATCAATACAGGGAAAAGCAAATAGCTGTAGCCCAGTTGTGTGATACCTGCTCCGCCCAGAACGGCATTTAATGCAGTGGCACCACCGGGTGGATGGATGCAGCGCGTGTAATACATTAGCCCCACCGCCAAACCCACGGCAATAGCGGCTGCTAATGGTGTTGCACCAAGAAGATATTGGGAGGTGACGCCCACAGCGGCAGAAATTAGATGACCTGCAATCACTTGCCATGGTTGTGATAAGGCACCATGAGGAACAGCAAACACCAGTACGGCGGTGGCACCGAAAGAGGCAATAATCAATAACTCTGAACCCGCACTGATTGCAATATGCTGTGACAGCCATTTTGTCATCAGGATGGTCACGAGAATACCGACCATTGCCCCGAATGCTGAGATCACTTTTTCGCTATGGCTGGTTCTGTTTTTCTCAATCCCCAGCCATAGCATGAGTCGTTTTAAAGCATGCGTCATAATTTAAAGTAACGGGATAGAAAATAGGCATAAATTATACCTATTTAAATCATCCTCATATAGCGACAGGTTTTATCGAGCTCAACCTTTCCTTTCAGCTAATAAAATCGGTGTGTATTGATACAGAAAAATACTGTATGCCAACACCCATAGCAGGATACTGAGCCATAGACTCAATAAACTGGCTGAAAATACGCTAAACATCAGCGCTCTGACTAAGCCGGCTATCAGCACACAGATAAAAGCGATTTTAATCTTTGAAGACGCAATAATCGGTCTGCCGGTATGGCCGAGTGAGACTCGTGACATCATGCTTAAAATAAGCCCGCCCATGCCGCCGACAGTTAACACATGCAAAGCATCATTCATGCTCACATGACCGCCGGCATAATGGTAGGCCAGTAAACACAAGCCAAGAGGAATACACCAGTAACTCAGGTGTAATGACCATAATAGAGGGTGAGATAAGGTGGTGAAAAACCGCCAGCAGGCACACCTTATGGCTGTGAGAGATGCCGCTATCAACAGCATTACCGCCAGAACACCAGCAGGTATCCATGTTTGTAATTGCAGGAAAAACACCGCCACAATTAACCAAATAGAAAACAACGCAGCCCTGTCCAACCATAGCCGTCGAGGTCTGGCTGGGATCTGAGTGGCATTAGCCGTAAACATCGGAATAACACGGCCACCGATGACTGCCATCATCAGCGTAATCAGAAATACGGCTGAATAAAGACTGTTACTTGCTGTTTCAAACTGCTGCGCCTGACTAGATAGATGAAAGTTAACATTGGTGAAAATCAGCAGCAGCAACACCACCACAGCAAAATAATTACGCTTTTGTTTCTTTTGATAAATCAACTTAGCCAGGAATAGTCCGGCATATATAAAGAAACTGCTATCCAGCAATATCACTAACCATGATGGCAAGCCGACTCCTGGCCACATCGCAATACGCCCAACAAGCCAACACCCTACTAATAATGCACATTGCAGACCATGAATGGAGCGTAAACCTGTCCAGGTTTGTACGGCCGTTAATAAAAAGACAACCAACACCGCACCGACAAAACCAAACATCATTTCATGACCGTGCCAGAGTGCGGCGGGTAAGGCATGACTCGGATTTATCCATCCATTCCAGACACCGCCCCAATACAGCAAAGCGATGATGCCAAATAGACTCGCCAGTAAAAACAATGGCCTGAAAGCGAGATCAAACACAGGCTGTGAAAACAATGCTCGGCAAGATTTTATAGTCATAAACAGATACCAAAAGATAAAACAGCGAGCCCTTTCGGGCTCGGCTGTTGCTTGGGGTTAAATAATATCGTCATGCGGACCGAATGTTTCAAAATGTATGTGCTCTGATGGCACACCATTCACATGCAATTGCAGGCGAACAAAGCGCATGAACTCCAATGGCCCACACAGATACACGTCAACATTGTCGAAATCGACTTTGTCTCTGAGCAGGTTGATATCCATCAAACCAGTATGAATATCTTCTGAGACATTCGCTTCTTCGCTATACCAATAAAAATCATGCAGATTCGAGTGAGTCTGTTTCAATTCTGCCAAACGCGGCTTGAATGAATGTTGCTGAGCATTTTTGCAGGTATGTAAAAAGAAGATATCGTGCTGGTAGTCTTCATCACTGACTAAAGTCTCCAGCATAGACATCATTGGCGTTAAGCCAACTCCGCCAGAAATCAACATCACCGATCGGCTAGTCTTGGTTAAAAAGAAAGCCCCCGCCGGTGGCATTAATTCGACTGTATCGCCCACTTCCACCGCATCATGCAGATGATTAGACACCATGCCTTTGATTGGAGAACTTTCACGCTTCACACTAATGCGGTAATGATCAGGGTGATATTTATCTGAAAGTGAATATTGGCGAATCTCAATATGCTCGGCATCATCAGGCTTCACTCTGACGGCAATATACTGGCCCGGCTGGTACTGTCTTATCGGCTGCCCATCCACCGGTTCAAAAATAAAGCTGGTCACTAACTCAGACTCTTTGATTTTGTCTTTGACCCGAAACGCTCTAGGTCCGGTCCAACCACCCTGCTCTTCTCTGCTGTGTTGATAAAGCGTTTTTTCGCGATCGATTAATACGGTAGCCAATAACTGATAGGCTTTTATCCAAGCTTCAGCGACGTCATCAGTGAAGTCATCTGGCGCTAGCTCTCTTAAGGTTTCAATCAGGTGATGACCGACAATCTGATATTGCTCAGGCTGAATATCAAAACTGGTGTGTTTCTGTGCGATTCGCTCGACCAACTCGCCTAGCTCACCCAGGTTATCAATGTATTTGGCATAAGCTGCAACCGCGCTAAACAAAGCAAATTGCTGACGACCGCTTTTTTGATTGCTTAAATTAAAGATATCTTTTAGCTCTGGATTGGCAGTAAACATACGCTGATAAAAATGATCAGTGACCGCTGTGCCTGCCCCTTCCAGTAAGGGAATAGTGCTTTTAACGATTTGAATAGTTTGTGTATCTAACATGTTGTCCTCGCTGTGCTGTTTTTATGTATTACTACTCACACATTGCAGAAGCTATGCCAGACACGCCTGCTTATATAATTCAATCACTTAGTCAGTTATACTTCATCACTTGTGTCTTTATGACCTACACAAAATAGAGTCATAATGACCTATTCATGTTTTTATAACCTGATTAAAAAGAACAGCACAATGTCATTAAACAGCCACCACCTTTTAGTGGAAGTCGCCCTAGACTTAGCCAACAGCTTAAATACCGGAGATCGGTTTGATCGCCTGTTAGGCTCGATAAGAAAAGCCATATCCTGTGATGCTGTGGTATTACTCGGCTTTCGTGATGGCATGCTGACACCTCTGGCCATGCAGGGATTATCGTCTGACGTATTAGGTAGGCGCTTTTTACTTGCAGAACACCCGAGGCTGCAGCGCATTTGTGAGTCAAACAAACCTCTGTTATTTGCTAACGACTGTGATTTACCCGATCCCTATGATGGTTTGTTGGTATCTCAATTAGGTAACTTACCGATTCATTCCTGTATGGGCTTACCCCTGTATTCAGACAATCAGCTTATTGGTGTTGTCACTTTAGATAGCTTTAAACCGCATGCTTTTGATGACATCGAATTAAAAACGCTGGAATTAATCACCGCTTTATCCGCTGCTACTTTAAAAACGGCATTAGAGTTCAAAAAACTGGAACTCAGTGCCCATCATGCCCAGGAAGTGGTCAAAGAGTTAACCCAGGAAGCCTTATTAAAAGACGGCGGCGAGATTATTGGGCAAAGCCCTGTCATGCAAACGCTGAAAAACAATATCGAGCTGGTGTCTGGCTCCAATTTTACGGTGCTGATCACCGGTGAAACGGGTGTGGGTAAAGAGTTGGTTGCCAGGAAAATTCATCAACTTTCAGAGCGTAAAACGGCACCACTGGTCTATTTAAACTGTGCTTCCCTGCCAGAGTCGTTGGTTGAAAGTGAGTTATTTGGCCACACCAAAGGCGCATTTACCGGTGCAGATAAAGCACGTGCCGGTAAGTTTCAGCTGGCAAATGGTGGCACCTTATTTCTGGATGAGGTGGGTGAATTACCGCTCAGCACACAGAGCAAATTATTACGGGTATTGCAATCAGGTGAGATTCAACCTGTTGGCCAAGATAAAGTCGAACATGTGGATGTACGCATAATTGCTGCCACTAATAGGAATCTGGAAAAAGAAGTCGAGAATGAACAGTTCCGCTCCGATCTTTATCACCGTCTGATGGTGTACCCAATCCACCTTCCCAGCCTGAAAGATCGTGGAGAGGATGTATTGCTGCTGGCTGGGTATTTTCTCGAACGTATCAGTCGCCAATTGAATATCCGCCAGCTCCGATTAACGTCAGAAGCCAACACCAGCCTGCTCAATTATTCCTGGCCCGGCAATGTGCGTGAACTAGAACATGTGATCAGCCGAGCAGCATTGAGAGCAAAAGCCAACTCACCTCATCAGGCGATTGTGTCACTCACTTCTGAGTTACTTGAAATCACGTCTGATAAACCCATAGGCAACTTAACTGAGCTGGATACTAACCCATCTAACAGCCTGCCCAATATGAGTTTAAAAGCGGCGACCGAAGCCTTTCAGAAAAGAGTCATCGCCCACACATTGCAACAAACCGATGGTAACTGGGCAATGGCCGCCAAACAGCTTCAGATGGATCGCTCAAACCTTATTCGCATGGCAAAAAGGCTTAACATCACCGTTCAAAAAAATATGCAGATAACTTTCAACTAAATCACTGAAAACCAAACATTTTGACCCTATTGACTTTAGAAAATAATCAAATTGGCTGAGCCTTTGATTCTATTGATTCTGTTTTCCATCGTAGCTCAATTTGTCGTTGAGCTTAGAAAATTTTGAAAAGCAATCGAAAATTTCTTGGTCAGAAACACCATCTGACACACCTAATAATATGCGACCATTAATTTCGTGAGTCATGATAAGCACTCGAATCAAGGTCCCATCGAACTTAACCTTTTGAATATTAAACTCTTCTATTCCAGATGTGGCGAACGGCTCATAGTCGTTTACACGAATTCCTTTTGTAGTGATAAAAACATATTTCTTTATAAATTTTCCAAAGTAGTCGCCGGCAGGAAACATAAGCATAAATAAGAAGCCACTAATGATGCTTAAGTAAATATCCACATCGGTGTTTTCGAAAACTAAGAAAGCGACAGCTTCTAGAAAAAAGGGAAGGAGCATCCCCATAACAAATAAGGACGCTAAAATTAAGACCCTCTTCCACAAAGGCCTTTTAGAAAATAGAGTTTTATACCATTTCCAAAATTCAGAAGGTACCTCCCATGACAGTAGGACACTCTCTCCAATTCGTTTATAAAGTAGTTTAGTAAGAAGTTTCATCTTCAATGAACATAACACCCCAAATCAAGTTGGCTGACCCCTTGATGTGTGATAATTGTAGGCATCATAAGGTAGTGGATCGGAAACTTCTCCATGCCATTTGAAATGAATTTTGGCCCCCCTGGTGGGTTGTGTATTCGCATACTCTCCAAGCACACCTAGAAAGTTCATTCCAGCATCGTAGTGACCTGGATTATTATCAGTTATGTATGCTCCCTCTCTTATGATGTTAAGGGCACGTTCTGGGCTTGTAACATGAATCAAGTCGGTCATATCTAACTACGTTAACATTTGAAGTTTGGAAGAGAAGCTACATAAGGCTTATAACGCCAAGCTCAGCGGCAGTTTGCAGTGCCTTGTTAGCTATGGGTTCCTTATTTCTCTTAATTTTGGCTGACGCTGCGCTTTTTTTAAAACTTCCATAGTTTCACCGCAGCATCTTTCGAATAATTCGTTTCGCCATTCAATTGAGTTCAAACCATTCGAAGAAGCCACTTCAACTCCATAAAGATATCGCTTTCCTCTATGTATTACACCAAAATTCTTTGATGGGCCTTCCCGATAGATGCCGACAAGTTGTGGTGCTCCCCCACTGTATGGATCCTCCCTAGATCCAAGTGAATCGCAAAATGCACTAAAAACATTTCTACTGGTTCTTCCTGATTGATGAGGGTCTTGGTTAGGTTTTCCAATCCATTCTTCATTCCATGTATTTAAAGAAGCCTTTCCACTACCAGAGCTTGCAATTAACCCAGACTTTTCAGGTAATTCAATTTCTTCGATAGAAACCCTTTCATGAGCCACCTTAATCTTGGCGGCATGAAAGCTAGACCGCATTCTATTACCCAGTCGAGTCGCATATAATATTTGACACGTTCCTCTTTGAGGTTTGGGCATCAAATTAAGGCTCTTTTCAATCTCGCCCCTGACTTTCTCAATTTTTATTTCGACGGAATCGCTCTCACTGAACAATAGTCCCTCATCAATGTGCTCAATTAGTTGACCTATTATCTGTATAGGGAAAGAGACTGAGCCACAATAGCCAAACACTTCAGGGAAATTTCTTGAAGCAAACAACTTCCGGCCCACGTCCCAAGTAGCATTTTTTTCCCAAGAAATTCGGCTATCACTAGCAATATAAATCGATGCAGGGCCATGTGTATCGATACCCGTCCATGAAAAGAGTGTTGTCATCTATACATCTCTGTGCATAAGTAGTAGTCTTCATTCGTTCGTGTTGATGATCATCGCCATAAAAGAGCAACCCCGGGCCCCTCCACCAATAATGTCATGGGGGGGACAGGTAGAGAACATTTCCCCAGGTAAAACTGGGGAAGTCCCGGTTTTCAGGCTCCTTTCTTTATATAGCTAACGCCGCGCTCTGCGGCAATTTTGGAGCGCAGGAGAAATTGTCCGACAGCAGCGCCTTGTTAGTTGCCTCATTCGAGGCTTATTTCATAACTGACAAACACCGGTTTAGAATCTGTCTATTTCCTATTATTATCAGTTTTAGCTTTTTTCTAGTTCTAGTTATATTTTGAAATAACATTTTCACTGAATCATAGTATGTTCTTGAAGTATAGATTAGCTTTCCATCAGCTCCATAAGAGAAGTATTCATCTATTACCACTGCAACATTGTCAAACTCTTGGCCAATGACCCGATGTGAATTCTTACTAGTAACTTCAGAATATGACTCATGATGTTCATTGTTATATTGAGATGGCGTCAACCGTAGAACCTCCCAGCCCTCACTACTTATCAGGGAGATGTAACTTTTAACATTTGATGAGTCGGTAAAGTAATCGAAGTCAATATTCCCAGAATTCGATACAGTTATATTGTTTCTTTTATTATCGAATAGCATTTTAATGAAATTCGCAATCTCTTTGTTTGTCCTTATTTTGTCCGACAAGCTATATTTGTAAGCACCAACAATAGAATTAATCTTGCCTTCAATATTTGTGTGCGCTTCAGACCTTGATAGTGTTTGCTGCCTGTCGTATGAAAAAATACAATGGGTATTTTTCGACGCTGCTTCTACTATTAACTGATCGAACTGATTTGCGTATATTCGTTGTGTTTCATCGACTACAACTAGATCGACATTAATCAAATCATAATTTCTAAAATCTCTTATTGAGACGATATGCCAGCCTGAGTTGATTAGCCTTTGGTGTCCATCATTCAACTGCCCACAATGCACAACTACTGTTTTCATAGCCCCCATACGAGACTTTACAATATCGTATATCAACAAAGTTTTTCCTGTGCCTGCTCCTCCAGTTAGTGAAATAACAGAGGCTGAAGGGCTCGTGATGTTTTTAGTAATTTGATTTTTTATTGTCTCTTGCTGTCCAGTCAGAAAATACTGCCCAGCTAGAAACTTGGTCGTTGAATTGAATGGAGAGACCAGATAGTCAGATGGGTTGAAAAGAACATCAGGGCTTTCGAGCTTAATTAAATTTTGACTAGTCAACAACTGGACTAGCGATTCTAATGGTACGGTTTCGATATCACCCGAAGAGTTCAATTGATATAAAACCTTACTTGAAGCAACAAAACAATAGTTGTGGATGACTTTATTAATATGTTGAAGATAATATTTGTTTCTCGTTAACTGATTTTTTATCTTTTCTTCAGTGCTTTCATTCTTAATCTCAACATTTACTATGTAATTTGACCCAAAGCGGAGCAAGTCAAACTCTTTGCTTATGTGTTGTATTTTATAGCCCACATAAAAATCATTGTAAATGTTGACAAATGACAACAGAGATAACATCTCGTTTATCAATACTTTTATATCACCCAACTCTGCATCATCAATATCTATTTCATAGTGCTGTCTGAATGACTTGTACTCGTCAGGAGCTAATGACTCATGAGCCTGAGAAAGAGATAATAAGTTAATACTTTTCATAAAATTTAATAAATTTCCAACACCGAATATAGATATTTGAATTCTCAGAACCCTGTGAGATAGTCACATAGCTTGCCTTAGCAACTAACAGTGTCTTTTATGAAGCCTTTGACTTCATAATAAATATAAAAAAGTCGCTTCATAATTCCGACCCTACACTTCCAATATTTTTATTTTTAATAAAACGCGATTAATTTTTTTGAGAAGTAGAGCCAAAAAGTTGAAACAGACTGGAAAAATGGAGCCATATTTTGATTCTCTTGGAAGTCAGAGTATTTCGGAGAAAAAGCGATATTCATATTGAATGTTCCATTTCTATGTTCCTTTAAATCCTTTACGAACTGATGTTTAAATCGCAATGCAATCTATTGATATTAGGTCAATATTCCATAGTTTTAATTGTTGAGCAACATTCGAAAGCATTTGATGATAAAAACTTGATGCGAACTCGCTTAACATAAGCAATAATCATTTTTTTCATACACTTCAAATTTCTTCCATTGACGGAAGGCTTCCTGTTACAGCGTGCTGATAATGTATCAGTAATTACTCTCTGCACTACTGTAGAGAAGCACGTCATTTTTAGTTCTCTCATTTTTGAACCAATCACAAATCACGCAATGCATTAAAGCTGAGATTGTAGTGTTTACCATACCGATATATAGTGTTACTTACTATCGACATTTAGAGACAATAAAAACCATATGACTGAACAACATGCAGAAACCACAGCGGCTTTATTCAGTCGTGGTCGTAAATACGATCATATGGCGTTGCTGGAACAGATTGATGTGACAGGCTCAATTCGTGCCGCTGCCACAGCATTAGGTATGACTTATAAAACGGCATGGGATGCTGTTGAAGCCATTAACAATATGACTGAGAGCCCTTTGGTGGAAAGACGCAAAGGGGGTCGTGATGGTGGTGGAGCCAAATTGACTGATCATGGCCGTCGATTGGTCAGCACGTATCGGCGGGTGGATGAAGAACGTGAGCGTGTTCTGCATCAATTAAACGAGGTCGTTGATGACTTTGATGCTTACTATCAGCTCATCAGGAGATTTGATTTGAAAACCAGTGCCCGTAATCAGTTTCTTGGCAAAGTGAAAACGATCAAACAAGGCGAGATTTCAAACGAAGTGATTTTGGATATCGGCGGTGATGATGAAATTGTCGCCAATATTACGTCGGACAGTCTCGAGCATCTTGAACTTAAACAAGGAACAGAAGCCTACGCGATGATTAAGGCTTCATGGGTGATTCTGACCCTAGAACATCAGCTAAAAACCAGTGCTCGCAATAAACTCACAGGCAAAGTTGCACGCTGTCATGAGGGCGCGATCAATACAGAAGTCATTATTGAACTCAACGGGGGCAAAACACTGGCTGCCACGATCACCAATGACAGTGCTCATGAATTGGACCTTAAACCAGACACACAAGTCACGGCATTAATTAAAGCGTCCAACGTGATCCTTGCTGTAGCCAATTAAAACTGAGATTACACAATGACAACAATACAAAAACTTCTCACTGCCCTTTTTTGTTTATTTGCCATGAGCAGCGTACAGGCGCAAACCGTGATGGTGGCAGTAGCGGCTAATTTCACCGAACCTATGCAGGAAATTGCGGCTGCCTTTGATAAAGAGACGGGGAATAACACGGTATTGTCTTTTGCTTCATCCGGTAAGTTTTTTGCCCAGATAAAAAATGGTGCCCCTTTTGATGTGTTTCTTTCCGCCGATGCAGCTAAACCTCTCGCCCTTGAAGAAGATGGGCTTAGCGTTAAAGACAGCCGTTTTACCTATGCTCAGGGTGGATTGATTTTATGGTCACCCAAAGCAGATTTTGTGGATAGCCAAAGTCCAGATGTATTGAGGACAGGTCAGTTTAAACATTTGTCTTTAGCTAATCCCAAGCTTGCACCTTATGGCTTAGCTGCTGTCGAGACATTAAATAATCTGGGTGTTTACGACGATGTCGCCAACAAAATCGTGATGGGAGAAAACATTGCCCAAGCCTATCAATTTGTTGCTACACATAATGCTCAACTGGGTTTTGTGGCTTTGTCGCAAGTAATGAAACAAGGCAAGCTAGGTTCAGGCTCAGGTTGGATTGTGCCTAAAGACCTCTACTCACCTATTCGTCAGGATGCGGTATTACTCAAAAAAGCGGAATACAATGATGCTGCAAAGGCCCTGCTCGACTACCTTAAATCAGACAAAGCCCTGGCGATTATCGAATCCTATGGTTATTCACATTGAGCACGGGTTAACGTAAAGCATCATGTTTAGCGACGCGAATCTAGCTGCCATCTTACTCACGGCAAAACTGGCCAGTATTGTGACCGTTTTGCTGTTATTGATCAGCACACCTATCGCGTGGTGGCTCGCTCGCACCCGTTGTCGTGCCAAAGTCGCTATTGAGGCATTGGTGGCGATGCCGATTGTATTACCGCCATCGGTTATTGGCTTTTATTTATTAGTGGCCATGGGCCCTGAAGGGCCGGTGGGTCAATTAACTCAGGCACTTGGCTTGGGCACCTTGCCTTTTACCTTTAGCGGGCTAGTGATTGCCTCTATTTTTTATTCCCTGCCTTTTGTCGTGCAACCGATACAGCTGGCTTTTGAAAATATTAATGAGCATTATCTGGAAGCCGCTGCCACGCTAGGTGCCAGCCCGTTAGATCGCTTTTTCACTATTGCCTTACCGCTTGCACTACCCGGATTCTTAACCGGTGGCATTCTGGGCTTTGCTCATACAGTCGGTGAATTTGGTGTGGTGTTAATGATTGGCGGCAATATTCCTGACGTGACGCGGGTTGTGTCTGTGCAGATTTATGACTACGTCGAAGCCTTAGAATATGACCAGGCTTGGGAGCTATCGGCGATTATGATCGCGTTTTCATTTGTCACCTTGTTATTGCTCTACCTGTTTAACCCTAATAAAAGAAAACCCGCATGAGCAAGTCTGGCATCGAAACCCGCTTTTATCTTCAGCATCCAGGCTTTACGCTGAATGTTGACTTGAGCATACCTGCTCAGGGTGTCACTGCTTTGTTTGGTCCATCTGGCTCGGGGAAATCGACCATTCTGCGTTGTATGGCGGGTCTGGAAAAAGCCCAAGGCAAGTTCGTGTTTAATGGCGATGTCTGGCAGGATGACAACATCTTTGTCCCACCCCACCAGCGCCCAATTGCTTATGTATTTCAGGAGTCGGCCTTATTCCCTCATATGACTGTGATGGCCAATTTGAATTATGCTTTTAAACGTAGAAAACAAAGCAATACCGACTTTCCTCTGGATAAAACCATTGCTTTATTAGGCATTGAACATTTACTGGATCGTAAACCGGCCAAATTATCGGGCGGTGAAAAACAACGGGTCGCCATTGCACGAAGTCTGGCAGTGAACCCAAAACTGTTATTAATGGATGAACCTTTAGCTGCACTCGATGTAGCCAGAAAACGTGAGTTTTTGCCTTTTTTAGAAAAGCTTCATGACACCTTAAAAATGCCGGTGATTTATGTCAGCCATTCCCCCACAGAAGTCGCACGATTAGCCGATCATATTGTATTGCTGAAAGAAGGTCAGGTTGAGGCTTCAGGTGCACTTAATCACACCCTTTCCCGGCTGGATTTATCGTCACAACTAGATGAGCAGGCCAGTGTGATTATTGAAGCTAAGATTGAGCAGATCCAGAGCGAATGGCATCTTGCTGAAGCCGCATTTGATGGTGGCAAGATGTGGGTAAGAGATATGAATTTTGTTATCGGCAGTCAGGTGCGTCTGCAAGTGCTGGCGCGAGATGTCAGTCTCACTCTATCTCCTGATGAAGATTCCAGCATTGCCAATACCTTACGTGCCCGTATCGAAGAAGTCAGCCAAGGCGATCACCCGGCCATTTTATTGGTTCGACTCAAGGTAGGTGCGAACTATTTACTGTGTCGTCTTACCTCACGTTCGTTTCATCACCTTGGTGTCTCTGTCGGTGATGAGGTCTGGGCACAAATTAAATCTGCCGCCATTATTGAATAATAAAGACTGTAGTTCTAACTATTCAGCCCTTCCCACTTAAATAAATATCATTCGTTTTACACCATTCATGATCAGGATCAATGTGAGGGTGAATGCTCAGTTTTATCATTGCCGACAGCTTTTCGGAACACATAAATGTTCAGACCTACTCGACAATGGATAATTGAGGCTCAATAGCAATGAACTCAGATACAACCATAACCGCATCTTCTCTCTACGAAAGAGCCTTAGGCGCCTATCTTGGTTTTGCCTGCGGTGATGCGCTGGGTGCCACCTTAGAATTTATGACCCCGGAACAAATTCACGAGACTTACGGCCTTCATAAAGATATTACCGGTGGTGGCTGGTTAGGTTTACCACAGGGTCATGTAACGGATGCCACCGAGATGACACTCACACTCAGTCAGGCGATTATTGATGCTCAAGGCTGGGATATTAAAGTGGTGGCTGACTACTTTGTGGTGTGGTTGAGCAAACATCCGACTGACATCAGCGAAGCCGTCCTTCGAGGTATTCGTCGTTATAAAAATACCGGTGACTTGATGGCGCCTTATGATGATCACGATGCGGGTAATGGTGCCTGTAGCCGCATATTGCCTCTGGCTTTGATTTGTCTATATCAGGATGAGGCGTTTGAGAGCTGGCTGTGTGAACAAAATCATTTTACTCATCACAATAGCCTTTCTGACCGAGCCAGTCAGATGCTGGGCTATTTGGTAAAACACTTAATTCGCCAAGAAACTGATTTGGCCGAAGAAACAATTGCTGAATTCATTGAAAAAGAGCCCCAGTTTACTTTCTCACCCTACCCTGGGCATAGCTCTGGTTATATCGTTGATACGATACAAACCGTGCTGCACTTTTTTCATACGACCAATAGTCTGGAAGACTGTATCACTAAGACGGTGAATATGGGGGGAGATGCTAATACCGTCGGTGCTCTCGCCGGTATGTTAGCCGGCGCGAAATATGGTGTGGGAGCGATTCCGGAAAGATGGTTGAAACAACTCGATCCCGATATTTCTGAACTGATCAAAAAACAGACCACCACCTTATTATCATTAGCCGAAAAACTCGCTGAACAAAATCCTTAACGCCTTTCTGAGATGAAGACGAAGTGTTATGTCGCTTTGCACGGGTGAGCAAGGTATAATTCTTTCCTATATTCAAAGGACTACTAGCTCCCTGAGTTTATCTCTCTCCCTTTAAGAAGTTCAGTCTTGATTGCGGAACAATGCTAGGTCTTATTTTCATATCCGCTGAACAGCCATCACGCATATTCGTGATTATTAATTGAGTTCCTATGTCAGATACCGCTTTTTCGTCTCTCCCCTTATCTCAGCCGCAACTGGATGCATTAACCTCTTTAGGTTATGACAGCATGACAGCCATTCAGGCAGAAACCTTACCCTGGTTATTAAAAGGCCGCGATGTGGTCGCTCAGGCAAAAACTGGTAGCGGTAAAACGGCGGCGTTTGGTATCAGCGTACTCAACAGCATCAACCCACGTTTTTTTGGGGTGCAGGCATTGATATTAAGCCCAACCCGCGAGCTGGCAGAACAAATCACTACCGAATTACGAAAGCTCGCGCGTTTAATGCCGAATATTAAAGTTACCACCTTATGCGGTGGTAAACCTATCGGTCCACAAATTGCGTCATTAGAACATGGCACACATATCGTCGTCGGCACGCCGGGCCGGGTAAATGACTTACATAGCAAAAACTGTTTAAAGTTAGATCAACTGAAAGTGCTGGTTCTCGATGAAGCGGATCGTATGTTGGATATGGGCTTTGCTGAAGTGATTCACCACATCATTGATCAAACACCAGAATCGCGTCAGACCGCTCTGTTCTCTGCCACCTATCCTGACACGATTCAGCAGATGAGTGAATCCATCCAAACGTCACCAGTATCAGTAAAGGTTGTCTCTGAACATAAGCAAGACGTTATTGAACAGCTGTTTTTTGATGTTAATAAACATGCACGTGATGAGACGCTAATCAAGCTGATTCAACACTATAAACCGAATAATGCAGTTATCTTTTGTCATACCAAAAAGCAGTGTGATGAAGTGGCTCAGTGGTTATCCAGCCAACAAATACAAGCGGCGGCTATCCATGGTGATCTTGAACAACGCGATCGCGATCAGGCACTGATTCGCTTTGCCAATAATAGTTGCCCAGTGTTGGTGGCGACCGATGTTGCGGCCAGAGGCCTAGATATCGCCGCTCTGGAAATGGTGATTAACTATGAATTACCACGTGATCCGGAAGTGTATGTGCATCGTATCGGCCGCACGGGTCGTGCCGGTGAAAAAGGCATGGCAATGAGTATTGTCACACCCGCTGATGCACCACGTGTTGTCGCCATCGAAAACTATAAGTCCGAACCAGTGAATTACGGCAACATATCAAAACTCAAGCCAGACTCAGGCTTCACACTACAAGGCAAAATGACCACCATCCAACTGGATAGTGGTCGTAAAAATAAAATACGGCCTGGTGATATTTTAGGTGCATTGACGGGTGATGCCGGTTTAAACGGTCAGCAAATAGGCAAGATTGATATTCGCGATATGTCTAGCTATGTGGCCGTTGAACAAAGTGCCCTTAGACAAGCCATGAATTACTTAGCTAAAGGCAAAGTGAAAGGCCGCTCTGTTCGCGCCAGACAAATTCGTTAAGCCAATACAGAGTCTTGCTTTTCAAGGACATAAGTACGCCACATCGCATATTTCGGTAAAAAGTCGAGGGCGGCTTTTACCTTAAAACCACTCTGCTGGAATTCATTTTCAATCGTTTGCTGATTAATCACAAAACGGTTTTGGTAATCTCTTGCATGGCGTTTTTTCTCCAGCTTTTTACGACGCCAGGCTTTAAAGTTACCATCCACCCACAGCGAGATAATCACGGTTTTTTGCGTGACTCGGTGAAACTCTTTTAGCAATGCCAGTCGATCTTGTGCATCACCAATGTGATGAATAAGACGAATACAGAAAATATTTTCTACGAAATTATCAGGCACATCTAAACTAAATGCCGATGATTGGAAGGTTTCGACCCGATCGGTAATGGCTTTATCACGATAGCGCATGCCAGTATTGATCATATGCTGACTGTAATCACTGGCAAAAATCTGGCGTTGTGGTTGTTCGCATAATAAGGACCAGAAACGTCCTGTACCACAAGGTACGTCTAATACAGTCTGGGGCTCACCAGCTAAGCTCAGGGCTTTTCTGGCCACTTGGTGATCACGCCAATTAGATAATTGACGCCATAAACCATCCTGATGTTTTTCAAAATACGCTCTCGCGTGTGTATCATCGTATTTACCTGAAAACTCAAGGTCTGTTTTCGACTCTGTTGTCATCTCATCACCTACGTCATGTGGAATGAGATGGAGTATGGTCAACAAGTCTTAAAAAAGACTTAACCATTTTTTAATATTGCTGCGAGCTGTTAACTCGCTGACACTCTAATCCTTTAAAGCCCATACTTTCATATAATCACCCGTTGTATATCCGAATAATTTATTGCCACCACTGGCAACGGCAATATACTGCTTGCCATCAATCTCATAACTGATAGGTGGGGCGTTCACACCGGCTTCAGAGTGACCTTGCCATAAGAGTTCACCTGAGACGGCATCAAAGGCTAATAACCGACCATCGCCTTCACCAGTAAAAACGAGACCGGCAGCCGTGCTGAGCACACCACCTAATAATGGATTTGGTGTTTTGTGCTGCCACAGAATTTGGCCAGTATTGATATCCATGGCCGTTAATAGACCATAGTGCTCAACATCATTCATAGGCGACATAGACGAATATTTCACCCCAGACTCACCATCGCTAGCATCCATTTGATGCAAGCGATAACTTATGGGCCAGTGAATACCAGCGATAAAAGCGAGTCCACGTTGTTGGTCAACCGAAACAGGTGACCAATTCGAGCCGCCAAGCACACCTGGGTAGATAACCGTGCCCTCTTCACTAGGCAGTTTGAACATATTCTGTTGCGGTACATAAGCTTCGCTTCTGAATAACAGTTTGCCGGTATTGCGATTTAACACATAAAACCAACCAGTTTTTCCCGCCTGCCCCAGCGCTTTAATCTGTTTGCCATCCCTGTCTACAGTGAATAATACCGGCGGACTGGCCACATCATATCCCCATAGATCATGGGGGACTTGTTGAAAATACCATTTCACTTTACCTGTCATGGCATCTAAGGCGACGATAGAGGATGTGTAGAGATTATCTCCAGGTCGTGATGAATCTTCCATCTGTGGGGATGGATTACCGGTGCCAAAAAACAGCGTATCCGTATCGACATCTATGGCTGGCGTGCTCCAGGCAGAGCCACCACCATAACGCCATGCATCTGGATGTGCTGCCAGCATGGCTTTTTCTTTGTTGATATCTCTGGGCAAGGTTTCTCCTGCAGGCGTTGTAGTAACAAACTCCCCTTCCCAATTGCGTTCGGGAATAGTATCGAACTGCCACAAAGGATTTCCGGTATCAGCATCATAGGCAGCGAGAAATCCTCTGCGTCCATACTCACCAGCAATGCCCACCACAGCACCTAATGGTGCATTAACGTCTGGCGAGTCGATATGTAAGCCATAACCTACACCTGTTATTCCAATAATGACCTGGCCTTTGTACACCATGGGTGCCATATTGATACCGGCACCGGACTTACCCGATACTGTGCCTTTGGTCTCATCTCCCAGCGTATTAATATCTTCCTGAATACCACTCTCGCCCATCGTGACATCTCTGTCCCAGGCAAGCTTGCCAGTTTGGCGATCTAACGCAATTAACCGACCATCTACTGTGCCCATATAAACACGAAACTCATCAACAGCAACACCACGGTTAGCGGGACCACAACACATTTCCCGCGATATGATTCGTTCATGATGGTAACGCCATATTTGTTGTCCGGTTTTGGCATCTAATGCCACCACGTCGTTAAACGGTAAGGACAAATACATGACTTTATCTTTGACAATCGGCGTTGCCTGAAATGTGGCTTTAACACCACTTTGATATTGCCATGCTGGTTGTAAATTCTGGATCGTATCTTGATTGATTTGTGTGAGCGGTGAATGTCTTTGATGCCATTGGTTACCACCAAACACTGGCCATTGATTATCTTCAGCATGGGCTTGGACAGCTACTAAACTGAAAATAACGACGATACAAAGCTGTCTTAATTTCATCATCCGCTCCATTTACTGTGCTAAGTAAAAGTCACTATACATGAGAAGTCCTTGTATTTTTGTTATAACAACTCTCGATAAAAATCATTTTTCGTTTAAGGATTGGCAATGGAATTACCACAAGATAAACATGCAGTTTTACGGATTATGGCCAGGCCCAGTGATGTGAATATCGCTGGTGATATTTTTGGTGGTTGGTTAATGTCACAATGTGATATCGCCGGTGGGATTTACGCTCATCGAATTGCCGGCGGTCGGGTTGTGACTGTCGCCGTCAATAATTTTCAGTTTATTGCGCCTGTGCTGGTTGCTGATATTGTCAGTATTTATGCGGATACCATGCGTATTGGCACATCTTCTATTACGGTGAAGGTGACAGTATTAATTGAACGTCGTGATGGAAAAAAAGAAACAACAATGAAGGTGGCGGAAGCTGACATTGTCTATGTGCATATTGATGAAAACCGCCAGCCAGCCGCTATTACACAGGAATAAGATCGCTACATAAAATATAAGGCCTTAACGGCCTTATATTGATGTTTAAGATGATAAGTTCAATCAGACAGCTTGCTTGGTAGCAGCGGCTTGTTGCATACCACTTTTCACCTGCTCTGCCGCGTCTTTCGCGATGGGATCAAGCTCAGTACCACCGGCATCCAGATATTCCACTAAATCTTCTTTCATTTTTCTGGCCCAAAAGCGTTTGATATGACTGGCAACACGTTCTGCTGCCTCTTTGTCTTCATAAGCGCGATTGTTTGCCGCGATTTGGTTAATCATTTTGATCAAAGTTTCAACCGGACTATGACTCATTTTGTTACTTTCCTTACATTGCCCTGCGGGCTGTTTCGTGATCATGTTGAGTAAACGGATCGTGATAAATGACATGACGACCAGAACGGGCAAAGCCAACCAGTTTCAAACCAACCTGCTGGGCTTGCTCAATTGCAAGTGAAGTTGGTGCCGAGACCGCTACCAGACAACCAAAACCGGCACTGGCTGCTTTTTGCACCATCTCATAGCTGGCACGACTGGTGACCAATACAAACCCTTCGTGTGGTGATAAGCCGGCTTTAACATGTCCACCGATTAATTTATCGAGTGCATTGTGTCGGCCGACATCTTCTCTTGTCAGTATGATATTACCTTCAAGATCACACCAGGCAGCAGCATGAGTTGCCCCTGTCACTTGTTGCAGCTGTTGATGTTGTTTGATGTTATTCAATCCAATCTGAATCACATCATCTGAAACTTGCACCGACTGAACAGGCTGGATCGGTCGGATAGCTTGTTTGAGTGATTCAACACCACATAAACCACAGCCGGTTCGGCCGACTAAGCTGCGTCGACGTTCACGTAAGGCATCAAACTTTTCATCATCAATCATCAAACGAACGCTGATGCCATTACTGTTTGACTGCACATGAATATGGCTGACCTGTTCGGCGTTATCCACAATATCCTCGGTCAAACTAAACCCCAGAGCAAAGTCAGCCAAATCGGCCGGTGTCGCCATCATCACCGCATGAGAAATCGTGTTGTAAACCAGAGCAACAGGTGTTTCAACAGCAATATCGTCATGCTGATATTGGGTAGCCGATTCATCTTTATGAACGGCTACCTCAACATCAACTGTCGTTTTATCAACGCCTGTCATTACTCAGCTTCTACCTCTGAATGAGCGGTGTCTGCCCCTTTCAGTAGTTTCATCTGCAACGCTTCAAATGATTTGAAGTTTTGCTGCCACTCTGAAGGTTGGCTGACTCTCTCAACCTGAACGGCTGTCACTTTATATTCAGGACAGTTCGTCGCCCAGTCAGAGTTGTCAGTGGTAATGACGTTGGCACCACTTCCAGGATGATGGAATGTGGTGTACACGACGCCCGGTAGGACTTTATCGGTAATGCGAGCACGCAATACCGTTTGTCCGGCCCGGCTGGTGATACCTAACCAATCGTTTTCCTTAATACCACGCACTTCAGCATCAGATGGATGAATATCCAACACATCCTCATCATGCCAGGCCTGATTCTCTGTACGACGTGTTTGAGCGCCCACATTGTATTGAGACAAGATACGACCTGTCGTCAGTAATAATGGGAAACGACTGTTAGTACGTTCATCCGTTGCTACATACTCTGTGACACTGAAACGACCTTTACCAATCGGGAAGTCATCCACATGCATGGTTGGCATACCGACTGGATTTTCATCATTACATGGCCATTGAATACTGCCCAACTCGTCAAGACGATCATAGTTCACACCGGTAAAGGTTGGTGTCAGCGAGGCAATTTCATCCATAATTTCTGATGGATGGTTGTAATGCATTGGATAACCCAGAGCATTCGATAAATCGACTGTGATTTCCCAGTCTTCCTTACCGGCTAATGCAGGCATCACTTTACGTACACGGTTGATACGACGCTCCGCATTCGTAAAGGTACCGTTTTTCTCCAGGAATGAAGAGCCCGGCAATAACACATGAGCAAACTTGGCTGTTTCATTCAGGAACAGATCTTGGACAATCAAGCACTCTAAAGAACGTAAGGCTTTTTCAACATGTTGTGTGCCAGGATCAGACTGAGCAATATCCTCACCCTGAACATATAAGGCTTTAAATTCGCCAGCAATGGCTGAATCAAACATGTTTGGAATACGCAGGCCTGGCTCATTATCCAGTTTCACACCCCAGACTGATTCGAAGTGTGTGCGTGCTGTGTCATCTGAAACGTGCTGATAACCTGGCAGCTCATGTGGGAACGAGCCCATATCACATGAACCTTGCACATTATTCTGACCACGTAATGGGTTAACACCCACACCTTCACGACCGATATTACCCGTTGCCATGGCGAGGTTAGCAATACCCATAACCATGGTTGAACCTTGGCTATGTTCGGTGACACCAAGACCGTAGTAAATCGCACCGTTCTTCGCTGTCGCGTAAGTTCTGGCCGCTTGACGCACTTTGTCTGCCGCAACACCTGTTGTTGCTTCAACCGCTTCAGGTGAATGACGTTCATCACGAATGAACTCACGCCATTTTTCATAGCTTTCCATATCACAACGTTTTTCAACAAACGCTCTGTCTTCCAGGCCTTCTGTGACCACAACATGGGCAATTGCATTGACCAATGCCACGTTAGAACCAGGACGTAAGGCTAAATGCTGTGCTTTTTTCAGATGTGGTGTTTTTAGCAAATCAATATGACGTGGATCGGCCACAATCAGATCAGCCCCTTCACGCAGACGACGACGCATTAAAGAACCAAACACCGGATGCGCATCTGTTGGGTTAGCACCGATAACCATAATGACATCAGATTTCATCACAGAATCAAAGTTCTGCGTACCCGCTGATTCACCCATGGTGACTTTCAAACCATAACCAGTCGGTGAGTGACATACGCGTGCACAGGTATCGGTGTTGTTATTACCAAACGCCGCACGAACTAATTTTTGAACCAGATAACTTTCTTCGTTAGTACAACGTGATGAGGTAATACCCCCGACACTTTCACGACCATATTTCGCTTGAATATCTTTTAAACGCGTCGCTGCAAAGTTAATCGCTTCTTCCCAGCTGACTTCCTGCCAAGGCTCTGTGATTGACTCACGAATCATTGGCGCTTTAATGCGGTCTTTATGTGTCGCATAACCAAAGGCAAAACGGCCTTTTACACAAGAGTGACCATGGTTCGCATCACCGCCTTTATAAGGCACCATGCGAACAACCTGATCGCCTTTCATTTCTGCTTTGAATGAGCAACCGACACCGCAATAGGCACATGTAGTGACAACACTGTGTTCAGGTTGGCCCATTTCAATAATGCTTTTTTCCATCAGTGTGGACGTTGGGCATGCCTGCACACAGGCACCACAAGACACACACTCTGAATCCATAAAGTCTTCATCTTGACCCGCAGCCACTTTCGAATCAAAACCACGACCATCAATGGTTAAAGCGAAGGTGCCCTGTACTTCTTCACAGGCACGAACACAACGTGAACAAACGATACATTTGCTTGGATCAAAACTGAAATACGGATTGGAATTGTCTTTTTCACTATCCAGATGGTTTTCACCTTGATAGCCATAACGTACTTCACGCAGCCCTACATCACCGGCCATGTCCTGTAGTTCACAGTTACCGTTGGCAGGGCAAGTCAAACAGTCCAGAGGATGGTCCGAGATGTACAGCTCCATCACATTTCTGCGTAATTTCGCTAACTTGCTGTTTTGCGTGGTAACTTTCATGCCTTCATCAACAGTTGTTGTACACGAAGCTGGGTAACCACGTCGCCCTTCAATTTGAACAGCACATAAACGACAGGAACCAAAGGATTCCAGATTGTCGGTGGCACATAATTTTGGAATATTGATATTCGCTAATGAAGCGGCACGCATCACTGACGTTCCTTCTGGAACCGTGATTTCCACGCCATCAATTTCTACTGTTACTAAGGTCTCCGATACACGAGCTGGTGTACCGTAGTCTTTATTTGGATTAAATGTTTCAATTCTCATGTCGTCACTCCTAGCGCGCTGCGCTGAGTTCTTCTGGGAAATATTTCATCACGCTCTGGACAGGGAATGGTGTCATTCCTCCCATAGCGCAAAGAGAGCCGTCTATCATGGTTTCGCACAGGTCTTCGAGTAAGACCCAATTCGCGTTAGCATTTTCACCACTGCGTATGCGGTCAATCACTTCTACACCACGTGTGGAGCCGATTCGACATGGCGTACATTTGCCACAAGACTCGACTTTACAAAATTCCATTGAAAAACGGGCTTGTTCTCCCATATCCACGGTTTCGTCAAACATCACGACACCACCATGTCCTAATACGGCACCAACGGCAGCGAACTCTTCATAATCAACAGGTGTATCCCATTGGCTTGCTGGTAGATAAGCGCCTAATGGCCCACCGACTTGAACCGCTTTCAATGGTTTACCGGTCAGCGTACCACCGCCAAAATCTTCCATTAATTCACGCAGACTGATACCGAAAGCCAGTTCAACCAGCCCTCCTTGTTTTACATTACCTGCCAGTTGCAAAGGTAATGTGCCGCGAGAGCGTCCCATGCCATAGTCAGCATAAGACTGACCACCTTTATCCAAAATGTAAGGCACAGCAGCAAATGAAAGTACGTTATTCACTACTGTCGGTTGTCCGAATAGACCGACAATTGCTGGCAATGGTGGCTTGGCTCTGACTAGACCACGTTTGCCTTCGAGGCTGTCTAATAAAGAAGTCTCTTCACCACAGATATAAGCGCCTGCACCCAGTCGCACCTCTAAATCAAATCGTTTGCCCGAGCCGAGAATGTCTTCACCCAGATATCCGGCTTTATAAGCGCGTTCGATCGCCTCGTTCAGTAACTTATGGGCTACTGGGTATTCTGAACGAAGATAGATGTAACCCTGTGTTGCGTGTACCGCCAGACCAGAAATGGTCATGCCTTCAATGAGCATGAAAGGATCGCATTCCATCACCAGACGATCGGCAAAGGTGCCCGAGTCACCTTCATCGGCGTTACAAACAATATATTTTTGTTCAGATGGGGTATCTAAAACGGTTTGCCACTTAATCCCTGTAGGGAAAGCGGCACCACCACGACCACGCAGGCCTGAGGTTTTAACTTCATCAACAATATTCTGAGGTTGCATTGCGATGGCATTTTTTAGACCGTTAAAACCATCCAGAGCAATGTAGTCTTCGATGGAAATGGGATCGGTAATGCCAGAACGGGCAAAGGTCAGTCTTTGTTGTTTTTTAAGGAAGGGATGCTCTTCAACCAGACCGATGCAACTCTCGTGCTGTTGATTACCATCGAGCATGCCAGTATCAAATAAGGCTGATACTTGCTGAGCACTAACTGCACCATAACCAACCCGGCCTTGTGCAGTATCTACTTCAACAAGCGGTTCAAGCCAGAGCATGCCACGGCTGCCATTTCGAACAATTGTCGCGTCCAGGCCGCGTTGTTCAATTTCTTGCTGAACAGCTTCAGCTATTTGATCGGCTCCCAAGGAGAGTGCGGTTGTGTCGCAAGGGATATAAATACGCTGACTCATTAGCCGACCTCCTTCATATCTTGCTGATGGGAAGCCACTAGTTCATCAAACCGATCCAGGCTGACACGACCATGAATATCATCATCAATTCTTATAGATGGGCCGGTAGCACAGTTACCTAAACAATATACTGGCTCTAATGAGAACTGTCTGTTCGCCGTAGTTTGGTGGTAATCAATACCAAGGGATTGTTTGGCATGTGCTTCCAGGGACCGACACCCCATCGCCTGACAGGCCTCGGCACGACATATTTCTATTGTATGTTTGCCAGGAGGTGTCGTTCTGAAGTGGTGATAAAAACTGATCACCCCATGAACTTCTGCACGTGTTTGCAATAAGGACTCAGCAATTTGCGCAACAGCCTTTTCAGGGATATAACCAATTTCATTCTGAATGGCATGCAAGATGGGTAGCATCGCACCAGGCTTGTGCTTAAGCCCATCAATGATTCGCTGAATAGACTGCTCCGTCCATTCTTTTCCAACTGTCATTTTTTCTCTCTCCGTTATCTGAAATATGCACAAACACGCATATTTAAATTATCTTATTTTTATTATTGACAAGACATTAGCATAGAGATTGCACGATAAAAATATGCATTTTGAGTCATATTTAAAAACTGTGAATCACCTTTTGTTTTTTATAAGAATATGACCAGAACAAAGGCATAAAATTTCCTTATTTCTTGCCAAGGCCGAATTAAGTGCAAACAGCCATTTGTTTGCACCAAGGATGTGCATAAACGACATCCACAAAACCCCAAAAATATATAAACTATTGATTATTATTAATAATAAAATCTGGCACACTTGATGCTTTATACTAATTACAAACAACATTTCAGCTGCATTTTGTTTGTATTTCTCTCTTGTCTACGTGCTGAGCCTTGGGGTGAACAAATGTTCACCCCTTTTTTTGGGCTCATTTTCTCTCATCAGTTCTGTTAGCATAGCGGACAATTCATCAAAAATTGCCCTCAGATTTCTATGCACCAGCGCACAATTGAAGAACTTCAGCAAGATCATGACTTTGTCACGATAAATCCACATGCTGAAAAACGCACACGCTATGTTCTTGCTCTCACGATAATCACCATGCTCGTGGAAATTATTGCAGGCACACTTTTTGGCTCTATGGCCTTACTAGCTGATGGCTGGCATATGGCCACACATGCCGTGGCCTTTCTCATTACCTTGTTTGCTTATTCTTACGCATCGAAAAACAAAACGAATGCTGCATTTGCTTTTGGTACAGGAAAAGTCAGTGTATTGGGCGGCTTTGCCAGCGCTATTGCTCTAGGCGTCGTCGCTTTGATGATGTTAATAGAATCAGTAGAACGATTAGTCAATCCGCATCAAATCGAATTCAGTGCAGCAATCCTTGTCGCCATCATAGGTCTTATCGTTAACCTCATCAGTGCTTTAATACTGAAAGATAATCACGCGCACAGTCATAGCCACGCAAGTCATCACCATCACCACCATGATCACAATTTAAAAGCCGCTTATATGCACGTTTTAGCAGATGCGCTAACGTCCATTTTGGCCATCATCGCGCTTATTGGTGCAATGCTTCTTAATTGGATGTGGCTGGATGCCTTAATGGGCATTGTCGGTGCTGTCATCATCAGTGTCTGGGCTGTTGGCTTAATCAAAGAGACCAGTCCGATATTACTGGATGGCAGCATTGAGCAGGGCTACAGTCAGGCCATTCAGGATCGTATAGAGAATGATGCGGACAATCATATTGTCGATTTCCACATCTGGCATGTGAGTGCTGAGCATTTTGCTGCCATTATTTCTATTGCGACATCTGAGCCCAAACCCACTCAGCATTACAAATCACTACTGAATGAATTTGATCGTTTGTCACACATTACGATTGAAGTGAATCAATATCATCAAAAAAGTGATGATCACTAACCGCTGATTTGCGGTACTTTTCCACAAAAAAAGCAGTATGTTCCTCGTTTTTTGAATTGGCGGTATGAATACTGCATCAGGCTATCTATCACCCGTTAATGACAGCCGAGAGATATGGATATGCTGAACATCGACATCAGCGACTTTCTTCAAAAACATAGATTACCTGATAGTTATCAGGCGCTTGCAGAACAATGGTATTTACCTGTTCTTGAAGAAATATCGATGCACCATAAAAGTGCAAAAAGGACAATCACTGTAGGTATTAATGGTGCACAAGGTTCAGGAAAAAGTACGCTGGCCCAACTTGCTGTTTATATCCTTAGAGAACACTACTCACTCAATGTAGTGTCTTTATCACTAGATGATTTTTATTTCACTCGTCAAGAAAGAATACAGCTAGGCCAGGGTATTCATCCTCTACTAACCACTCGTGGTGTACCAGGCACACATGATATTGCTCTTGCTAGAAAAACAATCAGTCAGCTCATCAACCAACAATTTCCAGTCAACATTCCTCGATTTAATAAAGCAGAAGACGACCGGGCCCCTGCTGAGTCAGAAGAAATCATTACTCAAGCTGTTGATGTCATCATCTTTGAAGGTTGGTGCCTGGGAGCTGAAGCACAGGATGATCGTCTACTTAAAGCGCCCATTAATGATTTGGAAGAGTTCGAAGATGACTCACAAGTCTGGCGACGTTATGTGAATGAGCAATTAGCCAGGTTTTACCCAAAACTGTTTGAACTGATTGATATCTGGATCATGCTCAAAGCCCCTTCTTTTGACTGTGTCTATCAGTGGCGGCTTGAGCAAGAAAACAAATTAAAATCAAGCTTGTCTGAGCAGCAGACAAGCACACAAATTATGGATGAGAAAGCGGTCGGACGCTTTATCAAATATTATCAACGTATTACCGAAAATACACTCAACACGTTGCCAAACAAAGTGAACTATTTATTCGAACTTGATGAAAATCGCCAAATCACCCAACTCACTCAACCGCTACCAACCAAACTAAGCAGCAATGCGCCCCATCAATGGTTAGTATTTACCGATATGGATGGCACTCTGCTTGATCATCATAATTATCATTTTGATGAAGCCATACCGACACTCGCAGCACTTGAGCAGAATCAGATTCCCGTTATACCTGTTACCAGTAAAACAGCGGCTGAAGTGGAGCTCATAAGAGATAGTCTTGGCAACCATCACCCTTTTATTGTGGAGAATGGTGCGGCTGTCTATATTCCAGAAGGTTACTTTGACCAGCAACCAGAAGATACTGAAAAACGAGGGAAATATTGGGTTAAAAGTTTCGTTCAGCCTCGACAACATTGGCAGTCATTGATTGATCAGGTTCGTCCTGCTTATCAGCATGAATTTAAAACATTCGCTGATGCAGGTATTGATGGCATTATTGCGATGACAGGTCTTAATGTCCATGCAGCTGCCTGTGCTGCAAGACGCGAGTTTGGTGAGCCTGTGTCATGGCATGGCAACGGCAATCTCAAACACCAGTTTATAACTGAGCTGACAGCACTTGGTGCCAATATTCTTGAAGGCGGACGGTTTATCCATGTTTCGGGCCAATGTGATAAAGGTCAGGCACTCGCCTGGTTAACCGCGGTTTACCAACAAACCCAACCACAGCAAATTATTCAGACACTGGGAATAGGTGACAGTCAAAATGATAAAGCGATGCTAGAGCAAGCCGATTACGCTTTGCTTATTCGCTCACCTGTTCATGGTTTACCAGACATAGATAGAACAGATAACTTAACTGTGTCCACTTTTTTCGGCCCTAAAGGTTGGGCTGAAGGTGTCACTCAAATCATCGATGCAAAGCAGCATTCCGATTCATTTAACTTACCCCGAGGCAATCATGGCTGATTTTCACCAGAATGGGATTATTACTACTCTTCATAACTTAACAGATCGCCACTTAGCTGATCTCGAAAGCGATCTTGTTCAATTTAGCAAACAAAGACCTATGGGATTACTGCTCCCTTCCCTTTTTTCAGAGCTTGAAGGTGAGGCGCTCCCTAATATTATTCAGCAGCTTAAAACGGTTCCTTACTTATCTGAAATTGTTATTGGTCTGGATCGCGCGGATGAAGATCAATATCGTCATGCCATTAACTTCTTTTCGGCCTTGCCACAGCACCATCGTATTTTATGGAATGATGGGCCGAGACTCACCGCGATTGACGAAGAACTGCAATCGCTGGGGCTCGCGCCAAAAGAAAAAGGTAAAGGTCGTAATGTCTGGTATTGCATGGGCTATATCATTGCCTCTGGAAAAGCGGAATCAATTGCCCTGCATGATTGCGACATAGTGACTTACACCAGTGATTTACTCGCACGCTTAATCTACCCTGTCGCTAACCCGATGTTTAATTATGAGTTTTGTAAAGGTTATTACGCTCGCGTGGCCAGTGGAAAGCTAAATGGCCGTGTGAATCGTTTACTCGTCACGCCGCTTATCCGCGCACTGAAGATGGTCGTCGGTAACCAGCCTTATCTGGAATATATGGATAGCTTCCGATACCCGCTGGCCGGTGAGTTTTCATTCAGACGCGATGTATTATCTGATATTCGTATCCCGAGTGACTGGGGTCTGGAAATAGGTGTGTTATCAGAGATGCATCGTAACTATGCCAATAATCGACTCTGTCAGGTGGATGTAGCCCAAGTTTATGATCATAAGCATCAAGAATTATCACCGGATGATCAGCAGGCCGGCTTATCAAAGATGTCGATCGACATTGCCAAATCGCTATTTAGAAAACTAGCCACGAAAGGTACGGTATTCACGCCTGAATCATTCCGAACGCTAAAAGCGACTTATTACCGTATCGCACTCGATTTTGTGGAAACCTACCACAATGATGCAGTGATGAACGGCCTGCATTTCGACATTCATCAGGAAGAAGAGTCTGTTGAAATGTTTGCTAAAAACATCATGGATGCAGGTCAAATGTTCCTGGAGAATCCAATGGAAGTCCCCTTCACGCCAAGCTGGAGCCGAGTACAGAGTGCATTGCCAGATATTTTTGAACGAATTTATGATGCTGTTGAAGCTGACTATCAGGATTTTTCTGCATAAGGGATACCAAAAATGACACCCAATGATGAGCAACTTCAACGATTAAAAGAGACAGTTCTCCATCATCTCAACGCTATTTATTCTGAGACCTCTACTGATTTTTCGCTAGACACCTTATGCGATGACATTATCCGCATCATGCGGTTAGATCAGGATTTCAAAGAAAGCATTGCGCATAAAAATAACTGGGATCAAACGGATATTGTTCTTATTACCTACGGTAATAGTGTAAAAAAAGAAGGTGAAGCACCTTTAAAAACGCTGCATCGTTTTCTTAATAATGAAATCAGTGGTTATATAAATGGCGTGCATATCTTGCCATTTTTCCCATATTGCTCAGATGATGGCTTTGCCGTCATGGATTATTATGAAGTTAATAAAGCACTGGGAGATTGGGAGGACATTGAAGCCATTGCCAGTGATTATCGTCTGATGGCTGATCTTGTTATCAATCATGGTTCCAGCAGCGGCACTTGGTTTAAGAACTTTATTAAAGGTGATGGTCCAGGTCATGACTATTTTTTCACCACGTCACCAAGCACGCCCATCAGTCAGGTAGTCAGACCGAGAACCAGCCCCTTGCTCCGTGAAACAGAAACTCATGATGGCACTCAATATGTCTGGTGCACTTTCAGTCATACTCAGGTGGATTTTGATTTCCGTAACCCTGAAGTGTTAAAAGAATTTATTAATATCGTTCGCTTTTATCTGGATAAAGGAGTGCATATTTTCCGGCTGGATGCGGTGGCTTTCTTGTGGAAAAAAATCGGTACAAACTGCCTCAATCTTCCAGAAACACATGAAGTAGTCCGGTTGATGCGAAGTTTGATTCAACACGTGGATCCAAATGCCATCATTATCACTGAAACTAATATCCCAAACAGAGAAAACCTGAGTTATTTTGGTAATGCTAATGAAGCTCACTGTATCTACAATTTTTCGCTGCCGCCTCTTTTGGTCAATACGCTAGTCACTGGAGACTGTTTTTATTTAAAACAGTGGTTGATGAGCATGCCGCCAGCACAACATGGGACAGCATACTTTAACTTTATTGCTTCGCATGACGGCATAGGCCTGAGGCCGGCTGAAGGCTTATTAAGTGAAGCTGAGATTGCTTCTTTAATCAGTACTATGCAGCAATTTGGTGGGCGTATTTCCTGGCGGGAAGGCGAAAATGGTGTAAAAAAACCTTATGAAATCAATATCTCACTGTTTGATGCACTTCAAGGCACAACATCAGGTAAAGATGAGTGGAATATTGACCGTTTTATCTGTGCTCACGCCATCATGCTGGCTTTAGAAGGTATTCCTGGCATTTATATTCATAGCTTGCTCGCTACCAGTAATGATTTAGAAAAGCTGGAACACACGGAACAAAACCGTTCGATTAATCGTCATGAATGGGATGAAGCTTCCTTGATGAACGAATTATCAACGCCATCATCTCAACATGCACAAGTTTCAGAATTACTTAAGAAGCTGATACATCTAAGAAAACAACAGCGGGCTTTTCATCCGAATGCCACTCAGTTTACACTGCACCTTGGTGAAAAACTGTTTGGGTTTTGGCGACAAAGTATGGACAGAAGACAAAGTATCTTCTGCATTTACAATATCAGCGATACCGAACAACCACTTCGTATTGCCAACCTCAATCTGGTTGTTACAGACCGATGGTGGGACCTGATAAGTGGTGTTATTCTAGATGGTTCATCTGACATGATTACAGTTGCGCCATACCAAGTACTATGGATTACAAATGGCTAAGGTATTGTCATCAGACTTTCATACCATTTAGCTAAGCTATATAAAAAATAAGGATTAATGAATGCAATCAGTAAAAAAAATTCGTAAATGTCTTTTCCCTGTAGCTGGTTATGGCACACGATTCCTGCCAGCCACCAAAGCCATGCCTAAAGAGATGTTACCTGTCGTTAACAAGCCTCTTATTCAATATGGTGTCGAAGAAGCCATTGAGGCTGGCGTCACTGAAGTAGGTTTCATCACTGGTCGAGGTAAACGTGCGATTGCTGATCATTTCGACACCAGTTACGAATTAGAACACCAAATCCGTGGTACCAGTAAAGAGAAACATCTGGAAGATATTCGTGAAGTGATGGATACCTGTAACTTCATCTTTATGAGACAGCGTGAAATGCTTGGCTTAGGCCATGCGATTTTGACAGGTCAACCCATCATTGGTGATGAACCATTTGCCGTTATCCTGGCTGACGACTTGTGCGCCCGTACAGATGAAGATGTAAGCAAACGTGCATTAGGCCAATTGGTTGAAGTCTACGAAAAATATAACTGTAGTGTTATTGCTATTGAAGAAGTACCCGGCGATAACATCAGCAGCTACGGAGTTATATCTGGCCGTGAAATCGAAGATGGTCTGTTTGAAGTCGATGACATGGTAGAAAAACCAAAACCTGAAGATGCGCCAAGTCAGCTAGGTATTATTGGTCGTTACGTATTAACGCCTGATATCTTTGAATACATTGAAAAAACAGCGCCTGGTGCCAATGGTGAAGTACAAATCACTGATGCTATCCGTACTCTGGCAAAAGAAAAACGCGTTTTGGCACTCAAATTTAAAGGTCACCGTTTTGACTGCGGTAGTATTGATGGCTTTGTTGAAGCGACTAACTACTACTACCAGCGTGATCATGCTAAAAAGTAAACACTGATTCGCTCTTCAAAAAGCCGGCTTCCCCGCCGGCTTTTTTATATGGTTTTTCGATGTCCTTTGGGTTTCCAGGCGGGTGCAATAACATTGGGCATAGTAGACTTCTGCAAGAGTCTGGCAGGCGCCAAGGTCAGCTCTCCGTACCGGTAATTGACTTTATCAACGGTCTGGTTGATATGTTCTCTTTGTAAATCAGGTTGCTCGAATAAATCTAATTGTTTTCCTTGTTGAGGTGATAAGGCTGTCACCTGTACCTGCCAAACACCTTGTCCCGCCCAATAAAAATCAACAAACGCTTTACATAACTGATAAATGACGTGTCCATCATCGGTATAGATACCTGCATGGGCTTTGGTTTTAAGCCATCCGCGCTCTGTTTTTAAACCAATAAAAAAACATTCAGCCTGATAATGAAAACAACGCATCCTGGCTGCCACTTTCTCTGCCATATGCTGTAAATAGATCAAGACCGTATTTTTTTGATGGGTGCCAGGCGGGAGTACCTTGCCATGACCAATGGTTTTAGGTGCTTTCACATTAAACGTCAGACGCTCCGGATCTTGTCCTTGTGCCATGAGCCATATACGCCGACCTAAATGACCAAACCGTTTTGATAACAGGCTCATCGGTATGTTTTTCATTTCACCACAGCGTTCCACTCCATAATGCGCTAAAAAACGACCAATCCCCTTATTAATCCCACTCAGCGCCGTGACAGGTTCGGGAGCCAGCACGTCAGCAGCCTCTTCCGGATGAATCACGGTCATGCCATCAGGCTTTTCCTTTTTGGCAGCGAATTTCGCTGTAGTTTTGTCTCCACTCACTCCAACAGAACAGCGTAAACCTGAAACCTGCCAGACTCTTCTCTTAATGAGATAAGCAATATTCATTGCGCCTTTGTATAAAGTCTGACAACGCGTCAAATCCAAAAAAGCTTCGTCTACGCTGAACACTTCCACATCCGGCGTAATGTCGATTAAGCCTTCCATGATGCGTGTTGATAACTCAGCATAGCGATATGGCCGTGAAGGCGCATGGATCAGGCCAGGACATAACTGTCTGGCCTGTTTCAAACGCATTCCGGTATGTACGCCAAATGCTCTGGCTTCATAGGAACAGGTAATAATCGTCGTTCCCTGAAGACCATTGGTTACGGCTACCGGCTTTTTGAACCAATCAGCATTATCCATCTGCTCTACTTGGGCAAAAAAACAATCCATATCCACTAAGGCGATCATGCGTGGCCATGGTGATAAGGCATCAATAGTCATTATTTAAGGATAGGTACGTAACTGACCGACCACTACACCTTGGACCCGTACACGACTGGCAGGCAAGGTGACAGGTTCATAATTAGCATTAGCAGGCATTAATGTCACGGTGCCATCGTTATTAATTAACAGCGTTTTCAGGGTGGCATCAAACCCATCCACCAAAGCAACAACAATATCGCCATGACGTGCTGTTGGCTGGGATTGCACCACGACATAATCGCCCGACATAATGGCCTTATCAATCATCGAGTCACCGTTTACTTTCAGTACAAACCGTCCCTTTCCAGTAAACATATCGCTCAAATCAATTTCAGACTCATCAGCAATGGCTTCCACTAAGCGGCCAGCGGCGATTTTTCCTTTTACTGGCAAAGTGACGGATGTCAGCGGAGCAGGGTCAGGCTGCTCGGTTAAGTGCAGTCCTCGTGTTCTTCCGACATGTCGCTCTAGAAGTCCGGCATCCACCAATGCCTGGATATAACGATGGGTTGTGCCTTGAGACTTTATCCCTAAGCCCTTGGCAATCTCAGAAACCAGCGGTGAACGTCCCTGTTCATCTATGTATTGACGAATAAAATTCAATGTATCTTGTTCACGTTCGGTCAGCATCATCTCTTCCTTTTAGAGAAAATATTGAGAAGAGAAAATATAGAGAATTTATTCCATTTCAGCAAGTATTATTTTCAATCATATCCACATGAACAAGGCGAGCTTATATCTTTGTTATTAAAGGAGTAAATTCAAGGGATAACTAGACTTAATGCCGTGTTTCAGCGATAATTGTCGCCTTTTCAAGCCTTTCCCATCGAAGGCTTACCTCTCATGACTCAGTCAAAATCAAAATAAATTACTGCTAGCACCTTGCTATGCATGGTGTGTATGAGTCATAGCTCGGTTTGGTTTATAAAGGGATCCTATGTTTAATCTGTTACTGAAACGCCCACAAAACATAAAGAATGATGTGTTATCTGGACTGACTGTTGCCTTAGCGCTTGTGCCAGAAGCGGTGGCTTTTGCCTTTGTGGCTGGTGTTGAGCCTTTAGTCGGTTTATATGCTGCATTTCTTGTCGGACTTATCACCGCGGCGATTGGTGGCCGGCCAGGTATGATTTCAGGTGCGACAGGCGCGTTAGCGGTTGTTATGGTGGCATTGGTGGCACAACACGGTGTGGAATATTTATTTGCCACTGTCGTGTTAATGGGCATTCTGCAAATCCTGGCTGGGGTATTCCGGTTGGGTAAATTTATTCGTATTGTCCCACTTCCGGTTATGTTGGGGTTTGTAAATGGTCTCGCCATGGTCATCTTTCTGGCCCAACTCAAAGCCTTTAAAGTCACCGGTGAAAATGGCGAAGAACAATGGTTGTCAGGTGAGCCATTATGGTGGATGTTAGGTCTGGTCGCTTTAACCATGGCGATTAGCTATTTCTTGCCTAAGTTAACTAAAGCTTTCCCATCCTCTTTGGCCGCTATTATTGTGGTTACTCTAGTGGCAATTGGCCTGCATCTTGATATTCGTAATGTAGGTGATATTGCTTCTATTGCCGGCGGTCTTCCAGAGTTCAGTATTCCGATGGTTCCCTTCAATATGGAAACATTACTGATTATCGCGCCCTACTCCTTTATCTTAGCGTTTATTGGTTTAACAGAGTCCTTACTAACCCTCACGCTCATTGATGAAATCACAGAAACAACCGGCCGCCCAAATAAAGAATGTATTGGTCAAGGTGTCGCTAACACCGTAACAGGCTTTTTTGGCGGCATGGGCGGTTGTGCCATGATTGGTCAAAGTATGATCAATATTAACTCGGGTGGTCGCGGTAGATTATCTGGTATCTCGGCAGCCTTATTCTTACTTTGTTTTATTTTATTTGCATCACCACTGATTGAAATCATCCCTATTGCGGCTTTAACGGGCGTGATGTTTATGGTGGTACTGGGTACCTTCGAATGGGCGAGTTTCCGCTTACTTGGCCGTATTCCATTACCGGATGCCATTATCGGTATTTCCGTCGCCGTGATTACTGTCTTTACCGATCTGGCTATCGCCGTGATCACTGGTATCATCATGTCTGCGTTGGTTTTCGCCTGGCAACATGCCAAACATATCTATCTGAAAAGTTATAAAAATGAACAAGGCTCTATTGTTCATGAATTAAACGGACCATTATTCTTTAGTTCGGTGCGTAACTTTAATGATTTATTTGATCCGAAAAATGATGATGCGGATGACGTCATTCTCGATTTCAAAAACTCGCGGGTTTATGACCATTCCGCTATTGAAGCTATTGATTCGTTGGCAGATCGTTATATCAAAGCTGGGAAAACACTGCATTTGAGACATTTAAGTGAAGAGTGTAAACAATTACTGAACAATGCAGCGGATCTTATTGAAGTCAATGTGATGGAAGATCCGCATTATCATATTGCTGATGACAAGCTGGCATAAAAGCCAAATAACTGCTATCTTTAGCGCCATAATAATAAGTTTAAAATTGTATAACCTATTGAACTACGAGAAAAAAACATGTTAAAAAAAATCGATAAATTGCTGATAGAAAAGTTTCCACATATTATTCTGGGCTTTACTGCATTTTGGCTGTTACTCATTGCTTACGGCCTTTATCACAACTAAGCCAATCAGCGTATTATTAAAAGGCCAGTCTTAGACTGGCTTTTTTTATGCCTATAAATTAGCATCGATTCAGCAAGTGATTGATTTTTGATCTAGGTCAATGCCCGATATCCACAGTAGATAAATAATAACCTCACGCTGTTTAGACAGCAGAATCTTTTCAGAGGGGAGAACTATTATGGAAAAAATCGAACACTACATTCACGATAACTTTGCCGCATTAATCTGCGTGATGTCTGTTGCTTGGTTAGCACTTGTTGCTTACGGCCTACTCATGTCCTAATCCAGTTAAGGCATCAATAACTCAAAACTTGCCCGGGCAACACACTGGCCATTTAATAAACACTCAACCTCATGTGTGCCCGGGTAATATTGTCTTGTCGAAATCTTCTTCAAGCTATGTCGTTTTTCGAGCTGAAGATATTGTCCTTCACTTAAGTGAATATTTTTCCATTTAAACACTTTTTCTCTGCTTATTTTCCCACCCGCACCAACAAAGCGAATTTTGTAATCTAATACAAGGTATTGAATCTGATGGCTCAGTATGCCCAATTCCAGCACGAGCGTGTCTCCAAGCTGTAATACTGGTTGAGAAAGGCGAAGCTGTGCTTGTTCAATATTAACCGAGTGACTAAAACCTAATAGCGGATAGACATCTGTTATACCTTGTTTAACGAGACTTCTCATCGCATGGCGAATCACCCAACTCGTATTATCAGAAGCATTTTTTTGCCATTGAGAACAGACATCAATAACCATTTGAGGATGATCTTTACTCATATCATTGATGTTATTAGCCACAGACCGTCTCACATATAGACTCGAATCACTTTTTAACTTCTCAAGAAGCGGCCATATAAGAGCGGGATCATGACGTAGTTCAGCGAGTTGCGGTGCCCAGGGTAAACGCGGGCGAATGCCTTCAGAAGCTAATCTTCGTACATGTTCATCATCATGTTCAGCCCATAACAGCATTTGCTGATAGGTTTCATCAAAGTGAGCCTTCAGAAAAAAACGAATAGCAAACTCAGCTGTAAATAATGAAGTGAGTTTTTCGAGTGCAGCAAAAGAAACGTTGCGATGCTCCAGACCATATAAAGCAACATAATCAATTAATGGCCAGGCTAGGTAATGTGCCCACCCAGAAAAATGTTCATCTCTAAGAGACTCAGCCGCCTCTAATAAGATATTTATTGCATCAACATAATCGTGAGGTAGATAAACATGCAAACTCTTCGCAAGATAATCTGCACGCGCCTTGAGCTCCAGCTCATCTAGTTTGAGAGATGCAGTCTCAATAAAATCCGTTACAGCAAAATCAGGCCACACTGAATGAATCAGAGAGCCGATTTCCTTCACTGCAGGAATATGAAGTTTATTTTTGAGTTGTTCAGCCATAAAAAAAGCCGCGATGGAATCGCGGCTTTTATCATACGGTATTCTGTCTTAGCTTAGGCAGTTTTTTTACGTCTGCGTATTGCTGTCATACCCATCAAACCAGAACCTAGTAACCATACAGCAGCAGGAACAGGTACTTCGCTAACAGGTGGGCAATATTCGCCATTCACTGTTAACTCAGCCCAGAAAACGTCTTCGCTCCATTTTGAAAACCAAGCCTTGAATGAGATGCCAGCAAGGATTTCGTCAAATAAGTCTGAGCTTAGGCTGAACATTTCAACACCGCCATCCAGAGAACCTAAGTAGCTCAAACCAGTACCATACCAGTTATCAGTATAAGCATATAAATCATCCCACCAACCATTTGCATTTGTCGAAATTTTTAGTGTGGCAGATGTAATGTCTAAATCTGCAGGGTCAGTGATAGCATCGAAATCCATATAACCAAACTCATAATAGTTCGATACTGAGGCAGTAAATGTTTCTGAGTATGTTTCAGGGTTATCACATAAAGATGAATCGTCCCCACAACCACCATGATGGTGGTGGTGACCATGGAAAAATGTTGCTGAAGCAACACTTGAAAAACCTAGCAACATAGCAGCTACTAAAATAGCCGATTTGTAAAATTTCATAGAATTATCCTTGTTTACTATGCAGCCCGGCCATCTTTAAAAAAAGACCCGTGGCTTTCCGTCACATGGCTCACACCAAGGTTGGCTTATCTGTTTATTATGCAATCACTATCTGCAAGATAGATATTAGTGAGTTGTAATGTGCCAAACAATTGTACTTTGGTACTAAAAAGTAAAATAAATCAGCTTATTACGACTCTACTTGTCCGATAACTTCACTGTTAACGGATAAATAAGTCCGACTCAACTTATTCCGGACGATTGCATAATATGAGGATATCTATGTCGGAACAATTGTACTTTGGTACAGTTTTTAATCTTTTTTAACGTTTTTTTACAAATACAGCAATAGACTCGACATGGGTGGTATGTGGGAACATATCCATAATGCCTGCCGATTCCATAATGTAGCCATGCTGGTTCACCAGTTCGCCAGCATCACGTGCTAGCGTTGCAGGATTACATGAGACATATACCAATCGCTCAGCACCTAACGCAGCTAATTGATGCAACACTTCAAATGCCCCACTTCTGGGAGGATCCAGTAAAATCTTATTAAACCCTTTTTGTGCCCAAGGATAATCTTTCAATTCTGTTTGGGTGAGATCCGCTTGCTCAAACTCGGCATTAGATAAGGCATTAAGTGCGGCATTATTTTTTGCGTGTTGTACCAGTGCAGCATCACCTTCAACGCCAACGACCTCTGTCACCCGTTTAGCTAAAGGCAAAGTAAAGTTGCCGAGCCCGCAGAACAAATCAAGAATACGATCTCCATCCTGAACATCCAGCAGCGTCATGGCCCTTTGAATCATTTTTTCGTTAATACCCGCATTCACCTGCGTAAAGTCACTCGGGTCAAACTGTAAGTTCAACCCCGGCTCTGGTGCGTAACTAAGCTGAGCAGACTCAGGCCATAATAAAGACACGGTATCCGGCCCACCTGGTTGCTGATAAATCCATAAATTATTGTTTTGTCCAAAGCTAATCAATGCATTTTTATCAGTCTCGGATAATTCATCCAGATTACGAAACACCAATGCGACATGTTCATCATCCATTGCCACTTCAATCTGAGCGATGCGGTTATAGGCTTCCAATCCACCAATTAATGAAGCTAAATCCGTTAAACGATGACCCACACGTGGATCTAACACTTCACATTGTTCAAGCATGGCAATGTACGGCGATGACTTTTCCCTAAAGCCCACTAAAACTTGTTCTTTTTTAGCGACGTATTTAACGCCGAGGCGTGCTTTACGACGATATCCCCATAATGGACCGGTTAAAGGTTCCAACCACTGTTCAGGGCTTAAGTTACCAAAATGAGTAAAGTGTTCAGCCAATGTGGCCTGTTTATGAGCCAACTGTGCTTCAGGTGACATATGCATCAAACTACAGCCGCCACAAATACTAAAATGCTGACATTTTGCCTCTACCCGATCATCAGCAGCAGACAAGACTTCTACCGTGCGCGCTTCATCATATTTTTTATGAACCCGACTATATTGAAAGTTCACTTTTTCTCCGGCTAATGCGCCATCTACAAAAACAGTTTTGCCTTCGATGCGAGCAATTCCCCTGCCATCATGTGATAATGACTCAATCTCTGCTGTCACAAGCTCTTGCGGTATTCTTTGTCTGCGGCTACGTCTTGCCATTGTTATCTCTTATCTCTGAAAAATAAAAATCCAGTGGTGTTTTCACACCACTGGATATCGTTATTATAATCAATCTGATGTAATTATTTTTGTTTCCAGCTGCCGCCTTGTTGATACCACCAGCCATTAGCAGCATTACTAATCCAACGTTGTGCAAATGTTTGCTGGATATCATTCTGCCATTCTGGATGACCATTGGCTCTGGCGATTTCAGCATAGAGCGCTTTACGATCATTATTTTCGGCGGCAATCAGACTGTTTAACTGATTACGGTCTTTTAACGGTACCGACTTCGCATCACGCAATGTAATAAAACCATCATCAGTTAAACCTATTGCGCCACTATTATAGAAAGGCTTCAGGCTTTCATGGCGTGATTTCATATTCGACTGTAATGCATTGATAGCGGGTGAATTGATATTAATATCCGCGCCTGCCGCTTCAGCCTTCGGTACCATCCAGTTCAACACCGACATTGCCAATGGCAACTTGGCATCTGATACTGAAGACTGCTTATCCTGATCATCAGATTTAATCGTTTCAGCGGGGTTTGTATCTGGTCCCCACACATCTTCAATAATTCTATCTGCCGCTTTTTCAGCTGCCGCTGCTGGGAAGTAGATATTTATAGTCACGCACGAGACCAACATTAATCCCGACACCGTCCCCGTTAACCATTTCATGATTTGCATAACCTCTCCTTACTCAATTATCGGTCCAGAACTATTTTGTACCGCTTTGATACGCTCTAATAAATCTGCCCAGTCCACTCTTCGTGTATAACCAATCACATCAATCCATGGTGGTAAACCACCACCACCTTTCACAATATAGTAACCCTGATCAGCATCTTCGATGCCAGCCATTTCACAGACATCATTTCGTAAATAACAGGACAGTCCTAAACGTTTATAAGAAAAGTCATCAAAAAAACGTAAAAAACTTCTGGATATCATACCTGTTGCACCACCGCCGACCTGCGTTAAATTATCTACGGCACGCTGACTGATGACACGTTTTCCCGGATTATCTTCAGACGTTTCTAATGTGGCATCAAACTGGACCGGTTTCCAATCAGACAATCGTAAGTTATGAACAGCTCCGGACACACGACCTGTAATTTTTCCCACATCAAACGTTTTGGTTAACAGTGCTAAATCTAACTCTGTGATATCAATATTGGCATACAGTTGTGGTAATACGCCGAGAGGATCCGTCAAACGCAAGTCGCGAATGACTGTCGTACCATCGAAGACTTTAACTTGTAGTGCCCCATCGATAGTTAATTGCTGAGATTGGTATCGCACGTGAGGAATAACGCCCGATAACTTACCATGCATTGTCGGCCAGTCCAGTGTCTGCGTTAAACTCTCCATGGATATCGGTAACAACAAGCCATCAAATGACCAGGTTATCTGTTTATCTTCTTGTTGCTGCAAACTCAGCTGATTTATTTGTAGCTCTCCATCCAATACGGGAATCGTCGTTTCTTCTACTAACTTAAAGCCATTTTTCACAGTTTGCGTATGCAGACTGCCGGCACCAATATCGACAGCATAAAGTTTGGCTTGCTGCCAGGATAAATAACCATTTAAAGGCTTATCACTATTGGTCCAAACCAGTTCACCATTCAACTTATCCGCCTTGTAACGCTGCTCACTATCCACCAGACTGACGTTATTCAACGTGGCACTCAGCTGATGCTGCTTGTCAGACCAACTTATTGAGGATGAAACCTGACCTGACAATTGTAAATCAGCTGCGGCAGTGCCCACCATAAAAGGCTTTAGCCATGTGGAATAAAACGGTGATAGCGTTTTTACAGTCACATTCGCTTCAACCTTAGTCGGCATATTATCTGTTATTTCAGCAGTGGCCTCTAAAGTAAATTGTTCTGGTTGCGTTAACTTAATATCCGCTAAGGTCCAGTGATTTAAGCCTGATTCATACTTGCCTTCAATGCTTAACTCCATGGCAGAAGTAGATAAATCGACAAAGATAGGATCACTATAAACCTGGCCTGCGGTGAATGAAGATACAGCAACAATATCCCAGGTATTGTCCGTATTATGTAAGACGATATCACCTTGCATTGTGACATTTTCCGCCACCTGACTTGCCGTCGTATTACTAAAACCCAAATCAGCTAATTGCCACTTTGCGGTGGCTGACAATACTCCCAGCAGGTTTCCATCAAGACGTGCTTGAACAGATATCTGACCTTGAGGCTGCCAGTTGTTGACCACATCAATGTATTGTTTATCCAAAAATTGAGGTAGCCATTTCTGTAGTGCTGATAAGGGAATATTCTGAGCATCAATATTCGCGTCCCAATGCTGTTCATCAAGACTAATATCAAGGCTTACCGTACCGCCATCCAGTCTCAGATTTTTTAGCTGGATATCATATTGTTCACCTTCGGTACTGACATCGAGACTAAATTGGATTTGTTGCTGCCCCAGCTCAGGATGAGAAAACTGTAAACTACCTGACTGACAACGAAAGGCATCCGTTAACCAAGCTGCTTTTGTACACTCAAATGTCACATTGCGTAATTGATTAAGTGGTTCAGCTAAGGTGATTTGAGCAGCGGTCCCTGATAGCTTCAGATCACCGGAAGTGAGTTGAACATAGGTTTTCAGTTCTTTCGCATCAAATTTTTCTGCCCAGCTATGTTCACTACTAATTTGAATCGTATTAATAGCGAATACCGGTAATGACCATAAACATAGCCATAAGAAAACTGACTTTGGCGTCAGATAGCTCATTATCAGGCAGAGAAAACGCCTGTTGAGATGTAACGATCGCCACGGTCACAGACGATACTGACAATCACCGCATTTTCTACCTGCTCAGAGATCTTCATAGCTGCTGCTAATGCACCCCCCGATGACACTCCGGCAAAAATACCTTCTTCAGCTGCCAGTCGTCGCATCATGGTTTCTGCTTCATCTTGTGTGACATCTATTGTCATATCAATGCGCTCTGGCTCGAAAATCTCAGGTAAATACGCCTGCGGCCAACGGCGAATACCTGGAATACTGGCGCCCTCTGCCGGCTGCACACCCACCACCTGAATCGCTGGGTTTTGTTCTTTTAAATAGCGAGATGTACCCATAATTGTGCCAGTCGTGCCCATTGAACTCACGAAGTGGGTAACTTCACCTTCGGTATCAGCCCAGATTTCAGGCCCCGTAGATTCATAATGGGCCAGAGGATTATCAAAGTTTCCAAACTGATTTAGCACCTTGCCTTTGCCCTCTTTCTGCATTTGTAAGGCCAGATCCCTTGCGGACTCCATACCATCTGTCAGAACAAGTTCGGCACCATACGCTTTCATCGAAGCACGACGTTCAGCACTACTGTTTTCCGGCATAATCAGAATCATTCGATACCCTAATATCGCCGTCACCATCGCCAAAGCAATACCCGTATTACCACTGGTCGCTTCGATCAAGGTGTCGCCAGGCGTGATATCACCGCGTAACTGCGCTTGCTGAATCATACTCACCACAGGTCGGTCTTTAACCGAGCCAGCTGGATTATTACCTTCCAGTTTCACCAGAATGGTATTACTCGACTCGCCGGGAATACGCTGTAATCTGACAAGCGGCGTGCGGCCAATAAACGCTTCAATCGTCGGGTAAGATTTCATCAATTTGCTTCCATTAACACAACATAAGCAATCGCATATTCATGATCGTCACTCAGGCTTAACATCGCCTTATCAATATGCATTTTTTCTTTCAGTTCCAGTCCCACTTTTTCGAACTGTAACTCAGGTTTACCCAGTGAATTATTTCTGACGCTGATATGACGCAAACTTAAACCATCCCGAAATCCTGTTCCCATGGCTTTAGCGGCGGCTTCTTTTGCTGCAAATCGTTTCGCTAAAAAATTAGCCGGTTTAAGTTGCAATTTAAACTCGCTGAACTCATGGGCACTGAGTATTCTTTCAGCAAACTTATCACCATGTTTATCGAGTAAGTCTTGCATTCGCGGAATATGAACAAGGTCTGTGCCAATGCCAATGATCATCCCCGGCGCGCGTCCTGCATCAATTGTTTCATCTCGCGAACCGCTGCCTGAAAGCCAGTAAACACCGAACGCGCCACAATCGCGTGGCCAATATTTAACTCCACCAGTTCTGGTATCGCCGCAATTTTCTGAGTATTGTGGTAATGCAGACCATGGCCAGCATTCACCTGTAATCCCCTTTCATGAGCCTGTTTTGCTGCATCAGCAATCACGGCAAGCTCTCTTTCGGCCTCTGCATCGGTTTCGGCATCAGCATAACGGCCAGTATGAAGTTCTACCACTGGTACACCGCAAGCCACTGCCGCTTCTATTTGAGCCAAATCAGGATCGATAAATAAAGAGACACGTACATTGACCGCAGCTAGGCGCTGACACGCTTGCTGCATTCGAGACAACTGCCCCGCCACATCCAGACCACCTTCTGTTGTCAATTCCTCACGTTTCTCAGGTACTAAACAACAGTCTGCAGGACGATATTTTTCGGCCATCGCTAACATTTCTTCAGTGATCGCCATCTCAAGATTCATTTTTGTCTGCAAGATATCGCTCAACATCGCCACATCACGTTCCTGAATATGTCGACGATCTTCGCGTAAATGTAATGTGATACTGTCCGCCCCTGCTTGCTCTGCTTCAATCGCTGCCTGAATGGGATCAGGATAACGTGTTCCACGAGCTTGACGCAGTGTGGCGATGTGATCGATGTTGACACCTAGATAAATAGACATGAATCTCCAAACTCAGTTTGTTTTTGTTGTAAATTGATTAAGCCCAGCAAATAACTGACGACTATGTAAAGGACGGCCGCCCAAGTAATAATTTATCACTGACCGCATCATATGTTTGATTTCTTTCAGACTCACATCATCAAATTCCGCTTCCTGATCAAGGTGACGTAAGCTGCGTCCAGATACCGTATTCTCAAGCTGTTGACCAAATACACGGCGTGGACCACTATCTGGATGGTAAATATACATACCTTCATCTTCAATATTCTGACCAGAATCGACATCCACCGTTAATGCCAGACCATAGCCCAGATGGCTGAGCAGCGCTTTTTCAAATAATCGCAGGGTAATCTGTTCATTGCTTTTTTGTTGGAGTGAAGACAGCGCCTGACGGTAAGCCAGATAAATCTCTGGTTCCGCTTCATGAAGAGGCAATAATTTCACGAGCAACTCATTCATATAAAGGCCACAGAGGCTGGCATTACCAACAAGGCGATAACTGGGTTCATCCACTTCGATATGACTCAATGTCACTAAATCACCTTGGCCATACCAGCTGAGCCAGAGCGGTTGAAATATTTGTATTGATGAGCTGCGTTTCTTTTTTTGCCGTAAACCTCGGGCGACCAGGCTCACTCGCCCATAATCCTGCGTTAACACATCGACCAGTGAACTGGTTTCACGATAAGGTCTATGGTGCAGAACAAAAGCAGACGTCAGCTCCACAAGCTACCTATAGGTCGTCGTTATAACCCAGGTTCTTTAACATGCGCTCATTATCTGACCAGCCTTCACGCACTTTGACCCATATCTGTAAAAACACTTTACAACCGAATAGCTGTTCCATTTCCAGCCGTGCGTCCTGACCGATAAGCTTGAGCTGTTCGCCTTTTTTACCAATCACAATCGACTTCTGACCGCTTCGCTCAACATAAACAACAGCACCAATTCGATACATGCCTTCTTCTTCCTCGAACTGTTCAATTTCTACAGTGAGTGAATAAGGTAATTCCTGACCGAGATAACGGAATAATTTTTCACGTACGATTTCACCCGCCAAAAAGCGTGAACTGCGATCGGTTAATTGATCTTCATCAAAGATCATCTCGCCTTCAGGCATTAACTTGGCAATTTCCTGCTCCAGTACATCTGTATTCATACCTTTCCGTGCAGAAATAGGCACAACAGCCGCAAAATCATATTGTGGTGCAAGTGATTGTATCTGCGGTAATAAATCTGATTTGTCTGAGAGTTTATCGGCTTTATTTAACACTAAAATGACTGGAGAGCGTGCATCTTGTTGAATACGTTTCAAGACGCGCTGATCATCTTCCGTCCATTTCAGTCCTTCCACCACAAACAGCACCACATCCACATCGTCAATTGAAGCGGCAGCAGCGCGGTTCATATAACGATTCATCGCTTTTTTTCCATCGCTGTGCATACCCGGTGTATCAACGTAGATAAACTGGCCCTGGTCTGTGGTTTTAATACCCAGAATACGGTGGCGGGTCGTTTGTGGGCGGCGCGAAGTAATACATAACTTCTGACCAAGAATACGGTTGATTAATGTCGACTTACCCACATTGGGACGTCCAATAATGGCAACGTAACCGGAACGAAATGGTGTGGTATTCATTATTTACCCTCTATTAGAGTTAAGGCACGTTCAGCGGCTTTTTTCTCAGCTTTTCGGTGACTACTGCCTTGAGCAACGACCACTTTGTCCAGCAAGGTAACCTGGCAGGATGCTTCAAAGACAGGCTGTTTCTTGTCTGTTTTTAATTCTTTAACACTATATAGCGGTAAAGGCTGTTTACGGCTTTGTAATAATTCCTGCAAACGCGTTTTAGGATCCTTGACCGTTTCTGTCACATCAATAGACGCTATTCGCTCGGCAAATAATCTTAAGATGAGCTCTTTGACAGGTGTCAGACCGCTGTCAAGATAAAGTGCACCTAAAATGGCTTCTACCGCATCAGCCAGAATTGATTCCCGACGAAAACCACCACTTTTCAACTCACCGGGCCCAAGGATTAATACATCCCCTAACTTTAACTCGCGCCCCAGCTCAGCTAGGGTCTCGCCTTTCACCAGAGAAGCCCGTAGACGACTTAATTTTCCTTCCTTAACTTGAGGGAAACGGTTGAATAACTCTTCCGCAATCACAAAACTCAAAATAGCATCACCGAGATATTCAAGACGCTCATTATTTTTGGGATCCGCACTGCGGTGCGTTAAGGCTTGTTGTAAAAATGCGGTATCTTTAAATTCTACTTTTAACTGTTTGCACAGGGCTTTTTGCCGCTGGGTTATCATTATAGCTGTGGCTCTACATCAATTTCTTTATGAAAATGCCCGACCAGATCGATCTGAGCAAAAAACGGTTTTCGCACTTCATAGTCGATAACGATTTTCGTTACGTAGGCGGTGTTTTTACCACGGAAAACTTCGACGTCATCGCGTTCGACACTACTGATATAGCCGATATTAAAGCGCTTAGAAAGCAGTGTCTGTACTTCATTTTTCGAGAGATTGTTATTACGCAGTTCTGTCTTCATATCTTCCATGATCTGGACGACACCGTAATACTCCTGATACATCGGCACCAAACGAATCGCTAATGTCACAAAAAAAGCAATCAAGGCCAACACAATGACCCAGCCAATTAATGTCATACCTCGCTGGTGTTTCATCACAATCTCCTTATTCAATGGACTGACCTAAACGATTCCAGACAATGCCGCCCTCATTCCAGTCCCAACTCATCCAAACTAAAAAGGCCTTACCGACCAGATTTTCTTCAGGGACAGTTCCCCAGTAACGACTATCATTGCTGTTATCACGGTTATCACCCATAACAAAATAGTGTCCTTCAGGCACCACGGTTTCACCTTCCACACGTTTAACACCCGGTTCAACCACGATTAGATGATTATGCTCACCGAGCTGTTCAGAACGTAATTCAGAGCCGGGAGCTGAAATATTAATCATGCTTTCAGTTTTTTCTTGTGGCTCTTGTGCAACCGGTTCGCCGTTAATATAAATCGTTTTATTGAAATAACCGACTTTATCTCCGGGAAGGCCTACTACACGTTTGATATAGTCAATATCAGGGTCACTTTTATTCTTCTTCACCGGGTAACGAAAAACCACCACATCACCACGTTCAGGCTCGCCTGTCTCTAATATTTTTGTGTTGAGGACCGGTAAACGGATGCCATATGAGAATTTATTCACCAGAATAAAATCACCAATGTGCAGCGTAGGTACCATTGATGACGATGGGATACGGAAAGGTTCAGCGATAAAGGAGCGAATCACTAACACCAAAAGAATGATAGGAAAAAATGAGCGTGCATATTCAACCACGACAGGTTCTTTTGCATCGTTATCACGACCTGGTGCCCAAAACAGCTTGTCGATTAACCAAATCAAGCCGGTGACGGCTACCAGTAACACCATGATTGCGGGAAAACTCACTGTATAACGCTCCTTCCTACCTTTTATGAATTCTTTGACAGTTGTAATACGGCGAGGAAGGCTTCTTGTGGCACATCCACCTTACCAACAGACTTCATCCGTTTTTTACCTGCTTTTTGTTTTTCCAGCAATTTACGTTTACGAGAAACGTCACCGCCGTAACATTTAGCTAATACATTTTTACGCATCGCTTTGACGGTAGAACGAGCAATAATGTGTCCGCCAATAGCCGCTTGAATAGCAATATCAAACATTTGACGCGGTATCAGCTCTTTCATTTTTTCGACTAGCAGTCTCCCGCGACTCACACTGCTGTCCTTGTGCACGATAAGCGATAAGGCATCGACTCGTTCACCATTAATCATAATATCTAATTTCACCAGATTGGCTGGCTCGAACCGAACAAAGTGATAGTCAAGCGAGGCATAGCCACGGCTGACAGACTTCACACGGTCGAAGAAATCAATGACCACTTCATTCATAGGAAGTTCATAGGTTAACGCAACCTGTTTTCCCATATACTGCATATTCTTCTGCACACCACGTTTTTCAACGCATAAGGTAATCACAGCGCCTAAATGGTCTTGTGGCACCAGAATATCCGCTCTGACGATAGGTTCACGTATTTCTTCAATGGTGCCAACATCAGGTAGCGATGATGGATTTTCAACCCGTTCGACTTCGCCATTTTTCTTGAGAACTTCAAACACAACGGTCGGCGCTGTTGTGATCAGATCAAGATCGTATTCACGTTCCAATCGTTCCTGAATGATTTCCATATGCAACAGCCCCAGGAAACCACAACGGAAACCAAATCCTAAGGCTTGTGAGCTTTCAGGTTCATAAAATAATGAAGCATCATTTAGGCGTAATTTCGACAAGGCTTCACGGAAGTTTTCGTAATCATCACTGCTGACAGGGAAAATACCGGCATAAACTTGTGGGGTTACTTCTTTGAAACCGGGCAGCATTTTATCTGCACCATGGTGTGCGTGCGTTAAGGTGTCACCTACCGGTGCCCCATCAATTTCCTTGACCCCTGAAATGACGTAACCCACGTCACCACAATCCAGCACGTTACATGGTGTGCGTTTAGGAGTGAAAGTACCTACTTGATCGACTTGATATTCCTGCCCTGTCGACATCACTTTTATTTTATCTTTGTGCTTAAGTGAGCCATCGACAATACGTACCAATGAAATAACACCCACGTAGCTGTCAAACCAGGAATCAATAATGAGGGCTTTAAGAGGTGCGTCTGGATTACCTTTTGGCGCAGGGACTTTTGCCACCAGCTCTTCCAGTACGTCTTCAATACCAATACCGGTTTTGGCACTACAACGTACAGCATCCATAGCATCGACGCCGATAATGTCTTCAATTTCTTGAGCAACACGTTCCGGTTCTGCCGAAGGTAAATCAATTTTATTCAGAACGGGTAATACTTCTAAGCCTAAATCAATGGCGGTGTAGCAGTTCGCCACACTTTGTGCTTCCACACCCTGCGCCGCATCAACGACTAATAATGCCCCTTCACAGGCAGCAAGAGAGCGGGATACTTCATAAGAAAAGTCGACGTGCCCAGGTGTATCGATGAAATTCAGCTGATAAGTTTCCCCATCGCGTGCTTTGTATTCCAGTGATACGCTTTGTGCTTTGATGGTAATGCCACGTTCGCGCTCAATATCCATAGAATCTAGCACTTGCTGGGACATTTCCCGGTCTGTCAGACCACCACAAATTTGAATAAACCGATCAGCAATGGTGGATTTACCATGATCGATATGTGCGATGATAGAAAAGTTACGTATATTGTTCATTTAGTTACATTTTCATTAGTGACGTCGGTGGCCATTCCGAACAGTTAACATAGATTTTGCATGACATGCATTGTTCCCGCTGGCAGATGATATAGGCCTTTGAGTCACGCGCTCAGCAAATGATCCCACATTATACGCATTTCACTATGACAAAACGATAATCTCGACACGCCTTAGATAAAAACGTGACTTCTGAATACCAGTCTGACACTCTGTCTTCGCTCATGGCTGAGAAGACTTCTGAGTCAGATCATCTCAATAGCAATACAGTACTTTTGTGGACAATAATTACTATGGATAAAGCGGTCCTGACGGGTCCCATCATTAAAACCTTCTTAAGCTATGCCATCCCCTCCATTTTGGGCTTATTAGCCATCACTACGGCCAGTATCGTAGATGGTATTTTTGTCGGCCAATTTGTCAGTGCTCAGGGGCTCGCAGCCATCAATTTACTGATTCCCTATCTGTCTTTGATATTTGGACTGGCTTTAATGTTTTCCATTGGAGGAGCCGTTCGAGCTGGCTATTATATTGGTCAGAAACGTTTTCAGTCAGCATCCGATGTCTTTAGCCAGTGTCTGCTTATTATTGTCGTTATTGGACTTGGTTTTCTGCTTTTTTCCTGGTTATTCACTGACGCTATATTGCTTTTTCTCGGCACGCCCGCCTCCATACTAACGTTAATCAGGCCTTATTTTCTGATCATCAGTGCCGTATTGCTTATTCAGATTTCTACGATGGTGATGTATTACTTTATTCGTCAGGATAATGCTCAAACACTCGCTTCAGTGGCATTAATCAGCGGCGCCATCATTAATATTATTCTGGATGCTGTGTTTATTATCGTATTCGAATGGGGACTAAAAGGCGCTGCAGCTGCAACAGCCATTGCACAAACCATACAACTGATTATGTTAAGTCGTTATTTTTTACGATCTCAGAAAAAGTTAACTTTTTCATTCATCCAACATAATAAATCAGAAATAAAACCCGTAATGTTTAATGGCGGATCAGAGTTTATCAATGAAATCTCTGGGGGATTGGTCATCCTGGTATTGAACTGGATTTTAGTCAGTCGGCTTGATGTTGAGGGTATCGCGGCTTTTGCCGTCATTAATTACCTGATCTTTATCAGTCTGATGCTGTATTACGGCATATCTGATGCGTTACATTTGGTGGTCAGTCAAAATCATGGGGCCCGAAATACCCGGCGAATCAGTCAGTTTATGCTAACAGCCATCATCGGTATTCTTTGCATCAGTATCAGTGTGACACTGTGCTTGCTCTATTTCCCAGAACACATCAGCAGCCTGTTTCTAGATAAAACAGCCGAACACACGATGCAATTATCCAAACACTTTATTTCTCTATTGTGGCCGTTATTTTTGATAAATGGTGTTAATGTGATTCTTTCTATTTATTTAACGGCCATCCAGAAACCAATTCCCTCTATGGCCATCGCGTTATCGAGAGGATTATTCTTGCCTATCGTATTGTTACTCGTTTTGTCTTGGTTACTTCCAGAGCCTGAATTTCTTATTGCTTTACCACTCTCAGAATGGCTGACATTTTTACTCGCTATCCTCTTATTTATCCGATATCGCCCAATAAAACTGGATTAAACGCCGCTAAAGTATCTTTTTTAACAGCAGAAGAATGGCAACAAAATTCATATGTCATGAATCATCAGGCAAAAAAATGAGCCAGATAACAGACATTATCTGGCTCATAGCAAAGTCTGAGAGAGTATTCAGACGGTTGGGGAAATTAGAACTGCCAAGCCACGCTCAGGCGAACATCACGACCTGGTTCGTTGAAACCTCTAACCAAATAATAGCCTGGTACGTGAGTAAAGTCAGCGACACTGGAATGGGAAATATAGTTCTTATCAAACACATTACGTACAGTCAGACCAACACGGATATCATCGATCGTAGATGGGCTCCATTGCACATATAAGTCGTGTATACCATAACCAGGTTGATCAAAATCGTACCCTGGGGCATCAGCATCAAGTCCAGGAGACTTGATACCGTCATGCCCTTTCACGAAGTGAGCGTTCCATCCCAGGTTCCACTGAGCATTTAGCTGATAATCTAATTGTGTAATCAGCGTGTCTCTAACGGTGTTAGCTATACCGTTGTGGTCATACGCGTTGGCGTCATAACCATCAATTTCAATATCATTATGGTGGTAGCTGACACGAGCCAATAAGGTTTCCCAACGATGTCCAAGCTCAAGAATATACCCATCTGACTCTAAATCACCAACATTCTGGAATACCGCGGGGCGACTACCCACAGATGCCACGACATCTTTGATTTGGCTCTTATAAACTTTCGCTGAACCAAACCAAGTCCGCGAATCATAGGCAAAACCAAACTCAATATTTTCTGCCTTCTCTGGTTTTATATTTGGGTCAATCACAGAGGAATCAAATTTAAATGCATCTTGAGCCATTGGGCCTTTAAATGCTTCAGCGTAAGAAGCAAAAGCACTCCAGTTATCAGTGAGGTGATAATTTAAACCAATATTATGACTGACTTCATCTTCGTCGAAACTTGAGTTATTTGCGTTGTGCTCTAATTCATAGTCGTCATAACGTAAACCCGCGCTCAATAACAAAGCATCGGTTAATTGAATATCATCCTGAACATACAGACCTTTGACTTTTGACTCATCTTTAATAGAGCTACCACTATCCACACCTTTTAACTCTGATTCATCTTCACGGTAGTCAACACCATAGGTCAGCGTATGCATACCAACAAAACTTGTATTCCGTAAATCAAAGCCTTTACTCTTACCTATGCCTTTAAAGGCACCAAATGGGCCATCCTGCAAGAATTCTGAATCGGTGTTATATACCGTAAGGTTTAGATCTAGATATTGATTATCAATAGGATTCAACGCGTAGTTAAGCGTAACCGTTTCCCGTTCATTCTCAGAGAAATAGAGATAATTACCACGCTGGACCGGCAAACCAGTTGGTGCAGGAGAATACACCCATTGAGGACGTTGTGTTCTATCACCTTCATCATCTCGTTTTTCATAGCTGAGACGAAGAGTCTGGCTATCAGTCAGATGCCCAACTAGTTTGGCAAACAGATAATCTTGATCAGATTCCGTGCCTAATACTTGATCACCATTGCCATCTTCATAATTATCAGTATTCGATTGTGTGTAAGAGGCCATTGCACTCCAGTCATCCGTTAGACGACCGTATAAACTCGTATTTGTTTTGAAGCTGTCAGTATTACTAGAAAACATGCCTTTAACCAGGCCACCAAATTGTTTACCAGGTTTCAGCATATCTTCAGGATCTTTAGTGACAAATTTCACTGAACCACCTAGTGCACCTGGACCTGACAATGCATTACCTGCACCGGCATTAACCTCAACTCGCTTAAGCAATTCAGGTTCAATGCTGATACGACCAACATGGTGAAATTGTCTAGTAGCCTGCTGCGCGCCATCAATAGTGATATTTAATAGCTGGTCTTCAATACCACGAATATAGAGTTTTTGAGCAATATCAGGGCCACCGCCAATAGTCACTTCAGGTGACTGACTAAAAAGGTCTTCCAAATCATTCGCCTGAAGTTTTTCAATCTGCTGAGAATCTACACCATTTAACTCTGGGGTAATGGTATTACTCGTTACCTTAACAGTATCCAAAATTATTTCTTCAGCTATTGCAGCCTGTGAAAACATCGCGGCGAAAAGCGCGACAGAAAGTACAGTCCGATGACTAATTGGGTTTAAGCTTTTACTCACAACCACCTCGTTAATAATAATCATTATCAAATAAAACAAGATCGCATTCTAATGATTAAGCGAGGTGATGAATATGAAATTTACAATTGTTACATTTCAATCCTAACTTGCAGGTAGGATCATGTTCATTCTTAAGCCACCCGTCACTAAGTTCTCAGCGCTCAATTGTCCACCACACACTTCAATATGGCGTTTAGCCAGGCTCAAACCCACACCAAATCCACGATGAAGCTGACGCCCAGAATGAGCCAGCCTGAAAAAAGGTTTAAAGATATTGGTTAAATGGTGTGGTGCTATACCTGGGCCGAAGTCATCAATATAGATTTGGTATTGATCTGCCACTTTCTCAACGATGACTTTGACGGTTTGGCCATCAGGGGTATGTGCTAGTGCATTCCTGAGAATATTTTCAAAGGCGTGTCCTATAGCACGCGCACTGCTGTTTTCAATAATCGCGTGCTCTGGCATCGTCGCCTTGATTTCGCATTTGGGAAACTCAAACCTCGCATCCTCAACGATACTATCGATCAAATCAGTTAAGTCTAATGTTTCTTGACGTAAATCGGGACATTCGTTATCAAGCCACGCCAAAGTGAGTGTATCCTCAACCAATACACGCATTTGCTGACTTTCATATCGAATTCGTTCTATCAATTTCGGATCAAGATCCTGACTTTCAGCCCAGCTTAATGCTAATTCCACTCGTGCTAGCGGGGTTCTAAGTTCATGAGAGAGATCAGAAATGAGGTGACGCTGTGTTTGAATTAAGTGACCTATTCGCTCTGCCATCCCATCAAAGGTGTCACCCAAGGCGGTAATTTCGTCTTGACGTTTTGCCAAAGTGTTCCCGACACGCACATTGAAATTACCATCACTAAATTGCCTTGTTGCTTTTTCCAGTTGAGTAAGTGGTGACATGACATGGCGATAGATAATCAAGCTAATTAAAGTCATCAACAATAAAGGCAAGGCGATCTGTAACAGCAAGCTAGTCTGAAACCAGTATGCTCCTGGCCGCATTCGATCCGGTAAGGTGATGAGAAAATGTGTTTTACCGTCAGAAAAAGGCAAATCCATTGTCGGGTTTTCTTTGAAATAGAGATGTATTTTCCAGCTGATGTCACGACCAAGAGCAAATCTCTCCTGGTATTGTTCTGATATATAGCTATTTCCTACTGGTGCAACATTGGAAGAAACAACAGCTACCCAGGTATTTTCTTTTTCTTGAAGATGCTTGACCCACTCATTTAGCGATTGAATATCACCGTTTTCATGATATTTCTCAGCCAGTTTGGCATACGCTTTTAATTCAGACTGGTAACGCTGATCAATGAAACTCATATGCTGCTCTGTGTGCAGTAGCAAAACATGTATCAGCCAAAAAAGTAAAATAGTGCCAATGACTATGGTTGCGACTAACTTCCATAGTAAGCGACGCTTCATAATAAAATATATCCTGTCCCATGCACGGTTTGTAGGTGATCAGCGGGTAGTCCCGCCGAGACTAACTTCCGCCTAACCCGGCTCATATGCATATCAAGACTTCTGTCATAACGACTAAACTCTTTTTCCAATACGAGACGATATAGTTGTGGTTTGCTGAGCGTTTGTTTGGGATTCTGCATCAGTGTCCACAAAAGTTTGAACTGTATAGGGGTAAATGGAATGGTTTGGCCCGCAAACGAAACGGTTTGTTTGTGTTTATTTAACTCAATACCGTGTCTTCTGAGATAATGATGATCATCGTCATTGATTTGTGGTGCTGAACGCCTGAGAATCGCTTCTATCCTTAATATCAACTCGGTGAAATTAAATGGTTTTGACAAATAATCATCTGCACCACTTTTTAATCCAAGAATACGTTCTTCCTCTGCACCATGTGCAGTTAGCATAATCACTGGCGTAACACGCGTTTGCCTGATTGTTTTTAAAATTTGGTAGCCATCTTTTTCTGGCAAAGACACATCCAATAAAATTAAATCCAACGACAAACTGATAGATTTTGTCAGACCATCATTACCATCATGTGCTACTACCGTATCAAAACCAGCATTCACAAGAAGCTGCTCTAATTGCTGGTTTAATGTGATGTCATCCTCAACTATAAGCACTCTAGGTGGCATGATTTGACGTTACCTTTAAAATCTTAATAACAATTGTTCGTATTATGAATAATAGCAGATAAGTCGTTATTTAACTGACATCGAAGGTAAAAAAAAAGCCGTTGATATACATCAACGGCTTTTTTAGTTTGATTGAAAGAGAAGTTACTCTTTAATTTCTAACGCCAGGAACTGTGCAGAACCACCACGTTGTACTAACACAGGAATCGGTTTATTAGCAGGCAGTTTTTTTGCCACCTCAATAAATTGATGAGGATCCTGGATATCAGTGTTGTTGATACTCAGAAGAATATCACCAGGTCTAATACCGGCTTTAATTGCGGGTCCTTGCTCAACCTTCATGACCATGACACCACCTTTTGCGACGTCAAACTGTTTACGTTGCTCCGGCGTGATATCAGCGACTTCCATTGATAAACGTGAATCGACAAACCGGCCAGGTTTTGAACTATTGTTGGTGAGGTCTTCATCTTTTGGTAGTTCTTCGATGGTGACTTTGAGTGTTTCGTGCTTATTATTACGCATCACCTCAACTTCTACTTCTTTACCTACTTTTGTTCTACCAACGATTGGTGGTAAATCAGAAGAGGTCTCTACTTCTTTACCATCAAAATCAAGAATCACGTCACCTGCTTTGAAACCTGCTCGTGCTGCCGGGCTGTCGTCGACGACACGAGAGATAAGTGCACCGCTTGGTTTAGATAAACCAAATGATTCGGCGAGTTCGCGTGTTACATCTTGAATAACGACGCCTAACCAGCCACGGCTGACATAGCCTTGTGATTTAATCTGATCCACCACATTCATCACGGTACCAATTGGGATAGCAAACGATACCCCCATAAAACCACCGGTACGACTATAAATTTGTGAGTTGATACCAATCACTTCGCCGTCCAGATTAAATAGTGGGCCACCGGAGTTACCGGGATTAATAGCCACATCTGTTTGAATGAAGGGTACATAACTATCGCTAGGTAAACTACGGCCTAAGGCGCTGATAATGCCAGCGGTTGCAGAGTAGTCAAAGCCGAAAGGTGAGCCAATCGCTAACACCCACTCTCCCACTTTCAAATCATCTGAGTCACCGAGTTTGACGGCTTTTAAGTTTTTGGCATCGACTTTGATTAAGGCAACATCACTGCGTGCATCGCTACCTAATACTTTTGCCTCTAATTCAGTTCTATCACTGAAACGAACGATGATTTCATCAGCATCTTTGATAACATGATGATTAGTCAGTATGTAACCATCAGAAGACAAAACAAAACCAGAACCTAGAGATTCACTTTCTCTCGGCATTGGTGAGCCACCCTGTTCACCAAAAAACTTTTTGAAGAACTCATCCATCCCTGAACCTTCAGGTAACTCCAAACCACGTGGTAGCATTGAAGTGGGAGTTTGCTCTGTTTTGTTATGAGTTCGGATGTTTACAACAGCATCACCATTGTCGGCAACGAGTTCGGTAAATTCTGGTAGTGACCGGGCCTGAACACTAACACTTAGCATTAGCCAAGTCATTAGCATTGCTAACGCCGTCCAATTTTTGTTTACTCTCATTTGAAGTCCTCATTTGGTTTGACATTGATACCGGCATCATGATGACTCATACGGTGCTTAACCCATACAAAGCCAGTAATCAGACCTAATAGACCAGACACAATTTGCAGCAGTTCCCCACCCCCCATTAAACGCACGGTAATTGCGATGGTAAATAGGAGAATAAGCGGCAACATGTACATCATGAAAGCCCCTGTTAACAAGGCTTCTTCAGGAATTGAAACGGTCACCTGTTGACCCACTTTCAACTCTCCCTCGTCCTTAACCGCTATACGAGAAAATTTTTTGCCAACATGCTTGGATAACAAGCCAGTACCACAGCCTTTACGTGCCTGGCATTGACCGCAAGTTGACTGGCGTTCGGCTTCTACCCAGACTTGTTCACCACTTCTACTGGCTACGGTCGCTTTTTGTTCAATCATTCCTGTTCGGCCTGACTGAAGGCGATAGCACTCCCGATCTTTTCAACAGTAACGGCAGGTACCTCACCCACTACGGTGACGAAATGTGCATTCATGATTGTGCCAAAAGCATTAATACCACCCACGTGCGAAGCACCATGCAGGTGATTGTGTTTGGCACGAATTTTCTCAATAAAAACAGACACTGAGCTTAGGCCATCACTGTAAACACGTTGTTCAACATCGGCCCCATTACTGGATCTTAGGCGGTTCTGTAAAGCAACTAAAGCGAATCCGTCAGGCAACCAATTCACCTGCCATGCCAGTTCATGGTGGTGTTCTTCAATGTCGATAGGTTCTTGAGGTTCTGTCTTGTGCCAGACCATGTCATCTTCAGCTAGTAGTGACTCGAACTTATAATCTGGAATAGGTTCGCCTGTGCTAACTGATGAAAAAGAAAATGTTTCCAGCACATCACCATCTTGAGCTATAAGTTCTGACTTTAGAAGAAGGTATGTTTCAACATCAACCCACAAACGATAGCCATAACGGTAATTATCATTGGGCGTAATCAATAACTGGTAGGCATCTTTACCAGCAACGCGTTTTTTTCCACCCATTTCAACTTCATAGTACGGTGCTGCAGAGCTGAAACGTCGAGGTAAGTCACTTGGAAACCCTCCACTCAGTGGACGACGACTAACATTGATTTGTTTACCATCGGGACTGATGCACGTCACCATATCGTTACTACGAATAACTTCTCTGGCAGCACCATTCAGAGAAATCATTCTTTCGAGCTCACCATTGTCATCTGACCGATGGAAAATACGTATTGACTGTAAGTTTCTGCCAGACTGATAGTTAAATACCCCTTCGTAGGTCAATGTTTTTGCCGCGGAAGTCATTTTTTCAAGGATCTGCATTGCTCGCGGATCATCAGCATGCGCCAGAGCAGAAAATGATAAAAATGTGACAACTAACAGGTGGAGCATGACACGCATTAGAGATTACTCCTCACCGTACGACACAACTCTTGCGTATGAGAATAAGCCTGATGCACCGGCATATTCATTGTGATCGACCAAGTAGTCGTTCAACCTGTCTTCGACTTCGGTCTCTCCCACTGTCCACCGATTCGTTTCGGCAACAGTCGTTTGTTGTTGCAACGGTTCAGATTGAGCCATATTAGTGGTAGGCATCACGGTCTGAGGTTGTGACATTAACCCCACTACAGCTAGCGCACCGAGTGATGCAGCCGCTGCCAGGCCAGCTGTTTGTCGCCAAAACCAATCAGGAAGTGCAAACACTTTTGCTGTTTTCGTTTTTTCAGTTGCATTGATATGCAAATCAGGCTCATCTGATAGTGCCTGATGTATTCTGTCTGTTAAATCAACGTGATTATGATCAGTGACATAGCCATGTAGAAGATCACTCGAGAACTGATATCTCATGTAATCCACTTTGGCACTGTCATCTGTTTTCATCAATGCCAACAACTCATCAAGCTCTTGCTCATTAAGTTCGCCATCAACAAACGCTGACAATAGTTCTTGTTGCTTGATTGTCATAGTTCCTCTCCACCCATTACTGCTTTGACCTGTTTATCTATTGCCTCTCTGGCGCGAAAAATACGCGACCGTACGGTCCCAATTGGACAATCCATTGCCTGTGCAATTTCCTCATAGCTCAGACCTTCAAACTCCCGCAGTTTGATTGCCGTTGCCGTATCTTCAGGCAATTCCTGAATCGCATCATGAATTGCTTGTTGTAAGTCATCACTCATCAGACTACTTTCAGGCGTCTCAAATTCCTTCAATTCGGGCGCATCGTAATAAATAGTTGCATCCATAGCGTCAACATCACTAACTGGCGGCCTTCTGGAGGCAGCGGTCAGATAGTTTTTTGATGTATTGATTGCAATACGATATAACCATGTATAAAAGGCACTATCGCCTCTGAAGCCGGGTAAAGCACGGTAAGCTTTAATAAAGGCTTCTTGCGCAACATCCATCGCTTCAACAGGATCATGAACAAACCCTGTAATGACGTGAATGATTCTTTGCTGATACTTCATTATCAGCAAGTCAAACGCCTTTTTATCACCTGCTTGTACGCGCCGTACTAGCTCTTGATCCACATTCATCCTATCATCCGGCTTGAGTCGACACGTTCATTGCTTCAATTAATCCAGCTTGATTGACCATGTCGATTTAACTTTGTTCCACATTCAGTGCAAAATAAACTTTCTTATTGTACCTGTATAGAGACTTATGACCACAACGCATCATTACGATATTTTAATCATTGGCAGTGGCACCGCCGGACTGACCCTTGCTTTACATATGGCAAACGATGTCAAAGTCGCTGTAATATCAAAGGGTCAACTTGAAGAAGGCGCCTCTTTGTATGCTCAGGGTGGCATCTCTGTGGTTCTTGATAAAACCGACTCTATCCAGTCACATATTGATGATACTTTGCGGGCAGGTGCGGGACTATGCAATGAAAAGTCAGTCCGCTTTACCGTCGAGCATGCCCGCGAAAATATTGAGTGGCTTATCAATCAGGGAGTGACATTTACTCGCGATGGCATCACCTCAGAAACTTACCACCTTACACAGGAAGGTGGACACAGTCATCGACGTATTATTCATTCAGCAGATGCCACTGGCAGAGAAGTTGAAACAACTTTGCTCGATAAGGCTAAAGCACATCCTAATATCGAAATGCTGCCTTACCATATCGGCATCGATCTCATCAGTAGTAGTAAACAACTTGGTGAAAAAGAAAACCGTATTCTCGGCTGCTATGTGCTTGATATACAAAAAGATGAAGCCAAAACATTGTTGGCACCCATTACCGTACTGGCCACAGGTGGCGCGGGAAAGGTCTATCTTTACACCAGCAACCCAGATGTATCGACCGGTGATGGCATAGCCATGGGCTGGCGTGCAGGCTGCCGTATAGCCAATATGGAATTTATTCAGTTCCATCCAACATGCCTGTTCCACCCTCAAGCAAAATCATTTTTGATCAGTGAGGCATTACGTGGTGAAGGCGCCAAGTTGGTATTAGCGAATGGTGAACAATTCATGGAGCGATTTCATCCTCAAGCTGAACTCGCGCCAAGGGATGTTGTTGCCAGAGCTATTGATCACGAAATGAAACGCACAGGACATGACTGTGTATATCTTGATATCTCCCATAAACCCGCTTCATTTATCAAAGAACACTTTCCTACTATTTATCAACGTTGTTTAGAATTTGGTATAGATATCACCAAACAACCCATTCCCGTGGTACCAGCGGCACATTACACTTGTGGCGGTATTATGACTGATTTAAATGGCAGGACCGATGTACCCGGTTTGTATGCCATTGGGGAGACAGCCCATACTGGTTTACATGGTGCCAATCGGATGGCCAGTAATTCGTTACTAGAATGTCTGGTATTCGCAAAATCAGCCGCTGAAGATATAAAAAAACAGCTACCACTGGTCACCTCTGCCATCGTGCCTCAATGGGATGCTAGTCAAGTACACCCAGCAAAAGAGGCTGTTGCGATTAGTCATAACTGGGATGAGTTACGACGTTGTATGTGGAACTATGTAGGCATTGTTCGGAAGACCGATCGTTTACTCAGAGCAAAGCAGCGCTTGCAAGTCCTGCAAGCTGAAATTCGTGATTTTTATACTAAACACCATATCAGTGCAGATTTACTGGAGCTGAGAAACCTCGCTGATGTAGCTGAACTCATCATTGAATCAGCTTTGCGTCGAAAAGAAAGCCGAGGCCTTCATTACATTCTGGATTATCCAGAGACCGATAACACGCATTCGGCTACTGAAACGATTATTGCTCCCAAGAATCAGGATGACGAAGCTCAGCTCTGAGTTTTCTCCAATCATTTTTTTCCACGGCATCTATCGGAATCATCAGCGTATGACCTCGTCCATGCCTAGATGGATTTAAATAGATGAATAAAACATAAGGTAATTGAGTGCTCGATTTCAGTGTATAAGGTCCTGACACTGAGCCATCGTTATAGTTTAGAAACCATTGTCTATCCTTGCTCATGCTGATTCCAGTCACAGACGCTTTTCCAGACACTCTCTTGTAGCGGCGTAACCAGATGACAAATCCCACACAAGCAAAACTAATTAACACATCCGTCAGCAGAGGCCCCATGCTTGCTTTGTTAAGCAGCAGTAAACTGATGACAACGACATGCAGCCATGCCATATATCTAAACTCATACTGTGATTGACTGATCTCAACCTTCATCCTTGAATGCCCTTTATTTTCATCCCTGTTTTAGCATCGCTTATACAGTTAGAATAAAGTCTGTTCACAATAAATCGCAATATATCTATGAATTTTCAGACTCTTTCTCAATCCACACCCAGCGTCAATTACTTGTCCGAAGTTAGTCATGATACATCGCCCGTAGCAATGGCCTTGCCCTCGCTCTCTGTCATTCAAGTCTCGGGTGAAGAAGCAGACAGTTTTTTACAGAATCTACTGACGAATGATATCCGCACATTAACGAACAATACTGCTCAGCTAAGTGGTTTTTGCAACCCTAAAGGTCGCTTATTAAGCCTGTTCTACGTTGTTAAGCGTGAAAAAGATTTTCTGCTAATCACAGCCACAGATCTAGCTGATAGCATTGCTCAACGATTGACGATGTTTAAGCTGCGTAGCAAGGTAGATATTTCTGTGAGCGCTGAACTCAATACAATGGGATATATCAGTGAAGCTCCGCTTAAAGATCAGGCGAGTACATTCTGGTCAGCTAGTGAGCATGATGGACAGTTGAGTATATATCTGCCGGGCAATTTGCATCGATATTTAGTTATCACGCCAGTAGATAAAAGTATCATCGAAAACAGTCGTATCGGTTCAGAGAACCTGTGGCAAAGTGCTGATATTACATCAGGCTTACCCAAGGTCAGTCTTTTAACTAAAGAACAATTTACTCCTCAGCAACTCAATTTGGATGTCATCGGTGGTGTCAGTTTCAAAAAAGGCTGTTATCCAGGTCAGGAAGTGGTGGCTCGACTGCACTATCTGGGAAAACCCAGTCGCCGCTTATTTTTAGCTGAAATAACAACATCACATCTTCCTGAGCCCAATACCGAAGTCATTGATGAAGCTGGCGATGTAGCTGGACATGTAGTTCAAGCCGCGATGAACCAGGCTGATAATGGCCTATGTCACCTCAGTATAAAATTATCAGCACAAGCAAAATCACTCTATATTGGTCAGGATAAAATCTCGACACTCACTGCCTTGGTTGATGATCCAGAGTGACTATTCCTCCAGAGCCAGTTTTTTGAGTTTGTAACGCAACGAGCGAAAACTGATACCAAGCTTTTTGGCGGCGGCAGTCTTATTCCACCGGGTTGATTCCAGTGCATCCACGATAAGCTGCCGCTCCTGATCTTCAAGATGCGATTCAAGATCCGTCTCTCCACTTAACTGCGGCAGGTCAACGTTGAACACGGCACTGTCGGCCCCGGTTGTGGCAGGTAGCATTAAATCATCTTTTTGAATGAGATTTCCTTCAGACCAGGTCATTGCTCGCTCTAGGATATTTTCAAGCTCACGGACGTTACCCGGGAAAGCATAGGCGCAAAGTGCTTCAATTGCAGCCGTCTCTATACCTGGTTTGTTCTCACCATTTTTGGTCGCAAGCTGACTCAGAATATGATCAACCAACATGGGTATATCTGCCTGTCGCTGACGTAAGGGAGGGACAGACAGCTCAATGACATTGAGACGATAAAACAAATCCTCCCGGAAATGCCCTTGTTTGACACATTCCGCTAGGTTTTTATGTGTTGCAGATAAAATGCGTACATCAACACTCATTTCTTCGTTGCCACCGACTGGTCGTATGGCTTTTTCCTGAATCGCTCTAAGCAACTTCACCTGCATCATCAGTGGTAAGTCGGCCACTTCATCTAAAAACAAGGTGCCACCATTGGCAGCCTGAAACAGTCCTTGCTTATCTGAGACAGCCCCCGTGAAAGCTCCCTTTTTATGCCCGAAGAATTCACTTTCTACTAATTCAGCTGGAATAGCGCCACAATTTATGGGCACAAAACTTTGCGACGAGCGACTGCCTAGTTCATGAATAAGACGTGCCACCAGTTCTTTGCCAGTTCCTGACTCACCGGTGATATACACCGGAGCCTGACTACGAGCCAATTTACTGATCTTACTTCTTAACGAACGTATGACATCGGTATCACCAAGTAATTTATCTCTGGAACGGCGTTCTTTATTTTCTGTTTTTAAAGGAGATAAATTTAATGCCGAATTGACGAGATCACGTAGCACTTTGAGTTTGAGAGGTTTTGAAACAAAATCAAAAGCACCCGACTTCAGTGCTTCAACAGCCAAGTCAACATTACCGTGGGCGGTAATCACGGCCACTGGACAGTTAGGATAAGATTTCTGAATCAGACGAACAATATCCAAACCATTGCCGTCCGGCAAACGCATATCCGTAAAACACAAATCAAATGACTGTTGTTTTAATGCTTGTGTCGCTTGAGCTACGTTTTCTGCTGTGACGCAATCGATAGACATGCCAGACAATGTCATGGTTAATAACTCAAGAATATCGGGCTCATCATCAATAACTAATGCTTGTCTATTCATTCTTTAATCATTTCCTACCATTCTCCCGGAAGGCTAATACGAAAAAAACCTGTATTAGACGTATCGTGAAGATAGTTCAAACGTGCTCGGTTAGCCTGGCAGAGTTCTCTCGCTAAGTACAATCCCAAGCCTGTTCCTCCCTGACGAGCAGAATGAAATGGCTCGAATAAATGGGCCTGAACAGCCTCGGGAACACCTGGGCCATTATCAATGATATCCAGGAAAACCTGTTTAGCATTCTGTTCCAGTCGGATATGTATATAAGGCTTTTCTTCTCGCTTAGCATGAAACCAGGCATTGTCCATTAAATTCCATACAACCTGATGTAGCTGTTCTGGATCCATTGCAATCTGAAGATTAGCCGCTTTCATATCCAGGGCAATATCATCGTCATCAAGCTGTTTTGTTTCAGTAAATTCGTGAATAAATTTCTCTAGCCAGTCATTAAGCACAAACACAGCGGGTTCAGCTGTTTTTTTACGACTCATCTGCAAGATAGTTTCGATAATATTATTCACACGCTGAGTGTGTTTCAAGATGATGGCGGTCAGTTTCGTCATCATGTGATCTGCCGCATATTGCTCAGCCAATAACTCACCAGCATGGCTGATTGCACCAAGAGGATTACGGATTTCGTGAGCAATGCTCGCCGTTAGTCTTCCCAAAGAAGCCAGTTTTAATTGCTGTGCTTGTTGGGCAAGTGCTGACGTATTTTCAATATAAATAAGTATTTCTCCACTATCGAGCTGAGTAGCGGAGACCTGAATTTCAGGCAAGTCAGCCCGTGCCTGAAACGGAAGAAAAGCATTCGGACTTTGCTGCTGCCACAGCCAGACCTGCTCGCCTAGTTCAGGTACATACTCACGTAAGTTAAATCCGGGCTCAATATCTGCTATGCCAAGCAATTGTCTTGCTGACGTATTCAACATCGTTACGTTGCCATACGTGTCCAGAGCCAGCACGCCAGTGTGCATTTGACTGATAATGTGCTGATTTAATACAGCTAGATTTTCAACATCTCTCGCCCGCTCTTCTGCCAGGACCTGCGAACTTTGTAATTTTTTAGATAACCATTGTGCCAACCATGCTGTGACAAAAAATGTGGCACCTAAGATACCTGCCTGACTATATTTAGTGACACCATCGCCAGCAATTTGTGAATAACTGACTTCGAGCAAAACGGCTAAGGTCGCTAACGCGGCTATAAATGCGGCCAGACGTCCCGGCATTAACGCACCACCCGCCACGACAACGACTAACATCAGTGATCCAAGCCCGGTATGTAATCCACCACTGGCATGAATGATAACGATCAGAGCAATGATATCTATGACAGCTTGAATTCGTATCTGTGTTTGTACATCTCGCCAATGATTCAGTGTTAATACTAATAAAAGAAAGGCACTTAACAGATACGACAGACTCACGACACTGTATAAACGTGGATCTGCTTCTCCCAGAAACTCAGGCGGTAGTCTCAAGTAAAAAACTAAGAAAAGGACCGTAGCGAGAAATAAGCGATAGCTGGCAAAAACGGTCAGCGCACGCCATGTAGCTGGATCTTGATAATACGGTTTATATGAATCCAAAGATGAACTCATTTCGACTCGTTAAAAGCCTCTAAATGTTGTGTGGAACAAAAATAATGATGGTTTTGTTGTATCGCTTCGTGTTCAGAAATATGTAATCCACACTGCTCGCAACGCACCATTTTTTCCATCCGTGCTTGTTCATCTTCTGCTTTAGCTTTGCGTAACAACGTCGTGATGATGATATATAGCAACAAGCCAATGGCAATTAAAATAAGAATTCGCATTTTTCACCTCAAAAAAAAGGGTATCGACATAGGATACCCTTTTTCTTTTATTTTTAGTGACGTTTAGCCACGAGAAGCACGTTTCCGTTCATGTTCCAGTAATAATTTTTTACGAACACGAATGGCTTTAGGTGTGACCTCAAGTAACTCATCATCACCGATAAATTCTAGTGCCTGCTCTAAGCTCATACGAATAGGCGGTACTAGAGTCACCGCTTCATCAGATCCAGATGCACGCATATTGGTTAACTGTTTACCTTTTAATGGGTTAACAACTAAATCATTGTCACGTGAGTGGATGCCAATCACCATACCTTCATAGACTTCATCACCATGTCCGATAAACATGCGACCACGGTCTTGCAAGTTAAATATAGCAAAAGCAACCGCTTTACCCACACCATTTGCAATCAAAACACCATTGATACGTTTACCAAAACTACCGGTTTTCATCGGTGCATAATGATCAAATACACTGTAAATCAAACCTGTACCTTGGGTAGCTGTCAGAAATTCTGTACGGAAACCAATCAGGCCACGAGACGGAATAATAAAGTCTAAACGAATACGACCTTTACCATCGGGTACCATATTTTTCAGGTCAGCGCCCCGCTCACCCATTTTTTCCATGACAGTGCCTTGATGTTCATCTTCGATATCAATAGTGACAGCCTCAAAAGGCTCTTCTTTCACACCATCAACTTCACGGATAATCACTTCCGGACGAGAGACACCCAGTTCAAAACCTTCACGGCGCATATTTTCGATAAGCACAGACAGGTGCAACTCACCACGACCAGATACTTTGAACTTATCAGGATCTGTAGGTACTTGATCCACGCGTAACGCCACGTTATGAATTAATTCACGATCCAGACGCTCTTTGATTTGACGTGTAGTAATAAATTTCCCGTCTTTACCTGCAAACGGAGAATTATTAACCTGGAAGGTCATTGTCACGGTGGGTTCATCTACTGACAGTGGTGGTAATGCTTCAACAGCATTTGGGTCACACAAGGTGTCAGAAATATTTAATGGATCTAGACCGGTAAACGCAATAATATCGCCCGCTTGTGCCTCAGCCACTTCTTCACGTTGCAGACCTAAAAAGCCCATAACTTGCTGTACTCGACCGTTACGTTTTTTACCTTCACGGTCAACGACAGTCACAGGTGTATTCGTTTTCACACGGCCACGTTCGATACGACCAACACCGATAACACCCACATAACTGTTGTAGTCAAGTGATGACACCTGCATGCGGAAAGGACCTTCTGAATCGACATCAGGATGATTAACTTTGTCGACGATAAGCTCAAATAACGGTGTCATATCACCTTCACGAACAGAGTCTTCCATGCCTGCAAAGCCATTTAATCCTGATGCGTAAATGACATCAAAATCAAGCTGTTCATCTGTCGCATCCAAATTAACGAATAGATCAAAAGTTTGATCTAATACCCAATCTGGACGAGCTGATGGTTTATCAATCTTGTTAATAACAACAATAGGTTTGAGTCCTAATGCCAGCGCTTTCTGAGTCACAAAACGGGTTTGTGGCATCGGACCTTCAGCTGAATCTACCAGCAACAATACTGAATCAACCATCGACAGAACACGCTCAACTTCACCACCGAAATCAGCATGGCCTGGTGTATCCACGATGTTGATGTGGTAGTCATTCCAGCGAATCGCTGTATTTTTTGACAGGATGGTAATACCACGTTCACGTTCAAGATCGTTGGAGTCCATCACGCGTTCTGTCAATTCTTCATGCTCACCAAAGGTGCCAGACTGACGAAGGAGTTGGTCAACTAAGGTCGTTTTGCCATGGTCGACGTGGGCAATAATCGCTATATTGCGTAGCTTAGAAATATCTCGTTTATTTGTCATTAGTTTGAATTCTGTAAAAGCATGCCATGCATGCGAAAAAAATATGCCCTTAGGCGCTTATTTGGCTTTTGATAAATGTGGTTGCAGCGTGGTTAACATTAGATTGTGTACACCAAGACCTGCTGCAATGACATTACCTTTATTGAACAAATTATCGGTACCATCAAAGTCGGTGACAATGCCCCCAGCTTCTTCGACCAGAAGTAAGCCTGCCGCCATATCCCAATTCTCCAGCCCCATTTCCCAGTAACCATCAACACGGCCTGCGGCCACATAAGCAAGGTCCAACGCAGCTGAACCCGTACGACGGATATCTGCTACCTGAGGAAACAAGGCTTTAAAACTGTTGAAGTAAGCTTCATGAAAAGCGGGATATTTGAATGGGAAACCTGTTGCAAGTAGTGCACCTGCCAGCTCTCTGCGTTTGGTTACACGGAGTCGACGGTCATTCAGTTTGGCACCTTCACCACGGCTTGCAGTGAACAATTCATCGCGCTGAGGATCATAGATAACAGCATGTTCAACTCGTCCTTTCACTCTGACGGCGATGGATACACAGTAGTGCGGAAAACCATGAAGAAAATTTGTTGTGCCATCCAAGGGGTCAATAATCCAAACGGTTTCATTGTCACCTGAACGACCCGACTCTTCAGCCATAATGGCATGGTCAGGATAGGCTTTTTTGATGACGTTGATGACTTCTTGTTCCGCGAGTCGGTCAACGTCTGACACGTAATCATTACGACCTTTAGTCGTGACTTCAAGATGCTGAACGTGCTGCAGCGAGCGCATGATCAGAGAGCCAGCATTGCGGGCAGCCCTGATTGCTATATTGAGCATTGGATGCATAAACAAATTTTTCCAGAACGATAGGTACTTCAAGAGTGCATTGAAGAACAATGACTCAGATTAAAGCCGATTATTATACCAACTATTTCTTTATGTATCTGTTGTAATATTAAAACGGTCCTTTTTAATAATGTTAATGGACAGCAAAAATATTTCTTGCTAGCGTATGTTTTATGTTGCAAATAAGCAATATAATATCCACGCCAATTTAACTGGTACTTTAAGGAGATAAAAATGAAATCATTAGCAAAACTGAGTGCTGTAATCCTGCCTTTAGCTATGTTGACTGCTTGTGCGAACACAGCTGAAATGGAAGCGCTGAAAGCCTCTGTAGAATCAGCTCAATCAACAGCTGATTCAGCTCTGGTCGCAGCCCGCAATGCTCAAAGCACTGCTGACACAGCGCAACGTACTGCAACTGACGCAGAACTGGCTGCCATGAACGCCCAGAAAGCTGCTGATGAAGCTCAATCAACTGTCGAAGAATGCTGTGCAAAAATCGACCGTATGTTTGAAAAAGCGATGAGCAAATAATCTAAATTTTAGATTGACTCATACAAAAAAGCCGGAACAATTGTTCCGGCTTTTTTTTATCTATAGTATTTATCTTTAGAGCGTGTCACTCGATACTTGCGCAACCCATACAGAAATACCTGCTACTTCACTAATTTTGTCAGCCATCTCAGCGGCTTCTTGTTGTGAATTAAATGGGCCGATTAAGGTTTCCCCGACTGCGCCAGATTTCGCAGGCCAGAACAGATCATTCAATTGCAAAGTATTGATTGCCTGACGTGTTTTTTGTATCGCTTTCTGGCTTAGTCCGGCATGAACAAACCAAACATCTTCTACGATATCGAGTGGCTCTTCTCCTAGACGTTTAACGATACTATCCTGGGCTTCCACTAATCTTTCTGTAAATGCCCAATCATCATCGGCAGGTAATTTATCGTGTGCCTCTAAAATGGCTGCTACCATCGGTGTCATGTTTAAACCTTGGCGTTTATCGATGTCACTGTGTGGTTTATTGACTTCCAAATAGAGTTTGCCATCACGAACACCCGCTTTATCTGGCTGATAAATAATTTCTACAGGCGTATTCACTGATGCGATATTAAATAAGTGCTGGATATCTTCTGGGAAAAGTCGAATACAACCATGGCTCACACGCATACCTACACCAAAAGGCTTATTTGTGCCATGCAATAAATAACCCGGCATCGATAACCGCATCGCATAAGCCCCTAATGGATTATCAGGCCCGGCCGCAACCACTCTTGGCAAAGGATCACCTTTTTCAAGATGCTCTTTTCTGATGGATTCTGGTGGTGTCCATGTTGGATCTTTTCTTTTCTGGGTAATCTTTGCTTTGCCCAATGGCGTGCCCCATCCTTCACGTCCGATACCGATTGGGTGGGTGATCACTTTCTGTGTTTCTCCCGCCTTTGTTTCTGGATAATAGTAAAGGCGTAACTCGGCAATATTGATCACGATGCCTTTTTGGCCAGCTTTAGGAAGAATGAAACGGCTTGGAATAATAACGCGTGTATTCTCACCCGGAAGCCATGGATCAACATCTGGATTGGCTTCGACAATGTCGCTGTACCCTAAATCAAATTGACGTCCAATATCGAGTAAGGTGTCTTTATCTGTGCTATAAACCACCATGTTGTGACCCACAACGGTTGAGCCAGCGGATTTAAGTTCAAAAGTAGTTGCCATAGAAGGTGCCGATATCGCAAGACCTACAGCAAGAGACAACAACCGTTTCAACATCGATGATTCCTGTTTATTAAAGAATAAAGCTGCATATTGTACTTGATTAAATATAATCTTCACATTCGCTAAAAGCGTGCTTTGAATCCGAAAAAGGGCTAAGATCAACCTTTACCTTAAACAGCAAGCTAGCGTACTCTACTTCAATGAAAAAATATTATTTGCCATTAATCATCGGTCTGACCTGTTTATCACTGTCTGGTTGTTCTTTTTTTCAAAAAGAAGAAGTTAAAGCAGATGAAAGCTGGAGTGTAGAAAGAATCTACAGTGAAGCTAAAGCCGCGCTGGATATCGCAGATTACAGTAAAGCCATCACCTACTACGAACAACTGGAAGCGCGTTTTCCTTTTGGTGAATATGCTCAACAAGCATTACTTGAATCTGCTTATGCTCATTACAAATCAGATGATCCTGAAACCGCCATTGCCACCATTGATCGATTCATGCGGGTATACCCACTGAATCCGAACATCGACTACGCGATATACCTTCGTGGCCTGGTTAATTTCCACCGTGACATTGGTTTATTAGAAAAATATATTCCCCGTGATGAATCTCAGCGTGACCCAGGCGCTGCGGAGGATGCATTACGTGACTTCAATACATTGATTCAGCGTTTTCCTACCAGCCGTTATGCAGAAGATGCCGCTCAACGCATCGTCTATTTACGTAACCGTCTCGCACAACATGAAGTGAACGTTGCCAATTATTACATGCGTAGAGGCTCATACTTAGCGGCGCTCAATCGCGGTAAATATGTGATAGAAAACTATGACAGAACACCTGCGATGCCAGAGGCGCTAGTAGTGATGGCAAAAGCCTACAAAGTGTTGGGCATGCTTGAGCTGTCAGAAGACTCGCTTCGTGTTCTTAGAATTAACTATCCCGGCCATCCTGGAATTGCGGAAGTAGCCCAAACCGAAGTGCAGTAGTCAAAAACAAAAAAGCCCGTCGTTGAACATTCAGCGACGGGCTTTTTTTATGCGTACAGCATCAACTAAATCGCGTCTTGATCCTGCTCACCTGTGCGAATTCGAATTGCTTGTTCTAATGGTGTAACAAAGATTTTGCCATCGCCTATACGACCAGTATTGGCGGCTTTAATGACGGCTTCAATCACGCCATCCACTTTATCGTCAGCCACTGCGATTTCTAATTTTACCTTGGGTAAAAAATCCACAACATATTCAGCGCCACGGTAGAACTCAGTATGTCCTTTCTGGCGACCAAAGCCTTTAACTTCGGTAACAGTCATCCCAGTCACACCGATATCAGACAGTGCCTGGCGAACATCATCCAGCTTAAAAGGTTTAATTATCGCTTCAATTTTTTTCATCGTAGTTCCTTACTCTATAGTTGAAGTGACGGTGTAGCCTGACGTGATAGGATATCGGCGATCTCGGCCAAAAGCCCGGCTACTGATACGAATACCTGGAGGCGCCTGCCGCCTTTTATATTCATTACGATCCACCATTTTGATGACTCTTGCAACTACATCCGCGTCATAGCCCCCTTCAACCAAGTCTTCAAAACACTGTTGATCCGCTATATAACGCTGCAGAATCTGATCTAAGACAGCATAGTCAGGCAAGCTATCTTGATCCAACTGTCCTTCTGCCAGTTCAGCTGACGGGGGACGTGTAATAATTCGCTCAGGAATAGCCGGGGACTGTTGATTTCGATGACGGCTTAACTGATATACCAGCGTTTTATATACATCTTTCAATGGCGAGTATCCACCAGCCATATCGCCGTACAATGTCGAGTAACCCACAGCCATTTCGCTTTTATTACCGGTCGATAGCACCATTGAGCCTGTTTTATTGGATAAGGCCATCAAAATAATGCCACGGCAACGTGCCTGTATATTTTCTTCCGTTGTATCGTTCGGCAGTCCTTTAAATTCATCGGCTAATGAGTCAATAAATGCATTGAAGGTGGGTTCTATCGAAATAATGCTGTACTTGACCCCAAGCCCTTCGGCCATTAATTTCGCATCATCCAGACTCATTTGAGAGGTATAACGCGACGGCATCATCACCGCATGCACTTTGTCTGCGCCAATGGCGTCAACAGCCAGTGCCATGGTTAAGGCAGAGTCAATACCGCCTGATAAACCAAGCACGACTCCAGGAAAATGATTTTTCTCGATATAGTCTTTCAGCCCAAGCGTTAGTGCTTTGAATATGGTAGACAACTCCTCTTCAGGCTCGCACAAGGTACCAGATAAGGATAAAGTCCCTGATGCATCCCGCTTGATGCTGACAGGGAATAAACCAAACTCTAATGCTGGCGCCTGAGCAACTTTTGTTCCTGCAGCATTGATTACAAAAGAATAACCATCAAATACCAGTTCGTCCTGACCACCATATTGGTTGACATAGATAACAGGCAGCCCCGTTTCAGAGACACGCTTATTAACTTCAGCTTCACGTAGCGGCCATTTACCAACGTGATAAGGGGAAGCATTTAAGTTGACAATTAACTCAGCACCAGCGGCTTTTGCTCTGGCAGCGGGGTCTTTGAACCAGATATCCTCGCATATGGTAATGCCAATATTGATGCCACGAAAATCAAAGACAACCGCCTCATCACCTTCAACGAAATAACGCTTCTCATCAAACACACCATAATTGGGTAACTGCTGCTTGTGATAAGTACAAACCACCTTGCCATCATCAATTAACGAGGCAGAGTTATATAAACCCGATTCAACATCACCTGCTGGATGACCAACTAACACGGCTATATTATCCAGCTTACTCGCCAATGTGCTTAACGCTTTACGAACCCGCTTCAACAAACCGGGGCGGAGTAATAAATCTTCTGGAGGATATCCGCTCAGTGTCAATTCAGGAAACACCACTAAATCGGCATTATGCTGTTGTTTTGCCTGATTTGCAGACTCAATAATCCTGTTAACATTTCCTGCGACATCACCTACTACGGGATTGATTTGTCCCATCACCAGCGTGAGTGTTTGCATTTATTTTTTATCCATCATTGCCAGCATTATGTCGCCAATTTCAGCAGGCGATCGTGCAATACCACAGCCAGCAGCTTCAAGCGCTTTTAATTTCGCTTCAGCCGTGCCACTGCCGCCACTGATAATGGCGCCAGCATGGCCCATACGTTTGCCAGCAGGCGCAGTCAAACCAGCGATATAGGTCACAACCGGTTTAGAAACATGCGCTTGAATAAACTCGGCGGCATCTTCTTCGGCATGGCCACCAATCTCACCAACCATCACAATACCTTCTGTTTGGGGGTCATTCTCAAACAACTCAAGACATTCGATAAAGTTCATACCATGAATAGGGTCACCACCAATACCGACGCACGTACTTTGCCCCAACCCATTCTGTGTTGTCTGATGAACCGCTTCATAGGTTAGCGTACCTGAACGTGAGACAATGCCAATTTTTCCTGGCTGGTGAATATTACCGGGCATGATGCCAATCTTACATTCACCTGGTGTAATCAAGCCCGGACAATTTGGACCGATCAAATGTGCATCGTAACTATCTAGAGCATGTTTCACGCGTAACATATCCAGAACGGGAATACCTTCAGTGATACAGGCAATCACTTTAATACCGGCATCAGCCGCTTCCAGAATCGCATCGGCAGCAAATGCAGCAGGCACATAAATCATGGTGGCATCTGCACCTGTTTGTTCGACTGCTTCATGTACCGTGTTGAAAACAGGTTTATCTAAATGTGTTTGTCCACCTTTTCCTGGCGTCACACCACCGACAAACTGGGTGCCATAAGCAATGGCCTGCTCGGAGTGAAATGTACCTTGTTTGCCAGTAAAGCCCTGACAAATCACTTTGGTTTCACGATTGATTAAAATACTCATGCCTGCGACTCCTGGGCTGCCGCTACAGCTTGACGTGCAGCATCGGTTAAATCATCGGCAGCATATATACTCATTTCACTGTTTTTCAATAATTCACGACCTCGTTGGGCATTTGTGCCCTCAAGTCTTACAACAACGGGTAATGACAGACCGACTTCTTTCGCTGCCTGAATAATACCTTCGGCAATCAGATCACAACGAACAATACCACCGAAGATATTGACCAAAATCGACTTCACTTTTTTATCAGAAAGAATCAACTTAAATGCTTCAGCGACGCGAGCAGCTGTCGTACCACCACCGACATCTAAGAAGTTAGCAGGCTGCCCACCTTCTTTTTGAATTAAATCCATGGTGGCCATTGCCAGACCGGCGCCGTTGACCATACAAGCCACGTTGCCATCCAAAGAGATATAGTTAAGGCCAAATTCACGAGCGATAACTTCTGCATCATCTTCCTGACTAGGATCAAACATCTCTGCTAACTCGACATGGCGGAATAAGCCGTTATCATCCAGATTAATTTTGGCATCCACAGCAAGTAAATCCCCCTCATCAGTAACAACGAGCGGGTTTACTTCCACCAGACTGGCATCATTTTCTGTAAACAATTGATACAGATTTTGCATCACGGACTGTAGCTGTTTGAAGCTATTGCCCGTCAAGCCAAGAAAAAATGCTGCACGGCGACATTGATATCCCTCTAAGCCAACAACAGGATCCACATATAAATTCAGTATCGCCTCAGGTTGTTGTTCCGCCACGGCTTCGATATCCATACCGCCTTCTGCTGAGACCATGAAAACAATACGTTGTGAACTGCGGTCAACCAGTACGGCCAGATAAATTTCACGACTGATATTGGTCGGTTTTTCTACCAGTACCTGGTGCACGGGCAGGCCTTCAGCTGTAGTTTGATGGGTGACAATATGTGTACCTAACATGCCGGCTGCGGCGGATTCTACGTCATCCAGAGAATTCACCACTTTGACACCACCCGCCTTGCCGCGACCACCGGCATGAACTTGTGCCTTAACGACCCAACGCTCGCCTGCTAGTAACTCAGCGGCTTGTCGAGCTTGAGCGGGTTCAGCAACGGATTGACCTTGAGGTGTAGGCACACCGTATCGATTAAATAATTGTTTGGCCTGAAATTCATGCAGATTCATTGTATGTTCTTGCCTTACTTGGTTGTCTTTTCAACGCCAGCGACAGTTATCTTTTAATAATCTGCGATTTGTTGATAAAAACAAGATCTTAATTCAATGTCGAAAACGTTATATTTTCTCGCAATAGCGCAATAATTACCATCACTACACATGATATAGTTCACGCTGAATGCCATAAACGAGTTTTTACATGTTAACGCTATACCCAGAAATAGAACCTTATCAAACCCATTTACTTGAGAGAGAAACCTTATCTTCTGGAAAAAAACACGAAATTTATGTCGAAGAATGCGGCAATCCTGATGGGATTCCAGTTGTTTTTCTGCATGGTGGCCCTGGCTCAGGGTGTCGTCCACAACATCGTCAATATTTCGATCCTGAAAAATATCGTATTGTGTTGTTTGATCAACGTGGCTGCGGACGTTCTAAGCCCAGCGGTGAGCTTGAAAACAATACCACCGCGCATTTAGTCAGTGATATGGAGTATATCCGCACCCAGCTCGGTATAAATACATGGGTGATTTTTGGCGGTTCCTGGGGAGCGACATTGGCGTTGTGTTATGCAAGAGATCACGCTGACAACGTCATACACATGATATTGCGTGGTACATTTCTGGGGCGCCAGCAAGATATTGATTGGGTTTATGCTGCAGGAGGCGCTTCAAAGCTATTTCCGGAAGCATGGCATCGCTTAACGCATATGCTAGATGACGCGGAACAACAAAGACCACTGAAGGCTTACTATACTCGGCTAACCGATCCTGATGAGTCACTGCAATTATCAGCGGCTGCCATTCTTAACAGTTGGGAGGCAACGATTGTCACCATGCGAGATCATGAGTACGAAGCCGATTTAACTGAAGCGCCCGGCCCATTGGCTCACTCACGTATTCAATTACATTATGCATTGAACCAATGTTTTATCGAAAACCGACCTATCTTGAGCGAAATTGACTCATTACGTCATATTCCTACCCATATTATTCATGGTCGTTATGATATTGTTTGCCCATTACAGCAATCTTGGGAACTACACCAGGCATGGCCTGAAACAAGCTTAACGGTGTTACCTCTTGCGGGACATGCTGCGGGCGAACCTGCAGTGGTCGATGCCTTAGTCAAGGCTACCGATGCGTTCGCGGATGAACTGTAGTGATAGCCTTATTGCAGCGTGTGAAACAGGCTTCGGTTGAAGTCAATAATCAATGTATTGCTGAGATCGATCATGGCCTGTTGGTATTTGTGGGTTTTGAAAAAGACGACTCATCGGCGATGATTGAACGCTTGGTAGAGCGGGTGATCAATTACCGCCTATTTGCAGACGCGGATGACAAAATGAACCTCTCCGTCAAACAGGTTAATGGTGGATTACTTCTTGTGCCACAATTTACTCTGGCAGCAAACACGCAAAAAGGCCTACGTCCCAGCTTTGCTTCTGCTGCATCGCCTGACATAGGATATCAACTGTTTAATGAGTTTGTTGATGCCGCTAATAAGCAGCATCCTAAGGTTTGTACCGGTCAGTTTGGTGCTGACATGCAGGTTAAACTCATTAACGACGGGCCAGTGACTTTCTGGCTTCAGAGCTAAACTACTGTTACAGGATTTTTTTGAATGCGCATTATCAGAAACTTTATTGTCGGGCTGTTATTGGTATTGGTTGGCATTGCCGCCATCATGCTTATCCCATCGCCTCAACCGCCTGCCAGTAAACCATGGGAAGTGACTGTGATGCCTGACAATAATGTCCAAGTATTTGGCATTCATTTAGGTAAAACTGATTATAAAACGGCTCAACAAGCACTCCGTGTGTTTGGCAAAACAGCCATCTTTACAGACCCGGATAATAAAGCCACGGTTGAAGCCTATTTTGATAGTGTGAACTTAGGTGGCTTATCAGCCAAAATGGTGCTGAATCTCGACGTAGATGAAGACAAAATCGCTGATATGTTGGAGCAGGCCTCAGCAGGAAAACTACAACCTAGTGGCGCGCATCAGCATGAATTGGCAGAAGAAGATAAACAGTTTTTATTGTCATCACCTGTTGCAGCGATTACCTATATACCCAGTGTTCGTTTAGATGAAGAAATGATTCAAGAACGCTTTGGTGCTCCTGATAGCATTAATACAGGATTACCAGATGATGAAGGTAACGCAGACATAATTTGGCTTTATCAGAAGCTTAATCTCACGGTTATTTTTAGCAGCAATAATAAGACGCTATTAATTTATCAAACTAAATAAGCGTCTCTTTTTCTGCCAGTTCATAGAAAGCTTCTTCGCTAACAGGCTTACTGAATAAATAGCCTTGTGCACACTGGCAAGTATGCTGTCTGAGATAATTGAGTTGCTCGTTGGTTTCCACACCCTCCGCAACGACTATCAAGCCCAGGCTTTCCGTCATTGCCAGAATTGCATTGACGATGGCGGCATCATCCTTGTCGGTGGTGACATCCCGTATGAAACTGCTGTCAATTTTGAGTACATTCAATGGAAACTGTTTCAAATATGACAAGGAAGAATAGCCCGTACCGAAGTCATCAATAGCTAAGCTAATACCCATTTCACTGAGCTCGGATAATGTTAAGGTTGCCAACTCAGGATCTTCCATTAACATGGTTTCCGTAATTTCCAGCTCTAAATTTTTAGTGGGCATACCTGTCTCCGCAAGAATATAGCGGATACGACTGGCAAGATTACCGCCTTTAAATTGGCGGCCAGATAAGTTAACGGCTAGTTTAAAGTCTTCCGCCAGCTTATGCTTAATATTTAAAAAGCACTGACACGCCTGTTTCAGCACCCACTCACCGACAGATTCAATCATGCCAGTATCTTCAAGAATGGGTATAAAATCAGCAGGCGATACTAATCCCCACTGTGTACTATTCCAGCGCAATAGCACTTCTGCACCGTTCATTTTTCCAGTATCGAGATCAATTTGTGGCTGTAAATGAATGAAGAATTCTTCTTGCTCGACGGCTCGTCTTAAAGCCGTTTCCATAGCAAGTCTTAATGAGGCTTGTGCGTTCATATCGGCAGAATAGAACTGGAAATTATTTCGCCCCGTTTTTTTTGCGTGATACATGGCGGCATCCGCATTTCTGATCAGCATATCAACATCACGACCATCCGCTGGATAGAGGCTCACACCAATACTTGGGCTAATATTGATTTCAACACCATCAATAAAATAAGGTTGTGACATGGCATGAATTATTTTTTCAGCCACTTTCCCTACATATTGTGCAGATCGAATATTCTCCAGAATAACAGTAAATTCATCGCCGCCTAATCTGGCGACCGTATCACCTTCACGAATCGTCTCTTTAATTCGTTTCGCTACCTCTTTTAAAAGACTGTCACCCGCTTTGTGCCCTAAAGAGTCGTTAATATGTTTAAAGTGATCCAGATCGAGAAAGCAAACGGCAAGTCGGCCAGAGTCACGATGTGCTTTGTGGATTGCATGCTCAAGCCGATCATTAAAGACATTTCTATTGGGTAAGCCTGTGAGACTATCTATACTCGCCAGATTGGTTAATCTTTCCTCATTTTGGCGCTGTGTTGTTACATCTTCAAATAACCATATCGATCCATTTTGCGGGGCATCAGCTTCAATCGATTTGCCAGCCATAGCACACCAGAACCTATCTCCATTTTTGCGAACTAATTCCAGCTGAGCTTCATAACTCTCCCCCACTGAAAGATATTGAGACACATGTTCGCCAAATTGTTCGTAGGCGATTTGGCTTGGATAGATAAATCGTGTTTTTTGTCCTTCAATCTCTTCACGACTGTATTGGAATAATTCTTCAAACTTCTGATTAACTCGTATCACTCTTCTGTCACGAATAAAAGCGATCCCCACCATCGCATTTTCTAAAATGGTGTTCAATTCTGATGTCATCTGATGCAATTGCTGATTCGTTTTCTTCCATTTCGTGATATCCGCTATGACACAGACCCAGACAAAGTCATCACTACCACTGATTATCCTGCTAACGGAAATCCATAATGAGAAAGCCGTACCGTCCATGCGAAGACCTTCATACTCACCACTCGACTCATCATCCAGCTCTAAATCATCAATTGATTCAGGTTTATTTGCTTCAGCAAAAAACTGTAATAAGTGCTGATCAAGAAGATCCTCAATAGCACCACCGAACATGCTGGCACCAGCAGGGTTTATATCAATGATATAGCCTTCTTCATTAAGAGATAAAATCGCTTCTGGGACACTATTTAATACAGCTCTGAGTTGCTGCTTTTTATGCTGCATGGTGACTTTAGCTTTGCTGTAATCAGCAATAAGATTCTGGGTCACCTCAGCAAAGTGATTAAAATCTCTAGCCAGCATAGAGACTTCATTTTGAGTGGATGTCACTGATATTCTTGTCTCAAACCGCCCCTCAGAAAGCGACCGGATAGAGTCTTTGATGAGCACTAAAGGCTGGTTGATCCTATTGAATAAAATATACGCAAATATCATGACAGCACTCATGATAAAGACACTTACGACGATAATTTGCCACCATGAGTAATTGGCCGAAGTAACGTCATCACTGATCTCAGCATAATTTTGTAAATTGATATGTTTTATTAACTGATTGAGTTGCGTTGTTAAGCTCGACATCAGCTTGATAGAAATACTTTGCTCTCTGGCTAACGCTGACTGTGTGGCTGTGCTCTCTTCTTCTATCGCTACCAACCCAGTTTCACCACCCATCAATACCCTGAGTGCTTCCACTTGCCTTTCTATTGCTTGTAACGTTTCAGAGACATACATCAACTCAAAAGTCTGACTTGAGAAAGCATCAATATCCTGTTCTATCTGAGCAAAAACACGATTAAACTGTTTCTTTGATTGAGAAAAATCAGATATATCGCCTGTTCGCAGAAACAACTTATAGTTGAGTAAACGAAGCTCATTGATATGACTTTTAAGAGGATGGGCTAAGTTTAGAAGCGAGACGAGGTTATCATTGCGCAGGCGTTTTTCGAGATCATCCATCAAATTTAGCAATGAGGCAGAAACACGCTCATTGCCAGCCTGCTTGGCTTTGATGTCACTGGTTAATTCAAGATGACGTTTTTTTAACTGGAAAAGCTTGCTATCAAGCACTAGATAATCTTGATATGTTGCTGATAAAGACTCTAATAAGCGGTGAGCCTCCTGCTGCTCATCCAAAGCCTCAGATAACAGCTGCGCATTTTCCTGGAACATGAGTTCAATTGCTGTTCTATCAGCAAATTCAGGTAATGCAGACACATCAGAAACACTAAGAAACTGTTGCTGTCGTTGTGCAAACAGTAAAGCAGCTTGACTAAGCTCACGGCTGTTAGCTTCTATCGGCAGTAGATGCTCAATGAAAATAGACTGTGTCTCGGACATCAAATTATTGGCGTAATTAGCCATAATGCCCATAACAATAACAGCCACTAAGGTGATGGCTGCCCACAGTTGGAGCATATGTTTAATACTCCAGTTTTTAAACATTGAATGAATAACCGTATTGATTGAACATTTAGCCTTCCATAGCCTCAATCTTTACTCTCATCGTTATTTTCGGCTTCAGTCTGTTTTTGTTTTTCTTTGGGTGCTGAAGAAGATGACATATCATCGTCATCCATCAGTACACGATTGGCAGCACCATCCATATCATCATATTGACCATTTCTGACTGCCCAGAAAAACACAGCAACACCGATAATACCAAGTAGTAACATACCTGGGAGCAAACCATAGATGACTTCCATCACATACTCCAAACTCTTCATTCATGACGACGAGGCGATGAAAAGAAAAACAAACCTGGCACAGTGAAGTTTAACTGGCTTTGTTCTATTTATTTCTTCACAAGTCTTCCGATTCTGGCAGAGTTTCCGATAACCAACAATGAACTAATCGGCATTGTGATGGCGGCAACTAACGGATTAACCCATGCACACATCGCTAATGGCACCATGATAACGTTATAGCTGATAGAAAGCATTATGTTCTGACGAATGATGCGTAAGGTTGTACTGGCCAGCAATTTTGCTTCCGCCACTTTTATCAACTCCTGATGTGATAAAACGACATCTGCACTCTCAACTGATACATCAGTCCCTGATGCTAATGCAATACCTACATCAGCTTGAATTAATGCAGGGGCATCATTGACACCATCACCGACCATAGCCACGATGTCACCTTGGGCTTGCATTGACTTCACAACGGCAGATTTATCCTGCGGTAATACTTCTGCAAACCGTTGTATATCTGAAAATGACTGGGTTACAGCATTGACCACTTCCAGACGGTCACCACTGAGTACCGTGACCTTGGCACCCATAGACTGTAACAACTGGATCGTCGATAGCGCATCCGGACGTAGCGAATCAGTCAATCCAATAATTCCCTTTATAGCGCCATCTACCGCAACGGAGACACAACTAATCCCTTGTTTCTCGTATTGAGACATTTTTTCGGTCAGAGGCTCAGGGAAGTCGATATCCTGTGAGTTCAACCACTGACGTGTGCCTACCAGTATCAATTTATCGTTTATATAAGCCGTTACTCCCCGCCCGGGTATGGTTGTAAATTTTGTTATCGGAAGAAGTTTCAATGCAGATGAAGCGACTGTTTCACATATTGCTGTTGCGATAGTATGTTCTGAATTCTGTTCTACAGATGCGGCCAACTGAAGCAGTTCAGATTCGGTTAATTCTGCACATGGTTCAACCATGTGAACATTTAACTGACCTGTTGTTAACGTCCCTGTTTTATCAAACACAAAATGATTGACTGAAGACAGACGTTCCAATGTTTCTCCTTGCTTCACCAGCACACCACGTTGTGCCCCCACTCCTGTAGCTACCGCAACAGACATCGGGGTGGCCAAGCCAAATGCACATGGACACGTCACCACTAATACTGACACCGCAGCCAGTAGTGCGACCTCAAAGTCAGACTGGAACCAATAAAGAAAGGTTAAAGAAGCCAGCGTTAAGGTGATCAATACAAACCACGGCACAATTGTGTCGGCCAATGTTTGAATTGGTGCTTTGGACGCTTGGGCCTCATCCATCAGTGCAACGATTTTTGCTAAAGCGGTATTGCGTAATACCTGTTCAACCCGCACCTGGAAGGCACCTTCACCATTGATGCTTCCAGCAACGACCGTATCACCGACCTGCTTAACCACAGGAACAGATTCACCAGTCAACATAGACTCGTCAACCGCACTATCACCGTCAATGATAATTCCATCGACAGGAATACTTTCACCCGGTTTAACCAGTACCGTTTGTCCAATCTGTACTGCGCGTATCGGCACAACTTCAGACGTATCATCAACTAAAACTGTTGCAAACTTCGGCTGTAACTCCAGCATTCGCCTAGTGGCCGAAAGCGCTTTCTTTTTCGAGATAGCTTCGAGGTAACGCCCCACCAGTATCACGAATAAGAAGTTCACCACTGTATCAAAGTAAACATGTCCGGTATCTAGCTTATTAATGGTGGCGTATGTTGAATATAAATAAGTTGTCGTTGCACCGATGGCAATGGGTAGATCCATCGTCAGATAACGCTGTTTCAAACCACTGAGTGCACTACGGATAAAGGGATAGCCTGAATAGAGCAAGGTTGGTGTCGCTATCACAAAACCTATCCAGTGAAACCACTGACGAAACTCGCCGTCGCTTGCTCCACTATATAATGCAATGGAAACCCACATCATATTCATCATTGCAAAACCAGCAAAGGCCATGCGATACAACAAGCCTCTATGGCGCTTTGCCAGCGCTCCTTCAGCTGTTTCTGGATCAAATGGCACAGCAGCGTAGCCTATTTCAGCTAAACGATTCAATGCCGTTGATAGTGGAATGATTGAATTATCCCAGTGCAGTTTCAATCTTCGTGCGGTTAAATTCACTTCAGCATTGAGCACGCCAGGCAAAGCTGAAAGTGCATTTTCAATAAGCCAAACACACGCCGCGCAATGAATACCTTCTACCAATAGATGAATGGTTCTATCATTCTGACTGGTATCCGTAAAATCAGATTGAACTTCATCTAAATCATAGGCTGAGAGATCTCCCAGCATATCAGGTGGTGGCGAGAGTGAATCTGTTTCAGCCGCTTTTGTGTAAAATCTTTGTAAGCCGGCACCGTATATTGTCTCGCAAACGGTTTGACAGGCGTGACAACAAAAGACACGCTCCTCCCCACCTATTTCTGCATTGAATTCGTTCGGGTCTTTAACGGGTAGACCGCAATGATAACAAGATATTGCCAAAACTAATCCTGCGTTTCAGATACTGAATATGAATGTTTAAGGATTAATTTGAATCCGACGTGTTAACACATATTTATCGTCACCACGGTGAGCTTCGATGATAATGTCCCAACTTCCAGGTAAAGCAAAACTGACATCAGTCACAAAACTTCCATGGCCTGATGGATGCATCTCTGCCGAGAAGTCTTGACGCTTATCAGATGGTCTATAAGCAAAGAACTTAACTGAATCCAGCATTAGGCCAGCTGAGTTCTGTCCGGTAATCACTGCTTCATAGGTTTGGACTTGATTGACTCTAGAGGAAGTTGGCATCAATAAAACGCCTGACCAACCAAGGCTTTTTTCTTTTGCAATTTCTTCTTCAGTTTTGGCGTATGCCTGACCTTTTTCATAAAAGTCTTCAATGACAAGGTTTGGCGGAGATTTAAACGCTAAATAGATAAATACAGCGTTAGCGCTCAGAAAAACCACTAAAAATACTAACATCCCCAGTACCCATGGGTTTTTCATTGCTTGGCTATTTTCTTGGGAAATTTGCATTCTCTTCCTCATCTACTCAGGTGCCATGAACATACTTTCATATGAAGTTGATATGGCTGAATTATTGATTACTTCAGCTTTAAATTCTATAGGCATCAGGCCTTTAGTTAGTTTATCATCGGGTACGCGAACCAAGGCTGTTACGGGCACCACTTTACCCGGCTCAACCGTAATTTTATCACTCATTCCATGTAAGGTCGCACCCTCAAGTCCAAGTACATCGTAACGGACCTCTATTGGATTTTTTGTTTTGTTTAACATTTTTAATGTGTATTTATTCTGAATACCACCATCACTCAGACGAACATATAATGGCTGACGATCATGAATTACTTGGAACTCTGTTGGTGATAATGTAAAAAAGCCATAAATCACACCAGATAACGCTGTCAGTAAAATTAAGCTATAAATAATGACGCGTGGACGTTTATACATCGGTAAAACGTTCTTATCGTGATGTAATTCCTTGTATGACGCATAACGAATCAGACCTCGCGGTTGATTAGTTTTATCCATAATGCTGTCACAAGCATCTATACACATACCGCAAGTGATACACCCTTCTTGCTGCCCTTTTCTAATGTCGATCCCTGTCGGACAAACAGCAACACACACTTTACAGTCGATACAACTGCCTTTAGATTCATCTTCAAGCTGACCCTTTTTCAATTTACCTCGGGGTTCACCACGTTCAGCATCATAGGCAGGCAGAATGGTGTCTTGATCGTACATGACACCTTGAAGACGAGCATATGGACACAGCCAAAAGCAAACTTGCTCGCGCATAAAACCGGCAAAAACGTAGGTAAATACACCAAAAACGGCCATCGAAATCCAGACAGGAAGTGGCGCTTGTAGGGTGAAAATATCGGGCCACAATTGATAAGCATCAGTAAACCAGGCAGCAAATGAAATACCTGTTATCAGTGCAATCGCAATCCATAAGGTATGTTTTGTCAGCACCCTAGTCACTTTATCTATAGACCAAGGGGCTTTTTTAAACTTCATGACTTTTTGAGGACTGTCACCCTCCAGCTTCGTCTCTATAAATGTATAGATATCAGTCCAAACAGTCTGGAAGCAGAAGTAACCGCAAAATACACGGCCAGCGATACTGGTCACGGCAGCGAGTAAAATAGCAAAAAACAGTAAGGTTAACGACAACATCCAGATATCTTGTGGATAGATCGTTAACTGAAAGAAATTAAACTGACGTTCAGGAATATCAAACAAAATTGCCTGTTGCCCATTCCAGCGTAAGTATGGTCCCAAGAAAAATATCAGCCAAACAGACATGCCAATCCACTTTCTTAATCTGAAACGCCCTTTAATACGCTTAGCAACAACCTTCTGGTCGCCGGTATTAACGTGCCAATCAGACACTTCTTCGTAGATTTGGGTGACATCATCATTGACGTTTGATTGTGTTTGACTCATATCATCTCCGGAAAAAGATTTAGCTCGTGTATTTTAACACACGCCCAATATTATATTAGTATTTACTGATATTAATTCGTTATAAAAAAGCCGACGTTTGTCGGCTTTTTTTCGTTTAAACGAATGTCGGATAAAAATTATTTATCGTCTAAGTTTTTCATGATTCTGTAACCGATAACACCTATCACAACAATGGTCAGTACAACGGATACGATCGCTCCAATAACAACTGCGTCAATATGCATATCTCTTTTCTCCTGAAAAAGACTATCAAAACTCCCAGTCACTCCACTGGGAGTTTTAATATTAATTATTGACCACCACCTAACTGATGGACATAAACAGCTAATTTCTTAATTTCAGTCACAGATAAACGTTCTGTTTCATCACCTTCGTATTCAGGCTCTTCATCCCATTTCTCTGCTTCAATTTTCACTGCAAGCTTCTCATTCCAAGCAGGCATGATAGCAACACGGGTTAAAGGATCAGATGGGTCGTTAACACCGTGCAAAATGGTGTAACGAATTTCTTCTGGATCACCTGAAAAACGCCAGATTTTGTCGGTTAAGTTTGCTGAACCAAGTTCATGAATACCTTTAGCATCAGCACCATGACAACCAACACAGCCTTTTGCGTTATACAGTTTCCAGCCTGCTTCAGTCGCTTCTCCGTTAGATAAATTCACAACAAACTTAACTAAGCTATCTACTTCTTCAGGTTTTAGAGTCTTTTGATGAGACATCATCATGCCATGACGTCCTGCTGCTAGAGAAGCGACGATAGTGTTGATATCTCCGCCATATAACCAATCATCATCAGCAAGAATTGGATAACCAGAGTTTGGCGCTGGCACACCACCAGTACCATGACAAGCGGCACAATTATCACCGAATAACACTTTACTTGAACCAACTGCATAGTTACGCATTTCAGTGTCAGCAAGAATTTCTTCAGCTGTCATTGAGGCCAGCTTTTCTTCAAACGGTGCTCTGACATCTTGAACCTTAGCTAAATCCTCTTTGTACTCTTTGATTTGAGTCCAGCCCAGCAGTCCTTTGGTACTGTCATTAATCAATGGCAGTGATGGATAAAGGATAAAGTAGACCAACACTAACAAACCGCTTAAATACAGGGCATTTGTCCACCAGCGTGGAGGTGGGTTTTCTAACTCTCTGATGCCATCCCATTCATGCCCTGTGTCAGGCACTTCATTAGGATTCTTTTTATTATCAGCCATCATTATTTCTCCGAATTTGTATCGTCATCGTCCTGCAGCATGGTGCGGTGTGACTCTATTTTATCTTTATTTTTTGGGTTCAGAACCCAAAAATAGAGCACCACCATCAGTACAAAAATAACTACTGTAAACACCAAGCCAAACCAGTCGGTTGCTGTCATTTCGCTCCAATTAGTATGAAAATACTCTTGAAGTTTACTCACGATATGACCTGCCGGGTTCAAAGTTGACCATTGTTCCCAACACTTGTAGATAAGCAACTAACGCCTGCATTTCAGTTTTACCTTCAACTTCAGCAGCAGCATTGTTGATTTGCTCATCCGTGTATGGGACACCCAATACCTTCATTGCACGTAGGCGTTTTTCAATTCCAGGACCATCGATAGTGGCATCTTCAAGCCATGGATAACTAGGCATAACAGACTCAGGCACCACTGAACGCGGATCATGTAAATGTTGGATATGCCATGCATCTGAATACTTACCGCCAACACGAGCTAAATCAGGTCCAGTACGTTTCGATCCCCATTGGAATGGGTGATCATATTTTGACTCAACAGCCAGAGAATAATGGCCATAACGGTCTTTTTCATCACGGAAAGGACGAATCATTTGTGAATGACACAGATAACAGCCTTCCCGTTGATAAATATCACGACCCGCTAATTCAAGTGCAGAATATGGACGAACTCCTTGTAGCTCTTCATAGTCAGGGTGCACTTGATCCTCAAAGGTTGTTTTGAGATAAAACAAAGGCACGATTTCTACGATACCACCCACTGAGACCACAAGTGCTGTTGCTAACACAAGGGCCCAGATATTTTTTTCCAGTTTCTCTTGAAAGGTAACTGGTTTATTAGAATTATGATCAGACATTCCAGTCTCCTTAAATGTTAGCAGCGGTAGCCATTGCAGCCGAAGGCTTAGCAATCGCTCGACGAATAGTCACTGTGACATTGAATAACATGATACAGGCACCTGAAAAGAAGATAAGTCCGCCAACGGCACGCATCGCATAGTAAGGATGCATTTGAGCCACAGACTCAACAAAGGTGTAGGCCAAGTTACCGTAGTCATCATATGCACGCCACATCAGACCTTGCATGATGCCTGATACCCACATGGCTGTGATGTAGACCGCTGTACCAATCGTAGCCATCCAGAAGTGCAGGTTGACCAAACGAATTGAGTACATAGTGGTTCCCCACATGCGTTCTACCATGTGATAAAGCGCACCAATGGACACCATCGCGACCCAACCTAATGCGCCCGAATGAACGTGACCAATAGTCCAGTCAGTGTAGTGTGACAACGCATTTACTGTTTTTGAAGCCATAACAGGGCCTTCAAATGTTGACATCGCATAGAATGCTAAAGAGACAATTAAGAAACGTAAGATATAGTCAGTACGCAGTTTGTCCCAGGCACCACTTAATGTGAACATACCGTTGATTGCACCACCCCATGAAGGAATGATCATCGCCAATGAAATAGCGGCACCTAATGAACCAGTCCAGTCAGGTAAAGCAGTATATTGAAGATGGTGAGCACCTAACCAAACGTAACCGAAAACTAAGGCCCAGAAATGGATAACAGATAAACGGTATGAATAAACAGGACGATTCGCTTGCTTAGGTACAAAGTAATACATGATCCCCAAGAAGCCAGCAGTCAGGAAGAAACCTACCGCATTGTGTCCCCACCACCATTGAATCATCGCATCTTGCACACCAGCAAACAGTGAATAAGATTTAAACAACTCAACAGGGATAGCCAAACTGTTTACAACGTGGAGGTAGGTAATCATGACCATCATCGCAATAAAGAACCAGTTTGCTACATAGATATGCGAAACTTTGCGAATTGAAATCGTCATGATGAAGTTAAATGTGTAGGCCAGCCAGACTACAGCAATCAAAATATCAATTGGCCATTCTAATTCAGCATATTCTTTAGATTGAGTATAACCAAGAGGTAAAGTAATGACAGCGCTGAGAATAACGAGATTCCAGCCCCAGAATGTAAACCAGGCTAATTTATTGCTCCATAACGGTGTACGGCAGGTGCGTTGCACAATATAGAACGCTGTAGCCATTAATGTAGAACCACCAAAAGCAAAAATAACCGCATTAGTATGTAAAGGACGTAAACGACCAAAACTGATATATGGGTTATCAAAATTCAGGACTGGCCAAGCCAGTTCTGAGGCGATATAAACACCGATACCGGTGCCAACGACCAAGTATACGCATGCCATATAGGCAAACCACTTGACCACTTGATAGTTATATTGTTGTTCCGCTTGCATAGCGACCACACCTTCTCTCTTTGGAAAACTCTCTCTCAATTTTGTTGTCAATCACTCAACAAAATTAGGACCCTTTTCTACGTGCCTCAATGAACATTGAAAGCAGTTAGAATTTTACATCAATCAGCTGATTTGCTTCACACCAAAACATTGATCTAGATCAAACGTAGTGTGATAAAGCACATTGTGCTGTGAAATGCCTCACCCGCACGTAACAGGGAATTTTCCTAAGATCAAAATCTCTGGTCAAGTTAATCAGTCTTAATGCCCATAAGCAGACATGCTTTTGTATTAAAAAAACAAATAGTTATGTTCTTTCATCAAAAAAAAAGAAATATCGGTGACGTTAAGATCAGGGGGGATTGCGGCTTATTATTTTATGTGTGACTTCAAGGACTAACAATGAGTATTACAGAACGATCTTCTACCAATAGTAAATTGTAGGTATGACAGGCAGAAGCTCGTGACATAAACTCAGTACCAATACCTTGTTTATTAAAATATTCGGCTACTTGTAATAACGGAAAAGAGAGGCTGGCATCCGAGGTAAATATAATGACTTCCGGAGCCAGCTCTTTTAGGGCAGACAGAGTGTCTGCTGATAAGTTTTTGATATCACTGACGTCTATATTTTCTAATATTTGGTTTGGCGTCAGTACAAACGCTGCGTCGTATGACGTCAATGTCTGTGTGTTTTTATGTCGAACAGTCACTGACTGTTCTGTATATGAGTGGATTTGGTTATATTCGTGAACCGCTTCCTGACTCAGTTTCATCTGTGTTACTGATATCCTGCCGCGTCGTTAACACGGTCACGCAACTCTTTACCAGGTTTGAAATGCGGCACGTATTTCTCATCCAGCTGAACTGATTCACCGCTTTTTGGATTACGTCCGACACGTGGTGGTCGATGATGTAAGGTAAAACTACCAAACCCGCGAATTTCAATTCTATCTCCTTGTGACAAACTATCACTCATCTGCTCTAGGATGAGTTTAACTGCAAGCTCAACGTCACGATAATTCAATAGAGATTGTTTTTCAGATAAAACTTCAATCAAATCTGATTTGGTCATGTCTTTAAAATTCCTGGAATAATGCGCTAAACACCAATATGAAGTATTGGTTTTAATCTTCTGAATCTATTAGAGAAAAACCCCTGAAAATTCAGGGGTTCATCTTTAATATGAAAAACGATTAGCTGTCTTTCTGATCCATTTGTTCTTTCAGCAAATCACCCAGTGTTGTATTGCCTGCAGAAACATTACTGTACTCTTTCACAGCTTCAGATTCTTCTTGATCATCTTTCGCTTTGATAGACAGAGTTAAGGTGCGGTCTTTACGTGACATACCAGTAAATTTCGCTTCGACGTCATCACCTACAGCCAGAATTTTGCTTGCGTCTTCAACACGTTCACGTGCGATATCCGCAGCACGAACATAACCTTCAACGCCTTCAGCTAATTCAATAGTTGCACCACGAGCATCAACAGCAGTCACTTTACCGTTAACAATACTACCACGTGGGTTTTCAGCTAAATAAGCTGAGAACGGATCGTCTTGTAATTGTTTAATACCTAAAGAGATACGCTCACGTTCTGGATCGATTGCTAAAACAACAGCTTCAACATCATCACCTTTCTTGAAGTCACGAATTAATTCTTCGTTGTCTTCTTCCCAAGAGATATCAGACAAGTGAATCAAGCCATCGATACCACCGTCTAAACCGATGAAGATACCGAAATCAGTGATTGACTTGATAGCGCCACTGACTTTGTCACCCTTGTTATGAGTCATTGCAAACTCTTCCCAAGGATTTGTCTGGCATTGTTTGATACCCAGTGAAATACGGCGACGTTCTGCATCAATATCCAGAACCATTACTTCAACTTCATCACCTAATTGAACCAGTTTAGATGGGTGAACGTTTTTGTTAGTCCAGTCCATTTCAGACATGTGAACTAAACCTTCAACGCCATCTTCGATTTCAACGAAGCAACCGTAGTCAGCAATGTTAGTGACTTTACCGTGAATACGTGTGCTGTTTGGATAACGGCGAGCGATATCTTTCCAAGGATCATCACCCATTTGTTTCAGACCCAGAGAAACACGTTCACGTTCTTTATCAAATTTCAGTACTTGAACTTCGATTTCGTCACCGATAGCAACAACTTCAGATGGATGTTTAACACGTTTCCATGCCATATCAGTGATATGTAACAGACCATCGATGCCGCCCAGATCAACGAACGCACCGTAGTCAGTCAGGTTTTTAACAATACCTTTAACTACTTTGCCTTCTTCCAGCGTTTCTAATAACGCTTCGCGTTCTGCACTGTTTTCTTCTTCCATAATCGCACGACGTGAAACAACGATGTTGTTACGTGGACGATCAAGTTTAATCAGTTTGAATTCGAGTTCTTTATTTTCCAGGTGAGTAGTATCACGGATTGGACGAACATCAACCAAAGAACCAGGAAGGAATGCACGGATATTTTCCAGATCCACGGTGAAACCACCTTTGACCTTACCAGAAATGATACCCATAACGGTTTCACCCGCTTCAAACGCGTGTTCCAATTTAGTCCATGCTTCGGCAGCTTTCGCTTTATCACGTGACAATTGTGTCGCACCAAAACCATCTTCCAATGATTCCAGAGATACATCGACTAAGTCACCAACAGAAACCGTTACTTCACCATTTTCGTTCAAAAATTCTGAAACTGGGATAGCGCCTTCTGATTTCAGACCGGCATTGACCATAACAACATCAGGACCGACATTGACTACCGTACCGGTAACAATTTTGCCTGGTTGCATTGGAGTTGAATTTAGACTCTCTTCGAAGAGATCAGCAAAGCTTTCGCTCATTGTTAAATATCCTTGACCCTGTTGAGGAAACAAGATCACCTAATTAATCACTCGCTCATGCGAGATCGTTAAACATCCCATTCGACAAGAATCGAACAGGCACCAAAAATTTAAATTGCACAATAACTGCGCACTTTTTCGTATACTGCAGAAATACCTAATTCGGTAGAATCCAGTATCAAAGCATCCTTAGCAGGTAATAACGGCGCGACTTTGCGTTCACTATCGCGTTTGTCACGCTCCGAGATTTCTGCAATGAGATCGGAAAGGTTACTCTCAATTCCTTTCTCTTTCAACTGCTTATGACGTCTTAACGCCCTTTCTTCTGCACTTGCCGTTAGAAACACTTTAAATTGTGCGTCAGGGAAGACCACAGTACCCATATCACGACCATCTGTGACCAGACCTGGAGCTTGGGCAAAATCACGTTGGCGTTGTAATAAAGCCGCTCTGACAGATGGGATAACGGCCACTTTCGATGCGGCATTGCCCGCTTTTTCTGTTCGAATTTGTTGACTGACTTCTTGCCCTTCTAAAAGTACTTTTAATCCATTTTCATCAAGTTCAAATTGAAGATCTAAGTGTTGCGCTAACTGCACAAGGGCGCCTTCGTCAGAAGCTGGAATCTGGTGTTTTAAACTAGCAAATGCCAATACCCGATATATCGCACCACTATCTAGATAATGCCAACCTAATTCTCTGGCCATCATTTGAGCAATGGTGCCCTTACCAGAACCACTCGGTCCATCAATGGTTAAAATAGGCATATCAGTCATCAATTTCTTCAACCTGCAGGCCGACTTTATTCGCTAACTCGACAAAGCCCGGAAACGATGTAGCCACATTGGCACAATCATTAATCTGAATAGAGCCGCCCGCTTGCAGCCCTGCAATAGCAAACGACATAGCAATACGGTGATCACTATGACTATCTACTTCACCACTACCAATGACACCACCGTTGATAACAATGCCGTCAGCTGTGGGTTGTGCGTCAATACCCAAAATCGTTAGGCCATCAGCCATAACTTGGATACGATCGCTCTCTTTTACTCTTAACTCTTCAGCACCGGTGAGGACGGTCTGCCCCTCAGCACAGGCAGCTGCAATAAATAAAGCAGGAAACTCATCAATGGCTAAAGGTACTTGATCTTCAGGAATTTGAATGCCTTTTAGTGGCGCATATTGAATACGAATATCTGCTACAGGTTCACCACCAGTGACTTTTTCATTACTGAGCGTAATGTTGGCCCCCATCTCACGTAAGATATTGATAACACCGATACGAGTAGGATTAACACCGACATGTTCCAGGGTAATATCTGACTCTGGAGCGATGGCAGCCGCTACCATAAAAAAGGTGGCTGACGAGATATCTGCGGGTACATCTATTTTTGTTGCTTGTAACTTACCACCACCGACAACTGAAACTGTGCTGCCTTGCTTCTCAACCTGATAGCCCATACCTTGCAACATTCTTTCTGTATGGTCACGTGTTGGTGCAGGTTCTGTTACTGAAGTTTTACCTTCAGCATACAAGCCAGCGAGAAGTAAACACGATTTCACCTGCGCACTGGCCATGGGTAAATCATAGTCGATGCCTTTCAAATGACTGGTCTTATGCAAAGTCAAAGGCGGCTTACCTTCAGTGGTATCGATATTGGCTCCCATTAGAGCAAGCGGATCCGTCACACGCTTCATCGGTCTCGATGACAATGATTTGTCTCCCGTCATCGTGACATCAAAGCCTTGGCCTGCCAATAGACCTGAGAGCAAACGCATGGATGTACCACTGTTGCCGAGGTTTAATGCTGTTTCAGGTACTTTGAGGCCGTGCATGCCCACACCATGAATAGTCACATTACCTTTCTCTGGACCGATAATATCAACGCCCATACCACGGAAAGCGGCCAGTGTTGCCAGTGCATCTTCACCTTCTAAAAAACCAGTTACTTCCGTGGTGCCCTCAGCAATGGAACCAAGCATAATCGAGCGATGAGAAATCGACTTATCACCAGGTACTCTTACCTGACCTGTGATCTTACCGCCAGGGTGCACAATATATCGTTTATTAGTTTCACTAGACACGTCAGTTGGTTCCACGTTTATACTTCACTATTATCGACCAAATCAGGATCGGCAAAACGGCTATCTCGCGCTTTCTTTGCCCGTTCGAATACCTCAACCAGATACTCACCGTCATCCTCTTTAATCGCTTGTTCGATTTTATTGATCCCTTGATGAAACTCATCAAGTAAATCCAGAATAGCTTGTTTGTTACCTAAACAAATATCTCGCCACATCACTGCATCGCTTGATGCAATTCGGGAAAAATCACGAAAGCCACCGGCGGCATAACGCAAGACTTCATCACAATCATCACGCTGAGCAAGCATCCCCACCAAATTGAAGGCAAGCACATGAGGTAGATGACTGGTAGCGGCTAACACGGTGTCATGATGCTCAACATTCATTTCAAAGACTTCTGCCCCTGTTAGTTGCCACATCATTTTAATTTTTGCTGTTGCTGCTGAGTCTGTTTCACTGACAGGTGTCAGCACAATACGGTGATTTTCATACAAAGTAGCAAATGCAGCCGCTGGTCCGCTTTTTTCTGTACCAGCAATCGGGTGACCGGGAACGAATTGTTTGAATTTATCGCCCAAAGCCTCTCGCGCTGATGAGACGACTTGTGCTTTGGCACTACCACCATCAGTAATGATGGCTTCAGGTCTGATATGCTCACTCATCTCTGCAAAGACAGATGCCATAGCGCCCATAGGCACGGCAACAAAGACCACATCGGCATCGACAACAGCCTCAGCAATCGAGTCTGCAGCCTTATCTATAATACCTAGAGAGAGCGCCTCTTGTCGGGCTTCATCACTACGTGAATAACCGACAACTTCATTAACGGCCCCTTTTGATTTCAAGGATAAAGCGAGAGAACCACCGATCAGCCCAACGCCTATGACAGCAAGTCGATTAATCATTAACCACGACCCAGAATAGTGGATAACGCATCAAGAAAACGTTGATTTTCTTCGGCTAAGCCAATGCTCACACGCAGGTGCTGTGGTAAGCCATAGTTAGCCACAGGCCGAACGATGACACCTTCGTATAGCAGCTCATCGTAAACTTCAAACGCATTAGTATGAACATTGACTGTAATGAAATTGGCTCGGGAAGGAATGTATTGCAGACCCATTTTTTCAAAGCCAGCAATAAGCTGTTTCATACCCGCTTCATTCACATCACGACTTTGTTGGAGATAAGCTTCATCACCTAGAGCAGCCACTGCCGCTGCTTGAGCTAAATGGCTAACATTAAAAGGCTGTCTGACACGATTGATAAGATCGGCAACTTCGGGGTGTGATAAGGAATAGCCCACGCGTAAACCTGCTAGTCCATATGCTTTAGAAAATGTTCGAGTAATGATAAGGTTATGAAAATCCTGAAGCCAAGGCACTGAATTCTCTTCCATATTCAGATACTCGACATAAGCTTCGTCCAGTACAACCAGCACTTTTTCCGGCACTCTCTCTAGAAATAATTTAATTTTTTCAGGCTCTAACCACGTGCCAGTAGGATTGTTAGGGTTGGCGATAAAAATAATTTTGGTACGCGGACTAATGGCTTTATGAATGGCGTCCAGATCATAACCATAATCTTTCGCTGGCGTTACCACAGCTGTCGCGCCAATAACCTGAGTAACAATAGCGTAGACAGCAAAGGCATGCTCTGAAAATATAATTTCATCACCAGCACCTGCAAAAGCACGCGCAATCAACTCTAAAACATCATTAGAACCATTCCCTAGGGTGATTTGCTCAGGTGCCACTTGATGTTTTTCAGCTAATGCCAGCTTTAATCCGTAACCATTACCATCCGGGTAGCGGGCCATGTCTTTCGCAGCCATCGCTACCGCTGCCACAGCCGCTTTAGGAGGGCCGAGCGGGTTTTCATTTGAGGCTAATTTAATGACATTACGGACACCATATTGACGCTGTAACTCTTCAATCGGTTTGCCCGGAATATAGGGTTGCAGATGCGCTACCCCACTTACTGCAAGATCACAAAAACTCATTTCTGCTCCGTTTTATTTCTGAAGCTATCGAGAATTAACAAAATAGCGCCTATACAAATCGCCGAATCAGCCACATTGAATGCAGGCCAGTGATATGTGCCATAGTAGACATCAAGAAAATCAATAACATAACCATGAATAACACGATCAATCACATTACCTAAAGCCCCACCCAGTATTAAAGCAAGAGAGATAGCTTCCAGTTTTGCATCTGCTTTCAGGCGTTTCAGCCAAAACAACAAAACAATACTAACGACGACAGCTAAGCCAGTGAAAAACCATCGCTGCCAACCGCTCTCGCTGGCTAAAAAGCTGAATGCAGCGCCGTGGTTATAAGCCAATGTAATATTGAAGAAGGGCAAAACAGCAATAGACTGATAAAGCTCCAATGCGCTGTTTGCCCACCACTTGCTGAGTTGATCGAACACAATCACCAAAGCAGAAAGATTCAACCATTTCAGCATAATTTCTAGGCGAACTGTCTTTGTTCACCGTCTCCTTCGATATTATCAATACAACGACTACATAGTTCAGGATGGTCACCATTTTCCCCAACAGAATCCACCTGATGCCAGCAACGTTCACAACGTTTGTGTTCAGACGCTTTAATAGCCACCAAAATCCCAGGCATACTCGTCGAGACTGCTTGCTCGGCTGCTTTATCATCTAAACGGTGAAGACTGACTTTGGATGTAATCAATACAAACTTTAATTCATCCTCTAGCTTGCTCAATAACGCCATAAGACTGTCATCAACGAACAAACTAATTTCAGCCGTTAGACCACCTTTGATGTTACCGGCGTTACGCTGGTTCTCAAGCTCTTTGGCGACGACTTCTCTGACATTGAATACTTGATTCCAAAATGGCAGATCAAACGCTGTTTCCTTATCTAATGGTGCTAATGCATCACTCCAAAGATTAAGTAATACAGACTCATTATGCTCACCAGGCAGATATCCCCATAATTCATCGGCTGTAAAACTTAAAATCGGGGCGATCCAGCGAACCATCGCTTCCAGGATAAGATACATAGCCGTTTGAGATGAGCGTCGACCTAAGCTATCGGTCTGCATGGTGTACTGGCGATCTTTAGTAATATCCAGATACAAACTACCCATCTCATTCGCACAGAAATTATGAAGCTTTTGATAAATCACATGGAACTGATAGCTCTCATAAGCAGCAAGAATGTCTTGTTGTAAATGATATGCACGATCTAATGCCCATCTATCTAATGGTAGTAAATCATTCACGGCCACCATATTTGTTGCGGGGTCAAAATCATCAAGGTTCGATAATAAGTAGCGAGCGGTATTACGAATACGGCGATATGAGTCAGCTGTGCGTTTCAGTATTTCATCTGATACGGTCATTTCACCACTGTAATCAGCTGAAGCGACCCACAGACGAATAATATCCGCACCGAGATTGTTCATCACTTTCTGTGGAGAAACCGTATTCCCCAGTGATTTAGACATTTTTTTACCATTAGCATCGACAGTGAAGCCATGGGTTAATGCCGCTTTGTAAGGCGCTCCACCGGTTGTTGCCACTGAGGTCAACAATGAAGATTGGAACCAACCACGATGTTGATCGCTGCCTTCCAGGTATAAATCAGCAGGACGGTTTAGGTAATCACGGCGAGCTAAAACACATGCATGAGACACACCGGAATCAAACCAGACATCCAAAGTATCACTGACCTTTTCATAGTCAGCAGCTTCCGCCCCCAGTAATGCTTCTGGCTCCAAATCAAACCAGGCATCAATCCCCTCTTGCTCTACTTTTTGAGCAACGGTTTCCATCAACTGTTCAGTATCAGGATGTAATTCCCCTGTTTGCTGATGTACAAATAATGGAATAGGCACACCCCAAGTGCGCTGACGAGAAATACACCAATCCGGGCGACCTTCCACCATATTTTCAATGCGTTTTTGGCCCCAAGCTGGCATCCAATCGGTATTAGCAATCGCTTTCATAGCGGCTTGTCGTAAACCATTCTGGTCCATGCTGACAAACCACTGTGGCGTGGCACGGAAAATAATCGGTGTTTTATGACGCCAGCAATGCGGATAGCTATGCTGAATGTCGATATGTGCCAACAAAGCGCCTTTCTCTTTTAAAAGGGCAATAACTTCTGGATTCGCTTTAAATACAGATTGGCCTGCAAAAATTGGCGTATCAGGTAAAAACACACCATTGCCGCCAACAGGGTTATCAACTTTTAAGTTGTATTTCTGACCAACAACAAAGTCATCCTGACCATGGCCTGGCGCAGTATGCACAGCACCTGTACCTGCATCCGCTGTCACATGATCACCCAGAATAACCGGCACTTGGCGATCATAAAATGGGTGCTGTAATTGCAGACCTTCCAGTTGTTCACCTTTAAAACGTGTAACAACTTCAGCTTCAATTCCATAGCGCTGAAGCGCCGCTTCGTACAAAGACTCAGCCAGTACTAATTGCTCACCTTCGGCTTGCAAAAGTACGTAAGTAAATTCAGGGTTAACAGACACGGCTTGGTTCGCAGGCAGCGTCCAAGGTGTTGTCGTCCAGATAGGTAAGCTGACCCTACCCTGCCCTGACTCCCCGACGGCTTGCTCAAAAGCAGCCTGGTCAATGACCTGAAAGCGTACATCAATTGCTGGCGATGTTTTATCTTCATACTCGACTTCTGCTTCAGCTAACGCCGAACCACAATCCACACACCAGTGAACAGGTTTCACCCCTTTATGCAGGTGACCTTGTTTGATGATTTCACCCAGAGTACGAATAATGTCAGCTTCAAAGCTGTAATCCATAGTGAGATATGGGTTATCCCATTCACCCAAGACGCCTAAACGTTTAAAGTCTTCACGCTGACCATCAACCTGTTTCGCCGCGTAGTCACGGCATGCTTGACGGAATTCTTTTGCGGTGACTTTGACACCGGGTTTACCCACTTTCTTCTCGACATTCAGCTCGATAGGTAAGCCATGACAATCCCAGCCTGGAACATAAGGCGCGTCAAAACCACTCAGCGTTTTGGACTTGATAATAATATCTTTCAGAATCTTGTTTACCGCATGCCCGATATGAATATCACCGTTTGCGTAAGGAGGACCATCATGCAAAATGAACTGTGGTCTACCTTTAGCTTTTTCACGAATTTTTTCGTAAAGGTTCATTGTTTGCCAATGTTCCAGCATTTGTGGTTCACGATTAGGCAAACCAGCTTTCATTGGAAATTTGGTCGCAGGTAAATTTAGCGTTTGTTTGTAGTCAGCCACAAGATTCTCGTAGAGTAGGAAAACTAAAAGCGGAGATTATACGGATTTTTATTGCCGACCTAAATCATTGAAAGCACTTTTATTTACAGTCAGTGCTTATGCAAACAAGATTATTTGCAGTAGAATGCCGCTTTTAACCCATCACAATTGAGCTGACGCTTTATGTCCATATCAGAAAAGGTGATCATCCGCGGGATTACTCTGGACGGAGGAAAGTTTCGTCCAAGTGATTGGGCCGAACGCTTATGCGGAGCAGTTGCCTCGTATGGCCCTGGGCGTCGCATCATCTTTCACCCTAATGTCAGGCTAGCGACTCTTGACGGAATCAAATGTGTCGTCGTGGATGCATCATTGGAAAGTACAGATGAAATGCTGTTCGAGTTTTTGATGGATTTTGCTAAAGACAATAAGCTGCAGATTGATCGCACAACCAATTTTCCACCTGAGCCAAATTAGATTTCCTGTTCGGCATCCGGCCAGTTCTGGATATAATTTTTTAAAAGCTTATTCTCGAACTTCGCTTTTTTCAGCAACTCTTCCACAATATCAGTGATAGATAACATCCCTTCCAGTTTGCCTTTGTATACCACTGGCAAGTGACGAATATTATGCTCCACCATTTTATTCATGACTTCTTCAAGCGTATTATCCGGCTCGCAGGTATAGGGATTTGGGGTCATGGCATCACTCACCAACATCTGACTCCATTGTTCTGGATGAGTGTCCAGTATTTTAAGAATGTCCCGCTCAGATAAAATGCCCACCATCGCACCTGTTGGCTCAGTGATGATTAATGAACCGATTCGGTGCTCCATTAACATCGCCACCGCTTTATTCAAGCTATCTGTTGGCGATAAGCCAATGACAGGTTTACCTTTATTTTTGGTAATCGATCTGACTTTCATGGTCCTGCCCCTCTTCTCTGAAGTGCTCAGGACTATTCTGCTTGAGTCAGTAAGTGTTTGGCAACAAATAAGAAAAAAGGGTGGCACGATAAGTCATGCCACCCGTTGAAAACTACCAGTTGTAGGTCGCTGAAGCTATTACGCGACGGCCATCACCAAAGTAGCAGACTAAGTCATTACACGTTGTTGTGTATTCGCGATCAAATAAGTTACTGACATTCAGCGCCAGTCTGACATCATCGAAGTCATAACGAATACTGGCATCAGTTAATGTGTAACCACCAGTTTCAATATCCACCGTAGATGTGCTCAAACTATCCGTACCTATATACGTACTCTCCCCTACATAACGAACACCAGCGCCCATTCCTAAACCTTTCAATACACCCGTTGTTTGTGTGTAATCCAACCATAAGCTTGCTGTTTGTCGAGGCTGATTTGGAATAAGGCTATCTTTTTCCCAGCTATTGGGGCTCTCAGTAATTCGGGCATCGACATAGCTATATGCGGCTGAGAGTTTTAGTTGTTCTGACAGTTCTAAGCCAGCTTCAATCTCAACCCCTGTCGAATTAACCTCACCTACCTGACGAGACACACCATTAGAATTGAATGCATCATATTCTGTAATCACATAATCATCTTTGGTCAAATCAAATACGGCAAGACTAATAAAACCATCCATATTTCGAGGTTCATACTTCACGCCCACTTCATACTGCTTGGCTTTTTCTGGGTCAAATAACTTGCCATTCACATCTGTGCTTGTTACTAAATTAAATGATTCGCTGTAGCTAACATAAGGTGAAAGACCATTATCAAACTTATAAACCAGACCAACCCGTCCTGAAAAATCTTCCGCAGACTTATCAGCATCAACATCAGTACTATTGGTGAAATTCACATCAACATCATTCTTCACCCAGTCATAACGTCCACCAATCAATAAACGCCAATTTTCATAAGCGAGTTGATCTTGAATATAAATCCCCGTTTGACGTGAATAAATATCCCTATCACGGCTCAGAGATAGACTACCGACTGGCGAGCCATACTCAGGGTTGATATAACTTATTGTTGAAGCAGTTCCAGTGTAATTTTCTTCGTCAGCTTGGGAGTAACGCCAATCCAAACCAATAAGAACATCATGAGAAATCGAACCAGTATTGAAGTGTGACAATAGTTGATTATCGACAGCTAAAGCATGAAGTTCCTCATGTATTCGTGAGGCACTTCTACCGAGCGTACCAGCTACCAAATTAGTACCAGGAAGTGCTGAATTTAATGTTCTGTAATCAAGTTCTACTTCATCGTAACGAAGATTTTGCTTGAAAGACCAGGTGTCATTAAACGCATGTGAAAACTCGTACCCAACTGATCGATAATCACGGTCAAATTTATTAAAATCTTCCTCACCATCAAAAAAGCCGAATTCACGATCAAATACTTCTGCACCTCCAAAATTACGACTAAAGTAATTCAAAACATTGGAAGTAAAATGCGTATTAAAGCTATAGGTTTGCTCATCGTGCTGCTCAACAGCCAATACGGTTAGTTGTGTGTCATCACTGATATTCCAGGTTAATGAAGGTGCCACCATCTTGCGTTTGGCATCGTTATAATCGACTTCAGAATTAGCATCATTTCCGACAAAGGCCAGTCGATAAAGAAGCTTACCTTCATCATCAACCTTGCCACTAAAATCCCCCGCTAACTCAAAAAAGTCATCGCTGCCGGCTGATAGACGTAACTCTCGTAAGGTGTCTTCTGTAGGCCGCTTGCTAACTAAGTTAACCAAACCACCCGGTTGCGCTTGCCCATAAGTGACAGAACTCGGGCCACGAATGACTTCAACCCGCTCCAGTGCGTAGCTATCTGCTCTCGGCAAGCCATAGGTACTCGTTGGTATTAAAAGACCATCACGATATACCTGCGATTTAGCATCAAACCCACGCAAGCTAAACCAGTCGTAACGCGTGTCATAACCAAATGGCACACTCAAGCTTGGCGTATATTGCAAGGCTTGTGCCACGGTTTTCACACCGCGATTAACTAACTGCTTCTGTGTGACCACCGAGATGGACTGTGGGGTATCAATAATGGATGCATTCGTTTTTGTCGCACTAGCGCTCCTCTCCGCATTGTAACTTTCTATCGGGTCATACGCTGAAAATGAAGTTTGCTGTCCAGTGACAGTCACGACGGGTAAATCGGCTGATTTATCATTGCTTTTAGTCAGCCGATAACTGGTTTCTGATTGTTGAACGACGGACAGAGGCGTACCTCGCAATAAGGTTTGCAGTCCTTCATTAATCGGATATTTACCTTTCAGTCCTGAGGTTTTATAAGCTGCCGTGAGCTCAGGTGAAAAGCTGAGTAAAATGCCAGCTTGTCGTCCAAACTGATTCAGAGCCGTGGCCAAATCACCTGCCGAAACATTAAAGCTTATTTTTTTATCACTCTGCGCCGAAGTCTGTTCCGCAGCCAGCACAGGTGTGGTGGATAAAAGGGTCACGCCAGCTGTAGCGAGCAAAGCAGTGGTTAGCGTCATTGCGCTTAATAAAGCGGGTTTATTGAACATGAGAGTCCTCACTTTCCATTAACAAATAGGTGTCTATTTGTTGTGTCACGTGAGAATGAAAAACAGACCAAAAAATTTAAATTTTCTGCTGTGGTTTGAGTGTAATCCAATAGCGTGTTCTATACACCAACTCAAGCTGAAGTGTTGCCGCTAAAGCTTTTAGAACTTGATCTATATTATTTAGAGGGTAAGTACCAGATACCCGACGTTCTGCTATTAAAGGGTCACAGCGTAACCAGCCATGATGATAATTTTGTAACTGAGCCACTATCTCAGCTAGAGGCATGTTATCAGCCACTAGCATATATTGTTGCCAAGCCAGCATGCTTTCCTGTGCGGACATAACGCTTCCCAGCTCAGTGGCATTAAAGCTGATCTGTTGCCCAGCCTTCACTCTTAACAGTGGCAGATGGTTTCCCCGGATAAAATCGACAGCACCTTCATAAACAGCCAACAATGCCGTGTTGTCTCGCTGCCTGACATAAAAACGCGTGCCTACTGGCTTGAGATCAGCCCAGTCCGTTTTCAATAAAAAAGGTCTGGTATCTTTCGCGGTGGTGATCATAATGTCACCGCTGATTAACGTCAGGTGTCGTTGGTTTTCTGAATACGCAATAGAAAAGGCACTATTGGCATTCATGTCCACTTGGGTGCCATCTGAGAGTGTCAACGAACGGGTTTCACCAATTCCAGTCCGGTAATCAGCCAGTAACGGGAGCAAGAGAGTCTCATTCTTAAAATAAACCCAGCTGCCACCACTCATAACCGCTATACCAGCCAAAGAACGTAAGACATGTCGCCGACTTTTATCTGTTTTGAACAGCGTTTTTTCCGTAATAGCGCGTGATAATGGCGTAGGTAAGGTATTAAGTCCATGATTGACTTGTTCAATTCTTGACCAAGCTAATTGATGCTGAGGATCGGCTGCCAACCACGACTGCCATTGCTGATACAAGAGTTTGTCGTCCGTCTGTTCGGATAACGCCAGATACCACTCAATAGCCTCTAATGCGATTTTTTGTTCAAGCTGTATTGCGTCTGACATGGATTATTTGACGGTGATTGCAAAATAACATTGCGCTGCTGCGCGAGTTAAGTATCGCTTAACAGTGGACACTGACACCGCTAATTTTTCAGCTATTTCCTGTTGCTTCATACCATCCAATTGCGCGTAGAGGAAAGCCCGCTTTACATCCAATGGTAAGCCCTGCAAGCGCCGGTTTATATCCACTATGGTTTCGACAATGATGGCACGTTCTTCTTCTGAAGGCTGGAGACTTTCAGGCATATCGGTAATGACTTCCAAATACGCTTTTTCTACTTGTTGACGTCGCCAGTGATTAGCCACACTTCGCTTTGCCAATGTTGTCAAAAAAGCCCTAGGTTCTGTGAGTACGAGTTGCTCTTCACGCGCCAGTAATGTGACAAAGATATCGTGGGAAATGTCTGCTGCAGACTCGGTGGATTCGACTTTGCCGCGTAACCACCGAAACAGCCAAGTATGATGTTGACGATAGAGATTAGATATCGTTTGTTGCTCTGACTCCTGAAGAACGGACATAGCCTGCCTGATGGGTTAGATAAATGAGAATCATTATCATATAATACCGAACCTCAATCAGGCAATAACTATTCAGTCATCAGAGATGTTCGCGTGTGGAGCGGAAATCAATATCCGGCCAGCGTTCCATCGTCAGGTCAAGATTCACCCGCGTTGGTGCAATATAAGTCAGATTCCCGGCACCATCCAATGCCAGGTTTTGCGACGCTTTCTTTTTAAACTCTTCCAGTTTACGGACATCATCACAATAGACCCAGCGGGCGGTGTATACCTGAACCGCTTCATAAGCACATTCCACGTTATATTCACCTTTCAAACGATGAACCACCACGTCAAACTGAAGCACACCCACCGCACCCAGAATGAGATCATTATTATCAAGTGGGCGGAATAACTGTGTTGCCCCTTCCTCACTCAATTGCTGCAAGCCTTTCAATAAGGCTTTATTTTTAAGCGGATCTTTCAATCTGACACGACGAAATAACTCTGGTGCGAAATAAGGAATGCCGGTGAATTGAAGATCTTCGCCCTGAGTGAATGTATCGCCAATCTGAATCGTGCCATGATTGTGCATGCCCAAAATATCACCTGGATAAGCTTCCTCAGCTTGTTCGCGTTCCGCCGCCATAAACGTCACGGCGTTCGCGATAGTGACATCTTTACCAATACGTGTCTGATGCAGTTTCATACCTTTTGTGTATTTACCCGAACATACGCGTAAAAAAGCAATGCGGTCACGATGTTTCGGATCCATATTGGCCTGAATTTTAAATACAAAGCCACTAAAGTTCTCTTCACCAGACTCAACAACGCGTGTTTTTGTCTCACGAGATTGTGGCGGTGGCGCATATTTCACAAAGGAATCCAATAACTCTGTAATACCAAAGTTATTCATCGCTGAGCCAAAAAACACAGGTGACAACTCGCCAGCTAAAAACAGCTCCAAGTCAAATTCATTACTAGCACCACGCACCAGCTCAATCTCCATGCGTAAGTCTTCCGCCAGCCCACCGAATAGCTCATCTAGGCGAGGGTTATCAAGCCCTTCTATGACTTCACCCGCTTCTTTGGCATGCGCTTCGAACAAATGAACATTATCATCTAATAAGTGATAAATCCCCTTGAAGCCTTTACCCATGCCAATAGGCCATGTGATCGGCGCACAGCCTATATTTAGAATCGTTTCGATTTCATCCAACAATTCAACAGGCTCACGACCTTCCCTATCTAATTTGTTAATAAAGGTCAGAATCGGCGTATCACGCAGACGACAGACTTCCATCAACTTAATAGTCCGTTCTTCAACACCTTTGGCACTATCAATTACCATTAAGGCTGAATCCACAGCGGTCAATGTGCGATAAGTATCTTCCGAGAAATCAGCATGGCCCGGTGTATCAAGCAGATTCACAATCTCATCACGCCATGGAAACTGCATCACTGATGAGGTGACAGAAATGCCCCGCTCCTTCTCCATTTCCATCCAGTCAGAAGTGGCATGTTTATCAGTCTTGCGAGATTTAACACTGCCCGCGGATTGGATCATGCCACTGAAATAGAGGAGTTTTTCAGTGATGGTCGTTTTACCGGCATCAGGATGCGAAATAATCGCAAAAGTGCGGCGCTTTGAAGCCGCTTTTTGGACTGGGCTAGACATAATTTAATCACTTTCAAGAGTTTCAGTATCGTCATCGACGACAAACGAACCATTTTCTCGCATCAATGCCTGTTTCTCAAATATAAATTCTTCCACTTTACAGTTGCCCCACAACAAATGATAATAAGAAACATTATCATTATCACCTATAAAAATATCTCTTGAATGAAACATACTAGTTCACAACAACACGCTTCTAAGCAGATTGAAATGTTGTATATCCATAATCAACAGTGGCTGCGAAGTTGGCTGTATAAACAATTGGGTTGCAACCACCTGGCTGCTGACTTACTACACGATACCTTTGAGCGCTTGTTAAAACGGGTAAAAAACGATGTTATTGAAGATAGTGATGCTTATTTAAAAACGGTCGCTCGCCACCTATTGACCGATCATTGGCGTAAAAAGAACATTGAAACTGCCTATCAGCAATGCGTTAGCGAACTTGAGCCAGATTTAGCGCCATCAGCTGAAGAGCAAGTGGAGCATTTAGAGTTATTAATTCAGGTGGATAACCGACTAAGACAACTGAAAACAGATGTTCGTCAAACATTTATCGCCGTTCAGCTGGAAGGCTTAAATTATGCCGACACAGCCAATAGACTCGCTATATCGATCAGCACCGTGAAGCGGCATTTGAAGCAAGCCATGTTGTGTTGTTGTTTTAATTTGTCAGTATAACGATGCGATCACTCCACGAAAGTACAATCCCACTCACCATTGCAGAAGAAGCGGCCGATTGGTGGTTGGAGCTACAAAATTCTGATAATCAGACTTTAACTCAACAACGCATTAGTTCATGGCGACAGCAATCATCGGTTCATGATGAAGCCTGGCAGAAGATTGCTGCTTTTGACATGATGCTTAATGATATTAACGCGCCACAATGTCGTCCAATCAGCCAACACGTTCTCAGTCAGCCATCTCCCGGACCTCGCCGTCAGTTGCTTAAATCTCTATTTGGTCTTGCGGTTATTGGCTCAACCCCATGGTTTATCGGTTCACCTGTCACCCATCAACAAAATAAGACACTCGCCACCAAAGTAGGTGAACACCGTAGCTGGACACTGGCAAATGGTGTTGAAGTCCACCTCAATACTGACACCATCATTGAGATAGACGAAACGAATACATTGATGACTTTCGTACTCAAGCAAGGTGAAGTAGCGATCATCACCCATGCCGAACAACACCCTCAACAACTGCTGAAAGTGACAACAGCTATTGGAGATATCACACCGATAGGCACCCACTTTGTCGTCAGACAACACCCTGAACTGATACAAGTCACACTATTAGAAGGTCAAGTAAACGTGACCGATAAGCACTCTCTGACATCATGGACACTTCAGGAAAACCAGGCAATGACATTGACTGCGTCAGGAGAAATGTCGATGTTCAAGGCCAATACACAAACGCTTGCCTGGCAAACAGGCATGTTAATCGTATCTGATATGCCCTTGAACAGCTTTGTCTCTGAACTCAGTCGATACCATCATGCCTTTATCCGCTATGAACCACAGATTGCTAATTTGAGAGTCTCAGGCTCATACCCAACCGACGATTTAGCAGCAGTTATGAATGCTGTTAGTAGAGCGCTCAACCTAAATTACACAAAACGTTTTGGCATCTGGTTTCATTTATCTGAAAAAAAATGAGCTGATTTTTTCCCTGGTTCGTCCTGAGTAATAACAACAGAACAAACCACGGAATCCATTATGAATCGAACTTATTTATCTTCGACAATACTCAATATTCTCCTGCTATCCAGCACAAGCATTGTCTTTCCCTCCGTCAGCTTTGCAGAAGATACTTCATCAAAGCGCACTAGCGTTATTACTAAGTCACAGCAAATTTCCATACCTGCTGGGTCTTTGGAGACTGCCCTGAACCAACTCGGTCAACAAACAGGTTTACTGATTAGTTTTTCAGCAGATTTAGTCAGGGATCAATCAAGCCCAGGTGCTAAGCAGGCTCGCAGCATTTATCAGGCTTTAGACCAAATACTGGCACACAGTGGGCTCAGATACGTCCAAAATGGTGAGTTAAGTTACACCATCCTTCCTATTCAGAGTGCGGATCAATCGGGCGTAGATTTACCACAACTGAATATTGAAGCATTACCTCATAACCCAGAAATAAAAACCCTCACCTCTATCGAAATGCGCCAATCGATGAGGTCAGATCTGGCGGAGGCACTCAGTATTATTCCATCGGTTCGTGTCGATAACACGGCCAGCTCAAGTCTACAACAAGGTGATATCAAGCCAGCAGAATTATCGATTCGTGGCGCAGCTCCCTATCAAAATAAACTAATGCTTGATGGGGCGAGCATAGACAGTCGGCTGGATCCTGCTCTTGAAGAAAGTGCATCGAACTACACACGGGTTGCCGGACACTCTCAAGGTTTATTTGTTGATCCTTCTTTTCTGGATAATTTAACCGTCATTGATGTGAATGCTTCAGCCAGTGAGGGAGGATTTGTTGGTGGCGTCGTCAAAGCAGAAACCAAAGCATATTTAGGACGAGACGAATTTCAAATCAAACACCGTAAAACCCAAGACAGCTGGACGGAATTTCATGTTGATGAGTCTCAAGAAGGTGAGTTCTTTGAAGATGGGGCAAGACAATTACCAACTGGCTTGCCCGGAGATTATCATCCTAAGTTCCGTAAATCAGAGACAGCTCTGCAAGGCGCGACACGAATAGGTGATATAGGTGTTTTTGCAGGTTATAGTGAAAAAGAATCACATATTTCCCAAAAGCAACTGGTGCAATTAGATTTTGATTACTTTGCTGACACAGGACGTATATTTAAACCTTCCGATGAAAAAACCCTAGATAAAGAATCACGTTACGGCGTGGTTAGATTTGACCTGCTCGAACGTGATTATGATCTCAATGCCTCAGTCGCCTACAGCGATTATTACGAAGACAGTTTTCTGATTAACTACATTGGTTCAGACTTTGAAGGACAACATCAAGGTCTGAATGCGAGTGTTAATTTTGGGAAACAATTCGCTGACACTCGTATGGATCTTAATCTCAATGCAGGTACCAATGCCGATCAACGTGAGTTTGAAAGCAACACCATTGATCAATATAAATACACCAGTATCTATGAAGCGGGGATTTTTGGTGGTTATGGTGATTTAGCCAACCGTCAATATACGATTGGTTCAACACTTAACTTTACCACCTCACTGAATGAGTCCCATGTATGGCGCTATGGTACCGAGCTGAAATGGGCTCGTTACATGCAAGATCGCGGAAATGACTTTACCTTCAATGAATACACCTTAGACTTCACTCAGCCACTCCCTCCTCAAACCTCACCGGGCTCATGGGCGCCTAGCGATCAGTTTCATAGCCGGGAAGTCATTTACCAGGCGGGGAAAATTGCCTTTGATAATATGGATATTTCTGCATTTACTGAATTAAACGGTGACTACCAGCATGTCTTTTGGCGTGCTGGTGTGCGAGTGGAACATGATGATTGGTTAGACAATGTCAATTTAGCACCAAGAATTCAAGCAGGTGTCTATTTAAACAACACGCAAACAGCACGTATTACCGTTGGTGCAAACCGTTACTACGGTAAGTCCTTTTTATCTTATCGCTTACGAGAAGAAGAACGTAGTCGCATGAGCATTCGTGAACGCGATAGTGCAAGTGACAATTGGACCACTATTGATCCAACACAAGAGTGGGAGTTTCGCGACCTCGATACACCTTATGATGATGAATACAGCGTAGGACTCTATGCTGAAGTATTAAGTGGGCAAGCAGGCCTCCAATACGTAGAGCGCCAGGGACGTAAACAAATTCGAACCCATTATGATTCTACTTCCGAAGTCAGTTGGTTTGAAAACTCAGGCAGCAGTAATACACAACAAGTCGATCTGTTCTGGCGTTCTTCACCTTTCCGATTTGCTGGTATGAAATGGTTAGTTAATTCAACCGTGAGTTGGATGGATAAAGACACTGATGCTCGCTATGGTGATAGTGGCGGTTATCTATCTAGTGTCGATGCGAATGAACAGGTCATATTTGAAGGTAATCAAGTCGCTCGCCGAGCATTACCCGCCGGTGACTTCGCCACACCAGTGACAGCTAATCTGGACATTATCATGCAGGCATTTGATGATCGTTTACTGGTTAAAAATAGCTGGGCCTTTACCAACGGTTATAAATATTTAAAAAGTTTAGGTAAAGATGATGATACCGGCCTGGATAGTTATGAAACAGAAAATCAAGGACGAACCACGCGCTGGGATATCAGTGTTGAATACGCGCTACTTTCACGCCCCTCCTCACCTTACATTCGCGCCGATATCATTAACGTCTCAGATAAGCGAAATGTGGTGACGACGGAATCAGGCACTCAATTATTTGGTTTAGGCCGTCAGTTCTGGTTCGAAATTGGGTATCGCTACTGATGTCGACGATGAACTATATAAACAGCCAGCTGCTGGTATTAGTCCTGATGATAATGATGCCAACAACGGCGTTTGCAGAAAATGAAACAATGACGCTGATCGAGCAATACAGGCAAGGTGTCACACACTGGCCCGAAGCCAAACTTGATGATGGGGTTGAGGTACAACCACTCATGCCTTTACCCCAGCAGATTGAGTTTCCACTCGACAATCCCTTTTCTGAGGAAAAGCAACAGCTCGGTAAACATCTTTTTTTCGACAGACGATTATCACAATCACAGCAGATTGCTTGCGCCTCTTGTCATGATCCAGATTTAGCCTGGGCTGATGGCAGAAGAAAAGCGATTGGACATAATCGTATTCAAGGTGACATCAACTCACCCTCTATCGTTGATACTGGCTTGCTGAAGCAATTGTTTTGGGATGGCAGAGTCAACAGTCTGGAAGAACAAACACTGGCAAGTTGGACCAACCCGATTGAGATGGCAGCGAATCCTGAAAATGCAGCAAAACGACTGGCGAAGACCGCATCTTATCCTGCTCTTTTCAAAACCGCTTTTGGTGACGAAAACATCACGCCTGAACGTATCGTTCAGGCTATTGCCACTTTTGTGCGAACAGTTCGCTCATCGCCATCAGACTTTGATCGCTTTATGGATGGTAAGCAAACGGCACTGACCGACCAGCAAATTAGAGGCCTACACTTATTCCGCACAAAAGCGCGTTGTATCCATTGCCACAATGGCCCCTTACTCAGTGATAATCAATTCCATCACTTGGGTACATCATTTGACCAAGTCGGTAATTTCCAGGGCCGCTATAAAATGACGGGAAAGGCAGAAGATGTCGGTGCCTTTAGAACACCTGCATTACGAACAGGCATCGCTTCGCCACCCTATATGCACAATGGCCTTGTTACGGATTTGGATATGCTGCTAGCTATGTACAATATGGGATGGTGGCAAAATGCGAAACTCGATGATAAAACCGATGATATTCCCACCGCTCAATTATCGCCACTAATAAAACCCTTAGATCTGTCAAAACAAGAACTGGCCGATCTGAAAGCCTTTTTACTCGGCTTATCCAGTCATCTACCGCAGCCACTTCTTCCAGAAGAATTACCCTAGAAAGGCCACTCCATTCACTCACTCGATAAAAAACCTTATAACAGAGATGTTGGCCATCAGTAATTTTATGATAACTTCTAGGTTCTTCATAAGGCTGTAACCATGTCACGGAAAAAAATCGCAAGACACAAGGCAATCATTGACGAGCTCACCATCAATCCTTCTATGCGGGTGAGTGAATTAGCAAAAACCCTGAAAGTTACGACAGAAACGATTCGTCGTGATTTAGAAGAGTTAGCCGAACAAAACCTAATTAGTCGTACTTATGGTGGCGCCTTACTGAGACAGGCAGCAGAACCTGTATTAAATGAGCGACATAAAGCCAATCTGGCCGAACGCACCGCCATTGCCAAAAAAGCAGCGCCCATGTTGAAAGGTGCCAAAGTCTTGATGATAGGTTCGGGGGTGACCACCGTCGAAGTCGCCAAGCGCATAGCCTATGAAATGAACAATATTACGGTCATCACCCATGCCTTTGGTGTGGCAACCGTCTTGTCGTTTAACCCGACGATTAATGTGATTATGGCGCCCGGTGTCTATCATGGTGAAGAAGGCGCGACACATGGTTCACAAACCTGTCAGTTTTTATCCGATTACACGGCGGACTGGGCCATTCTGGGTGCTAGCAGCTTGGCACCAACTGGCCCTGCTGATGCGCTTACCGATGCTGCTGATGTTTATAAGCAGATGATTCGCCAAAGTGCCAACAATATGGTGGTGGCTGATCACAGTAAATTCGATCGCATGGCCACGGCGCGTTATGCCAGATGGAATGAGATCGATCATTTAGTCACTGATCGCCAACCCAGTGGCCCCTTAAAGAAAGCCTTAATGGCTGATAAGGTAAACATCATTGAGGCGGCAGTCTGAACCCCACCTCAATGATGAATATGGCTTACACGTGCTTAGATAAAGCATCTAAAAAGAAATCAGCTTCATAACGTGTCAATGTCAGCACAGGACGAAGCTTCAAGGTCGCTCCATACTTGCCTGCTGCACCAATCAATACGCCGGCATATTTTAAGCCATTAATAATTTGTCGGGTCTTGCCTGGATCTGGGATATGTTTATTATCTCTTTCACCAATATCAATCCCCAAAAATAAGCCCTGACCACGTACATCAGCAATGAAAGACGACTGTTTTGCCATAAACTGAAGTTGCTGCTTGAGATAAGCACCCATCTTGCGTGCATTTTCCTGCAGATTGTCCTGTTGAATTGTATTCAGAACCGCCTGACCAGCTGCCGCAGCGACAGGATTACCCCCAAAGGTATTGAAGTACCCCACATCAGCACAAAAGGATTCCAGATAATCTGGTCGTGTTGCAACAGCAGCCATGGGGAAACCATTTCCCATCGGTTTTCCCATTGTCACAATATCAGGCGTCAGTCCATGGAAGTCAAAACCCCAGAAAGTATCGCCCATGCGGGCAAACCCAGGTTGAACTTCATCAGCGATAAAAACGCCGCCAGCGTTGCGGACAACCTCAACAGCTTGTTTCAAAAAGCCACGAGGTTCGGAAAAAATACCATCTGAAGAAAAAATGGTATCTACCAACAGTGCCGCCACTCTGATACCACGCTGTTGTAAGGTTTCAATTGCCTCCGCGACTTTTGCAGCAAAACCGGCAGCTATGTCTCCTTCGTACACAGACGATGATGGTGCCGGAATAGCTACCACATTATCGGGCAAACTCCCTTGCTTAATAATGGAGGGTGAGACGGTTGTCACCAGACTGGTATTACCATGGTAGGCATCTTCCGTCACAATAAAGCCTGTTCCGCCTGAAGCCTGCTCAGCCAAACGCATCGCTAAATCATTGGCTTCACTACCCGAGCAGGTCATCACGACATTAGATACTGACTCTGGTAGCGTCGCTTTCAGTGACTCCAGATAGTCATCCACCACACTGACCAAATAGCGTGTATGTACATTCAATGTCGCAATTTGTTTTGACACCGCAGCAACGACACTTGGGTGACAATGACCAAGACAAGGCACATTATTATAAAAATCCAGATAACGTTTACCATCAGCGGCTTGCATCCAGGCACCTTGTGCAGACACCATTTCAATAGGCTCTTGGTAAAACAAAACCGAAGCAGCACCAAGATTATCAAGACGCCGTGTGACGTTCTCCTTGTGCTGACCCGATTTAGCCTCAAAAGCGTTCATATCGAGAATACGTTTTTCACTTAGCGGTGATGTGTCTTGCTGTTCATTTTCGGCAAGATATCGCTTTGCTAACTCAATAGTGCCTTGCGTGTACTGATCAAACCCGGCTTCTGCTGCTGTTTCTGTTTCAGGGTGAATTGCCACCCAGGCAGTGAGCAATAGTCGACGGAACATCACAAATGTGGATATCATCGCTTCATCTTCTGCAGATAGCGGTGAGATGGATTTATAGCCTCGAACCCAGGCTCGTTCTAATTCCGGCAACAATGGCGACAACTCAAGAAACGAGACGGCTGAAGCAAAGTCATACATAAACCAGCTAAAACCACAATCATCAAAATCGATCACACCAAGATCATGGCCGTCTGCTAATAAATTCGCTAAACGCAGATCTGCATGAACTAAGCCGAAGCGGTCTGCTCCCTCACCATAGGCCTCTAACTGTGACTCGAGTAGCTGACATAATTGCTCAAGTACCACTTTCCCCTGTTCATCCAAGCCAAGCGCTTCTCGCCAATCCCCCCATAAAGGCTCAGGTCCAAAGGCACTCTCAAAATTCCATTTTTTACGTTCAAAGCCATCCGGCAGTGTCCAGTTTTTCGCATGTTGATGAAGTTTTGCTGAGGTGGCACCGAGTAATTCAAAGCCTGCGACTAAAGATTCATCCTCATTTGGCTGCTCTCCAGGAAGAAACTCAAAGGCCACCACGTATCTAGCTGTCCCCTCATCATCAAATTCTGCCACTAAACTTCCATCTGACATTGTTAATGGCTCGGGTGTATTCAAGACTTGCTGTTGACGTAGTGATTGAATCCACATCAGTTCAGACAGGATCTCTTTTTTAGAATGATAATTTGGTCTGTGAACGCGAATAATGAAACGCTGATTTCGTGCCTCATCTTGAATCAGAAATGTGGCGTTTTCAGACACAGTCAGTAAGGAAATGTTGGCCTTTTCTGAGACATCCCACATTGGAAGCAAGCCTTTCACACCGCGTGTTAGGCGTTGAACAAACTGGGAATTATATAAACCCGCCATAAAGATAACCTCTGTAACTGTGTAAATTAGCCACATTTATAACTTCATTTTTACTGACTTGCAATATTTTTGTTGCAAAGTAACAGATTTATGTTAAAAATACAGTCACACCATTATTCACTAACTCTCGGGAGAATCGCGCATGCTCACTTCTATTAAAAATAAATCTGTCATCGTTACAGGCGGCTCAAAAGGCATTGGAAAAGGCATTGCCAGTGTATTTGCGAAACAAGGGGCCAAAGTGATGATTGCCGCTCGTGGAGAAGAGGCGGCTAAGCAGACTGTTGATGAAATCAATACCCACGGTGGTACTGCAGATTACTATTTATGCGACGTATCCAGTTGGGAGCAAGTTCAGGCTTTAGTGAAATACACGGAAGACACGTTTGGTAGTGTCGATATTCTCTGTGCCAATGCCGGTACGTTCCCACAGAAAAAAATCATCGATTTAACGCCTGAAGACTGGGATGACATTATGTCAGCCAATCTTAAGAGTACTTTTCTCTGTGTCAAAGCCTGTATCCCTCAATTTGAGAAACAAGGCAAAGGTCGCGTTGTGGTGACCTCTTCTATCACTGGCCCAATCACAGGCTATCCTGGCTGGTCGCACTACGGAGCAACTAAGGCTGGTCAGTTAGGTTTTATGAAAACAGCCGCGATGGAACTGGCTCGTTATAACACCACCATTAATGCCGTAATGCCCGGTAATATTTACACTGAGGGCTTAGCTGATTTAGGTGAAGAATATCTCAATAGTATGGCGGCTGCGATACCGTTAAAACGCTTGGGTGCCGTCGAAGATATTGCCAATGCGGCTTTATTCTTTGCTGCTGATGAAGCGGCTTATATCACTGGACAGCAGATCGTGGTTGATGGTGGTCAGACATTACCTGAGTGTATGGAAGCCGTCGATGAGATCTAGTCAGCCATAACACTCCCCGTTCACATACAAAAAAGGCACTGTATTAACAGTGCCTTTTTTTATTATCGAAGTTTTGTTTAAGCCACCGAGGAGCGGACAACGTCACCCGCTTCATTTGCACTCGCTATCATTTTAATCGCAATGAATTTCGAGGTCGGTGTAAAGGTTTTATCGCCATAACTTTCCAGTGGGACTAATGGGTTAGTTTCTGGATAGTATGCAGCAGCCTGCCCTTGAGGGATGTCATAACTTAACAAGGTGAAGTTGGATACTTTTCGTTCTTTACCATCTTCCCACACGGTAATCATATCTACTTTCTGCCCGTGTTCCAGGCCAAGGCGTTTGATATCAGCTTCGTTAGCAAAAACGACATCACGCATGCCATACACACCTCGATAACGATCGTTCATGCTGTAAACCGTCGTGTTGTATTGATCATGAGAACGCATGGTTTGCAAAATCAGATCGGGAGACTGCCCGTTCTTGGTAACCTGGTCCTGAAGCAATGTCTTAGGTAAAGGATTCGCAATAAAGTTAGCTTTACCTGTATTGGTGTTCCATTGATACTCTGCTGCTGGGTTACCCAAATAAAAGCCACCAGGATTCTGTATTTTCTTACTGAAATTATCAAAGCCTGGAATAACATCTGCAATCAGATCACGAATGCGGTCATAGTCTTCTACCAACCATTCCCAATCCACCGGTTTATTACCTAGGGTCGCTTTAGCAATGCCAGCAATAATCGAAGCTTCAGAGCGTAATAAAGGTGAAAAAGGTTTTAGCTGACCGTAAGAGATGTGCACCATGCTAAAGGTATCTTCAACGGTTACACCTTGTAATCCAGATTTCTGGAAATCTTTTTCAGTGCGACCCAGACACGGTAAAATCAGTGCCTCTTTACCTGTAACAAGATGACTACGGTTCAGTTTTGTTGAAATCTGCACAGTCAAATCACAGTTACGCATGGCTTTATGTGAACGCTCGGTATCCGGTGTGGCCTGAACAAAGTTACCACCTAGCCCAAAGAAGACTTTCGCTTGACCTTTTTCCATCGCATCAATGGCTTGAACCGTGGTATGACCATGTTCACGAGGCACTTTAAAATCAAAGCGCTGTTCAATGGCATCCAGTAACCATTCTGGTGGCTGCTCATCGATACCCATGGTGCGGTCACCCTGCACATTACTGTGACCACGCACAGGTGATAAACCTGCGCCAGGACGGCCAATATTGCCACGCAATAATTGCAGGTTCACAATTTCCTGAACAGTCGGCACAGAATGAAGATGCTGCGTTACACCCATCGCCCAGCACATAATGACCCGGTCAGCTTTACAATAAATCTTAGCCGCCATTTCGATTTCAGCCAGACTCAAGCCTGATTGTGATTCAATCAAATCCCAAGGCGTATTATCGATTTCGGCAAAATAGTCTTCCATGCCATGCGTCTGCTGCTGAATAAATGCATGGTCTAATACCGCCGGTTTACCTTTTTCTTGTGCTTCGCGATCCCATTGCAATAAGAACTTCGCCATACCGCGAATAGCGGCCATATCTCCACCTAAAGCAGGTCTGAAATAAGCACTATTAGTTGGCTCAGACTCATTAGTGAGCATTTCCATCGGGCTTTGTGGATGCTGAAAACGTTCCAAACCACGTTCTTTAAGTGGATTAAAACACACGACATGTGCACCACGTTTCACTGCTTCACTCAGCGGTTCCAACATACGTGGGTGATTGGTACCTGGATTCTGACCAATGACAAAAATCGCATCCGCTTCAGCAAAGTCTTCAAAGGTAACAGTGCCTTTGCCCACACCCAGTGTTTCAGACATACCAATACCACTGGCTTCGTGGCACATATTGGAACAGTCTGGGAAATTATTGGTACCAAAGGCACGGACAAAAAGCTGGTATAGAAAAGCCGCTTCGTTACTGGCTCGACCAGAGGTATAAAATTCTGCTTGATCGGGTGAGTCAAGCTGGTTTAAGTGTTTGGCAACCGTATCAAAGGCTTCTTGCCATGTGACGGTTTCATAGTGATCGGTGTCAGCGTTATAACGCATCGGATGAGTGATACGCCCCTGTGACTCTAGCCAAAAGTCACTTTCTTTTAACAACTCAGCGTTACTGTGCTTCGCAAAAAATGCCGGGGTGACTTTACGGCCTGTCGCTTCCCAGTTAACCGCTTTGGCACCATTTTCACAAAATTTAATCATGCCCTTTTCAGGCGTTTCTCCCCAGGCACACCCTGGACAATCAAGACCATGATCCTGATTCGTTTTCAGCATCGCACGGATATTGGAAATAGCATTTCTGCTACCCAGCCAGTTACGAGTAACACTGACAAGTGCACCCCAACCAGCAGCTGGACCATTGTAGGGCTTGTAATGACTCACTAGGACATCTCTCCGGACAAGATAATAAAAACAGCTAATAACCAAGCTCTAACACAAGCAAATGCTCGTATGCTAAGTTGCTTGTTGTCATAGCCGAATACGGTAAGTGAGATCAGAACGGCATGTTCTGCGTGATGAAACACGATTGTAATTTAATCCTGTCATCCTTCTGATCATTGCGATCATCATTATTATAGTTGGCTTGGATACCTTGCATCAATACAGACGCCAATTTCAGGAAAAAATTCCCAGCACAACCACTGAGATTCTTCTTTAAAAACAGTGAAATAAATTACCTTAACATTAATTATCTTTATGTTAAGATAAAATTACATTCTGAATCGGATACACCCATGTCGGGAAAAAAATTTGATGAAGTCGACCTCATCATGGCTCAGTGGCAGCAGTTAGGTCTTCATACTGACTTGGATGCCATTAAAATTATCGGTCGTGTTTTACGTCTGGCGAAAACAATCGAACAGCAAGTCGGCGAACTTCACCGCGAATTTGCGCTCAAACCTGGCGAGTTTGATGTTCTTGCTACCTTGAAACGCGAAAATAAACGCTACCTGACACCTTCAGAGCTCTACCAAAGTATGTTGCTCACCTCAGGTGCGATGACAAGTCGTCTTGATAAGCTGGAAGAAAAAGCCCTTATACAGCGCCAACACTGTCAGCAGGACCGAAGAAAAGTACTGGTGAGCCTAACCCCTCATGGCAAGAAACTCATTAATAAAGTGTATCCGGCACACTTTTCATTGCTGGAAACATTATTAGCCTCCGTTTCAGGCAAAGATAAAACCTTATTGGCGAACTTACTTAAAACAACGCTTGCCTCTGTAGACTCACCAACAACTGAACAATCATGAACCAGACAGTATCACCAACAAAGGCACTGATTTTATTATTGGCAGCTCTAACGGCGCTAACGCCTCTTGCTATCGATGCCTATTTGCCTGCCATCCCGCAAATGGCTTCAGATTTAGCCACCAGCATTCATGATACTGAAATATCATTGAGCCTCTATTTGGCAGGTTTTGCCATCGGCCAAATTTTTGGTGGACCGTTTTCTGATCATTTTGGACGCCGAGCAGCGACAGGGAGTGGTTTAAGCATTTTTTGTGTCGGCACACTTGGCATTATTTTCAGTCAGGATATTCACAGCGTTTGGCTGTTTCGGGTTATCCAGGCTATCGGCGGTGGTGTGGCTGTGGTGAATGCTGCCGCTGTTATTCGTGATTTAAGTCATGGCAAAGACAGTGCCCGACACTTGTCCAATATGGCGGTGATCATGATGCTCGCACCGTTATTGGCCCCGCTTATTGGCATGATCATTCTGCATCTCAGTGGTTGGCGGCTTATTTTTGTCTTTTTACTGGTCTATGGCTTGAGCATTGGTACAGCCTTGTTCTTGCGACTTCCTGAAACACGGAAAAAAGCCACCGAACGAACCAGTATGTTCAAACGCTACGCTATGGTACTTAGTCATCGATGTGCACTGGGATTTATCTTTTCTCAGTGTTTTGCCTTAGCGGGTATGTTTGCATTTATCACCGGCTCACCATCAGTTTATATGGGCTACTTTGATATCAGCGAGACCGTTTATCCATTTCTGTTTGGTTTGAATGTGATTGGCATGATGCTGGCGAACCGTCTCAATATTCGTTTATTACACTATTACAGACCACAATTTTTATTAAGTATAGGACAAGCGGCACAAGTTCTGACCAGTCTGATTTTATTATCCTATGTCAGCCTGGCAACAGAACCTAACCTAGTGATTATGGTGATTTTATTAATTTTATTTATCGCTTCAATGGGCTTAATTGTCTCCAATGCAACTTCAAGCACGGTAGAGTTTTTCCCACACAATAGTGCCACCGCGACAGCTTTACTGGGTTCCATTGGTTTTGCAGCCGGTGCATTAAGTGGCTCATTAGTGGGTTTACTCGGTGATGGTACGCCATGGCCTATGGTGATCATTATGTTTGCCTGTGCGCTCATAGGTCCCCTTGTCAGGACCATGCTGCAATACGGTCAGCCAACACCAACACATAACCATTCTTAACCCAGCGTTAACTGACAGCCGTTTATGCTTTTGCCAACGCTAGCTTAGTTATGCAGTAAATTAATCATCTCCGAGGTATACGTGAAGTCAGTTCGTAACAGACAATGCATGCTAATGACACTCTTGAACGCAGTATTGCTGCTCTCAGGCTGTGCATCTATGTCTACCAGTCCTGATTACCAAACAAAGATACAACAAGAGCAAACTCTGCCCGCTTGGTCACAATCCGATGAGGCTGAGTCCGTTATATCACTGAACAGCCTGATTGCTTCAGCGCAACTTAATCAGTTGGTAGAAACAGCCATCCAACATAACCCCACCCTGCAACAAACCTGGTTAACACTGCAAATTCGTCAGACGCAATTGCAGCAAACCGATGCAGCTCGTCAACCACAAATCAGTGCTGCAGCAGGCGCAACGCGCAGCGAGAACGCTGATGATAATTTTACCAGTCGTATCGATATCAGCTGGCAAGCTGATTTATGGGGTAAGTTAAAAGCCAATAGCCAGGCAGCCACTCAGGACGTGAACGAGCAAGCCCTGCTCTATCAAGCGGCTCGTGATAGTTTGAGTGCGGAGGTCATGAAAGCCTGGCTAAACCTCACCGCAACGTCACATGCCATCACCATAGAAAAGCAGCGTTTGAATACCTTGGAACAAAATGAACGCTATATCGTGCAACGTTACAGAAACGGTATTGGCACATTGGAAGATTTAGATAATGCACGTAGCTCCAGTGCCCAATCAAGGGCCAACCTTGCTGCCTTTCAGGAAGATTATCGTCAGCAACAACGAGACTTAAAGACACTATTAGGACAGACCAACACTGCCGATATTGAGGCGCCAGCCAGCTATCCAGAAGTCAAACTGGCCTGGGCTGATTTACCCGAACAAACTTTAGCACGTCGCCCCGACTTACAGGCGGCCTACATCGCTATTAAAGCAGACCAGCTACGCACTGAAGTGGCCTATAAAGAACTTTTACCAAGCCTGGACATTGGTGCCGCTCTTGAAGATGCGGCCTCTTCTCCTCATCAGGCATTAATGGGGTCACCACTCTGGTCATTACTCGCTCAGCTGACAGCGCCTATTTACCAAGGTGGGCAATTACGTGCAGCAGCTAAGGAAGCCGAATTAAATGAGGCCTATAGCTATCAGCGTTATCGTGAAACCTTATTAACAGCCGTTAATGAAGTCGAGCAATATCTTAGTCTGGAGCAAAACCTGTTAACCCGCCAGCAGCACATTGCGGATGCATTAAAAAGTGCACAAAACAGCTTAGAGCAGTATCAGACAAGTTATCGAACGGGGTTGGTCGATATTCTGGATTTACTGACGGTACAGCAACAAACTTACAACCTGGAAGCCACTCTGGATAACCTTATTTATCAACGCCTGATTAACCGGATTAATCTTGGCTTAGCACTCGGCCTGAGAACCACACCATGAAGCGTCATTTCCCCAAAATCATTCTGTTCATTCTTGCTTGTGGCATCCTTTTTGTCACAGTTTTAGTGGTCAAACATCTATCAGCAGCACAGGCCAATAGGCCAATGCCCGTGCAAAAAGAACCAGTGCCCAGCCCCGATGTATCCGTGATGATGGCGACACCAGGCAGTTATACATCAGCAGTCCGTGCTTTTGGTGCCGCCAGCCCGCACTTCAATATCACGCTTACAGCGCAGGTAAGCGGTCAGATTGATGACATATCCCAACAATTTGAAAGTGGTCGACGTTTAAAAAAAGGAACCTTGTTGGCCCAGCTTGAAAATAGTGATTATCAGGCCGCTGTGGAAAGTGCGCGGCAAGCCTTAAGCTCTGCCCAAGTCAGTTTATTAGAAGAACAACGCCAAGGTCTGCAAGCCTTGAGTGAGTGGCAATCTTCAGGACTTGAAGGAGAACCAGACTCAGACTTGGTGCTACGTAAGCCACAACTGGCTGCCGCCAAAGCGGCGGTGAAAGAAGCCGAGGCCAATCTCAAGGCGGCTGAAAAGGATCTGGCTCAAACAACCATTAAAGCGCCCTTTGACGCACTGATTATTGAACGTTTAGTGTCCCCTGGCAGTTATGTTCAGACCGGCACTGAAGTCGCGACCTTGTATAGTACCGATCACGTGGAAATCTCTGTGGCTTTATCTGCTCAAGAATGGAGCAATCTCCCCAGTTTGTCTGTGCTGAATAGTGGCAAATGGCCGGTCACGGTGACGAGTGTTGAGAATTCGCATTCCTGGCAAGGTTATGTACTTAGAGCGGAACAAAGTCTTAATCAGGAAACTCGTCAACGCAGTTTGATCATTGCCGTCGATAAACCTTTAGATATTGAACCTGCCTTGTTTCCCGGCACGTTTGTAGAGGCCCACATTGAAGGTCGTGATATAGCAGGCGTATGGAAACTGCCAACCAGCGCCTTAAGTCAACGCGGTGAAGTCTGGTATGTATCAACTGATAACACCCTGAAAAAATTCAGTACCAGCCCGCTCTTTTCAAGCCGCGGTTCTATCTATATCGCGCCTCCTGAGTCACTAACAAATGCCACGGTTCCTGTACTTGTCAGCCCTTTAAATAGTTATCTTGAAGGCATGGCCGTGACAGCTGTTGAGGTGTCACAGTCATGATAAAAAAATCCTATTCAAGCAGCATCATCGCTTGGTTTACGGCCAATCCTGTGGCCGCGAATTTATTAATGATTCTGGTCATTATGCTGGGTGTGCTTGAATCTGGTCAGTTGCGAAAAGAAGCCTTTCCAAGCATGGATCCCCGCTCACTGACCATTTCAGTCTCGTACGACAGTGGTTCAGCCAAACAGTCTGAAGAAGGTTTGGCCATCAAAATAGAAGAGCAACTGGAAGATGTTATTGGTATTAAACGCATTACCAGTACATCAACAGGCACCGGCGTAACAGTCACCGTTGAAAAGCAGAGTGAGTATGATTTAGACACACTTCTTCGTGATGTCAAAACGAAAGTGGATGCCATATCGACTTTCCCCGCCGATGCCAAAAACCCGGTTATTGAGAAAGCCCAACGGGAAGAGCATTCACTGTGGCTGCAACTCTACGGTGATACCGACAGGCATAGCCTGCAACAACTTGCCTATAACTTAAAAACGGATCTGATAGCTAACCCTAATATTAGTTCTGTCAACATTTCCGGTTGGCTGGATCCGATGATGGCCATCGAAGTAGATGATGGCAAACTACAATCCTATGGGCTGACTCTATCGGATGTTGAACAAGCGATAAATGCAGGTTCTTCCAATACGATGACCGCTGTTCTGCGTAATAAAGCGGTTTATCTACAGCTAAAAGCATCTGAACAGGCTTATTTGAAAGAAGATTTTGCCGATATCCCTCTATTAACACTCGCCAATGGTAATCAGTTGCTGCTGGGTGAAGTCGCCAAAATTAATGACACCTATGATGACACCACCTCGGTCTTAGCTCGCTTTCAGGGTCGAGACAGCATTGCTTTACAGGTCATAACCACCGGCCTGGATGACATCACTAACACGGTGGAGGCGGCTGAAAAAGTCGCTAAATCATGGCAGGAAGAAGGCAAGCTACCCGATAACGTGAAGCTTGAAGCTTGGTATGACCGGAGCGAATCCATACAACAGCGCTTGGAATTATTAGTTAAAAATGCGTTTACCGGCATCGTGATGGTGTTTATCTTGCTGGCATTATTCCTGAATTTGACCGTTGCTTTCTGGGTGGCCATGGGCTTGCCCTTTATTTTCTTTGGCACCCTTTACTTTATGGGGGATGCGTTTATGGGACTGTCCCTCAACGAGTTCACCACGTTTGGCTTTCTATTAGCCTTAGGCATCGTGGTCGATGATGCGGTTGTAGTGGGTGAATCCGTTTACGATGTCAGGTCCAAGGAAGGCGACACCATAGAAAATACGATAAAAGGCACTATGATTGTTGCTGTCCCCACATTATTTGGTGTGTTCACTACAGTTGCTGCGTTTTACGCCCTCTCACAATTAGAAGGCGGTTTAGGCAGACTCTACGCTCAGTTTGCAGCCGTAGTGACTATCTGCCTGATTTTATCGATTATCGAATCCAAATTAATTTTGCCTGCTCACCTGGCTCATCTGAACACACGCCGACAAGTAAGCAAACATGGCTTACTCAAAATCTGGCATAAGATTCAACATACCATGGACAGTGGTTTGCAGTGGTTTAATCAGACCTGCTATCGCCCCACCATCAATTATGCACTTGAACAACGCTATGCGGTGGCGGTGTTATTTATCGCCTTATTTATCTTTGTTATGTCGATGCCCATGACAGGCATGGTGAGAATGAGCTTTTTCCCATCCATCCCAGGCGATACCGTTCGTGCTCAGCTGACCATGCAGAATGATGCGAGCTATGGTCTGACGCATAACGATCTGGCCTTGATGGAACAACTCGCCTACCAGGCCGACAAAGAACTTGGCGGGAATGGTGATATCGCTAATCTGCAGATTTTGTCTTCCAGCGACCAGGCCGGCACTGTCACTGTTGAACTCAAACCCAGTGCGCCTTATGACATTACGACGTTCAGCCGTCATTGGCAGCAACTCGTTGGGACACCTGAAGGCGCCAAAACAGTCAGTGTAAGAACCCGACATGGTCCTGTTGATGATCTGAGAATTGAGTTACGGGCGAATGATGATCAGATTCTGGAAATGGCCGGGAACGAGATTAAACGTACGATGGAAAGCATTCCTGCGATCAGTGGTATAGATGATAATCTCGAACCAGGCCAACCACAGCTACATTTGTCGTTAAATCAACAAGGGCGTGCATTAGGCATGACGACAAACGATCTGGCGATTCAAATTTTACAAGGCTTCAGTGGGCAAGTGGTACAGCGCTATCAGCGTAATAGCGACGAGATAGAAGTCAAAGTGCGCTATCCCGAAGATGAGCGTCAGAATGCCGCCGATGTATTAAACTCGCGTGTTAGAACGCCCAATGGTGATGTGGTGCCTTTATCCAGTGTCGCTAATGTCAGCTATGGCTTTACACGGGATTCCATCACTCGTATTGATAAAAAACGAGCCGTTTATATTTCGGCAGATGTGAATAAAGACAGCTTATCCACCACTGAACTCGTCGCTCAACTACAAAGTAATATGGTGCCTGATCTGGTCAGAAAATATCCTGGATTAGATATCCATTTTGCCGGAGAGGCTGAAGAGCAGGCTGAGACAGAATCATCGATGGTCCATGTATCATTGATTGCCTTATTAGTTATTTATATGTTGCTAGCAATTCCGCTTCGCTCTTATCTCCAGCCTATGTTGATTATGACCGCGATTCCTTTTGGTATTGTGGGTGCCATTCTAGGACACTGGATGAACGATCTGACCTTGGGCATTTTATCGCTCAACGGCATCATTGCCTTAAGTGGCGTAGTGGTGAATGATAGTTTGTTATTGGTCTCCCGCTTTAACGATATTCGCCACGATTATGATGATATTAAACAAGCCATCAGTATTGCTTGTAGGAGTCGCTTGCGAGCCGTGTTATTAACCTCGGTCACGACTTTTGCCGGATTAATGCCCTTGCTCAGTGAAACATCTCGCCAGGCACAATTTCTAATTCCTGCAGCCGTTTCTTTAGGCTACGGCATTATGTTTGCCACCGTCATCACATTGATTTTGATACCCAGTTTATTACTGATTCAACATGACGTTATACACGTATTTAAGCGAAAAGCTGTCACAAAAGCAGCCGGAGTAAACTAGCCATGTTGCACGTGTTATTAGTCGAAGATGATCTGGATCTGGCAGAAACAGTGATTGATTATCTCAGCCTTGAAAATATTGAATGTGATCATGCCAGCAATGGCCTTGCCGGCTTAGAATTTAGTCAACAACATCAATACGATGTGCTGTTACTGGATTTAAACCTACCCAGAATGGATGGATTGTCGGTCTGTGAAAAGTTACGTGAACAAGGCTATGACGTGCCGATTCTGATGCTAACCGCCCGTGATCAGCTCAGTGACAAAATCACAGGGTTTAATGCCGGTACTGACGATTATCTGGTCAAACCATTTGAACTGGATGAACTGATTGTGCGCATTCAAGCCTTATCACGACGTCGTAGTGGCCAAGTACAACGCTTACAGTGTGATGATCTCATCATGGACCTTCAGACAAAAACGGTGACACGTAGTGGACAGAGTTTAAAACTGTCGCCCACTAGCTGGCAGTTATTGGAAGCATTGATGCGCGCTTATCCCGATGTAGTGGCTAAACAAAAGTTGGAAGCGGCTGTCTGGGGCGATACACCACCAGATAGTGATAGCCTGAAAGTGCATATGTTTCACTTAAGAAAAGCTGTTGATGCACCGTTTGAAAAAAATTTAATTCACACCATCCCCGGTCACGGATTTGCCTTAAGAAATGAAACTTAAACTGAGTCTTAAATTTTACATTGCATTAGCCTTCCTCGTTCTGGGGATAACGATAGTGGCAGGATATTCTATGCTCAGTATCCAGTTCTTTTTCAGAGGCATGGATAATATTATTTCAGCCAATATGGAAAATGCTGCAGAAGAGTATGTACGTGCTCAACAGAATAGTCACCAGGCGCCTTATGCTGATGGTTATACCATTACTCGCAGTTGGGAGGCGCAATCTCCTACGATCAAGCAATATTTCAATAAGCCAAAGCGTTATGCAGCTTTGCAGAAACATTACCAACGTGGCGAGACAGGGCGCGGTTCTGGCGTGATGTACTTTCTTATTAAGTTAAAAATTCAGAACCAAGACTATTTTATCAGCCGCCCCTTTACCAAAGCGGATGCTTCTCCTTTGGTTGGAAAAAATGCCAGACAAAACCGCCAGTTTATTATTACCTTGAGTATCGGGATCACCCTACTTCTGGCCTTATTGACCTGGTTGTTGATGAAGCGTTTATCACAGCCTGTATCCCGACTGACCACATGGACACATGAACTGACCCCAGAGACATTAAAACGCCCACCTCCTGACTTTGCTTATCCCGAACTCAACGAGATGGCCGCCTTAATTCAAGGGTCATTATCATCCGTTAATGAGGCTATGGAGCGAGAGCAAAACTTCTTGCGTTATACCAGCCATGAATTACGCACCCCCATCAGTGTTATTCGTAACAATATTGAATTAATACATAAACTGCAGCAGAAACAGCCCGCTGACCTCAACGAAAAACAACAAGACATTATTGAACGCATCGATCGTGCTAGCCTCACTATGCAACATCTATGTGAAACCCTGTTATGGCTGAACCGAGAAGAAACAGAGTCTCTGGCAAAACAACATTTCCGTCTCGATGAGCTGATTCATAGTCTTGTTGATGAAATGCGTTATTTGCTGAAGAACAAACCCGTTGATGTCAAAGTTGAAACAACTGAATCGACGCTATATGCATCATCCGCGGCAGCCAGAATCATTATCGGTAACTTAATAAGAAATGCGTTCCAGCATACCTGGGATGGTCATGTGGTGATTCATCAACACAAACATACAGTCACTATCCGTAACCAAAGCTCGCCATCTGACAAGGAGAGTGTTGAAAATGATCAAGGGTTTGGTCTAGGCCTGCAGCTAACGCAGCAACTGTGTAAAAAATTGGACTGGCCATATCAAAACCAAGTGAATCCTGACGGACACTATGTGACCCTTACGATTGTGACGATGAATCCACATCAACAGGAAGTAACACAATAAACGTCGTACCCTGACCAGGTTCAGAACTCACGCTAATCGATCCCTTTAACACCTGGGTCACCCACTGATGACAGAGATGTAACCCTAATCCTGTATGACCGGCTCCCCTCGCCCCTGTCACAAAGGGATCAAAAATCGTTGTCAGCTGCTCGACATCAATCCCATGACCATCATCAGACACACTGACAGATATATCATTCATAGACGTCTGTATGACTTTAATGTGGATATGTCCATTATCACGTCCAGCAAACCCATGTGAAATGGCATTGCTAATAAGGTTTTCGAATAACTGCGAAATAATACCAGCGTAACTCTGTATCACTAACTGTTTCGGTCCCACGATATCCAGATGGATGTGCTGCTGTTTCAATCTATGCTTAGACGTGGTGGCGACATCATTTATCACCGTCATCAAATCAAATTCCGTTGATTCATCTGTATGTCTATCAACGGCTAAACGTTTAAAGCTCTTCACAAGTTCCGCCGCTTTAGCGATGTTTTTCCTGGCCAAGGCAATGGTCTCAGCTGAATGGGTCAGATAATCTTCTAATTCGCTCTTTCTCAAGCCATCGCTCACGGCCTGTTGTAATTGCTCACGTGAAGAGTCAAGACTGGATAAAGTCAGGGCAGCACCACCAAGCGGAGTATTGAGCTCATGCGCTAAACCGGCCACCATCATTCCCATTGATGATAACTTACGTAGCTCAACCAGGGTATCCTGCATTTGCTGTTGTTGCTCATATGCCAGTTGCAGTTGTTGTTTAGACTTGGCTAATGCTTCTTTCTCGACAGCCAGCTGTCTGAATAAATCATATTGCTTACGACCATCGTAAAGAAATCGCCCAATCAGAAATAACAGAACAACGAGCACTAAAACGGTCGGAATAAATACAACCAAGGCAACCCTGTATTTTAGGGAACCTAATAAATCAGGTGCAGAGCTATCAATAAAAAATAGACGATGCCGGTTATCTGGACCATTTTCACCGATGTCTATCACGCTATAGCTTATTAATCTTGAGCCGTGAATGAAGTTATGTAATTGCCGTTGTTCAAGTATGCCCTTAATCACTGCCTGGCTTAATAGTCGTTCTGTTCTGACAAGATAGTCAGTATAGGACCGAAATGCCATCGAAGGGTTGGGGTGCATCACCCAATAACCTTCATTATCGATAATACGCAGTTTATTATCTTGCTTTTGATTCAATGACTCAAACATGTCATTCAACAGAAAATTAATGACAAGCACGCCATCATGTAGGCCATCCTGCTTACCTGTTCGCATGACGGCTCGGATTGTTTTTTCGAGAGGTAATACGATTTGTCCATTTTCAATATTTGGATTAATGGCAGAGATATAAACTTCATCCGGTTCCAATCTCATACCTGCCTTCACATATTGCCGTTTCGATTTATTTTGTAATGCTTCAGGAGCAACCTTAATCACCCCCTTATCAGATATGTTCATTCTCAGCTTTTCAACGCCCTTTTCATCGAGCCATCTCAATTGACTAATATGAGAAGAAACGTTGGAAAAATCAGTAAACACATTTTCCAATGACTGATAATCAATCGACATACCAGCTTGCAATGCTTTTTCAAACTGTTGGTTGTAACGAAGTAAGCGAATAAGCTGATGGATATGGCCCAGCTCTCGCGAGAAAGTATTCACAGCATTGTCCAATCTGCTTTGCTGTGATTCAAAATAAGGCTGGTAGTTGGACTCAAAAATATGCCAATAAATGTGATAACTGAAAAAACCAGCAAGCCCCAAAATAGGAATATAGATAAGGATTAGGCTGCGCCATACATGTCTGAACACATATGGCACACGAAAAGAGGTTGATTCAGCCGTTGCTAAGAATTCGCCATTGCCCATTGAACTGCCTCATCAATGGGCATAGGACGAGCACAGAAATAGCCTTGTCCAATGGTGCAGCCTAACTCAATAAGCTTATCTCTTTGTAATGCTGTTTCCACCCCTTCAGCAATGACTTTCATACCAAAGCGTGTAGCTACCCGAATGATCATATCCACGATATGTTCAGAAGAAGATTTTTCACCGAGATACTGCACAAAAGATTTATCAATCTTGAGTGTGGTGGCTGCTAATTCTGTGACATGTGACAGGGATGAAAACCCAGTACCGAAATCGTCAATACTGACATCCATGCCCAGCTGGATCAGCTTGCGTAATGTGGCGGAAACCTCTTCATAATTTATCATTGCCAAGGTTTCGGTAATCTCCATATCTACTTGCTGTGGAGCCACATTTTCGGCGGCTAAAACCTCGAGGATGGAACTGGAAAAATCACTTAATAATAGTTCATGACATGAGACATTAAAGGAGATGGGTACCTGAATTCCGGCGGCTTCTAACTGTTTTATGGCCGAACAGGATTTTAATAAGATAACTCTATCGAGTTGCTCCACTAGCCCTGATGCTTCTGCGATAGGAATAAAAACATCAGGTGGCACCATCTCACCACTCGGTTTAAACCATCGCGCCAAGGCTTCAAACCCCACCAGCTTTCCAGTAACCATATTCACTTTTGGCTGTAGATAAGCCTGTACTTCATCTCTGGTGAGACCAAGATTAAACTCATTTAACAAACGGATATGCTTTGAAAATATGGCCTCATTATCGAGAGAGACATGGTGGAAATGGCTACTACTTGTGGTGCGTAAGCGTAATAAATGACTCTCCAACTGACCTAATAAACGCTCAGGACTGTGATTTAATGAGTGCGTGAGCTGCGCGGATACCGCCTGAGCAATCACTTTATGCTCAAGGTGTTGGATATGATTTTTTTTGCCTAAAATTTGTTCGAATTTTTCTGCCGTCAATAGCTGTGATTTTTCCAATAAAATGGCAAAAGCATCCCGACTGATGATGGCTATGGCTTGTATGCCAGTTATGTCTGACAATTCAGCATAGACAGTCTCAAGTAACTGAATGACAAACTTTTCTCCGAATGTCACCGTGATATCACTCAACCTATCGATCGAGATCAACACGATTTGAGCGTTATTATTCCAATAGGCTTCATTCTCAAGCTGTTTGCAGAACCAATTACGGTTATAGATACCTGTCTGCCAATGTTTGAATGCTAACTCATTGAGATAATCAGTGAGTGCAATATTTGAAAAGCCATTCGCAATGTTTTCAGCAAACACTTTCAGAAGATGGATATTAGACTCAGTCAACACATCTGTTGATTTCACAACAATAACGTAATAGACAGGGTTGGGCTCTTGGAAAGAAAAATACAATAAAGAAGAATGACCATCAAATATATGCTGCTTTTGCTCTAACAGTTGTTGTATTCGTTTTAATAACAAATTATTTTCAATAGAAACGAGTGGCTGGCCAACGTAAGGTTGATATTGGCCGGTAGCCGCTAAAACAGCAGAATCATTGTTAAGGTCAAGTGGATCAGACATCTTTAGACTCATAATGCCGCCATCACTAATGCCAATAATTTGATCAATCTGCTCCAGTACGGTTTGAGAGAAAGGTGATAAATTATGATGGCATGAAATTTTTTGTGACGCAGTCACAACTTTCTCCAGGCCCTGATGAGCTTTTTTGAGGTCACTCATACGTTGCCACGTCTTGAGGTTGCCATTCATAACATTAAATAAATGCTCTTCTCCCAGCTCAGTTTTACACCAGTAGTCATCAATATCATATTGCTCCATCACTGAGCGGTTGGGCGCCATACCAGGCTGCCCTGTTAATAAAATAATACGAGTGATGGGGTTCTGTAAGGTAAACCGAATATGATCAATCAGACGTAAACCGGCATCATCAGTTTCCATGACAACATCAAGTAGGACAAGGTTAATATCGGGACGTTGTTCAAGCACGACTTTAGCTTGTTTCGCAGAGGAAGCGGTGAGGATTTCCAGTGTTTTGCCTTGAATAATCATTCTCGACAAAGCACTCACCAGAGACTGCTGAAAAATATCATTATCTTCAACCGTCAGAATTAACCAGCGTGACTTGGGTGATGTCGAGGAGTAATCAGTCTCTGTATCAAACTCGAAAAAAGAATTGTCTCGACTCATTTCGGATCATCCTTTGTGCAATTCAAGCCACGCTGTTTTTTAGGATTGTATTAATTCACTATTATTCTTATCGTCACAGTTTGTTACGTTCGTTATTTATCATTTCTACTGTAGAGCTTAGTTAGCCAAAATTGCATACAACAATCAACCAAGCATTTATGTGGTTTTGTTAAAACTGAGCACGATAGTACTGATAAAACTGCTTAGCCGTTCTGCCACTGTGACTTCCTCGCCCCATGGCATATAGGCGTGCCGCTTCGTGTAATTGGCTCTTATCAGTATTGATATCGGCAAATAGAGTTTCAACTATAGCGAAATAATTTTCCCAGTTAGCAGGATAAAAAGATAAGGTGAGTCCGAAGCGGTCCGATAAAGCCAGTTTATCCTCTAAACTATCGGCATAATGCACTTCACCATCCACTACCCCGCTCAGCTGATTTTCAGACTGTTTCTCTGGCAATAAATGACGGCGGTTTGAAGTCGCATACAGACGCACATGCTCTGGGGGTAACTCAAGGCCACCTTCCAATAATGTTTTGAGTGGCTTATAACTGGATTCGCCGGCTTCGAAAGATAAATCATCACAGAAAATGATAAAGCGAAATTGCTCACTTTCTTGTTCTAGATCATCCAGAATTTCAGGTAAGAAGCCCAGATCATCTTTATCAATTTGTATAATTCGTAGGCCCTTTGGTGCCATTTCGTTCAGTAAGGCTTTAATGACAGAGGACTTGCCCGTACCTCTGGCTCCCCACAACAATGCGTGATTACTGGTTTTGCCTTCAAGAAAATGTTGCGTGTTAGCGATAATCGCTTGCTTTTGTCTGTCTATGCCTTGAAGCTCATCCAGACGAACAGGATCGAGGCGAACAACAGGTTTTAGTTTTTGACTTTTACTTCGCCAGATGGCGGCGTAAACCTGATGCCAATCAATGCGCATAAGCTATCCTTCATTTATTCAAATAAAGCTAGCATAGCATCATCTATGCTAGCGAAGAGAAGAAGACATATTTAATGCTTGATTGGTTCTCGTTGATACTCTGGCTCGACGTTTTTTGGCCCAGATAATGATGCCTGTGACACTAAAAATAGCTATCATCAATCCCATAATTGAGACCATAATTCGACCAGGCAAACCCAAAATACGACCAGAATGTAGAGGGAACTGGACTTGAATGAAAATATCACCTGCCGTGCCTTGCCCAGGTATCTTACCGCCGAGGTAGTCACCACTTTTACCATCGAAATAAAGCCACGGATTGCCTAAACCACCATCGCCATGATCATTCTCCGGCTTATAAAATCCCACGCCATAAACATCGTAATGAGACGCATAAAAAATCCCGCCTGCAGGATCTGAAATGCCTAACTTGTCGGCTTGTTGGCGTGCAATCGGCAGAATCTGTTCACGACTCAACTCGGCATTGATGGGTTCATCCAATGGTGTCGGTGTACGCTCATCAAAGGGTGTAGGCGTCAGCTCGGAGAAAACGGATAATACTGGACGCATCACCTCATTATTTAGATTCATCGAGATAGATGTCACCGCTAAAATCAGCACAAAGCCCCATAACCAGACGCCGCCAGAGCGATGAAGATCAAAGTTTAATTTGTAGCCGCCTTGTTTCCAACGGAACCGTAATGACTTCTTCCAGCTTTTTGCTTTTGGAAAACTTATCCATAAGGCAATGAAACTATCTATTGTCCAGACGACAGCAATAATGCCCATAAATAGAATACCGAGTTCCAAACCAAAACCATCTGGTATATGCATGCTGTAGTGAAGCTTATAGAGAAAAGGTAGGATGTTCTCGCGCGTTAGCGAAATCTCCCCCCACATTCTATTTGCCTGCACCTCAGAGGTCGCAGGATCGATGGCTACCTGATTAAAATCCACGGCAGCCGCTTTGCCAGTCTCAGGAACAGGTCTGGGCATGACTGTCATCATTAAACTATGCTCAGCCTCAATATTGAGCGGCATAAAGCTGACCATTAACTGTGGATTGTCAGCTTCAAACTTGTTAGCAAGAGATAAAGCATCAATTGCAGCAAAGTCCACATCTTGTGTTTTGGCTTTATATAGCTGTGGATTGAGCCATTCGTCCAGCTCATGGTCCCAGGAGATAATGGCGCCGGTAAGACCGGCTATGAATAAAAACACAGCACTGGCCAGTCCAAACCAGCGATGAATAAGTACTCCGATTGATCGCATATTAACCACCGTAAAACATATTAAAGCCGAACTTATGTATTAAGCTGGAAAGCAATCGGCACATTCACCTCAAGCTGAGACTGCAACATGTCATCCGGAAACGAAGGTAACGGTTGGGCTTTTTTTAACATGCTTATAACCGCTTCATCTAAACGTTTTGACCCCGAACTTTGTGTAATACGAAAATCCAACACCTTGCCATCACGATCAACCACAAAAAACAGCTTGACGATCCCTTCTTCACCACGACGTCTTGAGGCCATGGGATAACGTTTATGCTTGGCCAGTGTTGCAGCCAGCTCACTGTAGTAAGATTTTTGCGCTGCTATCTGACCACCACTTAGCTGTGCACTTGCTTGCCCGGTTGTTTTCTTCTGGGCAGTCTGTTTATTCACGTTTGTACTGGTCGTTGTTGTCGCGACTGTTTGTTTTTTCACCGGCTTTTCTGGTGTGACTTCTTTTTCGATAAGCTCTTCAACCACTTTTTTTGGTTCTGGTTTAGGCTTGGTTTGTGCTTTTACCTTTGTTTCTGTTTTTTGTTTTGCCTCAACTTTTTTTGGCTCAGGCTCTACAACAGGTTCGGGTTCAACCACAGGTTCAGGTTCAACGACAGGTTCTGGCTCGACAACAGGTTCAGGTTCCGGCTCTTTTTCTGGTTCAGGTTCGGGCTCTGACTCCGTCGCTTTTTCTTGCGTTTTTTCTACGTCACCAAGGTCACCAAGCATACCCAGATCAATTTCTACACCTTGTAAGCCAGTTAGCTCAGCACCATCTTCTTCTTCAGGCTGATAGGTAAAAAAGACGAAGCCAGCGGCATGAATAGCAACGGCCACCAAAAGCGCAAAGATCCAATAACGATTTTTTGTCATGTTAGTTCTGCTTGTTTTTGTGTCGCCAATGAGACACGCTTGATGCCAGATTGCTTGATTATGGTCAGCACATCTTGAAGCCTTTCCACCGGCAGATTGCCATCCACTTTAACTAAGATATGAAACGTATCTTTATCTTCTGTCGCTTCAAAACGTTTGTTGATGGTGGGTAATAGCGCCTCATCATCTGTAATTGCCTGATCAATCGCTACTTGCCCATCTTCAGATACGATAATAACTAAGGGTTCTTCGACTTGCTTTGTTTCACTCGCAGATAAAGGCGGCTGTACCTTAATAGGGTCAGACTGACTAATGTGTCCCGCGACCATAAAAAATATGAGCATCAGAAACACAATGTTAATCAACGGCACCAAGCTGTCATCTTGATCAGGCTTTTTATGTTGAATCGACTGTCCGACTTTCATCAATTTATCCCTGCCAGGCTGACAGATTTAGCGCCTGCCTGTTTAAAGGCATCAAGCAGATCAATCATACTTTGTGTTTGAATACCTGATTTAACCTCGATGACATAGACAGCATCAGGATCTTGATTAACCACCGTAACCACAGAGTTTGCATCTTTTAAAGACAAGGTCATATTACCAATTTTGTATGTACCGTCATTTGACACCAGAGTGACAACACGTTGCTCACGAGATTCTGCCTGAGATTCACTTGGTGCCGACACATCAATTTGCCGCCACTGGATAAAGGTCGAAGACAACATAAAGAACAGCAACAGAATAAACACCACATCAATAAGCGGTGTCAGACTAATGGCTCTTTTATGTCTTGGCGGTTCTGTATTAAGCAGCATGGCGCATGGTATTGTTTTCAGCAGACACTGGCTTAGCAGGTGCTGTTGTGAAAATCTGGGTGACAGTGTCATTCATCAGCGATGCAACACGCTCAACTTTACGCTCCATCCAGTTATGTACTGTCACAACCGGTATGGCCACAGCCAGACCAACTGCTGTTGTTAATAATGCTTGCCAGATACCACCGGATAAAACAGACGGATCCACCTGATTCCCTGCAGCTTCCATTTGTTGGAAGGCGATAATCATCCCCAACACGGTACCTAACAGACCTAATAAAGGACTTAATGTAGCGATAACCTCCATTGGACGAAGGTAAGCACGTAATTGATTGAGGCGCAGTGTAGCAACACGATCAAGCTCTTCTTTTAAGGTCGCAAGATCCATTTTATGCTGAGTTAGACCTCTAATCGACATTAGCACCAGCTCATCCACTGGTCGTTTTGGATTCAACATCATCATGGCTTCGGCAGCATCGCCTTTTTGCCAATGTTGAATAACAGACTTAAGGTGTTTGGAGGATTCTGGTCGCGCTGACATGAACTGCCAGAGTTTAATGAGTGTAATCGCTAATGCGATTACCGAAAAACCTGTCAGAATCCATACAACAGGTCCACCTACCTGCATGAACTCCACAAACTGTGTCATCGCATCTGCTTGCGGAGCCAACGTTGTTGGATCTGTACTAGTTAAAGCATCGGTCATTGCTGGCGAGACTGTACTTGGATCGGTATTTACGTCTGTCACTGCAGCGCCGTTATTACTGATATTCTCAGTTGTACCTAATGCGTCGTCGTTTTCTTGAGCCATAAAATTCCCCTTTTCGAGCCAGCAATGATAATCGTTATCATTTACCTTATCAAGAGAGTTATGCCATATTTACAGCCGTGATTGTGTGAATTGACCTATATCTCATCCGTTAGAAGAAATTTTTTACTCATGCATAAAAAAAAGCCCCGCAGTACGGGGCTTTTTTGCGAAGTAGCGCAGAAGACTTACTCTTCTTCTTTCACTTCTTCATTAACCGCTTTCATACTAAGACGGATACGGCCTTGACGATCGACTTCCAAGACTTTGACTTGGATTAAATCACCTTCAGACAATTTATCTGACACATTCTCAACACGTTCTTCTGAAATTTGAGAAATATGTACCAGACCGTCTTTACCTGGCAGAATGGTCACAAATGCACCAAAGTCCATTAATTTAGCCACACGACCTTCGTAGATCTTACCGACTTCAACTTCTGCAGTAATATCTTCAACGCGACGCAATGCTTGTTGTCCAGCATTGTAGTCAGAAGAGAAAATCATCACGGTACCATCGTCCTGAATATCGATAGTAGCACCTGTTTCTTCAGTGATGGCACGGATAGTGGCACCACCTTTACCAATCACGTCACGAATTTTATCTGCGTGGATTTTGATAGTAATAATGCGTGGCGCAAATTCAGACATTTCCTGACGGTGCGTGTTAATAACTGCATTCATCTTTTCAAGGATATGCATACGACCATCACGCGCTTGAGCTAACGCAGTACGCATGATTTCTTCGTTGATACCTTCGATTTTGATGTCCATCTGCAATGCAGTGACACCTTTATCAGTACCAGCTACTTTAAAGTCCATATCACCTAAATGATCTTCATCACCTAAGATATCCGTCAATACAGCGTAACCATTTTCTTCTTTGATTAAGCCCATCGCGATACCAGCAACAGGTGCTTTAATCGGCACACCCGCATCCATTAACGCCAAGCTGGTACCACAGACTGAAGCCATTGAACTTGAACCGTTTGATTCGGTGATTTCAGAGACAACACGCACTACATACGGAAATTCTTCCGCTGAAGGCATAACAGCCTGAATACCACGTTTGGCTAATTTACCGTGACCGATTTCACGACGTTTTGGAGAACCAACAAAACCTGTTTCACCAACACAGAATGGAGGGAAATTATAGTGAAGCATAAAGCGGTCACGATATTCACCTTCCACAGCATCAATCATTTGCGCATCACGCTCGGCGCCCAATGTGGCCACAACGATAGCTTGAGTTTCACCGCGAGTGAATAATGCTGAGCCATGGACACGTGGTAAGACACCTGTTTCAACGAAGATTGGGCGAACACTTGATGTGTCACGGCCATCGATACGTGGATCACCAGCAATGATCTTACCGCGCACTAATTCCTTTTCTAACTTAGCAAAAACGCCTTTCACATCATCTTCAGAATATTCTGAATCTTCTGTAGCAATAGCTTCGACGGCTGCTGAACGAACATTACCTAACTGTTCTAAACGCGCTAGCTTGTCGCTGATAGCATAAGCTTCTTGAATACCAGCATAGGCAGTGTCTTTCACTTGATTATATAAAGTGACGTCTTTTTCAGGTGCAGTCCAATCCCAGGCAGGTTTGCCGACTTCAGCTTGTAACTCTTTGACCAAGTTAATAGCGGTCTGCATTTGCTGGTGACCGAACATGACCGAACCCAGCATCACTTCTTCAGGTAACTCAGAGGCTTCAGACTCGACCATTAAAACAGCGCTTTCAGTACCTGCAACGACCAGGTCTAATGCGCTTTTATCCAGTAGAGCTTTGCCTGGGTTTAATACATAGCTGCCATCAACATAACCAACACGTGCAGCACCCAGTGGCCCATTAAACGGAATACCTGAAATAGCCAGTGCTGCTGAAGCACCTATCATTGAAGGAATATCCGGATCAATTTCTGGATCCAGTGCAACAACCGTTGCAATCACTTGCACTTCATTAACAAACCCTTTTGGAAACAAAGGACGTAGTGGGCGATCGATTAAGCGAGACGTTAATGTTTCTTTTTCACTTGGACGGCCTTCACGTTTGAAGAAACCACCAGGGATTTTACCGGCTGCGTATGTACGCTCCTGGTAATTAACAGTTAAAGGAAAAAAGTCTTGGCCTGGGTTGACATCTTTTTTACCAACAACGGTTACTAATACTGACGTTTCGCCAAGACTGGCAATAACGGCACCACCGGCTTGACGTGCGATTTTTCCGGTTTCAAGACTTAATAAATGGTCACCGTACTGAACTGTCTTTTTTACTGAGTTCACTCTTTTCTTCCTTCTCTTCTCTGTTGTCAGTTATGAACCCGTTTCACAACTGATATAAAAATCATAAATCTAAAAACGAATATGCCCCTGAAACTGTTATAGCTTCAGGGGCATATTTTATATATCCTGCCTTGAGGTCGCCGATTTTGCCGGCCACATTGGCTGCATATAATGAGTCACCAAAATCAACTTAGCGACGTAAACCTAATTCAGCAATCAATGCACGGTAACGTTCGATATCTGTCTTTTTCAGATAGTCCAACATTTTACGACGGCTGCTAACCATTTTTAACAGACCTTGACGTGAATGGTGATCGTGAATGTTTGTTTTGAAATGCTCTGACAAGTTTGTGATACGCGCTGTTAACAAAGCAACTTGTACTTCAGCAGAACCAGTATCACCTTCTGAACGTGCAAATTTAGTGATCAGTTCTTTCTTTTGTTGTGCAGAAATAGACATTAAATACTCCAACTTTTTGTAGCTTTTGCTACTAGTTAAATTCTGAACTGCCCCAGCAGATACATACCAGAACAGCCAACCTTTTTGAAGGTAGGGATTCTACCGACTTTCTTATTATGAAACAAGGCGTAGTTTAAGCCACCGCATTTGCAAATAAACGCTTCGGTGATACCACACCTTCTGCTGACATTTCGCCTAAACCAATAAACTCATTATTCACATTAAATAATCTGACATTTGCGCTTATAAAAGGCTCATGTACCGAAATAGAGCGTCCAAAACTAATATTTTTTGTTCCCTCTTCATCAAGCTGAATGCTTGGCCAGTCGGGTAATGCATCTTCTGCTCGTTGCAATAGTTCATCAAGTGCTTTGATGCCCTGCTTATCTGATTTTTCCTGAAGAGACGTTAGTGTAATGGCGTCTGATAAATCATAACCAGCGACTGCTGTTCTTCTCAGCATTGTGACATGGCCACCAGTGCCTAAGGCATGGCTAATATCTTCTACCAAGGTACGAATATAGGTACCTTTGCTACACCTTACTGATAAAGTAAAACTCTGTCTTTGGTAATCGAGCAATTGAATCTCATAGATCGTAATTCGACGCGCTTTTCTTTCTACATCGATACCTTGTCTTGCAAGTTTATATAACGGTTGCCCCTGATGTTTTAATGCGGAGAACATAGGTGGAACCTGATCAATCTCACCGATAAATTGCTGGATGATTTGATTAAGCGTAGATTCAGTAAATTCGGGAATAGGCAGTTCTTCAAGTACATTACCGTCAGCATCACCACTGTCGGTGATAATACCCAGCTGACAGGTAACGTGATATTGCTTATCTGCGTCTAATAAGTAACTGGATAATTTTGTCGCATCACCCAAGCAAACAGGAAGTACGCCTGTAGCAAGAGGATCGAGACTACCTGTATGTCCAGCCTTTTTAGCATCGAACAGGCGTTTGACTCGTTGAAGAATGTGGTTTGAACTTTGCCCGGTAGGCTTATCAATAATGACAATGCCGGTAACATCCCGACCTTTTTTATTTCGTCTTGCCATCAGCGTGATAAATTAGTCTTCGTCTTCCCGACGAATATCTGCATTCGCTTTGGCAATCAATTCATCCATGTGGAACCCGTGTTCCAGGCTTTTATCATAAAAGAATTGCAATTCAGGCATGTTTCTTAGCTTGACCCGTCCAGCCAGACCTCTTCTCAGATAACCAGCAGCACTATTCAGACCTGCTAAACATTCTTTCATGTCCTGCTCATCTTCAAAGCCATTAAAACGGGTGACATAGACTTTGGCATACTTAAGATCCGACGTCACATCGACGTGTGAGACAGTAACCATTCCCACACGTGGATCAGAAATCTCGCGTTGAAGCATCAACGCGAGTTCTCTCATTATGACTTCGCTAAAGCGATTTGTACGACTAAATTCTCTTGCCATTACAGGGTCGGCTTCATTAATACACGTTCATACACTTCGATTTGGTCGCCTGGTTTGACATCTTTGTAGTTCTTCACACCGATACCACACTCAGTACCCGCATTGACTTCATTAACATCATCTTTAAAGCGACGTAATGATTCGAGCTCACCTTCGTATACCACTACGTTATCACGTAGTACACGAATTGGGTTGTTGCGTTTAACTGTACCTTCTACAACCAAACAACCTGCGATATCACCAAACTTAGGCGATCTAAATACATCGTCAACTCTAGCCAACCCGATGATTTCATCTCTGTATACAGGTTCAAGCATACCTGTCATGGCTTTAGTAACAACGTCTAATAGGTCATAAATGATGCTGAAGTACTGAACATCCAGACCTTTTTCACTGATCACTTTACGTGCTGCATTATCAGCACGAACATTAAAGCCAATCAGAATCGCATCGGAAGCGGCAGCAAGTTGAGCATCGGTTTCATTAATACCACCAACACCTGAACCGACAACACGGACTTTTACTAAATCTGTAGACAGTTTCTGCAACCCTTGACTCACTGCTTCAACAGAGCCGTGAACGTCACCCTTAATAACAACATTAAGTGTTTTAACGTCACCTTCTTCCATCTTGTTGAACATTTCGTCCAATTTAGCCGCTTGTTGTTGAGCCATTTTTTGCTCACGGGCTTTTGTTTGACGGAAGTTGGCAATTTCACGTGCGGTGCGGTCATCAGGCGCTGCCTGAAGTTCATCACCGGCAGCGGGTGTACCAGATAAGCCAAGTAACTCTACCGGTGTTGAAGGGCCAGCATGTTTAAGTTGTTCGCCTGTCTCGTTAAACATAGCACGAACGCGGCCATACTCTTGACCAACAACGACGATATCGCCCTTGTTTAAAGTCCCTTGTTGAACCAGTACCGTTACCACCGTACCACGACCTTTATCCAGTCGCGCTTCAATGACAGTACCGTGAGCAGGTCCTTGTTCAGGTGCTTTCAGCTCCATAACCTCTGCCTGAAGCGAAATAGCTTCCAGCAGATCTTCAATACCTTGCCCCGTTAATGCTGATACAGGAATAAACTGAACATCACCACCCCAGTCTTCTGGAATGACTTCGTGATTAGCTAATTCTTGCTTCACACGATCAGGGTTAGCATCCTGTTTATCTATTTTGTTAACAGCAACAATGATGACTGAATCAGCAGCTTTAGCATGCTGAATAGCTTCAATTGTTTGCGGCATAACACCGTCATCTGCCGCGACCACCAGAATCACGATATCAGTCACTTTTGCACCGCGTGAACGCATTTCTGTAAATGCAGCATGGCCCGGTGTATCAAGGAATGCGATTTCACCACGACTGGTTTCGACTTTGTAGGCACCAATATGCTGAGTGATACCACCTGCCTCACCAGAAGTCACTTTGGTGCGACGGATGTAGTCCAATAACGATGTTTTACCATGGTCAACATGGCCCATGACAGTAACAACTGGCGCTCGACCAATTGCTTCGCCCTGATGCTCATCAGACACTTGAAGTGCTTGTTCAACTTCATTCTCGATGATAGGTTTTGCAATATGCCCCATTTCCTCAACCACAATAACTGCGGTATCTTGATCAAGAACCTGGTTGATGGTGGCCATGGTGCCAAGTCCCATCAGAGCCTTGATAACTTCACCAGCTTTAACTGACATACGCTGAGCTAGATCAGAAACACTGATGGTTTCCGGTACGTTTACTTCATGTACGACGGGTGCAGTAGGTTTTGAAAAGCCGTGTTCCTGATCTTTGTTAACAGCGACTTTCGCTGCCGATCCTTTTTTCTTCTTACGGCGCCCACCTTTGCCTTCGGTCACGTGAAGTTCTTTACGCTCAAACTCATCATCGTTACGACCGCCTTTGCGACTAGATTTTTCACGATTATGTTTCGCTTCGGCATCTTTCGTCTTACGCACACCTGCTTTTTGTTCTTTTGCTTGCGCTTCTGCAGCAGCAGCACGTGCTTTTTCCCTTTCTTTCTCAAGAGCCTCTTCTTCTTCACGTGCTTTTTTCTTGGCTTCGAGTGCTTTTTCCGCTTCAATTCTAGCCAGGTTTGCAGCACGTCTCTTTGCATCAGCTTCTTCAAGCTTTTTATGTGCAAGTTGAGAGGCCGTTAAGGATGATGTTTCTGTTTTCTGCTTTGGTTTAGGTTTCACTGTTTCTTCAATCGCTTTTTCAGCTTTCTTAGATTTAGCTTCTTCTTCCAGGGCTTTTTTCTCTTCTTCTGCTGCTAACTTGGCTTCTTCTGCCGCTCTATTCTCTGCTTCGATTGCCGCCGCTACAGCCGCTGCTTCTTCTTCAGATTCTTTAAGACGTCGAGCTTCATCATCCTGTTGACGGCGCTTGGCTTCTTCTAATCGAAGCGCTTCAAGTCTCGCCACCTCAGCAGCTTGTTGTTCAGCCACACTCATCTGAGCGGTTTGCTCTGTATTGGTAGTGCTGTCTTCAGTTTCGTTACGTTTTACGTATGTACGTTTTTTCCGTACTTCAACACTAACACTTTTACCACCACGCGCTGTACCACCTAATTTAATTTCACTAACTGATTTACGCTTTAGTGTAATTTTTTTAGGCACTGCGGTTTCACCACCACCAGACTTACCATGACGCTGTTGCAAGAATTGTAATAACGTCTGTTTTTGATCTTCAGTAATGAAGTCATCAGGCTTTGAGACGTTAATCCCTGCTTCGTTCAGCTGTTCGACCAAGCGTTCAGCTGTAATTCCGACTGTGCCAGCTAGGTCCTTAACCCTCATGTCACTCATTGGTTACTCCCCTGCATCTGTTTGTTCATTAGCAAACCACGATTCTCTGGCTTTCATGATAAGTGCAGCAGCTTGCTGTTCTTCCATACCACCTATTTCAACTAACTCATCGACGGCGAGTTCAGCTAAATCATCAAGATCAGTGATACCTTTACTTCCCAAAGTTAACGCGAGATCACGCGTCATCCCATCCATATTTATCAGCTCTTGAGTTGGCTCTGCTGACTCCAGCTGTTCTTCACTTGCAATCGCGCGAGTTAAAAGTACATCTCTTGCTCTCGAACGAAGTTCAGCAACGATATCGGCATCAAACTCTTCAATGTCGAGCATTTCATGCTCTGGGACATAAGCCACTTCTTCAAGTGATGAGAAGCCTTCTTGGGCCAGAATTAATGCAACATCTTCATCGACATCAAGATCGGCCATGAAGGTTTTGATTAATTCGCCAATTTCAGACTCTGCTTTTTTGTCAGCATCAGAAGCTGACATCACATTGAGTTCCCACCCCGTTAATTGGCTGGCTAAGCGCACATTTTGTCCACCGCGACCAATCGCTTGAGATAACTGAGCATCTTCAACAGCAATGTCCATGCTATGCGCGTCTTCATCAACAACGATAGATAAAACTTCAGCTGGCGCCATGGCATTAATAGCAAATCGAGCAACATCTTCATCCCAAAGGATAATATCAACACGCTCTCCAGCTAGCTCATTAGTGACTGCTTGAACACGTGATCCACGCATACCGACACAGGCACCAACAGGATCTATACGTGACTCTTTGGCCAGTACAGCGATCTTAGCTCGCAAACCAGCATCACGCGCCGCCCCTTTTACTTCGATCATGCCATCACTGATTTCAGGCACTTCTAAGCGGAAGAGTTCGATTAATAACTCAGGAGCAACACGGCTGACGATGAGTTGTGGACCACGACCTTCTGGTCTAATTTCTTTTAAGTAACCACGAATACGATCACCCGTTCTGAAACTCTCACGCGGGATCATTTCTTCACGTGGTAAAAATGCTTCTGCATTACCACCAAGATCCAAAGTCACATTGCCACGCTCAACACGTTTCACTGTACCGTGAATCATTTGACCGACCTTCTCACGATATTGGTCGACTACCTGTGCGCGTTCTGCTTCACGTACTTTCTGGACAATCACCTGTTTAGCAGTCTGTGCCGCAATACGACCAAACTCAACAGACTCCATAGGTTCGCGAACATACTCACCCACTACAGCATCAGGATTGCTTTCTTGAGCATCTTCTATTGTAATTTCTGTCTCTGGTGACTGATAGTCTTCATCTTCGACGATCAACCATTGACGAAACGTTTCGTAATTACCTGTGACACGATCGATCTGTACATGTGCATCCAATGCCATGTCATAGCGTTTACGTGTAGCCATCGCTAACGCCGCTTCAATTGCCTGAAAAATCACTTCCTTGCCCACGCCTTTTTCATTAGACATGGCATCGACAACCAATAAAATTTCTTTGTTATTCATCACGCCCCCAGTGGATTACGTAGCAGACCAAATCCAGCTCAGTATTCAATATATTAACCGCTAATAATACGCTTGTTTTAGGCAACAAGTCTTGCTTTTGCTAACTTTGCCAAAGGCAAGGCATATACCTCACCATCCACTTCTATTAAGATCTCACCATCACTAAAGCCCTCTAATACGCCCTTGAAATTACGTCGGCCAGCGACAGGTAATTTCATTGTTATTTTGGCTTCAGCACCTTTAAATCTTTCAAAGTCCCGAGCCTTAAATAAAGGTCGATCAAATCCTGGGGATGATACTTCCAGCACGTAAGCACTTCGAATTGGCTCTTCTACATCAAGAATACCGCTCACTTGATGACTCACCCTTTCACAGTCTTCTATACCAATGCCTTGCTCAGCATCAATGTAGATTCGTAAGATAGGATCGGGGCCGCCCTGGATATATTCAATGCCTACCAATTCATATCCAAGAGTCTCAATGGAAGACTCAACAAGTTGTTCAATCTGATCAGTAATGGCCATAAGTATGTATTAAGCCTTGCGGCCTAAATCAATTCTCCAGAAAAACAAAAACCCCATACAGGGGCCCGGAATTCAAAATATTGTCATGCGGCTAATCTACACCGCTCTGCCATAAGCATCTGTGCTGGAACAAGCTTGCTTCCAGTACTGATTGCTCTCCAGAAAGCACAGAATATTAACAGAAACCTACCCGTCACAGCAACTTAAACTATTTATAGCCACAAACTCAGTTTTACTTGCTTCAACCACACAATCATGAATCAACTGACATTCATGCTATGAAAATTACCTTTATATCTTTCTTGGGAAAACTTTCATTCCTGCAGTCAGGTCAGTTTGTTTTCTGTAAGCACAGGAAAAAGAACTCATGAAAATATCACTATCTCCTTTTATTCTTTATTTTTTATGTTCTATAAGTGTCAGCCATCCTCTCTCTGCTGACAGTGAACATGCTTCAGATTACATAGTGTTTAAAACAATAGAAGATGAAGATACTAGTAGTGACTGTACACAACGAGGCGGATTACGTATCTATGTTGAGAATATTCATCCAAAAAAAGTAATCGATATCAGTTTAGATCGTTATTTTTCCGATGTAAGGCAGGCTGGTCGCTCCATGTTTGCTCTGCAAAGCGGTCACATGCAAGCACTAGGCTGCAACGTTGTTATGGAGAGTCAGCAGCATTGGCAATTAGTTAATGCCAGATTTATAGAAAAAGAAGATGCGATTAAGAGATACGGTGAGGTGTATTAACGCCCAATAAAAAAGCTCAAAACAACAAGTTGTTTTGAGCTTTTTATATTCTATTGGTAGCGGGGGCTGGATTTGAACCAACGACCTTCGGGTTATGAGCCCGACGAGCTACCAGGCTGCTCCACCCCGCACCTGATTAAGCAATGCATTATACATACCAGTTCATGGTGACGCAAGCCTTATTCTAATTTTCTTTTAGTTTACGCGTCAGTGTGTTTCTACCCCACCCCAATAATTTGGCTGCTTCCTGACGTTTACCTGCTGTTTTCTCGAGAGCAACTTCCATCAGTAAATGCTCGATAAGTGGAACAACATCTGCCAGTGCACCTTCCTGTCCAGTCAAAGCCTTGTTTGCTGCCCATTGTCTGAACAACTGTTGCCAGTCACCGCCTTGTCTACCATTATTGGCATCTATTGTTTCTGTAGAGAGTTCGACAGGCAAATCATCCATCTGAACGACTTGCCCAGGTGACATAACCGTCAGCCAACGACACGTATTCTCTAATTGTCGAACATTTCCTGGCCATGGTAATTGGGATAAATACATCTCCACATCAGTTGCAACTGATTTCGTTGACATATTTAATTCTTTAGCAGCCTTATTCAGAAAATAAGCAACCAAAGCCGGAATATCCTCTCGACGTTCACGAAGTGATGGAATATGAATACGAATGACATTCAGCCGATGAAATAAATCTTCACGGAAATCGCCTCGCTCAACAAGCTTTTCAAGATTTTGATGGGTTGCGGCAATGATTCGAACATCTACTTTGACTGCACTATGTCCACCAACTCGGAAAAACTCACCATCTGATAGCACACGCAAGAGTCGTGTTTGTAGCTCGATAGGCATATCCCCGATTTCGTCTAGGAATAAGGTACCGCCATTAGCTTGTTCAAACCGACCTTTTCGCTGGACATGCGCGCCGGTGAAGGCCCCTTTTTCATGCCCAAACAATTCTGATTCGAGTAGCTCTTTGGGGATTGCAGCCATGTTTAAAGCAATGAAAGGACCATGCTTTCTCGGGCTATGACGATGCAGTGCTTGAGCAACTAATTCTTTCCCTGTTCCTGACTCCCCATTCACCATGACGGTGATATTTGAACGCGCCAGTCGTCCGATCGCTCTAAAAACCTCCTGCATTGCAGGAGCTTCACCAACAATATCTGTGCCGATATTTACATTTTCAGCGGGCTCGCTATTCTGTTCACGACTATGACTGATGGCACGTTGGACTAGCTCAACCGCCTCATCAACATCAAATGGTTTGGGTAAATATTCAAACGCCCCACCTTCGTATACAGATACGGCACTATCCAAATCAGAATAGGCCGTCATAATGATCACCGGTAACTCTGGGTAGCGTTCTTTAATTTCAGATAGAAGTTCAAGACCATCAATACCAGGCATTCTGATATCGCTGATTAATACATCCGGTCTTTGTTCACGACCTTGTTTTAGCTCATTAAGTGCGATATCACCGGTTTCAAAAGCGCGAACTGTAATATCAACCACTTCCAATGCTTTTTGTAAAACCCACCGAATTGATCGGTCATCATCAACAATCCAAGCTATCGCTCTGCTAGCGCTCACGTCCAAACTCCAAAGGAAATGTTACGGAAAAAATAGTTTGTCCAACTTTGCTGGAGCAACTGACTGTTCCACCATTGCGTTGCACTAAGTTCTGTACCAAATACAACCCAAGTCCTGTTCCATCAGCTCTTCCAGTAACTAAGGGATAAAACAAACTATCTTGAAGAGATTCGGGGATGCCAGGGCCATTGTCTTCAACCTCAACTAACACCCCTAAACGGTAATATTGTTTTTCAATGGTGATATTTCGCTGTATCCGGGTCCGAAGGATAATTAAACCTACGCCATGCATAGCTTGAACAGCATTTCTCACAATATTGAGAAAAATCTGAATCAGCTGGTCAAAATCAGCGAAAAGATCTGGAATACTCGGGTCATAATCAATCTTAAACTTAAGTCGTTCATCAACTTCAATATCCACCAATTGGCGAACATGCTGAAGAATTTCATGAATGTTGGTATGTCGTTTCTCAGGTTGCTGATTTGGTCCCAGCATTCTGTTCATCAAGTTCTGTAGACGATCCGCTTCCGTGATAATGATACGTGTGTATTCTTTTAAATCTTCAGAGTCTAGCTGTCTCTCAAGTAATTGTGCCGCACCACGTAAACCGCCTAATGGGTTTTTTATTTCATGGGCAAGGCCACGCACGACTTGCTGTTGAGTGTGAAGATTTTCATCCCTACTGATCCTTTGTTGATAATCAAGTAATGCAAGTTCAAGAATGACATAAGAATCATCTGTATCCAGTACCTTAATAGAGCAATCTACAAGTACTTCACCGCTGGCCGGCAAAAACAAATGGACTTCACGCTCAATCAAAGCTTGACCTGTGGATACCACTCGTTCAAGTGATTTAAAAAGCTTTTTTTCGCCTGGAAGTAGGGTTTGTAGAGGAATGTTTTCAGCTTGGCGCTGGCTAATTTCAAATAAAATTTCAGTTGCTGTGTTGATATAACTAACCCGTAAAGCTGAATCTAAGATCAGCACGGAAGTAGATAAACTTTCCAATACATCATTGCTGTTGAAAGTATTGTGACTCATAGTGGTAACACTCATATTCATGCGTAATTTGATAGCAAAAAACGCTCCACATTTGAGCACTATCAAAATGTTTAAAGTTAAGCTATTGATTGCTATAGAAACAAGGTTAAGTTGTCCTCGAACAACTCATTGACACCACTTAATTGTATCTCTTTTATGCACCAGAGAAGTGCATACAGAAATGCTTCAATTTGCTGAAGAATTGTTGAGTTTAGATGCCCGGTGCAGATGGAATACAATACTTTCGCTAAGCAACTCTTGACCATTAGCATCAATAAGCTTGGCCACAAGCTCATGCGAGCCCCTGCTGAGGTTACTGAACTGATAGGTTAATGTGGTCTGGGGCTCACCTACAGTTTGTCCATCAAGAAATAGCTGAATACCATCACCTCTTTCCTGGCTCAAAGCAGGCTCCACGCTTAAGGTCACTGTGACATCTCCATCGTTGACCCAGATACTCTCATTAGCTGCTGGCGCAGTGATGGATAGTTGATAGTCTGGAACCGGTGACGTGTCCTGTTCGACGTTTTCATTCATTGACGTGACAGGCTCAACATCGGGAGAGGAGTATGTCGTTGATGCAGGAAGTTCAATGAGCTCAGCACCTGGTCTTTCTTCATCAGAAAAAACAACTGTTCCGCTGGGATCTACCCAGCGATAAATTGCTGTTAGCCCTTGCGTGCTGAATAATAAGAAGAAAATCAGGTATATAACTCTCATTCGCTCAGCATATTCCACTGTGGAATTTACCGCAACTCACAGATATAAAAAAAGCGCCCCGAAAGGCGCTTTTTTGTTAGCTTCATCACATAAGTGATTAAACACTGTAGTACAAGTCGTATTCCACTGGATGAGTTTCCATACGGATACGTGTAACTTCTTCCATTTTTAATGCAATGTAAGCATCAATCATATCATCAGTAAATACACCACCTTCTGTTAAGAAAGCACGGTCTTCACTTAGTGAATCAAGTGCTTGATCCAGTGAGTGACATACTGTTGGAATTTCTGCTGCTTCTTCTGCTGGTAAGTCATACAGATCTTTATCCATCGCATCACCAGGATGGATTTTGTTTTTAATACCATCTAAGCCAGCCATCAACATTGCCGAGAATGCCAGGTACGGATTCGCTGTTGGATCAGGGAAACGCACTTCAATACGACGACCTTTAGGATTGTTGACGAAAGGAATACGGATTGACGCAGAGCGGTTACGTGCAGAGTAAGCCAACATAACTGGCGCTTCAAAACCAGGAACAAGACGTTTGTAGCTGTTTGTTGATGCGTTGGTAAAGGCATTCAGTGCACGAGCATGTTTGATGATACCACCGATGTAGTACAGTGCTGTTTCTGATAAGCCACCGTATTTGTTACCAGTGAATTGGTTTTCACCATCTTTTGAGAACGATTGGTGAACGTGCATACCACTACCGTTATCACCGACGATTGGTTTTGGCATGAATGTCGCTGTTTTGCCGTAGGCATGAGCCACATTATGTACAACATATTTCAGCGCTTGAACTTCATCCGCTTTTTTGACTAAGGTATTGAATTTAACACCAATTTCGCACTGACCAGCAGTGGCAACTTCATGGTGATGAACTTCAACTGATAAGCCCATTTCTTCCATAGTCAAGCACATTGCTGCACGAATATCATTAAGAGAGTCAACAGGTGGTACAGGGAAATAGCCGCCTTTTACTTTTGGACGGTGACCTTTGTTACCGTCAGCAAAGACTTTTTCAGTATTCCAAGCAGACTCATCTGAGTCGACTTTAAAGAATGATCCTGACATGTCACTGCCCCAACGAACATCATCCAGGATGAAAAATTCTGGTTCAGGACCAAAGAAAGCAGTATCGCCAAGGCCTGTCGATTGCAGGTAAGCCTCTGCACGTTTTGCCACACTACGTGGGTCACGCTCGTAACCTTGCATTGTTGCAGGTTCAACGATATCGCAACGGATAATCAACGTGTTGTCATCCATAAATGGATCCATCACTGCTGTTTCAGGATCCGGCATTAAAATCATGTCTGATTCATTAATACCTTTCCATCCAGCAACAGAAGAGCCATCGAACATTGCGCCTTCTGTGAAGGTATCTTCTTCAATAGTGTGTGCAGGGTAAGAAACATGTTGCTCTTTACCACGCGTATCGGTGAAACGGAAGTCAACAAATTTGACATCCTCATCTTTGATCATTTGAAGCACATTTTCGACTGACATTTAACTTCTCCAATTTTTATAAACTGCACTTTTCTTAGTGCAAACTAAACACGCGACACAATACAGCAGAAATCACGCCAACTTTCACTACATAAAAAAATCAACTATTTAGGTGCATTCGCACCAGCGACAGGCACCTAAATAGTGCATATTAACTCACTACTGCACAATATTGGTGCTATGCACCAACTCGAACCGTAATAATAAGTTCATCATCATTCTGTTGCGTGGCGATAACTTCATGACCATTAATTCGTGCCCACGCCGGTATATCGTGTAAAGCACCTGGATCTGTACAGATCACATCCAGTTCATCCCCATGACTCATCTGTTTAATCTGATTCTGGGCTTTGATGACAGGTAATGGGCATAGCATCTTACGAGCATCTAAGGTCTGCTTACTCACACATACCACTCCTGTAAAACCTGTTCAGCAGAGAGTGGAGGTGTTTTTATCTGTAAATTTCCTTGTTTGGGTAAAGCGATATCAAGTTCGACCTCATCCGCCATACGCCCCTGTCCAAAACGCGCAACAATACCCGCTGCAAGCTCATATTGTTCTTCATCCAATTTACCGTCAACCAATGCCATAGGACCACTGTGGCTGAGAGCATGAATACTGATAAATTCTTTTCGATAACCTTCCAGAAACTTACTTTCACCGGCATCACGCGCGATGATAAGCTTAAATTCTGCACTGGGGCGAATATGTCTGCCCACTTTCAGCAGCATAATATCGTCCATTTCATATTCTCTGCTATTGCGTGCTTTCCATAAGTCGACCAACTTATCTGAATAGCTTTTATCTGTCAGGAAACAACAACCACCTGCCGGACTAGCGAAATCCGTCAAGCCAAACTCTTTCGCTAAAGCTATCTGAGGTTTTCTATTGCGTCCATGAAAGCCATAAAGCTTGCTACGATCGACCCAACCTTCTCGCTCCGGTAAAGTCTCAGGCAGATTTTTGGCACACAATGGTCTGAGTAGTAAGTCATCAGCGCCAGACTCTTCAGAGATAATTGGCATAGTCGATTTACGCTGCGACATGGGACGTTGACCAATCACTTCTCCAGTGATGATGAAATCAAAGCCATTGTGATGATTTTCTTTTATCCACTCGACCGCTTTACTCACCATAAATATTTTACAATCGAGGCATGGGTTCATATTGGCCCCATAACCATGCTTAGGATTCAATAGAACGTCTTTGTATTCTTCTATGACATCTACGATGTGTAATTTAATGCCGAGTTGTTCAGCCACCCAGAGTGCATTGTTTCGTTTTTGTTTATCTTTGTCTTGATTACGAATGGCGTGAGTATGGCCTTCGACACAAAAACCGGTATAAAAATTAATACCCTCTACTTCAATACCTTGTTCCTGCATGACCCGAACGGCGAGCATGGAATCCAGGCCACCTGAAATCAGGGCGACTGCTTTATGTTTTTTTTCCATCATTTTTTCTAAATCTAAGCTGTTCCACCGACAGTCAGTGCGTCAATTTTCAGGGTGGGCTGTCCCACACCGACAGGCACACTCTGTCCTTCTTTACCACAATTACCAACGCCAGTATCTAGTTCTAAATCATCGGCGACCATGGATATACGTTGCATGACCTCTGGTCCATTCCCAATAAGTGTTGCCCCTTTTACCGGTGTAGTAACTTTACCGTTTTCAATGAGATAGGCTTCACTGGTAGAGAAAACAAACTTGCCAGACGTAATATCGACCTGACCACCACCAAAATTAACGGCGTAAATACCTTTCTCAACAGAAGCAATGATTTCTTCCGCTTTGTGGTCACCAGGTAACATGTACGTATTTGTCATACGTGGCATCGGCAAATGCGCATAGGATTCTCTCCTCCCATTCCCCGTACTTGCTTTGCCCATCAGACGGGCATTATGTTTGTCCTGCATGTATCCGGTCAGCTTGCCCTTTTCGATGAGTGTGGTGAATTGCGTTTCAACCCCTTCATCATCAACATTGAGTGAGCCCCTGCGTGATGGCAACGTACCATCATCTACCACGGTACATAAAGGCGAAGCCACTTGCTCGCCCATCTTGCCTGAGAAGGTAGATGTACCACGGCGGTTAAAATCGCCTTCTAAGCCATGACCAACAGCTTCATGTAATAAAACACCTGGCCAACCACTACCTAGTACGACAGGCATCGTTCCAGCAGGTGCAGCCACCGCCTCTAGGTTCACTAACGCTAATCTGACGGCTTCTTTTGCATAGTTAACAGCAAGGTTATTTTGTTGAAAATAACGATAATCCATCCGTCGTCCACCACCAGCACTGCCGCGTTCGCGTCGACCATTGTGCTCAACAATCACGCTGACATTCATGCGTACAAGCGGTCTGATATCGGTGGCATACGTACCATCACTCGCCGCAATCAGGACCGTGTCAATGCCACCAGCCAGGCTAACACTGACTTGTTTAACTCGAGGATCGGCCGCTCTTGCTGCAGCGTCGGCTTCTCGTAATAAGTTGAGTTTTTCAGTCACGGTTAAGGCAAGAATGGGATCATCTGGGGTGTACAGTATTGGGGATTGCTGTTTTTTCCAGACAGCTACGGATTGTTGAGAGCCTTGTCTTGAAATAGCTTGAGCTGCCTTGGCTGCTTTTTGTAAAGCCGGCAAAACCAAATCATCGGAATAGGCAAAACCGGTTTTCTCACCGCTACAGGCTCGGACACCCACACCTTGTTCAAGATGATAACCACCATCTTTGATAATGCCATCTTCCAGCACCCAGTTTTCTTGTCTGGATTGTTGGAAATACAAATCGGCATAGTCAACACCAGCCGTCATGGTTGTAGCTAATGCATTTTCCAGATCGTTATCCGTTAAACCAACAGGAAGCAGGAGTTGCTGTTGTACTTGCTCGGGAATCGAAGCGCTCATTAATACAGAATCATCGGTTATTTAAGATAAACACATGATATCAGATTCTATTGCTGAGCTGGATTCACGACATTGAGTTTAGGGTCGTTCCAGGGTCCCGTTAACTGATAACTGTAGCTAATTAAGTTAATCACATCCCTATCCAGAACACTGCCAGCAATTTTATCGAACAGTAAGATAGCCGTCCCCACTCCGAGGCCAACAGGGCCACCCGCTACTGCACCAGCGATAGGTAAGGTTGATGACACTTTAGGCGTAATTTTGACTACTTGGTTGTAAGTTTGATTAACCAGATCGATCGGGCCTTTCATTTCAATAACCGCTGAATCACCTTGCATGGTTAAATCTTTCGTTGAGGCGATACCATTATTAAACTGAAAATCACCTTTAATACTACTGAAATCAAAGCCGCCGCCAAACAAATCACTAAAATCCAATGATAAACGACGTGGAATCGCCGCAATACTTAACAGCCCAAAAATTCTGCCAGCAGCGCCCGGCTCCACCTCAAGTAAACTTCCCCGTCCGACAGACAAATCCAGTTGTCCATTCAATTGTTGGCGAGTAAAAGACATAGGATCCGCATTCCAGTTCAGATCCGCATCGATTTTGACTTGTCTGGCTGCGATCACTTCCTGATAATTAAGGTGTGCCAGCAGAGCTCTCAGATCATCACTTTCTACATTCACAATAAAATGACTTGTATCGTCAGATTCAGTCTGCAGCCAATCACCTGTAGCGGAGGCACGCATGACTTTTGATGATAACTCAGCATTTTTCATCCGCCATTGATTCGGTGAGGCTTCACCCTGAAGTGTCAGTTGACCTAAATCAAGATCATTAATCTTAAGGGAGCGTATCGCTAATTGTATTGCTGGCCACAATGCTGCCTTTTTATCTTCCCTCGTCTCATCATCTGCTTGTTCATTCGCAACTTGTAAGTTCAGATAATCAAGATTGATATTAAGTGGCGTCTGGTTGTTTATCTGTTTTGGAATCGATACCCGACCTTTTATCTGAGGCGAGTTCAAATCGAACTGCCAGTCAGAGCTCGTATGTTGACCCGAGAGTTGAAGATGGTTTATCACCTGATCTGTGATGAATACCTTTGATAAGGTCAAATCAATACCGTCAATCAGGTCAAGCGCTGACGCATTCGTCGTGTCCGGCAAAGATTCCTGCCAATCCAGCCAAGGTTGAATATCAAGCGTTTCTATATTGCCCGTCAGTTGCAAGCCATTAACATTGGTACCTGCTGATTGTCCGCCAAGCTTAATTTGCCCCGACAACGACTTACCTGCATTGGAATGAATAGCAGCATTCAGCCAATCACTATAACTGATGGTGTACAGCATTCCATCGTCTTTTTCTTGTATTGCCGCTTGCAGCCGAACCGGTAGCGATGCTGATTTTCCTAATGGTTCGGGCGCATCAATGCTTATTCCTTGCAGATCAGTACGCAATGAGACGTTGAGCTCAAACTCACCCGGGCTTGGCTCACTAACGGTAATTCCTGTCAGATAGTCACTTTCACCCGTAACAAATGCAGGCACAGTACCGGGCCAGTGCTGATTAAGCGTTGATACTGCGACTCTGCCATTAATATCAATATAGGTTTTATCTTGTTCGGTTTTTGCATTTATCTCTATGGGTTCATCAAACGCTGTCGCGGTAATTTTATCTGCTGATACACCATTATTACTGAAAAAAAGACGGCCATTAATCTTATTTACTTCAAGTCCAGTAATGGCCTTTGTTATTAACTGGCTTTGATTAAAACTGACATAGCCTTTAGCCTGCGCACTATCAGGATCAACTAATGGCACCGTTAAATCCAGTTGAATATCGCTGCTACCCTTAGCCTGAAGCCAATCATCTATACTGCCAAAGCGTGACTTTAACGGGCTTTGTTTTAGGAAAGCCAAAGCGTTACTGGTTGAACCATTTAACAGGCCACTGACTTTCAAAATCGGATTACTCTTAACGAGATTACTGATAGTAGTGGTGACTTTATTAAAGTTAAAACCCGCTATTTGACCTGACTCACTCTGGATTAATAAGTTATTGCCTTGCCCTTCAACTGTGCCATTGACATGCATAATGTCCGGCCAACCTGGGCCATAATGTAACTGAACATCTTCAACATTGAGTTTCATATCGAAGCTGCCACGTTCGGGTTCAGATTCAAAAGGAAAGGCTGAAGGATCCCCTTTCATCGTTATCGTACCTGACCGGATAATCCCTTGACGGAACGCATCTGCAGACCATTCTTCAAAGTCTGCTGGCAAAATTCTTTTCGGCACATAATTCCGCCATGTATTAACAACCACGTCTTGTATGGTTAGTATGAGATTGGTATCGGTAATACCATTGGCTTGCTGGATTTCACCATTGAGAAGAATGTTTAAATCATCATTCCATATTTGAAGAGCATCAGCATTTACTCTCCAGCTCGCATCCTGATTCTGCCATGTTAATTGTCCTGTAATTGAATCAAACAACACAGAATCTGGCAGCCAAGTATCCGCATAAATGCTCGTTGCACGACTATTGAGTTCCAAGGTGCCTTTATATTTTTTCTTATCAAGTGAAAAGCTGACATCATTCGCCCCCGGGTAATCCTGCCAAGGTAAGAAAGATACACCACTCGCACTCATGGAAAGTTCATCAAGCCCGGATTGCTGAGTGTATGCAAAAGCGACATTCTGCAGATCCCCGGCGGGTTTGGTGTTCACTAATATTGCTGGCATTTCATTCATCAGTAATGCCATTGCAGTGACGTCACTCAAACGAACAAAGGAAACGTATCCAGACAATGCACCACTCTGTTCACTTTTTACATCGAACGTTGTGATTGGCCAATCTTCACCAGCCATTCTGATTTGAATCTGTTTACCTTCCACCTGCCACTGATTAGCCGTGTAATCAAGTTGAAAGTGTCCCACAAGTTGCTCAAGACTGACCTCGGTGAACTCATCAGCCGGTTTAGATGAAGACAAAGTGGCGTCTGAGAGTTCAAGCTCAAGTTCTGCCAGCAAGGCTTGATTATCTACTTTCTGTACATTGAGTGTCGCCGATAATAGGCCTTCATCTAACTTTGCGCCGCGGTATGCTCTTTTTTTCAAAAGACTCCCAAGAGACACTTCATCAACACGTACTTGTCCCTGCCATGAAGTCACATTCAATGCTTTATCAATGTGTGCTGTTGCAGATAAGTTAAGGTGATTGCCCAGTGAATCGGGTAAATTCAGATCGGCTTCAGCGAGAAGCTGTTCATCGTTAAAACTCAGAGAAGCATGTTCAATAGTGTATAAACCAGTTAAGGCGGGTTCGTTTTCATCTTTGTACTGAACCTGAATATTGGAAAGTTGTGACTGCTTAAGACGCGTTAACCAATGAAAAACTGTTTGAATGTTATCTTCGCTAAGCGCCTGCTGAGGTTGACTTTCATAGCCTTTAACGCGGAACTGACCATCAGCTGTATGTTCAACATTAACTTTGGCATTACGGATACTGGCATCCGCAATCATCAGCTCGCCACTACGAATAGATGAAAAAACATCCACCGCCAGATAAATCTGTCCGGCCTGGAAAATGGGTGTATTCCCTTGTTTCGCCATGACCTTTACCTGACGAATTTCCAGTTTAGGAATCAGATCCAGCCAATATAATCCGGCTTTTTCGATTTCTACAGGATAACCGCTTTGCTGAGACGCCCAGCTGGCAATTTCGTCTTTTCGCTCGGCAACCTGATCTGACAGCCAGATAGCAGTTATCAGTAATAAAAGTCCTAGCGTAATAGAAATCGCGGTGAGATAAAATAATTGCCGACCGGCAATATGCAGGCTGCGTTTTAGCATCAGATACCTACATCAGCACGACGTTAAACTGCTCACGTCCATACTGTGGTTCACACTGGAATAATATAGGTTTACCAATATGGTGTTCTAAATCAGCCACTTTGGTTGAATCCTCATCATTCAATCGGTCAATCACATCTTGAGACGCCAGTATCAGAAACTGTTTTGTCTCATACTGCTTGGACTCACGAACAATTTCCCGGAAGATTTCATAACATACCGTCTCGACGTTCTTGGTATAGCCTTTTCCTTCACAGCAAGGGCAAGGTTCACACAGAATATGGCCTAAACTTTCTCGGGTTCGTTTACGTGTCATTTCAACCAGTCCAAGCTCTGACACGGCACTGATATTGTGACGAGCCCGATCTAATTGCATGGCTTTTTCCAAAGCACGCAACACTTGTTCACGATGACCAATTTCTTCCATATCAATGAAATCGATGATAATGATGCCACCCAAATTACGAACACGTAACTGACGAGCAATGGCATGCGCAGCTTCTAAGTTGGTTTTGAAGATGGTTTCTTCCAAATTTTTATGGCCAACAAAGCCGCCTGTATTCACATCCACCGTTGTCATCGCTTCGGTTTGATCAAAAATCAGATAACCACCAGACTTCAAGGGCACCTTACGTTGCAAGGCTTTCTGAATTTCGTCTTCTACACTGAATAAATCAAATAAGGGTAAATCCCCTTTATAGTGCTCAAGCCGAGCGGCACATTCAGGCATAAATCCCTCAGCAAAGTGCACGGCTTTATGAAAGGTCTCTTCAGAGTCAATACGAATCCGATCAACATCTGCTGAAAACAAATCACGTAAAGCGCGCATCGCAAGTGATAAGTCTTCATGAAGCGGGTCACCACATTTAACGAGTTGTTTGCGTTCTTGCAGCTTTGCCCACAACCGATAAAGAAATTTCAGATCAGCTTCTAATTCTGCCTCTGAAACGCCTTCTGCTGCTGTGCGGAGAATATAACCGCCAGCGCCTTCATCAAGTAAGCTTATCAAGCAAGCTTTTAACCGTTCCCGTTCCTGCTCAGTTTCAATTTTTAAGGAAACCCCAATCCCTTCAGTTTCCGGCATATAAACTAAATATCGCGAGGATACAGAAAGCTGTGTTGTCAGACGTGCGCCCTTTGTTCCCATCGGGTCTTTTATGACCTGAACCAGAATCTCCTGACCTTCACGCAACAGACTGCTAATAGTTGGCTCAACATTAGGCGCTTCTTTCAAATCCCCCGTTTGGCCCTTGGGAATAGAAATATCTGAAACATGTAAAAAAGCGGCCCTTGCTAGGCCAATTTCTACAAAAGCCGCTTGCATGCCAGGCAAGACACGACAGACTTTGCCTTTGTATATATTCCCAACTAGCCCTCGATATTCATTACGCTCAATGAATACTTCTTGAAGTAGACCATTTTCAACTACGGCTGCACGAGTTTCACTCGGCGTCACGTTGATTAATATTTCACTACTCACATTCAGTCATCCATTGTTAATAAAAGTTGTCCCGTTTCCCTGATGGGTAATCCCATAATGCCAGAATAACTACCTTCTATATGCTCGATAAATAATGCAGCTAAGCCCTGAACCGCATAACCACCAGCTTTATCAACACCCTCTTTAGTCTTGATGTACCAGAAAATATCCTGTTCACTCAATTCAGCGAAACAAACATTATTGACTGAAACAGCTGTCCACAACCTGTCAGCGCGTGTTAGTGCAATTGCCGTCATCACTTGATGTGTTTTACCTGACAACATTCTTAACATACTGGCAGCTTGTTCGTCATTTTGAGGTTTACCCAAAATCGTTTTATCAATAACTACCGCGGTGTCTGCAGCCAGTACTGGCTTTCTGTCAGCTGCTAACAATAAGCCTCGTCCCGCTTCAGCCTTCAATCTAGCTATACGACTCACATAATCAATTGGGAGTTCGTTCTCCAGCACAGATTCATCAATATCAGGATTAATGACTGAAAAATCCACACCCATCTGTAACAAAAGTTCGCGTCGCCTAGGTGAACGCGATGCCAAATAAATAGATGGAAAGTTCATGAACGATGATAGGGGTGATTTTGAAGGATGGTCCAGGCCCGATAGAGCTGTTCGGCCAGTACAATACGAACCAGTGGATGAGGCAGGGTCAACGCGGATAAGGACCATTTCTGGTCCGCTCGCTGAAGACAGCTGGGGTCCAAACCGTCTGGTCCACCAATCATTAGGGCAACATCACGCCCATCACTGAGCCATTGCTGCATATGTAATGATAAGTCTTCTGTACTCCAGCTCTTTCCCGTCACCTCTAAGGCAACTGCATGATGGTTATCAGCAATCGAAGCCAGAATCCGCTGACCTTCCTCTCTCTTCCACTGTTCTGGCTGCGCATTTTTGCTACGGCGAGCTGGCATAATTTCGGTCAGTTGAAGTGCACACTCTCTTGGCATTCGCTTACTGTATTCTTCATAGCCCTCGCTTACCCAACCTGGCATTTTATTGCCAACAGCGACAAGATTTATCTTCATTCTTGTTCAGCCGACGCCTTTTCATTCTGTGCAGGCACAGCCCATAATTTCTCAAGGTTATAAGTAAGACGTGTTTGAGGCGTCATGATGTGTGTAATCACATCACCTAAATCTACAAGCGCCCATTCGCCAACCGTTTCACCTTCAACTCCTAAAGGTTGAACACCTGCCGCTTTCGCTTGCATGACGACTTCATTTGCCAAGGCTTTCACCTGACGGCTGGATTTACCGGTAGCGATAATCATAATATCTGTCACATCGGTCATTTCTTTGACATCCAGCACTTGGATATCTTCTGCTTTAATGTCTTCGAGCGCATCGATGACGAGTAGTTTTAATTGTTCTGCCTGCATTGGGCACTCCATTTAATATATCTGCTACATAGTGTAACGTAAGGGCTGTTTAATATCCCTTATTATTACGTGTTGATTCATCGGTTTTATCAATCTTTACAGTCGCTTGCGGAAACCAGCTTTGTGTTTTGCCGGTCAGGAAATAAACCGTTAGTCCCAACCATTCATGCCAGGCTGTTTCTAACACAGCAAGATGGGCTGGTAAGTCAAAATCCCAATAGCGGTTGTTGGCGTGGTTACTTCTATAGTCAACCGGATAAGGGATCACATTGATGTGTTGTTTTTTAGCAATGCCAACCGCTCTAGGCATATGAAAAGCGGATGTGACTAAAACATAAGTGCCCGCCGGTTTCGTGAGTAATGGTTTCAGCCTTTGGAAATTCTCATAAGTATTCCGTGCCTGTGGTTCGATAACTAACCGTGACGCATCGATACCCGCTTGTGAGAACAACTGTTGAAACACTTGACCATCACTATCCAGATTTTGTCTTTGTACCAAATTACTGCCACCCGACACAATAATTGGCAAGTCGGGGTAGAGTCTGGCTAACTCAGCAGTTTGCAGAATACGTTCCGCGCCATCGCCTACTTGCGCTTTTTGCCAACTATCAGATAGTTTTAGCTGCTCAGCGCCGCCCAGCATAATAATGCCGTCAAATGGTTCTGATAACTTTTCAGGGGCAGCAAAACGACTCTCCAGCGGATACATTAAATAATCACCGACCGGATAGCCCATCACGATAAATCCAATCAGGCTCATCAATAGTAATAAGCGCTTAGCTACGCGGATATAGTTAAGCCATAAAAGCAATGTGACCAACAGGAGCAGCCAAACCATCAGACTGGTAGGGCTAAGCAATCCCCACACTAGCTTGGAGAGCACAAAAAACAAATTATCCATTGGTTCTAGAAGCAGCAGCTGACGGGTAGAGGCCTAATTGCTCAATTAAACTGATGACCGCATCAGGCAAGAGGTAGCGTACATCTCGTCCCTGCTCTAATGCATCACGAATCGCTGTGGCCGAAATTGACATTTGTGTCACCGATACTGACCAGATTTTCCCAGCACTTAATTGACTGTCTTGTTTTTGAGCCTGATGAGTTTCATAAAATGTTTGTAACTCATCGCTCATCAACAAGGCTTCGTCTGCGCGCTGCATCACCACAATATGGGCTAGCTCAATAATCTGTTGCCAGCGAGACCAGCTTGGCAAGCTACAAAAGGCATCCGTCCCCATCAATATAAACAGCGGATTGTCTGGAAAATCTTCTCGCAAACTGAGCAAAGTATCCACGCTATAAGATGGTCCATCTCTGCCTAACTCACGATCATCGACAACCAGTTTCGGGTGATTCTTAATCGCCAGTTCCAGCATCATCCGCCGTTGTTTTGCCGTGGCAACAGGTTCGATACGATGAGGTGGAATGGCACACGGTATCAAACGTAAGTGATCCAGATTCAACTGCTCGACAACATCCAAGCCAGTGCGTAAATGCCCAAAATGCACAGGGTCAAAAGTCCCCCCTAACATCCCTATGGCTGGTTTATTTTCTGATTTGGCCACTACCTAATACTATCCATTTTTGTGACGTTAACCCTTCAAGTCCTACTGGTCCACGTGCATGAATTTTATCTGTCGAAATACCGATTTCCGCTCCGAGACCATATTCAAAGCCATCTGCAAAGCGAGTTGACGCATTCACCATCACAGAACTTGAATCGACTTCGGCCAGGAATTGTCTTGAGCGCTGATAATCTTGAGTAATGATCGACTCCGTATGACCTGAACTATGCGTATTGATATGTGCTATTGCCGCATCAATATCTTCAACGATTTTAATTGACAAGATAGGCGCCAGATATTCCGTATCCCAATCTTCTGCTGTCGCTTTGTTGATGTCAGGTAAAATCTCCAGAGTACGCTCACAGCCTCGCAACTCAACGCCTTCTTCAGCATATTTGACTGCTAAACGAGGCAACACGGCATTGGCTTCATCAGCGGCGACCAAGAGTGTTTCCATGGCATTGCATACGCCGTAGCGGTGACATTTGGCATTCAAGGCGATGTTTTCAGCCATATCCAGATCAGCGCCTTTATCGATGTACACATGACAAATACCATCAAGGTGTTTAATCACAGGTACTCTGGCGTCTTGACTGATACGTTCAATCAGCCCCTTACCACCTCTGGGTACAATGACATCCACATACTCTGACATGGTAATCAGGGCGCCTACAGCCTCGCGGTCCGTCGTTTCCACCACTTGAATCACTGTCTCGGGTAAACCGACCAGGTTTAGACCTCGTTGAATACATGCCGCAATGGCCTGATTCGAGTGAATAGCTTCACTACCGCCGCGTAATATGGTCGCATTACCGGACTTCAAGCACAGCGCCGCCGCATCCGCTGTCACATTCGGCCTAGATTCATAAATGATACCAACCACACCGAGCGGTACACGCATCTTGCCTAATTGAATACCTGAAGGACGATAAGTCATTTCGCTCACTTCCCCCACAGGATCAGGCAATGCCGCTATTTGTTCCAGGCCTTCAGCCATCGATTCAATGCGAGCATCTGTCAATGTCAGTCTGTCCAGCAAAGCAGCATCGAGGCCTTTGTCTTGTCCAGCTTTCAAATCACGCTCATTTTCTTGCTTTAATGATTCGGCATTCGCACGAATATCAGTAGCAATGGCCAATAAAGCACGATTCTTAATATCTGTACCTGCACTCGCCAGTTTGCGGCTGGCTGACCGCGCTTGCCGACCTAATGTGTGCATATAATCAGCGATGTTCAATTAAGCACTCCTTTCCAATATTTTTGTTGGTATATCGATGCCCGAAGCGCCTAAACAGAGTGTTTCCAGGAGACGCCATGGACAGTGTTTAGTCATACCTTTTACTGCTTGATCAATATCAGACATTTGCTGCAAAAAAGATTGCCAGCGGGTATGGCTGTAGCGCTCTATGGCTTGTCGCATTACCGCTTTATTTTTATCCCATACCGGCGGTTTTTGAGAGGCAAAGACACGTTCCAAAGACTCACCAGAAGCCCATTGCGCTGACATATCGACCACGCGTTGCAGTGACCAACTGACAACGGAGAAAACAGCCAGAATATCAATACCTTCTGCGCGTAGACGAGATAGTATACGTGGGATTCGTGCATGCTGTCCTGCAAACACAGCATCCATCAGACCAAATGCCTCAAACTTAGCATTATCAGCTACTGAGGCTAATACTAAGGCTTCATCAATCTGTCCATCAAGACTCAGTAAAGACAACTTTTCGATTTCTTGTGCGGCCGCAAATAAATTGCCCTCTACGCGTTCAGCAATCAGGGTAGCGATTTTAGGATCACTTTTTAGGCCTTTGGCCTGCATGCGTTGACTCACCCATTGAGGGAGTTGAGCTAAGGCAACTGGCCAGACAGGAATAGTGACACCTAACTTGTCCAGTTCGGTAAACCACTTGGCTTTCTGTGAGCGCGCATCAATTTTGCCACTGATGATTAATAGCGTTGTATCCTGCGGAGGATTGGAAGCAAATTTCCTCAATGCTTCCCCCCCCTCTTTACCTGGACTACCGGATGGCAGGCGAATTTCGATCAGTCGCTGGCTGGCAAATAAAGAGAGACTCTGCTCTTGCCATTTAATCTGAGACCAGTCGAAACGTCCTTCAATATTCCAGACTTCTCGCTCATTAGCACCGGCCTGACGAATCTGTTGACGAATGGTATCAGCGGCCTCTTCAATCAGTAATGCTTCTTCACCAAATAAGAGGTAAACAGGGTTGAGTGAAGCCGATAAAAGAGTGTTTAACTGTTCGAGTCTTATCCGCATTGTTTACTTCATTGCTGATAGTCGTCTCAGCACATTCTGAACCATCTGTTTATTCAAATCATCTCGGATGACGGCTTGTTGTTCACTCATCGCTAATAGCTGATTACGGTCAAACTGATAATCGCGTCTAGCTTGAACCGTAATCACATCACTCATAGGTTCACCATCAGGCGAAGAGACTTTGAAAGAAAAACGGGTTTCTAACTCATACTCTGTCACTTTGGCATCAGAACCAACAGACAACACATTCTGATCAAACACATTTTCCACGACCGTCATCACGGCTGCACCTTCTCGATAAGTATCCAGTACATGAATGCCGTTACGTGTCATGGCACGTTTTAATTGCAAGCCGAATGAGTCTTGTCGTATGTTCAATCCTTGAATATAGATGGTTTTGAGTGTTTCTGGCACATTGGCTTCACCACGCAATTGAAAACCGCATGCTGTTAAGGTCAACATCAATACGCCAGTCATCAAACTCATCATTACACGATTCATTTTTTTATCCTTATGTTAGCCGGCAATCACAATATTCAATAAACGGCCTGGAACCAGAATGATCTTACGAATCTCTTTACCTTCTGTGTAACGCTGAACATTTTCATCAGCAAATGCTACGGCCTCTACCTGCTTTTGTTCGGCATCTGCAGCAACTGAGATTTTCGAGCGTAACTTCCCATTCACCTGCACCATTAAATCAATTTTGTCTTGCTTCAATGCTGTCTCATCAACCAATGGCCAAGACACGTTCAGAATGGCCTTTTCATGTCCCAGAGTTTGCCATAAATGATGACAAATGTGCGGAGTGATGGGCGATAACATCAAGACGACCATCTCCAGAGCTTCCTGCATCACTGCACGTGCTTGTTCACTATCATCATTTAATTTAGTCAGGCTGTTCATTAATTCCATAACGGCGGCAATAGCCGTATTAAATGTATGACGACGACCAATATCATCCGTTACTTTTGCTAACGTTTGATGTGTCTGACGGCGTAAGGCCTGCAAGGCTTCTGGTAAATCAGACAATTCACCTTGCTTAACAACGCCTTGTTCAACATGTTCAGCCACGGCTCGCCATAAACGTCTGAGGAAGCGGTTGGCACCATCAACACCTTTGTCAGACCATTCCAGTGACATTTCTGGTGGTGCGGCAAACATCATAAATAGACGTGAAGTATCGGCACCATACTGATCAATCAGCGCCTGCGGATCGACGGTATTACCTTTGGATTTTGACATTTTGGCGCCATCTTTCAGCACCATGCCCTGTGTTAACAGATTTTTAAATGGCTCGTCACCAGAGATTAAGCCTTCGTCACGCATGAGTTTATGGAAAAATCGTGCATACAATAAATGTAAAACTGCATGCTCAATACCACCAATATATTGATCGACAGGCAGCCAATAATCCGCCCTTTCATCCAGCATAGCTTCAGTATTATCAGGGCAGGCAAAACGTGCAAAATACCAGGATGATTCAAAGAAAGTATCAAAGGTATCGGTTTCACGATGTGCAGGTTTGCCACATTTAGGGCAAGTGCACTCATAAAACTCAGGCATGGATTTAATTGGTGAACCTGAACCATCTACAGTCACATCTTCAGGTAACACAACAGGTAAGTCTTGCTCTGGAACTGCCACAGGGCCACAATCATCGCAGTTGATGATTGGTATTGGCGTCCCCCAATAACGCTGACGAGACACACCCCAGTCGCGAAGTCTGTAATTTACCTGGCGTTCACCTTTATTCTGGCTGACCAGAAAATCAGCAATAGCATCAAACGCTTCTTGTGCTTTTAATCCATCAAATTGCTTAGAATTAATCAGCTCACCTTTATCCGTGAAGGCGGCTTTTGTTAAATCAACATCATGTTCATCCAACGGTTTAATAACCTGTTTGATGGGCAGCTGGTATTTTTGTGCAAATTCAAAATCACGCTGGTCATGAGCTGGTACTGACATTACGGCACCCGTTCCATAACCCATTAATACAAAATTAGCCGCCCATACCGGTACCTGCTCTCCCGTTACCGGATGAATAGCCAATAAGCCGGTATCAACACCCTTTTTCTCTGCTGTTTCCATGGCGGCTTCAGACGTTTCCATTTTGTGGCACTCATCGATGAATGTTTGCAAAATAGGATTATCATTCGCCGCTTTGAGCGCGAGAGGATGCTCAGCTGCGACAGCGAGATAACTGACACCCATCAATGTATCTGGACGTGTGGTATAGACCTCTAATTTGTCATCTGCACCGACCATATCAAATTGAATCTGCACTCCTTCTGAGCGACCAATCCAGTTTGCCTGCATAGTTTTCACCTGGTCAGGCCAGCCATCAAGCTGATCCAGATCGGCAAGTAACTGATCTGCATAGTCAGTAATTTTCATAAACCATTGCGGAATCTCACGACGCTCTACTTTGGTATCACAACGCCAGCAACAGCCATCAATGACCTGTTCGTTGGCCAATACCGTTTCATCATGAGGACACCAGTTCACGGCCGCCGTTTTCTTGTAGACGAGTCCTTTTTCAAACAATCGGGTGAATAACCATTGTTCCCAACGATAGTATTGAGGTGTGCAAGTGGCTAATTCACGCTGCCAGTCATAACCAAGTCCTAAACGTTGTAGCTGACCACGCATATAATCAATGTTTTGGTATGTCCATGCTGCCGGCGCCACATTATTTTTAATCGCAGCATTTTCTGCGGGTAAACCAAATGCATCCCAGCCCATCGGTTGTAAGACATTTTTTCCCTGCATGCGCTGGTAGCGTGAAATAACATCACCTATGGTGTAATTACGCACATGTCCCATATGCAGTTGTCCACTTGGATAGGGAAACATCGACAAACAATAGAATTTTTCTTTAGACGTATCTTCAACAACATGGAAGCTATTATTTTCCTGCCAATATTGCTGTGCAGCGGATTCTACTTGGTCGGGATGATATTCGTTTTGCATGGATTCTCTTTAAATCAGGGACTTGAAAAGCGCTAAGCATAACTCAGCAGGAGCAGGGCTCAAAATAATCTGTCGTTTTGCTTAGCTAAAAAATAAAAGCAGCTAAATCAGCTGCTTTTATTTCGTGGAGATTGCGTGGAAATAATTCAGTGTTATTTTCCCGCCGCCATCAATGTTTCATATTTTGCATAGAGCTGATCATGTGTTTCCTCGTTATCCGGATCTTTAGGAATACAATCCACCGGACAGACTTCAACACATTGTGGTGTATCGAAATGACCCACACATTCCGTACACAAATCGGGATCTATCTCATAGATTTCAGCACCTTGAGAAATAGCTCCATTAGGACATTCTGGTTCACAGACATCACAGTTAATACATTCATCAGTGATAAACAGCGACATGGTTTACTCCAGTAACTTTATAATATTATTTTAGCGTGCTTAGTCTTGGGCCGGCAATTTGCGTTTCAAGGCTTCTTGAACACAAGGTGCAACAAATTCAGAGACATCACCGCCTAATACAGCAATTTCTTTTACCAGTGTTGAAGAGACAAAGCTCAAATTCTCTGCTGGGGTGAGAAATAACGTTTCTACTTTTGATTGCATTCGGCGATTCATTGTGGCCAATTGCAATTCATATTCAAAATCTGAGACGGCCCGCAAACCACGAATGATAACATTCGCGCCCATACTCAATGCTTCATTCACCAGCAGGCCTTTAAATCCACTTACCTCAACATTCTCAATACCCAGCGTCGCTTTTTTCACTAACTCCACGCGTTCATCGAGACTGAACATAGGTTGCTTTCCCGGATTAATCGCCACAGCCACAATAATGCGTTCAAATAATGGTGAAGCACGCTTAATGAGATCAATGTGCCCGTAAGTAATAGGATCAAACGTACCTGGGTATATCGCAACGGTACTCAATCTTGTTCTCCAGCATGAAATTCAAATAAGCAGTATTTTACATCACCTGCTTTTTTTTCTTTCAATAAAAGCCATGAAGTGGGTAATATCGGCATATCCTGCTTGGCAGGATATTCCAAATATATTAATGCCCCCTGACTTAAAATCCCTTGTGACACTAAATTTTCCGCTGTATCGGTCCATAAATCTGCCTGGTATGGCGGATCAATAAACACGATATCAAAAGGTATTGTTAATTCGATGATGGCCTGATTTGCCGAACTGTTTTTAATAACACAGTTTGACGCCTTCAGCGTGTCTGCATTCTGCTTAAGCTGCAAAAAAGCCTGTTGGTTATTTTCTATCAACACCACTTCTGCAGCACCTCTTGATGCCGCTTCGAAACCTAATGCACCACTACCTGCAAACAGGTCGAGACAACGACTGCCCCCCATAGACGGCTGCAACCAATTAAATATCGTTTCTCGCGTACGATCACTAGTGGGTCTCAATCCCTCGACTTCTGGGAAGGTGAGTTTTCTACCTCGCCAAACGCCACCGATAATTCTCAGCGAATTCGTTCTAGCCTTATTATTCTGTTTCGCCACCCACTAATACCGTTAACATGTTGTCTGCGTGAACGCGTCGTTTAAACGCCTTTTTTATATCCGCCACGGTGACAGCATTAACCTTATCATTAAAGCTATCCAGATAATCCAGTGGCAAGTTATAAAAGCCTATCATAGAAAGATAATCAGCGATCTTGCTATTACTATCCACTCTCAATGCAAACCCACCGGTAATATTTTGCTTAGCCGCTGTTAGCTGTGCTTGTGATGGTCCGTTTTTGATGTACTTATTTAATGTATCTTTCAGAACCTTAAGGGCTTGCTCAGTTTGATCGTTGCGAGTCTGTAAGCCGAACACATAAGGCCCGGATTGTTGCATAGGGCTAAAATAACTATAAACCCCATACGTTAATCCACGCTTTTCTCGTACTTCATCACTCAAAATGGAGACTAAACCACTCCCTCCCAAAATATGATTACCAACATAAAGCGGGAAATAATCAGGGTCATCACGGCTGATGCCGACTTGTCCCATCATGATTGTGGTTTGTGAGGATGGAAACGGTAAAACGATCTCTTTATCCTGATTAAATGAACTCACAACCGGCAATTCAGGAGCTGCTTCTCCACTTTTAAGATGAACAGTTAACCGTGTGGCTAACTGCTGTGCTTGTGACTTGCTTACATCACCGACAATGACGACCACCGCATTTTTTGCGACATAATATTGCTGATAAAACGCCTTCAAATCAGTCAGATTGATTTTTTCAACGCTAACCGTATCTCCTGCAGGCATTTGAGCGTAGGGATGCTCACCATAAAGTTCTTGGAAAAAAGTTCTTGTTGCCAAACTTTTTGGCGATTGTTTTTCAGCCTGAAGGCCTGTTAACAGCTGTTGTTTGATACGTAGAAATGACGTTTCAGGAAAGCTTGGTGACGACAGTATTTTTGCAAACATATTGACTGCGATATCGAAGGCGTTCGGATCTGTCAATGTACGCAAGCTCAGAATGGCCATATCTCGCTGAGAGCTTGCACTGTAGTTTGCACCGACTGATGAGAAGGCATCAGCAATGGCATCCGCATCTAAATCAGCCGTGCCCTCATCAAGCATGGCATTAGTCAGCTTTGCCAGACCTGGATGGTCAGCATCTCTTGCTGCTCCGGCATTGAATACAATATTGATGTCCACCATTGGTAGTTCAGGTGCATTGACAAAATACACGCTAGCACCATTTTCAGTCGTCCACTTTTGAATGTCAGGTGAGGCAAAGACACTAGAACTGACAGTGAGTGTGATGAAAAAAATCCATTTTTTAATGGACATATTGACCTCCAGCAGATGAAACAGGACGATGACCATCCAGCGGTAAAGGCACTAGTTCGCCCACCGTTAATAGATAATTGTTGAAATATTTATTGGCAACGGCCTGAACTTGTTCAGCAGTCACCGCTTTGATGTTGTCGACATATTGTTCACCCACTTGCCAGTCGACACCAATGGTTTCCAACATACCAATCTGCATGGCTTGGTAAAACACACTATCTTTTTCATACACCGCATTAGCCACAACTTGTGCTTTCACACGTGCTAGCTCTTCATGACTGACAGGCTGATTTTTTAGTTGAGAAATCTGCTCGATAATCGCTTTTTTCAAATCATCAACGGACTTATCATTTGCTGGCGTTCCCGCAACGATAAATAAATCAGAAAGGCGTGAAAACAGACTATTGCCAGCGCCAACACTGGCAGCTACCTGTTGTTCACGCACGAGTTGTTTAGCAAATCGCGCGCTGTTACCACCATCCAAAACATTCGCTAAAACTTCAAGCGCGTAGGGCTCCCATGCCTGGTCTTTATCAACCGTTGTCACCGAAGGTACTTTCCAGCCCATCATCAGGTAAGGTAATTCTGCCGGTGCTTTCACCTCTACTTGCCTCAAACCTTTTTGAGTTATCTCTTCCTGAGGTTTCAATGCTGCAATTTTTTCCGCTTTCAATGGACCAAAATATTTTTTGGCTAAGGCCAGAACGGCTTTAGGTGAAACATCTCCCACTACCACAAGAGTAGCGTTATTGGGTGCATACCATTTTTTATACCAGGCACGTAAGTCTTCTGCTTGATAATGCTTAATATCATTCATCCAACCAATCACTGGCCAGTGGTATGGACTACTGACAAAGGCTGCAGCACTGAATTGTTCTCTCAGCAGAGATTGAGGATTATCATCGGTGCGCATTCGGCGCTCTTCAGTCACGACTTCCCGTTCTTTTAATAACTCCTCAGGGTCAATAATTAAATTGCGCATTCTGTCTGCTTCATGTTTGAAACTGACTTCTAATCTATCTTTGTGGAGCTTCTGAAAATAGGCCGTATAATCTTGTCCTGTAAATGCATTTTGCTCGCCGCCATTCTCAGCAATGATATGAGAAAACTCATTTGGTTCAAGATGTTTAGTCCCCTTAAACATCATATGTTCCAGCATGTGCGAGATCCCCGTTATACCGTTATGCTCGTAGCTTGACCCCACTTTGTACCAGACTTGTGAAACGACCACAGGCGCACGGTGATCTTCTTTAACTATCAGCTTCAGTCCATTCTCCAACTGAAACTCACTCACGTTTGCCAAAGCCACCATGGGTAAGAAAAAAACAACCCAAGCCACATTTTTTATATTCAGCATCTGCATCTCTTTTTTTGTAACGCGTGATAAGATTTACCGTCGAAGTTTAACGACAAGCAGAGAATATGTTTAGTTTCCTTAAAAGAAAGTCCAAAACACCCGAATCAGACGCGCCTATCGCTGAAGATAATGTTGTTGAAAAATCACCAGAATTATCTGCTCCAGAAGAGCAGACAAAAGATACAAGTGAGACAAAGTCTCAACCTGGTTTTTTCAGCCGTCTTAAGCAAGGTCTGAGCCGAACCAGCAGCAAGCTGACTGATGGCTTTGCCAATTTAATCCTTGGCCGTAAGACTATTGATGATGATCTACTTGAAGAGCTCGAAACACAGCTGTTAACAGCAGACCTTGGTGTTGAGGCAACCAGTCGCATCATCAATGATCTCACCCAACGTGTAGCACGCAAACAACTTAACGATGTGGAAGCACTCTTTACCGCCATGCGTGAGGATATGATTAGCATCCTTGAGCCCAGTAGCCAGCCACTTGAATTACCGGAAAAGTCCGGCGGTCCTTACGTCATACTGATGGTAGGAATAAACGGCGTAGGCAAAACCACAACGATAGGTAAACTCGCTAAGCAATTTCAACAGCAAGGTAAAAAAGTCATGTTGGCTGCTGGCGACACGTTCCGTGCGGCCGCTGTAGAGCAATTACAAGTCTGGGGGGAACGCAATAACATCCCGGTCATTGCACAAAAGACCGGAGCAGATTCGGCTTCTGTTATTTTCGATGGACTGCAAGCTGCTAAAGCACGAAATATGGATATTCTTATCGCCGATACAGCGGGTCGACTTCACACCCAGTCAAATCTTATGGAAGAGTTAAAAAAAGTGAAACGCGTGATGGGTAAAGTCGATGAAAGTGCGCCCCACGAAGTCATGTTAGTGCTTGATGCCGGTACAGGACAGAACGCACTTCAACAGGCTCAACAGTTCCAGCAATCTGTTGGTGTTTCGGGTATCACACTAACTAAACTCGATGGTACAGCAAAAGGCGGCATCATTTTTGCCATCGCTAACAAAACCAAACTACCTATCCGTTACATTGGTGTGGGTGAAAAAATAGATGATTTACGTCCATTTAATGCGACTGATTTTGTCGATGCTTTGCTGGGAAAAGAAGAGATTAAATGATTCGTTTTACTGACGTTTACAAACGCTATACCAATCAGCATGAAGCACTATCCGGACTCAGTTTTGAGCTAGACAAGGGCGAAATGGCTTTCCTTACCGGCCACTCAGGTGCAGGCAAAAGTACGCTACTAAAACTGATTGCCCTGATCGAGCGAAGCACACATGGGCAAGTATGGGTAAACAATCAAAACCTGACACGACTGCCTAAGTGGAAAGTGCCCTACTACCGTCGTAAGATCGGCTTAGTATTTCAGGACCATAATCTGCTACATGATCGAACTGTTTTCGACAATGTTGCTTTGCCTTTAATCATAGCCGGTGAAAATCATCGTGAGATCGGACGACGCGTCAGGGCGGCTTTGGATAAAGTGAACCTGCTGGGCAAAGAACGTAATCTGCCTATTGCCTTGTCCGGAGGTGAACAACAACGCGTCGGTATTGCCAGAGCCGTTGTCAACAGACCTCCAGTACTACTGGCCGATGAACCGACGGGTAATCTGGATCCTGAACTTTCTAGAGAAATCATGCATCTTTTTGAACAGTTTAATCAGGTCGGCGTCACCGTATTTATCGCCAGTCATGATCATGAATTAATCAGCACTATGCCCTATCGTCAGCTTACTCTACATCAAGGACGTCTTGCCTGATATGTTGTCATTCAACCTACCCAATTATCTTCTAAGACACCTACAGGTGATGCTGTACAGTCTGGGACAGTTGTCCAGAACACCTGTTGCCAGTGTTATGACGGTTCTGGTCATCGGTATTGCTTTAGCGTTACCCGCTGGTCTTTATGTATTACTGAAGAATGTAGAACAAGTGGCAGGACAGTGGGATGATGCCAGTCAGATCTCTTTGTTTTTAAAACCTGGTACTAATGATGCACGAGGCAAACAACTCGCTGAACAATTACTCGCCTGGCCGGATGTCACCGCCGTCGATTATCATTCTGCCAAGCAGTCATTCGAAGAGTTTAGACAGTTATCTGGCTTAGATGACATTCTTGATAGCTTGCCAACCAATCCTTTACCACCGGTTATCATCATCAAACCCAAAGAAACCGAACATGAAGAGGCTATTCAGGGCTTACTTGAGCGCTTGCAAAATATGCAAGAAGTGGATCTGGCACAACTTGATATGGCCTGGTTAAAACGACTTAAATCTATCAATCAAACTGGTCAGAGAGGGATCACCATTCTTGCCGTCCTCTTGTCACTAAGCGTATTACTTGTCATTGGTAACACTATCCGCTTGGCAATATTAAATCGACAAACCGAAATACGCGTCATAAAACTTGTAGGTGGTACTAACGCGTTTGTCAGACGCCCTTTCCTCTATACAGGGTTTTGGTACGGTTTTTTTGGGGGTGCGATTGCCTGGTTAACATTACTCATAGCTCTAATTGCGATCAATGGCCCCATTTCCAGACTCACGGCACTCTATGACAGTCAGTTTTCGCTACAATGGATGCTGGGACAGATGTTTCTCTCTCTGCCACTTTTTGGTCTCTTTTTGGGTGTTTTAGGGGCATGGTTAGCTGTGGGTAGACACCTGAATGATATTGAACCAACTTAGTATCTAAACAGGAACTTTTTCCAAAAATACGCTTCTTATAGTTGACACTAATCCTTTAGTGATATGATTAAAGGAGTGACTCTCAGGAGACTGTAATAAATGACAACGAATGTAGCTCAATATGACATGGCTTTAGCTCCTATTGGTAATTTGGATGCTTACACCAGTCTTGTGCACACCATTCCTGTATTAACTGAGGAAGAAGAATACGACCTCGCCTATCGCCTGCAAAACGAAGGTGATCTCAAAGCAGCGCAAAGACTTGTTTTATCGCATCTACGTTTTGTTGTTCGTATTGCCAAAGGATATAGCGGTTATGGACTGCCCGTTGCTGACCTGATTCAAGAAGGTAACATTGGTTTGATGAAGGCAGTAAAACGGTTCAACCCTGAAAAAGGTGTGCGTTTAGTTTCTTTTGCTGTTCATTGGATTCGTGCCGAAATTCATGAATACGTGATTCGTAACTGGCGCATTGTGAAAATTGCTACGACAAAAGCACAACGTAAGTTGTTTTTCAATCTTCGCAGTGCAAAGCAACGTCTTGGTTGGTTAAACAAAGAAGAAGTTGAAGCTGTTGCTGAAGACTTAGGTGTCACAGCCGATAATGTGATGGAAATGGAGCGTAGACTGGCACAGCCTGATACCTCTTTTGACTTACCAAATGATACGGATGACGAAGAAAACCATTATTCGCCGATTGCTTATTTAGCCGCTAACGATGATTCGGATCCTTCTAATCAGTTGGAAGATGATAATTATGCTGATTATCAACAACAAAAATTATCCAATGCATTAGCGACCTTAGATGATCGTAGCAGAGATATTATTATGCAGCGCTGGTTAAGCGAAGATAACAAAGCAACGCTTCATACATTAGCTGATCAATATCAGGTATCTGCAGAACGTATAAGACAGATTGAAAACAACGCTATGAAGAAACTCAAACACTTAATGGTGTAAAAAAAGCCCGCTTTTGCGGGCTTTTTTTTATCTTGGACTGAATGTACTTATCTTTCCAGTAAAGGCGTTTTGTTAGATTTACCATCCCACTCTTCTGCATCTGGAAGTGCATCTTTCTTTTCAGAAATTACAGGCCATACACGAGAGAGCTCCTCGTTGATTTGCAAAAATTCCATTTGCTCATCTGGCAAATCATCCTCTGAAAAAATAGCTTCTGCTGGACACTCTGGTTCACACAGCGTGCAATCGATACACTCATCAGGATCAATGACTAAAAAGTTAGGACCTTCGTGAAAACAATCTACTGGGCAGACATCAACACAATCAGTATATTTACATTTAATACAGTTTTCTGTGACAACAAAGGTCATGGTGAATTCTCCAAAATCACGAGTTGATACAGGACCGACCTGTCAAAAATAAAATGTAATTCTACATGATTTCGCCTAATTCTGGGCAAGGTTCAATTTTAGGGTATGATCCCGATTGAATAAAATTCATGAAAAAACATCAGTAATTTGAAGGAACACCGCAGAATGCGAAAAATAATATTACTTCTGATTTTTGGGCTGATTTTCTTAGCAAGCGCCGCTTTTGCCGCATTTAACATGAGCGATGTGACGGTAAATTATTACTTTGGTGAGTTAACCATGCCTCTATCTGTGATAGTAGCGCTATCTATGTTGTTGGGGGTAGCCATCGGTGCAGTGATTTTATTGTTCAGCACGATGAAATTGCGCTATGAAAATCATCGCTTACAATCAAAGTTGTCAGTTTCTGAGCAAGAAATTAACAGCTTAAGAATACTGCCGATTAAAGACGCCCATTAATTCATGTTTGGCTGGTTATTTTTCTTATTACCCGTAGCAGCTCTCTCCGGATGGATGATGGCCAGACGTCACTATAAACGTCGCTACCGCCAGCAAGACTCTTCTTTTAGCCCTGATTATTTTAAAGGCCTTAATTATTTACTGAATGAACAGCCTGATAAAGCCATTGATGTCTTTATTGGCTTGCTAGAAGTTAACAGTGAAACAGTCGAAACCCATTTGGCTCTGGCTAACTTATTCCGTAGACGTGGTGAAAGTGATCGTGCCATCAGAATCCATCAGAATTTAATTGCCAGGCCTTCACTCAGTGCCCAACAACGGCGCCAAGCTCTTGTCGAATTAGGCCTGGATTATATGAGTGCAGGCGTTTTAGACCGCGCTGAACTGCTATTTTTAGAATTATTACAACAACCAGGGACACCACCTGAAGCGCCCAAACAATTGCTACGGATCTATCAGCAAGAAAAGAAATGGCAGCAAGCCATTGATATGGCAAAACATATCGAAGGTAATGATAAGACCAATACCCGGGCGCTGATTGCACAGTTTTATTGTGAACTTGCCGAATCTGTCATCAATAAAGATCAGCATCAAACACTGAATTTATTACGAAGTGCTCACCATTACGATGCAAACTGTGTCAGAGCGAGCCTGCTAGAAGGTCGGATATACATCAAAAACGGGCAATACCGTAAAGCGATTCGTGCACTTCAACATGTTGAAAAACAAAATCACTATTTTTTACCAGAAGCGCTGCCTTTGCTTTATGACTGTTTTGAGAACACGAATAATCTGGATGACTTCAAAGACTGGTTAGAATCATTACTCAATAGATATCCTCACCTCACTTCTGCACGCTTAATGATAACGAGACTTATCGAACAAACACAGAGCACGGAAGCAGCCCAGGCGTTCTTGCATGCCCAACTGCACCAACACCCCTCTGTGGAAGGTTTACATCAGCTCATTACGCTGGGTGAAGAGAACCATCAAGCGCTAATCCCACTTATTAAAGAAGTCACAACTACCTTAATTCATAAAGGCGATCGTTATACATGCAAGAACTGTGGTTTTTCTGGTCGAACGATGCACTGGTTATGTCCGGGCTGTTCCAGTTGGTCAACGATGCGCCCTATTGAAATTCATTTATCTTCATTGGAAAAATTATTGGAACCATCACGATGACAGCGATTACTATTCTGCATAACCCACGTTGCAGTAAATCCAGACAAACACTGAACTTACTAGAAGAAAAAGGAATTCATCCAGATGTCATAAAATATCTGGACACACCACCCAGCTTTGAAGAATTAAAAGTTATCATTGAAAAACTGGGCATTAGTCCCAGAGATTTACTTCGCAAGGGTGAAGAGGAATACAAGGTGCTTGATTTGAAAAATCCATCTCTGACAGATGAAGACATCATACAAGCCATGGTCACTCACCCTAAACTGATTGAAAGACCGATTGTTATACAGGGTAGCCAAGCACGAATAGGTCGACCACCAGAATCTGTCTTAGAAATAATCTCATCACAATGATCAAAATACTGATTCTTTACTACAGTCGTAGTGGCCATGTTAAAGCGATGGCTGAACAAATTTCACGAGGCGTTGAATCCGTTTCGGGATGCGAAGCGCTCATCAGGACTGTCCCTCCTGTATCTACAGTCTGTGAAGCCACAGAAGATACTATTCCAGCAGAAGGCCATCTATATGTTAGCCATGCTGATCTGAAGAATTGTGCAGGACTGATAATGGGAAGCCCAACACGATTTGGTAATATGGCGGCACCGCTTAAATATTTTATTGATTCAACGAGCGATTCCTGGCTGTCAGGTGTTTTAGTAGGAAAACCGGCGGCTGTTTTCACATCAACCGGCAGCCTACATGGCGGGCAAGAATCCACTCTTCTATCGATGATGTTGCCACTGTTTCATCATGGCATGTTACTGATGGGGCTTCCATATAGTGAGCCTGAATTAATGATGACAGAAACGGGCGGAACACCATATGGTGCCAGTCACTTAGCCGGTGCGGACAATAAACGTACGCTTGATGATAACGAGGCGAAACTGTGTAAAGCCATGGGACATCGCATTGCCACTACAGCAAAGAAATTACATGAATCCTGAAAAACTTTTCCGAGCACTGACTTTAGTCAGTTTTTTTGGTCTGATGATCACGCTTTTGGCCTGGATACTCATCGCACCACATGCAGAGAATTATCCTGTCGCAGCCATGCTTATTCTTGGTTTAGTGCCACTATTATTTCCAATGCGCGGATTATTGTACGGACGTCCTTACACTCACGCATGGACAAGCTTTTTAATGCTATTTTATTTCAGTCATGCTGTAGGTGAGGTATATAGCGCCTCTTCGCTAACACTCTATCCTGTGCTGGCACTCATTTGCAGTAGTGTGTGCTTTTGCTCAACGATTCTTTATGTTAAATTCAACGCTAAGAATAAAAAAGCGATATAAGTCACAAACTTGTGACCATTAAAATGATATAAAGTCATCCATATAGGAGACATTTATGAGTAGCATTTCTGCTTTTCAATCAGGCATAGCAGGCATTCAAAGCGGTATGTATGGTGCAGCACAAAGTAGCGCCAAAATTGCGTCTGCCGATCCAGGTTCAAACGAACAATTAACCAAAGCGCTTGTCGAGCTAGATGCAAACGCAAGACAAGTTGAAGCATCTGCAAAAGTCGTCAAAGCCAGTAATGAGATGGTTGGAAGTATTCTTGATATAAAAGTCTAAAATACCATCTGCTGTATATATTGAGAGGAGACTCCCCCCAACTTCTCTCATCCTGCTAAACTGTCCGCTCGTTTTACAACTCCGACACACCTTTGAATAATCCATCCTACTCACCGTTATCGCAGGCCGCTATTCTCAGCGCCATGGAACCACAGACAAGCAACAAGCTCAGCGAGATGTTGATCTTGCCAGAAGTCACGTCCACAAATGACATTCTCTGGCAAAGATTCAGCCAACATCATCTAGAGCCTGCGGCATGTATTGCTGAAACGCAAACCGCTGGCAGAGGTCGCCGAGGAGACGTATGGCAATCTCCTCCTGTGGGTAACCTCTACCTTTCTTTATTCTGGCCACACTGCGCAGAAGAAGCCAGACATGGACTGAGTATTGCTATTGGCATTAGTTTAATTAATACACTCAAGCAGTCTGGAATCAATCAGTTAGCATTGAAATGGCCTAATGACGTCTTATATAAAAGACAAAAGCTGGCCGGAATTCTTGTAGAATCGAGATTTAATACCAGACAATACACCGTTGTAGGAATTGGCCTTAATTTTAAGCTTCCAGAATCTACACAAACATTAATTCAACAACCATCTACCAGCCTCGAACAGCTTTGTGACCCCGTCCCCTGTCGTAGTTGGCTGGCAGGAAAAATACTGCAGAACATGATAGAAACAATAGAACTGTTTGAACATCGAGGTCTTACTGACTTCCTTCCACTCTGGCCTCAATATGATGCTCTGCATGAGCAAGCCATCACATTGATTGAAGGCGATCAAAAATCATCGGCACTTGCTTGTGGTATTAACGAACATGGTGAATTACGGTATTTACAAAACAATGAAATAAAACTGCTGTCTAATAGTCATATCAGCATTAGGTTTGCTTCATGAAATTACTGGTAGATATTGGTAACAGCCGAGTTAAATGGACCACTATGGACAATAATGGTCTTAATGAAAGTCAAAGTTTTGATCGAAACAAATCAGGAATCAAAGCTTCATTAAACAAAGTGTGGAAAACATTATCTGAAATCGAATCAGTATATGTTGCCAACGTAGCCGGCGAAAAAATAGCCGCTCAACTTACTGAGTGGACAGAAAAACAGTGGAACCTGACCCCCAAATTCATTCAAGCTGAGAAAAAACATTTCGGTGTCACCAATGCTTATGATGAACCAGCCAAACTTGGTATTGACCGTTGGTTATCTCTGATTTCAGCACGGCAACATGCTAGGCTTGCACAGTGCATTATTGATTGTGGTACGGCAATCACCGTTGATATCGTCACAAAGGCAGGTCAACATCAAGGGGGAATGATTATCCCCGGTATCAGTATTATGAAAAGTAGTCTGGTCAACAATACTGATGCATTAACTACCGATACAGATGATCAAGAATTCAAAACTCTCGCAACGAACACCTACAGTGCAATACAAACCGGTACGCTATATGCCGTCACCGCCACTATTGAGCGTATCATTAGTGATCTAAAAGAAAGCTTCAATAACCGAATTCGATTCATTATCACCGGCGGTGATGCCCAAGCTTTACTTCCACTTCTGTCTGATGACGTTCATTACTATCCAGATATTGTGCTTAAAGGTCTTGCGTTTTATGCGCGACAAGACAAAGCAAAACCAGCAGAAAAAAACAAATCTAAAGCACAGAAATCTCAAATATCATCGGATGTAGATGGTCAGGAAAAAACAGAAACAGCAGCAGATGTAACAGATAAAACTGCGCCAAATACTGTTGAAACATCAACGGAAAATGATAATCCGTCACCAGAAACCATAACAGAAGAAAAAAAGAAACCTGCACGTAAACCACGTAAAACACGTGCCACCAAACCCAAGTCACCATCAAAAACAAAAAAACAAGCGTCAGACCCATCATTGCCAGAAGAGGCAATCTGAGGTAATCTTTCGCTCCCTTAAGGAGAACTGGCCGAGTGGTTGAAGGCGCACGCCTGGAAAGTGTGTATAGGTTAATAGCCTATCGAGGGTTCGAATCCCTCGTTCTCCGCCATCACTCCGAGTTGTTGATCAACCGTTTTCAAAACTCCGAAGATAAAATTCAAACTCAGACTTTGGCAACGGTTTAGAATAGAAAAAGCCTTGAAGAGCATGGCAACCAATATTTTTTAAAATTTCTGCCTGAGTCGCTGTTTCCACCCCTTCTGCTATAACCATAATGTCTAAACGTTTTGCCATTTCGGTAATCGCTTCGACAATCGCCCTGTCATCCTCACTTTGATCAATGTCATGAATAAAAGAGCGATCAATTTTCAGATAATCAACATCCATTTCTTTCAAGTAAGATAAAGAAGAATAACCGGTGCCAAAATCATCCACCGCAATTTTTATATCAGCATCTCGTAAACGATACAGTAACATCCGGCTTTCGGATTGTTTCTGCATTAACGTACTTTCCGTTATCTCTAACGTGATTAACTCACTGGGTATTGAAACCTCACGTAAATAAGCCAACCAATCTAAACGAGCACGCTGCCCACCAAAATTATGTGCTGATCGATTAATAGAAATATGTGGAACGGCATGACCACTATTCGTCCACTGTTTCAAATCATCGCAAACACGTTTAAACACATAATCATCGATTTTATCGATGAGGCCCATACGTTCTGCCTGAGGAAGAAAATCTGAGGGTGGAATCATTCCACGAACAGGATGATTCCATCTAACTAATGCTTCTGCGTATAAAGCATGATTCAGACTTAGAGAAATAATTGGCTGGTAATAAACGATTAATTCTTGTCTGCTCAAGGCAGACTCTAATTCGTTAATAATAAACGTTCTTGCTTGCCAACTTGCCGCTAATTCAGCGTTATAAAACTTGAAAGCACTGCCACCCATATCTTTTGCTGCATACATCGCTCTGTCAGCATTTTGAATTAACATACCCGGTTCCGCAGCATCATCAGGAAAAAAGGTTACTCCAATACTAGTTGAGAGCCGTAGCGTTTGTCCCTGAATTTCAACTGGTTTTTCTATTTCACTGATCAGACTTTTTGCAACATTAATTGCATGTGCTTTATTTTTAAACTCAGATAGGATGATAGTAAATTCATCGCCACCTAACCGCGCTACGGTATCCATATCTCGAATACAACTCGAAATTCTAAACGCCATTTGCCGAAGTAACTCATCCCCGAATTCGTGCCCTAAGGTATCATTCACATCTTTGAAACGATCTAAATCGAGAAACATCAGACAAATTTTCTCACCCAATCTCTCCGCTCGTTTAATCGCTTGTTGTAAGCGATCCGTAAACAGACGCCGATTCGGTAAATTGGTCAGGGCATCGAAGTTGGCATGTTGTTCAATGATGGCATGTGCTTCTTTCACTTCTGTCATATCAGTAAACACTGCTACCATATTCGTCACGCTCTGGGCCGAATCATAAATAGCAGATACAGATAAATATGTTGGCAATGATTCAGCACTTTTTGTACTGATAATGACCTCCCCTCGCCACATCCCTTTATCTCGCATGACATCCCATAATTCTTGCGTCAATCGTATTGATTGATGTGAAGCGAACTCGCTTATTAAAAAATCGGGATACTGATCGATGACTTCTTCATATGAATAGCCGGTCATATCTGTAAAGGCTTGGTTGACAGCAATGATGTATTTATTAGCATCAGTGATCATCATAGCTTCACTAGTCGAGTTAAAAGCGACGTCTGATAGTCGAAGCTTTTGTTCCGTCACTTTCATCTGTTTGAGTACATCGCGAATGCGTTGTTCTGAAGACTGAGCCCTTTTTGTTGCTTGTGTTAACTCTTGTGTTCGAATGGTGACTTCTTTTGAGATGCGATGAGTTCTCCCAGTTATACTCAAGAATAACAAGGTAAATAATGTCGTTATTAAAAACCCACAAACCAGTGCTAGTGACGCCAGGCTAGTTGAGTAAGTATTCATAAAATAAGTGGTCGGGTAAAACTGCAACTGCATGTGTCGGCCAGCTAATTCAAAATCAACATAATGTTTGATCCGGGACGTTCTCTCCTCACTTTGCTGATAAAAAAAGTCACCACTCTGTATATCAAGCCAATTTATCAAGAACTCCGGTTGTGATGACTGTTTCAAAATATCATCCACAAACTCCTTTACACGAATCACGACATTAACCAAGCCAATCACCTCGTTATTCTCTTTATTAATGCTGAATTTACCCGTTTGAGTTTGATATATGGGGCGATATATCACTAATGCATCGATAAGCTCCTTATCACGAATCATTTTCAGTGGACTTCTGGCAACGGCCTGACCACTTTCTATAGCCTTATCAATCACTTTTTTTGAAACAACGGATGAGTAAGGATTAAATCCACGCGCTATCAGGTTATCTGCTTCAGGCTCTAAGTAGGTGATGGGGAAATAAACAGGATATGCTTTTGACGGACCTAGCGTCTTGTGCGACACGATTTCTTTGATAAAAAAATCTTCGCCAAAATGTTTCTTCTGCTCTTCTTCGTACGCCTGTCGTTCTGAATGCAGTATTCGAGGCAACCACTCAATGACCTGAATATGCTGTTCATTATAGGTGGTCCAATTAACAAAACTCTTAAACTCATCTCGCGTCACTTTGTCCGAGGAGGCAAACAAGCGTGAGACGCCATCTTGAATCAACTCTTCTGTTTTGAGAGCAATTTTAAATACCTCGGCTGCTTCCTGCGTTCTGATTTTGAACTGATCAGCAAGACGTTTATCTTCAAACTGTCGGATATTCCAGACTGTAGCACTGATGATAATCAATGAGAGTAAAACAAGAATACCGATAAACCACCGTCTTGTTTTCCATACTGCCCGTGGTCGCCCAATAAAGCTCAAAACCAGAGACAACATGACATAAGTACCCATAATGTTTCCGATCCACCACATGAGCCAGACCGGCATAAAATTTAATGCTGATGGGTTAAAAACATGTATCACGCCAAGACCAAGTGTGGTGCTAACTAGACATATAATTGGTACCACTAGCAGAAAGAGAAAAATATCCCGATCACGACTTAGTGTAAGTGGAAATCCAATCATTTTTCTGAAAAGGTATTTTCCAACAATCACTTGTAAACAGCTGACTAAGGCAATAACAGCAGAAAAAATAACGTTGTGCGCGATAAGTTCGATTCTGGTCAATACGATTAAGCTGATTATCAATGCCCCGACAAAGATCCCTGGCAAGACGTACATGGCGGGATATGTCAGAAAAAAGGGCAATGCAATACCCGCAGGGAAAAATACCAATGCTGAAAAATGTTCAAATACAGCGAATTGAATGCTCAGCCAACCAGCTATCAGGTAAACCAGGGCAACGAATAAGTTAACAAAGATAGGAGTGAGAAATTTATTTTTCATTTATCCATCATGATCAGCTATAGCGAGAAAGGCCAACAGTGCGTCAACACTATCCTTAATACTACTTCTATCGGCCATCACAATCGTTTCATAAACTTAATTCAAGAGGAGGAAATAACACATCAGCGCATCTCATGAATATTAGCCTCCTCCTTTCTACAATGATAAAGCCCCTAACTGCTTGTTTGATGTGACGATGTCATGATTAAAAGCAAAATAGGATGGAAAAAACTACAATAAAGACATAGAATGTGTCGCTCTATGGTGGCCTGCATTGGTCTCCTCGCGACGATATGTTGGTGACCCCGTCAGGCCCGGAAGGGAGCAGCGGAGCCTTCGGACTCGGGCGCCGAGATTCGGCTGGTGTGGGTCGCCACCCTAAACATTAAGTTAACCGGGTGTCTAATAACCGATGAGTTATCTGGTTTTAGCCCGTAAGTGGCGACCTAAAACATTTGAACAAGTCGTTGGGCAACAACATGTCTTACGTGCTTTAATCAACGGCCTGGATCAAAACCGACTGCATCACGCCTTTCTGTTTTCTGGTACACGTGGTGTTGGTAAAACGACACTGGCGAGAATCTTCGCCAAATCCCTCAACTGTGAACAAGGCGTCAGCTCTACCCCATGTGGTGAATGCCAGAGCTGTGTCGAAGTAGATAGTGGTCGCTTTGTCGATTTAATTGAGGTCGATGCCGCGTCCAGGACAAAAGTGGATGACACACGTGAACTCCTCGACAACGTGCAATATGCGCCAAGTCGTGGTCGTTATAAAGTTTACTTAATCGACGAAGTGCACATGTTATCGACCAGTAGTTTTAATGCACTATTAAAAACACTGGAAGAACCCCCTCCTCACGTTAAATTCTTGTTCGCCACAACAGATCCTCAGAAATTACCTGTCACCATCTTGTCGCGTTGCCTACAATTTAACTTAAGACGTTTGGATATCACTCAGATTAGTGAACATCTGTCGTACATTTTAGGCCAAGAAAATCTCTCATTTGAACATCCCGCTTTAATAGAACTCGCTCGTGCAGCTGACGGCAGCATGCGTGATGCGCTGAGTTTATTAGATCAAGCGATTGCTTTTGGGAACGGAAATGTCACGACTGATGTGGTTTTCCAAATGCTTGGCAGCATCAACCAAGATCAGGTCTATCAATTACTGAGCGCACTTCAACAAAGAGATGCAAAAGCATTACTGCAACTCTCTGGTGATTTAGCAGTACTTGGCCGCGACTTTGAAGTTATTCTTAATGCGATTTTGGATGGTTTACAAAAGATAGCAAGCTATCAACACATTCAGGATTTAGCGTCGGAAGAAAAAGACAGCTCCAGTCTAAAGGACTTGGCCAACACGTTTGATGCTGAAACCGTGCAATTACTTTATCAAATTGCTCTGCATGGTAAGCGAGATCTACCATGGGCCGCTGACCCGAAAAGCGGTTTTGATATGACGTTATTACGGATGCTAAGTTTTCAGCCTCGGACTGGCGAACCCAACAATGGGAATCCCCCAGCAAAAAAGTCTGACACGCCTAGTAAACCGGCCGTCACTGAACCGCCGGTAACAGTCAGCAATGCCAACAGCTCAGACAGCAAAGAACTAAACGCATCAGCCCCGGTATTGAGTCGACATGAACATCATTCAGAGCCGAATGATTCAACAACCCATTCAGCCTTTTCTTCACAAAAGCCCGCAGCACCATTAGAAAAGCCACAGCCCAGACCTGAGTTAAATCATGACCAGAATATTCAAAAGAACACTGATACTCAGGTAAACGAAAAACATACAAAAGAAGCTTTAGCTGACTCGCTTCCCAGCGTCGATGAAGAGACTTTGATCAGTGTTGATTTGTCCCCTGCAAACTGGACGCAAATCATTTCAGAACTCAAACTGTCTGCTTTAACGCGACAATTAGCCGAGAATAGCGCCTTTATTCGATGTGAAGAACGCACACTTCAACTATCGTTATCGCCTGAACTTGCTCATTTAGCGACCTCAAAATCAAAAGAACGCCTCGAACAAGCATTACAGCAGAAACTCGATCAGAATGTCAGTGTCATATTCAATCATGATCCCGATAGTTTGCATTCAGGGCCGACAGTAGCGGTTGAAAGAGCTGAACAACTCGCACAAAAACAGCAACAGGCTATTGAATCTATCCAGACTGACCCCACTATCGAAGTGATTAAGAACACATTTAATGCTCGTGTAATTGAAAGTACAATAAAACCCTTAGATTAAGTAAAGAGGACATTCCATGAAAGGTGGTTTAGGCAATCTGATGAAACAGGCCCAGCAAATGCAGGCCAATATGGAAAAAGCACAAAAAGAATTGGCTTCTGTCGAAGTCACCGGACAAGCCGGTGGTGGAATGGTCAAAATTACCATGACAGGTAAACATGACATTAAGCGCGTTCAAATTGAAGATGCGTTATTTGAAGATGATAAAGAAATGCTGGAAGATTTAATCGCTGCTGCTGTTAATGACGCAAACCGCCAAGTAGAACAAACCACTCAAGAACGTATGTCAGGCATGCTACCTCCTGGCATGAAAATGCCATTTTAGCCTTATAACATGGCAAAACTCGGTCCCAGTATTGATGAGTTGATAAGTGCGCTTCGCTGTTTACCAGGCGTAGGGCCAAAATCAGCACAACGTATGACATTCCATTTGCTTGAGCGTAATCGAGATGGTGGTCAACGTCTAGCTCAGGCGCTTACTCATGCATTAGAAAACGTAAAACATTGTAATCGTTGCAGAATTCTATCTGAAACAGAACTCTGTTCACGATGTGCTGATGAGCGTCGCCAACAAGACATTTTGTGTATTGTAGAAATGCCAAGCGACGTACTTGCTATTGAACAAGCAACCCAATACCAAGGACAATATTTTGTATTATCAGGCCATTTATCGCCGCTGGATGGTATCGGTCCTGAAGCATTGGGCATTCCCAAATTGATTGAATGGTTAGATCAAAACACTATCGAAGAAGTTATTTTGGCTACCAACCCTACCGTGGAAGGTGAAGCAACGGCTCATTTTATCGGTGAACTGGCCAGAGCCCGCAATATCAAAGTCAGTCGACTTGCTCATGGTATTCCACTGGGAGGTGAGCTCGAATATGTTGACAGTGGCACCCTTTCTCACGCATTCTCAGGAAGAGAGTCGCTTTGAGGTGATGGCTAGCTTAAAGAGAGCATTTACTTATGGCGCAGGACGAAGTCGCTTTAGAACAATTAAAAACTTTTTCGGGTTTAATTCACCGTCACCCCTTATTCATCAATGATGAATTGGATGTCGCCGGATATCATTTAAGCTTTTATGATCTTGAAGGACAAAAGTTAAAGGACGATAGTCCCGTTCCTGACTTTGTCCAGTCACTGCCCAACATTGTGTTAGATATTAACCATAGTTCTAGTGCGCTGTTATCAATTCCAGAGTCATGGCACCATGCTCTTCTGGATCTACCTAAAATAAATGCCTCTCTAACTTTAGACATTAATACCCAACAGCCACCACCGGCTCATCATCGTGCCATAAATTATGCAAATCGATTGCATAACTCCATGAATGGGCATCAGTACAAGACATTATTGATTGACCTCGCACAAGAAAATTTACAACAACTGACTAATCAAGAAATTCAAGCATGGCGTGCACACTATGACGTTTTGTGTGCTATCAATGTTAACAACATCGAACAGTATCACTATTGCAAAGCGCATCACCTAGATTTGCTGGAAGGTGATTTTTATACCAAGCCTGATCAAAGTACAGGTCATCAATTAACCCCGTCAACGCAAACATTAATGTCATTATTGGTGCGTCTTCAAGACACTGATGTAGAAGCCGAAGATTTAACTGAGATTATTAATCAAGACATCACGCTCAGTTATAAACTTTTGCGTTTAATCAACTCCGCCTTTTTTGGTTTGCCTAAAAAAGTGGAAAGTACCAAACAAGCGATAGTCATGCTTGGGCTCAATAAAATTAAAACATGGGCAAGTTTATTATGTTTATCAGGTATTGATGATAAACCGAATGAATTACGTCATGTCGCCATGTTTCGCGGCAGAATGTGTGAGCTACTAGCCAAATACTATAAAGGACATTCAGATATGTTTTTCACCGTCGGTCTTCTGTCGGTTCTGGATGCCATGTTGGATAAACCACTTGTCGATATTGTTGACCCCTTACCATTGACCGCTGAACTTAAAACAGCCTTGATAGATAAACAAGGACCTGCAGGAAGAGCTTTAGCAGATACTTTGAGTTATGAACAAGCGGATTGGGAAACCATATCCACTTCACCTGTTCCAAGAGAAATATTAGTCAAAACTTATTTAGAATCTATTCAGTGGGCAAAACAACTCACTATTCAACTACAAGATTAAGTTATGTCTATCACTTGGTTGGCTGCCGACTCACAAAGTCATTTCCCGCCTGTGGAAAAAGCGACAGATCATGGTTTATTAGCTGCTGGCGGTGATCTGTCTCCAGCAAGATTACTGGATGCCTATCAACGTGGCATTTTCCCCTGGTTTAATAAAAATGACCCGATTTTATGGTGGTGTCCTGATCCACGTATGGTTCTTTTCACAGATGATGTTCATATCAGTAAAAGCCTTAATAAGATATTACGGAAAGGACAGTTTACCGTCACAATGGATCGCGCATTCGAACAGGTCATGAAAGCGTGTTCGGCACCGAGACAGAATCAACCTACTGATCCAGATAACCGGACGTGGATACACAATAATATGATCGAGGCTTATACTGATTTACACCATCAGGGATATGCACATAGTATTGAATGCTGGAAAGATAATGAACTGGTTGGTGGTCTTTATGGTGTTTCTGTAGGCAAAGCATTTTTTGGTGAATCCATGTTTAGTTTTGTACCAGACAGTTCTAAAGTTGCGCTCATCGCCTTATGCCAACAATTACAACGCTGGGACATGCCGATGATAGACTGTCAGATATACTCCGATCACCTATCGCGTATGGGGGGAGAAGAAATCCCCAGAGCAGAATTTATCAAAAGACTGGATAAGTTATGTTCTGTCAAAGTATCGCCCAGTCAATGGCAGTTAGATGCTGATTTACCCTACGCACTATGAGCCTGAATTTTTATCAAGACCAACCTCATGCCTGTTCATACCTTAGTGACAGGCAGGCCAGAAACCTTTATCCCGACCCAAATAAACCGGCGAGTAAGCACCTGTACAGTCATCTGATTCAACATGGATTCAGGAGAAGCGGGGATCACATATATCGGCCATTTTGCGCAGAGTGCTCATCCTGTGTACCAGTGCGAATTGATATTGCCCAGTTTAAACCTAACAGAAGTCAGAAGCGCTGTTTAAAACGTAATCAGGATGTGCAAACTAAAATTCATCCAGCTGAATTTAATCCGGTACATTTTGAATTATATGAGCGTTATCTTGCTGGTCGACATTTGGGGGGAGGCATGGATAACCCCACCCCATCAAGCTATACCAACTTTCTGACTAGCAGTTGGTGCGATAGTGCATTTATTGAATTCTGGCTGGAAAACAAGCTGATTGGGATAGCTGTGACAGATTTTGTCATCAACGGGGCCTCAGCTTTTTATACTTTCTTTGATCCTGACCTCGCTAAACGCAGTTTAGGGACATTTGCCATTCTTAAACAAATTGAATTAGCCAAAAACTATGATCTTTCATGGCTTTATCTGGGTTATTGGATCGCCGAGAGCCCTAAAATGTCATATAAGACTAATTTTTCAGGATTAGAGGGTTATTACACCGATTGGCAGAAGTTAGATAAAAAACTTTGAATAATCAGTCATTTTACGGCAAAATGGTTCTTTTTTATTCAAGAACATTAGAGTTTATGGCAAAAGAAGAACATATTGAGTTTGAAGGCACAGTAATTGATACCATGCCTAACACCACATTCCGTGTTGAACTGGAAAACGGCCATGTGGTTACAGCGCATATTTCAGGCAAAATGCGTAAAAACTATATTCGTATTCTTACAGGTGACAAAGTCACTGTACAGCTGACGCCATACGATTTAACTAAAGGTCGTATTGTCTACCGCGCACGCTAACCCTACCTCACCCGGCCACGTCAGTGGCAAAGCGTCAAAAATAAACTCTTATAACACCATAAATTTCATCTGAATTAATCTAATTCAGATGAAATCTGGCTGTTTATGCTGACCAAATAACTGCTTCAACCCTACTAAGCACATCAGAATAAAGGCAACCAATGTCCAAGCAGGAATGCTGAGATTGAGGAAGGTCCAAAGGACGTCTGCGCATTCACCTGAGCCCTTCAATACCATATCAACGGCTTGACTCAATGGGAAATTTTCTAAGATAAAGTTCAACCCTGGACCACAACTAGGTATCTGATCTTCCGGTAGATTTTGAATCCATACATGTCGAGCGGATATAGCGGCACCCAGTCCCGCTGCCAAGAAAACCAAGAACCCATAAATTCGTCGTCCTGTTGTCACGGGATTGTGAATAGCACCTATCAAAAAGAACACACCAGCAATAAGTACCATCACACGTTGCAGGATACACAAGGGACAAGGCTCCAGATGTTCAATAAACTGAAAGTAACCAGCGATAAGCAACATACTCAAACAGGCAAGAAAGCCAAAGAGAAAGACGCCACGAAATGAGTTCAAAACAGACTCCTTAAGTCGATTAATCTGTGCTAAGTTAACCTAAAAGACGCAAGGATAAAAGGAGTAAGGCAATGAATGAAGATAATTTAGAAAAAAAACTCACCGATGCCTACGATAAAATGATGGAACGTCTGAATAACTTCTTGGATGAAGCTGAGCAACAGGCTATGCCAACCCTGCAGCGAAACCTTGATAAGGCCAAACAGCAAGCGATTGAATTACGTGAACTTACCCAAGAAGAAGCTGAAATAATCGCCACTTATATACAACGCGATTTACATGATGCAGCTGATTATCTTGAATCAACAGGAAAAACATTCTCAACATGGCTGACCTTTGATTTACAGCTTGTTGAAGCACGATTACTGGATTTATTTGCTACTGTGGCAGACAAGACGCGACTGGAATTAGACCAGTTAGCCCAGCAGGCCACTAAGCTTCAGCAGTACCACACAGGGGAAGTAACAGGGATTGGCGCCCTCTACTGTGAATCATGCGGTTGTGAATTACATTTCAAAAAAACAAGTCGCATCCCCCCTTGCCCGAAATGTCATAAAACCACTTTTAACAGAAAAAAGCCGAGTTAAACGCCTTATTCCCAGTACCAACCACCGTGTTGAATTAACGCATTCAACACCTGCTCTGCGCCCTCATATTGCTGGAGTGATTCCCATTGCTGAAGGCTTATGGGTAACACTCCAGTCAGCATATTCATCATCGATTGATAGGATGCTGAAAGAGTCAATTTTTCCCCAGCAATAAACAGAAACAGATGGTTTTCGCTTTCTGTCCAAGCCATTCTAATATAGCGATTGCGCTGTAATATGCCACCAGATTCAAACTGAGTGGATAAAGACATTGGGTCGTTATCTTGGATATATTCATCAGCTAACCACTCCAGTGATGGTTTAGTCTGAGTAACTAAACGACCAACTGCTGACTGTAGAAGTGTATCAGACTGGTTGATAGTATCGATCAAGCTTTGTTTGAAGCGTGCCATCGCTCTTTTATCAATCTTTGTTTCACTTGTATTCACATTCAAATCAGGATCACTGTAGTGCACATCTCCTATGTCTGAATCAGCAAGCTCTTGCAGGTAAGCATCCAGCACCTCTGTTTGCGTCGGCGCTCTGAAGCCAATTGAGAACGTCATGCAGTCATTCTGCGCCACACCGTGATGAGCAAAGTGTGGCGGTAAATACAGCATATCACCGGGCTCCAGATCCCAGCTTTCATCAGCTGTAAATTCCGACAGAATTTTCAGATCTAGCCCTTCAATTAAACGGGTTTCTAAAAGGGGTTCAGCCCCGACTTGCCAGCGTCGAGTCCCCTTTGCTTGCAGTAAAAACACATCGTAACCATCCGTATGGGGCCCGACACTCCCACCAATGGGGGCATAACTAATCATCAGATCATCACGTCGCCAGTCAGGGATAAAATCAAAACAACGTGTAATGTCTATTAATTCAGGTTCATGCTTATCCATATCCTGAACCAATAGCGTCCAATGTGATGCAGGTAATGCCTCAAAATCATCTTCTGAAAAAGGGCCATGACGACACAACCATGGACCAGTGCTGGCGTGTTCTTCAATAAGCCGTGACTCCACATCCTCCAGACAAGCAAAGCCTGCAAGCTCTTCAGGGGTAATAGGTGATTCAAAATCAGGAAAGGCTTGCCGAATCAGTAGTGGTTTTTTTTGCCAGTACTCATCTAAAAACGTTTGTTGAGATAATCCGGTATTAAAAAACTCACTCATAATTGTCCTGCATGAAATAACACTCTGGCAAAGTCACCGTTGCCATCACTATACACTTCTACTCGACTCAGACAGGCAAAAGGCACATCAATATGGAAAAGGGCTTGTAACGGCATCGATAAAATATGCGCCAATAATAATCTGATGACACCAGCATGTGTGACTAGAAGAATATGTCGCTGCCCATATTGTTTCAACATCGCTTGCCAGGCTGAAATACAGCGTTGTTGGAAGGCAATTAACGTTTCAGCTTGAGGCGGTGTATTGAGGACAGGGTCATCATAAAAAGCAAAGAAATGATGAGGATCGTTTTCCTCTATGGCTTCTGCTGTTTTTCCTTCCCACTGGCCAAAAGACATTTCAATAAATCTTGGCTCATATGCCAGACTTAGACCAGTATCCCGACTTAAATCTGCCGCAAAACTGGCACAGCGAGACAGTGGTGAGGTAATAATCTGCTGCCAGGGTAACTCATCCGTCAGCACTGATTGCATCTGTTCACGTCCAATTTCAGTCAGCAAATAATCTTGCTGCCCTCGATAAACTCCCTCACCTTCCGTCTCACCATGCCGCAGTAAATCAATAGTCGTGACAGACATGTCAGTCGATAGACTCCACAGTAAAGACGACGTTGTTTAAAGCAATAATCCTCACTTTTTTACCGGCTGGATTATCATTTCCCTGGATTTTCCATGTCGAATCATCCAGCTTGATTTTGCCAACACCATCAACAATCGGTGTCTGTAAGGTGATAACTCGACCTATGTATTGCTCGCCTCTTTTATTTAAATTGGGTTGATCACTCAGCAAAGGGTGTTCACGATAATATTGTCGCCAGACCACAATACTGATGATGGATAACAAAGCAAAAATTAATAACTGATACTGCCAGGATAGCGCCGAAAAAAAGAATAAAAACAGTCCTGTAACGAAGGCCGCTATCCCCATCCATAGAGCAAAAAAAGTCGGCAACAGTATTTCAATGATAATCAGACCGACACCTAATACCCACCAATGCCAAAAATCAATGACAAAAGGCATGATTAAGCTCCTTTTTTATTGAACGCTTCTTTGGCAAGTTCTGCGATACCAGCAACTGAACCTATAACATTGCTGGCCTCAAGTGGCATCATGATGACTTTATGATTATCGGCTGACGCCATATCTTTCAGTGCTTCAACATATTTCTGTGCGACGAAGTAGTTCACAGCCTGTACGTCACCTTTCGCGATGGCTTCTGACACCATCATGGTCGCTTTGGCTTCTGCTTCAGCTAAACGTTCACGCGCCTCAGCATCACGCATGGCGGCTTCAAGACGACCTTCCGCTTCTAATACAGCAGCCTGCTTTTCACCTTCTGCTCGTAAAATTTCAGATTGACGATGGCCTTCCGCTTCCAGGATAGATGCCCGTTTTGTTCTATCCGCTTTTAACTGGCGACTCATCGCTTCTACTAAACCTTGATCCGGTTCCAGATCTTTAATTTCGATCCGGGTAACTTTCACGCCCCATGGTGTGGTTGCATCATCAACTACGTTCAGCAAGCGCGCATTAATATCATCACGTTTTGATAACAGCTCATCCAGATCCATAGACCCCATAACGGTACGGATATTGGTCATGGTGAGATTCAATATCGCATTATCCAGACCACTCACTTCATAAGCTGCTTTAGCTGCTTCAATGACCTGAAAGAACACCACGCCATCCACCCTGACAGTGGCGTTATCTTTAGTGATGATTTCCTGAGAAGGCACATCAAGAACCTGTTCCATCATATTTATTTTTGAGCCGATACGGTCAATAACAGGTACGATCAAATGTAATCCGGGTGATAAGGTTCGTGTATAACGCCCAAAACGTTCAACGGTATACTCACGTCCTTGCTGAACAGCTTTGACGCCCATCATGATGACAACCACCATAAGTACGACAATAATCAGTACAAAACTTGAAAACCCATCCATTATTTCACCCTCTTGTTTATCGACATTGATCAAACATACTGTTTAAATGATAGCAGTATTGCCACGACAGATTGTTTATCACTTGAATAATAGGTTTTATTCAGTGGACAATACATAGAAATACTTCCCGAATAGAGTCATTATGAAAATACAACGCCTGTTTATATCACTGTTTGCCTTATTCCTTCTTACAGGCCTAAGCACTAATGCAGCAGCTCAACAATGGTATAAAGCAGAACTCGTTGTTTTCGAAAGATATAGTGGTGCCAATGCCGAACACTGGCCAGAAATGCGCAGCATCAACAGTGGCAGCTTAATCCCAGGTTCAAATAACAACCGAATAAAACCGGCCGGCACAGGCTTATTATCTGGCGTCGCATCCCGTCTGAACAATGCGTCTAATTATCGCGTGCTCTATCATCAGGCTTGGCAGCAGCCGATTTTGAGCAAAGGCAGCGCAAGAAGTGTTCAAATTAACTCGAGTAATGGTCTGGTAGAAGGCCAAATCAAACTTTACCGGGTTAACTATCTTCATGCTGATATTGATATCTGGTTTAAAGAAAACGGTAACGTACCGGTAAGTAACTCAGGCTCGAATAGTGAGTCAGTTACCTATCCCAATAACCCTCGCCTTAGCCAAATTCGACGCATCCGTAGTAAAAGTCTCATTTACTTTGATCACCCACGTGTCGCAGCCATTTTAGAAATTGTCCCTGTAGCGACGCCTGCTTCAGCGGTTTCTAAAACGCCGGAAACCTATTCGCTACCAGAAAATTAATTGCTATATTCGCTCGATAACATGAGCGATAATCGATTTTACATCATCAATACCATTAGCCAGAGTTTGCTGAATTTCAGTCATCGTCAGCACGTTCTCAGTTTTACCAGCCGCCCAGTTTGCAACAATAGTGAGAGTTGCATAGCGTAGCTCGGCTTCTCTGGCCAGACAGGTTTCTGGCATCCCCGTCATCCCGACCAGGTCACAACCATCTCTTTCCAAACGACGAATTTCTGCCGCCGTTTCTAATCTTGGGCCCTGAACGGCGGCATAAGTCGCACCATCATGTACTGACAGACTGGCATCAGTCGCAGCGCTTAATAAGGTCTGGCGTAGTTCAGCATCATAGGGCCAGGTAAAATCAATATGATTATCAGCACGGAAGCGTTCACTAAAAAAGCTTTGTTCACGACTGTGGGTGTAATCAATAATCTGATCCGGCACCGATAGCACGCCTGGCGCATACTTATCAGTAATCCCCCCTACGGCAGCGACAGCCAAAATATCGGTGACACCGATGACTTTCAATGCATGAATATTAGCTCGATAATTAATGCGATGCGGTGGAATACTATGCCTATCGCCATGTCGCGGTAAAAAAGCGACTTTTTTACCATTTAAGGTGCCCATTTTTATTGCTGCTGAGGGTTCTCCATAGGGCGTTTCAACTTGTTTTTGTTCCGTTATTTCCAGCCCTGGGTATTGCGCCAGACCGCTTCCACCAATAATGCCTAATAAACGCATTTACGACTCCTTCAGAGCATATACAGCAGGTAGGTTACGCCAGAAACCACCCATATCCATACCAAAGCCAAAAACATAACGATTGGGTACGGTTAAGCCCATGTATTCGGGAACAGTGCCGACTTTATTAGTATGATCTTTATCAAACAGGCAGACACATTTAACGGAGGCTGCCCCCTCACTGAGGCAATATTCTCTTAATGCCGTCAGCGTGACGCCCTCATCAAAAATATCTTCAATCAACAACACATGGCGCCCCTGCAAAGCTGTGACCGGCTTCGCCTGCCAGCTAATCTCTCCGCCCACTGTTTTATCACCATATCGTGTGGCGTGAATATAATCCTGCTCTAATTTGAAGTTCAGCCGAGGTAATAAATGACCCGCTGTGATAACCGATCCATTCATCACACACAGCATCAGCGGCAGCTTACTGGCATAATCCCGATGTAATTGCTCTGCCAGATTATCCAGTGCGGTATTAATTTGATTCATATCAAAAAGCTTATCCGATTTGGATAGCAGTTCCTCATACTCTGTCATTGCTTACTCTCTATTGTGGTTCAGGCCGTATAATGACCCATTTGCGCTCAGGATTATTTATGCGCCGTTTATGGCCCTTACTCGTATTCATACTGATTTTTGGTATTGTCTGGCTATTGGCAGATAATGCAAAGAAGCCTGTAGCGACAACAAATAACTATGAGCGGATCATCACCTTATCGCCAAGCTTGACGGAAACCGTGTTTGCATTAGGATTAGGAAATCGCGTTGTCGCGGTCACTGATTATTGCGACTATCCTCCACAAGCTCAAGCATTACCCAGTGTCGGAAGTTATACCAATACCAGTATCGAAGCCATTACCCGTCAGCAACCCGACCTTGTCATTATGTTAAACGGTCAACAACAAACACAACAACATTTAGCAGACTTAGGTATACAAACCTTAGTACTGGATAACACGTCAATTGCTGATATTAAAGAGACCATTTCAACCATCGCTGATCTCACTGGCAAACAAAGTGAAGCCATTCAATTGCTCAATAACATCCAGGATCAAATTGATTCTGTACGCCATAAAGTCCATAACGTTGACCCTGTCAGAACTTTGGTGGGGATTGCTCACTATGTGAATAGCGATCAAATCGACATAGTTTATATTGCAGGACAACATGACTTTTATAATGAATTGCTGGAGCTTGCCGGCGGCGTCAATGTCTACACGGACACTGCCGTTAAAGTCCCTTCAGTATCAGCAGAAGGCATTATTCGCATGAACCCAGATGCCATTATTGACGTTTTTCCAGAACAAAAAGATCATCAATCTGACATGAAACAGGTCATCAAGCAGTGGCAAACCCTGCACAGTGTCAACGCAGTCAAACAGCAGCGGATTTATATCATCGAACATGATTATGCGAGTATCCCTGGCCCGCGTATCTTTAAGCTCTTACCTGAGATGGCGCGGTTGCTTCATCCTGACCTCGACTGGCAGCATAATGATTGAAGTCAATAAGCTCTCTGTACAGATTCAGGAGAAACCCCTGCTCAGCGGGATTGATTTTCATGTCCATATGGGAAGTTACTGGGTGGTCGTGGGCCCAAATGGATCTGGTAAAAGTACCTTACTGAAAACACTCATGGGTATTCTGCCCATTCACTCAGGCAACGTTTGCTTAAACCAGCGTGACATCAACGAATATGCACAGCGGCAGCGGGCACAATTGATAAGCTATGTACCGCAAAATAGTGGTCGCGCTTTACCTTTCAGCGTTGAAGAATTTTTGAAAATGTCACGCTATAGCTATCACTCTCCGTTATCAGAATGGACCAGCCAGGATCAACAGGCGATCGAAGAAGCACTGACGATTACCGAAACCCAATCATTTCGCACACGTTTCATGAAAACACTCAGCGGTGGCGAATGCCAGCGAGTGATGATAGCTGCCGCTTTAAGTCAACAAACACCCTTAATCTTGCTGGATGAACCCACCAGCTATCTCGATCCTCACCATCAGGTAGAAATCCATCAGCTGATTAATCAACTCAACAAAAATCATCAAATGACCGTGATTGAAGTCAGCCATGATATCAACCACGCAGCTCACCCTGATAAACAGGTATTGGCTCTGCGTGAAGGTCAGGTGTTGTGGCAAGGTAACGGTCCGGACTTACTTGATAAGCAACGACTCAAACAACTCTACCAACAGGACTTCACCTTTGTTGTGCATCCGACAAATCAGCGCTTAGTGGCTTTGGCAGACACTCCATGACGTCATCACATAAACTGATATTGATGTCGTTGTTCAGCCTTGTCATCGCACTATCAGCTCCTTGGGTAGGACTCAGCGATATTGCTGATGACATCCTTAAACAACAGATTCTATTGGATATCAGAGTGCCACGAGTACTCTTCGCCTTTGTCGCTGGTGCTGGCTTATCGCTCTGTGGCATGGTATTTCAGGCTATGTTTCATAATCCACTGGCTACGCCTTTCACATTAGGTGTCGCCAGTGGTGCTTCTTTCGGAGCCGCATGCACCGTTTTTTTAGGCATTAACGTTAGCTTATTCGGTTTTGACATCATTACGATAGGGGCTTTTATCGGTGCCTTAGTGGCGATTACTTTTGTCTTTTTCATCAGCCAGCTACAACGCGGATTTTCCAGTGAAACCTTGCTGCTTACGGGGGTAGCCACCAGCTTCTTTTTCTCCAGCCTGATTTTATTTATTCAGTATCTGAGTGATATGACAGATTCTTTTATGATCATGCGCTGGCTCATGGGAGGATTAACTTCAGCCAGCTATCACTCACTCTTGCAGCTTATTCCCGTTGTCACCGTCAGTACGGCTATCATTTTATGGCTGAGTCGTGAACTAAACCTGTTAATGGCAGGGGATGATATTGCTCTTAGTCGTGGGGTATCGGTTAGGCAGGTACGTTATCTGTTATTTTTCTCGACCTCTTTATGTGTGGGTGGCATCGTTGCCTTATCTGGCCCCATTGGCTTTATCGGCATGATGGTGCCACATATCTGCAGACTGATAATCGGTACCGATCATCGCTGGCTTACACCGGCAACCATCATGTTCGGTGGTGGCTTTTTAATTCTGTGCGATGGAATTGCCAGACTGCTGATTGCCCCTGCAGAAATTCCTGTGGGTATTATCACGACGTTACTTGGCGGCCCTTTTTTTCTGTGGTTGTTAATTAAACGTCGACAAGGTTAATTCAGGATCTGCTACTCTCTGCCAATATTTCAGAGGATAACGCTGATGCAGACATCAAGACGACAGTTTCTACAATGGGGGCTGACTTCAACAGTGCTATTGACTACGCCTTTGGCACTGGCAGAAAAGCTGAAACAGCCCCCCAGACATATTGCTTTTGACAATCTGCATACCGGTGAAAAGCTGAAAGTGGCCTATTGGGAAGCTGGTTTTTATAAAACGGATGCATTGAAACAGATCAATCATATACTGCGCGATCATCGAACAGATGAACAAATGCCCATCGACCGACACCTGATTGATCTTCTTAATCTGTTACATACCGAGCTTGGCAGTAAAAGTCCTTTTCAAATCATATCCGGCTATCGTTCCAGTCAGACTAATTCCATGCTTAGAAAAACGTCTGATGGTGTGGCCAAAAAGAGTCTGCATATGGTGGGGAAAGCCATTGATGTGCGATTAGCTGATGTCGAATTGTCACGTCTTCGTGAAGCAGCACTGACATTAAACGCCGGTGGTGTGGGGTATTATCCTAAGTCGAATTTTGTCCATTTAGACACTGGTCGACCACGACAGTGGCAAGGTTAATCTAACTCGTTCAGTAATCGCTCTGCCAGTTCTCTGACACGTTGCATTTGCTTCTGGTAATTACGTGAGAAACGGTCATGCTCTTTTTTCATTTCTTCGTGTCTTAGCTGCATTTTTCGATGCATTTTTTGATGTTTTTCTAATTCGATATGGCTGGGACAGGTACTTAAACAATGTTCATCAAGGCCACATTCGTAACGAACAATTTCCGCATTATGCTCATCAATGCGTTTTTTGTGTTTCTCGATGCTCGATGAGTGTTCTGGTAAGGATTTTTCCAACAGATAGATGAGCGCCACCATACGCTGTGTTGAGTGCTGCCAGTGTTCAATTTCTTCCTGCCAGCGCTGATCATCTTCCTGCCACTTTTGGTTATAGTGTTTAAGCTGTTCTCTCTGTTCCATTGCGTTCATACCAACACCCTTGCATCATGCAGCTGCTTATTGAAATTATCTGACAAAAATATTAACGCTGAAATTCATCAGCCAGCACGGTAAATTTGCCTTATTTTTTATGAATCATTCATAGCAGGACAGCGACGTTAAATAAACGTAAAATAACGAGATTTATTTCAGTTTCAGGAAACACCATGTCCCATATTGTCGTTTGTGCGTTATATAAATTTGTCACGCTAGACAATTACACCGAGTTAAAAGCGCCGTTACTTGATTTCATGCTCGAACACGAGGTTCGCGGTACATTATTGCTGGCACAAGAAGGCATTAATGGCACGGTTGCAGGCTCCAGAGAAGCCATCGATGCTTTGCTTAATTATTTGCAACAGGATCCAAGGTTGGATCCGATAAGTTATAAAGAATCCTTCACTGATACCGCGCCGTTTATGCGCACCCGGGTCAAACTCAAAAAAGAAATCGTCACCATGGGCGTAGAAGGCATTGATCCAAAACAAGTCGTCGGTACCTATGTCAAACCCAAACAGTGGAACGAACTGATCTCCGCCTCCGATGTATTGTTAATCGATACCCGCAATGATTATGAAGTCCAGGTTGGCACCTTCAAAAATGCAGTGAATCCACAAACCGATAGTTTCAGAGAGTTTCCTGACTACGTGAAATCCCACTTGGATCCTGAAAAACACAAACGGGTTGCGATGTTCTGCACAGGCGGTATTCGTTGTGAGAAATCCACTGCCTTCCTCAAAGAACAAGGATTTGACGAGGTGTACCATCTGGAAGGTGGCATTCTGAAATACTTGGAAGAAGTCCCTGCTGAAGAATCCATGTGGCAAGGTGAATGTTTTGTATTTGATGACCGAGTCACAGTCAATCACAATCTGGAAAAAGGCGACTATGATCAATGTCACGCCTGCCGACTACCCATAACAGAAGAAGAAAAACAAAGCCCGCTATATCAAAAAGGCGTCAGCTGTCCGCATTGTTATGACAAAACCACACCTGAGCAAAAAGCGCGCTACGCTGAGCGTGAAAAGCAAATTCAATTAGCTAGACAGCGTGGTGAAGCGCATATCGGTGTCGAAACTCAGGAAGCTGTTGAAAAACATCGTGCCGAGAAAAAACGCCGCCGCGAATTAGACCGTCAGGCAGCTAAGACCAAGGCTTGATATGCGTCTAGTCCATCTTCTTTGCCTTAGTTTTTGTTTATGCGTTACCCCGGTCTGGGCAAACGAGCATGATGTTGCCGTCGCCAGCGCTCATCCCTTAGCCACGCAAGCCGGTATCGAGATACTGGAACAAGGAGGCAATGCGTTTGATGCAGCGGTGGCAGTCACCGCGGCCTTAGCTGTCGTCGAGCCTGCGGGATCAGGTCTGGGCGGTGGCGGTTTCTGGTTACTACATCAGGCAGAAACCAACAAAGATATTATGGTGGATGGACGTGAAATGGCGCCCGGTAAAGCCAGTGCTGATATGTATCTCAATCAGCAAGGTGAGTTCGAACAATCCCACTCCCTCAATGGTCCACTTGCTGCTGGCATTCCCGGTGTGCCCGCTGGTATCGTCTATCTCAGTGAGCACTACGGTAAATTGCCTCTTAAACAAAGTCTGGCACCCGCTATTCGTTATGCACTAGAAGGTTTTGCAGTGGGTCAGCACTACACCGATATGGCGCGTTTTCGACTGTCGGTATTAAACCAATACGCCGCCAGCCGTCGGCAGTTTCTTGATAATGGACAAGTTCCCAGTGTAGACACCGTCATTAAACAGCCTGACTTAGCACATACGCTGAATAGCATTGCCCAACAAGGTAAAGCAGGTTTTTATCAGGGCAATATTGCCCAGCGTTTAGTTGAAGCTGTTCAGCAACAGGGTGGCATCTGGACTTTAGATGATTTACAACGGTATGAAGTCAAACTCAGACAACCGATAAAAGGGCTTTATCGAGGCTACACCATCACCTCTGCCGCCCTTCCCTCATCAGGCGGTATTGTGATGGTCAATGCATTAAATCAGCTTTCCGCTTTTGACTTGGCTGACGCTAATACCACACAGAAACGGCATCTGGTCATCGAAGCTATGCGCCGGGCTTATCGTGATCGCAGTCGTTTTCTGGGTGATGCTGATTTTGTAGCTATTCCTGACTACTTAACTTCGGTCGACTATGGCAAACAACTTAGCGACACGATTGATCCGGTTCATGCGACGCCGAGTCCCGCCCTGACAGACCAATCCATTGAAGGCGAAGATACCACGCACTTTTCCATACTCGACAGTCAGGGCAATCGGGTGGCTGCTACGTTAAGTGTTAACTATCCATTCGGTTCTGGGTTTGTTGCAGAAGGAACTGGCGTATTACTTAACGACGAAATGGATGACTTTTCTGCCTCATCTGGTGCCGCCAATGTTTATGGTCTTGTTGGTGAAAAAGCTAATGCTATTGCCCCCTACAAGCGACCACTGTCGAGCATGACACCGACCTTTGTCGAAAGTAATGATCGTTTACTTATTACCGGCACACCCGGTGGCAGCCGCATTATCAGTATGGTGTTACTTAGCGTGCTTGATTTTATCGAAGGCAAAAGTGCAGAAGTTATCGTGGCTGCACCTCGCTACCATCATCAATATCTACCTGATGAAGTGCAGGTAGAAAACGTGGGTTTTAACGAACAGGAACTGGATGCACTAAAGCAAAGAGGTCATCACATCACCCCACTATCACGTCAATACGGTGATATGCACATCATCATCCAAGATAAAATCAACAGCACACTCAATGCCGCCAGCGATCCGCGTGGTGAAGGTCAGGCGACGATCACCACACTGGAAAAATAATCACAGCCGCATTTTTTGCGGCATGATGCCTCTTCTTGCTTGCGCTAGGGCGCTGGTTTCTAAAATAATCAAACCCACCACAGTGAGTGAAATCGGGATCAGACAAAACCAGCCAATAACAGCAAGCTGAATCATTCGCATATTGGGATCTTCCTGTCCTTGTAACACCCCCCAAGCGATAAGAAAGAGTATAAGTGAGACGACATAAGACACAATAAGAAAACGACTACGACGCCAGGCACATTGCCAATGTGCTAATACCAGCTCCGTTTTATTTGCCGGCCTGTGTGCTTGAATCCAGATCGACAAAATCATCATCAGCGAGCAGGCAATTGGCACACTAAAAATTAGCCATAGATTTTCCGTTGCAAAAAGTATGGCTGGCAAAAGAAAATGAAAAATAGCGATATTGAACATCATCCGTTCATGCGGCTGACTGGCGAGATGTGCTGTGTTATCCGTTTCAGACATAAAGACTCCCCTATTGATTATTACGCACCTTTGCGTGCATCAGATAAAGCGGTCATTTCCAACATAAATATTAGCAAAACCATCAGTAAAATCGGTACGGCCGCAATTCGGCTGAAGACCACGAGCATAATAGTCGCCATATTATGATCAGGCTGCATAGCTGAAATAGACCATGCCACCAGCATAATCACAACAGACACGCCATAGCTGATTAGCAACCACTTGGCATGACGCCATGCTAAATTCCAATGTTGCTGAATGACTACACTAGCATACTGACCAAACTTGGCTTTCCAGGCAATCCAGCCTATGCTGACCAGAGCACCCACAAGCGCAAAACTCAGAATCCAGGCAATGTGTCCGGAACTGAATGCAGCCACAGGAAGCAATAAATGAAACATGGCGAGATTAATCATCATACGTTCGTGCGGCAGGCTGGCTTCTTTTATATCATTGTTCATCATTTAATCCATTAACATTTGCTAATATAGCTTTATGATGAACCTGATAGACAGTCATTGCCACCTTGATTTTGATGCTTTTGATGAAGACAGAGAAAACATTCTTTCTGAGTGTGCTTCTTCCGGCATTCAACAGATCATCGTACCCGGCGTTACTGTATCCCAGTGGCCAAAACTCATTAAAACGTGTGACCATTATCCAGCGCTTAGGTTGGCTTTGGGCTTACACCCGATGTTTATGGCGGAACATAAGCCTGATCATATTGATCAGTTGCGCACAGCATTAACAAAGAACAAAGCGATCGCTGTTGGTGAAATTGGTCTCGACTTTTTCGTCGCTGATGCTGACAAAGAAGCACAGACCGAGCTGTTTAAAAAACAGCTAAAGCTCGCCGCTGATTTCAACCTACCCGTTATTCTGCATGTTCGCAAAGCGCATGATGACGTGTTAAAACTGCTAAGAGAAATCAAGGTGTCCGGCGGCATTGTGCATGCGTTTAATGGCAGTCTGCAGCAGGCGGAACATTATCAAAAACTGGGATTTTTATTTGGTGTAGGCGGCGCCCTAACCTACCCTAGAGCAAACAAATTGAAAACGTTATTTAGCCAATTACCAGAAGAGTATATTGTGCTGGAAACGGATGCGCCCGATATGCCTCTCGCGGGTTATCAAGGTGAGCGAAATACGCCTGAACGCATTCCTATCATTCTCAGCACACTGGCTGAGCTACGTTCGGTTTCAGAAGCATCGCTGGCAGCAGCCACCACGGCCAACTGCCAGAGAGTGTTTCATCTGGTTTAATCGTGATGACCGATTTCACCTTCCGTGAATAAATAGTCTTTCAACTCATCATTAAATTTAGGATCACGACGACGAATCCATTCCAGTGTCATAGCAGCATGCTCTTTTTCTTCGTCACGATTATGTTCCAGAATTTTTTTCAACTCAGGATCATGACAGGCGTCTACACGCTGGTTATACCAATCAACGGCTTCTAGCTCTTCCATTAATGAAACTATCGCGCGATGCATATCGCGAGTTTCAGTTGATAATTCTTCGATGGGTTCGTGATAGCCTTCACTTGCCATATAAATCTCCTCTCTCTTAAAAGTGGTTGTATACGATGTTCTTGTGAACGATGCTAAAACTAGCATGTAGGGCGATAAGTTGGCACTATCAGAGGTTAAAAAACACCATAAATAATTCTCAGGACCATCATGGCAAATAAAGATATTTCGCTGATTCTAGACACTGTTAACGACATTATTATTGGAAAACAACAACCTATAAAACTGGCCCTGGCCTGTCTGTTAGCCAGAGGTCATTTGCTGATTGAAGATCTGCCGGGTGTAGGCAAAACCACGTTAGCTCATACGCTTGCGGCTACCATGGGGCTGAGTTTTCAACGCATTCAATTCACCAGTGATATGTTGCCCGCCGATATTATTGGTATCAGCATTTATGATAGGGAGTCCTCTAAGTTTCATTTCCACCACGGCCCTATTTTTACTCAGTTTATTCTGGCTGATGAAGTCAATCGCGCCTCGCCCCGAACCCAAAGTGCGCTGCTTGAAGCCATGGAAGAGCATCAAGTTACCGTAGATAACGACACCTTAAATCTACCTGAACCATTTTTTGTGATTGCCACGCAAAACCCCAGTCATCAGATTGGCACTTTCCCTTTACCGGAATCGCAGCTAGATCGCTTCCTGATGCGCATAGAACTGGGCTACCCCGATGCCAACGCGGAGCGACAATTACTCAAGGGAATAGATAGGCGTCAACTTTTAAAGCAACTTCAGGCAGTCATCACAGCCAACGTACTACTAACACTACAACAGCAAGCCAGCGAACTTATCGTGTCGGATGCGCTGATTGATTACCTGCAAAAAATTCTGCAACACACACGTGAATCCGGCCATTATCATCACGGTCTGTCTCCCAGAGCGGGTTTAGGTTTACTTAACGCGGCAAAAGCCTGGGCATTTATTGAAGGCCGCGATCATGTCTTACCGGAAGATATACAAGCCGTTTTGCCTAGTGTGGTGAATCATCGTCTGCAATTGGTGGATGAGACGCAACAGCCAGACTGGATTGATAGTTTAATTCAACAAGTTCCTATCCCCTGATAATGGTCAACAGCTTCACTCAATTTTGGCAGAAATGGCAGCAGCGACAGCGTATCTTTATTATGCCGTCAGCCTATGGTTATGCTTATGTCGTGCTGCTGATAGTCATGTTGCTGGGCGCGATTAATTATAATAATAGTCTCGGACATTTACTGTGCTTTTTGCTGGTTGGTCTTGGTCAGGTAGCAATGCATCATAGTCATCGAAATATCAAACATCTGAGTTTGACGGTGACAGCTTTAGATCCTGTCTTCTACGACCAATCTGCCCAGTTTCGATTAACGACAAACAACACGAAACCACAGGCTAGTTTTCAGCTGGAGGTCCGACACAAAATCAGTACAAAGAAATCACGTTGGCCCTTTATCAAACGTTATCAATCTTTGCAGTTATTGGATAAGGTGGATGGCCATAGCAACCACTCCTCGACACTGACTATCCCAACATTAAAACGTGGATGGCAACCATTAAATACCCTTAGCGTGACTAGCAGCTATCCTCTCGGTTTATTTCAGTGTTGGACATTATTCGACACCTCAGCTCAGGTCTTGGTCTATCCTCAGGCGAAAGGTCAAAAGCCATTACCCATAAACGCTGAGACCGGACAGGAAGCACGCAAGCATGAGCAGCAAGGAGAAGATGATTTTGCAGGCTTACGATCCTATCGCAAAGGTGAAGCGTTGCACCACGTCGCCTGGAAAGCGATGGCTCGTGATGATCAGATGCGTAGCAAACAGTTCTCATCTCCACAGGGCCGAGAGCTACTGTTTCGCTGGGACGATGTGGCTGATATCAACGACACTGAGCAAAAACTGTCTCAGCTCTGTCAATGGATTTGCCAGGCAGAGCAACAAGGTGATCGCTATGGCCTGATTTTACCTCACACTGAAGTCACTGCTTCTCATGGTCCGTCTCATCAACATCATTGTTTAAAATTGTTGGCGTTGTTTGATGAAAATCGTTGATTTATCACCACCGCAAGCCACTATCAATGCTTTAATTCTGGCGCTGAGTATCGCGGCTATTCCACACATTATCTACCAGCCTGTATGGGTAGGCATGATGTTTGTGATCATTATTAGCTGGCGCTTATTGCATCACTGGAAAGACTGGCCTTTGCCTGCAGCAAGCCGCTGGTTGAAAGTATTACATAATGGCACTGCACTGTTGACTATCATCATGCTTTTTGCCCAGTTTGGTCTCACCATTGGCCGTGATGCCGGTGCCGCTTTACTCACTATGATGCTGGCCTTCAAAGTGGTGGAAATCCGCTCTCTGCGTGACTATTACCTCAGCTGTTTTCTGGGTTTCTTTGTCGTCATTACCAACTTCTTTTACAGCCAAAGTGTGTTTATGGTGGTGCTAATGCTGATTGTGGTTATCGGCCTTGGATATTGCTTACTCAGTGTGAACAGTCAGGTCAGTGCACTCAATATCAAACAACGCTTATGGTTATCCAGCAAAATGGTGTTACAAGCCACACCGATGATGCTGTTTCTGTTTGTGTTATTCCCACGCATCTCAGGCCCTATCTGGGGGCTGCCACAAGATGCCAATGCCAATCAGTCTGCTCAAATGACAGAGCAACTCACCTTGGGAGAACTGCCTCCATCACAGGGAACTACCGGCATTAATGACCAAATTCAGATGGGTAAAATCAGTCAGCTTATTCAATCTGATGCCATCGCTTTTCGGGTTAAATTTACTGATAATGATAAACCTGCCCCGTCAGAACTTTACTGGCGTGGCCCGGTTTTATGGAAAACCAATGGCACAGTCTGGTCGCCCATTGCAGAAAAAAAAATAGACTCATCCAAGCCCAATATTCAGGTGTCAGGAGATGCTTACAACTACCAAATGACATTGGAGCCACATAACAAAAAATGGTTATTTGCGCTCGACTTCCCAACACAATTGCCAACATCACTCTCGACATATATCAATACCGATGGCCAATTAAATAGTAATGAGGCGATTAAACAACGCACACAATATTCCCTGATATCCAGCCCGTCTTACACTTTTAATGCTTCATCTGATCCAAACCTTCATGCCGCATTACAACTGCCTGAAAACAAGCACACTAAAACACGTGCTTTGGCTCACGAATGGCAGCAGCAATCAGCTACACCTCAGCAGTATATTGATACCGTCTTAGCCTTTTTTACAAACGATGGTTTTGTCTATTCACTCAGCCCACCCGCACTTCGCGGCGACACGGTGGATCAGTTTTTATTCACTACCAAAGAAGGTTTCTGCGAACACTATGCCGCCAGTTTTACTGTGCTAATGCGAGCAGCAGGCATTCCGGCACGTATTGTCACGGGTTATCAGGGCGGAGATATTAACCCGGTTGATAATATTCTCACTGTCAGACAACGTGATGCCCATGCCTGGAGCGAAGTCTGGCTACCCGGGCAAGGATGGGTAAGAATTGATCCGACGGCCGCTGTGTCACACCAACGTATTGAACAAGGCATCGGACAGCTATTACCGCCTGGCAGACAATCACCTGCGATGTTGGGCAATCACGGTCAACTCGTCGCGGCATGGAACAGTCTCAAAAATAACTGGAACGCATTTAACACCGCTTGGGATATGTGGGTGGTGTCTTTCGGGCCTGAGCGCCAGCTTGAGTTACTATCCAAATTGGGCATGAACAATCCCAACTGGAAAAAAATGATAGTTGTTTTAACGATCTTATTCATTTTAACCGGACTCATTATGACGCTCAGTCTCTGGTTTAAACGTTCACCTAATGATCCAGCTGTTGCCTTGTATCAGCAATTTTGTAAGAAATTAGCTAGAACGGGCATAACAAAAGCCGACTACGAAGGCCCTCAAGATTTTGCCCAACGCGCTCAAGTCGCCTTACCCAAGTATCAGCAGCAAATTCAGAGCATTACCACCCAATTTACAACTTGGCGCTATCGCCAACAGGACGATCAAACGCTGGCCTCATTACGTGAAGAAGTGAGGGCATTTAAACCCAAGCGTTAACTGTCTTTGCCAAGCTGCATGAATTTACGGAAAATAGGCAACCTTAATTTGTTGGTTTCAAGGAACACGCATGGCACATTCCAATCCCCTGTTCGAACGCACGCATATTCTGATTGGCGATGAAGGTATCGAAAAGCTGAAAAACAGCCATATTTTTCTTGCCGGTATTGGTGGTGTCGGTTCCTATACAGCCGAAGCCTTAGCTAGAATGGGTGTAGGTAAAATGACACTGGTTGACCATGACGTAGTGTCCGGCTCGAACATGAACCGCCAGCTTGTTGCGCTACGTTCGACTGTGGATGTATTAAAAGCTGACGTCATCGCTGATCGTATTAAAGATATTAACCCGGACTGTCAGGTCACCTTAATCACCGACTTTTTAACACCAGAGTCGATCCCCACCGTATTATCACAAGGCTACGATGTAGTGATAGATGCAATTGATAGCTTAAGCAGTAAAGCTGCTTTATTAGAGACCGCATGGCGTAATGAGATGACGGTTTTTGCCAGTATGGGTGCCGGTGGCAAGCTCGATCCCACCCAAGTTAAAACCGGTGATTTAATGGATACCTCCATCTGTAAACTCGCCAAACACCTGCGTGGTCAATTACGCAAACGCGGTGTAGGCCGAGGTATTCAAACTGTCTATTCATTGGAAGCACCACTACCTCCGTTACCACCAGAACCTGTCAGCCGTGGTCGGGCACGTGCCGTGAATGGCACGGTCAGTTATATGCCATCCATTTTCGGTTTGACCTTAGCAGGCCTTGTTATCAATCACATCATTGGTGACTCACGACGTGTCTGATCCAACGGATGTCATTAACTGCAATGACTTTATGTTGCAGCAACTACACACCCTATTCAGCAAATACGGATTGGAAATAGAAAAAGTCTCAGCAGATGAAGCTATACCCGGCAGCTTTTTTGGTGAACGCGAAGCCGGTTTAATTGGGAATAAACTTATCGTCCGATCAGATACACCCGTTCATTCTGTTTTACATGAAGCGGGTCACTATATCTGTATGGACCCAAAGCGTCGTGCCAACTTACATACTGATGCTGAAGGTGATTACGATGAAGAAAACGGCGTCTGTTATCTTCAAATTCTATTAGCGGGTCATATCCAACAAATGGGCCAAGCACGTATGCTCAGAGATATGGATCGTTGGGGTTACACCTTTCGTCTAGGCAGTGCCAAGGCCTGGTTTGAACAAGATGCCGACGACGCTCGTCAATGGTTACAACGCTTTAGTATTATCGATTCAGCACAACAGCCCACATGGCAGGTTCGTAGCACATAATTATTCATTTGAATTATATGTAATTATCTTATCCTTAGATTTATAGTTATGATGCAAGTTGTTTGATTTACTTAGTGATTATGTGAAATATTTCGTTTGCTATATTCTGTGATGAGAAGTAATTAGTTTAATTTGACTAAGAGCATAAAAAATGTACAAATCAAATTTGCCTCTCTATTGATTTCCTACGATGATTTATCGACCGACACAAAGTGTTTTTGAGTATTTTATTAACAAAGATATTTTGGAACCTGATGGTGTAATTTTTGGTGAAGATTTGGATGCCGCAGCAAGAAAAGAAACTAATGAACCCTATCCGTTTACTGATGATGCAAATCGAGCAGGTTGTTATCTAATATTTGACCAGATAGAACCTCCCAATGGAAAGTCAATTAATCCAATATACGCAGGTCGCTCAAACAACCTTAGCAAACGATTACGAACTCACTGGTGTGAAGATAGAGATAACATTATAAGCCTTTATCAGACCGAGCTCGAAAAGAATACATTCGCAAAAGAATATTTGAATGAGTATTTATACGATGTATCAGAAATAGAGCGAAGCGCTCCAACTTGTTTCGCAGTATGGTTTTTAGGCTTTGAGCGCGAACGTATGTTATTTGAACATGAGTTGATTTATAAATGTAAACCACTCATGAACAAAGCCTAAATAGTAATATATTTTGATGTGGCAGAAACTTCAATTTTCTCAAACTATGCTACTAAAAATGATTTCATCCTTAACCATCTTTAAATACACTAATGCTTAAATCAATATCAATAGTATGTTGTGCAGTATTCTGTACATATAAAACCTAGTACTTATACTTGCTGAGTAAACTGTACACATTAAGTGTGAGATGAAAGTTGTTTCTTTTACCGAAGCACGTAATAGTTTGGAGACTGTTTTAGATCAAGTTATCAATGACGCCGATACTACGGTTATTACACGTCTAGACTCTCAGGATGCCGTGGTGATGTCATTAGATTATTACAACAGACTAATGGAAACCGTCCACTTACTCCGTTCGCCGACAAACGTTGAGCACCTGAATAAATCGATTACTCAGTATAGACAGGGAAAAAGTACAAAACGGAACTTACTAGACAAGTAAGCACTTATAACGAAAAGAAAATCATCAATCGTTGGGTTTCGCTAACGCTCTACCCAACCTACACAATAAAAAAACTCTCTTCCGTAGGTTGGGTTGAAGCATGAAACCCAACAAATACAACCACTTCAAAAATCTGATTTTCACTGTACACTGACTAATATCCAAACTTAACTATGGCACTTACAGGAGGCACAATGAATACGCCGATTTCTTCTCCCGTCACTGATTTACTTGAAGCTCAAGGCATTGCGTTTGAAGTGATTGAAATTCCACTAACCGAAGATAAAAAACCGGTACGTAATCTGGAAGAGCTGTTAAGCAGTCAGGGTCACGATCCGAAATCTGTGGTGCGTAGTTTGTTGTTCAAAACCGGTTCGGATAATTATGTATTGTTGGCGGTTGCAGGCGGTGGTCGAGCTGACTGGGGCATTTTGAGAAAGCACCTGGAAGAACGAAAGCTGCGTATGGCCGAGTTTGATGAAGTGCCAGAAGCGACTGGTTACATGGTAGGTGCTGTGCCACCGATTGCTTTGCCTGACAACATCACTGTATTACTCGATGAGAGTGTGGATCAGTTTGATAATGTAGTGATTGGCAGTGGCATCTTAGGTTACGCCTTGGGTTTAACCTCAGCTGACTTACAAAAAGTGATGGCTGATGTCGACCGCGGCACATTTGTGAAAGAGTAAAAAGCAAAGACTCGCTATATAAAAAGGCTGACATCATGATGATGTCAGCCTTTTTTGTATGATGGCATCTACTCCCCGTCGTCGAAGTCACCTTTATATTTCGGATTAGGCTTAGCTGACTTCGAACGCTTATCTCCTTTTTCCTGATGTGAATGAGAGTCTGGCTGCTCTTCTTGTTCAGTGTCACCATGTGATAACTCTTTCACTTCAAGCTCATTCACCATACGTAAAGGTGCCGCTGGCGCTTTACCCTCTTTGTCCTCGCCAAAGTAAAGAGTGAGGTGAGGGAATGGAATTTCGATACCCGCGGCATCAAGATGGCGTTTAACCAGACGGTTATAGGCTCGGCCAATACTCCACTGACTGCCAGGTAGCGTTTTGATTCTAACTCGAATATTCACCGAGCTATCTGCTAGAGCTGTCACACCATGTACTTCCAGCTCATCATCAAGAATTTGAGAGCGTAATTCATCATCAGACATCAATTCTGCAAAAGCTTCACGCAATTTGATGATGACTTGATCAGTATCTTCCCTATAAGCCACACCATACTCACCGAGATGATATGCAAACTCTCGCATATAGTTGGATACCGTCCCCACTGATGAGAATGGAATAATATGGAATGTACCAGACAAATCACGTAAGCCCAGCGAACGAATAGTCAGCTTTTCGGCTACGCCAGTAATACCATCTGCTGTGACCACATCACCTGTATTAATCGCATTTTCTAGCTGGATAAATATACCGGTAATCACATCTTGAACCAGTTTTTGTGCACCAAAGCCAATGGCTAAGCCCATCACGCCAGCACCAGCAATCAGCGGTCCGATATTGATACCCACTTCAGATAAAACGATCATAACGGTCATAACCGTAATGGTGATGGCAACCGCATTCCTGAAAATAGTTAACAGCGTTTTCTCTCTGGCACTGGGCATATGACCGCTATCTTCAGGATTGAGACGATGCTCAATCCAGCTGGCCAGCACAATCCATGTCAGCATTGCAGTTGACACAATTAAGAAAATCGAAATGGCTGAGGTGATGACGTGCATTCCCGTCGCAGAACTCATCCAGTTCGCTATATTCACAATGCCCCAGGCATCCAGAATGGCACTGATAACCAGCACAACAACTATCAACTTGAAGACTTTAAATACACGAGGCAGCTGCTCATTAATACGATTCTCGGCATTTGCCAGGTGCTGCTTAAAGGCTTTCGGCAGAGTAATGCCATGTTCAGAGGCCATATCCAACAAAGCAATCACCCCGATACCGACCAGAACAGCTACAACTGTTTTTATCGTCGCTAACAGAATAATCGGCAAGGCCTCTTCTGATTTAACTAAAAGCCCTGTCCCCAATACCAGAAAATAGATAGATGCAAACCAATGCCAAGTCTTGGCTAAGACCCTTAAGGTGACATCATTCACACTAAAATGGCTATGTTTAGCTGTAGCGATTAACTGCTCTTTCACCGTATTTTTCTTTTTAAAGACCACGCTTAGAGCAAAAATAATGGTAAAGAGAACAATAAGAAGATTGGCTAATTGACTCAGACTTTCTGATATCGACATGGCCAGAAATGGCACAATAAACAGCGTACCGTAACCAACTAATGACACGATGATAGAAAAGAAGCTCGACCAGTAACGAGCGGTTTCCGTGGAAATAGACAGTAAGCGCAAGCCTTCATTTCTTGCTGCAAATATAGCTCTAATCAGTACTTTGGTAAGCTCAACTGCCAGGAAGATATTTAAAAACAGCGTTTCTGAAACAGCAATATCACCTACTTTTCCTACTGCTAACAAAGCAACGCCATACCCCGCCAGCCAAGCTAATGCCACTACAGCAATATCTACAATTGTTGCAATGATGACCGCAGTTACTTTAATGATGACAGCATGTGTACTGTGCTCACGCATAGCGAAATTGTTGGTACTGCGAAAAATAAACCGAGCCAGTATTCTGAATATAATAAAACTCAGAATAGTTGCTGCAGCAACAATCGCTGTAGTAATGAGATCCTTAAACCAACCTTGAGTCGTTTTATCAGATCCTGTCCAGATAGAGGTAATCGCATCCCAACTACCTTTAAGGGTGGACATCATGGTTTGAACAACCGACTGACTTTGCTCTGCAATAGCCGCAGCAAGGGAATCCTCAGACTTTTTGTCTTCCGCTTTTTTTTCGCTATTCGATGACTCTTTGCCATTTTGCTTATCAGCATTGTCTGACAAATTATTTAATTCTTCGATTAACTTATCACGCGTTTCAGGATTCTCAATTAAGTTGGCTAAACTTCGGTAAACATCGGCTTGTGATTCACCCGATTTTGGATTCTGCAAGCTTGTAGAAGATGGAGCAGCATTCGCCATCGATTGCGTTGGTGAAGCCAAACCCAGCAAAAATACAGTGATAAGTAATAGCTGGGGCAATAAAAAATACGTTCGGACGTTTGGCACAAAGTTCTCCTGAAGTTAAGCCAAATTATATATTGCGAAAAAGATAATGGCTGGCAACCATAACAACTCAGCACATCAGACACAAATTAGAACACACTCATGACAATCAATAAATGTGGTGATTGAATTGAATGTCAGGCTGGTAGAATAGAACCAAAAATAATCTATCCTCTATTTTCAATCAAAGATTCTTTTCAGACAGGACTTCTTATGGATCCTGAGAACCGACTCAGTTATGTCGGACTTTTAAAAAATCATTTTGGTCTGATTGCTGCTGCTTATCTGGCAGTGTTTACCGGTAATCTTGGACAAAGCTTTTTTATTGGTTTATTTCGGACTGATATCAGCGAATATCTTAATATATCTGCCGGTGAGTTTGGCTCTATCTACGCGGTGATTACGATGATCAGTGGCTTTTTGGTCATGCACTTTGGTCCAAAAATCGACTGGATAGCGCCGCGTCGTTATGTACTCAGCGTGCTTATTGTTTTAACAATTGGCGTGTTAATGCTCACCTTGTCCCCCTGGTGGGGCTTATGTGTGTTTGGCCTGGGTTTGCAGCGGTTATGTGGACAGGGACTAATGACACATTTTGGCAGTACACTTGCCGGACGTGAATTCTCTACTAATCGAGGTAAAGCACTGGGACTTGTCACGCTGGGCATGCCGACAGGTGAAATTATCTTACCGCCTATTATTGCTATAATGGCTGTCAGTTTTAGCTGGCAGCAGGTGTGGTGGAGTATTCTTGCCGTGCTTATTGGGCTTTGGGCTTTACTGATTTTATTTGTTGACTGGCCACCTGCACCACGTCAAAAGCACGAGCATAAACAACATAAAGACGCAGGCCCCAGCCCTACCCGTGATCTACGTTTCTGGTTATTACTGCCGATGCTGATGGTATTACCCATTACCCTGACAGGCATTTTTATCTATCAAGCTCAGATGACAAAAGATTTACTCGCCAGCCCGACGACATATGCTTTGGCCTTAACAGGATTAGGTATCGCTCGTTTTCCCGGAGCGTTATTAGGGGGGCGTTGGATTGATGAATATGGTGCCACCACGTTGGCAAAACTTTACCTGATTCCATTTGCTTTAGCCTTGTTAATTGCCGCTACCGTTGGTGGAGATATGGGTATCTGGATTTTAATGCTTGGGGCTGGCACAGCATTAGGTATGTCTTCGCCGATTGGGGATACGTTATTGGTTCGACTATGGGGACGCGATCACTTAGGTCAGGTGCGTTCATTGAAGTCAGCCTTTTTAGTATTTTCTACTGGTATCGCACCGGCATTTTTGGGTTTTATGATCGATGCGGGCGTGACTTTCCAAAGTATCTTGTTAGGCATGCTGACTTTCCTAATCATTGCCTGGATATTGGCACAAGGGCCGATAAAGGAAGCACATCAAAGTTCGGAGATATAATTTTTTCATTCTACAGTTTTTCCGTTATTATCAAATTAACCTTAAATGACCTTGCGTAATTTAAGGTTAATTGTTCCCATTTAAATTTAAAAACAAGGAAAGTAGATGAAAAAAATATTATTTGCTGCTGTTTTGGTAGCAGTAACATTCCTATCTGGTTGTGCTTCTGTTCCAATGGAAAGCAAAGAAAACAGCGAGCTGGCAAAACAATTCAAGTCTCCCTCAGAAGGTAATTCAGGCTTGTATGTTTATCGCTCAGGTAGTTTTGGAGGCGCACTCAAAAAAGACGTATGGGTTGATGGAGATTGCCTGGGTGAAACTGCGCCAGACATGTTCTTTTACAAAGAAGTAAAAGGTGATGAGCAGCATAAAATTGCTACCGAATCAGAGTTCTCACCTAACGACTTGTTGTTGAATACCGAAACTGGCAAAAACTATTTCATTAGACAATATATGAAAATAGGTGTTTTTGTGGGGGGTGCCGGTGTAGAACTTGTTGATGAAGAAAAAGGCAAAAAAGACGTTAGCTCTTTAAACATGGCAAAAACTGGAACATGCAGTAAATAATCTTAAAAACCAATGAGAGATATTCTTTCTCTCATTGGCTTCACTATTAATCCGCTCTAAGGACAGGTATAACCACCATCGATCACCAGGTCAGTGCCGGTCATAAACGAGGACTCATCTGAGGCCAGAAAGATCGTACCGTAGGCAATTTCATGAGGTTTACCAAAGCGTTTCATCGGCACCATTGAGATAAGTGCGTCCCATTCTTCTTTTGGCACACTACTTTCAAATAAATTGGTATCGAACATACCGGGACAAATGGCATTAATTCGAATATTGTCGCCAACAAATTCCAACGCCGCTGACTTGGTCATTAATCTGACAGCACCTTTCGTACTCTGATAAGCCGTGGAGACACCTGCTCCCGCAATGCCGTAGATAGATGAAAAGTTAACAATAGAACCACCTCCTGCGCGTTTCATGGCCGGCACAGCCGCTTTCATACCTAATAAAACACCGAGTTGGTTTATATTGACTATCTGGTAAAACTTTTCGACAGTATGCTCAAGTAAGCCTGCGTGATAATAAATGCCAGCATTATTGACCAATACATCCAGACGGCCAAAATGCTTTTCGGTTTCTGCTACAGCATCTGCCCAGTCTTGTTCCTTGGTTACGTCGAGAGCAACAGCAATCGCTTCTCCCCCGTTCTGTTTGATTTCCTCAACCAGCTTAAGCGTTTTGTTCCACAGAGCATTTGCAGATTGTCCATCGGCAATGATCGGATCCTGCTTTAAATTAGCTGCCACAATTTTGGCACCTTCTTTTGCCATCATCCGAACCTGCTCACTACCGAGTCCGCCGCCAGCCCCTGTTATTAAAATGACTTTATTGTCTAATCTGCCCGCCATGATTGTTTCTTCTACTCTTTTGAAAGAATGAAAAGCAATGAAATATCTTGCTTGTTAGAAACATCGTAGAAAGGATAAAAAAGTGCCGCAAGACGGCACTTTTCAGAGACTTAGTTACTTAAAAGTAACCTTTGGTAGGCAATATCGATGAGGAAAAAGTACTAACCCCAGACCGGGCAATAGTTAGAGCTGATCTTAGCTCTCATCAAGAACGCTGACTAATAATTGGCGAATCGCTTCAGGCTCAAACGGTTTATCACAGATAGCGGTGACACCTGCGGCTTTGACTTCACCTAAACGGGCAGCATCGTCATCGCTGGTGACCATGATGATAGGTAAAAATGCATTATTGAGCTCTTGACGGACATATTCGACTAACTGCTTACCATCCATATTCGGCATATTCAGGTCGGTAAAAATCAAATCAAACTCATTATTTTTAATGACTTCTGCTGCCGCTGCACCGTCATTCGCTTTGAATATAATGGCCATTCCTAAGTTTTTCAGTACACGGGTGATATGGTTTCGGGCAGTCAGGCTATCATCAACCACCAACACCTTCAGTTCCTGGATATCATAGTTTTCCAGTTCCAGTCTGGCGGGTTCCATAAAGTCGATAGTGGTTGCCAGAGCTTTTTCTAAATCCTGGCTATTAAATGGCTTCGGTAGCATCGCCACAATACCAGCCTGACGGACATCATCCAGCTCTTCAAAACGTGTTTCGCTTGATACCAGCATGAAGTATGTGGTGGTTTCATTTTTAAACTTGCGAGCGAGGGCAATCAGCTTTGCAGCCTCCATATCAGGTAAATGCAAAGCACTGATAACTAAATCAGGCGGATATTGCATCATGATTTTTAATGCTTCCATCCCCGTTGCAACACCTTCAATGTTATACACACCTGCCTGCTGAAGATGGCTAACAATAATTTTGCGTTGAGTGGCAGAAGGCTCCACCAGCACAATAGATAAATCCGACAAACTCACTGAAGCCATATGCTCAACTCCGTTGTTTAAAGACTGGCTATGGCTAAAATATACCAAGAAGTGTCGTATCGTGCTCGATAGATGACTTATTCCTATAAGTTATCACTGACATTATCAAATTTTTTTCACACTGACTTTTATATTATCAGTCACTCACCTATGCTGTATGCGTCAACTGATAAAGGAATGTTATGCCTGAAGATCTGCACATCAAGATTCGTAATTTGGAAAAATCCGATTACCCTCAGCTCAAACTATTGATGGATAAAATTTACGATGATATTGGTGGCGCCTGGCCGGAACATACTATTTTTAAACTGATTGATGACTTACCTGAAGGCCAGATTTGTATCATTGATCATGACACCATCATTGGGGTTGCTCTGTCAGTACAGGTGAATTACCAGCGCTTTAGTAACCCACATACCTATGATGATTTAATCAGTAAAAAAGAAACCATTCTGAACAATAAAAATGGTGATGCTTTGTATGGGCTGGATGTCTTGATTCATCCTGACTACCGTGGCTATCGTCTGGGAAGGCGTTTATACGAAGCGCGCAAAGAGTTATGCAGACAACATAACCTGAGAGCAATTCTGGCCGGTGGTCGTATACCAAACTATCATCAGTATGCTGAAGAAATGACGCCCGCTGAGTATTTTGAAGCGGTTAAAAACAAACGTATTTATGACCCCATTCTGACCTTCCAGTTATCAAATGACTTTCAGGTCACGCGCCTATTAAAACAATATCTGCCTGAAGATGAAAAATCGCAGGGTTACGCGACTTTACTGGAATGGCGCAATATTTTTTATGAACCTGAAAGTACGGTAATTGAGACCCGTAAAACTCAGATTCGCATTGGTGCCATTCAATGGCAGATGCGTGAAGTTGAGTCTGTTGAAGAATTGTTAAGTCAGGTTGAATATTTCATTGATGCCTTATCGAGTTATAAAAGCGACTTTGCCCTGTTTCCTGAGTTCTTTAATTCCCCGTTAATGGGCCTTAGTCCCGACCAACGCAATCAGACCGAAGCGATTCGTTTTTTAGCGAGCTTTACTGAACGCTTTAAAACAGAAATGTCGCAAATGGCGGTCAGTTACAACATCAATGTGATTACAGGTTCCATGCCGTTATTAGAAGACGATGTTCTCTATAACGTCAGTTACCTCTGCCGTCGTGACGGTACGATTGAGAGACAAACCAAAGTCCATATCACCCCTCATGAACGGCGCGACTGGGTAATTGAAGGTGGCGATCAGTTACAGGTCTTTGAAACAGATGCCGGCCGTGTCGGCATTTTGATTTGTTATGACGTCGAATTTCCTGAACTGGCTAGACTCTTAGCACAACAGGATATGGATATTCTTTTTGTACCCTACTGGACTGATACCAAAAATGGTTATCTACGTGTTCGTCATTGTGCCCAGGCACGTGCCATTGAAAATGAATGTTATGTGGTGATTTGTGGTAGTTGCGGTAACTTACCTCAGGTAGAAAATCTGGATGTCCAATATTCTCAGGCGGCCGTGTTCTCCCCTTCTGATTTCTCCTATCCACACGATGCCGTGATGGCAGAAACCACACCGAATACCGAAATGATCATGTTTTCAGATTTGGACTTGGATAAACTCAAGTTGACTCGAAGTGAAGGCTCGGTGAATAACCTAAAAGACCGACGGACTGAACTCTATACGCTCAATTGGAATGGGAAAACCAAATGAAGGAACATCCCATCATCAGTCAGATCAAAGCAGCAGACCAAGCCATCATGGCGGAAGACTTTGATAGATTATTAGATATTTACACTGAAGATGCGGTGTTAGTAGTACAACCCGGCATGAATGCGGTGGGCAAAGCTCAGATTTGTCAGGCATTTGAAAAAATTGCTGTTTACTTTCAGCATGGCTTACAGGTCACACAGGAAGCGTTAGAGATTTTAGAAACTGGCGATACCGCCCTCGTATTGGCGAACACCATTATCTCTGCGCCTGATGCTGAACCGACCACAAGACAAGCCACATATGTATTTGTCAAAAACAGCGATGATATCTGGCGATGCGCCATTGATAATTCATACGGACATGCCATTCTTCAGAGCAAATAACAGCGTTTTATTTTATTAATACGAGGCTAAAATGGAATTAGAAACACAAACACCTCAAACCGTTATGGAAACGGATAGCAACCCTGCTGCAGGGGATCAAGCTTATTTTTCGGTATCCACAACTAAGCTAAAGTGGCTTTATCTCGCCACATTCGGTTTATATGGTATCTACTGGTTTTATAAAAACTGGAAACTTCAGCAGCCTTATATCGATGGCAAAATCATGCCTGTCATGCGTGGCATATTCTCTATTTTTTTTGCTCATGCATTAACGAAACGCATCAAGCAAAGTATGTTACGTCAGGATATTCCCGAGAATAAACACCTCTTGCAACCATGTTTGTTTTACTGGTCATTCTTGGCAACCTGGCAAGCACCTTGGCTGATAACCAAGTCGTGCCGCCATATTTCAATATTATCTGGTTGATAATGTTCTACCTCAGTGCTTATCCGCTGATAGAGCTACAAGATAAAATCAATATGCTGAAAGACGATCCTATTGGCAGTATCAACTCACGCTATGACTGGAGAGGATACGGTGCCTTACTTATCGGTGGCGTGCTATGGCTGCTGGCTATACTTGGTGCGGTTGCCCTGATTGCCCAAAACTAAACGGAGACATCATGACATTAGAGAACATCTACCATTTAGCCTTTACCGGTTTATTTATCATTTTATTAACTCTGTTAATCCAGTGGTTTATAGCCAGTAAATCCAAAGCCTCTCAACCCGGTGCTGTGCCTGGGAAAATTGATGACAACCTAAGTCACTCCTCTTTTGTTTTCCGTGCTCATCGAACCTTTATGAACTCACTCGAAAACCTGCCTTTGATGCTCGGGACGTCTTTTATGGCGATTCTTATCGGCGCTAATGCCTTATGGACAGGTATTTTTATTTGGGTATTTGCTATCGCCCGAATTTTTCACATGGCGTTATATTACAAAATTGCCACTGAAAAAAATCCAAGCCCAAGAACACTCTTTTTCATGATTGGTCTATTGGCGAACGTTGCATTGCTGGGCTTATGCGCTATAACGCTTATCTAGCCTAAAGTTATTGAGGCCTTCAAATTAATCCTTGTTAAAACCTTGAGACTCGACAAAATATAAAATATTGGTAAATATGCAATGAAACGATAATTTCAAGCCCATACGTAGACGAGTTTTATGATAATGAGAGACACCATCCTCCAAGGCTTAGAAACTGAAATAGCCCTGTCAGAAGCGTCAGAAATTACTAGCAACCTCAGCTATATTTTGTCTGTTATCCGTAAACATCTGGACATGGACGTCGCGTTCATATCAGAAATTACTGATGATATGAGAAAAATCGAAATCGTTGATACTGCTTATCCTGATTCACCGCTCACCCCTGGGCACGCCGATCCAACCGAACACACTTATTGCCAGAGAATTATTGAAGGTGAACTGAACGAAGTTATCCAAGACACATCAAAAAACCATATAACTAAAGTGATGCCTATTACTGAAGAGTTGCAAATTGGTAGCTACCTAGGCGCCCCTATTGTGCTGAATGATGGTGAGGTTTACGGCACGTTTTGCTGCTTCAGCCATACACCAAACGATAGTCTGAATGAACGAGATCTGGCGCTGATGAAAATATTTGCTGATATCGCTGCACGCCATATTGACAAGCAATTGCACAAGAAACAAGAAGACAACCAAATAAAAAAACGCATCACCGAAGTATTAAATAATCATGAGGTAAAAACCGTCTTCCAGCCTGTATTTCATGTGGACCAACAAAAAGTCATCGGCTATGAATGTTTATCGCGTTTTACCAGTACACCCTATCGCACTCCAGATGTCTGGTTTCAGCAAGCAGAATCGGTTGGCTTAGGGGAAGAACTTGAAATCATGGCTATTGAGGCTGCCATTGATAAGATGAGTGCTTTCTCTAACGACACCAGTTTCTCATTAAATATTTCACCTGAATACGTGATAAATGGTGCTGTTGAGCGCGCATTAACTCAACATATTCTGGACAAAAAAATTGTCCTTGAAGTCACAGAACATGCTCAGATAACAGACTATCGCGCATTCAGAAATGCTGTCGAGTCATTACGTAATCAAGGCGTACGTCTTGCCATTGACGATGTCGGGGCAGGCTATTCCAACTTCCAGCACATACTTGAGTTGGGTGCAGATATCATCAAATTAGATATCAGCCTGATCAGAAATATTGATACCGATACGTCCAGAAAAGCACTTACCGCCGCATTAATTGCTTATGCAAAAGAAACTGCCTGTGAAGTGTTAGCCGAAGGGGTAGAAACTGAAGAGGAATTCCATGAACTGGTGCGGCTTGGCATCAATAAAATACAAGGCTATTTCATCAGCCAGCCGTTAGAGTTAGAACAAGCGATTCATTTTCAATGCCCAGAGTTTAATTAAAAGACACAGTACATACGATGTCTTTTACTTTTAGATGATACATTTCATACCAACCAATCTCGTAAAGAGTGATACTCATTTCAATCTCTGAAAGCTTGTTTTGTTTTCAATGCCAGAGCGACCAGAGATAGCATTACCGGTACTTCGACCAACACGCCAACAACTGTCGCCAAGGCTGCACCAGAATGCAGGCCGAATAAGCTAATCGCCACGGCCACCGCCAGCTCGAAGAAATTGGACGTGCCTATCAAAGCCGCTGGTGCGGCCACATTAAACGGCACTTTCCATAAATAAGCCCAGCCATATGCAATAGCAAAAATACCGTAGCTTTGAATCAACAACGGAATAGCAATCAAAGCAATAACTAAGGGTTTGTCCAGAATAGTTTCAGCCTGAAAACCAAATAGTAAAACCACCATCGCCAATAAACCCATGATTGAATAAGGTTTTATGGTTTGTGTGAAACGCGCTATTTCATGATGTTCCTGACTACTATCAAGAAGTTTACGCGTGAGATAACCTGCGATTAATGGTATGACCACATACAAGACCACGGATAAAAATAAAGTTTGCCACGGCACAATTATATTGGTCATATCCAATAAAAATGCAGCAATGGGTGCAAAGGCAAAGACCATAATCAAATCATTGATGGAGACTTGTACTAAGGTGTAATTCGCATCCCCTTTGACCAGTTGGCTCCAGACAAACACCATTGCGGTACATGGGGCTACACCCAACAAAATCATCCCAGCGATGTATTCTTTTGCTGATTGCGGATCAACCCAACCTGCAAATAAAATCTCAAAAAATAAAATACCGAGTCCGGCCATGGTGAAGGGTTTAATGAGCCAATTCACCACCAGCGTCAGACATAATCCTTTTGGTTTTTTGCCAACATCTTTAATCGACGCAAAATCGACATTGACCATCATTGGATAAATCATTAACCAGATAAACACAGCCACGGCTAGGTTTACATTGGCATATTGCCATGCAGCTACTGTTTGAAAGACGCCTGGAAATAACGACCCAAGGCCCACACCTGCCACAATACAAAGGCCCACCCAAACGGACAGGTAGCGTTCAAAAAAGCCTATCGCTGAAGTCGACTCCTGCTTCATACCCATTCCTTCTTGATACATGTTTTTAATAATTGAAAAGCCTCATCAAAAGCCGCGTCTAGCGCCGCGGAAGTGCCTTGTACTTTTGCCGGATCTGGCGTGCTCCAATGTAGTTTCCGGTACTCACCATAAAAAATTGGACATATTTCATCAGCGGCCTGATCACAAACGGTGATAACGTAATCAAAAGACTGACCAGCAAACTCATCCAAGGATTTACTGACAGGACTTCCCGGGGCAATGCCATGTTTTCTTAGTGTCTCAATCGATTTGGGGTGAACATACCCTGCGGGCTGACTGCCCGCACTCATAGCATGATATTCCTCACCTTTGAGATGGTTAATCAATGCTTCCGCCATGATGGACCGACATGAGTTTGCTGTGCATAAAACCAATATCCTTTTCATTTCAACTCTCTGTTTTATCGGATTGAGGTTTACAACAATCAACCAGTTCCACAACGGCACAGTCAATATTGTCAGCCTGATGTAATCGGGCCATATCACTGCTGCAACAATCTTGAACCATAAAGGCGATCAACTCTCTCATCTGTTCAAAATTAGCGAGGTAAATGATCGAACGGCCTTGTTTACGTGACGAAACTAATTTAGCTTGGCTCAGGTGAGTCAGATGGAATGATAAGGTGTTGTGTGGAATACCCAGTGCATTACTGATAGCACCGGCAGCCATTCCCTGCGGACCAGCTTCAACAAGTAATCTGAAAGCTTGGAGGCGTGTTTCCTGTGACAGGGCATCAAAAGCGCTAAGTGCATTTTCTATTTTCATATGTCGATAGTATTCGACATATATTTTTTACGTCAACACTTATGGACATATTAGTAAAACAGGTGGCCATGTTAGAGTAATAGTTATATTGACGTTAAGACTTCAGGAGGAAAGCGATGAGTAAAACATTAGTTATTGGTGCGAATGGCCAGATTGGAAAACAACTGGTCAAATTACTCTGCGCTGAGAATAGTCCTGTTAAAGCCATGATTCGACATTCACAGCAAGCCCCTTTTTTTCAAGACTTGGGGGCTGAAACAATGATTACTGATCTGGAAGCACCGCTACCTGATGATGCCTTTGCTGACTGCGATAAAGTCGTTTTCACAGCGGGCTCAGGAGGAAAAACTGGAGCAGATAAGACCATCTTGATTGATCTATGGGGCGCCGTAAAAGCTATCGACATGGCAAAGAAACATAATATAAAACAATTTGTTATGGTAAGCGCCAGAGATGCCGGTAATCCTGAAGCAGGCACCGAAGCGATAAAACACTACAATATCTGCAAACACTTTGCTGATGAGTATTTATTAGCCAGTGGTGTCCCCTACACCATCTTGCGACCAGGCAAACTGATTAATGATGAAGCGACTGGCCATATTTCCACACAACGAACAGGTCAGGCTGATAAAGACGTGATTACTCGAGCTGACGTGGCCGCCTGTATTCAGTTTTGCCTGAAGCATACTGAATCCATCAACCAGATTGATGAACTCTATAATGGTGATGAAACGATCCAGGATGCCTTTATCAATAGTGTGTCAGGGCGACTAGGATAATCTTACCAACCCGTTAAAAAGCGACTGTATGTACCGATACATCGCTTAATAACATAAGCTAATGTCAGGCTAATCAATATTGTGAGCGGAAAGGTAATAATAAATTGAACCAATCCGCTCATCTGTTCCAGGTGGGGTAACCACTGATACCCGACTAAGGCAATCAATACCCAGGGATGAATAAAATAAATGGCAAAGCTAGCATCAGCTAATAACCTCAACAAAGGATTCTGAGGCTGATGTTCGCTCAGTTTTTCTAGCAAAGATAAAAAGAAAAAACATAAAACTATCTTCTGCAAAATCAGGATATCTAAGCCATCAAAGGTAAATGGATGTAATTTATGCAGATTGCCAAAGCTTGGATAAATCAGCGCTTGTAGAATTGCCAGAAATACCACTGTAACCCCGAGCACAAACGCTTTGTTATGTAGATATCGCTGCACAAGCTCACGATGCATCGACACGAGAATGCCTAATAAATACATCGGTAAAAAATACATAACGGCATGCCATGGAGACAAATTACCTGCTGGACGATGGACAATCATTGCCAGCACTAAGGCAATAATAAAAATCAATAGCCGGATTTTTACACCCTGACGAATGTAGCTGATAAACAATGGCGACATCAGAAATATCAGTGTAATAAAAGGTATATACCAATAAGCAAACGAGGTTCTGCCTGTCCACAGATACAGCGCCATCATAGTTAGATAATCTTGCCAGTGGATAAGCGTCGTAAGGCCCAACTCTGCTGCATCGGGTAAAGAAATGTCTGAACTTAGATAATAAATCAGTGCTAATGTTGATAAAAATAGATAAGGCGACAAGACATTTTTAACTTTCTTCAGCATAAACCGGCCGTATTGGAACTGCCTGTAAAAAATATAATGAAAGAAAAAACCAGAGATAAAGACAAATAGTGGTGAGCCACCCTGAATTAAATTCGCTATGACTCTTTCATCAAAACTGGTGATGGATTTGTAGCTAATAGAATGTCCGGCAACGATGCATAATATGGCAATGGCTCTGAAGTAATCAAAGGCAATCAACCTCATCTAATCAGTTACCAACAACATCAGTAAGAACATCAGCTTATCATTCTTCTAAAGATAGAAGATGAGAACAATACACCAAATCATCATGAGCAATATGATTTATTGATATCCCGTATAGAAACCTGCTGTCAGCTATTTTTTGGCCTCTAACTTTGCCATAAAATCAACTTTGGATATGGGTTTACTTAACAGATAACCTTGATAAAAATCGCATCCATTTTCAGCCAGAAAATTAAATTGCTCTGGTGTTTCCACACCTTCGGCAACAACTGACATAGACAGACCTTTTGCCAAGGCCATTACTGCTTTTACGATTGCCTGACTGCTTTCACCCAACTCAATATTTCTGACAAATTGTTGATCAATTTTTAGCGTATTAAGTGGTAGTTCCTGAAGGTATGATAAAGATGAAAATCCGGTGCCAAAATCGTCCATCGCTAAACTCATTCCTGATTCTCGTAATGCAGTCATTCGCTGAATACAGATATCTTTGTTGGTTAAAGCGACGCTTTCGGTAAGTTCTAACTCAATATAATTAGGGTTTGTCTGAGTTTTATCTAATATCCCAAGCAGATGAGAAATAAGATCATCTCTATTAAATTCTACTGCCGATAAATTGACCGCAATTGGAACAATAGTCAGATTTTTATCACTCAATTCATTAATAAGATCGCAACACTGCTCAAACACCCAGCGACCAATATCTATAATTAATAATGACTGCTCAGCAATGGGAATAAACTTGGCTGGGGATACCATGCCAAGTTCAGGATGCATCCACCTAATTAATGCTTCAGCACCAACTATTTCCTGTTCGCTATCGAATTTCGGCTGAAAATAAACGACTAATTCATTATTATCTAATGCCTGACGCAAATCATTTTCCAGCTTGAGATTTTCAACGGCTGTTGATGTCATTGCCGACTGATAAAAGTGGAAATTTGCTCGACCAGCTGATTTCGCGTGATACATAGCCGCATCAGCGTGTTCTAAAATAGCGTCAGGGTTATTACCATCATCTGGAAAAATGGCAATACCAATACTTGCCGAGATGTGCAATGTTTGTCCATTGATGTGGTATGGCTCAGCTAATGTCTTTAGGATTTTTTCAGCAATATGACTGGAAATAGAGGCTGAAGCTTGTTTGTCATCAAACTCGGTCAGCAGAATAACAAACTCATCGCCACTCACTCTAACCGCCAGGTCAGTCTCTCTGCAATTGTTTTCAAGGCGCTTGGCAACATCTACGAGTAAATTATCACCGGCAGCATGTCCCATCGAATCATTGATACTCTTAAAACGGTCAAGATCAATAAATAGCACACAAAAATTAGTTTCATCTCGCTTGGCTCTGGCCACAGCCTGTTTCAAATATTCATTTAAAACACGACGGTTTGCTAACCCTGTCAACCCATCGTAATGAGCTTGATTATAGAGCTTCTCTTCCCAGGCGGCATTAGATAAAGCTACAGCAATTCGATCGCCGAAGTTTCTCGCCGTATTTTTCACCTCATGAGTGATAGCTGACAGTTGATGATAGGCAAAACCAACGATAGCCGTTAGTTGTTCGTTAACAATCACTGGCACCACGAGATAATAAAAGTGCTGCTCTTGCATTATTTTCCTAATGTACGAATAAGCGGGCAATTCACTACTCGCAAGAATAAAAATACGGTTTTGTTCAGAAATCAAATGTTGATAGTCCTCATGACTAAGGACACTGGGCTTATCTACAATTTGAGTCGGCTGTAGACCAACGCGGAAATAAAGCTTTTCAATCGCCAATGAGTTGGGTTTAATACTTGCGATAGCCATCATATCGACACCAAGTGTTTCAGGTAACCGAGTCATAGCCGTTTCTACCACTTCATTCGCATCTCGAACAGATAAAATCTGTCGGTCTATCTCCCCCATTGTCGACTGAATATCAAATTGAGTTTGAATATGTCGAGTCATGTTGTTGAAGGAGTTAGCAAGAGACTGAAACTCATCTTCACTGTCGACTTTTACCTGATAAGAAAAGTCACCTTTGACTAGCTTCTCGGTGGCTTCCTGAAGAGCTGAAAGAGGTGTTAAATATCGAGAGATTAATTTCGTTACGGAAAGCAACACTACCAAGACAGCCAGCATAATCACAGGTGGATAAAATGATTTGAAATGCGCATTCGCTGACAGCGCAATATCTTCGAGTTGTATTTGAACAATGATGGCATTCGGTGCTTCAAACATATTACGCAGTGGAGTATGCCAAAAACCGGCCAATACACTGCCGTTAACATTATCCTCCCACTTAAATGTACCACTGCTTTTGGACAACACCTCCTGCTCCAATTCTTCTGGTAAGACATTGTGCTCAGCAGTGCTAAACCATAACTGACCATTCTCACCATAGACTAGCAGCTCATTTGCACCCAGCACTTCCTGTTCCCAGATAGAATCCCCCTTGAGGCGGGCCATAAGCAAATGGTCTTGCAGCCCTAGCTGAGGAATGGCAATCCACAATGCAATGGACTCATCCTCATCAACGGCTTTGATAACCGTCCTTCCTAAACTAATCACACGCTGCTCATCAGTGCTGAGTGTGGGAAGTAATATCTGTTCACCTACAATGTATTGATTGCCAGTTGGTTTTGATACAACAATGTGACTAAAGAGCATGCCAATTCGCTCTTTGAGAATGGCGGAATCATGTGCCAGCGTTAATTTTGGAATTCTGTTTTCGAGTAATTTAAGGGCGCTTTCAGCGACCACGAAACGGTCAATCAAACGCAAACCATAATCTTTACTGCTTTTGCGTAGCCCAGAAAACGCTTGTTCTTCCAGTTCACCATTAACTTGATAAAACGAGACGATCCCTAAAATGCTCACAGGAATAATCGTGGCTAAAATAAAGGCTAAATAGAGGCGTTTGGCTACCGTATTTTTGCTAAAAAGAGAACGTGTCAGCATGACTTAGCTTAAAAGTCTTCTGCTACGCCGATAAACAAACCGTCTCTCGCAATAATGATGTCATCGAGACTGTCTTTATTGGATATTTGTTTTTTAGTCACCCCGTCTTTCCCTTTGCTATAGAAATCGTATTGGGTGTTAATAGGGTTAAGTTTTTTATCTTTTCTCACTTGGCCTTTAATCCCTGGACCCGCATTGGCAATGTTGAGATATACATATGGATTTCCCCACGGATCATTACCATTGTTAGGTAAGTTACCTAGCTCTGTGATGTCGGCTGGAAAACGATTTGTTTCTGCATAAAATCGTTCGATATAAAAGCGTACTTCGGTTAAGTCAGCAATGGCTAACTGTCTATCCGCTTCTTCTTTATATTGTTGGTAACTGGGAACAGCAATCATAGCGAGCACGCCCAAAATAGCGACTACGATCATGAGTTCAATCAGAGTCAAACCCTGATCAAAATGTAGCTTACGTACTTTCGTGTTGGGAAATACTGAAAGAGTTGAATAAATATTTTTGGTCGTCAAGACTCATTTACCTTCTTGAAATACTCACTTCATCATGACTAGCAATGACTTTGTTTGACTAATTTTATCTTGTATACAAGATATCGGCTAAACCAAATATTTCTCAATAGTGAGTTTGCTCACAAATTCAGCTGTAAATTATCTATTACCAATATTTCTCAATACTGATTTGACCTGGATCACGTCGCGAATGTTTTTTCAAACCATGTGTATTGATTAATACATCCATTGTTTCCAAGACCATATCCGGATTACCACACAACATCACCTGACTATCTTCTGCATTGATCTTTAGGCCTGTGCGTTTTTCAAAGCGACCATCTTCAACAGCTTGAGGAATACGACCTGATAATACATCCGGTGCAGCCTCACGGCTGACAAAAGGCACATACATAAACTGCTCGCTGTGTGCTGCTTTTATCGCGTCAATCGTCGCCTGATATGTCAGCTCATTTTGATATCTGACGGCATGAACCAATACCACCTTTTCAAATTGCTGCCAGACTTCAGCTGAGTTCAGAATAGAAAGAAACGGACCCACCCCAGTCCCCGTTGACAATAAATAGAGATGCTTTCCTTCGGGTAACTGATCCAAGGTCATTAAGCCCGCGGCTTTGGGTGCCACAAAAATTTCGTCGCCAGGCTTCAGTTTAGAGAGTCGGGTGGAGAGTAAGCCATCCAGTACCTCAATAAAATAAAAGTCGAGCGGTCTCATATCAGGACTATTCACCAAAGAAAAAGGTCGGCTGACAAGTTCACCGTCAATCTCCAACGCTAAACGGGTAAATTGACCAGCTTTAAACATGGGATAATCGACATCCAGTCTTAACGAGTGCAATCGATCGGTCCATTGCTTATTTTCAACTACAGTTGCCGTTAACCAGTCAGCCATGGTGGTGTCTCCCTTTTTGTCGAAATGATATAACGTTCTGATTAAGGGTCATGCTACTATCAATCGACCTTGAATACGACGAACATCACCAACATAAACTGAGCCTAAGGTTAACGCTAAATGACCAACCACATCATTGCAGAAGCGACATTAACTGATCTGAATGCCATCACACATTTGTTAACCGTTCTGTTCACACAGGAGGCCGACTTTGAGCCACAGCCAGAGAAACAAATGCACGCGGTCAGTGATATTCTCAGGCATCCAGACAAAGGCCATTTTTTACTTATCAAACATCAGTCAAAAGTGGTTGGCGTTGTCAGTTTGTTATATCTGACCTCAACCGCCATGGGCGGTAAAGTCGCTTTATTGGAAGATATGGTCATTGATGAACAACATCGGGGTAAAGGCTTTGGCTCAGCTTTGTTGAATGCGGCTGTGAATTTTGCCAGACAACAAGGTTGCCTGCGGATGACGCTATTAACCGATGCTGATAACGCCATTGCACAAAAAATGTATCAGGATGAAGGCTTTACTCATTCAGCCATGATTCCGATGCGCTTAATCTTAGACACATAAATAAAAACGTCATGGATGCGATTAATCCCAAATTATTATGGGAAATTTTTAAACATATACAACGCTGGCTAGCAAATCTCAATCGTGCTGGTGAGGCACGTCAGCAACAATCCAGAAAAGCGCTGAGAAATGTGATTATTGCGGCTCGCGAAACCAGTGTTTATGTCAGACAGATACAAGATACGCAACAAACTGACCATGCGACCGAGCGGCATCTAGCCAAATGCTGGACGCAACTTGGCTTTGATTTAGAGGATCTGGGGCTCAACAAACTCGCCAAACGTTGCCATATCACCGGCAAGCATTGGGCTGACCCCAAATTTTACAGCGATGATTTTCTGCAAAAAGCCGATATCAGTCTGGAGCGAATGGAAACATTAGCAAAACAGATTTTACTGGATATTGATAAACTCTAAACCATGAAATATATTTTATTTAGCCTGCTTTTTATTGTCTCACCGCTGACTCAGGCACAAGCACTATGCCCAATGACGAGTGCCGAGGTGCAGCAAAGTTGTTTGGACGAAAAATTACAATCAGCGATTGATCATATGGTGAGTGACTTAACCATCATTAGACGACGCCATGCTGATAACGAGGTATTGCTTAAATCACTGGAATTATCTCAACAAACCTGGGACGCCTATCGCAAGACACAATGTCTGAATGTGTATCAGACCTGGCAAAAGCATCAGGAGCAAACCGCCATGACGGCCAGTTGTGCTATTGAATTGACCAGACAACGCCATCAATTTCTACAGAATTATTACCTGAAGTAAACCTGTTCAAACCTGTGAAAAATATTGGCGTGCCTGCTCCGCATCCAGATGAATCTGAGCAATGAGTTGCTCCAGGCCATCAAAACGCTGTTCATCACGAATCTTGTGTAAGAAAAATACCTGGACATGCTCTCCATATATTTCTCTTTTAAAATCAAACAAATGCACTTCAAGCAAGGCTTTATTACCACCGATGGTAGGTCGAATACCAATATTCGCTACGCCATTGACCGGCTCTTCATCAATACCAAATAACTGCACAGCAAAGACACCTGTCAGTGGAATTTTATGGCGATGTAAATGGATATTCGCCGTGGGAAAGCCCATCTTGCGGCCGCGCTTATCACCATGGGCGACACGACCACTCATTCTGTATGGGCGTCCTAATAATTTTTCAGCCAATACTAAATCACCGGTGCTCAAAGCATTTCTTATGCGCGTACTACTCACCCGATTTTGATCAATGGCAAAGGTATGCATATTCACAACCTGGAAGCCATATTTTTTGCCGGCTTCCTGTAGCAACGCAAAATCGCCTTTTCGCTCACAGCCAAAGCGGAAGTCATCACCCACCACCAAATATTTAACATTCAATCCTTTCACTAATAATGTCTGGATAAATGCTTCTGCTGACATTTGCGCCAGACGTTTATTAAACCGTAAGACACATAACTGCTGAATGGAATAACAACGCAATGCTTCCACTTTTTCACGAAACCGTGTCAGTCTGGCTGGGGCTTTTTCTGGTACAAAATATTCAAAAGGCTGCGGCTCAAAAGTTATCACTACGGCAGGTAATTTCAGCGTATCGCCTTTCATGGCTAATTGAGTTAATACCGCCTGATGGCCTAAGTGAACACCATCAAAATTACCAATGGTAGCGACACACCCTTGTGGTGAAGCAGGTAAATTATGAAAACCGCGAATGATTTTCGGCATAAGACGTTGTCTACCAAAAAAATAATCAAACACAACAGAGTAACGGCAAATAAAAAAACAATCCAGCAGGCAAGCCTACGCCTATTACCTTATAATAGGCGCAAAATTATTTCGGTCAGAGGCAAGAATGGCAGCGAAACAAAAAAAGCTGGATTATGAAGCTGCAGTTAAAGAGCTGGAAGCATTAGTTGAACGCTTAGAAGATGGCGATATTAGTCTGGAAGAATCCCTTAAACTTTATGAACGTGGTGTATTACTGACGCGTGATTGTCAGGAATCATTGCAAGCAGCGGAACAAAAAGTTCAAATGCTGTTACAACAATCTGGTCAAAGCAATATGGTAGATTTTGATCCGGAAACTGGTGACGCGTGAACGTCAAGTTTCCTCTCGAAGACTGGATGTTAAAACACCAGTCCCAAATTGAATTTGTATTAGAAAAACGTCTTCAGCAAGGTCTAAAGCCGGGAGCAGCACGTTTATTCGAAGCCATGCGTTACGCCACATTGGGCGGGGGTAAACGTTTACGTGCGCTACTTGTTTACGCCACAGGACAAGCCATGGGAGCTAAGCAACCAGCCATGGATGTTGCCGCTGCCGCAGTTGAAATGATTCATGCCTATTCGCTGGTACATGATGATATGCCCATGATGGATGACGATGATTTACGAAGAGGTCGTCCAACCTGTCACAAAGCTTATGATGAAGCCACGGCGCTTTTAGTTGGTGATGCCTTACAAACTCAAGCGTTCGAAACCTTGTGTGATGCGACGCTGACGGATAAACAAAAAAGTCGTATGATAAAAACACTCAGTCATGCTTCGGGGGCAGCAGGCATGGCAGGAGGCCAAGCCATTGACTTGGAATCCGTTGGCAAAAAACTGGATATCGACGCACTCCAAGCCATGCATAAGTTAAAAACCGGTGCATTAATCCGGGCAAGTGTCTTAATGGGCGCCTTATCAGCAGAACAATACGATGAAACCATACTTGAACACCTTGATCGCTATGCAGACTGCATAGGACTGGCTTTTCAGGTACAGGACGATGTGTTGGATGTGATCACAGACACAGAAACGCTCGGAAAAACGCAAGGTGCCGATATTGCATTGAATAAACCCACATATCCTGCTTTACTAGGCCTCGAAAAAGCACAACAAAAAGCGGTTGCGTTGATAGAAAAAGCACTCACTCACCTTGATGCGTGCCCATTTAACTCAGAAGTGCTGGCCGAATTGGCCCAGTTTGTTGTGAACCGCTCACATTAAGAAATCGACAGAATGGATACAATACTCGCTCATATCAATAGTCCGGATGATCTGCGTCAGCTGGATAAAAAACAGTTGCCCCAGCTGGCCGAAGAGTTGAGAACACTGATTATCGATAGTGTGCAGCAAACAGGCGGGCATATTTCCTCTAATCTGGGCGTTATCGAACTCACTATTGCCCTACATTATGTCTTTGACACGCCAACCGATCGGCTGGTGTGGGATGTAGGTCACCAGAGTTATGTACACAAAATATTGACTGGCCGTCGTGATCAAATGAATACCATGCGTCAGCCTGGTGGGTTATCTGGTTTTCCAAAACGTAGCGAAAGTGACTACGATACATTTGGTGTCGGTCATTCGAGCACATCAATCAGTGCGGCGTTAGGTATGGCACTGGCAGCACAAGCCAATAACGATCCACGTCACGCTGTCGCAATTATTGGTGACGGCGCACTTACCGCAGGGCAAGCTTTTGAAGCTCTAGCACACGCTGGTGATTTAAGTGCCAATCTCTTAGTTATTCTTAACGACAATGAAATGTCGATATCAAGAAATGTCGGCGGCATGGCGAATTATCTCGCTAAATTACTTTCGGGAAGCTTCTATGCATCCGCTCGCGAAGGTAGTAAGCGTGTACTTGAAAAGATTCCACCTGCCTGGGAAATCGCCAAACGCGCAGAAGAACATGTCAAAGGTATGATGGTTCCCGGCACCCTGTTTGAAGAAATGGGCTTCAACTATATTGGTCCCATTGATGGTCATGACATTGATACCTTGATAGCGACCATGACCAATTTGAAAAAGCGCAAAGGGCCGCAGTTTCTTCATATCGTCACCAAAAAAGGCAAAGGTTATGAGCCTGCCGAATTACATCCATGTAAATACCATGGAGTAAGTCCAGCTAATAGTAAATCTTCCGGCCCCTCCTATACCCAAGTTTTCGGCCGTTGGTTATGCGATATGGCTCGTCTGGATCCGGATTTATTCGGTATTACACCAGCCATGTGCGAAGGCTCGGGGTTGAATCGCTTTGCCGAAGATTTTCCTGAGCGTTACTTTGATGTCGGTATTGCTGAACAACATTCAGTCACCCTCGCCGCTGGTTTAGCTTGTGAAGGCAAAAAACCCGTTGTTGCGATTTATTCAACCTTTCTACAACGAGCTTATGATCAACTAATTCATGATGTGGCTATTCAGAATCTGAATGTATTATTTGCCATTGATCGTGCGGGTTTGGTTGGCGCTGATGGTCCGACCCATGCGGGCAGTTTCGACTTAAGTTTTTTACGTTGTATTCCGAACATGGTCATCATGGCACCCGCTGATGAAAATGAGTGTCGACAAATGTTAACCACTGGTTTTCGTTATAACGGGCCAGCAGCAGTACGTTACCCCCGTGGTAGTGGTAACGGTACCACGGTGGAGCCGGCGCTGACCTCACTGGAAATGGGTAAAGCCCAATTAAAACGCCAAGGTGAAAAAGTAGCTATTTTTGCCTTTGGCAGTATGGTCACTGCCGCAGAACAAGCCGCAGAACAGGTCAACGCCACTGTGGTGAATATGCGATTTGTTAAACCCCTTGATACAGACATGATCAAACAAATCGCTGACTCACACGACCTTATTATCACCATTGAAGAAAATGCGGTCATGGGTGGTGCTGGCAGCGCAGTAAATGAATATTTAAGAGAAATAAATCATGCTGTCGTTATAAAACTGATGGGATTACCTGATACATTCATCGAGCATGGCGTTCATAGCAGCATGTTAAGTCAGTGCGGTCTGGATGCTGACGGTATTTTGCATACCATTAATCAGCACTTTACGGCATAATACGCTGTCTTCGTGAACGATTCCTGAGTATAATAGTCAACATTATGAGCGCAACGTACACCCTGAAAATTTTGGCCGATTTTGCCTCGGCACATACCCTGAGAGATTATCCAGGTGATTGCAGTCGCATGCATGGCCACAACTGGAAGCTGGAAGTCGAAGTCACTGCCACTGATCTGAATGATCATGGCATGGGCATGGATTTCAAAACTATCAAAACAGCGACTCGTGAGTTGGCAAAAACGTTGGACCACCGATATCTGAATGACATCCCACCATTTGATACCATCAATCCAACGGCTGAAAATATTGCCAGATTTTTTTACCAAAAGCTCAGTGATACCTTAAATAATGATATCGCTAAAGTTTCCGGTGTTACTTTGTGGGAAACAGATCGCGCTTGCGTTAAATACAGCGAGGATAATTGAATGAGCACAACCCCAGCCAGCACTGAGATAAAAGACGAAATCGAAGACGTCCAGAATATCGCCGATCAACGTAAAATTGCTATTGATAAAGTCGGCATCAAAGACATTAAACACCCCGTTAAGGTCAGTGACCGTACGACCGGTGAGCAACATACCATTGCTAACTTCAATATGTATGTGAATTTGCCACATCAATTCAAAGGCACACACATGTCACGCTTTGTGGAGATTTTGAATCAACACGAACGTGAAATTACGGTTAAGTCATTCCGCGAAATGCTTGGTCAAATGACCGAGCGCCTTGATGCTGAATCTGGCTACATTGAAATGAACTTCCCTTATTTTGTAAACAAGGAAGCGCCCATTTCAAAAGTCAAAAGCTTGATGGATTATGACGTCACGTTTATTGGTGAAATCACCGGTGCAACAACCATGATGACGGTTAAGGTTGTCGTTCCTGTCACTAGCCTATGTCCTTGCTCCAAGAACATCTCTGATTACGGCGCACATAATCAACGCTCACATGTGACTTTGACTGTCCGTGTGGAGAGCTTTGTCTGGATCGAAGATCTAATCGATCTTGTTGAGAAAGAAGCGTCTTGTGAAATCTTTGGTTTATTAAAGCGTCCTGATGAAAAATACGTCACTGAACGCGCTTATGATAATCCAAAATTCGTTGAAGATATGGTGCGTGATATCGCAGCGAGATTGAATCAAGATTCTCGTATTACGGCTTACACAGTCGAGTCAGAAAACTTTGAATCGATTCATAACCATTCTGCTTATGCATTAATAAGTAAAGGGTTTGATTAATCATTATTGATTGGTTCATCTAAAAAAAGCCTGGTTAACCAGGCTTTTTTTTTGCTTAATATTTTTGTCTTAGATCAAGACGTTCACCATTGTGCTGAATGTCCAGCTGTCCCAGAAAGGACATACCGAGTAAGGTCACTGATGGTTCTTCACCATCTAAGACGACGGCATCAACATTATGCAGTTTTATCTGCTCAAGCTGCACATAATCTAGTTTGACCTTATAGCCCACACTCTTGCCAGAAGCCGTCCTTATCCCCACCTGCTGCCCTCGAAGATAATCAATGCCAAGGCGAGCTGCAGTAGCTGAGTTCATAGCAATAGTGCTGGCCCCGGTATCGACCAAAAAGCTTGTCGTATAACCGTTTATATTGCCGGTTGCGGTATACATGCCATTGCTTGGCCACAATGTCACAGCTGTTTTTTTCTCAGCTTCAATGTAGTTGCTGCTGATACGATCCCCTAGAGGGAAAGTTTGTTTTTTTCCATTGATTTCAAAAGTGGCGTTATTACTATTGGCAGCAAGCAATTTCAGGCCTTCAGGGCTTGTTTCACCGACACTCAATAAATGTTGATTACCATCCACTTCGACCACGGCTTTGTCTTTAAATAAACCAACCACCATAATGTCGATATTAACGGCCTCTGCTCGAGCGCTAATTAACAGTATAATAAGCGACACTAATATAACTTTAGCCATGACATTTCTTTTTAATCAGGTTGTTCACTAATCGCATCATGAGCATTTTCTCCCCTATTACAGTCTCTGGCGTACTGCTGGCTGGCGGCCAATCCCGCCGAATGGGTGGTCAAGACAAAGGCTTGCTTCACTACCAGGGCAGAGCGATGGTAAGCCATGTCATTGATGCTATATTACCGCAAGTTGATGATTTATATATCAGTGCGAATCGACATATTGAAAAGTATCAAACTTTTTCGTATCCGGTTATCACGGATAATCTCGCCAATTTCCAGGGGCCACTGTCCGGCATACTATCAGTAATGCAGCAGGTAAAATCAGCGTACTTACTCACCGTACCTTGTGACAATCCGCTTATCAGTGCTCAACTCAGGCAACGTTTAATGGAAGCCTTGTTAGCGACTGGAAGTGATATTGCTGTTGCCCATGATGGTACACAATTACAACCGGTATTTGCGTTAATTCCACTTCGGCTTAAACAGTCTTTATCTGAGTTTTTAGCTTCAGGTCAGCGTAAAACCCGCGATTGGCTATATCAGCATAAGGTGGCTGAAGTCGATTTTTCTGATCAGGCAGACTTTTTTATCAATATCAATTCACCTGATGAATTAACGCTAAAGCCAAAAATACGCTCAACCAAACCACTTCTGGGCTTTGCGGCGTTCAGCGGAACAGGTAAAACGACTTTACTCACTAAGCTGATACCCGCGCTCAAAGACAGAAATATCCGTGTTGCGGTTATAAAACACGCTCACCATAATTTCGATATCGATAAGCCGGGAAAAGACAGCTATCAAATCCGTGAAGCCGGCGCTGAAGAAATGATTATTGCTTCAGATAAAATGATGGCACTGATGAAAAAAAATCATGACGATCTCATCGAGCCCGAATTACAACCATTAATTCAGCGTCTAGATACACGCACCATCGACCTCATTCTTGTTGAAGGCTTTAAACACGAACGTTTCCCTAAAATAGAATTAAACCGCACAGAACTAGGCGCACCAACATTATATAAGGATGACCCGCATATCATCGCCGTTGCGTCCGACAATGCCATCGCAAATGACGATATGCCTTTCATGCTGGATATCAACCATATACCTGCTATGGTCGACTTTATTGAACAGTTTATTTTTTCATGGAAAAGCTAAATATGGCCGAATTTACCCCACAGCCAAGTTGCGCTGATGATGTTGATCACAATAACTTGACGGTTGAACAGGCTCGCCAGCGTATCCACGACTTATTGTCCCCCATTTCTAGCTGGCAGAAAGTCTCCTTGAGACAGGCACTAGGGCAGGTTTTACACCAAAGCGTAGTATCACCCAGACAAGTACCCCCTTATAACAACTCAGCCATGGATGGTTATGCGTTGCAAAGTGCAGACATCAAAAATGCCCCTTTCTCACTCAACAACGTTGGTGTGGCATTTGCGGGTAAACCCTATCAAGGTCATGTTGAAGCAAGTCAATGTATTCGTATTATGACCGGCGCAAAAATTCCGGATGGTTGTGACACCGTGGTGATGCAGGAGCAGGTTGAATCAGACAATCAAACCATCACCATTCATACAGAGGTGAAAGCCGGACAAAATGTCAGACTAGCAGGAGAAGATATCGATTGTGGGGACACTGTTTTACCTGCTGGCCGCCGATTAACACCTGCTGACTTAGGCCTCTTGGCATCGCTAGGCATTGCCGAGGTTGTCACATATAGACCACTTCGTGTTGCCTTTTTCTCTACTGGTGACGAATTATGTGGCTTGGGTGAACACCTGGGTGATGGTCAGATCTATGACAGTAACCGCTACACCCTCTATGGCATGCTCAGTGAGCTCAATATTGATGTCATTGATATGGGCGTTTTTCCAGATAATAGAGCCGCTTTAAAAATAGCCCTAGAGCAAGCGGCGGCGGACGCAGATGTTATTATATCTTCTGGTGGTGTATCGGTAGGTGATGCCGATTATGTCAAAGACATGTTGGCTGAATTAGGCCAGGTCAATTTCTGGAAAATTGCTATGCGTCCGGGACGTCCTCTGGCATTTGGGCAAATTGGCGAAGCCATGTTTTTTGGTTTACCTGGTAATCCCGTGTCGGTGATGGTGACCTTTTATCAATTTGTGCAACCCGCCCTAAAACGTCTGGCGGGTGAATCAGACACACTCCCTATAATCATTGAAGTTCCGTGCGATAATGCGATAAAAAAACGCGCAGGGCGCTTTGAATTTCAGCGCGGCATCTTATTTAGAAACAATGAAGGTCAACTCAGAGTCAGCACAACCGGAGCCCAGGGCTCTGGCATTCTTCGCTCGATGAGCATGGCGAATTGTTTTATTTTACTTGAAGAAAACTGCGACGGACTCAGTGCCGGCAGTCTTGTTAACGTTCAACCCTTTGCAGGTCTGGTATGACAGAATCCACAACCGAACACACTCTGGTCAAACAACAACGCGAGTTTAATAAACTGCGTAAACGCTTACGTCGCAATGTCGGTCAGGCCATCGCCGACTACAATATGATTCAGGACGGCGATAAAGTGATGGTCTGTTTATCTGGTGGTAAAGACAGCTATACCATGCTCGATATTCTGATTAATCTGAGAGACCATGCACCGATTAACTTTGAGCTTATCGCCGTGAATCTGGATCAGAAACAGCCTGGCTTTCCTGAGCACGTATTACCGGAATATTTATCATCGATTGGTGTGCCATTTCATATCATCGAAAAAGACACCTACAGCATCGTTAAAGAAGTCGTGCCTGAAGGTAAAACCACTTGCGGCATTTGCTCACGCCTACGTCGAGGCTCCTTATATGGCTATGCTCGACAAAATGGCATCACCAAAATCGCTCTGGGCCATCACCGTGATGACATTATTGAAACACTGTTTCTAAATATGTTCTATGGCAGCAAAATAAAAGCCATGCCCCCCAAACTATTAAGTGATGATAAAACCAATATTGTGATTAGACCTTTAGCTTATGCACAAGAATCAGATATTGCGCGATATGCCGAAGCAATGAAGTTTCCCATTATTCCGTGTAATTTATGTGGCTCTCAAGAAAATCTGCAACGTCAGGCCATTAAAACAATGTTGCAGGGCTGGGAGAAACAATTTCCGGGTAGGTTAGAAAATATCTTCCGCAGTATTCAGAATATTTCACCCTCACAAATGGGCGATTTAGATTTATTTAACTTTACCGATCTCGAGCAATTCAGACAGGAACCCACTGGAGAAGAAGATCGCTTTCAGGACGATATTCAGCAGCCTGCTTTGGCAAGATAGCCACAGACTTATCACCAGTTATAAGAAGTATTACAAAACGAATACAAGTATCATCGCTAAGTCATTGAATCTGGTTAACTTGAATATAAGTTATTGATTTATATAAACTTAATAAAATGGTCATTTTTTAACCAAAACCGTCAGCCTTGTTGCGTAAGAATGACTTAGCGATTTTCACAGAAGTTAATCACAGAGTTATCCACAGAAAATGTGAGTAACTCTGTAAGTCATTGATTGCTTCTCTAAGTCGTTATTTTTAGTTTTGCTTCGGTGTAAAATCTTCTGCAAACTCTAATGCATTTCCATCTGGATCACGACAGAAAAATGCGGCTCTGCCCGACTTGCTTCGGGAAAATTCATAACCCGCATTTTCCAGACGTTCACCTAAGGCTTCTAAATCATCGACTACTAACGCCAGGTGACGATCACGACCACCATGCGCAGGACGTCCTTCTGTAGAGTCAGGGTTGGGTAATACCATCAGATGAATCATCTGTCCTGTATCGCCGATATCTAACCAAGCGCCGTCATAAGCAAACTCAGGCCTGCTAGGGTTAAGAGGCAGCTGTAATACGTCGCAATAAAAGCGTAAAGAAACGTCTAGGTCTTTTACTAGGAAACTGGCATGTGCTATCGATTTGATCATATTTCACCTGGATAAAAAAACATTGAAAAGCCATAGCGTTATTTTAACGTCAGGCGGTATGTGACACCAAATATAACTCAGGCTTTACCTTGCTTAGCCATACCGTAGGCAGCAATAAAAATAAGCGCTCCGCCTAACCACTCTGTTTGGCTCATTTGTTCACTAGTCAACCACCAGGCAGAAATAGCCGCCACCACCAGTTCAGATAACATCAAAATGGCTGAGCGAAAAACCGGCATTCTTGCCAGACCATATAACACGGCTATCGTCATCGCGGTAAAACAAAGACCACCAAAAACCATGACCGCCAGCCATAAATTGAGGCTAATGTCCGGTACACTTGATTGCTGTAGAACTAATACAAGCCCTGCCACCATAACCACGCCCCAGTAAACAATGGTGGTTTTGACTTCCATAGCCACATCAGCAAGTTTGCGACTTAATACGTTATTCACTGAAAACATAAATCCCGCAAACAAAGCTAACCAGTCAGCCATATCTTTTGGCCAGGGCAGACCTATTTCCGGGTGCCATAACATGATCATCGTGCCTGACATCGCCACAATGATCATCAGCATTGAAACTCGCGAAATTTTTTCGCCTAACCACCAACGACTCAACAACACTGACCAGAGTGGAGACAGATAGAAGAGCAACATGACACGCATCACTTCACCGTGAGTCAGTGCCACTAAGAAAGCAATATTTGTAACGCCTGCTGCGGCAGCAAGCGCCCAAAGACTGGGGGGCCAGTGACCTGAAAAATCTTTTTTCTGTTTGAACAACATGGCTGTGGCCACGATGGCGGCAGCAAAATACATGAGTAAGGTAGACCAAACAACAGGAAGACCTTGTTGTTCGAGTAACCGCATTGGATACCAAATCAATCCCCACATAGCTGAGGAAAATAAGATACCGAGTACAGCAAGATTAAATTGTTGGTTATTCGTATTTGTCATGGCACACCTTATAACACGAGATTGCTGCAACCCGTTATAATGGTCTGATTTTTTCACTCATTCATTTGGAATTATGAATCCAGAACTGGCAAAACTGCACCCCTATCCTTTCGAAAAGTTGGCTCAACTGAAACAAGGCTGTGTGCCACCTGAAGACAAGGCACATATTGCACTGTCGATAGGTGAACCCAAACACCCAACGCCAGGATTTATTACCGAAGCAGTCATCACCCATCTTCACGGACTGTCATCCTACCCCACCACCGCCGGTACGAATGAGCTGCGTCATGCCATAGCGACTTGGTTGAATAATAGATTCAATCTGGATGGCCATATCAACGCTATAACTCAGGTGCTTCCGGTAAATGGCACGCGTGAGGCTTTATTTGCGTTTGCACAAGCGGTCATTGATCGCGACAAAGCACCATTAGTTTTGATGCCTAATCCGTTTTATCAGATTTATGAAGGTGCGGCTATTTTGGCAGGTGCAGAACCTTATTATATGAATTGTTCTGCCAGTCACGACTTTATTCCAGATTTTGATGCGATTAGTGAAGATACCTGGCAACGTTGTCAGTTAATCTATATCTGCAGCCCAGGCAATCCAACTGGTGCTGTCATTGATAAAGAGACTCTGACACGTTTAATTGAGTTGGCGCATCAGTATGATTTCGTGATTGCTTCTGATGAATGTTATTCCGAAATCTACCCCGATGAAGCGAACCCGCCCGTCGGTTTATTAGAAGCAGCTTATGCGGCTGGTTATACTGACATGAGCCGTTGTGTGGTTTTTCATAGTCTGTCTAAACGCTCCAATGCGCCAGGATTACGTAGTGGTTTTGTTGCAGGTGATGCCGATATTCTGAAACAGTTTCTGCGTTACCGCACTTATCATGGCTGTTCAATGCCACCAGCCACTCAGGCTGCATCAATTACAGCCTGGAATGATGAAGATCATGTTGTTCACAATCGTGAGCTGTATCTGGAAAAATTTAATGCGGTATTAGAAATTTTAGCGCCAGTCATGTCAGTATCTATGCCACAAGCCGGTTTCTATCTGTGGGCTGAAACACCCATTGCTGATACGGCGTTTGCAAGACAATTATTTGAACAACAAAATGTCACCGTTTTACCAGGCACCTATCTGGGCCGTGACACCACTGCAGGCAACCCCGGTTCGAATCATATTCGCATGGCATTGGTTGCCCCGCTGGAAGAATGTATAGAAGCTGCACATCGCATTCGCAGCCTTATTGAAAGTTTATAATTAAATCAATGGAGTAGACACCAATGAGTGATATTCAACAAATTATTGAAGAGGCGTTTGAACGCCGTGCTGAGATTAACCCTGCTAACGCTGATAGCAATGTCAGAAATGCAGTCAATGAAGCATTAACGATGCTGGATAACGGTTCAGCTCGTGTTGCAGAAAAACAAAATGGTGACTGGGTTGTTAACCAATGGCTGAAAAAAGCGGTTTTATTATCATTCCGTTTAAATGACAACAAAATCATGCCTGGTGGAGAAACCAACTATTTCGATAAAGTTGATCCTAAATTTGCCAGCTTCAATGAAGATGACTTTAACAAAGCCGGTGTGCGTGTCGTACCACCAGCAGCGGTTCGTCGCGGATCATACATCGCCCCTAGCGTTGTTTTGATGCCCTCTTATGTCAATATTGGTGCTTATGTTGATTCTGGTACCATGGTCGATACTTGGGCGACGGTAGGTAGCTGCGCTCAAATAGGTAAAAACGTTCACCTTTCTGGTGGCGTAGGTATCGGTGGTGTATTAGAACCCTTACAAGCTGGCCCGACCATCATTGAAGACAACTGCTTCATTGGTGCACGTTCTGAAGTTGTTGAAGGTGTTGTTGTGGAAGAAGGCTCAGTTATCTCAATGGGCGTTTATATTGGTCAAAGCACAAAAATCTTCAACCGTCTGACCGGCGAAATCACTTATGGTCGCATCCCTGCAGGTTCTGTTGTGGTGTCTGGTAACTTACCTTCTAAAGATGGTTCATATAGCCTTTACTGTGCGGTTATCGTCAAACAAGTTGACGAAAAAACACGCGGCAAAGTGGGTATTAATGAATTATTACGTGATATCTAGTATCATTTTATTCAGATAAGATTAGGGGTGAGCAAATCGTTATTGCTCACCCCTTTTTATTTTTAGCCTTATATACATGTGACTACAATGATTCTCTACGGTATTAAAAACTGTGATTCGGTCAAAAAAGCACGAAGCTGGCTTGAGGCACACTCTATTGACTATGTGTTTCACGATTTTCGTCAGCAAGGTCTTGAAGAGAGCACCGTCAAAGAATGGCTTCAGTCCGTTGACTGGGAGACGTTGTTGAATAAACGAGGCACAACCTGGCGGAAACTTGATGACCCACGTAAGGACAATCTGGATGAAAAAACCGCGATTGAACTCATGTTGGAAAACCCTACTCTGATTAAGCGGCCCGTTTTGGTCAACGACTCAACGATCATAGTCGGATTTAAAGAAGATGTTTATCAACAGTTGGTTTAACTTACATTTTCTTAGCAGAGTTATGCCCGCTATCATCTCAGGTATCGGCTGCGGTAATCATCAATATGGCGTTGATGTCATTATGTTAGGTGGTGCCAGTTTGTCATTCACCATCGGTATTCGTTTATAACCTCAAACACAAGAAACGTTCATGTCTGAAACCATACAACTGACCCAAGAATTAATTCGTCGTGACAGTGTCACTCCCGAAGACAAAGGCTGCCAGATCATGATAGCGGATCGGCTGGCACCTTATGGTTTCCATGCTGAACACATGTGTTTCGACGACGTGGATAACCTCTGGCTACGCCGAGGAAATAAAGGTCCTGTTCTGGCGTTTGCTGGGCATACTGACGTTGTGCCAACAGGCCCTGTCGAGCGCTGGAGTCAGCCTCCCTTCGAAGCTAATATCGTCGATGGCATGATGTATGGACGTGGTACGGCTGATATGAAAGGCAGTATTGCTGCCTTTATCACAGCCTGTGAGCGCTTTGTCAAAAAACATCCAGATCATCAGGGCAGTATCGCTTTTCTGATTACCAGCGATGAAGAAGGCCCAGCAGTAAACGGCACAGTGAAAGTGGTTGAAACCTTACAAAGCCGTGGGGAACATATTGACTGGTGTCTGGTTGGTGAGCCTTCAAGTACGGACAAAGTCGGCGATATTGTCAAAAACGGTCGTCGTGGCTCTTTGAATGGCCGCCTGAGTATTAAAGGTAAGCAAGGTCATATTGCTTATCCGCATCTTGCAGAAAACCCTATCCATCTCCTCAGCCCTGCACTGACCGAATTGTGCAGCATTGAGTGGGACCAGGGTAATGAAGACTTTCCGCCAACCAGCTTTCAAGTGTCCAATATCAACTCTGGCACAGGTGCCACCAATGTCATCCCAGGCACGGCTGAGGTTGTATTTAATTTCCGCTACTCAACAGAAGTCACACACGAAGAGCTAAAACAGCGTGTCCATGCCATATTAGACAAACATGCATTGAAGTATGAGTTGAACTGGGAGCTTTCAGGCCAGCCATTTCGTACCGCAAGCGGTCAATTGTTGGAAGCTGTTCAACAGGCTATTTCTGATGTGACAGGCTACCAGACAACACTCTCGACTTCTGGCGGTACATCAGATGGACGCTTTATTGCGCCCACTGGCACACAGGTGATAGAACTCGGACCGTTGAATACAACGATTCATCAAATAGATGAATGTGTTGCTACAGCTGATCTTGACACCCTGTCAGACATTTATGAAAGACTGCTCAGTTATCTCCTTGTTGATTAGGCAATGCCATTGATTCACGCACATCAAAAACGACACTACCTCTATGTGATAGCAGCCATTGTGCTGCTGTTACAGTCGTTTGCTGTCTGGCATGATGCTGAACACGCATTTCATCATGCAGAAGCGCAATGTGAGCGCCTAAATGCCATCAGTCATTTCCCGCTTGCTGACGTAGCTACTGAAGTTAGCCTTCATCAGTCTCGAGCCACACTCAGTCTTGAGGTGGACTCTCCTGTAATAACACTGCCGTTCGCGCAGCGCCAATCTTATCTTATCCGCGCCCCACCATTTTTTTCATAGCCTTACCTGATCTCTCTATTTTAATCATGCTACCGATCCGCGAACGTCTGATCTGTAGCTGTTGCTTATGGCTATGAGGAAAGTTTATGAAAAGCAAAAAATTGCTTGTGTTGCTGATGACAGCTGCACTGAGCCCGGTATCACCTGCATTTGCTGGCGATATTGATGATCTTAAACAAGAAATCGCAAAAATGCGTGCTGATTATGAGCAACGTATCCAAAAACTGGAAGAACGACTATCTGAAGCAGAAGCGAATACACAGACTGTTGCCAATGAAGTCGCAATGATTCCCGAAGCGCCTGCTCCTGTTGCTTCACCTAATAACAGCAATACCTTTAATCCAGCTATCAGTATGGTATTAAACGGTACGTTCAGCCAGTACCAGAACAATACTGAGGATTACGCTCTGGACGGGTTTAATGTCCAAGGCGAGGGCGGTTTAGTGGAAGAAGGCTTCTCCCTTGGAGAAAGTGAATTAACCGTCAGCTCAAACATCGATCAACTCTTTTATGGTCAGGCGACTTTGGCTGTACATGAGCATGAAGGTGAAACAGAGCTGGAAATAGAAGAAGCATTTATTGAAACTCTGGGTTTAGGCAATGGCATGACCATTCGTGCTGGTCGCTATTTTGCCCCTATTGGCTACTTAAATGAACGTCACGTACATGCCTGGAATTTTGCTGACGCGCCTTTGATTTATCGTGGCTTATTTGGCAACCAACTTTCAACTGATGGTGTGAAGCTATCTTATCTGTTACCAACAGACTACATGTTTGAAGTCGGTACCAGCGTTGGTAATGGTGATAGCTATCCTGGCAGTGGTGAACACAGTGGCATCGGTGACTGGCTGGTCTATGCGAAAACAGGTGGTGATATTGGTATAGAAAGCAGCTGGCAGGCCGGTATATCTCACTGGCGTGCAAGCCCTGATGATCGTTCTTATGATGGTGGACACCATCATGGTCATGATGACGAAGAAGAAAGTTCAGCCGTGTTCAATGGTGACACTGATATCACCAATTTATCATTGGTGTATAAATGGGCACCGAATGGTAATTTCCGTCAGGAAAACCTGACCTTGATCGGTGAGTTTATGTATCTGCATGATGATGGCGATATCAGTCATGGCAGTGACGAGTTTGCTCGTTACGATGGCAAACAATATGGCGGCTATGTAGAAGGTATTTATCAATTTAATCCGCAATGGCGCTCCGGCCTGCGTTATGACTGGTTAGGTAGCAAGCACCGTGCGTCGGATGAAGAATTGCTAGCGGATGCGGGTCTAGAAGGTGGTAGAAACCATCCTCAACGTAGCAGTGCAATGGTGGAATACCTCCCAAGTGAATTCAGTCGTATTCGTGCACAAATTAATCACGATCAATCATACGACGATGATGATTGGCAGATGATACTGCAATATACCGTCAGCCTTGGCGCTCATGGCGCGCATCAATACTAGGAGTTCTACATGAAAGCGTTTATTTTTACTTTTTTATTTGTAATGAGCTCGCCAGTATGGGCGCAACTTTCAGTGTTTGCCTGTGAGCCGGAATGGGCCTCTTTAACTAAAGAGTTAGGTGGTGACGATGTGTCTGTTTTCAGTGCGACCAGAGGTTTACAGGATCCGCACTATATTCAAGCACGTCCAAGTTTGATTGCTAAAGCACGCCAGACTGATTTATTGGTATGTACAGGCGCTGAGTTAGAAACAGGCTGGTTACCTTTATTACAACGCAAAGCGGGTAATCCTAATATCCAAAGAGGTGCTGAAGGTTACTTTATGGCTTCTGATTATATTCGTTTACTGGATAAACCCGTCATGGTAGATCGAAGCCAAGGTGATGTTCACGCGTCTGGTAATCCGCATATTCAGACAAGTCCTGAGAACATCATCAACGTTGCTAAAGCGTTGACTCAACGTCTCAAGAAACGTGATCCTGAAAATGCTAATAACTATGAACAGCGCTGGCAAGATTTTGAACAACGCTGGCAAGCGGCGATGAACCAGTGGCAGCAAAAAGCAGCTCCCCTCAAAGGTGTGCCTATTGCTGTTCAACATAAAAACTGGATTTATCTAGTGAACTGGTTAGGGTTAAATGAAGTAGCTGTATTGGAAGCTAAACCTGCTGTACCACCGACTGTAAATCAGTTGCAGTCAGTAGTTGAAAAGCTGAAGCAAACACCAGCAAAAATGGTGATTGTCGCAGCCTATCAATCATCAAGAGCGACCGACTGGTTAGTAGATAAAACCGGTATCACGAAAGTGGTACTGCCTTTCACTGTTGGCGGTAATGAACAAAGTACAAATTTATTTGAACTGTACGACAACACCATCGATTTACTTCTAGATGGTGCTAAATGAACCTGATCAATCTTGATTGGTCGCTAATATTGCCTGCCCTCGTGGCAGGCATGTTAGTTCTGACAACACATGTGCCGTTGGGGCAAGAAGTACTGAAACGTGGCATTATCTTCATCGATCTTGCTATTGCCCAAATGGCCGCACTGGGAGTAATGGCCGCCACCATTTTTATCGGCGATATGCACGGGCCCTGGTTACAAATCAGTGCTGCAGGTAGCGCTCTCACCGCCTCTGTTTTGGTGCTGTGGTTAGAGAAACGGTATCCTCATATTGTAGAAGCCTTGATCGGCTTATTATTTATTCTGGCGGCCAGTGGTGGAATATTACTGGTTAGTCATGCACCCCATAGTGATGAGTTACTTCACGATCTATTAGTGGGACAGATTTTATGGGTGACATCATCTCAATTGATATGGGTCGCTCTGCTTTATGCTGCCTTGTTAATTGTCTGGTTCACCATGCGAGCACAGCGTAACTGGCTTTTTTATATTGTCTTTTCATTCACCGTCACGGCCTCTGTGCAATTAGTCGGGGTATATCTGGTCTTTGCCAGTTTAATTTTGCCAGCCCTCGCCAGCCGCGGTTTTGAGAAACCCCATCATAAGCTCTTGCTTGGTTATGGTATTGGCTTTCTGGGCTATTTCTTCGGTCTGATATTGGCATTATTGTTTGATGTACCAATGGGCGCGATGACCGTCTGGACCTTATTCGTACTCGTGGTAATAAGTCGCTTTGTTATGCAGTGGCTAAATAAGCACTAAGTTTGGTAGATTGTTTCAAAACATCAATCAGGAAAGCAGCATGACCGAATCAACACAAGCCAGTCAGAACACAGTTAAACTGGTGTACTTATTATTTATCGCTAATATTCTTATTCAGTTTTTAGGCTTTGTTGCAGTCGTGATTGCCTATATTAATAAAGACGATGCTGCGGCATGGTTACAGTCACACTATCAGTTTCAGATTCGAACATTCTGGATAGGGTTTCTATATTTGTTTATCGGCGTGCTCTTCGCGTTCTTTTTAGTCGGCTATATGGTCTTACTGTTCTGGGTTGTCTGGGTCGTGGTGCGTTGCGTGAAAGGTATGAAATATCTGGATCAACAGCAGCCGCATCCTAATCCAACCAGCTGGCTTTTTGGCTGAGAAATGACAAGACCGGGAGGCCCCGGTCTTTTAGGTTTTATTGGCGATGAAATGCCATTGGACCATTCGCTTCATGTGTCGGCATAACTTCAATCGTCGTCACATTAACATGCTCTGGCGTATTCACCAGCCACCATACCGTGTTAGCAATATCTTCAGCATCTAAGGCGCGGGTGCCTTCATAGACTTTATCTGCACGAGCTTCGTCCGCTTTAAAACGCACTCTAGAAAACTCCGTTTCGGCATTGCCCGGTTCCACATTCGTCACTCGCACATTCGTGCCTAATAAATCAGCCCGTGTCGCCAATGAGAATTGTCTGACAAAGGCTTTAGTACCACAGTAGACATTACCCCCAGGATAAGGCCAATTCCCTGCTACTGAGCCGATATTGATGATGTAACCTGATTGACGCTCCGTCATCATCGGTAAAACTGTGCGGGTACAGTAAAGTAAACCTTTGATGTTGGTATCCACCATTTTTTCCCAATCATCTAAATTGGTTTCATGGGCAGGTTCTAAACCTAGTGCCAAACCCGCATTATTTAATAACACATCAATTTTTTTAAATGGCTCTGACAAACTATTAATCGCAGATTCGACGGCTTTTCTGTCGGTCACGTCAAAGCAGCAGGTCGCCACTTTATCTTTACCACCCAGCTCCTGCTGAAGATCGTCTAACCGTTGCTGACGTCGACCAGTCAGAATTAATTGCCAGCCATGACTGGCAAATAGTCTGGCACAAGCTTCCCCAAACCCAGAGGTAGCGCCGGTAATCATGATCGTCTTACTTGACATGCAATCGACTCCTTATTTTGATTAATCAGGCACCTTCTGAAAACACAATGGTACGTCGACCATTGATAATAATGCGGTGCTCAATATGTGCTTTCACGGCTCTCGCCAGCACAATACGTTCAATATCTTTTCCCATCATTACCAAATCTTGCGGACTGTTATCATGCTGAACATGTTGTATATCCTGGGCAATAATCGGTCCCTCATCTAACTCAGCTGTCGCATAATGCGCTGTAGCACCAATAATTTTAACGCCACGCTCATAAGCCTGATGATACGGCTTCGCCCCTTGGAAGGCTGGCAAGAACCCGTGGTGAATATTAATAATCCGACCAGAAAACTCGGTGACAAAATCCTCTGATAAAATTTGCATGTAGCGCGCCATCACAATCAAATCAATATCAAACTCTGCCAGCAAACGTTTTATCTCAGCTTCTTGTGCTTGTTTGGTTTCAGCCGTTATCGGTAAATGATAGAACGGTTTATCAAACTGACGCGCCATATCCTCTAAATCACGATGATTACCAATAATCAGAGGGATATCACATTTCAGCTCACCTTCTAATTCTCTGAGTAACAAATCGTATGGGCAGTGAGAAGCTCTTGTCACCAGTAAAGCGACTCGATAAGGCTCTTCGCTGTAGCGAACGGACCAGTTTAAGTCGATAGTGCTTGCAAACTGGCTGAACTCGGCTTCCAGTTTTTGATGATTAAAATGACCATCATCTTCCAGCTTAATTCGCATGAAATACTGGCCAACTTCAGTATCTGTATATTGCTGGCAGTGCAAAATATTAAATTGTCTTTCGGCAAAAAAGCTGGTGATACCAGCGACTAAACCTTTTTGGTCTTTACACTGAATCAGGAAAACAATGGCGCTCATGAGGGTTTCCTAAGAAAATAATACGGAAAAAAAGCTAAATCCTAGCACTGTCACAAGGCTTTATGAATATTCATCGTATTTGTCATTACGACCTTTGACTTTATCTCGTGGGTATTTAGCTGCATTTTTTTGCATTTTACTTTTAATGACTTGATTCAAGTCGATGTCTAAGTCATGACAAAGATAAGCCAGATAAACAGCAACATCGGCTATTTCGTCCTCTAAATCTTCACGTTTATCGGAGGCTAATCGTTGTTGAACTTCTTCAGCACTCTTCCATTGAAACCATTCCAGTAACTCAGAGGCTTCAATAGATAACGATATGGCGATATCTTTGGGGTTATGAAACTGCTCCCAATCTCTTTCACGGCGAAACTCAATAAGCTGCTTAAATAATTCCGGCTCAATCATTCTGCAAGAACTCCTCTACCACTTTTTTAAACTGTTGTGGTCGTTCAGCCTGAACCCAATGACCTGCCTTTTCTATGCCATTAAATTCTGCATGTACAAACTGTGAAGAAATCTGTTGCCGATCCTCCTCAGTGACATAGTCTGATAATTCACCATAAACAAATAAGCTTGGCATGGTGAATGTTATGTCCTCACACACTGCAGCCATTAACTCAGGATAATTCGCTTTTAACGCAGGCAGATTAATCCGCCATTGAAAAGTCTCGTCTTCAGAACTTAAACTCATCAGTAGAAACTGACGAACAGCCTTATCAGGAATAGATTGAGCCAATGCATCATCGATTTCACCTCGGCGGGTAAACTGAGACAAATCGAGCGCCATCATGGCATCCATCAGTGGTGTATGCGCACTGAAGTATTGACGTGGCGCTATATCTACCACAATTAATTTAGATACTTGCTCTGGATACATGCCCGCAAACATCATTGCTACTTTGCCACCAAGAGAGTGACCAAGAATAGATACTTGCCCTAACTCCATGGCCTCACACAACTCTTTGATATCTTCAGCCATGACAGTGAAATCCTGCTGTTTACTGTGAGGTGAACGTCCATGATTACGTAAGTCGACGCTAATAACATGGTAAAAGCGCGAAAAATACTTTGCCATACTGCGCCAGTTATCCGCTGAACCAAATAAGCCGTGGATAATAATTAAAGGCGTACCTTCACCACTTTCTTGATAATGCAATTTCATTGATAGCTTGTTGAAACGTTATAATCGAACAATTTAAATAAACTGGAGCCTGATGTGGAAGACGAAACAATTTTGGTGATGCTAGTGAAACAATATGCCGATAAATTTGGCATTACCTTCAGCTCAAAATATCTTGATGATCCTGATAAGAAACAATTACTGATCACACTGATACAAGAAGCCAATGCGGGTAAGCGCGGTCCAGTCACTGACGACGATCTACAATAAAAAAAGCCACCGAAAGGTGGCTTTTTTCTTTAATCATCCAGTTTCTCGAACACCAGACAGGCATTGGTGCCACCAAAGCCAAAACTGTTCGACATTACTGTCGTCAGTCCAGCGTTATCCACGCGTTCCCGAAGAATAGGCATGCCTTCCGCTTCGGGATCTAATGTTTCAATATTGGCTGATGCAGCAAGAAAATCATTTTCTAGCATCAACAGACTATAGATCGCTTCCTGAACCCCGGCAGCACCTAAAGAATGACCTGATAATGATTTTGTTGAGCCAACGGCAGGCATATCCGCGCCAAATGTCTTTTTAATAGCGCCTAGCTCGGCTAAATCACCTACAGGCGTACTGGTACCATGTGCATTGATATATTGCACTTTGCCGCGACTCGTAGACATCGCCAGCTGCATACAACGCATCGCTCCTTCACCTGATGGGGCCACCATATCGTAACCATCTGATGTAGCACCGTAACCGGTCAATTCAGCATAGATTTTGGCACCACGTGCTTTGGCATGTTCGTATTCTTCGAGTACGAGTACACCACCGCCACCAGCGATAACAAAACCATCACGGTCAGCATCATAGGCACGCGATGCTTTTTCTGGCGTATCATTGTACTTGGTGGATAAAGCGCCCATTGCATCGAATAAAGAGCTCATTGACCAATGTTCTTCTTCCCCACCACCAGCAAAGACAATATCTTGTTTGCCTAGTTGAATTTGCTCCATAGCCGTACCGATACAGTGTGCACTGGTCGCACAAGCGGATGACATAGAGTAATTGACCCCTTTAATTTTGAAAGGCGTGGCAAGACAAGCTGAGGTTGTACTACCCATCACTTGGGTAACGCGATAAGGCCCAATACGTTTTAAACCTTTTTCACGCAGGATGTCGGCTGCTTCAACTTGATTTGAAGAGGAAGCACCACCGGATCCCATAATAAGACCAGTTCGGATATTCGACACCTGCTCTTCACTTAACCCCGCATCGGCAATCGCTTGCTCCATGGCGATGTAGGCATAAGCTGCAGCATCACCCATGAAACGTAATGTTTTACGGTCTATGTATTCTTTAAAATCAATATCGATGGTACCCGCAACATGGCTACGAAAGCCCATATCCGCATATTCTTGTTTGAAGCGAATGCCCGAGCGGCCATGGCGAAGAGACTCTGTCACTGTTTGGGCATCAAGTCCTAAGCAAGAAGTGATACCTAACCCTGTAACGACAACACGTTTCATTATGACATCCTAAAAATCATCGGTTGATGTAAACAGACCAACGCGTAAATCTTTTGCAGTATAGATATCGCGCCCATCCACAGATACCGTGCCATCAGCAATAGCCAGAACTAGCTTGCGTGCAATAACACGTTTTAAATCAATACGGTAAGTCACTTTTTTGGCTGTAGGTAAGACTTGTCCGGTAAATTTCACTTCACCTGAGCCCAAAGCCCGTCCTCGACCTGGGTTACCATCCCAAGCTAAGAAGAATCCGACTAGTTGCCACATTGCATCCAGGCCTAAACACCCTGGCATGACCGGATCACCGGGGAAATGGCAATCAAAAAACCAAAGATCAGGATGAATATCCAACTCGGCAATGATTTCGCCTTTGCCGTAAGCGCCACCCGTATTTGCAATATGAGTAATGCGATCCATCATCAGCATATTGGGTATGGGGAGTTGGGCATTGCCAGGACCAAACATTTCGCCGTGTCCACATTGCAATAATTCTTCGTATGTAAATGATGATTGCTTACTCATGAATTCTCTTAATTATCCCGCCAATTGGGCCCCGTATAATACCACGATCGTTTCTAAACCAGAAAAAAACGTCATTCCCATATATATAAAAAAGCCACGGTTACGACCGTGGCCAAAATAATCAATAAATTCTAATTTACTGTTGTATAGCAATAGTTTGTGCAGTTTCAGGGGCTTTAATATTCAAGCCTTCCAACAGAAGGCCCATACTGTTCAAAATACGATACTGCGCATACAACTCATCATATGATGTATTCACCAGTGCTGTCTCCGCTCTAAACACTTCATTTTCAGAATCTAATAAATCCAGCAATGTGCGCTGTCCAAGGCTGAATTGTTGTCTGTAGGCATCACGTGACTTTCTACTTGAATCAACATGCTGCTGCCGATATGACATCTGACGCTTGACCGTCTCCCAGGCATTCCATGAGAGCCTGGTGCTCTCTTCCACTTCACGATAAGTGTTATTACGGATTTCAGCGGCCTGGTTAATAAGAAAGGCGGTTTCCTCACGTCTCGCAGAGTCACGGCCACCATTGAGTAAGTTATAACGCAACCTGAGCATAGCTGTAACGTCTTTATCTGTGCCCACTTGACCATCGATATTATGATCAGCACGAGTGCCTACTTCCAAATGTAGATCTGGGTAAAAAGGCGCTTTCGCTGTGGCATGCTGTGCTCTGGCTGATTCTAAGTCAAAGTTTGCTAGTCTCAATGTTGGGTGATGATCAACGGCTTTAGCGATAGCCTCTTCTAAATTATCAGGGATAAACTCACCTGGTACTTCAGGCTGCTCCAGTGACTCCGGTGCTTCACCAACGACTCTGATAAACGCGGTTTCAGCATCCCGCAATTTACTTTCTTCTTCCATTAGATTGGCTTCTGCCAATGCCAGACGACCCAGGCTCTGGTCCATATCCGCACCACGTCCAACCCCGCGTTCACTTCGTAAAACGATTTGATCATGTGTTCTTTGGTGAGCTTCAAGGTTGGTCTGAGCCAATTCGACAATGTTTTGTTGTCGCAACACATTCAGATAGGCATCAACAGCCTCCAGGCCGGTATTCTCAGCAGCACTGTACACCGCTGAGGCGCGTGAGTTAGTCCTGTACTCTTGTCTCAACACTTCATTTTTGGTTTCCATACCATCGAAAAGCATTTGACGAAGTTGTAAGCTGGCTTCATCTCTATTTAGTCTGACTTCACCACGACCTGAAGAACGCGTATTAGGATTATCCGTCATTTCCCAACCAGTACCTAATGCGAGATCAAGCGTTGGATAATAACCTGCACGGGCTTGGTCAACTTCTTTGGAAACAGCTTGTCTTTCACTCGCTGCCGCTAAAATATCAGGATTAGACTCGATAGTTGTCATCACTGCACTCTGCAACGTTTGAGCTGATACACTCGATATCATTACCCAAAGAGGTAGAGTTAAAACTAAATTTTTCTTCATCACTTCAAATCCTAATCCTCTTCAGTCGGAGCGTAATACGCTCACTGACTGACCTAAGCTTTATTCCATTGTGCTTAAAAATGACATGATGTATTAAAACATAACATTTTGTCGTTTGATATAACTAACGCAAATCTCTGAAAAATATAGCCAGTGACAACCTATCCGGGATATTCATCTTTTGGAAAATGGCTGTTAAATGTGCTTTGACGGTTCTTTCTGTAATGTTCATTGTTCTGGCGATCATTTTATTTGTCGCCCCGTGACTCACTAGCTCAGCGACTTCTAATTCTTTCCGGGATAAGCTATCGAGTTTTTGCTGCTGTTCGCTTGAGAGTGTTGGCGCATGATTTAGCTCATCAATCAGACCGGCAATCACATGACGCTCGACCCAGACTTCACCCCTCTGAATTAATTCAATTGCTATCAGCAACTTATCATCCAGTAACTCTTCCTGAAAATAGCCTCTGGCCCCTTGCTTTAAAATGGATATCTGTTCCAATACAGACAATTTTGGACCTAAAATAAGCACCCGTACACGTTCTGCGCTGGCGTCACTGTGACTGAATAAAGATTGATCCTCACTATTTAGACAGCTCAAGTGACATAAAATAAGATTCGGTTGTTTCTGAGCAAGTGCCGACTGTGCGTCATCAACACATGAAAAATCATGCACATCATATTGCTCAGACAAAATCTGTTTAATATGCACAAGTTGATTTGCATCTTGACCGATGCAATAAAGCATTGGATTGTCTGCCTTCACTGGCATGGTGGGCATGGTCGGATTAATCAACGTTCTCTCATCGCCTCATTTTTAGCTTTGAGTATCGGTTTAAACAAATAATCCAGCACTGTTTTTTTACCCGTAAGAATATCAACTGTCACAGTCATACCTGGAATAATCTCTAATGGACCTTTACTACTCTCTATGTAGCTTTTATCTGTTCTTAAATAAATCAGATAAAAACTCTCTCCCTCATCATTTGTAATTGTATCAGCACTTATTCTCTCTAATGTAGCAGGAAGTCCACCATAAATGGAAAAATCATATGCCGTCAATTTCACCATCGCTTGTTGGCCTGGACTTAAAAAAGCAATATCCGAAGGACGGATATTGGTTTCAATTAATAAATTATCTTCCACTGGCACAATTTCAACCAAATCCATTCCTGGTTGTATAACCCCACCAACGGTATTAATTTTTAACTGCTTTATCTTACCCTTCACAGGCGAACGCACCAAGGTACGCCTCACTCTATCCTCCTGAGAAGTCGTTGTTTCTTTGGTTATGGCTAATTCAGACTGTACCTCACTAAGCTGAGATGCTGCTTCTGATTTGAATCTCAGCGTCGTATCTTTTATTTTTTGTTTGGCTTCGTTAAGTGTTGACCGGATACGAGGAATCGCTAACCTGGTCGTTTCCATTTCGCCACGTAAATCATTGGTCGCTCGTTTAAGTCTTAATAATTCAACTTCAGATATAACGCCCACAGAGACCAATGGCTCAGACATTTCCAGCTCTTGGCGGCTCAAATCATAACTCGTTGTCAGCTTATTGAGCTTCGCCTGGTTTTCTAACAGCTCTTGTTGTCGTTGTTTTACTTGTTGCTCAAGAACATCAATATTACTTTGTAATTCAAGTTGGCGTGATTGATAGAGTGCGCGTTCACTAGCAGCTAAGGCAGGTTGTTGTTTTAGGACTTCTTCAGGTAACTCTAATGGTTTGCCTTCCATTTCGGCCGTCAATCGTACTTTACGAGCCAGTAACTCCCAGTACTTTAACTGGGTTTCACGAAAAGACGAGGAAAAGCGCGTATCGTCAATCTTAAGTAATACATCATCTTTATTGACGATGTCTCCTTCATGTACCAATACTTCAGAGAGAATACCACCTTCCAGATTCTGTATGACTTGAACTTTACTGGATGGAATAACTTTACCCTGCCCCCGCGTCACTTCATCTAACTCTGTAATACTGGCCCACCAGAAAGCGCAGATGAAAAACAGTGCTGTAAGCAGTAGTAAAGAGTGACCAACTCGAGATGAACTTTCCAGTGAAGCGGCACTGACTTCTGACATGAACTCCAGATCGTCTGAATGCGTTTTTTTGAACCAAGCCATAACTAGCCCTTACTCACTTTAATATGACCATTTTTAAGGGCAGACAGAATTTGTTCCCGGGAGCCATCGGCAACAATATTCCCTTGATCCATCACGATCACTCTATCAACTAAACTCAAAAGTGAGGCTTTATGAGTCACCAGTAGAAGGGTCTTATCCTCAATGTGCTCTGCTAATTTGGCTTTAAAACGTTCTTCTGTACTGTTGTCCATGGCATTAGTGGGTTCATCCAGCATCACAACAGGTGAATTTAACAACAATGCTCTGGCAACGGCTACGCTTTGACGCTGTCCACCGGATAAACCTTCACCTCTCTCCCCGACAGGCATATCAAAACCCGATGGGTGTCGATTGACAAATTCCGTCACCCCCGCAATGTCCGCCGCTTTTAATACTTCATGATCTTCAGCGAAGGGAGCCACCATGGTGATATTTTCACGAATACTGCCGTAGAACAGTACGACGTCCTGTGGTGCGTAGCCAACATTCTTTCTTAGATCGACAGGATCGACCTGTCGAATATCAGTACCGTCCAACAAAATAGAGCCTTCATTAGGCTCATACAAACCCAGCATGAGTTTTTCAATGGTACTTTTCCCAGAACCAATGCGGCCTATAAATGCCACCTTTTCTCCAGCATTAATCTTAAAAGAGACATCAGATAAAGCATCAATGGGTTGTTCTGGATAACGAAAGCTCACCTTTTTAAATTCAATGCCACCCTTGAATTCAGGCCGATGCAGAAACTCTCGTCCAGATGGTCTTTCAACAGGCAATGCCATCAAGCTATTCAATGAACTCAACGCCGCTTTAGATTGATGATATCGAGTCAATATCCCGGCTAACTGTGCCATCGGAGCTAATGCACGCCCTGTCAAAATAGTGCTGGCAATTAAGGCCCCCATAGTGATTTCATTTTCTGTAATTAAATACACACCAAACACAACAACGGTGATGGATGCCATCTGTTGCAGGAAGGAAGTAAAGTTGATCGCCGTGGCAGATAAAATACGTGCGCGTTGGCTGTATTTCGTCATAAAACCAACCGTCTGCTCCCATTTACGCTGAATAGGAGTCTCTGCACCAATACTCTTGATAGTCTCCAAGCCGGTAAGCGTTTCAATTAATGTCGAACTTCTCTGTCCGGAATGCCTGAATAAATGTTGAATCGTTTTTGATAAAGGGAACTGAATAATCAAACTCACTAGTATCGTCAGAGGTATAACGGCTAAAGGTATATACGCGACAGGCCCTGCTACCAGCCAGATAACAGCAATAAATAATAATGAAAATGGCAAATCAACCAAGGTTGTCAGTGTCGCCGATGTAAAAAACTCTCTGAACGATTCGAACTCTTGCATACTGTTGGCGAATGACCCGACAGAATTCGACCGCGCGGACATTTTTACCGCCATCACTTTTTCAAAAATAGTGGCGGAAAGAATCACATCTGCTTTTTTACTGGCTATATCAATAAAATACGCACGAAGTGTGCGCAGTAATAACTCAAAGACAAATACAGTGGCGACACCAATGGCTAATACCCACAGTGTTTCTGTGGCATTATTTGGCACAACACGGTCATAGACATTCATCACAAATAAAGGTGAAGCCAGAGCAAAACTATTCACCAGGATGGATGCAATAAATACTTGGCCGTAGATGGGCCAGAAACGCAAAATTGTGCCCCAGAACCAATGTTCAGAACGCGGTATAGCAGAGAATTCTGTTCGTTTATCAAAGTGATGAACAGGTTTGATAAAGATACTGTATCCCGAATATTGCTCTGCTAATTCATCAAGAGAGAGCTCGGACTCCCCTTCACCTGTTTCAGGGAAAATAACTTTTGCTTTTGTTTTGTTGATTTCAAGGAGAATGCAGGCATTTGCATTATCCAATAAAAGGATAGCCGGCAAAACAAGATTTGAGATTTTTGTCAGTTTTCTCTTCACTATGCGAGAAGACAAGCCCGCACGGTCTGCAGCGCGACTGAATAAAGAGGGTGAAAGTTTATTATCAACAAGGGGCAGACCAGCAATCAACGATTCTGGACTATGTGGTTTATTAAGAATTTTGGCGAGAACCGTCAGGCAGGCCAGTAACGGATCATCATGAGTACGGTAGCTATCCTGAGCATCCCACTGCTCTTTTTTATTTGTGTTGATGACAGACTCCGTATACATCTTCTTAACAATAGTAAGTTAATAAACTTGATGAGTTTCACAGTTTTTTAGTTTACTGTAAAGCATATCACGCCATAATGTGCTATGGCATTACATTAATGGGGTCATGAATAGATATGGTTTATGTAGAAAGAGACGAAACAGCTGACATCATTGCTGTTTACGATAACCCTCAAGCTGGCGCAACAGAAAAGCTATCAGTAAACTCTGACGAACTGGTCGCTTATTTAACACAATCAGAAAACAAAGCAGATAGTCTGTCTGCGCTTAACGCATCAGACTTATCTTTGATCCGGGTGTTGGAAGATTTGATCAATACCTTGATAGACAAACAAGTCATACTATTTACAGATCTGCCTCTCGCTGCGCGCGAGAAATTGGCCACGCGTGAAAAAATCCGGGACAAGCTCAACAGTCTCGAAAATCTGATGAGCGATGACCCCGGATTGCTCTAATTTTTACGACTTTTACGCGGAGGACGCTGTTTTCTTTGAGGTGTGTTTTGTGCCGCACTTTTAACGGCTTTATCACGGTAAGGATTGTCACTGGTTTTAAACTCAATCATCACCGGTGTGCCCTGTAACTTTAGAACGTCTCTGAAGGTATTTTCCAGATAACGTTTATAACTGTTCGGCGTTGATTCAGTCTGATTTCCATGAATGATGATTCTAGGCGGGTTTTTTCCGCCTAGATGAGCATAACGGAATTTGATACGACGACCTCGGACCAGTGGCGGTGGATGATCAGCAACCGCATCTTCCAATACCCGAGTCAGGCGTGAAGTAGGGGCTTTTATCATGGCAGACTGAAATGCTTGTCTGACTGATTTGAATAAGAGGCCGACACCACTGCCATGTAATGCTGAAATAAAATGCGTTTTGGCAAAATTCAGAAAAGGTAACCGACGCTCGATATTTGTCGTCACCCATTCACGTTCACTTTTTTCCAGGCCGTCCCATTTATTAACAGCAATAACGACAGCACGCCCACTTTCAATAATCAGTCCTGCTAAATGCAGATCCTGCTCGACTATGCCTTCATGCGCATCCAGGACCAGCATCACTACATTAGCATCTTCTAAAGCCTGTAATGTTTTTAATATACTGAACTTTTCAAGTTTTTCAGAGACTTTAGAACGTCGTCTGACACCTGCTGTATCAATCAATGTGTACTTGACGCCATCTTTTTCAAATGGAACATGAATACTATCACGGGTTGTGCCAGGTTCATCGAATGCCACCACGCGCTCTTCACCAAGCAAACGGTTAATCAGCGTAGATTTACCTACATTAGGTCTGCCCAACACTGCCAGTCGAATTTCATTCTCATCAAATTGCTCAGGTTCATCGGCCTCCAGCTTCTCAACCGCTGGGATGCGATCTTTGATTTCGGCTAACAGCGCATCTATACCTCTGCCCTGAGTTGCAGAGATAACCTGAGGCTCACCCAGACCTAATGCATAGAACTCGGCAGAGATAATTTCACGACGTTCACCTTCCGTTTTATTTATTACAAGACAAACGGGTTTGCCGTCGTTTCGTAAAAGCTGGGCGACATCGGAGTCAGTAGGCATCAGTCCTGCACGACCATCGACGATGAATAAGATGAGATCCGCTTCATCAATCGCCAGTTTTGCCTGTTTACGCATAAGATCAGACATATTGTCTGTTTGATCGGTAAGGCCACCGGTATCAATCAGGATAAAATCATAACCAGGCTCTTTCGCGGTACCGTAGATACGGTCACGCGTCAGACCAGCGTAATCCGCTACAAGCGCATCACGGCTTCTTGTTAGCCGGTTAAATATGGTCGATTTGCCGACATTCGGACGACCAACCAACGCAATTACTGGTTTCAATTTTCAGGTACTCTCAAAGCGGAAAGACTGCCATCAGCTGCAGTAACATAGACAATGCCATTGATAACTAATGGTTTGCTGTAAATTGGAGCATCACTCAGTTGCTGACGTGAAACAAAGCGACCATCATCTCTTGCTATCCAGTGAATATATCCTTCAAAATCACCTACGACTATGTAATTACCCGCAATCGCAGGCGCAGTTACCTGACGTCTCAGCAATCTTGTCTGACGCCACAATGCATCACCACTACCATCCTGGACAGCCCAGACATAACCTTGATCATCTGTCACATAAACAGCGTCTCGGTAAGCGGCATCCAGCCCGATTTGTGATGACATATCACGTGACCATGACACACGACCAGAATTGATATCTACAGCAGCCAATTGTCCTTGGTAAGTCACAACGTAGGCAGTATCTTCAATCACTACCGGGTCAGCATCAATATCAACTAAACGTTCCAGCTCGGTTCTGCCACGTGGAATAGCGATACTCTTTTCCCATATCACTTTACCGTCGTTCAATGTCAGGGCGACCAATTTACCGTTGTCATAGCCAGCAATGACGGTATCACCAGCAATCACAGGTCTTCCGGCACCACGTAAACTGAGTAAAGGGACAGCGCGCTGGTATGACCAAATGACCTTACCATCACCTGCAGAAATACCCGTGACTCGTCCATCAGAGGTACGACTCACAACAATACCATTTGCTGAAGTCGCTGGAGCCAACACTTCACTAGTTAATTGTGTCCGCCACAACTCTTTGCCATCGACTTCATTCAAAGCAACCAGCAAACCTTTATCTGAGCCGACATAGACTGCTTCCATACCACCACCGATGCCGGTCACAACATTAAAATCCAGATCGGCATCCCAAATTTCACGTCCCGTTTCAGCATTCAGTGCGGTCACTTCACCTTCATGATCAACAGCAAAAATTTTATTATTTTGCCACCATGATGCCAGGTCGAGTTTCTTTTCACCTGCACCATCATTAACACCTTTATCCCATAGGACTTTGGCATTGAACTCACTGGCAAATTCAGTTAGCGGCTCTGGTGGTTCCTCATAGGATTCTTCTGCGAACCAATCGCCTACGGTGCTACATGCAGTAAGTACGGTGAGTGAGAGACCAATGGTTAATAAGCGCAAATTAACTTTCATGTGCAACGGCCACATCATCTAATTTCATTTCAATCAGGGTATGTCTAGGTTCACCAGAATTGAGCCCTTTCAAGGCATTCTGATACGCTGTTTGCGCTTGTTGCGTCTCTCCCTGAGCAGATTTAATATCACCTTCCAGCTCAGCAAAAAGAGAATCAAAGGCCTCCACATCATTGGATGTTACTTGCTCTAGAGCCTGTTCTAATTGTCCGCGATCAAACTCAACTTTTGCTAAACGTAGTTTTGCTAACGCTTGGTGACTTGATAACTCTGCATTCGTTATCACCCAACGCAGGTAATCTTTCGCTTTCTCATACTCACCGGCTTCACTCGCTTTCTGTGCCATTTGGAGCGCGGCGAAAACGGCGTAAGCACTATTTTTGTTATCCTGCATCAATTTTTCTGTGCTGGCTTGAGCAGCTTCAGAATCTTGATTGCTTACTGACACAATCGCTTGCTGGTAGATCATAGCCGCTTGCTGAGTTTGAACTTGCTGATAGTTCATCCAGTAACGTACACCAAAAATGCTTGCGATACCCAGTATCACACCAATAAAGACAGAGCGGCCATTTTCACGCCACCATTGTTTTATTGCTTCTGCTTTCTCTTCATCAGATGCATAGATATCCATGCGGTCTCCTCAACATCGGTTTACTGATCAACTTTATATAAAGCCGTTGATTATACGTTTTTATATGCTGCTTGTGGATCAACAATTCGTTTAATCACATGCACCATGAGATATCACGAAGCACCAATCTAGTGCTAAAGCTAACAATATTGCACCAATTTAAATCAATAAAACCCAACACTGGCAGGTTTATTATAACCATCCAATTGATTTATATTGTTTTTTCTAATTTGGTGCGACTCTTGCTATTTTGGTGCTTTATATCTAAACCAACGAGGGGATAGGATAGTGAATAACGCAAATGATGTTTTGTTTATACTGCTTGGCGCCATAATGGTGCTAGCCATGCACGCTGGCTTTGCTTTTCTAGAAGTCGGGACAGTTAGAAAGAAAAATCAGGTCAACGCACTGGTAAAAATTATTGTCGATTTTGCCATATCCACTATCGCTTATTTCTTTATTGGTTACGGTATAGCCTACAATTTACATTTTTTTGATGCGGCTCCAACATTGAATGAAAATTATGGTTATGGGCTGGTTAAATTCTTTTTCCTACTTACCTTTGCTGCTGCGATACCGGCTATTGTGTCTGGTGGCATTGCCGAGCGTGCTAAGTTTTACCCTCAACTCATAGCGACATTTTTTATTGCTGGCTTTATTTATCCTTTCTTCGAAGGCATTTCATGGAACGGTGCATATGGTATTCAAGAGTGGTTGATTAACACATATGGTGCCGGCTTTCATGATTTCGCTGGTTCAATTGTTGTTCATGCCGTGGGCGGCTGGATTGCATTAGCAGCAGTCTTGCACCTCGGTCCACGCCATGGACGCTATAGTAAAAAAGGTGAAATATTTGCACACCCACCTTCAAATATCCCTTTTCTGGCACTGGGTGCATGGATTCTTACTGTAGGCTGGTTTGGGTTTAATGTCATGTCCGCTCAGGCTATTGATGGAATAAGTGGGTTGGTTGCTATCAATTCACTTATGGCAATGGTTGGCGGCATACTTGCTTCGTGCCTAGTGGGTAAAAACGACCCGGGCTTTGTGCACAATGGACCTCTTGCAGGTTTAGTAGCCATATGTGCAGGTTCAGATATCATGCATCCATTAGGAGCCCTGGTGACAGGTTTGGTTGCGGGTTCATTATTCGTTTTCACATTCACACTCACACAAAACAAATGGAAAATTGATGATGTCCTTGGGGTGTGGCCTTTACATGGTCTTTGTGGTGTTTGGGGTGGTATTGCAGCTGGTATCTTCGGTCAAGTCGCTTTAGGTGGTATGGGTGGCGTTAGTTTGATGTCACAGCTTATTGGCACTGGATTAGGTGTACTTATCGCATTTGTTGGTGGATTTACCGTTTATGGTTTGCTTAAACTCGTCTTGGGGTTAAGGCTGTCTCAGGAACAAGAATATGAAGGTGCAGATTTAAGTATTCACAAAATCACAGCAACGCCGAATAATGACTAAGTAAGAATGGAATAAAGCATAATCCGATTGTTATCGGATTATGCCACCCTCCTGGTTCTTGAGAAAATCAGATAATAGAGAAATTTCATCTGATTCTTGTTTGATGTTATCAATGCGCATCTCAGCTTCTTCTAACTTCAAACCAGAGCGATATAAAAATTTATAGGCTTGTCGAATATTTTTAATTTGCAGATCAGTAAAATTACGTCTGCGTAATCCTTCAACATTAATACCAAAGGGTTTCGCCATGTGACCAGAGACCAGCACATACGGGGGTACATGTCTTGAAATCACACTGCCCATAGCACTGAAGGAATGTGATCCCATGTAATTAAATTGACTGATTAAAGTAAAACCACCCAGAATCACAAAATCATCGATAATCACATGACCGGCAAGTGATGCATTATTCGCAAAGATATTATCGTTACCAATAATACAGTCATGAGCGATATGGACATAAGCCATAATCCAGTTGTTACTGCCAAGACGAGTTACGCCTCCGCCTTGCACAGTGCCACGGTTGATTGTGACAGACTCACGTATAAGATTGTTATCACCAATCTCTAATGTGGTGTCTTCACCATGAAATTTTTTATCTTGAGGTTCTTCACCAATAGAAGCAAATTGAAAGATGCGGTTATTCTTACCAATCTTCGTTGGTCCATTTATAACGACATGTGAGGCGATTTCAGTCCCTTCGCCAATCTCTACCTTTGGGCCGATAACAGAAAAAGGACCAATTTTGACGTTATCAGCGATAACGGCGCTTGGATCAATGATAGCTGTTTGATGTATCACTTTGGCATTTCTTGGTTAACACACATGATATCGGCGCTGACAACAACTTCGCCATCAACACTCGCTTCGCCCGTAAATTTCCACAGGTTACGTTTGTTCTTTTCTAACTTAACTTCAAGTCTAAGTTGATCACCGGGTTCAACAGGTCGTTTAAACCGAGCATTATCTATACCAGCTAGATAATATAATGCTTCATCAGAGCGGATTTGATCCGCTGTCTTGAACGCTAATAACCCTGTCGCTTGCGCAAGGGATTCAAGGATTAATACACCAGGCATAATGACACGCTGAGGGAAATGACCTGTAAAATGCGGTTCATTAAATGTCACATTTTTAATGCCGACCAAACGCTCACCCGGGGTAAACTCTATAACCCTGTCAATCAACAAGAAAGGGTATCGATGAGGTAACAGGCGTTGAATTTCATGTATATCAATCGTGTTCAAGCTAATATCCCTTGACTATCATTGTATTTAAAAGACCGACAATGTTACTGTGAGAGCAGACTTTGGTAAAGCAAAACAACATTGCAATCAGTCTTTATCTTGCTCTTCAAGCTGTTTCACACGATCAAATAATTTATCCATCTGACGGTATCTAATCACGTTTTTATGCCATTGTTTCGTTGGCTCAACCGGTATACCTGACGAATAGACACCCGCTTCATTGATGGACTTTGTCACCATACTCATGCCAGTCAGCTGCACTCCATTGGCGATATTGATATGTCCAGTCATGCCGGTGCCACCACCTATCGCACAATATTCACCAATAGATGTACTACCCGCTATCCCTGTACAGCCCGCTATGACCGAGTGTTTTCCAATGGTCACGTTATGGCCAATTTGTATTTGATTATCGAGTTTTACACCGTCTGCTATTACGGTATCTTCGATAGCGCCTCTGTCAATCGTAGTGTTGGCGCCAATTTCAACATCGCTACCTATTTTAACTGACCCAACCTGAGGCACCTTAATCCAGTGCCCGTTATCATTGGCAATGCCAAAACCGTCTGCACCAATCACAACACCTGGATGGATGATAGTACGTTCACCGATATCCACACCAAAACATAATGTCACATTAGGACGGAGTGTTACCCCTTTTCTGAGAATGACGTCATGCTCAATAACACAGCCTGGGCCTATAGTTACGTTATCCTTGATGATAACGCCTGGCTCAATGACAACATGTGCACCAATGCTGACATTGCTACCTATCTCGGCTGCAGGATCAATGGCTGCGGATGGATGGATGGCAGCAGAGAGCTTTTTCACAGGATGTAAAAGACTGGCTGCTTTGGCATAGGCAACATAAGGATCGTCAACCTCAATGGCATTTGTCACGACATATTCGGACATGTCTTTTGAGACGATAATGGCGCCAGCCTGGGATTGTTTTAAAAACTTCTTATATTTCGAATTTGATAAAAAGCTTAGCTGAGATGATTTAGCATTAGATAGAGTACCGACGCTGCTAACTTCGTAAGTAGCATCGCCGATAACTCTACCATTAATTTCTTCTGCTATTTGAGCAAGTGTCAAACCCACAACTGTACTCTATTTTTTAGCTTTCAACATTTCCAAGACTTTATTTGTCAGGTCAACTTTATCACTGGCAAAAATGACACCTTGATACAACACCATGTCATACGATTCTTTTTTTGCCAGATCGACAATGGTTTCTGCAATGTCTTTTTCAAGCTTTCTTAACTCTTCATTACGACGGATCGATAAGTCTTCACTGTACTCATCTTGAAGGCGTTGCAGTTCACGTTGATCGCTTAATAAATCACGTTCTTTGTCACGACGTTGATCTGCACTGAGGATAGCCCCGTCTTTATTTAATTTTTCTTGTGCAGCACGAAGTGCTTTGTGTTTTGCTTCTAATGATTTACTTCTTGCGGAGAATTCTTTTTCCAAACGCGCGAGTGCTGCTGCTTTTTGTGGTGATTTATCAAGCACCACGCCTGCATTTACAACACCAATTTTTAAATCTGCTGCATAGCTAGCAGGGGCGGCGATGAACAATGCAAATAATAGCCAAATAAACTTCAAATTCTTCACACTCAACTCCAATAATTAATTAAAACGTCGAACCCAATGAGAACTGGAATGCTTCAGTCTCATCACCGTCTTCTTTCTTCAACGGTGCCGCTATACTAAACGACATTGCACCAAATGGGGAAATCCAGATAGCGGACAAACCTGCTGAATACCTCAGTAAACCAGCATCAAAATCTTGATCCACATCATAAACGTTACCAAAGTCAGTAAAGGCGCTAAGACGGAAAGATTTTAACGTTTTTTTCATAAATGGCACGGGGAAAATAACTTCCGCACCACCGCTAACCAGTAAATTACCACCTAACGGTTCATCGTCCTCTTTGACACCCAAGGTATTAGCCTGGAAGCCGCGGACACTTCTGATACCACCAGCGTAGAAGTTCTGGAAGAAAGGAAACTCCTCAGTATCACCATAGGATTCACCATATCCGAACTCACCTCTTAACGCGAAAGTGAAGGTGTCGTTGATCGGATGGTAAGCATTCGCTTTGTATTTGAGCTTGTAGTACTGCAATGATGGTCCTGGTATAGCAAACTCACCTGTCAATGTTTGCGACACACCACTTGTTGGTAATAATGCGTTATTACGGTCATCACTGGACCAGCCAAGATTTAATGTAACGGTATCAAAGGTGTCACCTTCACGATCGATAAAATCAGAATAGCGCGAAATAGTGTTATCTGAAGGAAGATCAATTTGAGTACGTTCATAACCCACCCCAAGATTGATACGATTCTCTTCTGAAATTGGAATACCGAAAGTGATATCCCCACCGAATGCGTCAAGAGTATATGTTGCTATGTTTGCTTCATCAGCATCTGTTTCACGATAGAAAGCATTAAAGCCCTGACTAATACCATCGACTGTGACAAATGGATTGGTGTAACCAAAGCTATATATCGTGTTAATGCTACTATTATTGAAGCCAAATCGAATGTGCTTACCACTACCCAAGAAGTTTTTCTGCGTCACATTGGCATTGAAAATCAGACCATCTGATTGGGAGAAGCCGATACCGGCAGATAAACTACCTGATGGTGTTTCTGTGACTCCAAAATCTAAATCAACCTGATCCTGTACACCAGCCACCGGAATAGTTTCGACATTCACATTTTCAAAGTAACCAAGACGTGACACCCTGGCCTTAGACTGCTCTACCTTTTCTGTGGAGATCCATGCAGATTCTTGTTGGCGGAATTCACGACGTAAAACCTCGTCACGTGTTTTACTGTTACCTGAAATATTGATACGTCTGACGTAGGCTCTACGACCTGGATCGACGAAGAACGTCAAATCTACTTCACGCTTTTCACGGTCAATCTCAGGCACCGCGTTGACGTTTGCAAAGGCATAGCCATCATTACCTAAGCGATTAGTTAAATTTTCAGTACTCTTAGTGATGGCTTTACGTGAAAATACCGAGTTTTCTCGAATTGTAACCAGCTTAAATAATTCTTCTTCAGGTACGATCAAATTACCGGCTAATCGCACTTCGTTAATTTTATATTTCTCGCCTTCACTGATATTGATTGTGATGAACATGTGTTTCTTATCATCACTGATAGAGACTTGAGTTGACTCAACCGTAAAATCTACAAAACCACGATCTAAGTAAAAAGAACGTAAGGTTTCTAAATCCGCGGATAATTTTTGACGAGAATATTGATTGTCCTTCGTCAGGAATGACAGTAATGAACCGGTTGTGGTCTGAAAATCTGTCATCAGCTCTTCATCATCAAAAGCATGATTACCAACAATGTTAATATCACTGATAGTCGCCACCACGCCTTCTGCCATCGTGATACGAATAGCTACACGATTTCGTGATAACGGTGTTACCTCAGAACTAATCGCCACACCGTATTTGCCTCGACTGAAATATTGACGCTCAAGTTCAAGCTCTACACGCTCTAGCATGGCTTGCTCAAAAACCTGGCCTTCACCAAAACCGATTTCCCGAAGCGACTTCAGCAACTCTGCTGAGTCCATGTCTTTATTGCCGACAAGTTCGATGCTGGATATGGCTGGACGTTCTTTGACTTTGATAACTAATACACCGTCTTGTCTTTCTACTTCAACATCATTGAAATATTTAGACTTAAACAATGAGCGAATAATGCCTTTTGCATCATTATCCGTCATCGTATCCCCGACTTTCACAGGGAGATAGTTAAAGACTGTACCAGCAGAAATCCGCTGCAATCCTTCTATACGAATATCTTCGATGGTAAAGGACTCAGCCTTTGCGACTGAGATAAAAGACAAAAACAGGAGTATAGGCAGTAATTTATTCATTGTTATCAGCAATAACTATCCGTCGACGAAAGAGTAAGTGTACCTGCAATTAATCTGATTATCCAAACACTCTTGTGAGATCATTAAAAAAGGCAATAAACATCACCATAATCAAAATCAAAAAGCCCACTTTTTGTATCTGCATCTGAGTTATTTCAGAGATTGGTTTACCTCTGACAGCCTCCACTGCAAACATGGCGAGATGTCCACCATCAAGCATTGGGATAGGTAAAAGGTTCAATATGCCAAGTGTAATACTTATCATGGCAAGAAAACTGATAAATGAGGTCACACCCTGCTCGGCCGAGCTGCCTGCAATTTGTGCAATACTAATCGGCCCGCCAAGATTATCGGTTGAGACTTTCCCGGTTATCATTCCCCATAAACTTTTCAGTGTCGAAGAAGAAAAATCCCAAGTTTGTATCACCGCTTGCCAGACCGCTTCAACAGGGCCATAACTTAATTCCGCTTGAAGATCCTGAGGTATCGTGCTCTGACTTGCATCGACCGCGGCACCAATTCGTCCTTTTCCATCATCACCAGCTTGTGGTGTTAATGTGAGAGTTAAGCGTTGCTCATTACGTTGAATTTCAATATTCAACTCTTTACCAGCACTTGCTTGGATCAATTCAACCCATTTCGACCAGTTATCAATGGTTTGTTGCTGTGAGGACAGGAGAACATCCCCCACTTTTAACCCGGCTTTTTGGGCTGGTGAGTCAGGCACAATTTCACCCAGTACCGGTTTAATAGCTGGACGCAAAGGCTCAATACCTATTTTGTCCAAAATACTACCTGCTTGATCAATACTGACTTGAGGTATGACTAAAGCATATTGCTGCTCAATTCCTGACGTCAGTACTAAAATCTCAGTTCGTTCACCATATTCTGCTTTTTGAATGAGTGCCTTATAAACACTATTCCAGGTTGGGGTTCGTTTACCATCCACCTGTAAAATTTCATCATTCGGATTGAGACCCGCCTGAGCGGCGATTGAGTCTGGATGCACATCATCAATGATGGGTTTAATTCCAGATACACCAACGACAAACAACATCCAATAAGCCAGTATGGCAAAAATGAGATTGGCTATAGGGCCAGCAGAGACGATAGCCACTCTTTTTGCCAAAGACTGACGGTTAAATGCAAATTGAGCTTGCTCTTCACTTACCGGCATTTCCCGTTCATCGAGCATTTTGACATAACCGCCCATTGGAATAGGCGCTAACACATACTCAGTGCCATCTTTACCCACTTTTTGCCAGATAGGTTTACCAAAGCCCACCGAAAACCGTAGCACTTTGACGCCGCAGCGTCTTGCTACCCAGAAATGACCATATTCATGAATGATAATCAGTATGGCTAAAGCGATTAAAAAGAAGATTAGTGAGTGCATAAACCTATCTTGCTCATAGCCAATTCTCTTGCTGCAGCGTCATCTGCCAGGATTTGTTCGAGTGATGAAGCCTCGTGAATAGGTAGTTCGATTAAAACATCTTCAATAATTTTCGCAATATCAGTAAACCGTATCTGCTCATCCAAAAAGGCTTGCACTGCTACTTCATTAGCAGCATTCAAAATAGCTGTAGCCGTACCACCATCGTTTAATGCTTTATAGGCTAAACGTAAACACGGAAAACGTGAAAAATCAGCTTCACTAAAATCAAGCCGGCCTACTTTCACTAAGTCTAATGGTGCCACACCAGAGGCGATTCGCTCTGGCCACGATAAGGTATTCGTAATAGGAGTCCGCATATCCGGATTGCCCATCTGAGCTAAAACCGAGCCATCCTCATAATCCACCATTGAGTGGATAACACTCTGTCTGTGTAACACGACTTCGATTTGTTGGCTTTGTAAGCCAAATAACCAATGGGCTTCAATCACCTCAAGACCTTTATTCATCATAGTCGCTGAGTCGACGGAAATTTTTTGCCCCATGGACCAATTAGGATGAGCAACAGCTTGTTCTGGTGTCACCTCTTCTAATTTATCCAGCTCATAGTCTCTGAAAGGCCCACCTGAAGCGGTAAGAATTATCTTCCTTACCCCTTTGCCGTTGAAATCATGATGCTGCGTGTTTGCTACGGGCAGGCATTGCCAGATGGCATTATGTTCACTATCAACGGGGAGAAGAGTTGCGCCGTTTTCTGCCACAGTTTTCATAAACAAGGCACCACTCATGACCAATGCTTCTTTGTTAGCCAGTAAGATTCGCTTGCCTGCTTTGGCAGCGGCAAGAGTGGGTAATAAGCCAGCAGCACCCACGATTGCCGCAACGACGATATCGGTTCTGGATGATGACGAAACATCTTCCAGTGACTGGGTGCCACTTTTTACAACTGTATTACAGCCTTCTTTACGAAGCGCTTCAGCCAGTTTGTCTGCAGCTTTGGCATCTAACATCACAGCAATTTCAGGTTGAAACTGCAGACATTGCTGCAACATAGTTTCAACAGATTGATTGGCTGTTAATGCATAGACTTTGAATTTTTCAGGATGAAGACTCAACACGTCCAATGTGCTCAAACCGATGGAACCAGTAGAACCAAGAATCGTCACTGATTTCATCTAGACACTACCCATGATTAATATCAGGAAAGTGAAGATAGGCACTGCAGCTAAAAGACTATCAATTCTGTCTAATATACCACCATGTCCTGGTAGTAAATTCCCGCTATCTTTAACAGAAAAAGCACGTTTGTAGAGGCTTTCAAATAAGTCACCGATAATGGATGAAGCCACCGTGGCGATAGAAATTAACATCCATTCAAACCACGTGATTGTCGAAGGTGATGTTACTGAATAAAAGGCAGCTGCCCATATTGAAGCAAGCACAATGGCACCCGCGACACCTTCCCATGTTTTGTTCGGACTGACAGATCGTGCCAACGCATGTTGACCAAAGCGTTTACCAGCAAAATAACCACCGGTATCTGCTAACCACACTGTCACCATGACAAAAAAGAAGAGAAAAGCACCGGTTTCACTAAAGGTTTTCAATGTGACAGCAGAGACAACAAATACAGTGAGTATCAGAATACTGCTAATCGCACCAAAAATTTTATTCTTGAATAAATAGGATAACCGTTCAGACAGAGAGTTATTTGAATAGGCGAGTATCGTTAATGTCGCTAAAAGCCAAATAATAATGCCAATGCTGATCACAAAATATGGATTAATTTGTGTAATGGCCAAATACAATACAACAATCAGGTCTATCACCAGCATCACACGCATTGTCGGGCTTTTTATCCCTATCATTTGATGCCACTCCCAAGCAGCCAGTATGGCTACGGCAGCGATAAGTGTAGTGAATGTCACTAAGGAACTGGCAAAAATAGCCCAAACGACCAGGGGAATTAAAATGGCTGCTGTGATTAAACGTTGTTTAAGCATCCGATTGACCTTGCAACTGTTCAGAAGTACGACCAAAACGTCTTTCACGCTGACTAAATGAGCTGATAGCCACATCTAATTGTTTTTTATCGAACTCGGGCCACAATACATCTGTGAAGAAAAACTCTGTATAGGCCATTTGCCATAACAGGAAATTACTGACGCGCTGTTCTCCGCCAGTGCGGATAAATAAATCTGGTTCGGGGAGTTCAGCGGTTGATAGTGATGAACTGATATCGTCTTCGTTAATATCGTCAGGGTCTAATTCACCAGCAGCCACCTTTTTTGCAAGCTGACGAACGGATTGTGTGATATCCCAACGCCCACCATAGTTTGCAGCGATGTTGACTATCAGTCCCGTATTATTTTGTGTGAGTGACTGTGCATCGACTATTTTCTGCTGTAATACGGGAGAAAATTTATCGACGTCGCCAATAATGCACAATCTAATATTATTCTCGTGTAACTTTTTGACTTGATTGTCGAGGGCGTGACTAAATAATTCCATAAGCAGTGACACTTCTTTACCTGGTCTACGCCAGTTTTCACTGCTAAAGGCAAATAAACTGAGCACTTCGACACCAAGTTCGGCACAGCGTTTCACTATTTCAGCCACCGTTTTCACACCAGCTCGGTGCCCCATAAAACGTGGTTGTAAACGGCGTTTTGCCCAACGGCCATTACCATCCATGATAATGGCGATATGCTTAGGAATATTCTCTTTCTGAGGGTTCATTCAGAGGTGGTCAATGAGAGTGTAACCAGCCGGTTACACTTCCATCAAGTCCGTTTCTTTTTCTGCAAGCACATCATCAATTTGTTTGATGGTTGCATCGGTGAGCTTCTGAATATCTTCTTCAGCACCACGTTGCTCATCTTCAGAAATTTCTTTTTCTTTCAGTAGATCTTTTAGCGTGCTGTTAGCATCACGGCGAATGTTACGAACAGCGATACGTGCATTTTCAGCTTCATTTTTTGCCACTTTGACTAAGTCACGACGGCGTTCTTCCGTTAAAGGAGGAATGGGAATCCGAATAGTCATGCCGGCACTGTTTGGGTTAACACCCAGATCAGATGTCATGATGGCCTTTTCAACGACAGACACCATATCTTTCTCCCATGGCGTTACCGTTAATGTTCTTGAGTCTTCAACACCCACATTGGCCACTTGGCTCAATGGCACATCAGAACCATAGTAAGAGACATGCAAATGATCCAATAAGCTGGTGTGAGCACGTCCTGCACGAATTTTAGCCATTGCTGTATTAAGTGCAGCAACACTTTTGTTCATACGATCAGCAGCATCTTTCTTGATATCTTCAATCATATTCAATCCTATTTGACTAATGTTCCAACTTCTTCGCCGTAGATAATTTTTGTCAGATTACCTTCTTTGTGTACGTCAAAAACACGTAAAGGTATTTTTTGCTCCTGACACATCACAACAGCTGTCGTATCCATCACAGCAAGGCGGTTATTGATGACTTCGTCATAACTCAATTCATCATAACGAACGGCATTTGGGTCTTTATTCGGATCAGCGTTATAAACACCATCAACCTGCGTCGCTTTTAACATCAGTTCAGCACCGATCTCCACAGCACGTAAACTCGCTGCAGAATCAGTCGTGAAAAAAGGATTGCCCGTTCCGGCAGCGAAAATAACTACACGCCCTTTCTCAAGATGTCTGATAGCACGACGGCGTAAATAATCTTCGCAGACCTCATGAATTCTGATAGCTGACATGACACGACAGAAAGTACCGTTTCGCTCCAAAGCGTCTTGTAATGCCAAGGCATTCATCACTGTCGCTAACATGCCCATATGATCGGCACTGACACGGTCCATGCCACTAGCGGCGAGACCAGCACCACGGAATATATTTCCGCCACCGATGACGACACCGAGCTGAACGCCTTGCGCGCTCAGCTCAGATATCTCTTTGGCAAAACGGGAAATCACTTCTGGCTGGATGCCATACTCCGCATCCCCCATCAATGCCTCGCCACTCAGTTTGAGCAAGACACGCTTAAAAACTGGCTGACTTCCCGTTTGTGTCATAAATTACTTCCCTCTGGCTTGTGCCATTACTTCTTCAGCAAAATTATCTTCTGCTTTTTCGATACCTTCACCGACTTCAAAGAACTCAAAAGCGTCAATTGAAGCACCGGCTTGTTTGATCAGTTTTTCAACTGTCACGTCTGGATCTTTAACAAATGGTTGGCCAACCAAGCTGATTTCGTTAACAAATTTCGCCATACGGCCTTCAATCATTTTTTCAATGATGTTTTCAGGTTTACCGCTATCACGTGCTTGAGTTGCCACGATATCACGTTCTTTATCCAGCAGTTCTTGAGATAACTCATCTGGAGAAATGGCTTGTGGACGATTAGCTGCAACGTGCATAGCTAAATCTTTAGCTAATTCTTCGTTGCCACCAGTTAACTGAACCATAGTACCAATGCGGTCACCATGACGATAGAAACCAATGATGCCATCTTCAGTGTTTAATGAAGTGAAACGACGAACTTGAATGTTTTCGCCAATTTTAGCTACCAGCGCCTGACGCACAGTTTCAACTGTTTCACCAGACTCCAGTGTTAATTGTTTTAACGCGTCCAGATCGGCAGGTTGTGCTTCCAGCGCTTTTTTCGCTACCGCAGATACGAAATTAACAAAATCGTCTGCTTTCGCTACGAAGTCAGTTTCTGAATTCACTTCCAACATAATCGCATGTTTGTTATCCGCACTTGTTTCAATAGTGATGATACCTTCAGCGGTGATACGATCTGCTTTTTTATCCGCTTTTGCCAAACCTGATTTACGCATTTCTTCGATAGCGACTTCAATGTCACCATTTGCTTCGACGAGTGCTTTTTTGCACTCCATCATGCCTGAGCCTGTACGCTCACGTAGTTCTTTTACTAAAGCTGCAGTAATTGCCATTGCTCTAACCCTTTTAATCTGATTGTTTTATGAATGCTCATCACTGAGCTCATATACAACACAGGCCCACCCACGGGCGAGCCTGCTGAATTAAACTAGTAGAAATTATTCGCTGGCTGATTCAGCACTTTCTTCAGCAACTTCTACGAATTCTTCTTTTGCATCTGCTGTTGTCACAGAAGCACGGCCTTCCAGAATGGCATCAGCAATGTTTGCAGTGTATAGACGGATTGCACGCATTGAGTCATCGTTACCAGGGATAACGTAATCAACGCCATCTGGATTACTGTTACTATCGACGATAGCGATAACAGGAATACCTAATTTTTTGGCTTCTTGAATAGCGATACGTTCATGTTCAACGTCAATAACAAACATTGCATCAGGTAAACCACCCATTTTGCGGATACCACCGATGCTTTTTTCTAATTTTTCTTGTTCACGAGCCAGATCTAAGACTTCTTTTTTCTTCAGACCTTCAGTTTTGCCAGACTCGATCATGTCCTGGATAGCATCCAGACGTTTAATTGATTGGCGAACGGTTTGGAAGTTAGTCAACATACCACCTAACCAACGACGGTTGACATATGGCATGCCCGCACGTTCAGCATCTTCACGAATCGCATCTTGTGCAGCACGTTTGGTACCGACAAACATGATACGACCTTTTTTAGAAGCCAGTTTGCTGACAAAATTCAACGCATCGTTGAACATTGGCAAGCTATGTTCTAAGTTGATGATATGGATATTGTTACGTTTACCAAAGATGTATGGGCCCATTTTTGGGTTCCAGTAACGGGTTTGGTGCCCGAAATGTACGCCTGCTTCAAGCATTTGGCGCATTGTTGTTTTAGCCATGATTATACCTTTAATAGTATGGGGTTGAACCTCCACGTACCCCAGTTGTCGACTAATTAGGTCAGACCTAATAGCACCCCGACACCTGTGACGGCACATGTGTGATTTTGCCTTCTTTCGGCGCGCATATTATTCCACACTTAAGCAACAAAACAAAGCGAAAAGAACAATTACCAACTTGGCCTAGAATGATCACTGGTGACCAAAGCCGATTTACGGCAAACTATGTCTGATATCTGAAACTTCATTTCAAAATTAGCAGGGAATTTAAATGGCTGTCAGTATAAAAACTGCCGAAGAAATTGAAAAAATGCGTGTAGCGGGAAAACTTGCCGCTGACGTTTTGACCATGATTGAACCGCATGTCCAAGCCGGTATCACTACTGAAGAACTCAATCAGATTTGTCATGACTACATTGTCAACGAACAACAAGCCATTCCTGCCCCGTTAAATTATCATGGTTTTCCTCGCTCCATCTGTACCTCTGTTAATCATGTCATCTGCCATGGCATACCCAGTGAGAAAAAACTCAAAGACGGCGACATTATCAACATCGACATCACCGTTATCAAAGATGGTTACCACGGTGATACCAGCAAAATGTTTCAGATTGGTAAGCCTTCTATCTTGGCCCAACGTCTTTGTCGTGTTGCCCGTGAATCCATGTTTATCGGTATTGAAATGGTTAAACCAGGCATCCGTCTGGGTGATATTGGTCATGCCATTCAGACTTATGCCGAGAAAGAAAACTTTTCCGTTGTTCGTGAGTACTGTGGTCATGGTATCGGCCAGGTCTTTCACGAAGATCCCCAAGTCCTTCACTACGGTACTCCGGGCACAGGACTCGAACTCAAGGCAGGCATGACATTCACTATTGAGCCAATGATTAATGCAGGCAAACGTCATGTTCGGCAACTGCCTGATGGCTGGACCGTCGTAACCAAAGATCGTTCTTTATCAGCACAGTGGGAACACACCATTTTAGTGACTGATAGCGGATATGACATTCTGACCTTACGTGAAGAAGAAACCGTTTAACCTATAAGGTGTTGTATGCCTCAGCAGACTCTATCTATCTGGGAAGTTGGAAACTTAGTGATTCCTTCTGATGCAGAGGTCACCAATGAAATTTGTCGACAAGCTTTAAAGCAAGGCCAGCTATATCTCCAGCAACAATTCGATGCAGGGAGCCCTATTGAAGACTTGGTGTATCAACGCGCCTCGTTTGTTGATGAGATTCTGACGCAAATCTGGCAGCAACATATCAGTGATGACACACCTGTCAGTCTGATTGCCGTAGGTGGTTATGGACGCGGAGAGCTCCATCCTTACTCTGACATTGATGTATTAATTTTACTTGATGAATCCATCTCAGACACGCCACCAGATTCTTTATCCAGTTTTCTGACTCAACTCTGGGATGTGGGCTTGGAAATTGGTCACAGCGTCAGAACGATACAGGAATGTCGTCAGCAAGCAGAAGATGACATCACTATCGCCACTAACTTATTAGAGGCACGATTATTGTGTGGCCACAGTGCGTTGTTTGAATCACTGCAACAACTGACAGTCACTAATAAAACCTGGGACACTAGACACTTTTTTGAACTAAAAAGACAAGAACAGTTAGATCGCCACCAACGCTATAACGATACGGCCAATAACCTCGAGCCAAATATTAAAGAATCACCTGGGGGACTAAGAGATATTCAGGTCGTCAACTGGGTAGCTCAACAACATTTTGATGTTAAAAACCTGGAAGGACTTCGTCAAAAAGGGTTTCTGGCTAATAGCGAATATGAAACTTTACAAAAAGCACAAAACTTTTTATGGACAATCCGCTTTGTATTGCATCACCTTGCTGGTCGTAAACAAGAAAAGTTGATGATCGACTTTCAGCGAGAACTCGCTAAGAAATTGGGGTATAAAGACGACGACTCTCGACTCGCTGTAGAAAAATTCATGAAGGATTATTATCGTTGTGCCCGCTCTGTCAGGCAAATGAATAGTCTCTTGCTACAGCTGTTTGAAGAGACGATTATCCTCGCCGATGAACCTCGTGAAGTCAGAGTAATTAATCGTCGCTTCCAATCACATAATGGCTATCTTGAAACAATCAACCCTGGCATCTTTGCTTACTATCCATATGCCTTATTAGAAGTCTTTCTTATTCTTCAACAAAACCCGGAACTCAAAGGAGTCAGAGCGTCGACTATTCGTCAGATTCATGCCCACTTACACTTAATTGATGATAATTTCCGCCGCGATATAAAAAACCGAACCTTATTTATGGAAATTATCCGTCAGCCAAAAGGCGTGACGCATGAGTTTCGTCGAATGAATGAATTAGGTGTTTTAGGTGCTTACCTGCCTGAATTCGGTCGCGTCGTCGGCCAAATGCAGCATGATTTATTTCATGCCTATACGGTTGATGAACACACTCTATTTTTAGTAGGTAATTTAAGACGCTTCTCCTGTGAAGAAAACAGAGAAGAGTTTCCTCTTTGCTCTGAAGTGTTTAATCAACTGCCTAAACCGGAAATACTCTATATCGCAGGTATTTACCATGATATAGCCAAAGGCCGAGGTGGAGATCACAGCGTCTTAGGTGTGGTTGATGCAAAAGCATTCTGTGAGCGACATAACCTCAGTGAATATGATACGAATATCGTCGCTTTTCTAATTAGATACCATCTTGCTATGTCGACGACGGCTCAGAAAAGTGATTTGGAAGATCCGACTGTCATCAAAAAATTTGCTGACTTGGTAGAGACAACAGAACGACTGAATTATCTCTATTTATTAACGGTTGCTGATATCAGAGCCACTAATAATAACTTGTGGAATGGCTGGCGAGATTCGTTATTGAAACAGCTTTACCACAGCACTCACCAGTGGATTGAACATACTGAGGCTCAAGCAAAAAGTACACGTGAAAAGAGCTACAAAAAATACCAGGAAGCGATGCAACAACTGCTATCTAACGGCCGTAGTCAAGAAGATATCAGTCAGCTCTGGCATGCCTATGATTTGGACTACTTCCTCAGGCATTCAATTGATGAACTCGTTTGGCAATCAGAGCAACGTTTAGATCATATGGATGACGATCCATTAATCGCACTGAGAAAACATAATGATCAACTGACGCTAGAAATTTTTATTGTCACTCATGATCGGGCTGGCATTTTTGCCGCCATAACGGCAGCGCTTGAGCAATGCCAACTCAATGTATTGGACGCAAAAATCAATGTCACCAATGAACATGACGCATTAAATACGTTTATCGTTAATGGTGACAGACTTGATACCAGACAAATTACCCGTTCGCTTGAAAAGCAACTCGCCAACACTTCTCATGTGAAGCCATATAGCCCTACCATCACACCGAGAACAATGAAGCTATTTAAAACACAGCCGAATATTGAGTTTGAAACCAACCTTCAACAAAACCATACCGTGATGTCCTTACATACACATGACAGACCTGGATTGGTTTCGGCTATCGCTCAAGTCTTTCTAGCCTGTAAGGTTCAGCTCATTAACGCCAAAATTAATACACTCGGCGACCAAGTTGAAGACGTATTTTTCATTACCACAGCAGATGAGAATGCGCTTGATGAACTGGAAGAAAATAATCTAAAAGAACAACTGCTGACCAACTTGTCACACTAAAAAAACGGCATGTATTTCATGCCGTTTTTTTTAAATAGAAAGCTTAATTTTGAGAAACAGTCAGGTCATTTGAGAGTTTTTCTAACTTTTTATCACCAATACCTTTGACGTTAGCCAGCTCATCTACCGTTTTAAATTTTCCGTGAGCATCACGATATTCAATTATGGCATCTGCCGTTGAAGGTCCAACACCATTTAACATCTGCAACTCTTCTGAGGTCGCTGTGTTCAGATCAATCTTGTCGGCAGCATATGCTAGAGAAGTGCTGAGAAAAAACGATAAGACCAATGCAAAAAATGATTTTCGTAACATAATCCATACTCCATGTTAAAACTAAGTCCATTAACAGTTTCTCCTGAAACTGAAGCTTTAGATTAGATGAAAAAACGAATGAAAATCAAACAGACTTTTTGCATTGTGTGAGCTTGCTCACAACTCACTTCCTGATCCTGTCCCCCGCTCCTTTGCCAGTCAAAGTGAGAAAAATTAAATAGAAATAATGTTTAACTGAAAATAAGGCAATCATTTTGGCATCCGTTTCAGCAAGCAACTCAGGAGTCGACATATCAATATCATTGACCTGAGCTAAGCCAGTAATACCAGGACGCACTGAGAACACATTCAGTTTCTTTCTCGCTTCAATCAACTCATGCTGACTTTCCAGGCATGGCCTTGGACCGACCAAACTCATATCACCTTTCAATACATTCCAAAGCTGAGGAAGTTCATCGAGTTTAGTCCTTCTGAGGAACCGCCCGAAAGGTGTCACGGAAGACTCAGCCGCCAAATGTGTGGCTACATGAGCGGTGTCTTTACGCATAGTTCTGAACTTAACCAATGTGAAGATCGTTTTCTGTCTTCCCACCCTTTGCTGAAAAAATAACGGGCTACCAGAATCAAAAATTCCCAAAAGCAACAATATGACAAGTAAAGGAGAGAATATAATCAGTCCAGTTAAAGCAAAAAAAACATCTAAAATTCTTATCATTTCTCTCTCTCTACCATTTTTCTTAATTGACTAGGTAAGTCAGAGATCGGTTCCCAGCCAAGTAACACCTTTGCCTTGTCTTTTCTGACTATTAGACAACTATATAACTTTCGATATATGTTTTTTTTTCCTATACATGCCAGTAACCATCGCAACGGCGTTTTTGGTATATAAAAAAGCCTTAGCGACTTCTTGTAGGCTTCAGAAATGGCAATGAGTAAACCCGTTGTAGACACATCATCCTTATCAGCAATCAGAAAAGTCTCATTTTTTGCTTTTGGCTTTTCAATACAGGTCCATATAAAGTCAGTCAAATTGTCAATTGCAAGTACTGATCGCCAGTTTTGCATTTTTGCGAAAGGAAGTGGGACTCCTTTTCCTACAAGCTTTATCAGTTTCTCGAAATTACCTTTAACTCCAGGCCCATAAACCAAAGGTGGACGTATTATCGTGTATGCCATATTGGATGCATGACAGATAGTTTTTAAGTGATTTTCAGCGGCTAATTTCGAATGAGCGTATTCATCCTCAGGTAATGGTACGTCAGTCTCACAGAAAGGCTCTAATGTTTCACTCGTTTCTTCACCGTTTACCTTGGTTGAACTTATAAAAATAAAGTGTTTTACCCCCGCAATAGCAGCCTGACTTGCTAAAACTCGAGTTAACTCCACGTTTACTTTTTGATATACGGCTCTTGCCTCATCCTCGTTTTTATTCGGAATATCTATAGCAGCCAAGGCATGAATAATCACATCAATTGAACTCAAATCCAGTGATGAAATAGTTTCGCTGTTTATTTCTGGATAAAGCCAATATTCAATTTCGGGGATAGATTTATCTGAGGCTGTTCGCTGTAATGCGACAAGCTCGACTTCTTTCTCCTTAGACCATGAAGCAAGTACATTCTGCCCAATAAAGCCATTTGCACCCGTAATTAAAATTCGCATTTATTTAATCTAACAACTGTTTTATTTGAGAAAAGGAATTAGTGAGGGGTACAGATAAACAAACCTTGCTAAAGCGTAAAGCACTGCAAAGATGATTATTGAATAACATACCCAATAATATTTATTTTTCTGCCACTCCAAAAAAACACTCGTCAAATAGAGTGGTAGCGTAATCATCATCAACTCCGCTAACCGCGTGGCAGGAGCGACATGAGTATACATCGTTGACATAAATATAATACCCATAAGTCCTGTCCCAACTAAAACTCTCACTTTAGGGTCAGAAAAAATAGAGTTTCTAAGTGTATAAACCACAAAAAGGTTTAATGCATAAAATATCGCTAAAAAGTAGAAGAATAGCCCAGTGCGGTTCTGCTCACTAACGATAGTAGGATCAGCATAAAATAAATATTTTTGATTAATATAAGCCGACAATAATTCTATTATCTGGAAGAGTGAAATATTAAAAAAAATAAATAAGGGTGATAGCACGAAGACTATTACCAAAGCAGTAAAAAAATGTTTGCTATAGAAAATTGGAAATATAATCAAGAAAACTAAGCAAGTGAAGTGAATTTGTGATGACAAGAGAATTAGGCAGAAGCTTAATACTGGCTTCTTATCGTACAAAGTATAAATCGCCATTATCACTAGAGTGGTGGCATAAGCAACTCTGAGAACAGTTCCTTCCAATAAAAAAAGGTAGAAACAGCAATAAAAGAAAATGGTTAGCCATGCTCTATCACTCATTTTCTGGTAGAAATTTAACTTTAGCGTTAACAGGGCGATCGTCGTCAATAAGATAAATGATTTAAAACCGATCAACTCACCCCAAAACTTACTGCTCCAGAAATATACAACTTCATGAGTTAATGAAAATGAGAGAATCAAGTCCATCCAGCTTTTTTCTTCAATAAGCAAAAATAACCATTTGTAATCTTTCCAGTCTTTTGACGCAGAGATCATTAATAAAAATGCAATAAGACCCAAGGTGAGATAGATGGTATTAGTTAGTACTTGATTTCGCTTTAATTGAAACTTTATAAATTCCACTTTATTTATTCCGGATATATCTATTTAGCATGCTACGCAAAAGCAAAGCTTCAAAAACGAGTCTCGCTGACCATACAAAGCTAGCACCTAGGACGCCATAAGTCTGAAATACATTAGGTGCGATCAACACATATAGAAAACTCTCAAACAAAAAAACGAACATGAGTAATTTAACTTTACCTTTCGCAAACAAACTGACTAAAGGTAACTGCGAATAGGCCGCAGCCATAACACCGACAGCTAAGACAAGTACAATAATACTAGCTGATTTATCAATCACTTCCATAGCAAAAACAGTGGTGATAATGAAAGAAAACAACAGTAATCCTAAAAGGTAAAATAAGTTGAGCAAGCTAACCTTTTTATACCAGTTAATAACTGCATACTCTTGTTCACGACTCTTATCAGGCTTAGCCATAATGGGCACTAAAACAATAGCGAGAGACCAGGGTAAAAGAAGGTAACGGCTCATAATGTCCTGACTTAATATATAAACAGATAATTCACTCGTTGAAAGATATCCTGCGACAAAGAATCTATCTAAGAAAATAAAACCTGATGATATAAATCCAGCTATGGCGGCATAAAAACTATAATTAATTATATTTTTTAACTTCTTAACACCTCCAACCCTATATATTGAAGGTAAATAATTACTGGATAATAAATAATAAAAATAGAAAGAAAAGATTCGAGAGGTCACCAAGGCAACAGCTACTGCAAAAACCGAAGATGAGAGCGGATATACAAGAAGGGGAAATAAAAAAAGGCTACATCCAGACACCATTTTTGCAATATTAGCTACTCTGAATTCACCTTTTCCCTCTAAAGCTCCCCTATACACCGAAATTAAGATTGAAGGGATGAGGCCAAGAGCAACAATCTTGAATGAGTTAATCAACTCATTCTGAATTTTTTCGGCAGGTTTTAACCAGCCAGTTATAAAAGGCTCAGAGAAGAAATAAATTGTTGCCATTCCTACGAGTCCTACGAGCCCCCCGATAAACATCCCTGATTTGAGATACTCACTAATATCTTTCTCTGACTCTAATGAGGGTATAAAGTGATGAAGGCTTCTTGATAAACCAAAGTCATACACAACTAAGAACAAAAAAATGGAGCACAAAAGAGAAACATAAGAAAAAATCTCAGTTCCATGTAGAAGAGCTAATACAGGCAGACAAATAACAGCTGCGCATGCGGGTAAAACACCACCTAATAAACTCCACCATGAGTTTTTACTAAAAAAATCAAATAACTTCATCAGAATACATATGTAATTAGCATTAATGATAATACTAATTGATGAGAGCGCTCCCTCCTGAACTTACTGACATTAAATGCCAGTACAAGCCTGTCAGAGAAGTTTAATCTAACCATACGATGCATAAGAGATGTAGATGTCTTTCTTTCCTGACAATAGCTTAAAAGTAAATATGAAAGTAGTTGAACCTGATTTCTATACCACCGCTGCTTTACTGTCACCAATCTCTTTATAGATGCTCGGAAGCCTTTATGTACACCCACCACATTGTGTAGATGCTGTCGATATTTTAAGAGTGGTCTTTGTTCTATATACCATTGATAATTAGCCGCTCTTGCATAAGCATAAATTAGCCAATCATGAAGATCTGGAAGGTTTTCATCTGTATGTTTCTGAACAAAGTCATGAAGCTCATCAAACAAAGCTCTATTTACACAGAAGGAACAGCCAGGTCCAGCTGACTCAAATAGATAATCTAATTGCTTGAGAGGTTGGGCTTTATTAATAAAAGCACGTTGTCCATCATCCCAGAAAGCGACCACATTTCCTGATGTCGCATCAACATCTCGTTTAATCAATGTATGAGTCTGGTATTCAAGTTTATTACTCAGCCATATGTCATCTTGATCAGCAAAAGCTACAAAATCAGCATCCAAAATATCAGCCTGCCTAATTAGCCGATAGAAATTTTTCCCGGCACCGTTTACGGCAGAATGATCTGATAACAGAGTCACTCTTGCATCAGTTTTTGCAAGTTGCTTTACAAGGGGATATGTCCCATCAGTTGAACCGTCATCAGATATGATCAGTCTGATATCAACATTCCTTTGCTCCAGTATTGAATGAACTTGCTCTTCAATCCAGTTTATTCCATTATGAGTAGCCAGAAGCACTGCTACTTTTTTATTTGGTAGATTCATCCTGATTTCTTACTTTGATCCATCGTTTTGTATTGAAACAGTATTTTTTGACTATTCTAGCTGGAGCACCTACTACAATAGTATTTTTATCAACATCCTTAGTAACAACTGAACCAGCCCCTATGACGGCACCTTGACCTATTGTTACTCCAGGCATGATTGACACAGACTCACCAATCCATACCTTATCCTCTATAATTACGGGCGCTGAATATAGCTTCCGATTAGATGGACTGTCTTCCGGTGATGATTCAATATTTCCGCCACTATACCAGCCGTGATTATGATCAGTAATGAAGACCTTACTTGCAATCAAAACATCATTACCAATCACCACTTGATCAACAGCACCAATGTGAACATAGTCATTAAGTTGCACTCGATTACCAATTACGATCTGATGTGGTTTTGTTCCAAGCGCATCAATTCGGACCCCAACACCCGTTGTAAAATGTTTCCCCCATTTAACGGCAGAACGTCCGCGAATATAAAAAGGCAAGCGTATAAGGCGAGCAGGTTTATAAAAAATCTTGGTTACGACTAATGCACTCGCTAACCTAATAGAGCCAAAAAAACCATAACGCTTCAATAAATGTCTCATGGACGCTGCCAGAACTGAGGTAGTCGTGATGCTGTTTTTATTAAATTGAAATAAAAAGGAATTTTCAGGTTATTTTTTTTACATGCCTTAAAAGACTCGATATTCCCTTTAATAATATTTCTTAACGAGTTATTACTCGCTCCACCTATTCGCATCTTTATCATTATATTAGGAAGGTACACTGATGTTAGGCGGTAAATTTCTAGAAACCGCATGGTGAGCTCAAAGTCAGACTGAATTTTATATGCAGTATCGTAATACCCAAGTTCATCAAAATAGTGTTTTCTGACAAAAAAAGTAGGATGTGCAGGCATCCAGCCGCGTTGAAAAAGACCAGGAACAAAGCATCGTGACTTCCAGTATCTTATGATCTTATCCGTATTTTCTTTATCAACATAAACAAGATCACCATACACAGTATCAATTAAAGGGTCTGAAAAAGCAGCAGAAACATTACTCAGTACGTTTTCATTTGCATAAAAATCATCGGCATTGAGAATACCAACAATGTCGCCTGAAGCGGCTTTTATCCCCTTATTCATTGCATCATAGATACCATCATCAGGTTCAAATATATATTTTGAAACTGAGTCTGATGAAGAAATAATCTCACGTGTACCATCTTGAGAACCTCCATCTACAATGATGTGCTCAATATTCTGATAGTTTTGAGAAGCGATAGAATCAATTGTGGACTTTATTGTTTCCGCAGCATTGAAGCAGACAGTGATAATAGATATTTTCATTTAGTATTCAAAGCTTTTATTTTTTCAGCATCACTGATAATTTCTGCGTATTTCTGAGCAACTATAGAGTAAGAAAAATGAGTCAGAATATGTTCTCTAGCATTGCTTCGCATTTTTTGTTGCTCACTATCACTCATTGAAATAGCGCATTGTAATTTATTCATCAGTGATTTTGGTTTAAATCGTTCAGCAACAAAGCCTGTTACATTATCTATGACAATGTCTCTAAGACCAGAGGTATCAAAACAGACAACAGGTACACCACATGAAGCAGCCTCAGCAGCTACTTGACCAAATGACTCAACTAGCGATGGAACGACAACACAGCTAGACGTTGAATAAACTAATGCTAATTCAGCCTGCTCATTGATCCTGCCTATCTCTACACATCTAAAACCACATAACATGGAAGATTGTTTTTTATTCCCACCAAAAACAATTAAAGTAATACGTTCTGATTCGTTTTCAGAGAGAGTTCTCTTCCATTCTTGCAACGCGCTTATAAGCTGTGAATTACCCTTAAGTGTATTATTTTTACCGTTGAATATCGCAAAAGTAATCACTATCGACTCATCAGAAATGCCAATCAACTTTCTGTAGTGTAATTGATGTTCTTTGTGGAGAGGCTTAAAAATCGATGTATCAATTGGGTTAGGCAATAGTTTTATATTGGAATGTTTGAGGATTAAACTTTTAGAAGCTCTGTTGAGCATCCATTTGGATGGCACAGTAAAGATGATATCTTGTCTACTACTGAGCTTTTTATATTTAATTTTCCATATAATAAAGTTCCAGTTAATGCCAAGTATGTTTCTTTTATTCAATGAATATCCATTGATAAAATCCAATGAATCATCATCTACTTTATAGACATGTTCTGTTCCACAGTAGAGCCACTCATCATGCAGGGTAATGATTGAACCTGACGGTATTTTATCGAAATCAAAGATACTCAAGGTATCGTTATTTATCCAATGAATGTGGTGAAGCGTATGCTGATTTTGCCTAAACTCATTTAATAACGGTTTATAAGAAAACAAATTCAATGAATGTTTGATAGGATTACGATCATTTTGTAGTTTGACTAAGAGAAATGCCATAACTCTTTTCAGGAAATGAAATGTAAGCCCTTGTTTAACAGATATTAACTCGACCTCCCTATTCAGCACTTTCTCAGCAAGCTCAACAAACCTTTTTGCAGCGATCGCGGCTCCACCTTGTTGAAATGAATACGAAATAAATTTCATTCTAGGGACTTCTCAATTTAGTCAAAATTAAGTATTGCTGAGGTATACGCTGCGACTTGCTTATTATCTTTTTCATTAATAGAAAACTTCTCTACACCACTGAGTAGTTCTGAATATTTATCAACGTTAATTGATTGAATTATAGAAAGCAGTTGCTCTTTATCAAAAGGATCAAAGATGAAACCATTCAAACCGTCCATAATTAATTCACTAGCTCCACAATTTCTTGATGCAATAACCGGTACGCCAAAATACAGTGCTTCTTCAATTACCAGTCCCCAAGGCTCACTTAAGCTAGGTAAAATTAAAATATCATGACTCAGGAAACTATCTACAAGTGCCTTATTATCTACTTTACTCAGAAAATGAATATTAGTCTTTACAGACATATTCAAAGAATTGTATAAAGGACCATCGCCAATAATAGTAAGCTCATAATCCGGCAGGCTATTAAAAACATCTACCAATAAATCAATATTTTTGACTTCTGAGAGTCGTCCAATAAATAGAAACTTTTTTTCATATTGTTTTTTTTGTCTATCAAAGAGAGGTTTATTGATTATTCCAACGCCACCTGTAGTTATAATCTGGCCTTTAAATCTGAGATTATTTAAAAGATGAATGTGCTCTTTACCACTAGCTAAAACACTTCCAACGCGGTTTAGAAAAAAACGTTTGATCCATCCTTTAATACCGTTATGGCAACTTTCAATAGCTGTAGATTCTAAAACCAGAAAGTTTTGGGACTTTCGGTGAGAAAAAACCAAGTACCAAAATTCTGGTAAATCCCACCCAGGAATAAGTAACTTCTTATATTTAACTGTATCAAGTACACTCTTCATCGTAGAAATACTGACTTTTAGATTTCGATTCTGGAAACTCCCTTTATTTAAGAAGGAATGAGGAAATTTAAGACCTTTGGTCACATTAAAATCATTAGCTCTTTGCTCAATAGTGTTTTCAGCAATAAAAATTACATAAATATTCAGCTTTTTGGAGAGTTCGTTGTATAAATTGACTTTATAAAAAGCAGGGATATGAGTGACAATCAGATAGTCATACATATCTAAATAGTCTCCAGTTTCTGTAACGACTCTTAAATAAGATCACGCACTGAAGTATCAATAAAGAAATAAATAGTTTGATAAACCAGAACCCACTCATATATTTATCTACAATCAAGGTTGCGATATTGTTTGTGTATGGGTGAATTATAAATAAAAGCATTGTATTCCCCCCCCAAATTAATATCAGACGAGGGTTAATATCTAGCTTTCTAATAGCTGTGATTATCAAAAAAGAAAAACTAACTGACCAGATAATATTGAGTAAAGGATTCTGATAACTCTTAGATGCCATATCTAATGATGGTATTCCGAAGAATAAATATAAGCAGCCTAGCATGATACAACCAAGTATTAAGAAGTTATTATCTTCTTTAAATAGACACCAACCTATATAAACAAAAAGCGCAGCATTTAAACCTTCATCTATAGCAAAAGGCAGCTCTATATAAGTGCCAATCAAAAATAGTAGAAAAAGATTGAACCAACGAAACCAATTAAATTGGATATATCTTATTACTAAATAGACACTAAATCGTGCGAATAATAATGCTGGTAAAAACCACAGAACGAATGCATATGTGTCACTTAACGTATTTATATCCATCCAAAACAATGTGCCCTGTAAAACATCATTCCAATTGAGCATATCCCTATTTAAAACAAGTCTCTTTATTGACTCAATAAAAATCGCCAATAGAGAAAAAATAAAATAAGGAATCATTAAACGATAAAATTCTTTTTTAAAGAAAAGAATTGGACTCAAATCAACCTTAAGAAAAAAGCCGGCAATTATGAAAAAGAAAGGCATATGCCATGAATAGATAAAGCTACTCAATGGCGATGAAATATGGCCAAGTATGACAACAACAATACCAATACACTTTAATGTCTCAACCCATTCGAGTCTATTTGTTGCCATACAGCGATACTTTTATACAGTACTTGGCCAAATTCAAATATTTGATAAAAACCAATGCGGGTAGGCAAGCGACTTTATTGGCTAATTTGATTTTATGATACTCAGCTAAGATTTCTTTTGTTTTACCATTCCCCAATCCATCTGCTCTCCAGTTTGCTATAACATCTGACACCAAAAGAACATCTGGAAACGTTTCATAAGCTCTAAGTAAGTGTTCATAATCCATACAGTAAGTATTATTAATATCAAATAAACCATACTGATTAAAAAAATCTCTGTGAACGAATAATCCTTGGTGAGGTAATGACATCTTGAATAAAAGAGACGTTTTAGAAAACTTCTTTGGTTGTTTTGAAATATAGAGAGTGTTGCCGTCCTCATCAATGCGACGTATTTTGGCACTAACTAATAATGGTCTCCTAGAGCCAATTTGTTTTGCTACTTTTTCAAGTGATATTTCATCCACAAAACCGTCGCCATCTCCCTGGAAGTTGACATATTCTCCACTTGCTAGTTTGATTCCTTTATTAAAGGCGTCACTAATCCCTTTATCTTGTTCACTAACCCAGCATGTAATCAAATGTTCATATTTTCTGATAACTTCTACTGTTCCATCAGTAGAGCCACCATCGATGATGATAAACTCTATCCTTTTGTAGGTTTGATTAATAATACTTAAGATGGTTTTTTCAATAAAATCTATACCATTATAGACAACAGTAATAACCGTAATTAATGGCATAGTATTGATATCTTTTACCATTTATCAGCACCATCTATTCATAATATCGATCACTTGATAAACATCATCTTCAGAATGAAAGTATGAGATAGGTAAACTTAGCGTTGTTTGATGGATTTTGTCACTTATTGGATAGTTCCCATGCAGAACATTCTTCATCGCTTTTTGTTTAATAGGAGGAACAGGATAATGAACTTCAGTTTTGATGTTGTTCTTCAATAGATATTCTTTTAACTCATCACGCCGATCAGTTCTAACATTAAAAATGTGATAAACATCGAAATAATCTTCATCAACAACAGGTTTGATGAACTTGTCATTTAAGTGTTCCAAATAAAGTTTTGCTAAAGAACGTTTATGATTGTTGATATCGTCCAAGACATTTAATTTTATAGACAGAAATGCTGCTTGAATTTCATCTAGCCTGGAGTTATAGCCAATAATATCGTTGTAGTACTTTTTCTGACTACCATAATTTCTCAGGGCTTGAATACGTTCTTGATAGTCTTTGTCGGAACATGTGATAGCACCGGCATCACCTAATGCACCAAGATTTTTAGTCGGATAAAAACTAAAGCAACCAACCCCAAAACTTCCAACTTTTTGGGCTTTATAAGTTGCCCCATGCGCCTGCGCACAGTCTTCAATGATTTTTAAATCATATTTTGTTGATAAAGCAGATATTGAATCCATATCACAGGCTTTACCATATAAATGCACGACAAGTATTGCTCTGGTTTTATCAGTAATATTCTCTTCTATTTTAGCCGGGTCGATATTATAGGTATTAATATCTGGTTCAACTAAAACAGGTTTAAACCCATTACGAACAATAGAAAGAATCGTCGCAATATATGTATTTGAAGGAACAATAATCTCACTGCCTTCAGGGAAGTCAAAGGCATCAATAGCAAGAATAAGTGCGTCTAAACCTGATGCTAGACCAACACAGTATTCAGAACGACAATAGTCGGCAAATGCATCTTCGAATAAAGAGACATTTTCACCTAATATGTACCAGCCACTATCGAGAAAATTCTGAAAACTTTCTTTGTAATCTCCAAATAATTTCTCATTCACCTTTCTTAGATTTTCATATTCGATCATTAATATGGCTCATCAATATAGTCATTCACATCGTAATACTCTGAGGCGAATACTAATAATGTGGAACCTGGAGTAAAGTTATCCATCGTGTGCCAATCCTCAGGTTCAACAATCAAACACTTATCAGATTCATCTAAAATGAACGTTTGTTCTTCAATGCCATTATTAATATATATTTCACAACTTCCGCCAAGTGAAACTAAAGCCTGGACCGTCTTGTGATGTCGATGTCCACCTCTTTTCCCTCTGACATCATAAACATAATAAAACCGTTTAATTTCGAAAGGAAGCACCTTTTCTATGATTGTCAGTTTGCCTCTTTCATCACCAAACGTTGGTAAATCAATCAAATATGCCATTCTATTCCTTTGTTATAAAATCGGTATCATAGACGTTATATATTCTCTTCATTTTTCTTTTTAGAACTCTAATCGGATCTTTCCAATGAAAAGGTTTCTTTCCTGAAATACCACTATAGCAACTAGAGCTATCAAGAGACTGAATCATCTGGCTTATTTGCTGTAAGTGAATCACATAGGGTTTATAGAGAAGATATATATTTTTTTTATTTAAAAAATAAAGACCTAATTCGACTTTGTCTTTAGTAATAAATTTGAAGTTATGGAAATGGTAAAAAATTAATTCAAATCGAGAGCTAGATAAGTCGTATTGCTGAACATTCCAAGGAGCTACTCCCCCACCTAAATGCTGGAGTACATGCACCCCCTCAAACCGGTCAGTCCAATCATCTAGATATTTTTGATCGCCAAACTTATCATCTTCAAAATGAGCGAAACACCAATCAATACATGCCTCACGCCACCAATTCAATGCTTTCATACCATCATAAGTATTTTTGAAAGTCATAAACTGTACACAATATATGCCACTGGTACTGCTTTGATCATACGCAGGAGTATAACGATGTTCTGTGAGCAAAATAGACTTATCGCCCATTTCTTCAATTAAGATTGCTGGGTCGCCAAAAAAATACAAATCGGCATCGAGGTAGGTGCATTCATCCAGCTTAAATGTTTCAATACAATATTTAATTGTCGAAGGTGTGCATGTCCAGCAATATTCTCCTGCTCCACGTGTATGCTTAATAGCTAAAAGCTTCTCATCTTCGAACTGTTCGAGAGAGATGACAGTGACAAATTCGAGATTAAGTTTTGTTAGCAGCTTATAAGCTTTATTATCGAATGCAAAAATATATAGATGAAATGCTGTTGTTTGTAGCTTTAAGGATTCATACATCGCTAAGCCACGAGTTAAGTAATTACTATCGAAAAGAGTGCAGTAGTTATACATTTTGGGTTTTCTTTGCTAAGACAACATTGTCTAGGTATAAATCGTTATTTTTAGGCAATATTTTACCTAGGATAAGTCCTATGAGATTGACTGGAGCAATCAAGAAGATATTAAGGAATAAGTTTATCCACAAATTGGACGTATTTGTTACTTTATATAAATAAGCACTTAAAAGTTGGAAAATAACCTCAATACCATTATTTGTCTTTTGAGCTTCGATAATCTCAAAACCATTCTTTTTAAGAATATGCTTCAAACCAAAAGAAGAATATCTAGCATAATCATACGGTTGTTCATGCTCATCCCAAACAAAAGGAACCGTCAATAGCAATAGTCCATTAATTTTTGTGACGCGATTTATTTCCTTTAGAAACTCATCAGGATTAAAGACGTGCTCAAAAACTTGATTAGTCAAGATACTATCAAAATAGTTATTTCCGAAAGGAATAGTTTTACCATCATAGAATGAATCAGCAAACTGATGATTCCTGTTTCCTTCATCATCAATTTCTAAGCCAATATACTGCTCAACTTCACAGAGCGACCGATATGGTTTTGTACCACAGCCAATATCTAATAATTTGCCATCCAGGTGAACGACCTTATTCGCTACACTATTAAAGAGACCTTTTCTTGCAAAATAAAACGGATTAATAAATAAACCGATTAAACCAGGGTTGAACTGTTCCTTAATATATAAAGCCTTAAGTTGATTAATCACGTTTGAAGATCATTCCTTTAAACATACAATCACGACTATTACCTTCTAAACTAGTGAAAGACTCTATCAATTTATATCCATTTTTAAGATAGTGTTCGACAAATGAAGTCTCACTAAAAAACCAACATGGGTAGCTAGCACTGTAAATTACCGGAGAGACAACTTGAAGCTTTAACTGATCTTTATCATCATGAGAAAATGGGGTTCTGTCTACGACAATATATTCAAACCTTCTTTTCAATAATTGCTCCATTAATTCATATGGCTTTTCAATATATTGCATGACGCTAGATAGCAATAATACATTGGGTTGCTGTTCATCAAGACAACTGTCTAAATCAGGATAAAATCTAAGGCAGTCATCGGAAAAGTATTGCTTGCCAGTGTTTACAAAATTAGGTTGCTCAATGATATTCCATGAAACTTTATCAAACAGTTCAAGGAACTTTTTATTTTGATAATAACTACTACCTAACCCACCACCGAAATCAAGCACTCGGATAGAACCTGAACTCACAGAAGAAAGTAATATTCCACTTAATAATGGCCATGAGTAACATACTTCATCAAAAACTACACTATCTCGCTCATATGCGGCTTCACCACTTTTAACTTTCAGAGCTGACTCTTTAACTTTATTCAAAATGTCATCTTGATCGTATCCTGTCGAATGACAACATACCTCCTCCCAAGAAGAATAATTTCCTTTCCAACCATATTTTCGACCTGTGAACTTATTCAGGAAAGTAAAAAAAATCGGTGGTATCAGTGACTTTAACAAGCTTTTCAATTCAGTACTCGTTTGAGTTTTTTTAATAGTCTTCTAAGAAGGTTAAGTGATGTTGATTTAAAAAAACACTGCATTTTTTGTTTCGCGATTGTGTTTTCATGTAGTTTTATTCTGGTTAGTTTTTTGTAATGATGCCCAATCTCCTGAGAGAAAAAGTCACTATGTGAACAGTGCGTACCACTGCCATCATTACCAATGTTTTGAACGTATGATTTTCCTGGATATAGAGTTAACATATTTTCTAGAAAAGTTGACATGTACCATCTTATAGCCCAAGAATTATTTTTGCTCTCAATTTGGTCTTCAAGCATTTTCGTATATTGATAACTACCATTGAAATCAGCCTCGTTTTGCAGTCCACTAGACGTTAACTTTTCCAACAAAACTTTTCCATCTGGCTCAAAAATATTCCAGGCTCGTTTCCATGTAGCCCAGCCCCAGCAATCAGCACCTTTAATAAAAAAAGTCTCTGGAAGTTTATCGATTGGATAGATATATCCATGTATGGAAGCTACATTCTCATCATTTTCATACAATGACAACCCATCATTCATGTAGTTAAGAAAATGTGGACTGGTTACAAGATCATCCTCTAGAACGATTACCTTTCCAAACTCATTAGTAATTCTCGTAACACCATCAATTATTGAACTCGCCAAGCCATAGTTAGTTCGACGCTCTATGATCGATACGTTTTTAAATCCTTTGATTGATTTTATATATTCTCTTACAGCCTTGACTAGAGGTATTGCGCCATCATTTTTTGGAGCATCACTATATATAAAAAGCTCACTATCTGTAGCAAGACTATTTTTTTGAAGTGCTTCAATTGTTTGCTGAGTATGCCACGGACGGTTATACACAAATAGAACTATCGGTGCTAAGGTCACTTCCTAGCCTCTTTGTAAAACAAAGTATTAAATGTTTTTGCAAACAAAACATAATTGATAGACTTCATATATTCATGTATCTCAAAATCTAAGCTTTCGATATTGCTTAAATTGAGTTGCTCAGTTAATACCCAGCTTGGGCGATATTTTTCCCAATCATTCGACTTAAGCACATCTAAATCAAAACCTTCGACATCTATCGATAAAAAATCTATTCGCTGCCCATTAAGGTATTTATCAAATATATCTGATAAAGGCTCAACCTCAACACTTATTGTTTTAATATGTTTGTATCGTGTTTGTGATAATCTGTCATTCAAAACATTAACATCAAATGTATTTAAGGCTGGCTCATCAAACATATAATAATCCAGTTTTTTTGATTGACATGAAATACCAATATTTAAGTTGATATCTCTTCTTCTTAAACTATTAAATAAATTAAACAAATCTGGGTTCGGCTCAATATTGATACCACTCCACCCGAATTCTCTATATAAAGAATAAGTATTTGAAAACCTTTTAGGGTGATGTGCACCTACATCCACATAAACCCCCTTTTTTTTGCCATCAAAAATACGACGCAAGATCATATCTTCTCCTTCTTGTGAGAAGGAAAGAGTTGAATAGTACCCGTACCATATTTTGGAAAAAAAGTTAATCAGACAATCAAGGGTGAACTTCTTCAGAATCTTAATCTGCATGCTGTATACTTGCTGACATAGAGAAAACAGGCTGGACATTGGCTACTGGTTGGAAATTAAAGTCTCGTGATAAAAAGATAGAAGTCGTCCATGTATAGTTATTTATTGGACCGAACCCATGAAAATCTATTTCTATAAAGTTCATTTCGTCCCTCAAATATTTTGCTGTATTCTTATACCAATCGGAGTTATCTAAAATTACCATCACCCCTTGATTTGTTTCTTTATTTAAAAAAGAACTAATCTTTTTTGCACATGCTTCACGTTCAATCCCATCAATAATGACTACATCATAACTTCCTGACGGTATGTCTGTGTATGTTTCTTTATTTCTGTATATTATTTTTTGGTTGCCCATAATTTTTTTCTTTGTCTTCAGATACCATTCTTCATCATGTTCAATAGATGTAACTTGTCTCGCTCTTGAAGCCCAAAAAGACGAGGAGTTACCGCTACCAAACTCTAATATTTCTTTACCTGAAAAGTCTAAATTTCTAAGATACTCAATTGACGGATATGTGTACCATGGGATTTTTTCATCAGTGGAATCCACACAATCCCAATTTTTGATTGTTTTGAACTGGCCGTATTCAGAAGCAAGTATCCGAAAGTTGGTTAGCTGCTTCTTAAGAGCATCAGGCAAAATCCATTTAAACAATTTTATTATCATAAATTAACCTTAAAAAAGAATGCTTTTAACTTCATGTAAAACGTCACACGAGTTTTTTTTGTAAAAAAGTCGAAGAAAAAACCAGCCACGGCATAACTGATCAGAGTTGCAAAGGCTGCTCCCCCTATTCCATATACGGGAACCAGTGAGAAATTAAGTATAATGTTGATTAACATCCCATAAAATGTTCTTAAGAAAGCTAAGCTTTGTAAATTTTCAGAAAGATACCAACTACCACTGACCACACCTAAATAAACAAAAATACTCGCCCAAATGTGTATTTTTAGTACATCCGTCGCAGCCATGTACTCTTCTCCAAACAAAATGGTTATCAACCAGTCACTTGTATAAGTCATAAAGGCCGAGATTATAACGGCACTCCAGACAATAAATGTGTATAACCTCTGTAGTCGTGTGTAGTATAAATCTAGACTAACTTTCTTCGCATTGAGAACTGCAGGAAATAGAGAATTTGCAATAATCATTGGAATAAAATAAAAAGCTTCACTCAGTCGAACTGCCGCCGCATAGACTCCAACAGCCTCGTCGCCCATTATGTTTTTAATCATTACCTGATCTATTTTCATATAAATAGAAGCAACTAAACCAGAGAAAGCTAATGGTAGAGAGCTTTTTATAAGACTTTTCGCCATTACTCTATCAAAATACCACTCTCTTGGATTTAACTCACTGACATAGCGGTAGCTCACCAATAAACCCAAACAAAGAACCGCGGTATCAAAGACAATTACCCATACAAATGAAATCAATGGAGCGTTATTTAAAATAAGCACAACTTTAGTCAAGCTTGATACCCCTAAGCTTATAGAGTTTGCAATTGCTACATATTTTGACTGAACTTTTGATTGATAGTAATAATCAATTACATTAAAACTTTGGAATATTAGTGAGCCCGCTATTATGAAAATTATGATTTTTGTATATAAATCATGTTCAATAAAAATGAGTACGCCAGCCAAGATAGGGAAAATTAAAATTGCACCGATTAGTTTTAAGCCAAATGCAGTTCCTAATAAAATGTTCCTCTTAGTATCATCATTTACCAATTCACGTACAACAACTCCATCCAAGCCTAAAGTTGAAATAACACTGAACAAAAAAACAAAACTTTGTGCGTAGTTGTACAAACCGAATTGTGCAGGACCTAAATATCTCGCAACCCAAATCCCAACAAACAAACCTATCACAACTCTTAATAGCCTTTCAGCCATTAACCATGTCGTGTTTTCTAAATAACGCCTAAGTCCTCGGTGGTTAGTAAACACTTTCAGCTTATCTATCACTTGAAGATGTCACTACGTTCTTGAGTTATTTAAATTTTCTGTAAACCAGCTGTATGTACGAACAAGTCCACCAACTAACGAAATACCTGCTTTCCAACCAAGAGAGTTAATGGTTGTGACATCCATCAGTTTTCGCATAGTTCCATCAGGTTTTGTAACATCAAAGACAATCTCGCCTTGATACCCTATGACTTCCGCAACCGTCTCAACCAACTCCCGAATAGTACAGTCAACTCCTGTTCCGACATTTATATGTGAAAGCATTGGATGAATGTGCCGTTGATACTTACTGATATCCAAATTCATAACAAATACTGATGCTTCAGCCATATCATCAACATGTAAAAATTCACGCATTGGTTTACCACTGCCCCAGGCAATAACTTGCTTGTCACCGTTGACTTTTGCTTCATGAAAACGACGGATTAATGCGGGGATAACATGTGAATTTTCTGGATGGAAATTATCATTCTCTCCATAAAGATTGGTCGGCATCACACTACGGTAGTCTCGCCCATATTGTCGGTTATAGCTTTCACATAGTTTAATACCGGCAATTTTTGCAATAGCATATGGTTCGTTAGTGCTCTCAAGAATTCCAGTCAGTAGAGCTTCTTCCTTCATCGGCTGTTCCGCATTTTTGGGATAAATGCATGATGAGCCTAAAAACAGTAACTTTTGAATATCATTCTGATGAGCAGCATGGATAATGTTGGCTTCAATCATCAGATTTTGATAGATAAACTCGGCAGGGTATTCATTATTGGCATGAATCCCTCCCACTTTTGCAGCAGCGAGATAGACCTGATCAATCTGATGAGATTGAAAAAAATGATTAACTGCTTGCTGATTGGTTAAATCTAAATCACGACGTTCTGCAGTGATAATGCGATTGTTTTTGTCTTTTTCTAACTGACGAATGATCGCCGATCCGACCATACCATTGTGACCGGCAACAAAAATATTCAAGCTCATAACTATTCAACACTCACGGGAATTTCATGACCATGCAACTTTAATAAGGCATGTCGTTTAGCTATGTTGAGGTCTTCAGCTACCATTTCAGCACACATTTCTTGCACGGTAATTTCAGGTTCCCAACCCAGTTCTTTTTTAGCCTTTGCAGGGTCACCTAGTAAAGTTTCCACCTCTGCAGGTCGGAAATAACGTTCATCGATCTCAACAATGACGTCTCCAATACTAAGAGCAGGGGCATCGTCACCTTCTATAGAGACAACAATACCTTTTTCTGAAACACCTTCACCTTCAAATTTTAGAGTGATACCCAATTCTTTGGCTGCCCACTGTATGAATTGACGGACAGAATATTGCACACCGGTCGCTATCACAAAATCCTCTGGCTGCTCTTGTTGCAACATCATCCATTGCATACGCACATAATCTTTTGCATGCCCCCAGTCACGTAATGCATCCATATTGCCCATATACAGTTTCTTTTCGAGCCCCTGAGCAATATTCGCTAAACCACGGGTAATTTTACGGGTGACAAAGGTTTCACCACGGCGGGGAGATTCGTGATTAAACAAAATACCATTACAAGCATAGATGCCATAAGACTCGCGGTAGTTGACAGTGATCCAGTAAGCATAGAGTTTAGCAACAGCATAAGGGGATCTAGGATAGAAAGGCGTTGTTTCTTTCTGAGGAATTTCTTGCACTAAACCATAAAGTTCAGAAGTAGAAGCTTGATAAAAGCGTGTTTTCTTTTCAAGACCTAACAATCGGATAGCTTCTAAGAGTCTAAGCGTCCCCATAGCATCGACATCAGCAGTATACTCAGGCGATTCGAACGAGACAGCGACATGAGACTGAGCCCCTAAGTTATATACTTCATCTGGTTTGACTTGTTGAAGGATACGAGTCAAGTTAGATGAGTCCGTTAAATCGCCGTAGTGCAATATAAAGTTTTTATTATCGACATGAGGATCTTGATAGATATGATCGACGCGTTGCGTGTTAAAACTTGACGCACGTCGTTTAATACCGTGAACGATGTAGCCTTTTTCCAGTAAAAACTCGGCTAAATAAGATCCATCTTGCCCTGTAATGCCAGTGATTAATGCGACTTTACTCATTGACTATCCTGATTATTCTTCTGAAACTTATTAAAAATAACGACTAAGTATAAACGGAATGACTTTATCATTCAGAACTAGTATTGATATTACCTCTGAACAATCAATATTTACTTTTATATTTTTATAGAAAATAAATAGTTATAAGCTGTTTAAACTTAAAATTAAACTTACCCCGCCATAGAGATACATGACATTAGTATTCTTTTGCGAAACTCGTTATAAGTTTCATGAATAGGAGAAGATGAACTTAGATATGAAGTGATAGAGAATTTTAAAAGAAAGTGCAGACACATCCCAATAGCTACGCGTTTAGATCGGCTTATCTGGGTGGCACAGATGCCAGAAATAAAATTTCCCCGCCATCCATGGCAGTCTACTCAGATATTTCGTATTGGCATCCATGCCATTGAATATTTTATGACCAGTGAAATATTAACTCAGTGATGAGTTTCTCATTCTAAGCATCACCACCAAATAAATCTCGGGTATAAATTTTATCTTTCACATCTATGATATCTTCAGTGACGCGATTAGCTAAAATTACGTCCGCCTGAGATTTAAACTGATTGAGATCATTCACGACTTTTGATCTGAAAAACTCAGCATCCTCAAGTACTGGCTCATAAACGATAACCTCGATACCCTTGGCTTTAATACGTTTCATCACACCTTGAATAGCTGAGGCCCTAAAATTATCAGAACCGGATTTCATCACTAATCGGTAAATGCCGACAACTTTAGGATTTTTGTTAATGATTGAGTTAGCAATAAAGTCTTTTCTTGTAGTATTGGCATCAACAATCGCTTTGATGATGTTATTAGGCACATCTTCGTAATTGGCCAATAATTGCTTAGTGTCTTTTGGCAAACAATAACCGCCATAGCCAAAAGAAGGATTGTTATAGTGACTTCCAATACGTGGATCTAATCCGACACCTTCGATAATCTGACGTGAATCCAAACCGTGTGCTTCTGCGTAACTATCAAGCTCATTAAAGTACGCCACCCGCATAGCAAGGTAAGTATTCGAGAATAATTTAATGGCTTCGGCTTCGGTGCTGTCAGTCACCAAAACGGGAACATCTGGTTTTAACGAGCCTTCAACAAGTAACCGAGCAAAGGTTTCAGCTCTCTCACTTTTCTCCCCAACGACGATACGTGAAGGATAGAGATTATCGTAAAGCGCTTTCCCTTCTCTTAAAAACTCTGGTGAGAAGAAAATATTATCAACACCAAAACGTTGCTTGATTTCTGCAGTATACCCAACTGGTACAGTAGATTTAATAATCATTACCGCACTAGGGTTAATGCTTTTTACATCCTGAATAACGGCTTCTACAGACTTTGTATTGAAATAGTTGGTATCTGGGTCGTAATCGGTTGGTGTGGCAATAACGACATAGTCAGCATTGTTATAGGCATCGGATTTATCCAGTGTTGCCCGAAAATCTAGTGTTTTATTTTGTAAAAAATCTTCAATTTCAGCATCAACGATTGGCGATTTTTTGTTATTGAGCAGGTTTACCTTCTCCTCAATAATATCTAAAGCCACGACTTGATGCTTTTGAGCTAATAAGACGGCCAGTGAAAGGCCAACATACCCTGTCCCTGCGATTGCTATTTTCATATTTTTACTCAACTGTAACGGATTTCGCTAAATTTCTCGGTTGATCCACATCAGTGCCTTTGATTAAGGCAACGTGGTAACACAATAACTGCAATAAGATATTGTAAGTAATAGGTGCGGTAATTCGACCCACATTGGTCGTGGCTTTCACGACTTTGAAACTGGTCTCTGAACTGATATCGCTGCGTTCATCTTCAAACACAATCATCTGCCCGCCTCGAGCTTTGACTTCCTGTAAATTGGATTTCAACTTTTCCAATAAATCATCAAGTGGAGCGATAGCAATAACTGGCATGGTTTCATCGATTAAAGCCAAAGGACCATGCTTCAGTTCACCTGCAGGATAGGCCTCTGCATGAATATAACTGATTTCTTTTAACTTTAAAGCCCCTTCCAGAGCTATGGGGAACATCGTTCCACGCCCTAGAAATAAAGCATGTTGTTTATCAGCGAATAACTGGGAGATATCACGGATTTCCTCTTCATGCTCCAGCGCCATACGAATCAAATTAGGTAGTTTCTGCAAACCACCTGCGATCATGGATTCACGCTCTTTACTTAATCTTTTTTGGACTTTACCTAAGCTTGTGAGTAGTAAAGCCAATACAACAAGCTGAGTAGTAAATGATTTGGTTGACGCCACACCAATTTCGGGCCCGGCATGCGTCAGATAAGTCATATCAGCATCACGTGTCAGACTGCTCTCAGCCACATTACAGATACTCAATGTAGTAATGCCATCAAGTTCATGAGCTTTTCTGTAATGATTAATCTGATGCAGTGCAGCCAATGTATCAGCGGTTTCACCTGATTGGCTTATCATCACAAATAACGTATTATTCAAAATCACCGGATTGCGATAACGGAACTCACTAGCCACTTCAACCTGACATGGCAGACCGATAATATCTTCCATCCAATATTTAGTGACCATACCCGCGTGATAACTTGTTCCACAAGCGATGATGTGAATTTGCTCAACCGTTTTAAAGATTTGCTCAGCTTTGGGACCAAAACTGGATACCAGAACTTGATCCTGTGTGATACGGCCTTCTAACGTGTCAATCACGGCTTGGGGCTGTTCAAAGATCTCTTTGTGCATGTAATGGCGATGCTCACCTAGCTCAACCGACGTAATATTCAGGCTTGACTGTTTAACAGGACGCTCAACTAGTTCACCTGTTGCCGCACTATAAATTTCGACTTTGTCCCGGGTTAACTTGGCAACATCACCGTCTTCTAGAAAAATAAAATTCTGTGTAACGGGAAGCAACGCCGAGACGTCCGAAGCAATGAAGTGTTCACCAATCCCAATACCTATAACTAATGGACTTCCCTTTCTTGCAGCCACTAACATATCAGGATGAGACTTATCCATTACGCCTAGAGCGTATGCCCCATCAAAGACTTTCAGAGAACGCAAAACCGCCTGTAAAAGATCATTATCCTGTTGCAGTTCAGCATGAATTTCATGGGCAACCACTTCAGTATCGGTTTCAGAAGTAAAGCGATAGCCTTGTGCAAGTTGTTTATGTTTTAATGATTGGTAATTCTCAATAATACCATTATGTACGACCGCCACTTGATTGTTACAAATGTGTGGATGAGCATTATTTTCAGAAGGTATTCCGTGTGTCGCCCAACGTGTGTGAGCAATACCGATTCGACCAGTAAACGGGGCATTTAATTGATCAACTTTATCCTGAAGTTGTTGTATTTTTCCCAAAGATCGAACACGATGCAGTGCGTTGACATCATCAAGCAGCGCCATTCCAGACGAATCATAACCGCGATATTCCAGTCTTCGTAACCCTTCCATCAAGATGGGGCTAACATTCCTTTCAGCGATTCCGCCGACTATTCCACACACTAAATTAAATCCTCTTGAAATACAGCACCAGTATAGTTTAACTGAGACTCTGGCAATATAAAGAATGCACTTCTAGACATCGTTCCCCAGCCAATCACTTAACTCACATTGAGGAATAAACCCATCAATCGTGTCTAGCAATATAGCTCGTGCTTTTTGACAGTCATCATGTTTGTTAGCGAGTTCCAGTTCTCGAATGATTGTGACCAAAGCTGGCCACTCAATCACACATTCTTCTGCCCGCATTATTTTCTCATGTTCGGTCGCCGATACATTATCACCGATGAGCAATTCTTCATAAAGCTTTTCACCGGGTCTGAGACCAGTATAGGCAATTTCAATATCACCATTTGGGTTATCGTTGTCACGTATGGTGAACCCACTTAAATGGATCATGCGTCTGGCTAAATCAACAATCTTGACCGGTTCGCCCATATCAAGCACAAAGACATCACCACCTTTGCCCATGGCGCCAGCCTGGATAACTAAGGCTGCAGCTTCAGGAATTGTCATAAAATAGCGGATGATCTCAGGGTCAGTCACCGTTACCGGTCCACCTTTGGCAATCTGATCTCTGAATAATGGCACCACAGATCCCGATGACCCCAAGACATTACCAAACCTGACCATGGTAAAGCGCGTTTTGTTATACAACGTTTTTGATTCAGCAAAAGCCTGAAGCACTAACTCTGCAAAGCGCTTTGTTGCCCCCATGGTATTGGTTGGACGAACAGCTTTATCGGTTGAGATAAGTACAAAAGTTTCCACCTCGGCATCAATCGCAGCCTGCGCGCAATGCAGTGTGCCAAACACATTATTACGGATACCTTCATTGGTATTTCTCTCGACAATTGGCACATGTTTATAGGCCGCTGCATGATAAATAGTATTCACGCCAAAACGCCGACATACCATCTCAACACGCTGCTGATTAAGCACTGTTCCCAGCATAGAGTAAACAGGAATATCTAAAGCTAATGACGCCAGTTCACGCTCAATTTGATAAAGATTAATTTCGCTCGCTTCATAAAGAACCAGACAGGATGGCGATAAATGGATAATTTGCCGACAAAGCTCTGAACCAATAGAACCACCAGCACCGGTCACCATCACCGCTTTATCCGTGATATTTTTGCTTAACAAGTTATTAATCGGTGCGACAGGTTCACGACCTAATAAATCAGCGATATCCACTTCCTGAATATCAGAAACTTCCAGACGTCCTTCTGCAATATCCATCAAATCAGGTAATGTTCTGACGTGAACAGGATAATGCTCCAACAATTTCAAAATTTCACTTCTACGACGACGACCCGCCGATGGCATCGCCAGCAAAATATCTCTGACCTTGAAACGTTCAATCAGCTTGGCAAGCTGGTCGACACCATAAACCGTCATGCCATTAATTTGTTGTCGCCATAATGTTGCGTTATCGTCAATAAACGCCACGGGACGCATCTGATTACTTAATTTCATCAATGCCGCGGCTTGTGCACCAGCTCGCCCAGCCCCATAAATTAAGACAGGTGGAATATAACGAACGGCATTGAGCTCTTTCCAGAGATGATGATCGCTTTTCACTATCAACCATCTCGCCATCATGCGACTCCCCCCTACAAACAACATCAAGATGATTGCTTGAATGGCATAAACCGTTCTGGGCACTAACCCGGCCAAGTTATCAGCGGTCAACACGATGACAGAAAAAATCAAGGTAAACAGCAATACAGCCCTGGCAATGGTCCAGATGGCATCCATGCCGATGTAACGAATAATCGCCCGATATAAACCTGACTTTATAAAAATAGGGATGGCAATAACGGGGGCAAGAACAAAGATCCACAACTGCTGGTTCGGCGGAATATAAAACTCACCTAAGCGTAAAGAAAAAGCTAACCATAATGAGAATGGGATGGCTAAAAAATCCAGTATGACACTGATCGTTCTTTTTATTGGCCGAGGTCTGTTCAAAAACCATAGGCCCATTTTTTTTACAATTGATGGGTATGTCAACGTAATACACTCAGCAAGTTTTGGCTAATACACTTCAAGAAGACAGAAGATTATCACTCTTCTCCGCTCATTACCCACTCCAGTGTGGTTTGCCAGTCTGGCAAAGCAAGGTCAAAATGTTGTTTTAACTTTGTATTATCGAGTAAAGAATTAGCTGGACGATTTGCCGGCGTTGGATAATCACGCGTAGTGATAGGATGAAGCTTCGGCACTGAGTGTCCTTGTGCAGCCATTAAATTAAATATTTGCTGGGCAAAATCAAACCAACTGGCACGACCGGCACCAGATAGATGGTATACACCGCTATGGCTCTGCCAGAAGTCTGTTTGTTGGTGACTTTGCGAGATGACTTGCGCCGTTACATCAGCGATGTGACGAGCCCATGTTGGTGTACCGACCTGGTCGTGAACAATAGATAACTGCACTTTATCAATCGCTAACCTTTTCATCGTATTGAGGAAGTTAGCCCCTCTTGCACCATAGACCCAACTGGTTCTGAAGATCAGATATTTATCTGAGGCATTACTAATAGCCAATTCACCTGCCAACTTTGTTCTGCCATACACATTGAGTGGCTGAGTTTCCGCATCTTCGGTCCAGGCTTTATCACCACTGCCATTAAATACATAATCGGTTGAGTAATGAATAAGCGGGATATCACGATTTTTGGCGACTTCAGCTAATATCTGTGGGGCAAGAGCATTGACCTTATATGCCAGTTCTTGTTCAGTCTCAGCTTTATCAACAGCTGTATAGGCTGCCGCATTGACAATTAAATCGGGTGCCAACTTTTCTACTTTTTCAGCTAACTCTTCTGTCTTGCTTAGATCGAGTGTTTTACTGTCAGTAGCAATAATATCACCAAGACAAGACAGGCTTCTTATTAACTCATGCCCTACCTGACCATACTTTCCCGTTACTAAAATACGCATTAATCGTAGAATTCCGCTTCGTTAAAATGTGCTCCCTGCTGATCTTTCGCAGATAGAGATGGCGATTTATCTAACAAAGGCCAATCGATATCCAAGGCGGGATCATTCCATAACAAACAGCGTTCATGTTCCGGCGCATAATAATCTGTGGTTTTATATAAAAAATCGGCAGATTCACTTAATACAAAAAAGCCATGGGCAAAGCCTGGCGGCACCCACAACATATCATGATTTTCTGCTTTGAGATGAACCCCTACCCATTGACCAAATGTCGATGATGATTTTCTCATATCCACAGCCACATCATACACTTCGCCTGAAATCACTCGTACTAATTTACCTTGCGCATGTTGGATTTGATAATGCAGACCACGTAAAACATTTTGTGAAGATCTTGAGTGATTGTCTTGGACAAATTCGGTGTCCACGCCAGTGAGTGCTTCAAATTGTTTTTTATTGAAGCTTTCCATAAAAAACCCACGTTCATCACCAAAGACTCTGGGTTTAAGAATTTTCACATCCGGCAGTGTCGTTTCAATAACTTGCATTTAATAAATCTTTTCGTGAATTAAGTTCATCAGATAATCGCCATAGCCACTTTTTACTAATGGTTTAGCTAATGCTAGAAGCTGATCAGCATCAATGTAACCTTGTCGATAAGCAATTTCTTCAGGACACATCACTTTCAACCCCTGACGTTTTTCTATGGTTTGAATAAATTGTGATGCTTCAAGTAACGAATCATGTGTACCTGTGTCCAGCCAAGCCATGCCTCGGCCCATGACTTCCACGTGCAACTCGCCCTTATCTAAATAGTGTTGGTTCACATCCGTTATCTCATACTCCCCACGCGCTGAGGGTTTTAGACTTTCTGCAATATCGACAACCTGGTTATCGTAAAAATACAGCCCAGTGATAGCATAGCGGGATTTGGGTTTTGTCGGTTTTTCTTCGATACTTAATGCCTTTCCTGCATCATCAAACTCGACCACACCATAACGTTCTGGATCAAACACCGGATAGGCAAACACCGTTGCCCCTTCTTGTCTGTCATCCGCTTCCGACATTAAATCCGCTAAATCATGGCCATAATAAACGTTATCGCCCAGCACTAAAGCCGTGCTACTGTCACCAATAAACGATTTTGTTAAGGTAAATGCTTGAGCAATTCCCTCTGGTTTTTCCTGAACAACATAGCTAAGCTCGAGTCCCCATTGACTTCCATCCCCTAATAGTTGCTGGAGTCGTGGTGTATCTTGGGGGGTTGAAATAATGCAGATTTCCCTCATGCCGGCCAGCATCAGTGTCGATAATGGATAATAAATCATCGGTTTATCATACACAGGCAGTAACTGTTTACTAATAGACTGTGTGACGGGATGAAGTCGTGTACCACTGCCACCGGCAAGAATAATCCCTTTTCGTTGACTCATGATGCCTGTTCTCCCAACCCTAAGCGCTCTTGTTGATAACTACCATCCATGACACGCTCATTCCACTCACGGTTGTCGATATACCATTCCACTGTTTTACGTAGGCCAGTAGTAAACGTTTCTTTTGGCGTCCAGCCTAATTCACGATTGATTTTAGTAGCGTCAATCGCATAACGTTGATCATGACCAGGGCGATCCGTGACAAAAGTAATCAAATCTCGATGAGGACAATGTTCAGATTCGGGTAATAACTCATCCAGAATGTCACAAACACGATGCACAACATCAAGATTGGTATGTTCGTTAAAGCCGCCAATATTATAGCTTTCGCCCAGCTTTCCTTGTTCCAGAACAAGCTGTAAGGCATCAGCGTGATCATCCACATACAACCAATCACGGATATTATCGCCTTTGCCATAGACTGGTAAGGGTTTGCCCACCAATGCATTATTGATAATCAGTGGAATCAATTTTTCAGGAAACTGATAGGGACCGTAATTATTAGAGCAATTAGTCATGACAACGGGTAGACCATAGGTGTGATGCCAGGCACGAACTAGGTGATCACTTCCTGCTTTGGTCGCTGAATAGGGTGAATTTGGTTGATAAGGCGTTGTCTCTTCGAACAAGCCTGTTTCCCCTAAAGTACCATATACCTCATCGGTGGAGATATGATGAAAGCGAAATTGTGCCGCAGCGTCTTTATCAAGCGTTTTCCAGTACTGTCTGGCCGCTTCTAATAAAACGTAGGTACCCACTAAATTAGTTTGCACAAAATCAGCGGGTCCGTCTATCGAGCGATCAACATGTGATTCTGCCGCTAGATGCATGATGGCTGTAGGCTCATACTCCTTGAACAAAGCATTCATTTTTTCCGCATCACAGATATCGGCTTGTTCAAAATGATAACGCGGATTGTCAGCAATAGGCAGAAGTGACTCCAGATTACCTGCGTAGGTCAGTTTATCAATATTGATAATGTGGTAATTACTAACTTCGATAAGACGACGAATCAACGCTGAACCAATAAATCCAGCCCCCCCGGTAACAAAAAGTGTTTTCCTTGACACAGATAGCTCTTCTATTTGAGTGAATTGAATATTTGCCAGCTAAAAGTAGCATTAGTGAGAACTGGAAGCAACGCAGAAGCTATGTTTTTTTACGAATGTCGACACATCATTTCAATTAACGCAAAGCTACGTAAAAGCTATCTACATTAAGAACGATAGTTTATTAGTCACTACTTATTACAGTATGAACTTGCTTAGGCCAGTTTAATATTGAAGTGAGTGAGAAGTAATACTATCGATTGTTGGGGTACCAGCCAAGCTCATCGTCACTTCTAGCTCTTCGCGTAGAATCCTCAATAAATGGGCAACGCCTAGTGCCCCCGCTACTGCCAAAGCGTAAAATTGCGGCCGCCCGAGACAAACTAAATCAGCTCCCAAAGCCAGCGCTTTAAAAGTATCCGTACCACGTTCTACAGCACCATCATAAAGAACCACAAAATCAGTACCCACCGCTTCTCTTATGACAGGCAACATCTCAATGGATGATGGCACGCAATCCAGCGTGCGACCACCATGGTTTGACACCACTACTCCAGCTAGTCCCAACTCTCGGGCTTGCACGGCATCAATGGGGGACAGAATGCCTTTCAAGATAATGGGAAGCGTCGTCTGTTTTTGCAGCCAACGAATATCCTCCCAAGCTGGTGCTTCACTCATCATGCCCTGAAAAACAACACTCTGACTGGGATCAAAGCTTTGTCGTGGCAAAGGAGGCCGATCTCTAAGATTCACAGCCTCCACGCCTTCAGGTAAAACAAAACCGGCTCGCTGAGCACGATTACGGATACCATGCAGAGGAGCATCAACAGTGACAACTAAGGCACTATAGCCAGCCTGCTCTGCACGTCTGACCAAACTCAGCGTAAACTCTTTATCTTGCTGAAAATAGAGCTGAAACCATTTCGTTTGGGATGTACTTGCAGCAATATCTTCGAGAGAACATGTCGCTAGTGTACTGACCATCATGCCTGTCTCTAAGTGATTGGCAGCTTCTGCTGTCGCTAACTCAGCTTGTGGATGAGCAAGCTGCTGAAAAGCGACAGGGGCTAACATCAAAGGGTGACGAAAAGCCTGTCCAAGCACGGTGGTATGCGTTCCTCCTTTTGTACAATCCTTCAACACGGAAGGTAGAATGAAATACTCATCTAATTTCTGGCGATTACGTCTCAAAGTGATTTCATCAGCTCCGCCACCGACAACGTATTCATACACAGCATGACTTAAATGTTGTTTCGCATAGCGAGCATAGTCAGCAGCACAAACTAAGTCCTGTGGTATCGAGTTTAGGGGCGTCTTTAACGATTTTTCCATACTTACGTCTCAGCCCATTGTCTTAACAGGTTTTGATAGATGTTAGTTAAACGCATAATATCCTGATGTTGGTGCTCATGTTGTGTCGTTAATGATTGGATACTCTGATCCAGATCAAACAAGATCTGACGTTGTTCATTGTCACGAACCATACTTTGCATCCACATAACGCAAGCAAGGCGTTCGCCATCAATGACAGGCTTAACTTGATGCAGACTACTTGAAGGATACAGAATAAGATCCCCTGCATTAAGTTTTATGTTCTGCTCACCAAATTGCTCCTGAATAACCAGTTCCCCCCCTTTATAATCGTCAGGTTCACTCAGAAATAAAGTAGCAGAAAGATCGCTACGCACACGCGTTGGTGTGCCTGGTACAAAACGGATGGCATTATCGACATGGTTACCATAGGTTTGTTTACCTTGGTATCGATTAAACATCGGAGGAAAGATTTTAAGTGGCAAGGCAGCCGACATAAATAGAGGTTGTTGAGCTAGTGCATCCAACACAATATCGCCGAGGTGATGTGCGAGTGTTGAGCTTTCATCCAACTGCTGATTCTGTTTAACAGCGCTGGCTTGCGCTCCAGCAGTTATCTTACCATCAAGCCATTCTCCTTTTGCTAAGTGTTCATTGAGTTTGCTGAGATCAGTTTTTGAGAACACCTCAGGTATAACCATTAGCATGTCATTAGCTCCAAAAAAACGGGCCCGATGGCCCGTTATAATAACCTGATCAGAACTTATAGGTCAGATTGACATTGGCGCTTCTTGCATCACCTTTATAGACGATGCTGCCACCTCGATATAACGCGGTGTAGTAATCCTTATCAAACAAGTTAAGAATATTGGCACGGACTGTCATGTTGTCGTTGATTTCATAAGAAGCAAAGGCATCATAAACAATATATCCGGGAATACTTATATCCGTGTTAGCTGCCGCATCTGGCTGTCCGCCAAACATGCCACTGGAATAGGTAACCACACCACCAAAGGCGAATTTTTGCGTGGCCTGATATTTTAATTGACCATTAAAGCTACGTTTCGCGAAGTTAGCTTTTGGTTTACCGATATTATCAGGGTAGGAGATTGAACCACCTCGGCCAGTAACCTCTTTCGTACCGTCAAAGTATGAATCCAATGTATCAGAATGCATCATTGCAAAGCCCATCTGACCACTCAATCTTTCAGTAATATTACCGGACAACCCTAGCTCAATACCTCGGACACGGTTTTCACCAGTATTTAATGTGCCACCACTATTGTAGGAGTCCACACCACCTTCAATAACATCTTCCTTCGTGGTTTGGAAAATAGCGGCCGTTAATAGCAGATTATTATCAAACAGATTCCACTTAGTGCCTAGCTCCCAATTAGTAGACTGCTCAGGATCGGCACTCTTATAGTTGCCATCAGAGTCTGAACACAAACCACCATAACCACAGCTACCGCCAGCATCAGCTTCACCACCATTGATATTGGAAGAAGTACTCCAGCTAAGGTAAATGTTACCGTTTTCCCATGGTGAGAATACGACGCCAACATGTCCATTCCAGAAACCATCACTGTAGCTACGATCCATTTCCGGAGAGCGACCAGCCGCTGTCCAAAGATCATAGTCAAAGTAGTCATAACGCACACCCGCAAATACTTCCCAATCATCATTGAGTGTAATGGTGTCCATTAAGTACGCAGATACTGTTTTCAACTCTAACTCAGTAGTGGCATCACTTTTACTAGCCATACCCGACCAAGCATTATTGTTAGGGTTATATGGGTCAACCGCTACGCTGGATGGGTTAACATCATAATTCCCGGCATCCATTTCTTCTTTAGCAAATTCAATACCTGTAACGATGGTATGGCGTTTGCCCCAAAGATTCTGATCGATAATTAAGTTTGTCTGGTTGCCAAGGTAATCATTTTCCTGCCAACCGGTGAATGATCGCGTACCTGCTGAGCGAGCACTATAGGCAGTCACGATATACTCGTTTTCAGTTTTACCAACACGCGATTTATTTTCTAATCGCAGGCCCTCTGTTAACTCAACATCAAAACCAAATGTAAAAATATCTGCCTTGGAATGTTGGAAGTCTAGTCCGTCCTGGCCAACATAATCATACTTAAGTATTTTGTTGGTATCTCGATCCAGAGCAACACCCGGATCCGTTCGATCATCGGCACGAAAGTGATAATAATCTGCTGTCAGGCTAAGTTCATCGGTCGGCTGATAAACTGCAGACAACAAAGCACCTTGGCGTCGTTTTTCTGCTGGGTCACGATCAGGCACATCTGCCTCACTGTATAAAGCATTAAAGCGAATTGCGAAATCATCACTCAGTACTTTATTCGTATCTAAGGTATAGCGCTGATATTCATCTGTACCTAGGCCACCCGATAGCGTTGTAAAGTCATCATCCAGACTCGCCTTTTTAGTCACACTATTTACGGCACCACCGGTAGACCCACGCCCTGCAAATGTCGAACTAGGACCTTTTGTAATTTCAACTTGCTCAAGCGCAAAAGTTTCACGGGTGATGAGGCCTGGGTCACGCAAACCGTCGGTGAACACATCATTACGCGCTTCATAACCACGAATAATATAGCGATCACCGAAAGAGTTACCGCCTTCACCTGTACCCAATGTAATGCCAGGCTGTGCGCTCAGAATATCTTTTAACTCTGTCTTACCTGAGTCAATAATCGACTCTTTCGTCAAAACAGTCATGGTTTGTGGCGTTTCAGCAATATCACGTGTACGTTTGCTGTCTGATAAACGGTTGGCTTTATACGGTGCATCAGGCTCTGCGTAAGGATTACTTTCTGCACTAGACTTGTCTCCCTCGATAACAACAGTATCGAGATCGACCTCTTCAGCAAAGGCTGGTGTTGTCATCGCCGATGATAATGCCAGAGCCAATGTCGTCATCACCCACTTTTGACTACTCGCTCGAGAAGTGTAGCTGCGAGGCCCAATTTTAGTATCTTTTTTTGCCATTAAGATTCCTTCACCCTATAAATTAAAATACGAACAATTAGTATTCAATATAATATTGAAAATGATTCATCGCTTTCCCTGACAGGGAATCAAGTCTAGTAATTGCAGATTGAGTCGGACTATAACTTAGCGCACAGGTTACTTAAGCTTAAGGCAGAAGACCAAAGCCTTAGTTTTAGATCAAAAGTGGCTTCTGACCAACTAGAAAACGCTATTGATGAGATGCTCAAACTCATACTTAGGACTTTATCAACCTAATCAGTAACGCCAGAAAATTAATGCCTACTTTTACTGCATTGACAAGGTACATAAGCAGAATTGAGCTCAGCTGCACCACTATGACTGACTTTTCTCCATTAATCAGCCTGGCTCATTACCTTCATAACACTGACATATCAATCTATTTAAATTAAATTTCAGTGTTCCCACTAGCAAACTTGTACACTTTAATGACGCACGCGACAAATCGAAGGCGGTAATAATAATGATTATCCTTTAGAGTTACAAGCAAAGATACTGCTAATTTCATAACTTACTTTTTTAGACAACCAGATCTTGGCTAAGGAATATCGTGTTAATAAGGACTATTCAGTACAAAATATCAGCAGATGATATTATTTGCTTTGCAGATTTTCATTATGCAGTAGAGAGAATGAGGGCTAGAGCAGAGTCCTCAAAGGAATAGAAGTAAAGAGATTCACTCAAACATCTAAGTGAGAAATGTTTAAAACCATAAACGATAGAGAGATGTGTAAATAGCAATGATTAATTGAATAAGAATGAGAGCTTAGGCTATCGGCGATGGCGAAAGTGATGAGATTATAAAATCGCTGGAAATGACTTGAGATATGGTACGCCCGGCAGGACTCGAACCTGCTACCCTCGGCTTAGAAGGCCGATGCTCTATCCAGATGAGCTACGGGCGCATATGATTTTTGCTAAGCGAGGACATAAGTTAAGAAGTGGTCGGGGCAGAGAGATTCGAACTCCCGACCCTCTGGTCCCAAACCAGATGCGCTACCAGACTGCGCTATGCCCCGACTTAATTCGAGAAGTCATCCCCGAAGAAGGCGAAATAATACGTGGTTAGAATTTAAGAGTCAATCACTGTTTTGATATTTTTTGCTGTTCAGCTCACATCATGCGATCATAGCCGCTTTTGCATAAGCGGGAATGATGAATGAGCGCAAAGATTATCGATGGCAAGGCAGTTGCAGCTGACCTGAAACAACAATTGAAATTAGCGACGGCAGAACGATTAGCAGAAGGAAAACGTCGTCCAGGTCTTGCGGTCATATTGATAGGCGCTAATCCGGCATCGCAGGTCTATGTAGGTAGCAAACGAAAAAGCTGTGAAGAAATTGGATTCAAATCTGAAGCCTATGATCTTCCAGAAACAGCGACCGAAGAAGAGTTACTCTCTCTGATTGATAAATTAAATCAAGATGACGATATTGATGGCATTCTGGTGCAATTACCTTTGCCTCAGCACATTTCTGCGGAAACAGTGATTGAACGAATCGCCCCACATAAAGACGTCGATGGCTTCCATCCATATAATATCGGCCGTCTCGCTCAACGTAATCCACAACTCAGACCATGTACACCAAAGGGAGTGATTACCCTACTACGCACTACCGGAGTCGATCTCAAAGGTCTCGAAGCTGTGGTAGTAGGTGCCTCTAATATAGTTGGTAGGCCTATGGCACTGGAATTATTATTGGCTGGCTGCACTACCACCGTTTGTCATCGCTGGACAAATAATCTCGAAGAGCAGGTTCGTCGTGCTGACTTATTAGTGGTCGCCGTAGGTAAAGCGGGTTTTATTCCTGGTGAATGGATAAAACAAGGTGCCATCGTCATTGATGTCGGTATTAATCGCTTGGAAAATGGCAAACTCACTGGTGACGTAGAGTTTGAAAAAGCCAAAGAAAAAGCCAGTTGGATAACCCCCGTACCAGGTGGTGTCGGTCCTATGACCGTGGCGACACTTCTGGAAAATACCTTATTTGCTGCAGAAACTTTGCACAAAGACTAGCTCTGTAAGCGCCTGCTAGAAAGCAGGCGCTTATATTCACTACACACGACGCCAGCTGGTTTTACCAGCCGCATCTTCAAGCACGATACCCATTTCCGTCAACTCATCGCGAATCTCGTCAGCACGAGCCCAGTTTTTATCCGCTCTGGCCTGATTACGTTCAACCACTAAGCTATCGATATAATCAGCTTGTTGATCAGAGTCGCCATCTCCGGTCAGGAATTTGTCTGCATCTTGCTGAAACAAACCAAGTACCTCACCAAATGATGATAACAGGCCAGCAAGATAAGCCACATTATCTGATTGACCTTGCTCTCTCGCCTTGTTTATCGCTTGTCTGACATCAGCCATCACTGACAGCGCTAATGCGGTATTGAAATCATCATCCATAGCCGATTTGAATCGTTGACCGTATTCCTCATCATCCTGCCAACGAACACTTTCTGCCGTATCCACATCACGCAAAGTCGTGTAAAAGCGGGTTAATGCAGATTTGGCTTGATCCAGTTGATCTTCAGCATAATTCAAAGGACTACGATAATGACTCGAGAGAATAAAATAACGAATCGCCTCGGCCGGATACAGCGCTAACACTTCACGCACCGTGAAGAAATTGCCCAGAGACTTAGACATTTTTTCATCGTCTATACGAACAAAGCCATTATGCATCCAGTAATTGACTGACTGACAATCGTGAGCGCCTTCGGATTGTGCTATTTCATTTTCATGATGAGGGAATTGTAAATCCTGTCCACCACCATGAATATCAAAGCGCTCACCCAAGCAGTGTGCTGACATCGCTGAGCATTCAATATGCCAGCCAGGTCGTCCTGGTCCCCAAGGTGATTCCCAAGCAGGTTCATCAGCTTTGGCCGCTTTCCACAAAACAAAATCAAGAGGATCTGTTTTCGCTTCATTGACTGCAATTCGTTCACCAGCGCGTAAGTCTTCAATATTACGACCAGATAATTTGCCATAACTGTCGAATTCGCTGACGTCATAATACACATCGCCATTATCGGCTTTGTAGGCCAGCCCTTTGTCCATCAAGGTCTCAATCATCGCCAGAATTTCTGCCATTGATTCAGTTGCCTTAGGCTCAAGATCAGGTCTGAGAACACCCAAAGCATCTGCATCCTTATGCATTTCTTCAATATAACGCTCAGTCAAAGATTGAATAGATTCGCCATTCTCTGCTGCACGTTTAATGATTTTGTCGTCAATATCCGTAATATTTCTCACGTAGGTCACGTTATAACCTAGTGCACGTAAGTATCGGGTCACAACATCAAAAACAACCATTACCCTTGCATGACCAACGTGACATAAATCGTAGACCGTCATACCGCAGACATACATGTTGACTTTGCCTTCATGTATGGGAGTGAAAACATCTTTCTGTCTGGTAAGGGTGTTATAGATTTTTAGCATATTAGTTATTCTTCGACGTATCTTCTTTTAAACTGATAGTGAGATTAAATACCGGAGAGTCAGCGGTGTGATCATAACGGTCGCTAACAAAATAGCCTTCTCGCTCAAACTGAAAAACCGTTTCTGGTTTACAATCCACTATAGCAGGCTCTGCAAGTGCTTTAATCACTTTCAATGACTCAGGGTTCACATCATCCAGATAATTACCCGTTTCTTTGCCAGGTGCTTCGGCCAAAAACAATCTATCATACAAACGTAGTTCGACTTCTTTGCCTTCTGTTGCTGACACCCAATGAATGACGCCTCGAGGCTTCATTTCAGGTGGTGGATTCTGCCCCACGGTATCATGCACTAATGAGGCAATCACTTCTATCACGTCACCGCTATCATTTTTAATAACGTCATCCGCTTTGATTACATAGGCACCACGCAAACGCACATAGTCCCCTATCACTAAGCGTTTGAATTTTTTTCGGCTCAGACTGGTGTCTTCAGTAAAATCGGACGCATCGATATAAATCGTTTGGGTAAATGGTATTGAGCGGTGACCCATAGACTCTTGCTGCGGATGATTCGCGACTTCAAGCCATTCAGTGTTGTCAGCGGCATTAGTGATCGAGACTTTTAATGGGTTGAGCACGCACATGGCCCGTGCTGCGTTTTCATTCAAGTCATTACGAATTTCAAATTCCAACTGTGCAATATCCACCACACCGTCTGTTTTGGCTACGGCAAGTCCATTACAAAAAGCGCGAAGAGCTGCTGCGGTATAGCCACGTCTTCTCATACCTGAGATGGTTGGCATTCTCGGATCATTCCAACCAGCGACAATTTGATCATCAACTAGTTGTTTCAAATTACGCTTACTGGTCACTGTGTAGTTCAGATTCAACCGTCCAAACTCATATTGCTTTGGCTTGGAAGGTACTGGCAGGTTTTCAATAAACCATTCATATAAAGGACGATGGTCCTGAAACTCCAGTGTACAGATACTGTGCGTCACCCCTTCAATCGCATCGCCCTGACCATGAGCAAAGTCATAGCTAGGATAAATACACCATTTGTCACCGGTTTGGTGATGTGCTTTTTTACGTATGCGATAAAGAATCGGATCACGCATATTCATATTCGGAGAAGCCATATCAATCTTCGCCCGCAGCACACAAAAACCTTCGTCAAACTCACCCTGCTTCATTTTCTCAAACAAAGTCAGGTTTTCTTCAACACTACGGTTACGGAAAGGTGACTCTTTACCTGGCTTGGTTGCCCAGCCGCGATATTCGCTGGCTTGTTCAGCGGTCAGATCGCAGACATACGCTTTACCCTGTTTGATGAGGTGAATAGCCCAAGCGTAAAACTGTTCGAAATAATTAGATGCATAATGTACATCCCCTGCCCATTGAAAGCCCAGCCATTGCACATCATCCTTGATAGCTTCAATGTACTCCTGTTCTTCCTTAGCTGGATTGGTATCATCAAAGCGTAAGTGACAGTCACCGCCGAACTCTTCAGCTAAACCGAAATTCAGACAGATAGATTTCGCGTGACCAATATGGAGGTAACCGTTTGGCTCAGGTGGAAAACGTGTGACGATTTTGCCAGTCACCCTTCCCGTATCAATATCTTCCTGAATGATAGGACGAATAAAATTATGATTAACAGCAGACTCGGACATATTGAATGACAAATTTTTTATGAAAACGCGCATTATACGCTCTCCGTTAGGCTGGGTAACAGCGCTGTTTTTCATCCTGATATAGAAAACCGCTAAATCCTGAACGATTGTTCTTTCATATAGCCCCATTGTCGATTCACATTGAATCCCCTGTTTGTGATAGACATAGTTCAGTTATTACAAGATAGCGACCTGTTTATTCCCATCAGCCCCCATATTGCTCTATCATGTTGTGTTTGAAATTGATCCGGGCCCTTTCCGTTATGATCAGACATTTTACGCAAATATTGCTATGGCTATTTGCCACTTTTTCTTTTTCAATACAAGCAGATGGGATATCCAAAATGCCACAAGTCAAACTTGAAACCAGTCATGGTGACATCGTTATCGAACTCAATGAAGATAAAGCGCCTGTCACTGTTGCCAACTTTCTTAACTATGTTAACGAGGGTTTCTATGACGGTACGATTTTTCACCGTGTTATCAAAAATTTTATGATTCAAGGCGGTGGTTTTACTCAAGAATTCCAACAAAAACCCACCAAATCAGCCATTGAGAATGAAGCTGACAATGGTTTGAGTAACAAGCGAGGCGCTGTTTCTATGGCGAGAACCAATGATCCTCATTCAGCCACTGCTCAATTTTTTATTAACACTGTCGACAATGGCTTTCTTGATTTTCAGGGTAAAGTACCCAGCGGTTGGGGCTATGCCGTATTTGGTGAAGTCATTGAAGGTATGGATGTCGTCGACTCGATAAGAGAAGTCGATACAACTATGCGTGGACCACATCAGGATGTGCCTGCTGAAGACATCATTATCATTAAAGCCAGCGTCATCAATTAATCAGATAAAACCTGCTTGTTGTTACACAAGCAGGTTTCTTTCTTATGACCAAACTATTTATCTCTGACCTTCACTTAAATCCTGCCAAGCCTGAATTAACCACGCTAGCCTGTCAGTTTCTTCAACAACAGGCTGATGCTGTTTCTGAGATTTATATTCTGGGTGATATTTTTAATACTTGGTTAGGAGATGACTTAGTCCCTGCTGAGTTTTCTGATTTCACCGACACTCTGCGTTCATTGACCAAAGCCGGAATAAACCTTTATCTGATGGTGGGTAACCGTGATTTTATGCTCGGTAAAGCATTCGCAGACGCTGTGAATGCCACATTGATTAAAGACGGCTTCGAGCTCGATTTGGCAGAGACACCAACCCTGTTATTACATGGTGATAGTTTATGTATTGATGATGTCAGCTATCAACGTTATCGAAAAGTGGTGAACAATCGTTTTCTGCAATGGTGCTTTTTAAAGCTCCCCGCCCGTTTTCGCCAAAAAATATCCGACAAAATAAAACAACAAAGTCAGCAAAAGAAACAATATAAATCCAGCCAAATCATGGATGTGAATCAGGCCGAAGTTGAGAAAGTGATGTTTGAGAGTAATGTCAGACTACTGATTCATGGTCATACCCATCGTCCCGCCATTCATCAAGTTAGATTGAGAGACAATCAAGATGCCTATCGCGTTGTATTAGGTGATTGGGAAAATAAAGTCAGTTATCTTTTGGTCGATGATCAGCAACTCACATTACATGATCACCGACTAGATAATCAGCAGCAAACTTTACGATTGCGATGAATTTTCGTCCAGTACCTGAATCAACTTTTCAGGTGGCAAATAGCCAGGCAAATTCTGGCCAGACTCGAGAAAAATAGAGGGAGTGCCTTGTACACCCAGTTGCTGACCTAATTCGAACTCAGCTTTTACCGGATTAGCGCATGTCTTTGTAGGAATTTCCTGACCCTGTTTTGCCTTGGTCATAGCTTTCTGTCTATCGGCCGCACACCATACATTGACAGCATCATCATAAGATTTAGACCCTATCCCACCTCGCGGGAAAGACAGATATCGGACTCGAATGCCCAAATCGTTGTATTTCTCCATTTCAGCGTGCATCTTACGGCAATAGCCGCAATCAATATCAGTAAACACAGTAATGGTGTATTTCGCTTTTTGGGGACCGAAGATAATCATATCTTTTTCATCAAGCTTGGCTAAAGCATCTTTACGTAAACTCACCCGACGTTGTTCAGTAAGATTGATTCTTGAATCCAATGACACCATGTCACCCTGAATCACATAACGGCCATCTTTAGAAAAATAGAGAATTTGACCATTAATAACGGCTTCATAAAATCCAGTATCGTCTACCGCTTTTAGGCTAGTAACTTTTACATCGGGTAATGACTTTTCTATCTTTTTACGGAGCTCATCATTATCGGCGTGGACGACACTGACACCGAACAAAGACAGTACTAATATGGCATATTTCAACATGGAGTTATTAATCTCTAAAGTTATTAAACTGTAATGGCATATCGATTTTATCGTGACCTTTTAGCATGGCAATAATAGATTGCAGTTCATCACGCTTTTTTCCCGTTACTCTGACGCTCTCGCCTTGAACCGCTGCTTGCACTTTCACTTTACTTTCTTTGATGAGTTTAACAATCGTTCGGGATAAGTCTTTGTCGATACCTTCTCTTACTAAGACATCCTGTTTACGCATTTTACCGTTACCTACAGAATCTTTGACTTCTAAACAGCTGACATCAACGCCTCGCTTGACGAGCTTGAGTCGTAAAATATCGAGAAGTTGATCTAACTGGAAATCACTATCTGCATGCATTGTGAGCACTTTGTCAGACTGCTCTACTTTGGCATCAGTTCCACGGAAATCAAACCTGTTCTTTAACTCTCGGTTTGTTTGGTCCACTGCATTGGCAAGTTCATGTTTATCGACTTCAGAAACGATATCAAAAGAAGGCATCTGTTCACCTGATTGCGCTATAAAATCGAGCCAGTTTAGCATTAATGTTTGATAGCGTCAGGCTTATCAACTCTTAGCCACGCGGGTGGTGCTGGCCGTGTAATTGTTTTAATCGCTCTTTGGCTACGTGAGTATAAATTTGTGTTGTGGATAAATCAGAATGACCGAGTAATAACTGCACGACCCGTAAATCTGCGCCATGATTGAGTAAATGTGTTGCAAAGGCATGTCTTAATGTATGGGGTGACAAATGCTTATCAATACTTGCTTGGCTGGCATAACGTTTAATGATGTACCAAAAGGCCTGCCGAGTCATTGCCTTGCCTCGGCGAGTAGGGAATAAGTCATCCGTGATTTGCCCATTCAATATCGCAGGCCGACTTTCGTAGAGATAGTCCTGTAACCAATCCAATGCAATTTCACCAATGGGCACCAAACGTTCCTTGTTTCCTTTGCCAATACAACGAATCAGACCTTGCCGAAGATTAACTTGCTCTAACTGCAATGACACCAGTTCAGAAACCCGAAGTCCTGCTGCGTAAAGCAGTTCTAGCATTGTTCTATCTCGTAAGCCAAGAGCATCAGTAATATCTGGTTGAGCTAATAACGCTTCGACTTCTGTTTCCGTCAGACTGTCAGGTAAAGATCGACCTAGTCTTGGTGAGTCTAGCTGGGCCGTCGGATCGGAATCACGAATATCTTCACGCAATAAATAGCGGTAGAATCGTCTCAGAGAAGATAAAAGTCTGGCTTCACTTCGGACTTTTCTTCCTTCGCGTAAGCGCTGGCTTTGATAGCGTTGGATATCTAATTGCGTGGCTGAGACTAAATCAATATCAAACTGATTCAACCAGGCAGAGAAGGCTAATAAATCTCTACGGTAAGCGTCCACTGTATGTTGACTTAGCCCAGATTCTAACCATAAGCTGTCTAGGAAAGGTTCAAGATAATAAGAAGGTTGTGGCTCGCTCATATAACTACTGTTAAATATCCGATATTTAATAGTAACAACTAAGCAATAAAAAAGGGCAGTGTGTACACACTACCCTTTCTTTCCAATCGTCTGTTATGACAATTCGGATTATAGCTTTTCTTTAATACGTGCTGCTTTACCAGTCAAATCACGTAAGTAGTAAAGTTTAGAACGACGGACATCACCGCGACGTTTTACTTCAACACTGGCGATTGAAGGGCTGTGTGTTTGGAAAACACGCTCAACACCGACACCACTAGAAATTTTACGAACAGTGAATGCTGAGTGCAGACCACGGTTGCGTTTAGCAATAACGACACCTTCGAACGCCTGTTCACGTTCACGGTCGCCTTCTTTGATTTTAACTTTAACAACAACAGTATCACCCGCTGAAAATTCAGGGATATCCTGTCTCACTTGTTCAGCGTTAAGCTGTTCGATAATGTTACTCATTGTTAACTCCCAACTAATCCTGCCCGCTCTCGGCAATAAACTCTTTTAATAACGCAGCCTGTTCATTAGTCAACGTGTCTTTGTCTAATAAATCAGGTCGTCGCAACCATGTTCGTCCCAAGGACTGTTTGAGACGCCATTTACGAATTGCTTCATGGTCGCCTCCCAGCAATACCTCGGGTACTGACTGGTCATCTAAAACTTCTGGTCTGGTGTAATGTGGGTAGTCCAGCAAGCCAGCTACAAAAGAATCTTGCTCTGCAGACTGCTCATCACCTAATACACCGGGTATCAACCTGGCCATGCCATCGATCATCACCATGGCTGCCAATTCTCCACCACTAAGGACGTAGTCACCTATCGACCACTCCTCATCAATTTCTTTTTCTATCAAGCGTTCATCAACGCCTTCATAACGCCCGGCCAGCAGAATCAACTTCTCTTTACCAACCAGTTGTTGCAGACTTTCCTGGTCCAGTTTTCTGCCCTGCGGTGAGAGATAGATAACCGTTGCATCTTCACCCAGCTTTTCTTTTGCTGATGATATTGCCTCTTGCAGAGGCGCAACTTTCATTACCATACCAGGACCACCGCCATATGGCCTGTCGTCTACAGTTCGATGTCGGTCATAAGCAAAATCTCGCGGATTCCAGTAGTCTACTTTCAATAAACCATTTGTTACCGCTCTGCCTGTTACACCGTAATGAGTAACCGCATCAAACATTTCAGGAAAAAGGGATATCACACCTAAGTGCATTATCCGTCTCCCATCAATAGTCTTTACTCCAATCAACTTGGATTAGTTCTTCATCCAAATCGACCAGTTTTACAATCTCATCCACAACAAAGGGAATCAATATCTCAGTTTTATTGCCTTCAGCTTTAACAACCAACACGTCATTTGCACCGGTTTCAAGCAGATGGTCAACTTTTCCTAATATTTCTTGCTGAAGATTGATTACGGTCAGACCTTCTAAGTCATTCCAATAAAACTCATCTTCATCAACAGGTTCCAGTTGAGATTTTTTAATCGCCAACTCAGCACCAAGTAGTGGCTGAACCTGATCGCGGTCTGTGACGTTCTCAATTCCCATCACAACCCCTTTTCCTTGCAAACGGCCTCCAGATACTTTTATCTCAAGCCATTCACCACGTCTTGATAAAAACAGTGGTGAATATTGCAGGATATTCGCCCTAGGTTCAGTAAAAGAATACACTTTGACCCAACCTTTGACGCCAAAGGCACCGGATATTTTACCTACCGGGATAAACTCCTCGGATGTTGACATATCCTAGCGCCCTTGCGATTTATGCTGCTTTTTGTGCTTCTTCAATCAGCTTAGCAACGCGTTCTGATGTTTGCGCGCCTTGGCTGATCCAATGAGCAACACGGTCTAAGTCAACGCGAAGCTTTTCTTCTTGACCACGAGCAACCGGGTTGAAGAAACCAACGCGTTCGATGTAACGACCATCACGCTTGCTGCGTGAGTCTGTTACGACGATACCGTAAAAAGGGCGTTTTTTTGCGCCACTGCGTGTCAATCTAATTGTTACCATAATTTAGCCCGTTGAAAACTGGATCGGAAAACCGTCGTATTCTACGCAACTCTCCGATATTTGAAAAGTCCTTTTAACACTTATTAGAAAGGAAGGCCTCCACCCATCGGAAATTTACCACCTAAACCTCTCATCATTTTGGCCATCCCGCCTTTAGAACCCATCTTCTTCATCATTTTTTGCATCTGGCTAAACTGTTTTAGAAGACGATTCACATCTTGAATTTGTGTGCCACTCCCCGCGGCAATTCTTTTTTTGCGCGAGCCTTTAATAATTTCAGGCTTTTGTCGTTCTTTCTTCGTCATGGAATTGATAATAGCTTCGAGCTTGGCTAACTCTTTATCATTCACCTGCTGTTTAGCCGCAGCCGGAATATTCCCCATGCCAGGCATTTTTTCCATTAAAGAACCTATTCCGCCCATCTTGCCCATTTGGCGCAATTGTTCCTGAAAATCTTCCAGGTCAAAGCCTTTACCTTTTTTCAGTTTATTAGCCAGCTTTTCTGCCGAGCCAACATCCATTTTACGCTGAGCTTCTTCGACCAATGACAGCACATCGCCCATTCCGAGGATTCGTGAGACAACACGATCAGGATGGAAAGGTTCAAGTGCCGCTGTTTTTTCACCCACCCCCATAAACTTAATGGGTTTACCAGTAATATGTCTTATTGATAAGGCAGCACCACCACGAGCATCACCATCTGTCTTAGTGAGAATGACCCCTGTCAGGGGTAAGGCTTCATTAAATGCTTTTGCGGTATTCGCGGCATCTTGGCCGGTCATACTATCGACGGTAAATAACGTTTCAATCGGATTAATAGCAGTATGAATCTGCTTAATCTCATCCATCATGTCATCATCGATATGCAATCGACCAGCCGTATCAATGATGACCACATCGACATAATCTCGCTTTGCTTGCTCTATGGCATCACGAGCGATATCAACCGGATTTTGTGAAGACTGGCTGGGGAAAAATCGAGCATCAACTTCTTTTGCAAGTGTTTCTAATTGATCAATCGCGGCAGGTCGATAAACGTCCGCACTAGCGACCATGACAGATTTACGCTCACGTTCTTTTAGCCATCTGGCTAACTTCGCCACACTGGTTGTTTTACCTGCACCTTGTAGGCCAGCCATTAAGATTACAGCGGGTGGCTGGGTATTAAGATTCAGTGATGAAGAGCCATCGCCCATGACAGCGACGAGTTCATCATTAACGATTTTTACTAAAGCCTGACCTGGCGTTAAACTACGGAGAACATCTTGCCCCATCGCGCGTTCTTTGACATTTTCAATGAACTCGCGCACCACGGGTAGAGCGACATCAGCCTCAAGTAATGCCATACGTACTTCACGAAGTGTTTCTTTGACATTTTCTTCAGTGATACGTCCCTGACCACGAATTTTTTTGAGTGTACTGCCGAGTCTATCGCTTAAGCTATCAAACATAGATCACCTTGTTAGCTGATGATGTCCTAATAAGAATTTTAGGATTAGTTAATTCAATACACCATTATAACTGATATATTGTTTCGGTCATTGTTACATCGTTATATTATTGAAGTAATAGGGTAAAAAAATTAGGTTCAAGGATCACACATAATTATGGCAATAGCGAATGCATTAGCATTTCTACTTTATTTAAGCAGTAGCGTTATTCTTATCAGACGTTTTGTACAAAAGGATCCAACGTCAGTCAATGCCAGTATCCCCGTTGGGATTTTGATCATCATGGCATTACTTTTTCATGGCACAGATATCTTTTTTACTATGAAAAATGCTGGAGGTTGGGAACTGGGTCTGTTTACAACGTTTTCACTGACCACTTGGCTGATGGCATTTATCGCGTTGATTATCGGTTTTCGTTTACCTAACGCGCATCCAGGCATTATTGTCTATCCTCTGGTGGCCTTGAGCTTGATGCTAAAGGTGGAGCTCCCCTCTCCTGAGCCTCCATCTATCTCTCAACCCGCATTGGAATGGCATATACTATTATCGCTTGCCGCTTATAGTTTTTTTATGCTCGCTGCCATACAAGCCATCATCCTAGCGGTCCAGGAAAAACAACTTCATCAACGTCACCTGAATGGGTTAATCCGGAAACTACCGCCCCTACAAACGATGGAACGGGCCCTCTTTCAACTCTTGAGCAGTGGCTTTGTACTATTGACGCTGGGCTTGATTACCGGCCTGATGTTTGTTGATGATCTCTTTGCTCAACATCTTGTGCACAAGACCGTCCTATCTATCATTGCCTGGTGTGTATTTGCCAGTCTGCTTTGGGGAAGATGGCGATATGGCTGGCGCGGACAAACAGCAGTGAAATGGACACTTGCTGGATTTATTTTTTTGTTACTTGCTTATATGGGCAGTAAATTCGTTCTTGAATACTTAATGAGCTAACGGTTTATGCTAGAAGAAACCTCTATATTGGTTCTATTCCTTATCCTGTTTTTTTTATTGTTTCTGTCGGCATTTTTCTCAAGCTCAGAAACGGCGTTAATGTCACTCAACCGTTATCGTCTGAGACATTTAGAACAAGAAGGTCACCGTGGCGCGGTGATTGCCAGTCAGCTATTAAATCGCCCCGACAGACTGATCGGCCTCATTCTACTTGGCAATAATTTCGTCAATATCCTCGCTTCAGCTATCGCCACAGTCATTGGCATAAAACTGCTTGGTGAAAACGGTATCGTTGCCGCCACGTTTGCACTCACCCTTATTGTGTTGCTTTTCGCGGAGGTCACACCAAAAACACTGGCAGCCTTACACCCTGAAAAAGTCGCTTTTCCAGCCAGCTTTGTATTGAAACCTCTACTATTCTTGTTATACCCACTTGTCTGGTTCACAAATGGTATTACCAATAATATGGTCAGACTGTTTGGTGTCTCACCTGAACAAGCGGCTACTTCTGCGATTAATACTGAAGAACTGCGGGTCGCACTAATGGAAGCGGGTAGCATGATTCCGACACGTCACAAAGACATGCTGATGAGTATCCTTGATCTGGAAAAAGTGACAGTGAATGACGTCATGGTGCCAAGAAATGAAATCGAAGGTTTGGATATCAATGCCCCCTTTCCTGAGATTGTGCAACAACTCTCTCATTGTGGTCATACCCGTTTACCTGTTTATGAAGACAGTATGGATAATATTGTGGGTATTCTTCACCTACGCAAAGCCTTACATCTCATCTCCCAGAATAATCTCACTCTGGACAGTCTCCGCAGTATCATTAAAGGCGCTTACTTTGTTCCAGAAGGCACGCCTTTAAATACACAACTCATCAACTTCCAAAGAAATCGCCGTAGAACAGGGCTGGTTGTGGATGAATATGGCGATCTATTAGGCCTGATAACACTGGAAGATATTTTCCGGGAAATCGTAGGTGAGTTCACTGCTGATACCATTGACGAAGACAAAGATATTCATCCACAAAATGATGGCAGTTATCTTATCAACGGTACGGCCAACATTCGCGAAATAAATCGAAATAATACCTGGGACTTACCAACAGATGGCCCTAAAACCATCAACGGTCTCGTGCTTGAGTATCTGGAAAGTATCCCTGATCCTGGCGTCAGCGTTCGAATGGGAGAATACGTTATTGAGGTCATTCAGACATCAGATAACGCCATTAAAACTGTACGTATCAGACATTTACAGTCTGAACTGGAACAGGAAGAATAAACTTGTCGCTCAGATATATAAAATTATCTGGTCTGAGCGAAAGTGAAAGTCGTGCCTTAAAATCGATGTTACGTATCGCATCGCCCTTACTCACTTGTCAGTGGAGTATTACAGAAAAAGATGATGCTGATTTAGAAATTTATAGTTTTGACTCAGCTGCAGGGCTCAAAGCGTGGAAAAGTCATTCCTCCACCCTGGCCGCACTGTTGACTCACCAGTCTGAGCATAACGATGCCATTGATATCATTTTCAAAAAACCGCTACATAAAACCCAGTTTGCTGAAACACTAAACCTGGCAGCAGAACAATTGTCAAAGCACTATTTGCAGTTAGCAGATGAGACTAATTTACAACCAATTCAAACCGATAAAAAAAGCTGGCTCAGCAAAATTACAGACTTTATACGTATTCAAAAAAGACCCGCGCCCCACCTTCCTGCATTGAACTTGCAAGTCATTACGCATGAAACAAGTACGGCTTCAGCAATAAAAGATCCAGCATTACTACTGATATGGATCAACCAACTACCCCATGATTTTTATCAACGAGTCCCTTCTTTATTAAGCAACCTGAAAGCGCTTCTTCATCAGAAAATCAAACCAGGCCTCTTATTGCAGCTATTAGAAATGTATCGGGCTCAGGTCAACGAACTATTGTTCACCCGAGATATCGCCGCAGTAAAGCGTGATTTATATATCAACACGGAAAGTCTTCGTACGATAAGCCTGATAAACGAGCTCATCAGTTTGCTGTCCATAGCCTATCAACAAATCATTCAGGTTCATTACCAACGTGGGAAAACGCCACTTGCTAATCCAATCATGTTGTTGGCACTGAACAGAACGGCTGAGATGCTTAGCTTGCAGTTACTTCATAACTTTCAGTACTACCGGCTAGCCCCAACTGGCGCCTGGAAACAGCTGCACGAAATGCTTATCTATCAAGAACAAGCACAAACTTTACATCAGGACGTCTCCGTTAAACCTTATTATCAAAGTCGTAGTTTTTTCGAAATATATGGCCAGATTGTTCTGACTGCATTGACCGATCCTTATAGTCAGATGAGGTTTGATGTGCTGCGCTTGTACAGACTTATGGCGCAATTCACCGATAAGGTTGTGATCGACAGCATGTCTGAACAGCAAAGTAAGGTAAATAGTCGCTTCTTACTACTGGGGCACTTCTGCATTGATGCTAAGCAGGATATCTGTCCACAACCACTTCATAAAACAGACATACCAATAAGACATGACCCAACAAGTCGGCGTCTGGACACACAAGCCGTATTAAGAGCCATTGAATCAACGTTACGCGATGCAAAAAGTCATCGTACACAGACGGTTATGTCGTCGGAATTGAGACTGGTCAAACATATTATTCCTCAACTCAACACAACTTATGAGCGACGTTTTGAACGTATCAGAGTACAGTCATCCAAGCCCATACATATTAGTTTAGGTCTAGAGTCAGTTCATCAAAGCCTTCAAGGTAATGTCGTCAATGCGCTGGAGTGGCAATTAATTAATAAGAGCCAGACAGGGTTGATGGCAAAGCGCGCGAATAAAGGCTGTTATCACCTAAATATCGGTGATTTTGTGGGTATTTTCGAAAAAAACAGCCTTCTTATGCTGGCTGTCATCAAATGGTTACAAATTGATATCCATAATGACGTCCAGATTGGGCTTGAACAAATAGAGGGACGACCAGTTCCTGTAAAATGCCACCCCGAGAATGATGAGGAAGCACATCCTGGTTTGTTACTGGAGACAGAATTTGATTCTCGCTCACACATCATTTTGACAGACAAAGGCTTATTCTCACCCAAAAGAAAAATACGGCTCGAAGGGCAAAATCTATCTAATTCAATTATTGCTAATGGGCTTATCGACAGCAGTTTGGATTATGAAATTTTCAATTACAGCCTCAATCTTGGTTCATAAATGCGTGTCGATCGCATATCATGGATGGACTTGTCGAGATAAAAACTCAAAAACGGAATACCAATATGCGTACCTTTATAAAAATTGTCGTCTTTTTAATCGTTATTGTTATAGCAGGCCTTATCGCTCTGCCATTTTTCATCGATCCTAACGACTATAAAGATGAAATTTCACGTGAAGTAGAAAAAGTCACTGGACGAAATTTGACTCTACAGGGTGATATTGGTTTATCGGTGTTTCCCTGGATTGCCCTCGATCTAGGTCCGCTGTCACTAAGCAATGCAGAGGGTTTTAAAGCAGATACATTTGCTAAAGTTCAGGCCGCAGAAATTCGTATCAAGCTTATTCCGCTACTAAAAAAGCAGTTAGAAATGGATACCATCATCCTCGATGGTCTTGTACTTAATCTTGAAACAGATAAAAGCGGAAAAACCAACTGGGATGATCTGGTTAAGCCTGATGCCACAGAAGAAGCAACAGCTACCGAGACGGAATCTACAGCTGATTCTGATGAACAATCCAGTCCCGCATTACAAACCATCACCGTTGCTGGCATCAAACTCAGCAATGCTAATATTCTCTGGTCAGATGCGTCTAAAGGAGAAAGTTATCAGTTACGTAATCTTAATCTGACAACGGACCCTCTCGAACCAGGCGTTCCTACGGCTGTTGATATGGACTTTGATGTCATCAGCACAAAACCAGAAGCCAAAGCGCATGTCACACTGACAACCAATGCTGCTGTGGACATGGAGAAACAGCAATATGCCTTAGAGGGCTTCTCATTCTCAGCCATTGCAGAAGGTAAAGAGCTGGCTTTCAATCAGGCTGATTTATCTCTGAAAGGTGATCTTAAAGCGGATCTAGCAAAACAATGGGTGGAAGTAAGCGACCTCGCGCTAGCAGCCAAAGCATCAAATAACCAGCAAAAAGTGGATGCCAAATTAACGGGACAAGTCACTTCCAATCTGGCTACCCAGCAATCCAATATCGATAATTTAGATATCACTGCCACCATTCAGGATCCAAGCTTACCTGATGAACAAGCTGAATTTCACCTGACCAGTGGCATCAAAGCTGATTTAAAACAAGAAACCCTCACCGTGTCTGCTCTTGTATTAAAACTGCAGGATTTACTCCTTGAAGGGGATATTCAGGCGAGAGATATCCTCAAAGAGAAACCGACCTTTGCAGGCAGCATTCATATCCAACCTTTCAGCTTAAGAAAACTGGCATCTGATATGAAAATCGAATTGCCTGAAATGAGCGATGAATCCACACTGGAGAAAGTCGAACTTCGTTCAGAACTGAGTGGTTCTATCAATCAAATTAATCTAAAACAGCTGGCTCTGACTTTGGATCAAAGTAATCTGACAGGACAATTTGCTGTAAGCAATTTCAGCAAACCTGCGTTCAATTTCAATCTGAAACTGGATCAAATTGATGCAGATCGCTATATGCCGCCTGCAAAAGAAGAAAAAGAGACAGATAAAACTCCAACCACAACTGACAACGCAAACAAAGCAGCGACAGCTGAAGAAGCTCTACCACTGGATGCATTACGCCAAATCAATGCGAAAGGCAGCATTGATATTGGCAAATTAAAAGCCACAGGCCTGAACAGTGAAAATATTCATATCTCCATTGATGCCAACGATGGCGTGGTTAAGCTGACCCCACTTAAAGCAAACTTATATCAAGGACAATACAACGGTAATATCATTCTTGATGCACGCAGTGACGCATTAAAACTGTCACTGAATGAACAAGTAAAAAATGTTCAGGCTGGCCCCTTACTCAAAGACATGACCGGGGATGCCAAAATCAGTGGAACCGCCAATGCAAATGCCAAGTTAACAGGCTCTGGAGCCACTGTTTCACAAATCAAGCAGACCCTGACAGGTAATGGTGGCTTTGCTTTTACAGACGGTGCATTGCAAGGTATCAATATTGCCGAAATTATTCGTAAAGCCAAAGCGGCTTTAAAAGGTGAGTCACTGCCTGCATCTGACGCGCCCGTTCAAACTGACTTTTCCAGTATGTCTGGCACGTTTACGGCAAACAATGGTGTTATCAACAATCAGGATCTCGCCGTTAAATCCCCTTTGCTGCGTATCGATGGCGCCGGCAAAGCAAACCTGGCAAATGAAACACTAGACTATGGCTTAAAAGTCGCTGTCGTCGGAACAAGTAAAGGTCAAGGCGGTAAAGAGCTTGAAGAACTTAAAGGTGTGACCATTCCCATCAAAATCACTGGCACATTCTCAGAACCTAAACCCACCGTGGACCTCGCTAATCTTGTCAAAGATAAAGCAAAAGAAGAACTCAAATCTAAAGCAGAAGAAAAGCTTAAAGAAAAACTGGGAGATGATTTAGGCGGTCTTCTTGGTGGCAAATTAGGAGGTTCAAAAGCCAAGTCTGAAACTCAATCAACAGAGGCGGAGAATGCAACTGATGCTGAGTCTGAAGAAGAAAAGTCCTCTGATAAAAAATTAGAAGATGCCGTCAAAGATAAATTGAAAAACTTCTTCTAAACGCTAAATACTCTTTTCGTATCTGCCCGCCTTGATACACCATCAGGCGGGCTTTTAATTTGAAAAACATGACAAAACCTTTCCATTTCGCTGATGCATTACTCGACTGGTTCGATCACTACGGTCGTAAGAATCTGCCCTGGCAACAAAATCCAACGCCCTACCACGTCTGGTTGTCTGAAATCATGTTGCAGCAAACGCAAGTTTCCACTGTCATTGATTACTACACACGATTTATTCAGCGCTTTCCCAGCGTCTACTCATTAGCCGAAGCAAAACAAGATGATGTTTTAGCGTATTGGTCAGGTTTAGGTTACTACGCCCGTGCTCGTAATTTGCACAAAACAGCTCAAATAGTCAGCGCAGACTACACCGGCGCTTTTCCAGAAACGTTAGAAGAACTGATCAATCTACCAGGTATTGGACGCTCTACCGCGGGTGCGATTCTGACACTCGCCTATCACCAGAAATATCCTATTCTAGATGGGAACGTGAAACGCGTCCTGACACGTTTTTTTGCGATAGATGGCTGGCCTGGCAATAAAAAAGTAGAAGATAGTTTATGGGAAAAAGCGGAATCACTACTGCCCGATAAACGTATTGCTAATTATATTCAGGCACAAATGGATTTAGGGGCAACACTTTGCACACGAAGTAAACCGGACTGCCCACGTTGCCCATTACAATCCCACTGTTTAGCCTATAACAATGGTAACCCCACAGCTTATCCAGAAAAAAAACCTAAAAAAGCCATCCCTACCAGAACATGTTATTGGCTTGTCTGTCAGAATAACGATGAGTTGTTTATGGAGCAAAGACCTTCAACGGGTATCTGGGGCGGTTTATGGAGTTTTCCAGAGCGTCCGGATAAGCAGGATCTGATGGCTTATTGTGAGCAGACTTTGCATTTTTCTATCGATGGCATTGAAGAGTTACCTGAAATGACGCATGTGTTTAGCCATTTCAGATTAATGATTCGACCACTCTTAATAAAATCACGTATTAATGCTGTGACCGACAACAGCATCGGCAACTGGTATAAAATAAACGACATTATGCAACTGGGTCTTCCGGCACCAGTGCGTTCTTTTTTACACACTTTACAATAGAGGCAAATATGGCACGCACAATACACTGTGTAAAACTTAACAAAGAAGCCGAAGGTTTAGACTTCCCCCCTTACCCTGGTGAAATGGGAAAAACGCTTTATGAATCTGTTTCAAAAGAAGCATGGCAAATGTGGTTAAGCCAACAAACCATGCTGATTAACGAATATAGGCTGTCACTTGCCGATCCTAAGTCGCAAGCATTTCTGAAAACTGAAATGGAAAAATTCTTTTTTGGTGAGGGTTCGGCACCTCCAGCAGACTTTGTTCCAAAAGGATAAAATCCGCAAACCAATCAAAAAAATGAGGGCTGTTAGATTTAACGGCCCTTTTTTTATTTATCACCAAAAGCTATTACATTGCCAATAAATATATATAAAACAATTTAATAAAACATAAATCATCTTTGCATTCAGACTTAACCCAGGATATGTAACAAAAAAAATATTGCTTTTTATCATAAATAAAGTGTCTTTTTTTTATTTTATATGGTTACAATGCCATTAAGCTTCTTAGAAGTGTCAATCGGTCAACAAGGAGTTGTGCCGATAGTGTTATTAAATTGAGGTTGATATGGCAGAGCAAGTTACAGGTAAAGTTAAGTGGTTCAATGATGCAAAAGGATTCGGTTTTATAGAGCAAGTTGATGGTCCAGACGTATTTGTCCATCACTCAGCGATTAAGTCAGAAGGCTTTAGAACATTGAAAGAGGGTCAAACAGTTACCATGGAGGTAACTCAGGGGCAAAAAGGTCCGCAAGCAGAAAACGTCATCCCCGGTTGAGTAAGAAGTAAACCAAAAATAGAAAGGCCGTTCAGCCATCACTGCACGGCCTTTTTCATTTCAAAATGCTTTAAATAAAGCCATAGAAATAATTGATAGAACGACTATTGCAGCAAAGGACTCACATGAAATTAACACCAACCAGCATCATTTTAGGCATTGCTTTCAGCTTCACTACTTCTCATGCCATGGCAGACTGGGGCGGTTTAGTTAAAGATATGCAAGAAAATAGTAAAACATTACTCAATTCCTCTATCTCAGACGCTACATCATCCAAACAGTCTAACAATCTGGATATATCTACTATTATTTCTGGTCTTAAAGAAGCATTGAAGGTAGGCAGTGAGCGTGCCGTTGCGAGTGTCAGCCAACCGAACGGTTATCTAAAAAATGCCGATATCCGTATCCCACTCCCTCCTCAAATTGAAAAAGTGGGTATGGTAATGCGCCAGTTTGGAATGGAAGGTCTGGCAAATGAATTTGAGACCAGTATGAATAGAGCGGCTGAAAAAGCGGCACCACAAGCAACGACTATTCTAGTCAATGCTATAAAAGCCATGAGCATTAATGACGCGAAAAAAATATTGAATGGTGGTGACAACGCTGCAACACAATATTTCAAACAGCACACAGGGGAAGAACTACGAACATTATTCAAACCAACCATAGAGGAAAGTCTGGACCAAGTGGGCTCGACTAAGTACTACAATCAGCTCACCGATAAAGTTGCAGACGTACCTGTGGTAGGAAAAGAGATTAATATGGATTTACCTGATTATGTGACTGAACAGGCTCTTGATGGCTTGTTTACCATGTTGGCAGCTGAAGAGAAAAAGATCCGGGAAAACCCAACGGCTCGCACAACAGAATTGCTTAAAACTGTATTTCAATAATGAATCTTTCTCAATAGCTACTATTGAACGATTGAATGTAATAACATAGCGCTTACATAGAAAATAAAGGAAAAATTCATGGCTCAATCGCACAAGCTGAACCTCGCCAGTCAAGGCACTTCATTAAAAGCTTTGTTTAGTGGATACCTGATGGTGGTCGCTGTTGGCTATCTGATGGCTATCGTTCAGATTCAACTCACGCATGGCTTGGCGGATGGTAAATACGGTCTATCTGTTGATGATATTGTTATCAGCTATTATGGCAACCGAAATAACTCTTTATTGGAAAACAAACTAAGTGGCTCAATGAAACCGATGGCGAGTGATGAAGATCGTGCTGCCATAGTCACATGGGTGCATCAGGGCGCCACTGAAGCCGCTTATGAAGGCACTGGTATTAAACAAATCTTTGAAGCCAATTGTATCCCATGTCACAACGCTGACTCAGGTATGCCTATCCCTGACTACACTGATTTTAAAAATATCAAAGAACGTGCGGTTGTAGACACCGGCGCCTCATTCCAGTCACTCGCTCGTGTCTCACATATTCACTTATTTGGTATTGCCTTTATCTTTATGTTTGTAGGTTTAATCTTCAGCTTGGCTTCAGGCGTACCTAAAGCACTGAAAGTCACCGCAATAGTGACACCTTATGTCTTCCTAATTGTTGACATTAGCTCATGGTGGCTGACAAAACTTAATCCAAACTTTGCATGGATGGTCATCATAGCCGGTGGCGCCATGGCGATGTCATTTGCCTTTATGTGGTGTGTATCGATGTATGAAATGTGGATTATGCCAAAACGCCACAGTGACGACCGTGATGCATTATTAGACGAATAAGTCATCACAAAACACTACTTAAAACTCAAGCCATTTACCCCTTTCGGGTAAATGGCTTTTTTATTTGTTTCTCTTCAGAATAATGGTTGGTCTATCGGGAAAGTCTTCCATTTCGTTATATAACGTATAGATTTATTTTCTGAAATATCGTAAAAACAGAATAAATCAGATCTAGAAAGGGTACCCCCAGTCGTGGATACATTATGGTTACTTTGCTCAGCTTGCCTTGTGTTTACTATGCAGGCCGGATTTCTCTGTTTGGAAAGTGGCTTGGTCCGCAGTAAAAACAGCATTAACGTCGCCGCAAAAAATATCACTGACTTTACTATATCCAGCGCCATCTTTTGGTTAATTGGCTTTGGCATTATGTTTGGGGATAGTGTTTCTGGCTTTTTTGGTTTAAGCCATTTTATGTTTGGGGATACCCCCACAGCTAATGCCACCACTTTCTTTATTTTTCAGATGATGTTCTGCGGCACTGCCGCCACCCTGGTTTCTGGTGCCGTAGCCGAACGCACCAGTTATATTGGTTATGTGATTATTACAGTGACTATCACCTTATGTATCTACCCTATTATCGGTCATTGGGCCTGGGCAGGTATTTTCACAGGCACTCCCACAGGCTGGCTTGAAATGCTGGGATTTGTTGATTTTGCTGGCTCAACAGTTGTGCACTCTGTCGGTGGCTGGGTAGCCTTAGCGGCTATTTTGATCATTGGGCCACGTATTGGACGCTATGATGTCGATAACCGGCGTATCCCTGGCAGCAATCTGCCCATGGCCGTGTTAGGTGCGATGCTTATCTGGTTTGGGTGGTTTGGCTTTAATGGTGGCAGCACACTGGCCTGGTCAGATAATGTGCCCAGTATATTACTCAATACTTTAGTTGCCGCACTTTGGGGTGGTATCTCAACCACCCTTCTGAAATACATCTCCGACGGCTATGTTGATGTATTAATGATTATTAACGGCGTATTAGGCGGTTTAGTCTCTATTACAGCAAACTGTCATGCAGTGAGCAGTGACCAGGCGTTTTTAATTGGCATCATTGGTGGGATTATCGTCTTTTATGGTGACAAGCTGCTCGAGTGGAAAAAGATCGATGATGCTATCAGTGTTATTCCTGTGCATTTATTTGCAGGTATCTGGGGTACGGTTGCACTCGCATTACTGGGCGATCCTGCCAAAATTGGTACAGGGTTGAGTCGATTAGATCAGTTAGAAGTGCAACTTTTAGGGATTGCCAGCATCGGTCTTTACAGTTTTGTCATTGCCTATGTAGTGTTCAAAATAATCAATCACTTTTATCCACTGCGTGTTGATGCGAATGCAGAATTAATCGGGCTCAATGTGGCGGAGCACCGTGTCAGTACCGAAGTTTTTGACCTTCTTGCTGCCATGCATCACCAGCAACAAAAGTCTGATTTTTCATCTACTGTCCCTGTTGAGCCTTTCACTGAAGTGGGTCAAATTGCTCAACAATACAATCGCGTTATAGATAAGGTTAATCAAGAGATAAAACAACGCGATCAAGCATTCTCTGCTTATAAAGAGAGTGAGTTTCGAAAAGGTGCCATTTTGCAGGCAGCCATGGATTGTATTGTGACTGTCAACGAACGCGGAGAAATTATTGAGTTTAATCCAGCTGCTGAGCAGTGTTTTGGTATGTCGAAGCGCTCAGTGATGGGACAAAACTTTTTTGCTTTATTTATTACTGAACAGTCTCGTACTGCAGCGATGAATAATTTATCACAAGGCTTTGTCAGTGGTGATGGATTGGTGCTGAAACGACACAATATTGCTGAGTTAACACGAAGTGATGGCGAAGAGTTTCCTGCTGAAGTAGTCATCACACAAACTACAGACACAACACAGCCGCGTGTCGAATATACCTTGCATATCCGTGATATTACCCAGCAAATAAAGCTACAGAATCGCCTTAAACAACTGGCTTATAACGATCCGCTCACCGGGCTCTATAACCGTACTTATTTTATGAGCCATTTAAAACAGCTACTGCAATATCATCAACAAACCCCCGGTTCGGTCGTGTTGATGTTTCTGGATTTAGATCAGTTCAAAAAGATTAATGACAATCTAGGTCATAAAGCCGGTGATGAACTGTTATGCGAAGTCGCTCATCGTCTCGGTAAAGTAACACGAGAACTTGATCTGGTTGGACGCTGGGGTGGTGATGAGTTTGTCATTGTCCTGTCTGGTGATATCACGCTCGAGAATGCCGAAAGCAAAGCCATGGATATTTTGAGTGTGATGCGGGCTCCAGTGACCTTGGCTCAACAAAATCTGGTCGTGCCTACCAGCATTGGTATTGCTATATCCGTAAACGGTCAGGTTCAAGCTGAACAGCTGTTACAGCACGCTGACATTGCTATGTACAAAGCCAAGCAGGCAGGACGCAACACCTATCGCGTTTTCCTTGAAGAAATGAGCGAAAAATCGCTGCAACATTTTCAACTTGAACATGCATTACCTGATGCTATCAAGAAAAATCAGTTATTTTTGGAATATCAACCAAAAGTGTCTTGTGAAACCAGTGAAGTAGTCGGTTTTGAAGCCTTATTACGCTGGAAACACCCGGATCATGGCTTAATCATGCCTGGTGACTTTATTCCGGTTATTGATGAATCCAATATGATCATAGATGTGGGGGAATGGGTCATTGAAAATGTCATCAAGCAGTTGTCAGCATGGCGTGATGCCGGTGCGACCCTATTACCCATCGCCATCAATATCTCAGGTCATCACCTGCACTCCAATACATTAAGCGCTTATGTTGAAAAACTGATGACGCAGTATGGCATCCGCGGCGACATGATGGAATTTGAGATTACTGAAGGTGTATTAACCGGCAACACAGAAGAAAGTATTGCGGCTTTGTCAGCGTTGAAAAAAACGGATATCCGCTTATCGATCGACGATTTTGGCACCGGCTATTCCTCACTCAGTTACCTGAAAAAATTTCCTGTGGATGTGCTGAAAATTGATCAGGCCTTCATTAGAGAGTGCAGTATCAATATTGAAGATGCCGCGATTTGCAAAGCGATTATTACATTAGCCAAAAGTCTTGGCCTGGAAGTCATCGCAGAAGGCGTTGAAAATCAGGAACAATTACAGTTCCTGAAACAACACCACTGCGATGTTTATCAGGGATATTATTTCAGCCGGCCGATAGCAGCAAAACACGTCATGACGTTATTAGAGCAAAACCTTTCTGTGACTTAAACCTGCTTAGCTGTTGGCCTTTTCCTCCAACAGCTCCCAGCGTTCGAAAGCTTCTGACATTTTTGCTTCTAATTCAGACAGTGCTTGTTGAACCTGGCTGACTTTGTCTGCCTCTTGCTGATAGAAATCTGGCTCCGACATCTTTGCTGTTAAGGCTTCCTGCTCCATTTCCAGCTTTTCAATAATGGCTGGCAACGCTTCAAGATCCAGTTTTTCCTGATAAGTCAGTGTGGATTTCTTTGCGGGTTTACTCGCTGGCTTTTCAACTGCAGGTTTAGTTTCAACTTTTGGTTTGTTGTTTTGTGTTTCCGTGCGTTGTCTTAACCAGTCATCATAACCACCGACATATTCACGTAGTTCGCCGTCGGTATCAAACACAATACTGCTGGTGACCACATTATTAATAAAAGAACGATCATGGCTGACCAACAGTAAGGTACCAGAGTAGTTCAGCAACAAATCTTCCAGCAATTCCAATGTCTCAGCATCGAGATCATTAGTCGGTTCGTCCATCACCAGTAAGTTAGCAGGTTGGGTAAACAGTTTCGCTAGTAACAGCCGATTTCGTTCGCCGCCAGATAAGGCTTTGACCGGTGTTCTCGCTCGGTCAGGCGTAAACAGAAAGTCCTGCAGATAACCAATAATATGTTTACGGCTACCGTTAATTTCTACGTGATCACTACCCTGTCCCACGTTTTCAACCACCGATTCTTCTTCATCGAGTTGGCTGCGTAATTGATCAAAGAAAGCAATTTCCAGGTTGGTACCGAGTTTCACTGAACCGTGTTCAGGTTCGATTCTTTTCAACAAGATGGATAACAGCGTACTTTTACCGCAGCCATTCGGACCAATGATACCGATACGATCACCACGCTGAATGACAATAGAAAAATCGTCAAACAACATTTTGCCATCATAACTTTGGCCAATATGTTCAGCCTCTAATACCAGCTTGCCGCTTCTGTCAGCTTCCTGCAGTTGAATATTTGCTGTTCCCTGACGCTCACGTCGTTGACTACGCTCTTTACGCAAAGCTTCCAAAGCTCTGACGCGGCCTTCATTACGCGTGCGACGAGCCTTGATGCCCTGGCGAATCCAGACTTCTTCCTGAGCCAGTTTTTTATCAAACTGCGCATTTTGTTCAGCCTCTGCCGCCAGCAACTCTTCACGCTTTTTCAGGTAGTTTTCATAGTCACCAGGGAAGCTGACTAGATTGCCACGATCCAGTTGAACAATACGTGTGGCTAATGCCTGCAGGAATGTCCGATCATGGGTGATAAACAAGACTGTGCCACCATAACTTTTCAAAAAGCCCTCAAGCCAGGTGATCGATTCGATATCCAAATGGTTAGTCGGCTCATCGAGCAAAAGAATATCTGGCTGTTTGACCAATGCCTGTGCCAGTAACACCCGACGTTTTTTACCACCAGATAAACTATCAAATTCTGCATCAGGGTCTAAAGACAGTTTGGAAATAACCGTTTCGACGCGTTGCTCTAGTGACCAGCCATCGGCCGCTTCAATTTTATGCTGTGCTTTTTCGAGTTTATCCAACAGAGCTTGTGAGCTATCTGTTTGTAGTTGATGAATAATATCGTGATATTCCACCAGCAGCGGCGCCACTTGTCCTAAGCCTGCCGCCACCACATCAAATACTTTGCCGTGTGTACCACTGGGGACTTCTTGTTCCAGACGCGAAATGACGAGGTCTTGAATACCGATCATTTCACCTGAATCAGCAGTGACTTCACCTGCAATCAATTTCATCAGTGTCGATTTACCGGCACCGTTGCGACCAACTAAACACACTCGCTCACCACGATCGAGTTGAAAATCGACGTTATTTAATAAATTTGGACCGCCAAAACTGACGGTGATTTGCTTTAATGACAGTAATGCCACAGTTATTCCTCAGCAGCTTGTGCTGCTTCTAATTGTTCGCTGGCATCAAACCATTGCATTTCAGTTTCTTCCAGCTGTGTTTTAAGATCCGCCTGCTGTTGTAATAAGCCTTTTAACTTATCCTTGTTAGCATCGGTATAAAGTGCTGTGTCGGCAAGTTGCATTTCTAGTGTGGATAACGCTTCATTGAGCTTCTCCATCTTCTGCTCGGCTTTTTTCACCGTGTTACGAAGCGGTTGCAGCTTCTGCCGTTGCTGAGCGGCGAGTTGTCTGTCCTGTTTTTTATTATTAATCGCAGTAGACGACTCGGCTGTTTTTTCCGGTTTATCTTTATTTAATAACCACTGACGATAATCATCCAAATCGCCATCAAATACGGTCGCCTGCCCATTCGACACCAGCCATAAATCATCGGTGACCGTGCGCAGTAAATGTCTGTCATGCGAGACAACGACGAGTGCGCCTTCAAAATCCTGCAAGGCTACAGTCAAAGCTAAACGCATTTCCAGATCAAGGTGATTGGTTGGTTCATCCAGTAACAATACGGCCGGTTTCTGATAGACCAGAATAGCGAGCACCAATCTGGCTTTTTCACCACCAGAAAATGGCGCAACCGGCTCTAATGCTTTGTCACCGTGGAAACCAAAACCACCGAGAAAATTTCGGCACTCTTGTTCTGAAGCCAATTTATTCAAACGTTGGATGTGCTTTAAAGGACTGTCATCTGGTCTTAGCTGTTCCAGCTGATGCTGAGCAAAATAACCAATGCGAATCTCTTTGCCTTCTTTACGTTTACCGCTCAGAGGCTCTAACACGCCGGCAATGAGCTTAATCAATGTCGACTTACCCGCCCCATTCGGCCCTAACAGCCCGATTCGTTCTCCCGGTGCCAACCGCATTTTGATATTGCTGATCAGAGGCTTATTTTCATCATACCCCACCGACGCTTTATCTAAATCCAACAAAGGTGTGGCCAGACGACTTGGCGGGAAAAATTCAAAATGAAACGGTGAATCCACATGGGCTGGTGCGATTAATTCCATTCGCTCCAGCGCTTTAATACGGCTCTGGGCTTGTCGAGCTTTTGTTGCTTTGGCCTTAAAGCGCGTCACAAAACTGCGCATATGGGCAATTTCACGCTGTTGCTTTTGATGGGCTGCTTGTTGATTTGCTAGATGTTCAGCTCGAGCCAGTTCAAAGTCTGAGTAGCTACCGGTGTATAGTTTTACACGCTGTTGTTCAATGTGCGCGATATGTGTGACGACCCGATCCAAAAAATCGCGGTCATGCGAAATCACGATTAACGTACCAGGGTATGCTCGCAACCATTCTTCCAGCCAATAAACGGCCTCTAAATCCAGATGGTTAGTTGGCTCGTCCAGGAGTAATAAATCAGAACGGCACATTAATGCTTGTGCCAGATTGAGTCGCATTCGCCAGCCACCTGAGAAAGCGGTAACAGGCCAGCTCTCTTGCTCAGCCGTAAAACCCAAGCCATGTAACAGTTTGCCTGCACGGCTATTTGCTGTGTAGGCATCAATCGCGGCCAATTTATCGTGTAACACGCTGACTAGGTGACCATCATGATTGGCTTCTGCTCCAGCCAGTTGTTGGTTCAATTCAGTTAACTCCGCATCACCTTCCAGTACATAATCCAGTGCAGAAGTGTCCACCGCCGGTGTTTCCTGGGCCACATGAGCGATGGTCCAGACATCAGGAATCGACACCTCACCGGTATCGGCATGAAGTTGTTGACGTAACATCGCAAACAAACTGGATTTACCGGTACCGTTTGCACCAGTCAGACCAACCCGCTGTCCGGGGTGAACAATAAGATTGGCTGATTCAAACAGTAATTGCGTGCCGCGACGAAGAGAGACTTGATTGAACTTTATCATGGCACGAATTGTATCAAGGCCCGGGCCTGTCTAGCAGAATTTCTTACGATGCGGTCTCGGGTAACTGCCAGTTTATGGGTGATAGCCCATGTTGTGTCAGATAGTCATTCGCCTGACTGAAATGACGACAGCCAAGAAAGCCGCGATGCGCAGATAATGGCGACGGGTGAGGTGCTTTTAAAACCAGATGTTTCTGCGGGTCAATCACGCTACCTTTTTTCTGGGCGTAGCTACCCCACAACATAAACACGACATTTTCACGTCGTGCATTTATGGTTTCGATGACTTTATCAGTGAACTGTTCCCAGCCTTTACCTTGATGGGCATTGGCATTTGAATCTTCGACGGTTAATACCGCATTGAGTAACAAGACGCCCTGCTTCGCCCACGACTCCAGATAGCCATGTTTGACAGGCATCACACCGAGATCGGCCTCTAGCTCTTTATAAATATTCACCAGTGATGGCGGCACTTTGACACCGGGTTTGACCGAAAAGCATAAGCCATGAGCCTGACCTGGCTGATGGTAAGGATCCTGTCCGAGAATGACGACCTTTACCTCATCAAGTGGGGTGGTTTCTAAAGCATGAAACCAATCAGCGGAATGAGGATAGATTTTTTTATGCTGATCTTTTTGCTGACGTAAAAACGTCTTCAGATTTTGCATATAAGGTGCTTCAAATTCTGACGCCAAAACGGTCTGCCAGCTGGGCGCATGTTCCAGAACCATGTTTATTCCTTACAAAAAACTCAAGGTATGATACCGAATGTTATTGACTGTAAAACAGCTTTCACAGGATAAATGCGATACAAGAAGTTTTTCCTTAAATAAAACAGGAGAATATCCGATAGGGTCATCATCTCCCTGATGCTAGCCTATGTGTATTGTTTATTACAGGTGTCACCTTCGTGAGAACACATTTACACATCCTCATCAGTCTTTTTATGATTGGGCTCCTAAGCGCCTGTGACAACAATGAAGAAGACTATGACCTGAGTGCTTCTGATACGACAGTGCCATCACCACTAGAAAAAGAGGATATACCCCAATGGCTGGAAGCCTACGATGATCTGACACCTCAAGACTGGCTGATTTTACGCAGTGCCGCCGCATTGAGAGGTGAAGTGACAGATCGTGACCATCGGGTTGAAATTTTGAAGCACGCCTCACAACACTTCCGTGAAAGTCCACGCATGATTGCCAACAGAGCGGTACAGTTGGAAGACATGTTGTTAGAAATAGGTATTGAAGAGAGCGCTGTTAGCCTGATAGATATGTTTACCCACTTGCCAACCGAAGGCACGCCTCATAATTTCTCAGCGTATTGTCAGTACTATTTTAATATGCGGTCAAAAGGCTATCATCAAGGGTACGCCCTCACCCAATTATCAAAACTGAAATAAATGCAGCAGCTCTCCCTATCACTTGGGACGGGAGAGAGGATTGGTCAGGGAGAGCCGTGCATATTCTCTAGCCGGGAAATGGTGCATTAAAACTCAGCATCTTAAGTTTTAATGCTTGGCGTTGTTGCTCGGTAAGCACTTCAAATAGCTCATGAGAAAACTGAGCCTTTGTTAACTTATAACGTTTGTGAATGACCAAGGATTGATCAATTAATTTTTCCAGCCTGTGCTTATCAAAATCATCAGACAATGCCATTTCTTGAATGCGGCGTCTGACTTGTCGTGCCTTCTCTCGATCCTCCTCCATTAAGTCGCGCTCTTTTTCCAGCAACATTAAAATTTTTGAATTTTGAGCCGGAGTTAAATTGAGATCGTGTAAGAAAAACCCCACATCATCAGGCTTTGGTTTGTGTTGCATGTTTGGGTGCATCAACGGCACTTCATGATGTTTTATGTGATTGGCCTCACCATTCATAGGATTAGCGATGGCAACAACAGGCAGAATAATCATCAGTAAAATTATTTTCTTTATCATTGTCTTTAACCTACTTTCAGGCCAATCACTTTGAACTTGAGAGCCAGTATCACGCATCAGCATGTTAACGAGGGTTAGAGAAAGGTAAAAACAAGTAAAGATTGCTTGCTAAAGCTGGAGCCATCATTCAGTACACTCTATGATGGCAGCATCAACAGAATAAGGAGTTGACTGTGGCGAATGTACTCATCATTGACGATGATGCTGAATTGGTTGAATTATTTGAGGAGTATCTGGAGCAAGAACAGTTTCAGGTGAAAAGTAGCTTAACCGGTAAAGTTGGTTTGGAAATGGCGCTCAGTGGCTCGTTTGACTTGATTATTCTGGATATGATGTTGCCAGATATTTCAGGCACAGAAATCCTGCTACAAATTCGCCAGAAAAGTCTGATTCCGGTACTGATGTTCACCGCGAAGGGTGATGATATTGATCGTATTATAGGCCTGGAGTCTGGTGCTGATGATTATGTGCCCAAACCCTGCACACCAAGAGAGCTCGTTGCTCGTATTCGTGCGATTCTTCGGCGAATGGATGCTGTTATGGTGGATATGCAGTCACAGGATATTCAAATAGGTCCTCTTCAACTGAGTGCTCAAAAACGACAGGCCTTGTGGTTTGAAAAGCCACTGGAGTTGACCAGTACTGAATTTAACCTACTCGAAGCATTGGTGCGTAAAGCCGGTCAAGTTGTCAGCAAAGATGAACTATCTCAACGCGCACTGGGTCGGCCATTGGTGCGGTTTGACCGCAGTATTGATGTGCATATGAGCAGCATTCGTCAGAAACTGGGCAATCAGCAAGACGGACAGTCCTATATTCAGACAATAAGAGGCAAAGGTTATCAATTCATTCGGGAATAATCATTAGGATGAGTAAGTTATTCTGGAAATTCTTTACTGTGTTCTGGCTGGCATTATTATTAGCCGGACTCAGCGTGGGAACGGTCGTTTGGTTACATCATAAATCCATACAAGAACAAGCCAATAAAACCGATCCGGAAATCGATGTTGATGCGCATGCTTTTGTCTCAGTCGCCGCCGAAATTTTCAGCTATGGTGGTAAGACTGCATTAATTACTTTCTTGGAAAAAGCGCATCATGCACCATTTCCAGACGTCTATGCCATCGATGATAAGGGGAATGACGTACTGGGTCGCTCTATTGATCCCAAAGTTGTGGGCTACGCGCGAGCATTATTTCTGCAGGGGGAGTTCCCCCTCGCCATCCGCTACGTTTCTGATAAAGAAAATAATGCATTACTCTTTTTCTCGCCAATAAAACGCGGGGTATCAGAAACACTCTTTATCGGGCCACCGCATGAGCGACGTGAGTTTGGGCCAGCTCCCATGCTCAATGAACCTTTTCCAACACCACCCTTTGAAACCAGGCGCATTCCCCCTCCCCCCTCTGAAACCGTGCCCTATCCACTCGTTTTATTGATTGGCTCTGGTTTGATTGCAGCGATTTTTTTTAGCGCGTTGCTGGCCTGGTACTTTACCAAGCCCATCGGATTACTGAGACAGTCTTTCTCAAAGTTAGCAGAGGGCCAACTTAACACCCGTATAGGGAACAAAATGGGGCATCGACGAGATGAGTTGGTGGAACTGGGCCAGAATTTTGATGATATGGCCGGAAAGATTAGTCATCTAATGTCAGCACAACAACGCCTTTTACACGATGTCTCACATGAACTTCGTTCACCACTGGCGAGAATGCAAGCGGCCATTGGTATTGCTGAACAACAACCAGAGAAAACGCCAGAAATATTGAATCGTATAGAGCGGGAATCACAACGCATGAGCGATCTGGTCGGTGAATTACTCGTCTTATCCCGTCTGGAGACTGGCGTGACGGATAATGTTCATGTGGAGATTAGCTTGAATGATCTGCTGGATGAAATTATCAGTGATGCCCGTTTTGAAGCCAGTAGTAAACAGATAACAATCCATTACACGATTGCTGAAGATATTTTTATTACTGTAAGAAGTGAATTGATACACAGAGCTATCGAAAATATTCTGAGAAATGCTATTAAGTTCTCTCCTGAAAATGCAGAGATCACTCTGCGGGTAACAACGGACAGCATAAAGCAACGTTTATGTATTGTGATCGAAGACAACGGTCCTGGTGTTGCAGAAGCCGATATTGAATCCATATTCAAACCCTTCTTCCGGGGACAGCTCACACATAGAAATGACAGTATAGGTTTAGGTTTGGCTATCGCGTATCGAGCGGTGAGTGCACATCATGGTGAAATTAAAGCAGCTAACAGGCAGGAAGGTGGTCTTCGAGTTGAGGTCGAATTACCCTATAAAAAATAATCCGTTTAGGCGGTTAAAGAAACATGGCGTTTAACATTAGTTTCAAGGCTTAACGCTTCTTTATCGTTTATTTGAGCTGAACTCGTCGCTTTGGGTTTCTGATTAATTGTATCGACATCACTCACCAACACACCGACATCATCAACACGAAGATTGTATGCTTGAGGCCGTTTTTCTGGCTTGCCATCATTCGCCTGTATTCGTATAGCTAGCTCATTAGCGAGTTCATATTGCTTATTAGGAATTACGCCTTGGCCATCTATTATTTCGTTAGCATCATTTTGCAATGAAAAAGAAGATTTATTGGTATTGGCTCGACTTTCCGCTATCTGCTGAAGCGCTTTTTCTATCGTGTCTTTATCAAGAAAGCTCTGCTCTTCTTCATTCAACTTTGCATAAATAGCATTGGCCTTCTCAGTTATATTCGATGACCTTGAATATTGATAATGCAGATTATTAGATAGACCGTTTATAGCCATAACTTTACCCTTATCCTTTTTAAGGATGACGATAGCTTTAAAGCTATGTCACTTAGTTATCTCACACTATATTTCTATTAACTTATTGATAATAGACAGGAAAAAGTAAACCTATGTAAAAGCATGTAAAGGACTCATGAACACACGGAGCAGAGAAATGACGCTGATGTTTAGTCTAACAACGCTGCCTAAACAAAAAACATGATCTTTTTCTATGAGTTAAGCAACTGACTTAAATAGAAAAATACTAAACCTCCAATTAATTTCAAAAAACTACTTGCTAATTTAAATGATAATCATTATCATTATTAACCGATGGAGTTGATAGGAATTTGTGACAACAAAGGCCGACCTACTCCCTCTCTCTTAAATCTGAAATCCGAGTTTGTTGCCAGTCTTTTGGCTGGCAACTTTTTTTTCAGTCACTCCCCGTCGATGGCTTTCAAAAAATCCCTTTGAGCTGATTTTTCTACGTGTTTTGCCTACAATGTTATTTTTTCTAGGTACAACTTTGACAAAAAATGCCTGACAAACTGATAAAATCTGACGCTGAATGGCGTGAAGAACTGAGCGAAGATCAATTTTATGTAACGCGTCAGTCTGGCACAGAACCCGCATTCTCTGGCATCTACGTCGATCATGATGATCAAGGCGTCTATAGATGTACCTGCTGTAAACAAGCCTTGTTTTCGTCTGAAAATAAATTCGATTCTGGTTGCGGCTGGCCAAGTTTTTCTGCTCAGATATCTCATGGCGTGGTCAACCATCTGGCCGATCACAGTCATGGCATGGACCGGACAGAAGTACGCTGTCAACACTGTGATGCACACTTAGGTCATATCTTCGACGATGGTCCGGCACCCACAGGGCTTCGTTATTGTATTAATTCGGTAGCACTCGATTTTGACGACCAAAACTGAATGGACGGTTTATATCATCGAGGCAGATAACGGTCATCTCTATACCGGTATCACCACTGATTTATCGCGCCGATTTCAAGAGCATCAAGCCGGCAAAGCTGGTGCGCGTTTTTTTCACACCAGTCAGGCAAAAAAGATTGTCTACCAGGAAACACAGCCTGATCGCAGTCAAGCTTCCAAACGTGAGGCAGCTATAAAAAAACTCAGCCGACAGGCGAAATTAGCCCTTATCGCTACACGCTAACAATCTGTATAATGGCGCTTTTTTTCAGCGTCATTCTTGTCGCAATCAGATAACAGGATATTGCCTTGCTCAGTACTGCAAATATCACCATGCAATTTGGTGCTAAACCCCTATTTGAAAATGTGTCCGTCAAATTTGGTGACGGCAACCGTTATGGTCTCATTGGCGCTAATGGTTGTGGTAAGTCCACCTTTATGAAAATTCTCGCTAAACAACTTGAACCTACCTCAGGCACGGTTATGCGTGACGTGAATGAATCATTTGCCGTGTTAAAGCAGGATCAGTTCGCGTATGAAGATCAACGCGTTATTGATGTGGTAATCATGGGGCAACCTGAGTTATACGAAGTCCACATTGAGCGTGACCGCATTTATAACCTGCCAGAAATGAGTGAAGAAGACGGTCTCAAAGTCGCTGAACTGGAAGGTCAGTATGCAGAAATGGATGGTTACACCGCTGAATCACGTGCCGGTGAACTACTACTGGGTGTCGGCATTCCTGTTGAACAGCACTACGGCCCGATGAGTGAAATCGCACCAGGTTGGAAACTCCGTATTTTACTGGCACAAGTGCTGTTTGCTGACCCGGATATCATGCTGCTTGACGAGCCGACTAACCATCTGGATATCAACACAATCCGCTGGTTGGAAGACACACTTAATCAGCGTAACAGTACCATGATTATCATTTCGCATGACCGCCATTTCCTGAACAGTATTTGTACACATATGGCCGACATGGACTATGGTGAACTGCGAATCTATCCAGGTAACTATGACGAATATATGCTGGCATCGACACAGGCCCGTGAACGTTTGATGGCGGATAATGCAAAGAAAAAAGCGCAGATTAAAGAACTTCAGGGCTTCGTTGCTCGCTTCTCTGCGAATGCATCCAAAGCGAAACAAGCCACTTCTCGCCAGAAACAAATGGAGAAAATTCAGTTGGAAGATATCAAACCTTCCAGCCGGGTCAATCCCTTTATCCGTTTTGATCAGGAAAAGAAATTATTCCGTAATGCCTTAGAAGTCAGCAAAATCACCCAGTTTTATGAAACAGATGAAACCTCATTATTTAAAGACTTTAGCTTTATGACTGAAGTTGGTGAGAAAATTGCCATTATCGGCCCCAATGGTATTGGTAAAACCAGTTTAGTCAAAACCCTGGTAGGCGAGCTTCCACCTAAATCAGGTGAAGTGAAATGGTCAGAGAATGCCAATATTGGTTATTACGCGCAGGATCATGATCATCTATTTAAAGATGATTTGACCCTGTTTGAATGGATGTCTCAATGGGCCGGACCTGAAGACGATGAACAAGTCATCAGGGGCACTCTGGGTCGCTTATTATTCTCGGGCCACACCATCGACAAAAAAGCCAATGTGTTATCTGGTGGTGAAAAAGGTCGGATGTTATTCGGTAAATTGATTCTGCAACGTCCGAATATTCTGGTCATGGACGAACCCACGAACCATATGGATATGGAATCAATTGAATCGTTGAATATGGCTTTAGAACAATTTGAAGGCACGCTGATCTTTGTCAGTCATGATCGTGAATTTGTCTCTTCACTCGCGACACGCGTCTTTGATATGGAAGCCGATGGTATTACGGACTTCCGTGGTAGCTATGATGAGTATTTAAAAAGTCTGGGTGTAACAAATTAATTCAGCAAAATAGCCATAAGGCTGGGAGCGTAAGCCCCCAGCCTGAATTAATCTAAGGCTTCGGCCTGGAAGGCATCACAACGGGATAAGTCAAAACTGTGTGATGTTTGTATTTTCTTATTCGCATCACGCAAAGCTGTTCGCATCCCCTCTTCCAGTACCGGATGATAAATTGGCATCGACAGCACTTCGGTTCCCGTCAATTCCTGACTGATAGCCAAAGCTAGCGTATGAGCCATGTGCTCAGCCGCAGGACAAGCCATTTCTGCCCCCAGAATCTTTCCAGATGATTTATCCAAGTAAACCCGCATCACTCCCTGATTTCGTTGTGCAGCCCGCGCCCTTCCCTGATCTGTAAAGCTCGCTTCCCCTATGACGATTGTCTGCTGATCAAGTTGTTGCAAAGCAGCCCCCACCACAGCACAGCCTGGTTCACTGAATACAATACTGAGAGGTATACGACGACAATAGGCTTCTACATGGTCACTCATTACATTATGCCCTGCGATACGCCCTTCATCAGCCACTTCGTGTAATAACATTTTATCGGCCGCCGCATCACCAGCGATAAATACCGCTGAGCCTTCTATTTGAGTCGTATTCGGATTAATGTCTGGCATCCCCTTGTCATTGAGGCTAACATCCAGTTTATTCAGTCCCATGCCATCCAGATTGGGGCGTCTACCCACTGCTACCAGCACTTGATCCACTTCCAATTCACTTTTCTGAGTGATGACTTTGACCCCGTTTTCAGTCTCCTCTAAATCCGCTTCAGTTTCTGTGTAGAGCGTAAATTCTTTAGCCAGTGTTTCGTGCAATGCCTCACTGACCTTTTTATCTGTCAGTCCCGCCAACATAGACTCTGCGCCAAATGCCGTGACTTCGATACCCAATCGTGACAGAGCCTGAGCCATTTCAATACCAATAGCCCCCAGACCGATAACAGCGATCCTGGGCTTTAAATCAGTTTGTTCAAACAAGATATTGGTGGTGAGAATTTTATTGTTGCCTATTTGCTCCCACTCAGGCGGTAGTACAGGTCTGGAGCCAGTGGCGATAATGATCTTTTTGGCGGTATACACATCATCGTTCACTCTGACAGTGTTGGGCCCTGTGAGCGTGGCCCGACCGGTGATCACCTTATCCTCAATCTGACTGATCGACTTTAATGTACTGGAAACAAAATAATCTCGTATATGACGCAGCCGGCGTAATACCGCCGGTATATCAATACTGAGTTGTTCCGCATTCTGGATACCAAACTCAGCAAAAGTATGACGACGGTGATAAGCATTTGCCGCTTCAATAAGCAGCTTGGATGGCATACAGCCAACTCGGGCACAGGTGGTGCCATATTCACCTTCGTTAATTAACAAAAACGCATCCGTTTTCTTCTGCACTTGCTTGAGCGAGGCTAAACCTGCGGTACCTGCCCCGATAATAATGACATCGGTCTGGGTTGTATTTGACATGATAGTCCTTTTAGGAGCGATATTTAATCTTCGATTCTAAACCCAACTTTGATGGTGACCTGCCAGTATTTCACACCATCATTTTCAATATAACCACGGGTTTCAATCACTTCGAACCAGTGCATATGTTTGACCGTTTCACCGGCTTTTTTGATGGCATTTTGAATCGCCTGATCGGAACTTTCACTTGAACTACCGGTTAATTCAATCAGTTTATAGGTATGTTCACTCATCTCTGTCTCCTCACTGTCAGAAAGTCATTTGAATTTCCATCATAAAACCTAAAACCCGACATTACCAGAAATGCGCAATATCACATTAAACAAATGATTTTTCTATCTTTTGCCATTTCAGGATCGTATAATATGCCGTTTATCATCCCGCTCCTCAGTTTTGCGTTCAAAACTGACATTCACAGGTTTTTGCATGTCCACAGAACAACTTGACTCGATCCCCTCATTCAGTGAGCTGGGTATCGCTCCCGCTATTGTCAAAGCAATCAAAGAAGCCGGTTACGAAACACCGTCACCGATTCAAGCCCAAAGTATTACGCCATTATTAGAAGGTCGTGATTTGCTGGGTCAGGCCCAAACCGGTACAGGTAAAACGGCCGCCTTTTCTCTACCTCTATTAAGTCGTTTGAATGATCGTCAAAAGACACCACAAATTTTGGTACTCACCCCCACGCGTGAGTTAGCTATTCAAGTCGCTGAAGCCATGCAAGGTTATGGTCGTCATATGAAAAACTTCCATGTGTTACCTGTTTATGGTGGTCAAAGCATGGGCATTCAATTACGCCAGTTACAACGTAGCCCACAAGTTATCGTCGGTACGCCTGGTCGTATTCTTGATTTGATTCGTCGCGGTAAATTACCCCTCGAAGATTTGAAAGCACTGGTTCTGGATGAAGCTGATGAAATGCTGCGCATGGGCTTTATTGATGATGTTGAAACCATTCTGAAAGAAACACCAGAAACACGTCAGGTGGCTTTATTCTCAGCCACCATGCCTAAACCAATACACCGTGTTGCACAGCGTTATCTCAATAATCCTGTTGATGTGCATATCAAATCAAAAACATCGACGGTAGATACGATCACACAACGCTACTGGCAGGTAACCGGGTTACATAAACTGGATGCATTGACGCGCATTCTTGAAGTTGAAGACTTTGATGGCATGATTATCTTCGTGCGTACTAAAAATTCGACAGTGGATTTATCTGAAAAGCTAGAAGCACGTGGTTACGCCAGTTCACCACTAAACGGTGATATGAATCAGGCGCTACGTGAAAAAACCATCGAAAGAATGAAAGCAGGCAAGATTGATATCTTGGTTGCCACCGATGTGGCTGCTCGCGGTCTGGATATCGAACGTATGAGCCACGTCGTCAATTACGATATTCCTTATGACACCGAATCTTACGTTCACCGTATTGGTAGAACGGGTCGTGCAGGCCGTAAAGGTGAAGCGATTTTATTCGTCTCTCCTCGTGAAAAACGTATGTTGGGTGCGATTGAAAAAGCCACTAAACAGACGATTACTCGGATGCAACTGCCTAGTAGCGAAGATATTGCTGACCGTCGTGTTATGGCCTTTAAACAAGACCTGACAGAAACCATTGAATCTCAAGATCTCGCTTTTTTTGAAAATCTGATTCGTCAGTATCAAGAAGAACATAATGCGGATCCGATTGAAATGGCTGCCGCCCTTGCCTTCCAGGTACAGAAAAGTCGTCCTTTAAATCCTCCTGTTGTCCATTCAGAACGCAAACAACCTAGAGAGCGAGCTGAGCGTGGTGATCGTCCTGAACGAGCGAATCGTGGTGAACGTGGTATGCGTTCAGAAAGACCACCAAGAGCAGAACGTAGTCCTCGCCGTCAGGCAGCTCATCAGGCTGAAGAAGGTATGAAGACATACCGGATCGAGGTCGGTGTAGAACAGAATGTCGAGCCAAAGCATATCGTGGGTGCTATCGCCAATGAAGCTGGTATGGATAGTCGTATGATTGGCCGTATTACGATTAATCAGGATCACAGCCTGGTTGATTTGCCTGATGGTATGCCAAAAGATATTTTCCAGCATTTAAGAAAAGTCTGGGTTAATAATAAGCAGCTCGAGATTAGTCTGCCCGGCGCTGAGGCAGATATGTCATCTGCGAGATCAGAAAGAAAACCTCGCCGAAATGGACCGCCAGGAAAAACCAAGAAACGTCCAGCCATAGCCGCAAAAAAGCAAAGAAAAGCTAACCGCGACTAAAGGCCATATAAGCACTCAAAAGAGCCCGCAAGTGAATCGTACTGAGCGGGCTTTTTTATGTCTTTATTCCCACTAACTTCCGCAATGCAGACACTCATGCCACAATACGCGCATGCTGAATATTATCTGGATGGCTTTTTTTCTCATCGCGTTTCTCGTTGCCTTGTTTAAATTACTGGTACTGGGCGATCAGTTAATATTCACCCAACTCATGCAAGCCATGTTTGAACTGGCCAAAACCGCCTTTGAGATTTCTCTCGGGCTGACAGGTGTGCTGGCACTATGGTTGGGTATCATGAAAATCGGGGAGCGAAGCGGCTTTATTCAATTACTGACGGCGGCTTTAACACCATTATTTCAACGCCTCATGCCCGATATTCCCAGAAACCATCCAGCTATTGGGGCCATGGTGATGAATATCTCTGCTAATGCACTTGGTCTGGATAATGCCGCGACGCCGCTGGGCATCAAAGCCATGAAGGAACTACAGAAATTAAATCCGTTCAAAGATACTGCCAGTAATGCCCAAATACTGTTTCTGGTGATTAATACCTCTGCTGTCACCTTGTTTCCCGTCACCATCTTTACTTATCGTGCACAAATGGGCGCAGCCAACCCAACCGATGTCTTTATTCCCATTCTAATTGCCACATATATCTCTACTTTGGTTGGTTTACTCAGTGTGGCATGGGTACAGAAAATTAATCTTCTGGATCGTGTTATTTTGGCTTATCTGGGTAGTTTCACAGCGTTTGTGCTGGCCTTACTCATCTATTTTTCTCATCTACCGCAGCAAGAAATGGTCAGCCAATCGTCGTTAATCAGTAACCTGATTTTATTTACCCTGATCATTATATTTATCACAGCCGCCTGGAAAAAAAGGATCAATGCTTACGATGCCTTTGTTGATGGGGCAAAAGAAGGGTTTGAAACAGCCATCACCATTATTCCCTATCTGGTAGCTATGCTCGTAGCTATTGGTGTATTTCGCGCCAGCGGTGCTATGGATATGCTTGCTGAAGGCTTACGCTATATTATTTTGAGCCTGGGTTTAGATGACCGCTTTATAGAAGCCTTACCCACCGCATTGATGAAGCCTTTTAGTGGCAGCGGCGCACGAGCAATGATGGTCGATACGATGCAAGCCTATGGTGCAGACTCATTTTCCGGACGACTTTCGGCTATTGTTCAGGGAAGTACTGAAACCACCTTTTATGTTTTAGCAGTCTATTTTGGCTCTGTTGGTATCAAGCACATCCGTCATGCTATCGGCTGTGGACTCGCCGCAGATATAGCTGGCATTTTGGCGGCTATCACTGTCGCCTATTGGTTTTTCGGCTAGTAAGTAAAAAAAACATACCTACCCAAGAAAAATTTGCTAAATTTTGCAACCTGTTCAACCCCTTACCTCAATGGAACCAGCAGGTCACCCGACTAACAGCACTCCATCTAAGTAATTGGTCTGGTTTTATTTGTCCGTTTGGAGATTCCATGCTTGAAGCCACTACTACAACCTACTGAGTCAGCGTACGATCTTATCGCCGATACCATCGCCGATCGCGGCTACTGTGTTCTTCCACAACTTCTTCACGCTAATCTTAATCATGCCCTTCATCAGCGTGTCATGAATTTAGATGATGATGATTTCAAACGCGCAGGTATTGGACGAGAACAGGATTTTCAGTTGAATAACGCTGTTCGACGTGATCAAACTCGTTGGTTAACCCCAGACAATAGCACTGATAAGGCTTATCTCGATCAAATGTCAGAGTTTAGGCTCGCTATAAACCGCCGACTGTTTATGGGCTTGTTTGACTATGAAGCTCACTACGCACATTACGCACCCGGCGCTTTTTATAAAAAACATATGGATGCTTTTAAAGGTGAATCTAACCGGGTTTTAACTACCGTGCTCTATCTCAACCCAGAATGGCAGGAAGAAGATGGCGGTCAGTTGTTAATTTATGCGCCTGAGACTAACACTGTCATTGAGACGGTCAACCCAAATTTTGGCAGTTTTGTTATTTTCTTGAGTGAGGAGTTTCCTCATGAAGTAGTCAAAAGCTGTCGAGATCGTTACAGTATTGCTGGTTGGTTCCGATTACATGATCCTTTACAAGCCCCGTTGATATGACAAAAGACTTCACTATTTTTCAGTTAGGGCACCCAGTGCTTCGCCAAGCAACTGAAAAAGTTGAAGATATTCTAAATCCTGAGTTCCAGGCTCAACTCGATGCGCTCATGGAATTTGTTCTTGAAAAAGGTGGCATGGGCATAGCAGCGCCACAAGTGGGCATCTCACAACGTTTTTTTATCATGTCTTCCCATCCTAATGCCCGTTATCCGCATGCGCCTGATATACCTGCGTTTTTTGTCATTAATCCAGAGATTATTACTACCTCAAATACACAAGAAAAAGATTGGGAAGGTTGTCTGAGTTTACCCGGTATTCGTGGTTTAGTTCCGCGTCACACACATATACAGGTTCGTTACCAAATGCGTCATGCAGAATGGGTCGAAACGCATTATGATGATTTTCTAGCACGTGTTTTTCAGCATGAATTTGATCATCTGCAAGGACATGTTTTTCTTGACCGTGTTGAGACAAATTTTGACATCATGATGGAACAAGAGTGGCAGAAACTAATGATGACAAGAACAGAGAGTTAAAAACCATATGGGACAAAAGTTTGATGCCTTATCTGATCGCTTAATCGAATTCATCCAACAGCAGCACATTTTTTTTGTGGGCACGGCAACAGAAGACAGTCGGGTTAATATTTCGCCTAAGGGAATGGATTCTTTGCGTGTACTGACACCAAATAGAGTGATTTGGCTAAATGTCACGGGTAGTGGTAATGAAACCGCTGGTCATATTCAGCAATTGCCAAGAATGACAGTCATGTTCACTGCATTTCATGGTAAGCCAATGATCCTGCGTCTGTATGGTACTGCCAAAGTCATTCATCATAATGATGCCGAATGGAGCGACTTATATCACTTATTTGATGCCCTTCCCGGTGCACGGCAGATCTTCGATCTCAGCATTGAGCTCGTGCAAACATCCTGTGGTATGGCCGTCCCTTACTATGCTTATCAGGGCGAACGCGAACAACTCAATAATTGGGCTGAAAAAAAAGGCGTTGAAGGGATTGAAGACTATTGGCGAGAAAAAAATGCCAAGACCATTGATGGCATTGTGACTGACATTGAAGATAAGAATTTAAGCTAAAGCATGCTCGAATATACGGAATACACAAAATTTCTGGTGTCATTAATCGCCATTGTTAATCCCCTAGGCATTATTCCAATCTATATTAGCCTGACTGCTGACTATAGTAGTGCTGAACGAGCGAAGATCGCGCGAACCGTCATTATTGCAGCGACTACTATTCTGCTGGTGACAGCCTTTTTCGGGCAATGGGTATTAGAGTTTTTTGGTATCAGCATCAATTCATTTCGTGTTGGCGGCGGTATCCTGCTCTTATTAATGGGGATAGGAATGCTACATAACACCAGTAAGGGCTTGAAACAAAATCATGAACTGGCACAACAGTCTGGTGAGTCAATTGCCGTCGTGCCTCTCGCCATGCCCCTACTGGCAGGTCCTGGCGCCATCAGTACCGTCATCATCAATGCATACAAAGGACATGGTGTCGCTCATTACAGCCTGATTGCTCTGGACATCATTCTGCTGGGCTTACTGCTATGGATTTTATTGCTGCTTGTGCCGTGGATAGCAAGACGTATGTCAAGCAATGGTATTAACATTGCGACACGTATTATGGGACTGATTCTCACAGCCATCGCCGTTGAATTTATTGCCAATGGTCTGAAAGGCTTATTTCCTGCTTTGTCCGCTTAAGCTTCTTAACCGAACATCTTTCCGACTTGCTGCGTCAACTCAGCTGAGCGATTTGGGTTACGTAAAGCAGACATAACCTTGTCTCGCATGGCAGGCATATACATTAAGTCCGCCAATATATGGCTAAAGCCTTCATAATCAGCTTCATTAATAGCGAGCCTCTCAACATATAGCTGACAGAGTTCAGGCTCTTCAAGCACTTTCCAACATCTACCAGCGATAACAGCTAGGACTTCGATATGACGGCTGATGTCTGAACAAAGCACTTGCTTGACCATACTTTCAACTATGCCCTGAGCAGAACTATTTGACACAGCCCTTAGGCAGGCACAAATTTCTGCCATATCAGGCTGATTCTGTTCCAACTCATTCTTCAATCGCCACTGTAGTGCTTCGACCAGATTATTAGCGGGCTCTGCATTTTCCATAAAAGACGTCAACATATGAAAAGGTTGAGGCGGTAATTGAGGCAGGGTTTGTATTATGGCTTTCGTCAACGCTCTATCATCAGTTCTCACTGCCACATCAGCCACACCCTGCATGCCGAGCACTTGCCAACTGTCGAACGATTTTTGCCCAGTAAAATACGCAAAGGCCGCTTCATAGAATGACGAGGCTTTTAAACTCAGACTCTTTGTGGCCTGAGCATTAAAGGCGGCCATCCGATCTTCACGAGGATTAAAACTGTATGGACTATCTTTTAGGGCACCTTCTATGTAATTTCCATCTGCAGCTGCGAGTAAACACTCACCAACTCTATCCAGAACCATCACCAGAAACTCATCTCGCGCCGCTTGTATCAGCAAGCCCTGCTCATCAAGCGGAAACTTCAAAAACCAGACGTAATGTCTATCTGTGAACTGAGGATGCCAAAAAATAATGCCAAATAAGGCTGTACGTTGAAACGGATAAGGATATGGCACTTCAGCCGCTTCAAAGCGGGTAAATTTCTTTGCACTCAGCTTGGTCACTCTGCGTCCCATATCAAAAACACGATAATGGGCGCCACTCTGCTCTAAGAAATCACTTAGGGTGGTAATGGTATTGTCGCTCATGGATAGCTCTAGCTTAAGTGCGATACTCTGCGTTTATTTTCACATAGTCATACGAAAAGTCACATGTCCAAACTTGATCATGTGCAGCACCACGGTTCAATTTCACCGTGATGACAATTTCAGACTCGGCCATGACAGCCTGCCCCTTCTCTTCAGTATAATCTGGATCAGGCTGGCCGGATTTAACGATACAGACATCATTAATAAAAATAGACACACCTGATAAATCAAAATCAGCTAAACCGCTTCGTCCCACTGCCGCAAGGATTCTTCCCCAATTTGGATCAGAAGCAAACAGTGCTGTTTTGACTAATGGTGAATGGGCAATGGTATAGGCAACCTGGCGGCATTCTTCCTGGCTCTGTCCTTGCTCTACATTAATGGTAATGAACTTGGTCGCACCTTCACCGTCACGTACGATAGCTTGCGCCAGATAACAACAAATATCATTCATTGCCTTTTGCAAGGCTTCGCCTTCTTCTGAGGTAATCTGAGTAATCTTTGCATTGCCTGCCTGGCCAGTGGCCATTAGCACGCACGCATCATTTGTAGAGGTATCACCATCCACCGTGATGCGGTTGAAAGAATGATTCATGGCATTGTTTAGCATGGTGGTTAAAACAGCATAATCCACGTTGGCATCAGTCGCGATATAAGCCAGCATCGTGGCCATATCAGGTCGAATCATGCCGGATCCTTTAGATATACCGGTTATCGTAACGGTTTTGCCAGCTAATTCAACTTGCACAGACTTCGCCTTAGCGAGCGTATCTGTTGTCATAATGCCTTGAGCAGCGGCTAACCAGTTATCAGCTGTTAGACCATCATAGGTATCAGCCAAAACGGCACGGATCTTATCGACAGGTAATGGTTGACCTATTACACCTGTAGAGAATGGTAAAACATTCGCTTCATTGACCCCAGCGACTTCTGCTACAGCCTGACAACACGCTTTAGCTGCAACCAGGCCAGCTTCACCAGTACCGGCGTTAGCATTGCCAGAATTAATTAATAAATATCGTGTCGCTTCAGCTGCTTGATGCTGTTTCGCCACAATGACAGGGGCAGCACAAAAAGCATTCGTTGTATAAACCGCGGCTGTCTGTGTGCCTTCAGCGAGTTCTATCAATACAACATCTTGTCTGCCTGGCTTTTTTATTCCTGCACTAGCCGTGGCAAGGCGAATACCATCAATGGCCAGTAAATCTTCCGCCTTAGGTGCTGACAAATTGACTGCCATTAACGAATAGCTCCATGACATTGTTTGAATTTTTTACCACTGCCACATGGGCAAGGATCGTTACGACCGATTTTACTGCCGTCACGAGTATAAGGTTGATGAGCAGCAAGATCTTCTTCTTGATTCTCTTCACTGGCTAGTTGTTGAGCCTGCTCGTGTTGATATTCCATTTCAGCTGTCTGACGGCGCTGTTCTTCAACCGCTTCCACATCTTCTTCAGCTCTAATCTGTACGCGAGAGATGAGTTTAATGACTTCATGCTTAATATTGTCGAGCATAGCTTTAAACAGGCTAAACGATTCACGTTTATATTCCTGCTTAGGATCTTTCTGTGCGTAGCCACGTAGATTAATCCCTGTACGTAAATAATCCATCTGGGCCAGATGGTCTTTCCATTGGGAGTCCAGCGTTTGTAACATGATGGCTTTTTCAAAGTGACGCATTAATTCTGAGCCAACCGCTTCTTCTTTTTGTTTGTATGCCTTCTCTGCTTCTCCTACGATGCGTTCTCTTAATGACTCTTCATGTAAAGAGTCATCATTTTCTAACCATTCGGCTACAGGTGCTTCAAGAGCAAACTCTTCTCTGAGTGCTTCCTCTAAGCCTGAAATATCCCACTGTTCATCAATGCTATTAGGTGGAATATACATACTGATAACATCATTAATCACCGTGCTGCGCATTGATGAGATGGTCTCTGAAACATCGTCTGCAGCCATCAGCTCATTACGCTGCTCGTAAACAACCTTACGTTGATCGTTGGCGACATCATCAAATTCGAGCAATTGTTTACGAATATCGAAGTTATGCCCTTCCACTTTGCGTTGGGCATTTTCAATGGCACGTGATACCCAAGGGTGTTCAATAGCTTCACCCTCTTCCATGCCTAATTTCTGCATGAGTCCAGCCATCCGGTCTGAAGCAAAAATACGCATTAGATTATCTTCAAGAGACAGATAAAAGCGTGTTGAGCCGGGGTCACCCTGACGACCGGAACGGCCACGAAGTTGATTATCAATACGACGAGACTCATGACGCTCAGTACCAATGATATGCAAACCACCTGCTGCTAATACCGCTTCATGACGGTTCATCCACGCTTGGCGGATGGTTTGTTTTTGCTCGTCACTTGTATCTTCTGGCAAACCATCTAACTCAGCATCTAAACTACCGCCGAGCACAATATCGGTACCGCGACCAGCCATATTGGTGGCAATCGTTACCGCTGAAGGCATACCTGCATTCGCAATAATGTGTGCTTCTTTTTCGTGGAATTTAGCGTTGAGTACTTCGTGTGGGATTTTGGCCTTTTTAAGCAGGCTATGAAGATATTCTGAGCTTTCAATAGACGCTGTCCCTACCAGGACAGGTTGTCCACGCTTCACACAATCTTTTACATCTTCCAGAATGGCATCGTATTTTTCTTTTGCGGTGAGATAAATACGGTCTGCTTCATCTTTACGTTGCATTTCTTTGTGGGTCGGAATGACCACAACTTCCAGGCCATAAATGGATTGCAGCTCGTAAGCTTCAGTATCCGCAGTACCTGTCATGCCCGATAATTTAGAATACAGACGGAAATAGTTCTGGAAAGTGATAGAGGCTAAGGTTTGATTCTCGTTTTGAATCTTCACATTTTCTTTGGCTTCAACCGCTTGGTGTAAGCCTTCAGACCAACGACGACCGGGCATGCTTCTTCCGGTGAATTCATCGACAATGACAATTTGGTTATCCTGAACAATGTAGTCCACGTCGCGTTGGAACAAGACATGCGCACGTAACGCAGCGGTGACGTGGTGCATTAAACCAATATTGGCCGCATCATATAAGCTGGCATCGGCTGATAACAAACCGATATCAGTGAGCATCGACTCAATTTTTTCATGACCGGACTCGGTAAAGTGAACCTGCTTATTTTTTTCGTCCAGTGTGTAGTCACCTTCTACGGTAACGTCATCGCCCTCACCTTCTTGTTTGCTCAAGCTAGGGATAAGCGTATTAATTTTTTGATATAACTCTGAACTGTCTTCTGCTGGCCCAGAAATGATCAGCGGTGTTCTGGCTTCGTCAATCAGAATAGAGTCAACCTCATCGATGACAGCAAAATTTAATTCACGCTGGACTCTCTCTTCCAAACGAAACGCCATATTGTCACGGAGGTAATCGAAACCAAATTCATTATTGGTGCCATAGGTGATATCACAGTTATAGGCTTCACGACGTTCATCATTACCCAGGCCGCCAACAATAACGCCTGTTGTCAGTCCAAGGAACTCATATAGTTTACCCATTTGCGTGGCGTCACGTTTTGCAAGGTAATCATTAACCGTGATGACGTGAACACCTTTACCTTCAAGTGCATTCAAATAGACAGCCAATGTCGCAACAAGTGTTTTACCTTCACCGGTTTTCATCTCAGCGACTTTGCCATCATTCAACACCATGCCACCGATTAATTGGACATCGAAGTGACGCATGCCGAGAACACGTTTACTGGCTTCACGCACAACGGCAAAAGCTTCAGTCAATATGTCATCGATAGTTTGGCCATCAGCAAGACGCTGTTTAAATGCCTCAGTTTTGGCTTGTAACGCCGGGTCATCAAGTTGTTCTATTTCTGTTTCAAACTTGGCAATCTCATCTATCGTCTTACGCATTTTTTTCAATACGCGCTCGTTACGACTACCAAAAATTTTACTGAAAAACTTGCTAACCATTTTTTCGCCTTAAACTGTGTTGATTACGGCGTGAACACCGATAAAAGTAATAAACTTGTGATTATAACGCGGACAAAGTCAGTGTTTGTAGATCACATTGTTTCATGTGGAGACTTCCCACAAATAAAACAAGAGCTCAAAAGAATTTACTTGATAAAACTATAAGGATTGATATGTTGGCCGTCACGTAAGACTTCGTAGTGAACGTGTGGGCCGGTTGACCGCCCTGTCGATCCCATCAGCGCCACCACTTCACCCTTACTGACGCGCTCGCCCTTACTCACCTTTATTGTTTTATTGTGGGCATATCGTGTGACATAGCCGTTACCATGGTCGACTTCGACTAAGCCACCATAACCGCCACGATCACCCACCCAGCTGACAATACCATCGGCTACAGCCATGACTGGACTGCCTTCTTTGCCGGCAATGTCGATACCTTCATGGAAGGTTTTTTTACCATTAAACGGGTCGATACGATTGCCATAAAATGATGACACCCAGCCATTTTTAACCGGTTTACCTTCAGGAATACCTGCCGCAATATTTTCTTTTGTGATGAGATACTCTTCAAGGGCATTTAATGTATCACTCTGACCACGTAATTGACTTGATAGCTGTTGGATACCTCTTTCCAGTGCCTCACTATTAAGAGGCGAGCCATCATGTTCAATACCACCTTGACCAGGATGCTCATCTAAAGAAAAGTCTTCTGTCTCAAAGCCTGCAATTTGCGCCAGACGCTCACTGAACATTTTCAAACGTATAGTTTCTGCCTGTAAACCACCGAGCTGTTTGGCATAAAAATCTTGTAAATTTTCTTCTTGATTTTCGTCCAGGTTCTGAGTGGTATCGATGGGATTTGAACTAGAAGAGAGAGTAGGAACGGGGACAGGCTGGAGATTTTCTGTTATGCGGTCTGTATAGAGCCATTTCGCCAGGCTATAGCTACTAACACTAATAAGGCATGTCAGCATCAGCATCAGCACGAACAAACTGGATCGCGTTAAATGCCAATGCTTATGGGTCTTGCTGTTTGAGGATATAATGATAACCTGCATTGTTATCCTTTTTCAGTCACTTAAAATAATATGTCAAAAAAACCTGAGCGCATTGGTCAACTCTATCAAAACGATAACCAGATGAAATGGTTATCAATTCGCGCCCAAAAACTGAACAAGCTTAACACCATTTTACAAAAAAGCCTGCCTTTAAAATTTAGTAATCATTGCACATTGGCAAACATCACGGAAGATAAAATCATCATTCTCACTGATAAAGCCAATTATGCGAGTTTATTGCGCTTTCAGGCTGCCTTTATTTGTAAAACCTTATCAGCGCATTTACCGAATCCAGTAAAAAAACTGGAGGTCAAAGTCAGACCACAAAGCGAACCGCTTAAATCGAAAATGAATCCGAATACGCTCCGTGTATCAACTGAAACGGCAGAACTTCTAACAAGTACTGCCGCTGAAATGCAAGACGGCCCATTAAAGGCCGCCTTGAATAAACTCGCTAAACGTCAATCCAATCAGAAAAATTAGCTTGAAATTGAGGCAGCAGGTCGACTAAAAAGAATGGGGGCATCTTTATCGTCTTCGAAGCTGACCAACTCCCAGGCATCTTCCTGAGCTAATAATTTCCGTAATAATTTGTTATTCACCTCATGTCCTGACTTATGGCCTTTGAAAGCACCAATCAGACTGTGTCCCAGCAAATACAAATCACCGATGGCATCCAGCACTTTATGACGAACAAATTCATCTTCATAACGTAAGCCATCTTCATTCAACACACGGTAATCATCAACCACGATGGCATTATCCATACTGCCACCTAATGCCAGATTGTTTTCGCGTAACTTTTCGATATCTTTCATAAAACCAAATGTGCGTGCACGACTGACTTCACGAACAAACGATGTGGAGGAGAAATCAACATCGACTTGTTGAGGTCGTCCAGTAAATGCAGGATGCTCGAAATCGATAGTAAATGACACTTTAAAACCATCAAATGGTTCAAATTTCGCCCATTTATCACCGTCTTCCATCACAACTGGTTTTTTGATGCGGATGAACTGTTTAGCCACATTCTGCTCTTCAATACCTGCCGACTGCACCAAGAACACAAATGGACCGGCACTGCCGTCCATAATGGGTACTTCAGCTGCATTCAGGTCAATATAAGCATTATCAATACCTAAGCCGGCAAATGCAGATAATAAATGCTCCACTGTTGAAACACGTTGACCATGTTCAATCAGCGTGGTCGATAGAGCGGTTTCACCCACATTCTCAGCTTTTGCCTGAATCTCGACAACCGGGTCCAGATCCACTCTACGAAAAATAATGCCTGTATTAGGGGCGGCAGGTCGCAGGGTCAGATATACCATCTCACCACTATGCAAACCGACACCGGTCGCACGAATCACATTCTTCAATGTTCGTTGCTTTATCACGGTGTTTTACCCCCTTAAACAGTTACAGATCAAAGCATAATATCATAAGCAGAATATAAGCAGCTATACTAAATCAATCCGCCTGACGACGCAGAAAGGCTGGAATATCCAAATAATCCATATTGACATCTCCGTTGGCGACTTGTTTCTGCTGGCTATCTTTACCATTGCGAATGACTGTTGGTTCATCGTAATCGATTTCAACTGGCTTTTTCACAATTTCAATTTGTGGTGCAGCTTCTTCCGGCGCTTTCGCTACAGCGACTCTCGGTGCGCCTAAACCTGTCGCCACAACGGTCACTCTCAACTCGTCAGTCATGTCTGGGTCAATCACGGTTCCAACAACTACTGTAGCGTCATCTGAAGCAAATTCTTTAATGGTGTTACCCACTTCTTCGAACTCACCGATACTCATGTCCAGACCAGCAGTAATATTGACCAATACGCCACGGGCACCAGCCAAATCGACATCTTCTAATAATGGGCTTGAGACCGCTAATTTCGCGGCTTCACGTGCACGATGCTCACCTTTAGCATGCCCCGTGCCCATCATTGCCATGCCCATTTCTGACATCACAGTACGAACGTCAGCAAAGTCAACGTTAATCATACCTTCACGTGTGATTAATTCAGCAATACCCTGAACAGCACCTAACAAGACATCATTGGCTGATTTAAAGGCATTCAGCAAAGTCATATCTTTACCCAGTACCTTCAATAACTTCTCGTTCGGAATGGTAATCAACGAATCAACATGTTGACCTAATTCTTCAATACCCGCTTGCGCAATTTTCATACGCTTGCCACCTTCGAATGGGAAAGGTTTGGTAACGACAGCTACCGTCAGAATACCCATTTCTTTGGCCACTTGAGCAACGACCGGTGCAGCACCTGTGCCAGTACCACCACCCATACCGGCTGTGATAAAGACCATATCTGCACCATCGATCACTTCCATGATGCGTTCTCTGTCTTCTAACGCTGCTTGACGACCCACATCAGGATTGGCACCTGCACCCAAGCCTTTAGTAATGTCACCACCCAGTTGCAGTTGTGTGGTTGCTGAGCTTTTACGTAATGCTTGAGCATCCGTGTTTGCACTGATGAAATCCACCCCTTCAATTTGGTTGACAACCATATGCTCAAGCGCATTACCGCCACCACCACCAACACCAATCACTTTAATGACAGCATTTTCACTGTATGTATCAATTAATTCAAAAGTCATAACTTCTCCCCCAAAAAATTGTGTAAAACAAACATGCTCAATTACTCAGCTTAAAAATTCCCTTGGAACCAGCTTTTCATTCTTGCCAGCATGCCTTTTAAGCCTTCACTTACTTTAATTTCACCATGCCCTGGGGCATGCTCCTGATTGCCAAATAACAGCAACCCAACACCTGTTGCATGAATTGGGTTACGCACCACATCAACAAGTCCCCCGACATGCTGTGGCACTCCCAAACGCACAGGAAGGTGGAAGACCTCTTCAGCAAGCTCAATAGCGCCTTCCATTTTCGAACTACCGCCTGTCAGCACAATGCCCGCAGCCAGTAATTCTTCAAACCCACTACGACGTAGTTCAGCCTGAACTAACATCAATAATTCTTCATATCTCGGCTCAACCACTTCAGCTAGAGTTTGTCTAGCAAGCTGACGTGGTGGCCTGTCCCCCACACTCGGTACCTCAATGGTTTCATCTTCACGAGCCAGTTGTGTCAATGCACAGGCGTATTTAATTTTGATTTCTTCGGCATATTGCGTGGGTGTGCGTAATGCCACGGCGATATCATTGGTGACCTGATCGCCGGCAATCGGAATCACTGCTGTGTGGCGAATCGCGCCATCAACGAACACAGCTATGTCCGTGGTTCCACCGCCGATATCAACGATACAAACACCCAGTTCTTTTTCGTCCTGATCTAAGACAGAATAACTGGATGCCATTTGCTCAAGCACAATGCCATCAACTGTTAAACCACAACGTTCAATACATTTTGTGATGTTCTGAGCCGCACTGACAGCACCCGTAATCAGGTGAACTTTTGCTTCCAAACGTACACCTGACATCCCAATTGGTTCACGTATGCCTTCCTGGTTATCGATAATGTATTCCTGTGGCAATACATGCAGTAATTGTTGGTCTCCGGGGAAATGCACAGCTCGTGCTGCATCCATCACCCGATCAATATCGCCCTGAGTCACTTCCTTATCGCGAATAGCCACCGTTCCATGAGAATTCAGGCTTCGAATGTGGCTTCCGGCAATACCTGCATAGACTGAATAAATCTGGCAACCGGCCATCAATTCAGCTTCTTCAATCGCACGCTGAATCGACTGCACTGTCGATTCGATATTGACGACAACCCCTTTTTTCATGCCTCTGGCAGGGTGAGAACCAATGCCAATAATTTCGAGCGCATTATCATTGGGGCCGGCATCAACAACAGGTGCCGCAACAATTGCGACAACCTTTGATGTACCGATATCCAATCCAACGATAAGTTCTCTTTCAGTTCGTTTCGACATCATACTGTTCCATTAAAGTCAGGTTGCTGGCCGGATTTCCATACCACTGCCAGCCCATTGGTGTAACGCATATCAATTTCTTTAATCAGGTCTTTAAATGTACCTAGCCCACCCAAATAGACGTTAACAAAGCGGGTCAACCTGTCTTCATCATCTGTACGGCCCAATTTAAGATGTAATCCTTCTTTAAAATCTACTTGCCAGGCACGGCGTTTATCCATGCTCATACTGATGACTCGTAAGCCCAGCACATTCACTTTTTGCTGAACATCGACCAATCGTCGCGACAGCATTTCACTGGTGCCATCTGGGCCATGCAACTGAATCAAACCATCAGGCATTGTGTCTTTGCTGGGCTTAAACACTTTTCCGTGACGGTTGACCAAGCCATCATCATTCCAGCGAGCAACCGCTTCATGCTCAGCAACCATCAAATGCAAGGTATCTGGCCAGATTCGTCTCACCTGTATTTGCTCGACCCAAGGCAAGGTCTCACCTGCTTTTTGAATACTGGCTACATCTACATCTAAAAAACTGCCTCTGACAAAAGGCATCACCGCTTTGACTAACTCATTTCTGTCGGTATGGCGTAAAGTGCCATCTACCGTCACGTGCTTCACAGGCAAGGTATCGGCTTCACGCAGATACATTCCTCCCGCCACTAAGACGACGACCAAAGCCAACGTGGCGGCATGTTTGAACAATTTTTTCCATGCCAGTGGCGACCTGGGCTGTTTTACCTTAGCTGGCTCTTGTAATATGGCGCCTCTCCGCTGTTTAGCCATCAGCCCTCACCTCTGAAGCTTGTTTCTAAAATGCGGCAGACTAAATCATCGAATGACATTCCAGCTTGCTTCGCAGCCATGGGGACTAGACTGTGATCGGTCATACCGGGAACACTGTTTGCTTCAAGTAAAAACAGATTGCCTTGCTTGTCACGCATAAAGTCGATACGCCCCCATCCTTGCATGCCTAGGGCATTAAAGGCTTTTAACGCGATGTCTTGCATACCCTGTTCAACATCGGCTTCCAAACCACAGGGACATAAATATTCAGTGTCGTTGGCGTGATACTTGGCGTCAAAATCATAAAATTCATGTGGCGTTTTTAAACGGATGGCAGGTAGAGCTTCACCGTCTAGAATGGCAACGGTATATTCCTCCCCGTGTATCCACTGCTCAGCGATAACATCGGTGTCATATTTCAATGCCAAATCAATGGCCTGTTGTAATTCACTGTGGTCATTGACCTTGGACATTCCAATGCTGGAACCTTCGTTAACAGGCTTGATGATGAGAGGTAGCCCTAAATCAGCAACTAATTCATCCGTATTGGTTTGTGCACACACAGGAACAAACAGGGCAGTTGGTAAACCCTGTTGAATCCACGCTAATTTGCTCAATCGTTTGTTCATGGACAGTACAGAAGCACTAATTGCACTTCCGGTGTAAGGCAGATTGATGGCCTGTAAAAAACCTTGAATTTCACCATCTTCACCGCCACGTCCATGGAGGACGATAAACGCACGATCAAATTCACCACTGTTCATTTTTTGACAGATATCGAAGCTGACATCGATGCCATACGCATCGATACCACTACGTTGTAAGCCAGCTAATACCGCATTGCCACTAATGAGTGAAATCTCACGTTCAGCAGATCGGCCGCCCATCAGTACAGCAACACGACCAAATTCAGCAGCAGACACAGTGCGTTTTATCATGATGGCTCTCCGATTATATGAACTTCTGGAATCAGCTTAACGCCATGCTCTTGCTCAATCCGCTGCTGTACTTCAAAAATAAGTGTCTCAATGTCTTTTGCCGTGGCATCACCATTATTGACGATAAAGTTTGCATGTTTATCTGACACACTGGCACCGCCCACTGTGAGTCCTTTCAGACCACTGACTTCAATCAAACGACCAGAAAAGTCGCCGGGTGGGTTTCGAAAAACTGAACCTGCACAAGGTTGATTGGTGGGTTGACTGATATTTCTTTTTTTCAGTAGGTCACGGATAAGCTCCAGCTCAATCTCTTTATCACCTTGTTCAAACCGCATTTTTGCTGCTACGAACCACTGATTTTCTGGCAAGTTCACATGACGGTAACTCACCTCAAACTGATCAGCATTGTAGAGATGCAACTCACCTTGTTTATCAATTGTTGTGACTTCTACGACGGAGTCCCATGTTTCAACACCATGAGCACCAGCATTCATGGCTAAGGCACCACCTAAAGTACCCGGAATCCCTGCCCAGAAAGCAGCGCCTTTTAAGCCAGCCTTCGCCGCCTGTTTCGCTAACTTGCTGCAATAGAGCCCGACTTCTGCCGTAATCTCATTATCAATGACATCGATGGTTTGCAATGCGCCTGCGGTGACAATCACAGTGCCGGCAAAACCGCCATCACGTATTAATAAGTTACTACCCAGACCGACCCATAGCACAGGTTCTTCTGCAGGTAGTTGTTGTAAAAACAGGGCGAGATCATTTCTGTCGGTAGGACGGTAAAGCTGTTTTGCCGGCCCTCCTACACGCCATGAGTTATAACGAGACAGTGGCTCATTTGTTTTTAGTTCGCCTTTTAAAGTCCGAGGTAATGCCATCATTCAGCACCCCCATCGTTTAAGATCTCAGGTAAAGCCTGTGCCATCCGGCCGATATCTCCAGCACCTAATGTCAACAACACATCGCCGTCTTGTAGAAGGCCCGGTAATAATGCGTAGAGTTCCTGCTTGTCTTCTGCAAATACAGGCTCAACCTGGCCACGCAAGCGGATAGCCCGACATAAACTACGTGCATCTGCCCCGGCAATTTTTGCTTCACCGGCTGGATAGACCTCTAACACAACCAGCACATCAACACTGGATAAGACATGCGCAAAATCTTCAAACAAGTCACGTGTGCGTGTGTAGCGATGAGGTTGGAATACCAAAACTAAACGGTTATTTGGCCAACCACCTCGTGTGGCGGCAAGCGTGGCTGCGATCTCAGTCGGATGATGCCCATAATCATCAATCAACATGGCCTGACCTGTACCCGCTTTAACCTGACCCAGCAGATTAAAGCGTCGTCCTACACCATCAAACTTCAGTAAGGCTCTTTGGCAATCAGTGACACTGACATCAAGGTTACGTGCTACAGCCATGGCAGCAGTCGCATTCAAGGCATTGTGTAAGCCAGGCATATTCAATGTGACAGGGAAGCTCTGTCCTGAACGTTTCTCTACCACGGTGAAAAAGCTTTGCCCCTGATGCTGCGTCAGTTCCATTAACTGATAATCAGCATCAGGGTTTTGTCCGTAAGTGATAAACGGTCTGGTTACATCAGCCAATAACGATTGGATAACCGGATCATCAAGACATAACACTGCCAGTCCATAGAATGGTAAGTGATGAAGAAATTCAATGAAGGTGGCCTTCAATTTGCCAAAATCACCGTCATATGTCGCCATATGATCTTCATCAATATTCGTCACCACCGCAATCATTGGCTGCAGGTATAAGAATGATGCGTCACTTTCATCAGCTTCAGCGACCAGATAACGCCCTGTACCCAAACGCGCGTTCGTGCCGGCACTATTTAAACGTCCACCAATCACAAAGGTAGGATCCAGCTCGCCTTCGCTTAATAAGGCGGCTATCAAGCTGGTTGTTGTGGTTTTACCATGCGTTCCTGCTACAGCAATGCCATAACTAAATCGCATCAGCTCGGCCAACATTTCCGCTCTGGGTACAACAGGAATCAATTGCTCTCTAGCAGCCACTAATTCAACATTATCTTCGCTGACAGCCGTAGTAACCACCACTACATCAGCATCGTCAAGATACGATGCATCATGGCCAATCATAATGGTCGCACCCAGACTACGAAGATGCTTGATCAAGCTGTTCTCAGCTAAATCACTACCACTAACTTGATAACCCAAGTTCAATAATACTTCTGCGATACCGCCCATACCCACGCCACCAATACCGATGAAGTGGATATGCTTAACGCGGCTCTGCATGGCTGAGGTCAGTCTATCCATTGGCAGCCTCCATACAAATATCAGCGATATGCGCTGCTGTGCCCATTTTTGCGACTTGTCTTGCCGCATTTGCCATGTTTAATAACCCTTCTCTGTCTCCATCAAGTCGACGGACCGTATTCGCAATTACATCAGCATCTAAATCTTGATCTGCCATTAAAATTGCTGCATTCGTATCCACTAAGACCGCAGCATTGTGGGTCTGATGATCATCCACGGCATATGGATAAGGCACTAAAATTGATGCAATACCGGCCGCAGCGACTTCTGCCACAGTCAGTGCGCCAGCTCGGCATATCACTAAATCAGCCCAGGCATATGCCGCTGCCATATCCTCAATAAACTCTTTAACATCAGCCTCAACACCAGCGTCTTTATATGATTGGCGGCAATCATCACTATGCTTGCTACCACACTGATGGATGACTTCAGGACGATGGTCAGCGGATATCTTGGCTAACGCTTGCGGCACGAAGGTATTCAATGACCGTGCGCCCAGGCTTCCGCCCAAGACCAATAGATTTAATCGACCTGATTTTTCTGTCTGACGAAGGTGTGGCATCGGTAAATCTTCAATCGTTTTCCTTACGGGATTACCTACCCACTCTGCATCGATTTTTTTATCAAAACTGTCAGGGAAACCTGTTAGCACTTTGTCTGCTAATTTTGCTAATAAACGGTTCGTCAGACCTGGAATCGCATTTTGTTCATGAATAATTAATGGTTTTCCCATCAACCATGCTGCAAATCCACCAGGACCAGAGGCAAAACCACCCAGCCCCATCACTACATCAGGTTTTAATTGACGAATGAGTGAGCCCGCTTCCAGTACCGCTTTGACGACTTTAAATGGCGCTATTAACCAACCAAGCACACCGTTCCCACGTAAGCCTTTGACTTTAATTTCTGATAATAGATAGCCAGCTGTAGGCACTAATTTCGCTTCAATACCATGAGTGGTACCAATCCACGAAACTTCAACATCTCTCAGACGTAACTCTTCTGCCACCGCAAGTGCAGGGAAGACATGTCCACCGGTACCACCCGCCATAATCATGACTCTTTTCATCGTCTGATCCTCGCTGAGGCTTTTTCAGGTATTCGTGTTTCCATATCGACACGGAATAACAGTGCAATCGCCGCACACACAATCACCAAACTACTGCCGCCATAACTCATTAATGGCAAAGTCAGACCTTTTGTCGGAAGCGCCCCCATGTTCACACCAATATTGACGCAAGCCTGTAACCCCAACCAAATGCCGATGCCATAAGCGATCTGTGCACCAAATACTTGTCCAGCCTGCTCTGCAGCACGTCCGATCGCCAGAGCTCGCCAGATAAAGACGAAGAACAACACAATGACCGTCAGTGCACCAATCAGTCCCAGTTCTTCTGCAATAATCGAATACAGAAAGTCGGTATGCGCCTCAGGTAAATAAAATAACTTCTGCATACTGCTACCAAGACCCACACCGAACCAGTCGCCACGACCAAAGGCAATTAGTGCCTGTGTTAACTGAAAACCACTACCAAATGGGTCAGCCCAAGGGTCCATAAAACTCTGTAAACGTTCCAGACGGTATGGTGCAATCCAGACCAGCATCGCAAATAGCAGCCCCATCACACCAATCAATGTCGCAAACACATCTAATCTGGCACCACCTAAAAACAGCATGGCAAGCATGGTTGACATGATCACCACCATCGATCCCATATCAGGTTGTAATAACAACAATAAGGCTGCTACACCTAACAGGGTCAGTGGCGCTAAGACTTTTAAAAATGAGACGTGCAGCTGTCCATGGTGACGTTGCAAGTAATCAGCAATGTAGATAATGGCAAACAGCTTAATCAGCTCTGCTACTTGTAAATTGACAGGGCCAAGAGGTAACCAGCGTGAGCTGCCATTGACTTCACGTCCGACGCCTGGAATAAGCACCATAATTAACATCGCCACACCAGCCATTAGCAGTTGTGGGGCAATGCGCTGCCAAACGGCTAATCTGACAGAAATGAATCCCCAGGCAATGGCTATACCCACTGCAGCAAAGGCAAACTGGCGTATGAAAAAGTATAAAGGTTGCTCAAGACGACTATCTGCAACAGTAATCGACGCAGAACACACCATCACAAGACCGATAAACAGCAATGCGCCGGTAGAAAACAACAAGCTTTTATCAAATTGCAGTGAAGACTCACTCATGCTGCAATCTCCCTAACGGCTTGTTCGAAACAATTTCCACGTTCAACATAGCTACTGAACATATCGAAACTGGCACAGGCAGGAGACAATAAAACATTGTCGCCTTCAAACGCGATTTGCTGTGCAATTTTCACAGCATCAGCCATATCTTTTGCTTGAAGCTGATCAACACCAGTCGGAATGACTTGGGCGATTTTATCGGCATCTAATCCCAGCAGAATAACTGCCTTCACTGAGGCTTTGAGTGATGGTGTCAGTTCCGAAAAATCCTGTTCTTTTCCGACGCCACCAGCAATGAGAATAATTCTGCCATTACCTGCCAACCCATTAATGGCGGCAACTGATGCACCCACATTGGTTGCTTTAGAATCATTAAACCAACGCACACCATTCAGCTGTCTGACGAGACGACAACGATGTGGTAGGCCTTTATATTCTCGAATGGCTGACAACATGGATGACATAGGTAATGCCATCGCTGAGCCCAGCGCCAGCGCTGCCAGCGCATTGGCAATATTATGCATACCAACGATTTTCATCTGATCGATGGGTAATAAGGGATATTCGCCCTCAGCTAGCCATGTTTGTCCTTCTGTTTCTAATAAACCGAAGTCGACGCCTTGTGACTCATGAAGACTAAAACCGATAATGTTTCGGCCAGGCTGGCTCATGCTGTTCACAATCGGGTCATCCCGATTAATCACCATGACACCATCACCGTAAAAGATGGTTTGCTTAGCGCGTTGATAAGACTCTACGGAGTCATATCTGTCCATGTGATCCGGACTGACATTCAGCACTACTGCAGCAAAAGCATTCAATGAACGCACAGTTTCTAGCTGGAAACTGGATAGTTCAAGAATATAGAAATCGGGAGCGGACTCTTCTAACAGATCTAAAGCGGGTGTTCCTAAATTCCCCCCTGCTCTGACTGTTTTCCCTGACACTTGTGCCATCAGGGCCAAAAGCGTGGTGACCGTACTTTTACCATTTGAACCTGTAATCGCCACAATAGGGGCATCAGCATAGCGAGCAAACAGCTCAATATCACCCACAATCTCAATGCCTGCCTGACGTGCAATTTCAATTTCAGGAAGACGTGGATCGACCCCAGGACTTAAAACAATCAGATCCGCTTTTAAGATCCAGTCCTGATCCAGCCCGCCGGTTTTAATCAATACTTGTGGATACGCATTTTTCACATCCTGAACAGAAGGTGGATTCTCACGCGTATCCATGATGGCAATACCCAAAGCTCTGTTGGCTAAAAATCGGGCGCACGAAAGTCCTGTCTGACCCAGACCGATAATCAGGCAGTTTTTATGTGAAAGACTATTCATGCCGTATGTCATCGTATTTTCAACGTCGCTAAACCAATCAACACCAGGAACACAGTGACAATCCAAAACCGCACAATAATGCGAGGTTCCGGCCAGCCTTTCAGTTCATAGTGATGATGAATCGGTGCCATAAGAAATACGCGTTTACCGCGTAGCTTGTATGAGCCCACTTGAATCATGACCGACAGTGTTTCAATCACAAACACGCCTCCCATGATCAGTAAAACCAACTCTTGTCTGACTAATACGGCTACTGTACCCAGTGCGGCACCCAGTGCCAGGGCACCCACATCCCCCATAAAGACTTGTGCGGGATAGGTATTGAACCAAAGAAAGCCGAGTCCAGCTCCCACCATAGCCGCGCAGAAAACAACGAGTTCGCCGGCACTTGGAATAAAGGGAATTTGTAAATAGCTTGCAAATTCAAAGTGTCCAGCGACATAACTGAATAAGCCTAATGCAGCCGCGACCATCACCGTAGGCATAATGGCTAGGCCGTCCAGGCCATCGGTCAAATTCACTGCATTGCTGCTACCCACAATCACCAAATAAGTCAGCAGCATGTACCAACCACCCAAAGGAATCACAATCTCTTTAAAAAACGGCACGATCAATTGCGTTTCAGCCGGCACAGTGACCGTCATAAATAAAAAGATAGCTGCTCCGGCACCAAAGACAGATTGCCAGAAATATTTATATCGGCTGAGCAAACCACGAGGGTCTTGACGGACTAATTTGATGTAGTCATCTACAAACCCAATCAGTCCAAAAGCTAATGTAATAATCAAAACTACCCAGACATAACGATTGGTCAGGTCAGCCCAAAGTAGTGTGCTGACAGCAATTGCCACCAATATCAGAGCGCCACCCATGGTGGGTGTGCCTTTCTTGCTGAAATGAGATTCTGGGCCATCTTGTCTGACAACCTGACCAATCTGTCTAAAACTCAAATGACGGATCATGGTCGGTCCGATAATCAATGCAATACCCAAGGCCGTCATGACCCCAAGAATGGCTCTCAGTGTCAGGTACTGAAACACGTTAAAGCCACTGTAGTATTGGCTCATATAATCACTCAATAACAGCAGCATTACTGTGCCTCCGAGGCTAGCGCATCGGCTAATTTATCCAATTGCATAAAACGTGATCCTTTAATCAAACAGGTCACATCTGCCGTTAAGGTGTTTTGCAAAAGCTGTTGCAATGTTTGTATGTCCTCAAAATGAATGGCGTTATCACCAAACTCAGCAGCTGCGAGCTGGCTCTTCTCTCCCACCGTAAATAGCGATGTCACGCCTGCGGCTTTTGCTTGTAAGCCCATGCTCTGATGAATGGCATCACACTCATCACCTAACTCACCAAAATCTCCCAGAACCAACCAACGAGGTTCATCAAAACCAGACAAGGTTTCCAATGCCCGCAGGTAGGAGCCGGGATTAGCGTTGTAGGTATCGTCAATCAAGCGACTCCCTGACAAACCTTTACGCATTTGTAAGCGGTGAGGTACGGCTTGTAGTGTGTTCAGCCCGCGAACCATTGCATCAACAGGAATATTCAGCGCCACAGATATGGCTATGGCCGCCAACGCGTTGTTCACATTATGTAAGCCGGGCAAAGGTATAGTCATATGGTGGTTAATACCATCAATATGAACAAGGAAATGACTTGCCGCAGGCTCTGGCTGGATATAGTCGGCGAAGATATCCACTTTTGTTTGCAATCCAAAACGGATAGTTTTTCTACCCGCAATCAAGGGTTGCCATATTGATTCGTATGGCATATCGGCATTTACCACTGCAATGCCGTTCTTTTTCAATCCTTGATAAATACTGCCTTTTTCTTTAGCTATACCCTCTTCGCTACCTAAACCTTCGATATGGGCAGACGCAATATTATTAATCACTGAAACATCGGGTGATACGATACTCATCAGATAAGCAATTTCGCCTGGATGGTTTGTGCCCATCTCAATCACCGCATAGTCATCCGATTTATCCATACGACAAATGGTTAAAGGCACGCCCAGATCGTTATTTAAATTGCCTTGTGTTGCTGTGACTGTGCCCACTTCAGACAAAATAGCTTTGACCATTTCTTTTAGGCTGGTTTTACCATTACTGCCAGTGATGGCGATGACTTTTGCATGGCATTCTGCTAACCAGGCTTTTGCAATTTGTCCAAAAGCTATTCGAACATCATCTACCTTGATCTGTGGTAACTCATCATCTTGATATTCACTCACTAATGCCGCGACAGCACCATTTTCTCTGGCTTTTGCTAAGTAGGTATGACCATCGACATGTTCCCCTTTAAAGGCAATGAATAAATCACCTGGTGTCACTTTACGTGAATCAATGACAGCACCTGTTACCACAACATCAGCAACGTCATTCTGGGCTGAGACAATCTCAGCAATCTGTGTAAGCGTTAGCTGAAGCCCCATCAATGACCTCCCACCACGTTTTTTATGCCCGTTGAGTATGAGTCGAACACGGCTTTAACCACAGCCGCATCACTAAACGGATAGCGAACATGATTGATTTCCTGATAGGACTCATGCCCCTTACCTGCAATCAGCACAATATCTTCTTGCTTGGCATGATTGATGGCATAGCTAATAGCTAGCTTACGATCGAGTTCAACGCGAATTTTCTGCGGTTCATCACACCCCGCCAGGATATCTTCAATAATCAGCAGATGGTCTTCGGTGCGAGGATTATCATCCGTAACAATGACCTGATTAGCTTCTCTTTCTGCGACTTTACCCATAAGTGGGCGCTTACCACGGTCTCTATCCCCGCCACATCCAAATACACACCAGAGCTGCCCCGTTTTGGGTAAGTGAACTTGCAAGGTCTTCAGTGCCTGATGTAATGCGTCAGGTGTGTGAGCATAGTCGATGACCACTGTGGATTGACCCGGCTGAGTATATGTTTGCATGCGCCCACTTACTGCCTGACATTGATTAATAGCTTCAGCGCATTGTTGTTGGTCTAGTCCCAATGCTGTAAGCACACCTATCGCAGCCAGTATATTGTCAACATTGAACTCACCCAGTACTGGCAAGCTTACAGGCAGTTTATTTGCATTAACCTGCGCTTCAAAGGACACACCATCTGCTTTGTATGCGATCTGCTCTGCACGAATATTCACCTGATTTTGTGCGCCGCCGTATGTCAGTAAGTTCACACCAGATTTCAGTTTCGAGATGACATCTGTACCAAAGGCATCATCTGCGTTAATCACGGCGTATTCCACACTCTCCATATCAAACAAGCGTTTTTTTGCTGCAGCGTAGTTGGCCATGGTTTTGTGATAATCAAGGTGATCCCGGCTGAGGTTGGTCAACACGGCCACATTGATATCAACACTATTTAACCGGCCTTGAGCTAGGGCATGGGATGAAGCCTCCAATGCCACGTACTCACAACCTTCACGCTTAAACTTCGCCAACAGCTTCTGCATGGTAACGGGGTCAGGCGTTGTCATCCCGGTCATTTCCAGGTCACACAAACGCCCTGCCCCCATGGTGCCAATCACACCACATGGTTTGTTTATTGACTCCAATGCTTGAGCGATAAATTGACTGACTGAGGTCTTACCATTGGTCCCGGTGACAGCAATCACCGTCATGTCCTTGGACGGGTGGTCGTAAAAACGTGCCGCTATAAACCCTGCTTTTTCAGCTAGATTTTCAACTGAGTAAGCCATAACCACTGCTTCAGTGAGCATTTGAAGCTCAGTCTCAGTTAACGGTTGTTGCTCATCAATCAGGACAGCAAAAATATCCTTTTCCAATGCCTGTCGAAGGTGCTTTTCTCTATCAACCGTATTTTTAGCCAAAGCCAGAAACAGACCACCGGCAGCAACCCGTCGGCTGTCCATACTGATATCGCTCAATGTACATTCTTGTAATGTGGATTTATCCACAACAAAATCACTGAGTAATGCCATCAACGACTGAGATTTTACGATTGAAGTCATCATTTGTGAGCCACCTGCATCTGGGTCATCGGTAAATCGTCAGGGGCAATATTCAACAAGCGCATTGCACCCGCCATCACTTCTGCAAACACAGGCGCAGCAACTGCGCCACCGTAATATTCACCTTGTGGCTCATCAATCATCACGACCATCGCTAAACGTGGAGCTGATGCGGGGATGATGCCAGCAAAGACAGATTGATAACGATCATCAGCATAACCACCGCTGATCGCTTTTTTCGCGGTTCCGGTTTTTCCGGCTACATGATAATTCGCCACAGCAGCACGTGTGGCGGTGCCGCCTGGTTCAATGACCTTCACCATCATCTGCACGACATCACGCATGATGTCTGCTGAGAATTCTCGTCGGCCTTTTGGCACTTTATCTGTTTTAATGAAGGTGACAGGTTTGAGAATCCCACCATCCGCTAAAACGGTGTAGGCTCTGGCAAGTTGCATCGCACTAGTCGATAAACCGTAACCATATCCCATGGTGGCGATATCTAATGTGTGCCATGACTGAGGATCCGGCATGGTTCCCATCGCCTCACCTGGAAAGTAAGCACCCGTTGCCTCACCCAAGCCGAAACTGGCAAAGTCATGCCACAGTTCAGCAGGATCAAGAGCCAACGCAATCTTACTGGCACCGACATTACTTGATTTCTGGATAAGGGTCGTCAGATCGATTTCACCATAGTCTCTGAAATCTTTTATGGGGTGGCCACTTACTCGATAATAGCCAGGGTGTGTATTAATGATGGTGCTTTGATCAAACTCACCCGATTTAATTCCACTGACGACCGTAAATGGCTTGACCGTTGAGCCAGGTTCAAATAAATCAGTAACGGCACGGTTTCTGAGATCACTGGGTTTGAGGCCGGCTCTATTGTTTGGGTTATATGAGGGCTGATTAGCCATCGCCAGCACTTCACCCGTACGCGTATCAAGAATGACAGCAGTACCTGATTTTGCCTGATGTTCAGCAACGGTTTTCTTCAAGGCTTGGTAAGTTAAATATTGCAGTCTGAGATCAATGCTCAACTGCACATTTTCGCCGGATTTAGCCGGACGAATCAGCTCACCACCTTCAACGTAGTTACCACGGCTGTCACGCACCATACGCTTCAATCCAGGGCGACCAGTCAGCACTGCATCGTAAGTCAGCTCAAGTCCTTCCTGACCGATATCATCAATATTGGTAAAACCCACAATATGTGAAGCAACTTCACCAGCTGGATAATAACGTTTGTATTCACGTTGAAGCGCCACACCCTGTATGCCCAGCGCTTTTACTTTTGCTGATAATTCCGGTGTGATACGACGTTTCAGATACACAAATTCTCGGGACTGATTCTCTTCAATCTTATTTTTAATTTTTTGGACGGATAAACCCAGTAACTGTGCCAGTTGTGGTATCCGGGGATCACTCGCTAATACATCCTGAGGATTTAACCAGACAGAATGTACAGGTGTACTTATTGCCAATGGTTCACCATGGCGATCCACAATCATGCCGCGATGAGCAACGATAGGCACTTGACGAAGATGGCGGGCATCACCTTGATGACGCAAAAACTCAGGATTTAAGACCTGGATATCAGCCAAACGCCAGCATAATCCAGCCACCATCAATACAAACATGATGCGAACCAGATTAAGGCGCCAAGCGCCTACTTGTTGCACTTTCTGACCGCGCTGCTTCATGGCTTTATCACCACTGTCATATCAGATTTAGGTACGGTCATATCCAGACGTCGTTTCGCTTCTTGCTCTACACGACTTGGGCTTGCCCAAGTGCTTTCTTCCAACAATAAACGTCCCCACTCTTCGTTCAGAGCATCACGTTGTTTTTCTAATTGTTGCAGTTGCACAAATTCATTTCGGCTCATGTGTTTTGTATAAATCACAGACACAGCAGAAACCAAAACGACAAAAGCCATTACGAATAATGGCGTATCAATCTTGATGGTTTCTAACAGTGCTTTTAAATTCATGCCAGCTTCTCCGCTATACGAAGCACGGCACTTCGAGCGCGTGGATTGAGTTTGATTTCTTCTTCTGATGCTTTGATAGCTTTGCCAATCACTTTCAGACGAGGATTTAATTGATCTACGGTGACGGGGAAATGAGACGGCAGATCATCACCACGGGCTTCATCACGGAAAAACCGTTTCACAATGCGATCTTCGAGTGAGTGAAAACTAATCACTGCCAAACGACCACCCACGGCTAATACATCCAAAGCTTGCTCTAAAGCCGTTGTGAGTTCTTCCAGCTCATTGTTGATAAAAATTCGAATAGCCTGAAATGTTCTGGTAGCTGGATGCTTGAACTTGTCGCGTGATGGACTGGCTTTATCCACTAAATCGGCTAACTGTTTAGTCGTTGTAATAGGATGTTCATCACGTGTTTCCACAATCGCTCTGGCAATACGTTTGCCATAACGTTCTTCACCCAGCGTTTTTATCACATCAGCAATTTCATCCATATCAGCTGTTGCCAACCACTCTGCTGCACTTAAACCCGCTTCAGGATTCATTCGCATATCAAGTGGACCATCTTTCATAAAGCTGAACCCACGATCAGCATCGTCTAACTGTGGCGATGACACACCAATGTCCATCAAGATTCCATCGACATTGCCTTGCCAGAGACGAGCATGAACCGCTGTATTGAGTTCTGAGAAATTGCCATGTTCTATTGAAAAACGGGGATCTTTTGCAGCCAGAGCCTGACCTGTTTTGATCGCTTGAGGATCACGATCCAAACCCAATAAGCGGCCATTGTCAGACAACAACGCAAGAATGGCACGGCTGTGTCCGCCGCGACCAAAGGTAGCATCAAGATATTTACCATCTGCCTTCACTGACAAGCCCTGTATGGTCTCGCTTAACAAGACTGGCAGATGTTCCGAGTCGTTCTCAGTCATAATTCCGCCTTATATCGACAGGCTTTCTAGTTCAGCCGGTAAAATCTCGCCAAAATCTTCTTCTAAACATTCATCCATGAGTTCATTCCAAGTTTGTTCATTCCACAACTCAAACTTGTTACCTTGACCAATCATCACCATGTTTTTATCAAGGCCTGCAAACTCACGTAATTTAGCGGGTAATAAAATACGGCCATTGCCATCCATTTCACATTCAGTGGCATAACCGAGAAGCATTCTTTTTAATCGACGTACTTGAGGATTCAAACTGGGTAATGCGGAAAGTTTTTCTTCAACAATTTCCCATTCAGGTAATGGGTACAACTGCAAACAATGATCAGAATGATCGATGGTGATGACTAATCGGCCTTCACAACAGACGTCAAGATGCTTGCGGAACTTGGCTGGAACAGCCATCCGTCCTTTTGCATCAAGATTGAAAGTTGCCACGCCTCGAAACACTGGTCATCCTCAAAAAACACGATCCACTAAGATCCACTTTCCCCCACTTGTCGACACTATAGGAGTGCAAATGTCCGAAGTCAAGCCTGTGAATAAACAAAATCCTCTTTTTATGACAATGACTTAGAGACTTTTCATAAAAGTGGGAGAAAATGACTGGAGGTGTTTCTCAAGGAGGTCTTTCTTATCAAAAAACTGGCATGTGAAGTTAAAGTAAATTCTAGATTACGTATCTAAAAGACAAAAAAATAACTGCTCAGACAGAAAAATTGACTCTGTCTGCAGCAGTTATTTCGATGATGACATGTTAGGTTGAGACGACCGATAAGCCGGGTTCTGTCGAGGACAATCATTCATCTGGGACTGATGTCGCCATCAGCCTCAAGCAACCTACCCAGGAACAGTACGGGTCGCACATGTCTGCCGAAACAGACGTTCCTCTATTTGGTCTTGCTCCAGGTGGGGTTTACCATGCCACTTCTGTTACCAGAAGCGCGGTGCGCTCTTACCGCACCCTTTCACCCTTACCGAATCGCTTCGGCGGTATACTCTCTGTTGCACTGGCCGTGGGCTCGCGCCCCCCAGGTGTTACCTGGCACCTTACCCTTTGGAGCCCGGACTTTCCTCACCGATATCACTATCAGTGCGATTGCCAAGTCGTCTCAGTGCGCTATTCTACCTAAAGGCTAAGTTTTCTGCTGTAATTTCAACGCCAGCTGATAGGCTTCATTTTTACTGCCACCAGTGATGTTAGCCACCATCGCTGCCGCTTTTTTAACCGGGAGCTCAGTCAACAGAATTTGCAGTAGTCGACTGATCTCTTGCTCATCTGCCGTGGTCTCACTCTGACTGCCCTCTATTAATAAAACACACTCACCACGCTGCTGGTTATCATCCGCTTTTACCCATGCCAGAAGCTCGGTTAACGATCGCGTTTCAATAGTCTCGTGAAGTTTCGTTAACTCCCGTGCCAGACAAGCGCGTCGTTGTTCACCAAAAATAAGCACCGCTTCCTCTAGTGCTGACACCAGACGACGAGGACTTTCATAGAATATTAAGGTCCTTGTATCGGACTTAAGCGATTCCATAAATTGTTTACGAGCTGACGATTTAGCAGGCAAAAATCCTTCAAAGCTGAACCGGTCAGAAGCAAGTCCTGACGCAGACAAGGCCGTAATTAAGGCACAACATCCAGGAATGGGAGTAACGCGAATTCCCGCTTCTCTTACCGTCGTCACCAAGCGATAGCCAGGGTCACTGATTAACGGTGTTCCCGCGTCACTGATTAAGGCGACAGACTCACCTCCTAGTAACCGTTGACAGAGAGCATCACTGCGTTGCTGCTCATTATGCTCATGCAAGGATATACTGGGTGTTTGGATGGCATAATGTTGCAACAGATATTTGCTATGCCGTGTATCTTCAGCAGCAATGACATCAACGCTTTTCAATACCTCAATCGCTCTTGCTGAAAAATCGTTTAAATTACCGATAGGTGTAGCGACAATGAATAATTGACCTGCTTGGCTCTCGCTCACAGTGTTTCCTTAATCTTAAATACAGTGTGGTCGTAATATACGCGAACAGGTAAGATGATGCCTCCTATGACTAAATTATAGAATGACCTTATGTCCCTGAAACGCAGCTTCTGGTTATCCGCCATTATCCTCCTGAGCTTGACGGCTTGTCAGCCAGTGCAATCACCTATCAGCATGACAAAGCCCGCACAAATTGAAACGCTCGCTTCAGAACTTTCGGGACAATACCGGGAAGCGGCCGAGGAATACGCTCAACTTGCTCTAAAAAATGATGGCGCAGAACAAGCGGCCTACCAATTGAAAGCGGCTCAAATGTATTGGCAGTCTGGACAAGTTGAGCAAAGCCAACAAGCACTTGAACAGATCAAACTTAGCTTACTCCACCCATCTCGACGCTATGAAGCAGCAATTCTGGGTGCCAATATTGCTCTCTTTAACAGTGATGGCGAGCGAGCCCTAAAAGCACTCAGCAATGTTCAGGAAAAAGACTTAGCCGCTCAGAACCTGAAAAGTGTGCTTAAGCTCCAGGCTGATGCTTATACTCTGACCGGAAACTGGTTAGAAAAAGCCAATACACATCTGAAACTGGAAAAAATCCTGACGGATGCCGACGCGTTAAAGAACAATCGGGAAGCTTTATGGCAGGCATTAATGCAAATGACACCGCAAGCCCTTGACCTATTCAATCCCGGCTATCCACCCGCTGAAGATAGTGGTTGGTTTGCACTGGCCTATAATATAAAAGCATACCAGGATAACCCGGAAGTGCTGGCTGTCGCACTCGAAGACTGGAAAAGAAGTTACCCCAACCATCCAGCCGATCCTGCGCTTTACCAAAAAACATTAGCCTCTGGCACGCATATTCCAAAAGACATCAATAATATTGCTGTTTTATTACCCCATTCCGGTCCATTTGTTGAGGCTGCAAAAATTATCAAGGATGCCATTATTGCGGCACAATATGTCAGCGGCTCAACAGCAAAGTTACATTTCTACGACATCGAGACTGATGCCATCAGCGGGCAAAATAATGTGCTAACTCAATATGACGCCGCCGTAGCTGAAGGCGCCAGTGTCGTCATTGGACCTTTACAAAAATCATCAGTAGAAACATTAGCCACCCACCCAGACCTGAGCGTTCCGGTGCTGGCTTTAAACCGCACAGATGATGATCAGACCTACCAAAATCTGTATCAGTTTGGCCTGGCACCAGAAGATGAAGCCGTCGCTGTCGCCACTTACGCGAAACAATTAGGTTACAAACGCAGCATCGTGCTCGCCCCATCCAATGATTGGGGACAACGCATTACCTCAGCCTTCACTACGCAATGGCGTAAAGAAGGAGGCAGTACATTGATCGTCTCGAACTACAATGAGGCTGAAAATGATTTCAGGGATACACTCATTCCTCTGATGGGCTTGAATGAGAGCGAGCAGCGTTATAAATCCCTTCAGGGCACGCTGGGTCGCTCACTCGACTTTGAACCACGTCGACGTGAAGGTGTGGATTTTTTATTTTTAGTCGCACGCCCACTCAAGGCTCGACAGTTAGTACCTCAGCTCAAATATCACCGCTCTGGTCAATTAGCACTATTGGCGACCTCACATGTGTACAGTGGTCAGGCCGATCCACAACAAAATATTGATTTAAATGATTTGGTCATCAGTGATATTCCTTGGGTATTTGAGGAGTTAGCGAGTGAAGATCCGGTTTACCAATCATTGAAAAATCAGTCGCCAGAGAACTTTACCAGCGCAATACGACTCTATGCTCTTGGCGTTGATGCGTACAAATTGATACCTCAACTCAATAAGCTGAGCCGTGATCCAACAAGTTCGATGGAAGGCGCTACTGGTAGCTTATCCATCAATGCACTAGGACACGTCACGCGCAAAATGCGGTGGGGAAAATTTGAACAAGGTGAGCTAAAGCTTATTAAATAATTATGTTTGCCAGGGATAAAGGCCAACAAATAGAACAACAGGTTTCACGGTATCTACAAAAGCAGGGGTTGCGTTTAATCGAACAAAACTACCAATGCCGTGGAGGTGAAATCGATTTAATTATGAAAGAAAAGAATACCTTGGTTTTTGTCGAGGTTCGATTTCGAAAAAATGCACGTTTTGGTTCAGCACTGGAGAGCGTGAACAGGCAAAAGCAGGCAAAAATTATCCTAACAGCCCAACATTACATCCAAACAACAGCCTCATCTGCAGAGCAGTTTAGATTTGATGTTGTTGCCGTAAGGCCTGCTGACTCCTCTTTACAGATTGAATGGGTAAAGAACGCTTTTCAACTTAATTAACTTATAACGATATAAGTACAAGGTTATTACAAGGAAAATCATTATGAACAAACTCAAAAAAGCAGCTTGGTTAGGCTTAGTCATACCTGCCGCTACGTTGTTTCTTCAAGCCTGTGTACCCGTCGTGGCAACAGGTGCGGCTACAGGCGCATCGGTTGCGTATGATCGCCGCACTACGGGGAGTGTAATTGATGATCAAGGCATCGAATTTAAAGCGTCTTACGCCATTTATAACAACAAAGAAATATACAATCAGAGTCATATAAATGTGACCAGCTACAATGGTGTTGTTCTGTTGACGGGCGAAACCCCGAGCGAATCATTGAAGCAAAAAGTGACGGCAGAAGTGAAAGCGATTCCAAAAGTAAGACGCATTCATAACGAATTGGCGATTGCTGCGCCAAGCGCCTTACCATCACGTAGCAGTGATGCCTGGATTACATCAAAAATCAAAGCGAAAATGACCACTGATGAAAACACCGATCCTTTCCACGTTAAAGTTGTGACGGAACGCGGCGTAGTTTATCTGATGGGAATGGTTAGCCATGCTGAAGCAGACCAAGCAGTGAATATTGTAAGAAACTCTGCTGGTGTTCAACGTGTGGTTAAGATATTTGAATACACAGATTAAACTGATTCGAGCAGTCAAAAAAAGGGCTCTTTACGAGCCCTTTTTTTATCAGAATGGTTTAACCACAACCAGAATGACAATAGCGATCAATGCTAGAACAGGTAGCTCATTAAACCAGCGGTAATAGGTATGGCTACGCTCATTTTTATCTGCAGCAAACTTTCTCACCATTGAGCCACAGATTCCATGATAAGCAAATAGCAGTAATACCAAAGTCAGTTTGGCATGCAACCAGCCCATTGATGCTATTTGGTCGAGTGGATAATAACTGACAAGCCAGATACCAAATATGAGAGTCAAAAGTGCGCTGGGCGTCATGATGCCACGGTAAAGTTTTCGCTCCATAATCTTAAAGCGGTCTTTGCCAGCTTGATCCTCTGTCATTGCATGGTACACAAACAAACGTGGCAAATAGAACATTGCCGAAAACCATGTCACCACAAAAATAATATGAAGTGCCTTTACCCAAAGCATGGAGTATTCCTCTTACAAAAACAATGATAGTATCAGTTTATAAATAAGGGGGTAGTTATGACCGATTCAACCGCTCAGGATAGACGCCGATTCAGCCGTATACCATTTGATGCTGTCGCCCATATCAATACCGAAAATGGTGATTTGTTTCTTAATTGCCAAATCATTGATATTTCATTAAAAGGTCTTTTAGTTCATAAACCAGGACAGTGGCAATCTGCAATTGGTGATAAATGTCGTTTGGATTTACTGCTGGATAACGCACAAGTCATTATCGAAATGGAGACCGTTGTTGCCCATATTGATGATGAGCAGATCGGCTTTGATTGTGAACATATTGGTTTGGATAGCATTACTCATTTGAAACGTTTGATAGAGCTCAATCTGGGTGATGAAGCCATCCTGCATCGTGAATTATCAGCCTTGATAGATGAACATTAAGACGTCATATCCCGAAGAACACTAATCACTTCTGAAAGATGCTTGACTGCATGGACTTTCATTCCTTTTAAGCCTTTTCTTGGTGCATTGGCTGCGGGAACAACAGCATGAGTAAAACCGTGCTTATTCGCATCTTTGATACGTTCTTCACCAGCTTGCACTGGACGAATCTCCCCCGTCAGGCCAACCTCACCAAATAATACCCAGTCTCTCGGTAAAGGCTTGTTTCTTAAGCTAGAAATGATGGCAGCTAAGACCGCTAAATCTGCGCCTGTTTCACTCAGTTTCACGCCACCAACAACATTAATAAACACATCCTGATCATGACAAGTAATGCCACCATGCCGATGCAAAATAGCCAACAACATGGCTAAGCGATTTTGCTCAAGGCCTACTGTCACCCGCCTCGGATTTCCAAGCGGACTGCTATCTACTAAGGCTTGTACCTCAACGAGCATTGGCCGACTACCTTCTCGTATCACTGTGACAATACTGCCTGGTACCGACTCCTCACCCCGAGACAGGAAAATGGCCGACGGGTTACTCACTTCTTTGAGTCCCAGTTCCGTCATACCAAATACACCGAGCTCATTGACTGCACCAAAACGATTTTTTACGGCACGGAGAATTCGAAATCGCGTTGAGGTGTCCCCCTCAAAATACAGTACCGTGTCGACCATGTGCTCAAGTACCCGAGGTCCGGCTAATGCACCTTGTTTTGTCACGTGACCAACGAGAATCATTGTCGTACCGCTAGATTTCGCAAATCGAACCAGCTGTGCAGCACTTTCACGCACCTGTGCCACAGTTCCAGGTGCCGACTGTAATAACTCGGTGAACACGGTTTGAATAGAATCAATCACCATCACCTGAGGTTTACGGTTTTTAGCTACCTGAATCATCTGCTCTGCATGAGTTTCAGCTAATAGATCGACCGGTGCCTGCTCTAACTGTAAACGCTCAGCACGTAGCCTGATTTGCTGTAGGGATTCTTCGCCACTGATATAGAGAGGACTGATACCACTGCTGTCAGCCATCGTCGCCATGGCTTGCAATAATAGTGTCGACTTACCAATCCCTGGATCACCACCAATTAAGACGACCGAACCGGTGACTAAACCACCGCCGAGAACACGATCAAGTTCTGGTAAACCTGTAGTCCAACGTACAGCCTGTTCTGATGTGACGTCTCCCAGCGCCTGCACTTCACTTTTTTGCTCACCAGCATAGCCTGTATGCTTACTGATTGTCGCTTGTGCGGTTGAAGACGCACTGGAATAAATCTCTTCTTCCAGACTATTCCATGCCCCACAGTCAGAGCATCGTCCCGCCCATTGGGGTGTTTGTGCGCCACACTCTTTGCAAACATAGACCTTTTTTACTTTAGCCATCTTTCACATCCCTGTTAACGCGTTTACTCAAGACAGTGACCAGTTCATAAGGAATGGTGCCAGCATAGTTGGCAATCTCTTCCACCATCAACTCTGAACGTCCCCATAACAACACTTCATCACCGACATTTGCCTGAATACAATCCGTCAGATTGATACAAATCGTATCCATGGAAATACGTCCAATCACCGGACAGCGTTGACCTTGAATCACCACTTCAGACTGGTTAGACAAATGGCGACTATAACCATCACCATATCCAATACTGGCGACACCAATGCGGGAAGGTTGCTTCGCAGTCCAGTCGCCACCATAACCAATCTGTTCACCTGTATTGAGGTCATAAGTTGAAATCAACCGTGTGGTTAAATGCATCACTGGCAGTAAGCCATGTTCAGCAGACGTCGTTTCTGCAAATGGAGAAATACCATACAACATTAGACCGGGACGAACCCAGTCCAAGTGTGACTCGGGATAAGCTAACACTGCAGCAGAATTAGACAAACACACTGGCAAGCCCGTTTTTTCTTTCAGACTGAGCATGTGTTCAAGTTGATGTTGATTACGGATGTCACCAACAAGATCAGAGTTTGCAAAATGACTCATCAAGCCGAGCTCATGGTTCATATTGCCTGACGCATGTAAACCACTGATGATTGCCTCAACCTGTTCGGGTCGAATACCAAGACGATGCATACCACTATCAACCATAATCCAGTTAAATTTTAATGGCTGACTCAATGTTATAGAGTTCAATACATCGACTTGGAAGCTTAAATGTATCACTGGCGATAAACTTAGTTGTGCTGCAAGCTGAAAATCATCAGCCGTATTCACACCTTCAAGAATAACAATGGGAAGTGTCACACCTTGCTGTCGAAGTGATACAGCCTCTGACAGTCTGGCAACAGCAAACGCATCACTCTGCTTGAGCGCTTCTGCTACAGTGATCACGCCATGTCCATACGCATCAGCTTTGATAACAGACATCACCTTACTGTTTGCAGCCGATTGCTTCACGCGTGCAAGGTTATGCTGTAAAGCTGGAACAGAAATAGTTGCCGTGGGGAAAGTCAATGCTACTCCTCGCCGTAGCTCGGGTAATTATCCTGATCATCGTAGTAACTTGGGGCAAAATTCTCAAAGCGCGTGTATTTGCCCTGGAATGTCAGCGCCACGGTACCGATTGGGCCATTACGCTGTTTACCAATAATAATTTCGGCCTTACCTTTATCAGGCGAATCTGAATTGTAAACTTCATCACGATAAATAAAGACAATAAGATCGGCATCCTGCTCGATCGCACCCGACTCACGTAAATCCGACATGACTGGACGTTTATTCGGACGTTGTTCCAGGCTTCGGTTCAACTGTGATAAAGCAATTACCGGTACTTCAAGCTCTTTACCTAAGGCTTTCAAAGACCGTGATATTTCAGAAATCTCTGTTGCCCTGTTTTCAGTCGCTTTACCAGCATTACCCTGCATTAATTGCAGATAGTCAATCACGATTAGACTCAAACCATGCTCACGTTTGAGACGTCTGGCACGGGCACGTAACTCAGTTGGGCTTAGCGCTGGCGTATCATCAATAAATAAAGGAGCTTCGTTAAGTAAGGCTATGGCTGAGGTTAAGCGCGGCCAATCATCATCATTTAATTTACCAGTACGTAGGCGATGCTGATCAATTCTGCCTAAGGAGGACAACATACGCATCGCCAGCGCATCGGCAGGCATCTCCATACTGAACACCGCTACTGGCTGTTTACTGTGTATAGCGCCGTTTTCGGCAATATTCATGGCGAAGGTAGTTTTACCCATCGATGGACGGCCGGCCACAATCACCAAATCCGCCGGTTGCAAACCTGAGGTTTGCTCATCAAAATCAATGAAGCCGGTCGGAAGGCCTGTGATCGCACTATCTTGCTCAAACAGGCTATCGATTCTGTCGACTACCTTACTCAGTACATCTTTTACCTGAATAAAGCCACCACCACGTTTCGCCCCTTTTTCGGCAATTTCAAACACGTGACGCTCAGCAATATCGAGCATGTCTTCTTTGCTCATGCCTTCAGGCTTAAACGCCATATTGGCAATGCTGTTACCGACTTTGATTAATTGACGAAGGATTGCACGTTCGCGAACGATTTCAGCATACGCGGCAATATTGGCAGCACTTGGGGTATTACGAGCCAGCATGCCAAGGTAAGCGAGTTCACCGACCTGATCTAGCTCACCACGTTTATCATGCCACTCAGCCAGTGTAATCACATCAACCGGTTGTGACTGCTCCATTAACTGTGCAATTGCCCGGTAGATTAACTGATGGTCATGACGATAGAAATCTTGCTCAACAAGAAGATCCGCCACTTGTTCCCAGGCAGAGTTATCGAGCATTAATCCGCCAAGCACTGACTGCTCAGCTTCGATTGAATGAGGCGGCACTTTCAGTGCTTCTGTGGCAGAATCCTTAAATGAATCAAAATAATTTAAGTCTTCCACAGTGTTAATAGCCTCTAATTAACTAAGAAACAATTCTCATAAACGAGATGATGACAATAAAAAATGGAGGCTAGGCAGCAAGCTCAGCCTCCATACTTTTTATTACGCTTCTTCTTGAGCTTTAGCAATCGCTTCAGCTTCTTCCAAAGCTGCTTCTCTTGCTTTTTTCGCTTCTTCCGCTTCTGCTTTTGCTTGCAGTTCAGCTTCTGAGCTTACATTGACTTTAACCACTTCAACCACATCTGCATGCAATTGAATGTCAATATTGTATTCGCCTGTATGACGTAATGGACCTGTCGGTAAACGAACTTCATTACGGTCAATATCCGCACCAGCAGCATTTAATGCATCAGCAATATCTGTAGCGGTAATTGAACCGAATAATTTACCCTCAACACCAGCGTTAGCCATGATATCCAGAGAACCGGCAGCCACTAATTTTGCTTTACGCGCTTCAGCTTCAGCTAATACTTTTGCTGCTGCTGCTTCGAGATCTGCACGACGTGCTTCAAACTTTTCTCTGTTTTGCTTAGTTGCAGGTAACGCTTTACCTTTAGGTACTAAGAAGTTACGTCCGAAACCAGACTTAACACTCACTTCATCGCCCAGATTACCAAGCTTTTGAACTTTTTCTAGCAATATAACTTGCATCGTTCTACCCTCATACGCAATCAGATGATTGCTTATTCAAATACCCGTACCACTCTTTTCAGAGCGAGCACGTAAATTAAACCACTGATCTATTACACCAAGACTGGCTAGTATCATTACCATTTGTGGCAACATAATCACAAGCAAAACATAGATTGTAATCAACCACGCTTTACTTTTTTGTTTTATCGTCACAATAGCATGCACGATAGCCAATCCCTGGATACCAAACACCACCAGCATCACAGGCAAGCAATCCATTAGCCAAGGCACATAACGACCAAAAGTAGTTAATGCCAAAGCCATGAGTACTGCTGTAAAAACAGCAGGTGCTTTGCCTAAGCGCAACTGTTTAAACTCTGTGCCAAAGGCACCTGGATTATAGAGCTGAGACTGCCAAGCCCGACCGATAATAATGCCTAAAATTGCATTCAGACAGACGCCTGCCGCGACTAATCCCGTCATCAACCCCGATAACCGTATGCTTACTTGTTCAGTCTGCGCAGCATTTAATTGCCAGCTGGGCTGTTGACTTAAATTGTCAATAAATGGCCTCAACATTTGCTGCCACCATGAGGCGGTATCAGGGATAAGCACATGCATCAATAGTACAACTAAAATGCCCAGTCCACTTGCCGTCAACAGTGACAGCGCAAATGAACGTGTGTAACCCAGAACCAGTGTTACCAGATAAACAGGTAACCAGCTGGTCAGCAAGACTAAACCTGCAACCCATAATTGCCCGACCAAAAATCCAGCCAAAAGAGCAAACACAACTAGTGTTGCCAAGATGACCCTCACACCTTCGCGTGGGCCCATTCTCAGTGTTGTTAACGAAATCACCCCACTCGACAAATAATTCAGAGGAGGAAAGATAATCGCTAACGCAGACAATACCGCTGTCGTTGCCGCCGCTTTCCAGCGGCCTTGCATGGCATAGGAGGCAATAGCTTTAAACAGCATAGCTGATATGTTTAGTTACTTAGATCAAGACAATTATTTATGCATGTCGCAGTATGGCAACAATGCTAGGAAACGCGCACGCTTCACACAAGTTGAAAGCTGACGCTGGTAGCGTGCTTTAGTACCTGTGATACGGCTTGGTACGATTTTTCCGGTTTCAGTGATGTAGTTTTTTAACAAATTTACATCTTTATAATCGATTTGTTTAATGCCTTCGGCAGTAAAGCGACAAAATTTTCTACGTCTAAAAAAACGTGCCATTATAAATTCTCCTAAAAGTCTGCAGCAGTATTAAGCTGATTTTTTCTCGTCTTCTTTTTGCATCATAGGTGAAGCTTCAGTTACGGCTTCTTCCATGTTGACAACAAGATGACGAATAACAGCGTCGTTGAAACGGAATGCAGTTGTCACTTCATTCAGTTGCTCAACACCACATTCAACATTCATAAGAACATAATGCGCTTTGTGTACTTTATTGATTGGATAAGCAAGTTGACGGCGACCCCAATCTTCTAAACGATGGACTTGACCACCTTCGCTTGTCAGTGTTTGGGTATAGCGCTCGATCATGCCAGGCACTTGTTCACTCTGATCAGGGTGGACCAGAAACACAATTTCGTAATGTCTCATTTGAGCTCCTCACGGTTTAAACAGCTTTATGGTCTGTGCCACAAAGCAAGGAGTTTACCCTTGATTTCAATTCAAAAGGTAACCGGGAATTATACTTGTTTTTTCAACAATGAACACCCCCATATACAAGGCCCCCTAATCTCAGGGGTACTGACTTTTGATAGAGAGCAGAATAATACATTGGCTAATTGAAATAAGGCATGTCAACGACACGACTTAAACAATAACAGCAGCATCTAAATATTTAAACAAAAAGGACTGTTTTATGAAAAAAGTTATATTTTCTACTGTCTGTTTTGCTCTTGCAACGGTGATGAATATCTCTCACGCAGCATCTGCAACGTCATTTACCCATGGGGCCTTTGTATCAACTTCTCAAAAAGCCTCCGGTTGTAATACTGGATTTTGTAGTGGCGGCGGTTATGTTTACAACAGTGATGGTGGTGTAAACACAACATCTGCCGCGTACACAACAACTGACGGTGATGCAAAAGGCTCGGCATCATTATCCGGCACAGCAGGGGCGCCTATTCTAAAAGCCTACGCACAAGCTCCTTCTGGTGCTTCCAGCAGAGGATACGCTCAAGGTCTCCAAATGTACCAATACACGGGAGATTCAACCATGACACTGGAAGCGAATGCCTCTTTTCATAGTGTAATGTCAGGAGAAGGTGCTGGACTTTATGGTGCTGCAGCACTTATCGCAGTCGACGAATATACAGACACGTATTCGCTTGAAGATGGCTTCAATTACGCTTATATGGACGATATTCTTCTTGAAGGTTTTTCTGGTACGTTTGACTTAGATAGTGACAGCATTTTTGACGTGTCAGGCGATCAATATCTGGATATGACACTATCTTTAGTTCTTGAGCCAATGGATACATTTTACCTATGGGGCGAAATGACCGCTTTTGCATTATCAGGCAGTAGTTCAGATGCCATGGCTACGGGATTATTTTCGTTTAATACAACTGACGTAATTGCACTTGGTAATATTTCTGCAGTGCCCGTTCCAGCAGCAATCTGGTTATTTTCATCTGCATTATTCGGATTATTTGGCTTACGCCGTAAATTTATCAACCAAGATAAATAACTCTAGAACTTGACGTGCCGTAGAGTATTACGGCACGTTATTCTTGCTGTTCAGACATACAATGTAGTTTACTACTACATTACTTCATGGAGAATCGAGTGATAGCAGATGGATATCAAAATACTCATCATCGATGATCATCAGCTCTACATCGAGGGTTTGAAAGCTATATTCCCACAGCTTTTACCGAATGCAGAAGTTCTGTCGGTCAATCACATAGAAAATTTAGATGAGTTAAATCAGGATTTGGATATGATTCTACTCGATCTGCGGATGCCAAACGGTGGAGCCGTCGCTGTCTTAGATTATCTGAAGACTAATAGATTAACTATTCCTGTTCTGATTGTTTCTGCATCAGAACATAGTTCAGACATCAAACTCGTTTTCGAGCATGGTGCCATGGGTTACTTACCCAAAACAGCTTCTAGTGATGATCTTCTAGAAGCCATTAAAACGATTCAAAATGGCGATAAGTATATTCCCGAACAGTGGGATAAATTTATCTCATCTGAAAATCAAAGTGTCATCCTTAATATCAATGGTCAACAAATCCGACTCTCACCACGGTTATATGAAACGCTTCAATTGATTGACAAAGGATTCTCAAACAAAGAAATCAGCACCATCCTTGGCATCAGTAGCCACACCGTCAGTGATTATGTAAAGGTCTTATTTCAAAGACTTGACACAAACAGCCGGACAGAACTCATACATACTGCACGGGCACTTAATCTGTTTAAATTTCAATAATGACGAAGTCTCCCAAAGTAGCCACCCCAGCTTTCAGTCAGGCAACCAGAGCAGAAGGCATTCGTTTTTTATATCGAAATCTCAACTCTTTAATACCCGGCTTAGCTATATTGCCTTGTGTCATTGCATGGTCTGTATGGGGCTACATTGATCATGTCATTGTTGTTAGCTGGTTATCTATTGCCTTGTTGGTGATCGTTTTGCGATTCTGGTTAAACTATCGTTTTCATAAGCTCACTCCAGACACAAAGCAGGTTTTTATATGGGGGCGATACTTCACTTATACCTCCCTACTCACTGGTGTAGTTTATGGTTCTGCTGCTTTTTTATTATTTGTCCCAGACTCTCTGCCACTGCAATTGCTGCTGTTCACTATCATCATAGGACTCACCTCAGGTTCAATATTTGTCACATCTCATTGGTTGGAAAGTTACTACGCGCTGATGATTCCAGCACTGGGAATGGCCTCTCTCTCCCTTTTTCTACAATCTGATAGTGGTTATCAGCTACTTTCCTTTGCGATTTTTGCGTACTTGCTAATGAGCATTGGTATGGGCAAGCGTTCAAGTGAATCAGTTCTCAACAGCATACAGCTTCGGTTTGAAAATACAGAGTTGCTACATCAACTCACCATAAGTAAAGAAAAAGCAGAACAAGCCAACGCTCGTAAAACTCGATTTCTCGCCTCTGCCAGCCATGATTTACGCCAGCCAGTGCATGCCTTGAATTTATTTACAGATGCTCTTTCTCAAGAACCTCTCACCGATAAATCCAATAAATTATTGAGCTTCATGAGAGAGTCTGTTGAAGCACTCAGCCAATTACTCTCTTCATTGCTCGATATAAGTAAGTTAGATGCAGGAATCGTTACACCAAAGCTCACTTCTGTTGATATGTCGGACTTGTTGAACCGCCTCTACAGAAACTTCCTCCCTCTTGCTGAGAAAAAAAAGCTCGATCTCAGGCTCAGGTGTCATTCTGCCCCCTTTGTTATGAGCGATCCCGTTTTACTGGAAAATATACTACGCAACTTAATCGATAACGCCATTAAATACACATCAGAAGGCGGCATACTAGTCAGTTGTCGAAGTCGGAAAAATCATGAGTTATGGCTTGAAGTCATTGATACTGGAGATGGTATTTCACCAGTCAATCAAGAATTCATCTTCGAAGAGTTTTATCAAATAAATAATATGCAAAGAGACCGCCGTCAAGGACTAGGGTTAGGTCTGGCAATTGTTAAAAGACAGGCTTTGTTATTAGGTCATCAGCTGAACGTCAAATCACGGCAGGGTAAGGGTAGCGTATTCAGATTATGCATAGAACAAAATAATCACAATAACGTTTATTCCTTAGTTGAAGAAAAAGAAGGTAAACCGCTTCTAACTCAAAAGAACGCACATATTCTTGTTGTAGATGATGATCCACTGGTTCTTGAAGGCACTAAAACTATTCTGGAAAATTGGCACTATTCCGTTTCGACTGCAAGCGGACTAGAGCAAGCATTAAAAATTATCGCTGCTACGAAGATCGACATTATTATTTCTGACTTCAGTTTAGAAGGAACTGATGGCATTACTGCCATAGAGGCACTTCGTAAGAAATCGGGTAATGACATACCCGCATTGTTAATTACAGGTGATACAGCACCAGCTCGTATTAAAGCAGCAAAAGACAGTGGAATGGCTCTACTTCATAAGCCTGTTAACGTCGCAAAATTACGGACTGCCTTACATTTCCACTCAGACATTCATTGACGTTGACGAAATGCTTCGAATAAACATACTCCAGCCGCCACTGAAACATTAAGACTTTCCGCTTCTCCCTGCATAGGAATAAAGACGACCTCATCGCAGTTTTCACGAGTTAGGCGTCGAATCCCCTTACCTTCTGCGCCAAGCACAATGGCCAGAGGTCCTGTCAGTTTGGTTTGATAAAGACTGGTTTCACTCTCCCCTGAAGTCCCTATTAGCCACACACCTCTTTGCTGAAGCTCTTGCATCAACCGCGCAATATTGGTGACCTGAACAAAAGGTAAGCGCTCAGCGGACCCACTGGAAATTTTTATCGCTGTTGCTGTTAAGCCTGATGCACGATCTTTAGGGGCAATAACTGCGTGCGCACCCGAGGCTTCGGCTGTGCGCAGACAGGCACCGAGATTATGCGGGTCTTGCACACCATCAAGAATCAGCAACAATGGTGGTTCATCGAGATTGTCGAGTAAGTCGAATAACCCTTTTTCATCGAGACTGTCTAAAGGTCGACACTTCGCCACGCAGCCCTGATGCTGCACATCCGGTGCCAGTTTTTCGAGTGTTTCACGTTCAGAATGATGAACAACGACCCCCTGCTCCTGCGCAGCATTCAGAACATTCTCAACACGACTATCGTGACGTTCGGCAGCAAGCCATATTTCCTTAACTCGGCTGACAGGCACGTCAAGTGCGGCCTGCACAGCATGCAGGCCAAAAATGATATCCGGATCAATCGGGGCGTGATGTGCCGTTTTATTTTTACGGCGTTTGATAGGCTTCAGACTCTTGTCCTTCAATAACGGGTTTAACGAATAGTTCAACACGACGATTTAATTGCCGTCCAGCTTCCGTGTCATTTGTTGCTCGCGGCTCACTTTCGCCCTTGCCGATAGCAAATAAACGATCGGAAGACACGCCTTCCGCTGATAAATAATCAACAACAGACTGCGCTCTTCGCTCTGATAGTTTCATATTGTAACTTTCTGAACCGACGCTGTCTGTATGGCCTACGACATGAATAATGGTATTCGGATATCGCTGTAAGATGTCCGCCACTTTATTCAATGTCGGCGTAAATGCTGACTTCAATGATGCACTGTCAAAATCAAATGAGACTTCGCTAGAAATATCAATTTTGAGGGTTTCGTTTTCTAATTGCTGAATTTTCAACTCATTGCGAGCTTGCTCATCAGCTAATGCTGCTTCCATTTCCTTCTGCTGTTTATCCATGTAATAACCCACACCTCCACCAGCTAATGCACCCACGGCAGCACCTGCCAGCACGCCACCTGTACCGTCATCTACCGCATAGCCTAATAATGCACCTGCGGCAGCACCTACAGCGGCACCTGTTTTTGTTTTTTGATTAGGGTCATTGGCAGCACAACCACTGAGAGTTGCCGCTATGAGTGAGGCCAATACAATTTTTTTCATCTCATTTTCTCCTAGAGAATTTTATGGATTTCTAGACCGTAGACCGGTTGCTGATTATACTTGTTCCGATAGTTTCAATCTTTACAGGTAGCAAATGGGTACTGAATTTATTCCTATCAATATCGCTATTTTGACAATATCCGATACACGAACGAAAGACAATGATGCCTCTGGTGACGTGTTGCAAGATAAGGCCACTGCCGATGGCCACAATGTCAGCTACAGAGATATCGTGGCCGATGATACTTATCGCATAAGAGCTGTTATTTCGCAGTGGTTAGTTAATGATGATATCGACGCCATCATCACGACAGGCGGCACCGGCCTTACAGGACGAGATGGTACGCCAGAGGCCGTGAAAGTTTTGTTTGATAAAGAGATTAAAGGCTTTGGTGAATTATTTCGTGCACGTTCGTATGATGTTATCAAAACATCTACAGTACAGAGTCGAGCTATTGCCGGTTTAGCTAATGGGAAATTTATTTTTTGCCTGCCTGGCTCCAAAGGGGCCTGCATAACAGGCTGGGATGAGATTCTCCACGATCAGTTAAATGCCAGCCATAGACCATGTAACTTTATCGACCTGATACCTCGTCTATTAGAAAAATAATGATAGTCATCCAATACACAACGGCTGGATGTCATTTATGTGAACAAGCTTTAGCGCTGCTGGAAGAAACATCCAAAATAAATGATATCAACATCAAGCTTGTTGAAATTGGTGATGATGATAATTTGGTCAACCAGTTCGGTGTGCATATACCTGTTGTCGAGTTTCCTGATCAGCAACGACTATACTGGCCGTTTGATCTGACTGAGCTTAACCAGAAAATTCAAGAACAATCATCTTCTTACACGTAAACTTCACATGGATAAAATTAAGCTCAGATAAGATTATTATCGGAGCTGATGATGCCAGTGAAACTCATAACCATCGTGTTCGTCCTCAGTGCTTTGTTGACTAATATGGCGACTGCAGGTCAATATCCAAAAGCACCGGGTGTTCGTTATGATGTCGGTGGATATAAACTGCACATGCTCTGTAAAGGCAAAGGCGTTCCCACTGTTCTTATCGATACCGGATTGGGAGACGACTCAACTGCCTGGTTCGATATTCAAAACGACATGGCCAAAACCACTCAAACCTGTGTTTACGATAGAGCAGGCTACGGCTGGAGTGATACAGGCCCTCAGCCTCGCACTAGTGTCAGAATCGCTAATGAGTTAGAGATCTTGGTCAAGAAAGCTAAGCTGCAAGGTCCGTTTATCCTGGTTGGCCATTCATTTGGTGGATATAACATGCGAGTATTTGCTGCCAATAACCCTGACGACGTTAGTGGCATAGTGCTTGTCGATGCCTCTCATGAAAACCAATACGAACAACTCAATATTAAATTGCCGCAAAACTACGACCGAAAGAGAAACATCATCATTCTGCCAAAACCATCCAGTGATCTGCTCACGGCTGAGCAGTCGATGCTGAAAGAACGTGCCATAAATGCAGCACGAACCGAAATTTCCTCACTTTACCAAAGTGCGTTACAAGTCAAGCATCTCGAGCATCTGCCAGATGTGCCTTTGGTTGTCATCAGTCGCGGTCAAAGCGAATGGCAAGGCCAAAAGGATGGTGAAAGTCGCGAAAAGATCTGGGTCCACCTGCAACAGGAGTTATGGAAGTTAACGCCTCACAGCCAGCACCTGTTTGCGTTTCAGAGTGGCCATGATATTCACCTTCATCAACCTGACATTATCACAAGTGCGATTGTCGATATGGTATCAACCAGTCAGGTTATGCATTGAAGAGCAAACTGGCTATACTGTGTTCCTTTTCTAAAGACACAGCATGACAATTCAGTTTGTAAATACACAAGCCGGTCTTGAAACACTTTGCCAACAGCTAGCCGACAGTGACTGGCTTGCCGTTGATACCGAATTCCATCGCGAAAAGACCTACTTTCCACAACTATGCTTAATCCAAGTGGCGAACCATAATGTTATCGCCTGTGTGGATCCACTAGCAATTGAAGACCTCTCAACGTTAATGGCATTGTTTTACTCTGATGACATGACCATTGTTTTTCATGCGGCAAGACAGGATTTAGAATTATTTTTCTTGATGCAGAATGCACTTCCACCAAAAGTGTTTGATACACAACTCGCTGCAACGGTTCTCGGCTATGGTGATCAAATTGGTTATGGCAATTTGGTTAAACAATGTCTAGGCGTTGAACTTGATAAAGGTCAAGCCAGAACAGACTGGCGACAACGGCCTCTTTCTGATGCCCAAGTCGAGTATGCCGCTGATGATGTTCGCTATCTTCGACAAGTTTATTTACAACTCCTTGATGAACTTAACAGAACAGGTCGTGTGGAGTGGTTAAGTGATGACTTTGCGGCATTAACTGCAATAGAAACCTATCAGGAAGATCCACAACAAAGCTGGCTAAGGGTGAAAGGTGCTGGCAGATTAAAAAGTCAGCAACTTGTCATACTGCAAGAACTTGGCGCTTGGCGTGAGAAACGGGCCATTGAGCTTGATTTACCTCGTCGCTGGATTTTGAAAGATGATGTGATGCTCGACTTAGCTCGCTTCGCGCCAATGACGCTCGAGGCAATGAAAAAAATTCGTGGCCTAGAAGCGCGTGATATAGACCGGTATGGCAACACCATCATCAAAGTCATCACCGCAGCAAAAGATATTCCGAAAGAAAAGTGGCCTGTATTGAAACGACCTTCAGCGCTTAGTAATCAGCAAGAAGCACTGATTGATGCGTTGATGGCATTATTAAGAAAAAGTTGTGATGAACAATCCATCACCCCTTCTGCAGTGGCCACACGTAAAGATATTGAATCATTGGTGCGGGGCCAGGATTGTGCTTTATTACATGGCTGGCGCTATAAAATTATTGGGCATACCTTGCAAGCATTCATGCAAGGAAAAATCAGTATTCAGGCCCACCCTACCCATCTAGAAATAAAGGAAAGTTAAGTTATGTCAGTGCTTATTTGTGGCTCATTCGCTTTCGACAATATTATGGTTTTTCCTGATAAGTTTAAAAACCACATATTGCCGGACAAAGTGCACATGTTAAATGTGGCCTTTCTGGTGCCAGAGTTACGTCGTGAGTTTGGTGGCTGTGCCGGTAATATTGCCTATAACCTGAAACTACTTGGTGACAACCCCGTGCCAATGGGTACGGTAGGAACTGACTTTGCTCCCTATGCAGAATGGATGGATGCGAAAAATATTAACCGTGATCATGTCCATGTTAAACAAGGTCATTACACGGCTCAGGCATTCATCACAACTGACCAGGATGACAATCAGATTACAGCCTTCCACCCAGGCGCGATGAACTTGGCTCACGAAACGCCCATTAGTGAAGCAAAAGATATTAAACTGGCTATTATTGCCCCTGATGGTCGTGACGGCATGATCCAACATGCTGAACAATTAAAAGCCGCTGGAATCCCATTTATCTTCGATCCAGGTCAAGGCTTACCGATGTTTAATGGTGATGAATTAATGGCCTTTGCAGAACAAGCCAGTTATATCGCTCTTAATGATTATGAAGCGCAGTTATTCATGGACCGCACAGGACTGCCAGAAGAAGAAATCGCTCGTCATGTTGAAGCATTGATTATCACACGTGGTGCTGAGGGCTCATATATCTATACTGAAGGTAAGCGAATAGAGATTGCCTGCCAAAAAGCTGCCCAAGTGGTTGACCCAACCGGTTGTGGAGATGCATATCGTGCTGGTCTATTACACGGCATTTTGCATGGAAAAGACTGGGAAGAGACAGGCAGAATCGCTTCGACGCTAGGCGCGTTAAAAATCGCTCATCATGGTACACAAAACCACCAGATTGACGCCGCCTCTATTCTATAAAGCAGCAATATTGATGATCGTCGGGTTAGAAAAAATACGCTATCAGCTGAAGTACCAGCAAAGCATATAACCCGGCGATAACATCATCTAGCATCACCCCAAAACCACCATGTAGTTTTTTATCAGCCAGGCTCACTGGCCAGGGTTTCAAAATATCAAACAGCCGAAACAGCACAAAACCCAATACAATCCATAACCAGCCACTGGGCGCGGCGAGCATGGTAACTAAATATCCCACGATCTCATCCCACACAATGGCAGAAGGATCATCTTGCTGTAACCAGTCGACCGTTTTTTGACAAAACCAGACGCCAAGAACGAAGAGCAAGGCGGTCAATAGAAGATAGCTAATAATAGGTAACGGCTGCATCAGGTAAAAAACCGGAATAGCGGCTAGCGTACCAAAGGTACCCGGTGCCTTTGGAGCCAAGCCAGAACCAAACCCATACGCTAAAAATGCTGTTGGTCTTTTTAATAATTGTGTGAAAGTGACTTTAGACAAAATGGTCATACCCTTTGCTTGTGATATCTAACACTGATGGTTGTCCTTGTTCATCTAAGAGAACAATTTTTTGTTCGTCCGTAATTTCACCAATCTGTTGAATATCTAAATTTAGTGTTTCAAGTGCCTGCACATGCTCTGCAGGAACCGTAAAACAAAGTTCATAATCATCTCCAGAACTCAACGCTAATCGCCAAGCCTCGGCTTTATCCAGTTTCTGTAGGCTAGGTGATAATGGTATGTTGCCTAGGTAAATTCTTGCACCCTTGCCACTGGCTTCAAGAATATGGCCAAGATCAGCTAATACCCCATCAGAAATATCAATGGCAGCATTTACAAACGGCTGAATTTCTCGGGAGATGTTTACTTGAGGTATGGGTTGCTCCAGCCGTTTATTTAAAAAAGACCAATCTTCCTCAGATAACTCCTCAGGCTGCCATGATGCTAAACGTTTCTGCAAAGCAGCTCCCGCATCACCAAGCGTACCAGTGACATAGATTTTATCGGCTGATTTAGCATAATTACGCTGAAGCTGAGCCCCTTTTTTCACCAGACCATGCACTTGAATGCTAATAGTCAACGGACCTTTTGTGGTGTCACCGCCAACAAGCTGAATATTATGTTGGTCGGCTAACTCCGCCATGCCTGACGCAAAGGCTGATAACCACTTTTCATCAAGTGCAGGTATCGTTAATGCTAATGTAAACCAGGCTGGTGTAGCGCCCATGGCGGCCAGATCGCTTAACCCCACCGCCAATGATTTATGGCCTAGCGTGTGAGGATCTACATCCGGGAAAAAATGAATACCGGAAACAAGCGTATCAATTGAAATAGCTATATCGCTATCCGCAGGACATGACAACACAGCACAATCATCACCAATATCCACAATCACGTCTTGACGTTTTTGTGTTGCATCAGCAAAAAACTGTTGTATCAGTGAAAACTCAGTTAAAGCCACACAGAAAACCTTTTAATCATCAGGCAAGCATCGTCGACACCTGCCCAGTATGACTTATTTCTTTTGACGTGCAGCTTTCGCTGCTTGGTGCTCATGAGAGCGTAATCGAGCGCCCATCTTATCTAAGACGCCGTTGACGTATTTATGACCTTGTTCACCACCGAAAGACTTGGCTAATTCGACCGCTTCATTCAGCACGACACGGTATGGTATTTCTGGTAGATGAATAAATTCAAATACGGCGAGACGAAGCACGGAGACTTCTACCGGATCAATCTTTGCCAAATCACGGTCGATGACTTGTGTCAGTTCTTCATCAATTTCATTTTGATATTTGATCGTGCCGTCGACCAATGTCACAAAATATTTTTTATCAATTTTGTCAGCATATTCTGCAGTGACAAACTCAAGTGTGTCTTTTTGTGGTGCTTCACCATTGACTTGAGCTTGATAGAGCGCTTGTACAGCAGCTCGGCGTGCTTTTGTTCTGGGTAATCCAGTGGCCATTTATTTGCCAGCCTCAATTTGTTTTATAGACTTAACCATTTAATCACTCCCATGGCTGCTTAAGACCGTTATATCCAAACAGGTTGAACTGTTTCGGTCAGTTTTCGATCAAATTTCTAATAGCTGTATTGCAACTGCCAGCGGTTATTCCCCCACACCGTGTTAAAACAGCGATGTAGATAGTGACATGACTATTATTTTACAAGCCTGAATTTAATCAATATGAAATATATTGTACTCATTTTCCGTCAATCATGGCGAACCATAACTCACAACCAGCGTTTACGTTTTTTGTCTGACTTTTTTGGAAAAGGTAAACCACCAGCATCTGCTTCAACCGTTACCCATTCATAAGGTTCTTGATCAATCCGCACCGCTGTCAATGTTTCGCCCCACACGGCGCCACTGTCCAATGAAAACACATTACCGTAACGACCAACGCCCAGAGTAGACCAGTGCCCAAACACGACTCTGTCGTTGGCCGTCATTCTATTGGGCATTTCAAACCAGGGACGTTGGTGTAATGGTTTATCTTCAGGCGCCCCTTTGAACTTAAGTGCAATTCGACCATCTTCATGGCAGTAACGCAGACGGGTAAAGCAATTGGTGATAAAACGAAGTCGATCCCAGCCTTTCAGCTCAGGCGTCCATCGTTTAGGTTTATTACCATACATATGCTGAAAGAAATCACGCCAATTATCCCCGCTTAAAACCGCTTCGACTTCTTCGGATCGTTGCTGTGATTCTTGCACTGACCACTCTGCAGGTATTCCTGCATGTACCATACTGAAATCTAGGATGGGATCGTGATAAAACAAAGGTTGTTGTCTTAACCAGGTAATGAGCTCTTCTCTGTCAGGAGCAGAGAGAACTTGCTCAATCGTATCCAAATGATGTTGATATTCAACGACACCGGCAGCATTAGCCAGTAAATGTAGATCGTGGTTGCCTAATACGGATATACAACTATTACCTAACTGCTTTGCTAACCTTAATACTTCTGCTGACTTAGGGCCTCGATTCACCAAATCACCAGCCAGCCAAATTTGATCAAGGGCTGGATCGAACTGAACTCGATCCAGCATTTTTACTAACTCATCGTAACAACCTTGAACATCACCTATTGCATATACAGCCATACAGACGTGTGCCTGTGTCTAGCGACGGCGATAAAGTGGTTCAGGACGAAGTACCGTTGCCTGGTAACTTTCGCTGAAGTCATCAAAAGCCTTCAAGGCTTTGTCAATACGGTTGGGATTGGCAAGCTCAAAGCTGTTAATTCCACACTGTGACATATAGAACAACTGGTCATATAACACATCACCTTGAGCACGTATCTCAGCTTTAAAGCCATAACGTTCACGTAGCAGTCTCGCAAATGAGTAACAACGCCCATCAGTAAATGCTGGAAACACCAGAACGATCAATGAGAAATGAATTAAATCTGGCACCACTTCTTCCAGAGGATCATCACCGCTCAGACGAAGGCCTAATTCACCTTCATGTTCAACCAGTGTTTCATGTTGTTCCTGCCACCGGGCTAAAGAAACGGTAATATTGCCTGCAATCAGATCTGAATCATCATCCAGGTGTGTCCAATTATCTTCGATGATTTCACGATCTTTAATTATCTGCATATACACGCTCCTTAAATGGATCAATACCTAAACGACGAACTGTGGCCAGGAATGACTCATCTTCATGGCGTAAATCGACATAGGCATCCAGTAAATGACCAACGGTGTCGACTACGTCCTCTTTAGGTATCGCCTTACCTAGACGCTCTCCAAGAGAGGCATCTGCCTCAGAGCTACCGCCAAGTGTGAATTGGTACCATTCTTCACCTTTCTTATCGACACCCAGAATACCGATGTGACCTACACTCTGGTGAGCACAACCGTTCATGCAGCCTGAAAACTTGATCTTGATATCACCTAAGTCATAAAGATAGTCAAGATCACCAAACCGTTCCGCAATCTGTTTAGACAGAGGAATAGACTTAGCATTAGCCAGACCACAATAATCCAGACCAGGACAGCAAATAATATCGGTTAATGTATTCACATTTGGTGTAGCCAGGTTGTCAGCCTCAAGTCTTAACCATAGGGCATATAAATCAGCCTGCTTCACATCCGCAAACACCAGGTTTTGAGTGTGCGTTGAACGCACTTCACCTAAGCTGAACTCATCAGCCAGATCAGCAATGACGTCAAGCTGATCAGAGGTCACATCACCCGGCGCAACACCTGGCGCTTTAAGTGATACATAAACCGCACGATAACCGGGCTGTTTATGAGCAAACGTATTCTGTTTCGCCCAGCGTGCAAAAGCATTATCTTCAGCCAAGGCTTTATCAAAACTGTCATCCGCTGCTGCATCAGCATCGTATTCAGGCTCTGTGAAATACGCTTTCACACGATCAATTTCTTTTTGATCTAAAACGAGTTGATCACGAATTTGTACCCATTCAGCTTCAACCAGTTCACGGATATGATTGATACCGTGCTCACGAACCGTGATTTTAATACGTGCTTTGTATTTGTTATCACGACGACCCAGGCGGTTATAAACACGCAGAATCGCTTCCAGATAGGAGAGCAAATCCTTTTTCTCAAGGAAAGGTCTGATTTGTTGACCAATGATTGGCGTACGACCTAAACCACCACCGACAAGCACTTCAAAACCGACTTCACCTTCGTGATTTTTAACCAGATGTAAGCCGATATCATGCAATTTAGTGGCTGCACGGTCTTCTTCAGAACCAATAACGGCAATTTTGAACTTACGTGGTAGATAGGCAAACTCAGGGTGGAAGGTTGACCATTGGCGAATAATTTCAGCCCACGGGCGTGGATCTTCTATTTCATTGGCATTGATACCTGCAAACTGATCAGAGGTCGTATTACGAATGCAGTTACCACTACTTTGAATAGCGTGCATTTGTACAGTGGCCAGTTCAGCAAGAATATCTGGCACATCCTCTAACTTCGGCCAGTTCATTTGGAAATTCTGGCGCGTCGTGAAATGCACAAACCCTTTATCGTAACGACGTGAAACGTCTGCAATTTTACGAACTTGTTGTGAAGACATCAGTCCATAAGGAATGGCAACACGTAACATGGGTGCATGTATTTGGATATACAGCCCGTTCATCAGTCGTAAAGGACGGAACTGTTCTTCAGTCAGCTCACCCGCCAAGAAACGACGTGTTTGATCACGGTACTGCTCTACCCGTTGCTCAACCATCGTTTGATCATACTTATCGTATTGATACATTTAAGCTCTCTAAACTCTAAATACCGGACCCGCTATTATAACCGCCGCGGTATATAACGGGAAATTATAAATACCAATATCTATATCGATAAATTCATTAATACCGCGTCATTACTATCATTTAATGCAACCATAAAATACACGGTTATTGTGTGGCATTGTTGATGACTTTTTCATTGTGCGCGTCATTTTCAGTATTCCATTAGATTTCATCTTGAGACTTATAGTCAGATGCTTAAGTGTTATCAGCGTGGGCTCTTTGTCATTGATAAAAATCGTTATACTGACGCATTTATCGCTAAACAGGGTTCTTGGCATGTCTAAAGCAAGCCGACAAAAACAGCGTTTATGGCTGGTTATCGCTTTCGGTTTTTTAATTTGGGGGGCCAGTCATTATCAGCCTCACCAGCAAAACGTTAATAAAGTTGATACAGCATCGATATCATCACTTTATCAACAACAGAAAAGTGACGTTTTAGTTGAAGTAAAAGGGACGGTAAGTCGGATTCTAACTGATGATAATAAAGGCAGTCGTCATCAACGTTTTATCATTACCTTGCCGGATAAACTCACGGTATTGATTGCTCATAATATCGATCTTGCACCTCGCATTGACTCTCTCAACATGGGTGATGAAGTACATATTTTTGGTGAATACGAATGGAATGACAAAGGTGGCGTCATTCACTGGACGCATCATGATCCTGCCAACAAACACCCTCATGGCTGGATTCGCCATAAAGGTCAGCTATATCAATAATGTCTGAGAATCTAACGCGCTGTTATAGCTTTCCGCCCATTGCGGCAACGTCTGCAAAAATCCTGATCCTCGGGTCCATGCCAGGTGCAGAATCATTGCGTCAGCAGCAATATTACGCCCACCCACGTAATGGCTTCTGGCCAATTATGCAAAGTCTGTTTGCTATCTCGACATCATTACCGTATCAACAACGCTGCGAACAACTCACCCACCAACACATAGCGGTATGGGATGTATTAAAAGCCTGTGAAAGACCTGGCAGTCTGGATAGTAATATTGCATCAGACTCGATTGAAGCCAATGACTTTAATGCCTTTTTTCGGCAACACCCCAATATTCATTCTGTCTTTTTTAATGGTGCCAAAGCTGAGCAAATTTATATTAAATCTGTTCTGCCAACATTAGATAAAATATGGCAAAAAATACCAACAGAGCGCTTGCCATCCAGCAGCCCAGCCCATGCTGCTTTGTCATTAGAAGAAAAACAAACCATATGGCTTGAACAGCTAAGTAGTGTAAAAAAGACTAAGCAATAGAAAAGGGGCGTGTTTCACGCCCCTTTCATTTCAGACTAGATTAAGCCTTTAGTGCAGCTGCTACTCTGGCAGCATAGTCCGGGTCAGCTTTTTCAAATTGAGCCAACATACGCTGCTGAATAGATGCATCACACTGTCCAAGACCACCAGCAATATTGTCTGCTAATTGCTGTTTCTGATCCTCACTCATAATACGAAACAAATTACCCGCCTGCGTGTAATGATCATCTTGACCTGTATCAAACCGATCTAACCAAGCACCAGCCTCAACTGGCATAGCAGGTTCCGCTACACTTGTATCTGGCTTAGGCGCATTATCACGATCATTAGGGAAGTAGTTAGCCCCACTCGTCTGATGATGATTACCGCCAGCAGGACTTAACCCCGCCATCGCCCCATCACGCTGATAATGATTAACCGGACATTTTGCCGCATTAACAGGTAACTGATTGTAGTTCACGCCAACCCGATAACGGTGGGCATCCTGATAAGCTATCAGCCGTCCCTGCAACATTTTGTCAGGTGATGAACTGATACCGGGTACAAAGTTACTCGGTGCAAAAGCGGCTTGCTCTGTTTCAGCAAAATAATTGTCTACATTGCGGTTAAGCTCCAGTTGACCGACTTCAACCAATGGAAATTCATCATGTGGCCATACTTTGGTTAAATCAAACGGATTGATCTCAGCATCCCGCGCTTGTTGCTCCGTCATAATCTGTATTTTGGCTGTCCAGCTCGGGAAATCACCGCGGTCAATAGCTTCCACTAAATCCTGCTGTGCTCCATGAGGATCAGCCACTGCAGCTTCCTCGGCTCTCAGTGTTTTGATGCCTTGATTAGTTTTAAAGTGCCATTTAAACCAAAACCGTTCGCCCTTCTCATTCCAGAAACTATAGGTATGTGAGCTGTAACCATTCATATTGCGGTATGAAGCAGGAATCCCGCGGTCAGACATCAAAATAGTCAACTGATGTAATGCTTGTGGGTAATTAGCCCAAAACTCATAAGCCATTCTTGGGTCAGGCACATTAGTACGCGGATTCTTTTTTTGTGAATGAATAAAGTCTGGAAACTTACTCGGATCACGGAGGAAAAACACCGGCGTATTATTGCCTACCATGTCGTAATTGCCCTGCTTAGTATAAAACTTCACAGCGAAACCTCGTGGGTCACGGGCATAATCATGTGAGTCCTGGCCACCACCCACGGTTGAGAAGCGAACAAAGACCTCTGTTCTCTTACCTTCATTCTGTAAGAAATCCGCAATAGTGAGATCTTTTAAGCTTTTTGTGAGGGTAAAGGTTCCGTAAGCCCCGGTACCACGTGCATGGACCACGCGTTCAGGAATTCTCTCACGGTTGAAGTGAGCCAATTTTTCGAAGGTGTAGTGATTGTCATAAGTCAAAGGTCCTCTTGGTCCGACACTGATACTATTATCATCATCAGCGACTGGGGCGCCGGCAGATGTCGTTAAAATTGTTTTGGTCATCGTTCTATCCTTTCTGCTGCATATCATGTTAGGCAAATCAATTGCACACAACAGAGTCTATGGATTTTCAATAGATTTGTATAATTGTTTATTATTGAATTATTGATTGATAAAATCGATTTACATAATTAATGACACGTCAGTCTGAAACTCATTTCACTGTTGCTTAGACATAAAAAAAGCCAGTCAGCAAATACTGACTGGCTTTCTTGAACCACTTTTTGTGAATTATTTGAGAAGTTGACTCAAATCTTTCGCATCCCAATGAGGGAAATGTTTACGAATGAGTGCATTCAACTCCATTTCAAAAGCAGAAAATTCACCTTCCGCGACCACTTCGTGATTACTTGATACTGCATCTGTAATCATGCCAGCGCCAATCGTGACATTGGTCAGGCGATCAATAATGATAAAGGCCCCTGTAGTCCGGTTGCGTTTATATGAATCAAACACAACGGGCTTGTTTAATGAAAACTCACATAAGCCTATTTCATTCAGTTTCAATTCACTGGCTTTATTGTGCTCAAGCGTGTTGACATCAATTTGATAATCAATGCCCGTTAACGCACCACCTGCATCATTGACACCCACTTTGATGCTGTATTGCTTGTTTGGCACCAAGGGTTGTTCTGTCATCCACACGACCATCGCTTTAAACTGGCTTGAGACATGTGGTTGGTGATGATTACTATGTACAAGCATGTCACCACGACTGACATCGATTTCATTTTCTAATGTGACGGTAATCGCTTCGCCAGGCACGGCATGATCCAAGTCACCATCGTAAGTGACAAGCGCCTTCACTTTACTCTCTTTACCCGATGGCAATACGGTGATGTCATCACCCGGTTTTAAGATACCCGATGCCAAAGTACCGCAGTAACCACGGAAGTTCAGATTAGGACGATTCACAAACTGAACCGGGAAACGCATATCATCGAAGTTCGGATCTTTATCTACATCGACGGTTTCCAGTATTTCCATCAGGGTTTGCCCTTGATACCAATCCATTTTCTCACTGCGATTAACCACGTTATCGCCCACCAACGCTGACATAGGCACAAAGTGAATATCTTCCAGTTCTAATTCTCGTGAGAATTCAGTGTAATCATGGCGAATCTTGTCAAACACTTCCTGACTATAATCCATCAGATCCATTTTATTGATAGCCACAACAACGTGTTTAATGCCTAATAAAGAGGCAATAAAACTGTGTCTGCGAGTTTGTGTTTGTACGCCATAACGGGCATCAATCAGGATAACCGCTAACTGACAACTGGATGCACCTGTCGCCATGTTACGTGTGTACTGCTCATGTCCTGGTGTATCGGCAATGATGAACTTACGTTTCGTCGTTGAGAAATAACGGTAAGCCACATCGATTGTGATTCCCTGCTCGCGCTCGGCTTGCAAACCATCAACCAACAACGCTAAGTCAACCTGTTCGCCGGTAGTACCCGACTTGGCACTGTCACGCGTCACGGCTTCCAATTGATCTTCGTAGATCATTTTCGAGTCATGCAGAAGGCGGCCTATCAGCGTACTTTTACCATCGTCCACGTTACCGCAAGTTAAAAATCGCAACATCTCTTTATTTTCATGCTGCTTCAGATACGCTTCGATGTCTGTGGCAATCAGGCTATCTGATTGATATGAACTTGATTCAGTAGTCATCTAGAAGTAACCCTCTTGTTTTTTCTTCTCCATAGAACCCGCTTGATCGTGATCGATAGCACGGCCTTGACGTTCAGATGTCGTTGTCAGCAACATTTCCTGAATGATTTCAGGCAAAGTATCTGCAGACGATTTCACGGCACCTGTTAGTGGGTAACAACCCAAGGTACGGAAACGGACTTTTTCCATGCGCGGCTCTTGGCCTTCAGGAATACGCATACGATCGTCATCGACCATGATGGTCAAGCCGTTGTAGTCAACAACCGGACGTTCTGCTGCATAATAAAGTGGCACAATTGGAATCTGTTCCAGATAAATGTATTGCCAGATATCAAGCTCAGTCCAGTTGGATAATGGGAAGACACGGATGCTTTCGCCTTTATTCACTTTACTGTTATAGATATTCCAGAGTTCCGGTCGCTGTGCTTTTGGATCCCAGCGATGGTTCTTATCACGGAAGGAATACACACGTTCTTTTGCACGCGATTTTTCTTCGTCACGACGAGCACCACCAAAAGCGGCATCAAAACCGTATTTCGTCAACGCCTCTTTCAAGGCATCGGTTTTCATAATATCCGTATAGCGAGGGTGATCGAATGGGTTGATACCGGCTTCTTTGCCTTCTTGGTTGGTATGCACAATCAGTTCGAGACCCAGCTCTTTAGCCTTTTCATCACGAAACTTGATCATTTCCTTAAATTTCCAAGTGGTATCGATATGCATCAATGGAAATGGGGGTTTACCAGGCGCAAAAGCTTTCATAGCCAAGTGCAACATGACGGCGGAGTCTTTACCAATCGAATACAGCATTACTGGATTCTCAAACTCTGCTGCCACCTCACGCATAATATGGATGCTTTCAGCCTCCAATTGCTTTAAGTGTGTTAATTGTTTTTCAGTCATTATCTTTCTCGGTTAGTTAGATTTGACATGCAAGCCGCATTCTTTATTTTCAGGATCTTCCCACCACCAGCGTCCGGCACGAATGTCTTCGCCCATGGTGATAGCTCGTGTACAAGGCGCACAACCAATACTGGCATAGCCTTCATCATGTAATTTGTTATAAGGCACGTCGTACGCTCTCAAATAGGCCCAGACGTTCCCATTTGACCAATCAGTCAATGGACTAAACTTTTGTAAGCCGTGATCATCGTCCCACTCTGACACAGGCAGTTCTGAACGTGTTACAGATTGTGAACGACGCATACCCGTTATCCATGCTTTTTTACCAGATAGGGCTCTGTTTAACGGCACGACCTTTCTAATACCACAACATTGTTTTCTTAATTCGACGCTATCGTAAAAAGCATTCGGTCCGTTATGAGTCACAAACGACTCAACATCCGCCGTGTTAGGGAAATACACCTCTACTTTTTTATCGTAGTGGCTGTTTAATGTTTGCATGAGCTCATAGGTTTCTTTCGGCAAACGGCCAGTATCCAGAGTGAATATGTCGATGCCTGGCGCATGCTTACAGATTAAATCCATCAGAACCATATCTTCTGCACCAAAGCTGGTCGCCAGCGTTGCAGGCAGATAGTTCTGCTCAATGTCTTTTAACACTGCAATCACAGTATCAATTTTGGCGGCTAAAGCCGGTTTTATTTCACTCATTGTTTTCTTCTCACACGAATTGTTGTGGTTAACCCCTCTGAAGAGGTGATCGCACACTCCTGTCCATCCTGAGACAGACTATTAAATACTTCATCAACCGCATCCCCCGTATTGACAAGCAAATCTACCGATTCCTCTATGGCAGTGTGTTTTAATGCTTCACGGGCTTTGATGTAATGCATAGGACAGCCAAACAGGGTCAAATCCACCAACGTTATATCAGACATTTTATGCCCACCAATACCAGTATTACCGCTAATAATGGACGCATTACCTGGTCTGAAATACGCACCCCAAGATGGGTGCCGATAAAAATGCCAGGTAATGAGCCGGCTAATAAATACATCAATAATGTCCAGTCTACTGTACCGACAGCTGAATGCCCGAGCCCTGCAACAAAGGTAAGTGGCACAGCGTGAGCAATATCTGTAGCGACAATTTCTACCCCTCTCAGACGGGGATACAAAAACAATAGAATGACAGCACCAAGCGCACCCGCTCCTACAGATGATAATGTCACCATGACACCTAAAAGCGCACCTGTTATGACCGTAATCATTGCTTTGTTTAGTTCGTTTTCACGAATATCGTAAAGCACACTCACAACGGGGTGGTTTTCCTTGGAGCGTAATAATCTTCCTAAAGGTGCTTTTAATAATAAAGCACTGGATGTCAGGATCAGTGCTACGCCGAGCACTTTAGTAATCAATTCATTATGATTGCCATCATGCATCCCCGTGGCATTCATAAACCATAGAGTAGCTAATGTTGCTGGAATACTCCCCGCAGCGAGGCGCCAGACCACATACCACTTTACGACCCCGTGTCGCCAATAAGACCAAATACCACCGGCTTTGGTGATAGCAGCAAATAATAAATCCGTACCAACCGCAATAGCAGGTTGTATATGAAAGATAAAAATGAGGATGGGCGTCATTAAAGACCCGCCTCCTACACCGGTCATGCCGACCATGATGCCGACAAACAGTCCAGCAAGAAGAAAGCCCCATTCCATCTGTTTTACGCCTTGTATGTTACGAAAATGCTGACAAGTTTACCAAAGGAGAATATTCTATCAATGAATATTATTTACTATCTTTATAAGAAAAACATATATAGATGAAAATTCAGCAATTAAAGTATGTACGCGAAATTGTACGTAGAGGCCTCAGTATCTCGTCAGCAGCTAATGCATTACATGCATCACAACCCGGTGTCAGCAATCAGGTGCAGCAGTTGGAAGAGGAGCTGGGTTTACAAATCTTCGAGCGTCACGGCAAACGCTTGACTGGCATTACGCCTATTGGCCAATCAGTTATCGAGATGGCAGAGCGCGTTTTGCAGGATGTGGAAAATATCCGTCAGTTAGTGGCAGACAGTAAAACAGAACAGTCTGGCACCTTATCTATAGGTACCACACATACTCAAGCTCGTTATGCCCTACCTAGTGCGATAAAGAAGTTCTCTGAGCGCTACCCGAATATACATTTGAACATGGTGCAGGGCACGCCGACTGAGGTAGGTGAAATGGCGGCTACCGGAAAGGTTGATCTGGCAATAGCCACGGAAGGCCTGGCTCAATTCGAGTCACTCGCTATTTTGCCATGTTATGAATGGAATCGTTGCGTTGTTGTTCCGCCAGAACACCCCTTATTATCAGTGAAAAAATTGCGACTGGAAGATATCGCCCAACATGAAATTCTGACTTATGTGATGGGTTTTACCGGTCGCGCCAAACAGGATCAGACTTTTATTGAAAAAGGTCTTCATCCCAATGTCATTTTCACTGCTACCGATGCAGATGTGATTAAAACCTATGTCGAGCTGGAGATGGGTATTGGCATTATCGCCAGTATGGCATTTGATCCGGATAAAGACTCCCCGCTTCAGGCATTGGATGCCAAACACCTATTTCCACCGAGCGTTACACATATGGGTATTCGCAAAGGCAGCTATCTTAGAAGCTATATGTACGCCTTTATCGAGTTCTTTGCTTCACACCTCAATCGAGCAGCGGTGGATAAAGCCATTAACCATCAAGGATAAATTCACATTCCCTCAAGGCAAACACCATGCTAACTTAGCACCTTGCTGTAAACAGCAATCAAAATAACTTAAGAGAAATATCAGGATAATAGAATGAAAAAATGGTTAAATTTACTAGTTGTTTCACTGGCGTTTTTGCCTGCACTTGTGTTTGCACACGGTGCGCCTCGCCTCCAAGTTGAAGAGAGCATTGTCATCAATGCTGACCCAGCGACTGTCTGGAAAGCCATCAACGATTTCGGTAAAGCAGAAGCCTGGATTCCCGTTGTTGAATCAACAGAATCTGAGGGTGGTAATGCACCAGGAGCGACTCGCACTCTCACATTAAAAGGTGGCGCCACGATTTCTGAAAAGCTCAAAAAGTATGATGATGAAAAAATGAGCTTTATGTATCAAATTACCGATATCAGTAGTGCTGGAGAAGTTGATGACCATGGTGAAATGCATGAAGTACCAGCGTTTCCTGTGAGCAAATATAAATCATGGGTCAGTGTTGAAGCGACTGATGGTGGTTCAAAAATCACTTGGTTAGGTAAGTTTTTCCGCGCTTATCACGGTAATGGACACCCACCCAAAGAGCTGGATGACGATACGGCCAAGAAAGCTGTAACGGGTTTATATCAATCCACACTCGCTGACTTGAAAACTAAGTTAGAAAAATAAGTGAAAAAAAGGCATCTTCGGATGCCTTTTTTGTATGCGCTGCATTCTCTAAACTATGCTGATACAGACTAAAAAAGATAACAGCCGTGAATGCCTCCATTGAAAAGATCAAATCGCTACTTCAGCAAACCCTAGCAGAGCTTCCTCCCTCTCAACACCATCTGATTGATGAAGTGTTCAAAGAATTATCCACTCTCAGTCAGACTCTGTCTGGCTCTCAGAGCGATGAGCCTCAGCCTACCATCGATAAAACTACGGGTTGTTATCAATTTGAAGGGGATAACGGCTTTTATTGTCCACACTGCTTTGATAATCAACAACGCAAAGTGTCGACACAACGAATCAACAGCAAACTCCGGATTTGTACCGAGTGCCGTAGTAGTTTGAAACGTCTGAATTAAATACCACTGAAGCTGGTAATAATTGCCGCACTCTTTTAAAATAACGCTATCTCACTAGCAGCAATTGTGATGTGAATTTGCCTCGGGGTGGCGAAAGCCTGAGATGCTTCTCATAAAGCGGACCCGACGAACCTGATCCAGTTAATACTGGCGTAGGGACAGGCTGAAATAGATCTTTCTCTACACCGAATTGGTGTCTCTCGATTTATTCCCCTGTCCTTTTTGATTCAAAAAAGGATAACCATGAAAGCAAAAACACTGGCTATAGCCATAACAACGGCTATGACATCTCCCATGATATGGGCTGAAGTGACGCCTGCTGACTTACCCTCCATGATCGTCAGTGCTGACTTTCGTCCGAACGATGCTCATGACACTCCGGTGAGTTTAACCACGATTGATAAAGACACTATTGATTCTCGTGGTGCTCAACATATCGAAGAGGTGCTCAATCTCGCGCCTAATGTCAATGTCTCTAGTGGCGCCTCACGAGGACAATATTTCCAAATTCGTGGCATTGGTGAACGTAGTGAATTCCAAGCACCGCTTAATCCGTCTGTTGGTTTATACATAGATGGCATAGATTTTAGTCGCAGTGGCGGTGCGGCTACCTTATTTGATATTGAATCTGTTGAGGTATTACGCGGTCCACAAGGCACCCGTTATGGTGCAAATGGCATGGCTGGCACCATCAACTTAAAAAGCACTGAGCCAACGAATGATTTGAAGATGAAGTTTGAATCAACTCTGGCGACCTACAATACCCATGCAGAAGGCATTGCTGTTGGTGGACCGTTAATTGAGAATACCTTACTAGGACGTTTTTCTGTCCACAGCTACAAATCAGATGGCTTCATGGATAACGATTTTTTAGGTAGAGATAATACTCAAAATCGAGATGAAATTACGGCTAGAGGTCACCTTAAATGGCTTGCTACAGATGACCTAACTATCGATCTTAATGTATTACACTTAAACATTGATAATGGCTACGATGCTTTCACACTTGATAACAGCCGTAACAGCTTGTCAGACCAACCTGGCAAAGATGCTCAAAATACCAATGCCTTTGCTTTAAAGGCCGATTATCGTGCGAATGATAAAGTACAACTCCAATCAAACCTCAGTTATTCAAAATCTAATCTAGAGTACAGCTATGATGACGACTGGTCTTATAAATCACAATTTGATGCAGGACTCGATCCATACAGTGGCTTTGATCAGTATAAACGTAAACGTGAAAATACAGCCTTAGAGTTCAGAGCATTATCTAATGAGAATGGACGAATCTTTTCTGACACTACTGACTGGACATTAGGTGTCTATGTATCAAAACAACGTCAAAATCTGGATCGCACATACTACGAAAATGTTCTTACAAGCGATGCCGTTACCGGATATGTGACAAAAAACAGTTATGAAACTGTTAATACAGCCCTGTATGGTCAATTAGATACAGCACTCACCGACAAACTTACGTTGATAAGTGGTCTCAGAGCAGAATATTGGGAAGCTGACTATAAGGATTCAGCAGGTCTTTCCGATGAGCCCGATGATTTGATGTTTGGAGGCAAGCTAGGGCTTGAATATGCTATCAATGAAGATCATATGGCCTTTACAACCTTATCTCGTGGCTACAAAGCGGGGGGAATCAACGTTGAACCTAGAATTAGTGATGACTTACGCTCTTTTGATACAGAGTCATTATGGAATCTAGAAGCTGGCTTAAAGTCATTCTGGCTAGACGGTGACTTAATAACATCTTTGACAGCTTTTTATACACGCCGAAGTAATGCTCAAATAAAAAACTCAATCAGTGTACCTAAAACATCTGGACCTGGAACCGATTTTGTTGACTATTTTGTGAATGCTGAAAAAGTTAGGAATATAGGTCTTGAAGCTGAGTTAGATTGGTTTATTAATGAAAAATATCGTGTTATTGCATCATTGGGTCTCCTAGATGCAAAACTGGAAGATTATGAAAACCCTGAATTATTAGAAGAGGGTATCAAATTGAGTGGCAGAAGAATCGCACACGCCCCTGCCTATCAATTTAATCTGGGAGGAGAGTATTACTTTGCCCCAGGCTGGACTTTTAAAGCCAATATGGAAGGAAAGGATGAGTTTTATTACTCAAACAGCCACAATGCAAAATCGCACTCTTATGTTCTCTACAATGCCAGCATCGAATACAAAAAGGATGAGTGGAAAGTCACATTATGGGGACGTAACTTGTTCGATAAAGACTACTATACGCGAGGTTTTTACTTTGGTATTGACCCGTCAAAATCTTATGCTGAAGAAACCTACACTCAATACGGTGATCCACGTGTCGTAGGCTTAACATTAAGTTACGACTATTAATATCTAAAGAGGGCTTTAAAGCCCTCTTTTTTACGAATTAAGGAAGAAGATATGCGCGTCTCAGTTGATATCAGTTTATACCCTCTGACTGAACAATTTGTCGAACCGATTCTGGCTTTCATCAAAAAGCTGGAAGATAACCCAAAACTAAATATTTCACGGAATAACCTAAGCACACAAATCTTTGGTGAATACCGTGATGTGATGGATGCCATGGATAGTGAAATTGAAGCGGTGTTTGAACAATTACCGCACAGTGTGTTTGTGTTGAAAATGATCGGAAACGATCGTTACCACGTAGAAGATTAAACGAGTTCTCTGATGATAGATGCCGCAATAAATGGTCTGCTGGCCTTATCCGCTTGGGAAGTGACCGCCGCATTACTCGGCATGGCTTATGTCATTCTGGCGGCGCGTGAATCACAGTGGTGCTGGCCAATGGCGTTTATCAGTACACTCATCTACACCGTGTTATTTTGGGAGGGTCAGCTTCCCATGCAAGCCCTGCTCAACTTCTATTACATGGGTATGGCGATTTATGGCTTCGTTTTATGGCGACAACATCAGCAAAACAATAATGAGTTAGTCATTCATAGCTGGTCATTGAATGCCAATTTGCAATTCATCGTAGCAGGCGTCGTGATTAGCTTTTTAGTAGCTTATTACCTGGATATCAACCAAGCATCGCAGCGTCCTTACCTAGATGCTGGCATCACCGTATTTTCTGTGATGAATACCTGGTTGATGGCCAGAAAAGTCCTGCAAAACTGGTTTTATTGGATCATTATTGATGCTGCTTCCGTCGTGTTGTATTACCAGACGGGTTATTATGCAACGGTTGTCTTGTTCTCAATCTACACTGTGCTTGCTACCGTTGGTTTCGCCAACTGGATCAAGCTATATCGTCAACATCCACTAACTCAGACTCACTAAATGCAAGCGGTTATTTTTGATATGGATGGGCTGCTGATTGACTCAGAGCCCTTTTGGAAACAAGCTGAGAAACGTGTATTTTCAGCCATAGGTGTTGAAATCACCGATGCACTGTCTGCCAAAACAATGGGCATGACGACGCGTGAAGCCACTGAGTTCTGGCTTGAACATGCAGACTTGTCGCTAAGTCAGGATTCAATGGAACAAGTCGAAAATGATGTGATCGATGAAGTTGCCTCATTAACCGCTACCAAAGGTCAGGCTCTACCCGGTGTACATACCTTGCTGGAACAGCTAAAACAACACAAACTCAAAATTGGTCTGGCAACTAACGCTCCGGCACGTCTCGTTCCCGTCGTATTAGAGCGGCTAGATATCACGGCATTTTTTGATAATTATGTCGCCGATGATGATGTTGAACAGGGCAAACCCCATCCCGCCATTTATCAACTAGCGCTACAGCGCATCAACGCAAAAGCTGATCACACCCTCGCATTTGAAGACTCTGTCACGGGTATGACGGCCGCAATAGGCGCAGGTATCCGTACTGTTGTTGTACCTTCAGCAGCCAATTATCACTTACCACACTATGATGCTGCCGCGTTAAAGCTGGAAAGCTTGGACGGGCTGGCACTCGAAGAACTGCATGATTTATTTAGCTAACATTATCGCTAAGTAAATCAAACAACGGTGGCTGCTCCAACCATTGCTGCAGCTTGCTCTCACCCAAGACATTCATCAAAAATAACAATACGCGGTAACTCAGACGACAAGCTGAAAGGTCAGGAATGGGTTGATACTGTGTGTATATTTCGACAAAAAGCTTGGCATGTTGTGGGCTGAGTAAATATTCCAGTAACACCCACTCGAGTTCACGCGGCGCTCTGACAAAGGCATCTAAATCCAAGACGGCTATGGTCCCATCATCACACTGACGCAGTTGATCCCAGCGAAAGTCTGGCATGATCGGCACAAACTGCTCTGGTGACAGTGTTTGACATTGTCCATAACTCATTTTTAGGATGTCAGCTGGGATCGGAATACCATTGCGATCTGATAATAACTGAATGGTCTGTTCCAGCCTTATAGGCCAATCATTTGCACTAAATATGGGCTTTTCAATGCTGCCCCATTTTGTAGATATTTGTAGATGCAATTTGCCCCAGTGATGGGCAAGCTGAATCACGGTAGTGTTATCGATAAACTCTGCACTGAGATCCACACCTTCAAGATAACGAACTAAGACGTAATGTCCTGCTTGTTCAGCTATTACCTCTGGAGTAGCAAATCCACCTTCGCGTTGAAGAAACTGACTAATAAATTGGGTGTATCCCAACGAGTTTGGAAAGTCGAGCTGAAACAGATGATTTATTCCCAACCAAAACATGGAGTCTTGCAATCGCTGTTGATGGCAAACCTTTAAGATCATCTTGCCATCCGCGGAGTCACACTGCCACAGCTGATGAGTACTATCAGGAAATTGTGTATCCAAGGGTAATGCCGGTGCATGTAACACCGGCAGACTTTCTTGCTGCTGTCGGCTCAGTTCAGGGTAGGAATACATCTAACAAGACAACTTTACCAAGGCAATATTTCACCATTCGTGTGCCAGAAGGTGCCACTGGTTTCGAGTGATAATTCTTCCATACGCTGGATAAGTCCTGCTGCTGATTCATCGGGATCAATCAAACCACCATGGCCGGTCATATCGGTACGTACCCAGCCTGGATGTAAAATAGCTACAGCAATGCCCTTGGGTTTCAAGTCAATCGACAGAGATTTCCCGGCAGCGTTCACGGCTGATTTAGACATGCGGTAGGCATAACTTCCGCCAGAATCATTATCATCAATCGAGCCCATACGGCTAGTAATAATGCCGACTTTACTACCCTGACCCAAGTGCTTAAGAAGTGCTTGAGTGGTCAGTAAGGGGCCAAGACTATTCACACGATACATTCTGACAAAGTCATCAATCGCCTCTTCATCTATTTGCCCAAGCCCAATCCCACCGGCAATACCGGCATTATTGATAAGCCAATCTATTTTTCTACTTCCTAATGACTCAGCCAGTTTAGCCAAGCTTTTCGGCTGACTCACTTCCACATCCTCAATGACTTCTACATTTAAGGCGTTTAATTCAGATGAAGCTTTGCGGCAGGTTGCAATAACATGCATCCCTTTTTCTTTAAGCTGCCGGCAGAGTTCTAATCCAATCCCACGGTTACTTCCGGTCACTAGTGCTGTTTGCGTCATTATTTGTCCTCCTTTTTTAGTTGCTGCATTTTTTCTTTTGATGGATTACTGACCACGCCCTCTTCCGTCACAATGGCATCAATTAACGATGCTGGCGTGACATCAAATGCCGGATTCGAAACAGGCACCTCTACTGGCGCAATGGCATGCCCACCTATTTCTGAGACTTCAGAACTCATGCGTTGTTCAATCGGAATCAGGCTACCGTTTTCGAGCGACCAGTCAATTGTTGTCGTCGGGGCGACCACCATCACTTTCACACCATGATATTTCGCTAAAACAGCTAATGAATACGTACCAATTTTATTCGCCGTATCACCGTTTGAGGCAATTCTATCAGCACCAACAATAACCCAGTCCAAGCGGCCACTAGCCATCAATGCGCCAGCAGCCACATCAGCTTGCAAGGTCATCGGGATGCCTTCTTGCATGAGCTCCCATGCCGTTAACCGACTACCTTGCAACCATGGCCGAGTTTCATCGACATAGACATGCTCAATTTTGCCATCCAAGAAGCCCTGACGAATAACGCCTAATGCTGTGCCAAAACCCGCCGTGGCAAGTGCCCCCGCATTACAGTGCGTTAACACGATACTGTCATTATCCAGCAAATCAGCACCATACTGCCCCATGGTTCTATTTGCTTTAATGTCTTCTTGCTGTATGCGATCAGCCAGCGCCAACAAAACTGGTTCAGGTGATTCATATTTAGACAATGTACCGCAGGCTTGTTTCATACGCTCAATCGCCCAAGATAAATTCACCGCCGTCGGCCTTGAGCTTGCCAGTCTTTTTAGTGCAGGTTCCACAGCTTCTTGCCAGTTTTCACCAGCACTGAACCAGGCTTCTCTTGCCGCTAACACAACAGCATAAGCCGCAGTGACACCAATAGCCGGCGCCCCCCGCACAACCATTAATTTAATGGCTTCTGCCACGGCATCAGAATCATGGTAAGTCAACCAGTTCTCGGTATGGGGTAATACACGCTGATCAAGCAAATGGAGTTGTTCATCACGCCATAAGATGGGTTCAATTGTCTGTAATAATCTGGTCAAAACAAGCTCCTGTCATGCTTGATGAATCTTTGTTGTGATTAGTTTGTCATGATAAATGTTTAGAATAGGTTTTCATTCAGCTCAACGGTATAATCGAAGTCTATGGAAAATGTCGATCTGATCATCAATGCACGCTGGGTAGTTCCAGTAACAAAAGACCAAACCGTGTTAGAAAACCACGCCATCATTGTCAAGGATGCACGTATTGTAGCGCTTCTGCCACAAGAACAGGCAAAACAGCTTTATTCTGCGAATGTTGTCCATGATCTCAATGAACATTGTTTGATTCCCGGTTTAATCAACAACCATACGCATACCCCAATGTCATTGTTTAGAGGCTTAGCTGACGATTTACCGTTAATGACCTGGCTCAATGATCATATCTGGCCTGCAGAAAATGCCTTTGTTAGTGATGCCTTTGTTGAAGCAGGTAGTGCACTTGCCATCGCGGAGATGATACGTGGTGGTACCACTTATTTTAATGATATGTATTTTTTTCCTGAGGCCACAGCCAGGATAGTTGATAAATCAGGCATTCGTGCCAGTCTGGGCATTGTTGTTATTGAGTTTCCTACAAACTGGGCGAGCTCGGTAGAAGAATATTTGCATAAGGGGCATCAACTACACGATCACTATCGTCACCACCCTCGAATCAATACCATTTATTCGCCGCATGCGCCTTACACTGTGGCAAACAAAACTCTGGAACAGATCATTACCAATGCCGAAGAAATGGATATGCCCATCAGTATGCATATTCATGAGACTGCCGATGAAGTTGCCCACAGTTTGAAGGAATATGGCGTAAGGCCGCTCGATCGTTTGCAACACATCGGACTACTTTCTCCAAGGCTGCTTGCTGTTCATATGACACAGCTGACCTCCGATGAAATAAAGTGGTGCGCCGAAGCGGGTGTTCACATCGCTCATTGCCCTGAATCAAATTTAAAACTGGCTAGTGGGTTTTGTCCGGTAGCTGAGCTGCATAAAAATGACATCAATGTCACTATTGGAACAGATGGTGCAGCATCTAATAATGATCTGGATATGTTTGCAGAAATGCGACAAACCGCTTTATTAGCTAAAGACGTGGCGAGTGATGCGGCAGCCGTACCAGCACACACGGCCTTAGAAATGGCGACGATAAATGCGGCAAAATCATTGGGAATGGAGCAAGAAATTGGCTCACTCGAAGTAGGCAAACAAGCTGATATAGTTGCTGTTCAGTTATCAGATATCGAAACACAGCCGGTTTATGATGTGGTATCTCAGCTGGTGTATGCCAGCAGCCGTGATAAAGTCACTGATGTCTGGGTGGCTGGTAAACAATTACTAAACTCACGCCAACTTCTGACATTGAATGAAACAAAAGTTATTCAAGACGCCCAACAATGGGCAATCAAAATAGGATCACAGGGTCAATGAGCCAAACTCAAGCAAATGTCGACTTAAATGAAGTAGCAAAATTTGATGCTTTAGCATCAAGTTGGTGGGATCTGGAAGGTCAATCAAAACCCTTGCATGATCTGAATCCGATTCGTTTAGCTTATATTGCAGATCGAACCTCGTTAGATAACGCCAATGTGATTGATGTAGGTTGCGGTGGTGGCATCCTTTCTGAAGCACTGGCAAAAAGTGGGGCCAATGTGACCGGTATCGACATGGGTGAGATGCCGTTGAATATCGCCAAACTCCATGCCTTGGAAGCCGGGCTGACCATTAACTATCAACATATCACCGCTGAAGAAATGGCTAGCCAGCAGCCTGAGTATTATGATGTCGTCACCTGTCTTGAAATGCTGGAGCATGTGCCGGACCCCGCATCCATTATTCAAGCATGTGCCGATATGGTGAAACCCGGTGGTGATGTCTTCTTTTCGACATTAAACCGTCACCCTAAAGCTTATCTTCTGGCGGTATTGGGTGCCGAATACGTTATGAAAATGTTGCCAAAAGGCACTCATGACTACAAACGCTTTATTCGTCCAGCTGAATTATCTGCTTGGTGCCGACAAGCTGGTCTCAAGACCAAAGATATCACTGGAATGAATTACAATCCTCTGACTCGACAGTTTAGTCTTGGCAGCGATGTAAAGGTCAATTACCTCATCCACTGCAAAAAAATCTAATATGACAAAATACGATGCTGTGTTTTTTGACTTGGATGGCACACTGGTCGATACCGCCCCAGATTTAGCTTATGCACTTAATCAAGTACTAGCTGAACATCAAGCCCCCTCGCTTTCATTGGAAACCATCCGTCCAGTCGCGAGTGATGGAAGTCCAGGACTGATTAAGCTCGCTTTTGGCCTAACGCCTGACGCTCCTGAATATCAGGCAATACAAGCACGATTTATTGAACTGTATCGTTTGCATATCACTCGTGAATCCAAGCTCTTTAATGGCATGGATAATGTTCTGCAAACAATTGAAAAGACAGGTTCAAAATGGGGAGTGATTACTAACAAACCTGCATTTCTCACCGCCCCTTTGATGCAAGCATTAAGCCTGAGTGGGCGGGCAAGTTGTATCGTGAGTGGAGATACCACAGCCCATAGCAAACCTCACCCAGATCCGATGCTATTTGCATGTAATGTCGCTAAGGTTAAGCCTGAAAACTGCTTATATATCGGTGATGCTCAGCGCGATATTGAGGCAGGCAATGTTGTGAATATGGACACGCTCATCGCCCATTATGGCTACTTAAAAAGTACTGACCAACCTGAAACCTGGCAGGCCAAAGGCACGGTTTATAAACCGGAAGAAATCCTGAACTGGATTTAACTCTCACGTTATGGCATCGAATAAAGACTTGGTTGCAGCGTATGATTTTTGCTTAACACTTGCAAAGTCTCACTACGAGAATTTCCCAGTCGCCTCAGTTTTGCTTCCCAAGCGCCTAAGAAAACCCATTGCTGTAATTTATGCTTTTGCACGCACTGCAGATGATTTTGCTGACGAAGGGCAGTTTACCAGAGCTGAGCGGATAGCAAATCTACAAAGCTACCACAAGAATCTGACTGATATAGATCATAGAAAATATACCGGCACTGATCCAATCTTTATCGCGCTTGATGATGTCATCACGCAGTTTCAGTTACCCATCTATTTATTTAATGACTTGCTGTCAGCTTTTATGCAGGACGTTGTCAAAAAACGCTATCAAACGATGGAAGACGTTTTGGATTATTGTCAACGCTCAGCTAACCCAGTTGGTCGTTTATTACTGCATTTGAATGGTCAGCCCACTCAACAGCAGTTGAGTGAATCTGACGCAATTTGCACATCTTTGCAGCTAATTAATTTTTATCAGGATATTCTGCAAGATAAAGCAGAGAACGACAGGATATATATCCCTCAACAAACGCTTGCCGAAGCAGGACTGACCGAGGATGACATTACTTCCACAAATAGCCGTAAATTAGCTCCCCTTCTTCGTCACCTATTTCAACAAACCATGGATACCATGAATAAAGGTATTGAGCTTGGTAATGCTATTCAGGGACGATTGGGCTGGGAAATCAGAGCAATGACGTTGGGAGGAATAGAAACATTAAACATATTAATGGCTCAAAATGATGACAACATTTTCAGCCGACCAAGGTTGACACGCACAACACAACTTAAAGTTTTATTATTTAGCCTGTCAAAAAACTATTTGAAACGTCACTAAGATCTTATTTACAGATTCTCATAGCGGTTTGCATCGAACACACCGGCATCAATTGGGTTTTGCTCACGTTGCCATTGAGTGAAATCATGGAATATTTGCCAAAACTTTGGATGTGTTCTACGCACGCCCCAATTCTCAACTAAGGCATCAAATGCTTCTTCAGATTTCGCTTCCATTAACGATTTCTCAAAGACTTCCAATTCATCTGTTTCAATATCAAAGATAAAATTAGGATAACTACCAGCAATACCAGGATAGACCGTTAGACTGTCTTTTTCAGGCTTATAGCGTAATGACTCACCAAAAAGAAAGGCCACATTAGTGTGGTAACGATTACGAATTAAAGAATATACCGTTCTTTCATCACCATGCTTCACTCGTATAAAAGTCAGTTCAGGTAAGAACTGAAGCCCCGACTTCTCTTGGAATGAAGAATTCGTTAATCGACTTAACCTTGAATCAGCCTTTTGTTTCCAGTCTGTCTGAGACACCCTGAAGCAATGCTGATTTTGACAACGATTGATAGGATCATTTCCAGCCGCGTTAACCTGACTAAACTGCGTCAATAGTCTATTAGCCAGTTCGTTTTTAATATCATCAGAGGAAAATGTCTCTTCCGTTCTGATATCAATATCAAGCGGCGCGTATGTGAAGTAAGTCTTTACCGCCCCCATTCCCCGATACCAATCATTTAAGACTGATTTGCGTTTGTCTCGTGGTAATAGTCGAAGAAAGTTATGCTCTGCCCCGTTACGGATTAGATCAAAGTAAAGCCGTGTGTGAAGCTGATGAGCGACATTGCCAAACAAATCAAAATTAACAACTAATTCATAATATGTTCGTTCAAACAGAGGAAAATCCATCCACCAAAGTGTTTGAGGAACCTGCCCGACCATGCCCCTGACAACACTAGCATTATCGAAATGTCTGAACACAGTTAAAAAAGCATTAGTATTATCCCCGTCTCCATCCCAAATCGCTTTAGTCGAAGTCCAGTTTAACGGTGCATCTTGATAATGCTGATCTCGTAAAGATAAATAGGCATTGCGTTTATCTTTATATTTATCCCAGTTTTCTTTCGTTTCTGTCAGGTTATCATCTTGTCCAGGCAAGCCAAGGAGTGGTTCTACTTTTTTTCTGTATTTAGCATCTGTGATGAAAAGATCCTTGGCCGGATCTTGATACATGACCCAAAATTGATCACGAATGACATCTGTTGCTATTTGACCGCGACATACAGGACCGCGGATAAAAGTACGTGTGAAATATTCAGCGTGATCAAGTAAGAATTGATAGCGTGCTTTTGCTGGTATAGCTGAAAAAGTAACAAAGGGATTAGCTCGAGCTTCGTAGTCGTAGCCAGGTAATATATCGACATCCCATTTATCAGTGAAAAAAAGTTTTTCTATATGCTTCTTAAGTTTGTCATCAAACAAAAGTGTTATATGCCGTTTATGAACGGTAATACCTTTGACTAATCGCAGTCGATAGTAGATCGGATGTTCAGGCTCAGAGTTCGGTAGACGCGTTTTTACGATAGAAATTGGTTCACCAGGCGGTGAATAGGATCTGACCAGTTCAAAGAAATGTGTGTTGTCTTGCTTATCATCAAAGTAGAGATGAGCTAAAAATAAATGCTCATATAACCACCGACTAACCAGTTTACGTTGGTTTGATGTTTGATTAAGATACGCTTCCCATTCTTCTATGTCCGAAATCTCATTTTTATTTAACTCAACCTGATCCTTAGAAACCTTAGCACCTTGATATAACCATCCGCTGATTGTTGAAAACTCATCATCTGTCAAACCTGATACAGCAAAGGGCATGCCTGTGAGAGGATAACTTTTTTCATACTCAGAAATGGTATCGACGGTAGGGCATTGGTTTTCACGACGAATACTAATATCAAGTTCTTCTGGTAATTTACTATTGTCTTTAAATTGATGAGTTTTACCCAAAGCTAGCATTCGATATAACAATGACGCCTGAGCATTTTGACCAGAAAGTATTGAATAGAAACCTGCGTTACGCCATTCTTCTTCTGAATTGGCGTCTGTAAACAGCCTTGTCGGAACAATAGGCTCTTGCCTTGTTCCGTCATAAGCATTTAATTTTGTTGCACCACGTAGGACCCCCTCTGTTGATTCCATTTTCAATTGACAGGGCGCATCAAAACAGCCGTGACAAACGACGCATTTTTCCTCAATGATTGGTTTAATATCAGAAGCGTAATCAACATCTGTTGCGAGTGGAAGGGGAAGAGTACTATTCAATTCTAGCTCTTGGCTATCGTCTGAGCATGCTGTTATTAAGCAGGCGATAAAAAAGTAAATCAGTGTTTTGTACATCAATCGCCTTGCTTGATTTCAATATTATAAAAAGCCTATTTTACTTCAATTTAGTGACAGACTGGTTAATGACTAAGACGAATTTTGGCTATATAGAAGATATAACAGACACTATTATTATTTCTAAGCTTTATTTGAATAATAAATTCATAAATCCATACATGATACTTTGTTAACAACAACATAGAACAAACCGCTTCATTTCTACCAATTAAATTACTGACTTCAGCTTACTCACAGTTTCATAAGAAGCTTTAGAACTGAGGAATGAGCCGTTATGATGCAATTTCGATGTGGCTGAGTAAGGTGTATAGAAATCTACAATCTACAAAAAAGCGCCCATGTTAAAGGTGCTCTTTACTGATCTATTAAAGCCTGGCCATTATTTACACGGATGTCGTGTATACCGATAAAACAGGAGCCGTTATCGGTGACCTACTTTGATGAAGTGCCTCCCTGCACTTCACCCTTCGGGCAGCTATCGCTGTCCATTTTTGTTCCTGACAAAAATGTC
>PAJP01000022.1 GCA_002706095.1 Methylophaga sp. | reverse complement strand
CAACACTTACAAACATGACGGTAAGCAGTACATCTCAATCCTGTCAGGTGTAGGTGGTTGGGCTGGTATCGGTATGGCGATCCCAAGCTTAGAAAACGACACAGATGGTCTTGGCGCAGTCGGTGCATACAAATCACTGTCTAGCTGGACTAACCTGGGTGGTGTTCTGAGTGTATTCAGCCTGTAAGACCCAGATGATATAGATTACTCTGTAATCTTAATCTGAATAAAAGGCCCGGCATCTTTTGATGTCGGGTCTTTTTTTTGAAACAAATATGTTAGCTTTATGGTCGAAAGTTTTTCATAATCAAAAAAAGGAAGAGAGAATGACCAAAATAAAGTATTGGGCACTAGTTATTATGGGAGTCCTACTGGGTTCAACATCCTCATATGCAGCAGGTGACTTGAAGCCACTACCTGGACAAAAAGCCGTTCGCGTCTGTGCCGATGGCTATAACCTACCTTACTCAAATAGAGAAGGGGAAGGTTTTGACAATAAGATTGCTGAGCTATTAGGTAAAGAATTAGGATTACCTGTTGAGTATTACTTTTTCCCGCAACGAATTGGCTTTTCACGAAATACAATTAAAAAAGTTGATCCAGAGACAGGATTGTTTTTGTGTGATTTAGCGATGAGTATTCCAGAGCATACTGACTTTCTAAAACCAACTAAACCATATTGGAGCTCAATTGAAGCGATGGTTTATCGTAAAGGCGAAGGGTATGAACTGAATCAATTAAAAGATATTGCTACAGCCAAAAAAGATGGTAAACCACTGCGCATTGGTATTTTTGATCGTGGCGTAGCAACAAAAGCGCTGTTGGATCTTGGTTTGGCTGACCAAATTCAATATTTCCAAATGATGCCAGGCGATGCCCGTGTTAATGCAGGTCGGATCATTAATGAAGAATTGGCAAAAGATACAATTGATGTGGCATTACTATGGGGCCCGATTGCAGGTTATTACGCTAACGAATCAGATGTTCCGATGACAGTACAGCCTTTGAATGAATTAGGTGAGGCCTTTATTTTTAGTTTTAGTATGGGAACACGCTATCAGGATAAAAAATGGAATGCACTTCTGAACGAGTTTCTAGCAAAAAATAAAGATGAGATTGATGCAATAATGGCTCAATATCATTTGCCTTCACTGGAAAATGTGAATCCATATCCTAAAAAACGTGTTCGCAAAGATGATGACGATTAGGATGAAGTAAACCGGTATCGGGGTGACTATTCAATAGTTGCCCCGATAATTGTTTTCAGGTTGAGATTAATTTTTTTTGCAAATTCGCTTTGCTTTGTATCGGCGACATCTTCATCCATTAATTTTGTGCTAACCACCACGCCATCTGAACCAGACTGACGTACACTAATAAAACAGGGCATCTCGTTGATGAGCTGTGGATTAATTTGCATCATTTCTTTGGCATAGGTGATATTACAAAAGTTGGTGATAGTCGCTAGAGGAAAATCATCATCTCCCCGATCCCGGACCGCTTGTCCGATATGACTACGATGGATAATGCGATAGTTTTGCTCAGAAATAGCAATATCAAGATTTAACAGGGTGTCATCAAATGAATAAGGGCTAGTGCGTTCATATATCTGAGCCGCAGGCTGAAATTGACTGCACGAAATAAGGAAATATAGTGTCAAAACTAACAATATTGCTTTCATGGAGCGCGTAATTAAACGATCATGTTTCATAAGGTTATCGCTAATTTATAATGAATAGCCATAAAGAATAACACTATAAAATTGAAGTAAAAAAGAGAGAGGTTCGAAGTGAAAAAAATACTAATGCTATGTGTGACAGGCTGGCTTCTTGTTCTATTCAGTTCTGCATATGCTGAGCCGGGGTTTTCTGAAGTCAATAATGAGTTGTTTGATAAAGCACACTTAAAAAACATTACTCAGCCAGGTGAATTAACATACCAATATAAAAAAGAGAGTTTTGTTGAAGACTCACGACAAGACACTATAAAAATGCAGGTGTCTAATATTCGTAATACTGGTCGTAGTGATCTCGCGTTTGATTTTTTTACCGGCAAATTTAAACGTCCATACGAACCTATGGAAAATCAGCGTGGCAATGGTGTGTTTGTCTTATTCTTAGAGTTTGATGTACACGATATGAAGCGCCTGACTGGCGGTGAATGGCGTTATTTCCAGCGTAAAATTCGCTGGGCGATGGCGGCAGGTGCAGAAAAAAAACAGGTTGATATTGATTACAACGGTAAAAAAGTGAAGGGCACGCAGTATATTATTCAACCGTATATCAACGATCCTAAAAATGCACGTTATAAGCTATATGCGAGCAAATATTATATATTTACTCTATCAGAAGAAATTCCTGGTGAAATTTATCAGGTTAGGACCATTGTGCCCGATGGCGACACTTGGCATGAAGGTGAAGCGGCTTTGGTTGATGAAAGTATTACTTTTGAGAGTTATGAGCCAGCCTAAGTTATTATTTATCAGACAGGAACATGATTGAACGGGCTAACAACAGCCCGTTTTTTTTATATGAAACTACTATCTCGTTTTCGGAGTATTCAAGGCTCATTATTATTACATGAGCTTAGCTTCTTCATTATTATTCTGGTGACTGCCAGTGTTGGTATTGTCTGGGCGTTTGCATGGCAGCAAAGTTCGGAGGAATCTTTACGGCTAACCTCGATGAATAATCATATGCAAAATATCCGGGGTGAGTTATATCGACAATTAAAAGAAGTCTTTGATGCAAACTTTTTAGATGATGAGTCTGCTCCTGAGGAATATGAAGACTATACCAACAGAATCAATGGATTCATTCAGGAACTCAAACAGGAAGCAATTGAAGGGAGAGAATTACACGCAGTTATCGATATTGAGGTTGCTTATCAGCGATTTCACGGTGAGACATCTCTATTACTAACGGCAGATAATCCTTCTGAGCAGCAAAAAGAGTTACTTAACCTACAATTGGAAAAATACACCTTTAAAGAGCTTGAGGATGCTTTTGGCCAGTTTGAAAGCTTACTTAATAGTAAGCAGTACGCATTGGCTGATGATCGGCAGAAATGGATGTCACAGTTAATGTTATTGGTTCCTATCCCTGTCTTACTGGCATTCACTTTATTGTTACTGTCACGACAGTTTGTTAATAATAATGTACTTAAACCTCTCGCCAGAGTTATGCATGGCGCGCGGCGTTTTAGTAAAGGTGATCTCAAGCATGAAATAAAGCGTGGTGGCGTGGAGGAATTAGTTCGTCTCTCTGATGCGATAAATTCTATGGCGAATGATTTGGCCATCAATCGTGATCGGCTCATTGATGCAAAAAAACAAGCTGCTTTGGGTGAGCTGGTTCCTATTGTTGCCCACAATATCAGGAACCCATTAGCAGGAATACGCGCTGCATCACAAGTTACGCTTGATGAGAATACGGAACCAGAAATTCAGGAAGCACTAAAAGATATCATTATCGCTGTTGACCGTCTTGAACGTTGGGTGACCTCCTTATTAACCTATTTGCATCCTATCAAAGCCCATTTTATTTACCATTCATTGACCGCTGCCGCTGATAATTCACTCCTAATGATGGATTTGCAGCTTAAAGACAAAGATATACAAATCAGACGTGAAGGCTGGGATATTGGCTCTACTGAGCTGATGATTGACATTAATTTGATGGAGCAAGCTATATTTAACCTCCTACAGAATGGGATTGAAGCATCAGCTGTTTCATCAGAAATAGTACTGGTATACAAAGAAGACATTGATCACATTGAACTCAGCATTCGTGACAAAGGGAAAGGAATTAACTTTGATCCAATAGAAGAGAATGTGATTGGTAGAGATGAAACCAAGCGACTCAGTTTTGGTTTAGGCATCCCTTTTACTTTAAAAGTCATAAAACAGCACCAAGGAGAGCTAATTTATAACGCTAACGAGGAAAAAGGCACTTCGGTCACAATTAAACTACCCAAATTAATTAAGGTTACTTGATGTTGAATGTTTTACTAGTCGAAGATGAAACATTGTTTGCAAAATCTGTTTTGAAGCGGCTTCAAAGAGAAGGTCATACCGCAACAGTGATGGAAACGATCACTGATGCCAATGAGTATTTAGAAAAATCATTACCCGATGTCATCTTGCTCGATGTTCGTTTACCGGATGCTAGTGGACTCGATTTTTTACAGAGTCTGAGAGCGCATCAATCATGGCATGCCATTCCTGTCATTATGATGACAGCCTACGGTGAGTTAGAAGATGCCGTTCAAGCCATGAAACTGGGGGCAACAGACTATCTGAAAAAGCCGGTCGACTTAGATGAGCTCGTACTGACTTTAAATAAGGTGATGCAAACACAAAAGCTGAGCCAGCAACTTGACTATTCCCATGTGCGAGAGGCACATGGTAGCGAGCCTGTGGTGATGATCGGTCACAGTAGTGCCATGCATTCAATTAAGCAGCAAATGGAACGCATAATCCAGTTAGTTGATCGTGCCGAAACTGAGTTTCCCATTATTTTGATCAATGGTGAGACAGGTACAGGTAAAGATGTGCTCGCGCGCTACTACCATCAATCGGGTAAATGGTGTGACAAACCTTTTGTGCACGTTGATTGTGCTGCATTACCAAAAGAATTAATAGAAGCTGAGCTTTTTGGCTATGAGCGAGGGGCATTTACAAATGCACACCAAGCTAAAGCAGGACTCATTGAAGTTGCTGAAGCTGGCACTGTTTTTTTGGATGAGATAGGCGAACTGCCAATTGAATTGCAATCGAAATTACTGAATGTCTTAGAGCGGCGTCAGGTGAGACGTATTGGTGCTACACAGGAAAGACCCGTCTCTGCACATTTTATTGCAGCCACAAACCGTGATCTTCCTCAAATGGTAGCTGATGGTGAGTTTCGCTCAGATCTGTACTTTCGTCTAAACGTCATACAGTTACAGATGCCTCCACTCAGAGAGAGAAAAATGGATATTGCACCACTCGCGGCGCATTTTGTCGCCATAGTGGCAAGACGATATGGACTTGATTTACCCGTTTTTACTGAGACCGCGGTAAATGCATTGGAAGATTACCACTGGCCTGGCAATATTCGCGAGTTACAGCACGTGGTTGAACGTGCCGTCATGATGTCTACAGATGGTTTAATAGATATACCCCAGTTAATAATGCAGACAACCGTCACGAAATCACTTCAACAAGATCCTGTTGAAGTACTTGGACATATGACCTTGGAACAAGTAGAAAAATATTTATTAGAAAAAGCGCTGGAACGCACTGCTGGAAACGTTTCACGTGCTGCTCGTGAGCTTGGCTTAACCAGAATGGCGATGCGTTATCGTATGGAAAAATATCAGCTATAAACTATTTGACGACTTTCAGGCTTGGACGGCTTGCTGGTTTTTTAGCTGTTTTTTCCACTGTTTCATCTGGCTCAGGTGAATGTGGTGGTGGAGGCGGATTATCCTCTTCTGGAAAAAACATACCTTCATTATTTTCTTTGCTATAAATTGCCTGAACAGCAATCACGGGGATAAAAATATCCATCGGCTTTCCTGCAAATCTTGCTGAAAAGCTGAGCCAGTCATTGTTGATATGAAGATCTCTAACCGCATCAGGTGCAATATTGAGCACGATACGTCCATCACGTACAAAATCAGTGGGTACTTGAACACCATCATACTCTGTATTGACCAATACATATGGTGTGCTGGCATTATCGAGTAACCACTCATGTATAGCTCGAATAAGATATGGCTTTTGTGAAGTCATAAGATTTATCGCATGGCCTTTTCTGCTGGCGTTAAACTCAGTTGAAAACTCTCTCTACGGAAAATTTTCTGTGCATATTTTTCTACTGCAGCGGCGCTGGCAGGCAGCTTTATTTTTAAAGCTGGAAGTCGCCATAACAATGGCGCAAGCGTGCAATCCAATATAGAAAATTCATCACCCATAAAAAATGCTGAGTCTTCAAATAAGGGCGCAAGTACCGTCAAGTCTTCTTGAATCGTTTTACGGGCTTTGCTGACATTCCCTTTTTCACGTCCTGAGATGACATTCCAGTGTGAGTACCAATCTTTATCAACTCTATAAAGCATTAGACGTGTCTTTGCCCTGGCGACTGGGTCAACAGGCATCAATGGTGGATGAGGAAAACGTTCGTCTAAATATTCAGCAATGACACTGGCATTGAATAGCACTAAGTCACGATCAAATAATGTTGGACCAATACCATAAGGATTAGCAATGGCAACCTCTTCTGGCCAATTGCCTTCGGTTAAAGACTCAATATTGGCATCAATCTCTTTTTCATGAAGAATGATACGGATCTGATGACTAAAAGGACAGATAGGATCAGAGAAAACCGTCATTTTAGAACGGCGAGTACTATTCATTTTTTATCTGATCCTATCATCTGTTATTTTCATCAATGGTGACTTAGTGAATATCTTTCCAGAAAGCTTTTTTCAATGGATATGCAATCAGTAAAAATAATACCAGATACAGCAGAACCCATTTGGCAAGTGCCATTCTCTGAAGTTTTGATGGCTCACCAATATATTCAAGAAAGTTAACTAAATCATAAACTAACTGATTATATTCATGTGTAGAAAGTGGTGCATTTTCAGGTGAAATTAATTCGCCTGTTTTCTCGTCTTTGGTCTGATAACCCTGTTGTTCCCATAGAACATGCGGCATACCAACATCTTTAAATGCCAGGTTATTCGTACCAACGGGACGAGAAGAATCAAGATAAAATGTTCTCAGATAAGTATATAACCAGTCTGTTCCTCTGGAACGCGCGATCACAGATAAATCTGGTGGTGTTACACCAAACCATTTTTTTGCATCTTCTGGGCGCATAGCAACCGTCATGGTGTCACCCACCTTATCAGATGCGAACATCAGATTATCTTTGACCTGATCATCCGTTAACCCCAAATCTTTTGCCATACGGTTATACCGCATATAGGCAGCCTGATGACAACTCAAACAATAGTTAACGAAGGTTTTTGCACCCCGTTGAAGAGAAGCTTGATCAGTAATATCAACTTCAACTTTATCAACGTGAGTGGCTTCTGCTGCTAGCACCTGAAATGAGGTGAGCGAAATTAATAATGTCAGTATTAATGATTTCATTTGAATGTCACCCTTTCTGGCACAGGTTTATCTTTGTCAAATTTCGTATAAAACGGCATAAAGATGAAGAAAGCAAAATAAACGACTGACGAAATTTGAGCTATCAGTGTGTACAGCTCTGTAGCAGGTTGTGTGCCTAAAAAGCCGAGAACAAAGAAGCTGATAATAAACAAGGTAAGAGCGATCTTAAAGTATGGACCACGGTAACGAATGGATTTAACCGGACTTCTATCTAACCAAGGTAATAGAAATAAAAAGACGATAGATAAGCCCATTGCTACCACACCAGGAAATGCAGAGGCATTGATACTCGGTACAGCCCTCAAAATGGCATAAAAAGGAGTGAAGTACCAAACAGGTGCAATATGTTCTGGTGTTTTTAATGGATCCGCAGGGATGAAGTTAGCATGCTCCAGGAACCAGCCACCCATCTCTGGCATGTAAAACAATACCAGTGAGAATATGATGAGGAAGACGATAACGCCCACGATATCTTTCACCGTGTAGTAAGGGTGAAAAGGAATGCCGTCTAAAGGCTTACCTTCCTTGTTTTTTAGTTTCTTGATTTCAACGCCATCAGGGTTGTTGGAGCCAACTTCATGCAAAGCAATGATGTGTGCGACAACAAGCCCAAGCAAGACTATAGGTAAAGCAATGACATGGAAGGCAAAGAAACGATTCAGCGTGGCATCTGCAACAACAAAGTCACCTCGAATCCATAATGCCAGTTGCTCACCTATAAAAGGAATGGCGCCGAATAGCGAAATAATAACTTGAGCACCCCAATAAGACATTTGTCCCCAAGGTAGCAGATAACCCATGAATGCTTCAGCCATGAGAACAAGGTATATCAGCATCCCGAATAACCATACAAGTTCACGTGGTTGCTTATACGAACCGTAGATTAAGCCTCGAAACATATGAAGATAAACGACAACAAAAAATGCTGAGGCACCAGTGGAATGCATATACCGTATCAGCCAACCCCATTGAACATCGCGCATGATGTATTCAACAGAAGCAAACGCTAAGGCTGCGTCAGGTTTGTAATTCATGGTTAGAAATATACCGGTGACAATCTGTATGACTAAAACCAGTAAAGCTAATGAACCAAAGAAGTACCAAAAATTAAAATTCTTTGGCGCATAATATTCAGAAAGATGCTCACGCCACATTTTTGATGCAGGGAAGCGGGCATCTACCCAGTTCATAAATCCGGAAAACATTACGCGGCTCCTTCTAAACTTTCACCTACAATCACTACATTGTCGCCTTCAAAATGATAAGGAGGCACGAGCATATTTTTCGGAGCAGGCATATTCTGGAAAACACGACCAGCGAGGTCATACTTTGAACCATGACATGGACAGAAGAAACCACCTTTCCAATCTTTGCCAAGATCTTCTGGTGCTAATTCTGGTCGGTATGTCGGGGAGCAGCCTAAATGTGTACAAATGCCAACAAGCACCATCAATTCATCTCGAATAGAGCGTGCTTCGTTTTGGCAATAAGAGGGTTGTTGACTAGCCATTTCACTATGAGGGTCGACGAGTTTCTCATCCAGAGAAACAAGCGTTTGGATAGTTTCTTCACTACGTCTGAAAATCCAGACAGGCTTTCCTTGCCACTCAACGGTCAATAACTGCCCTTTTTCTAACTTACTAATATCCACTTCAACGGGTGCACCGGCGGCCTGAGCCTTAGCACTAGGTAACATGGACGAAACAAATGGTACGGCAACGGCAACTGCACCAGCGCCACCAACAACACTGGCAGCTGCAGTCAGAAAACGCCTTTTGCCTGTATCGACATTGTGACTCATCGACGGAGTCCTCCCAGCTATCTGAAAATCTTTAAATTCTTTATTAACCGCACCAATTATTATTGTTCGATGACACGGTTAACTACAAAACTCATAAATATTATCATAGTACTGGAAGTAAATGATCAAAAAAGCCCGCCTAGAATTAGGCGGGCTTCTCATTTCAGAACGATTTTAGTCGATCTTATTTGACAGCTTTTTCAGCTTTTTTCACTAGACGTTTCAGAGCGCCTTTTGGTTTAGTTGCTTTGATAGCTTCTAAGTTTGTTGGTTCGCCGACAATGATGACACCACCCATGCCTGCACCCCAGTGAGGGTCACATTTATATAAGTAAACACCTTCTTTTGTTAATTCTGGTGTGGTGAAGTTTTCACCCATTTGTGAAGTCCAGCCGGTGGCGCCTTCTGGAATATATTCATGTTCACCGTCAGCTTGAACGAATTTTGTATTAGCGATATGTCCGTTCATGTTTTCGAAAGAAACAGTATCACCTGGTTGTACTTTAATAACCATTGGTTTGAAAGCTGTTACTTGAGCTGTCACAGTATGGTTTTCAGCCATTACAGAAGTCGACATTAAAGTAGCCGCAGTTAAAGTCGCAGCAATAAGTGATTTACCATATTTCATTTTTAATCCTCTTGTTTTATTGGGTTATTTGACCCAGTGCGATGCAAGTTTGGCACAACCAAACTGAACCGAAACTGAACGGGTATAAATCGTTATCTTGTTGTATGTATTGATTTATGTCGGTCAGAACCGCGCGACATACTAACCTGAGTTTTGTCAGAAAGTCCAAAAAAACTCATGGAAATGTGTCAAATAACCCGTTTACTCACGATGAGGTATTTCTCTGTAGTTTTGCTGGAGGCGCCACATGGATGCATAAACGCCATGTTGATGTAGGAGTTGCTGGTGTGTCCCTTGTTCTACAATCTGCCCTTTGTCTAGCACCAATATTTGATGCGCATCGACAATAGTGGAAAGTCTATGTGCAATAACCAGTGAGGTTTTGTTCGCACTGATATTGATGATTTCTTGCCCAATACGCTGCTCTGCATGACTATCAAGCGCTGAAGTGGCTTCATCAAAGCATAGGATTTCAGGCGCTTTTAGCAGTGTTCGTGCGATGGCGATACGCTGTTTCTCCCCCCCTGATAGCTTTAATCCTCGTTCACCTACAATGGTTTCGTACCCGTCTGGTAGATTATTAATAAAGTCATCTAAATTAGCTTGTTTTGCAGCCATAATGACTTGTTCATTGCTGGCTGAGGGCTTGCCGTAAGCAATGTTGTGATAAATCGTATCGTTGAATAAAACGGTGTCTTGAGGAACAACACCAATGTGCTTTCGTAAACTGTTTTGGCTAACCGTCTTTATATCTTGATTGTCTATTTCGATATGACCAACTTGTGGATCATAGAAGCGATAGAGTAGCCGGACAATAGTTGATTTTCCTGAACCACTGGGGCCGACGATAGCGAGTTTTTGTCCTGCTTTAGCTGTGAAATTGATATTTTTTAATATCATTCTATCGGCATGATAGGAAAAACTTACGTTAACAAATTTAATTTCTCCTGCATTCACATCAATCTCAACTGCATCCCTGCTGTCTGGTACCTCACGCTGTTGATCGAGCAAATTAAACATCCGTTCCATATCTGCCAGTGAGTGACGAATTTCTCTGTAGACAAAACCAAGAAAGCCCAGCGGCATATAGAGTTGGAGGAGGTAAGCATTGATGAGTACCAAATCACCAAGTGATAACTGAGCATTAACGACGCCTTGACCGGCAAGTAACATGAGAGCGGTCAGACCAGCAGAAATGATAATGCCTTGTCCGATATTTAATACCGATAACGATGTCTGATTATGTATGGCCGACTTTTCCCAGGAAGCCAGTTTTTCATCGTATTGAGACACTTCGAGAGTCTCATTGTTGAAGTATTTGACCGTTTCGTAATTCATCAGGCTGTCTATTGCCTGATTATTAGCTTGAGAGTCCATCTCATTCATTCTTCGACGATAACGCATTCGCCATTCAGTGATGATGAGTGTGTAGAAGATATATATGAGAATGGTGCTGGTGGTAATAATCGCAAAAATGCTGTCATAGTTGATAAGCAAGATGGCACTAACAAGGCCTATTTCTACCAGTGTTGGTAATATATTGAATATCATGAAGTTCATCAGAAAACTGATGCCTCGGCTACCACGCTCAATATCACGTGATATGCCCCCCGTCTGTCTCTGTAAGTGAAATTGCAAAGATAGATCGTGTAAGTGTGAGAGAATTTGTGTCGCTATTCGCCGAACCGAGCGAAATATTACTTTGGCAAACAGGGCGTCACGCAGCTCACTAAAAGCGCTGCTAGCAAAGCGTAAAAGACCATATGCAACCAGCATAAAAATGGGAAGGTAAATAATCTCTTGATGTTGAGGGTCTAGAGCATCAATGGCATGTTTCAGAGTAATAGGGACGGTTACGTTAGCCAATTTTGCTAGCGTCAGAAGGCCAAGTGCGAACAATACACGGCCTTTGAATTTCTTTAAAAAGGGAAGAAGTCGGCGTATGGCCTGCCAATCATTATGGGATCTCATCGATATAGTTTAGCGTATTAAAATACCCATGTTGAAAGTGAGCACGGCGGCAAGAGAACTTTTTAGTTATAATTAATGAGTTTAACTCTTGAAATGCGGTTTTCGAGACACTATTAAAAGTGGTCTCCAACATTTTTCTATAGTATGAGGAAGGAATAATGCCACTTTATGAATATCGCTGTGATGCCTGTGGACATGAGTTTGAAGCACTGCAAAAAATTAGTGATGAGCCCCTTGTGCATTGCCCGGCATGTGAACAAGCGCAGCTGCGTAAACTGGTATCAGCTTCAGGATTTCGCTTGAAAGGAGATGGCTGGTACGAGACTGACTTTAAAACAGGTAGTAAACGTAACTTAGCTGAGAGTGGGGCAAGCGATAGCGCAAAAAAGACTAGTGCAGCTGCATGCGGAACAGGCTGTGGCTGCCATTGATTGATACATTTTATTTAGAAAGTAAATGCGTAAATACCTGATAGCCGGATTACTTGTATGGATGCCCTTGGGTATCACCTTTTTAGTTATCCGCGCTATCGTGGGGTTTTTAGATCAAACATTATTACTATTACCTCATGTGTATCAGCCAGATAATTTATTAGGGTTTCACATCCCTGGATTAGGCGTTTTGTTAGCGGTTGTATTGGTGTTAGCAACCGGTATGATTGTTGCCAACTTATTAGGAAGACGTTTAGTTAATGCTTGGGAATCTTTGTTATCTAGGATTCCCTTAGTCAGAACACTATATGCTGGCATTAAACAGATATTAGAAGCAGTATTAACAACCGATGGTCAGTCATTTCGTCGTGTATTGTTAGTGGAATATCCAAGGAAAGGTGTCTGGAGCCTAGCCTTTATGACATCTGATCAGCTTGGTGAAGTACAAGAAAAAACACAATCTGAAGTGATGAGTGTGTTTATACCAACGACACCGAATCCCACCTCAGGATTTGTGCTGATGCTGCCGAAAGAGGATGTTATTGAGTTGGATATGACAGTCGAACAAGGCTTGAAAATGATTATCTCAATGGGGGTTGTTGTTCCAGATTGGAAGAAAGAACAATTGCACAAACAACAGGCCGACAACAAAAGCCTAAGTTAAATAAATTGATGGGTTCGAATTCAACTATTCAGAACTCAATTGCAAACTATAAAAATTTTAAAGATTGGAAGTTATTATGCGTAGCCATTATTGCGGCGAGGTAAATGAAACCCTCGAAGGTCAGTCAGTTTCTATTGTTGGCTGGATGCATCGTAGACGAGATCACGGTGGTGTCATTTTTATTGATTTACGGGACCGCGAAGGGTTAGTCCAGGTTGTTTGTAATCCTGAAGATGCTGATTGTTTTGCTCATGCTGAACGTGTAAGAAGTGAATATGTTCTGAAAATTGAGGGTATTGTTCAGCTCAGACCTGCCGGTAGTGATAATGCTGATTTGCGTAGCGGTAAGATTGAGATCATTGCTAAGAAACTTGAAATACTCAACGCATCAGAAACTCCTCCTTTCCCGTTGAATGAATTGCTGGACGTCAATGAAGATATTCGTCTGCGTTATCGTTATATCGATTTACGTCGTCCTGAAATGCAACAACGCTTACGTTTTCGTTCACAGATTACCCGTCAGTTACGTAGCTATCTCGACTCAAACGGCTTTTTAGATATTGAAACACCCATTCTGACAAAAGCTACACCAGAAGGGGCTCGTGATTACCTTGTACCTAGCCGTACCCATCAGGGTGAGTTCTTCGCGTTGCCGCAATCTCCCCAGCTTTTTAAGCAGTTGTTGATGATGTCAGGTATGGACCGCTATTACCAAGTTGTCCGTTGTTTCCGTGATGAAGATTTACGTGCGGATCGTCAACCTGAATTCACTCAGATTGATATTGAAACTTCTTTTGTTGAAGAAGAAGATTTCATGAACATGATGGAAGAAATGATTCGCAGTCTTTTTGCTAATGTGCTGGAAGAAGCCTTACCGAATCCTTTCCCAAGAATGACCTATGCTGAAGCCATGGATCGTTTTGGTAGTGATAAACCTGATCTGCGCATTCCGCTGGAATTGGTTGATGTCAGTGATTTAATGGGCGAAGTCGATTTTAAAGTCTTCTCTGCACCCGCTAATGATCCACGCGGTCGTGTGGCAGCTTTGAAAGTACCAGGTGGTAATAACCTGAGTCGTAAAGAAATTGATGACTACACGAAATATGTCAGCATTTATGGTGCTAAAGGGCTGGCTTATATCAAGGTAAATGATGCTGAGGCGGGACGCGAAGGCTTGCAGTCTCCGATTCTGAAGTTTTTACCTGATGAAGTTGTTTCTGCCATCATGCAGCGCGTTTCTGCCGAAACTGGCGATTTGGTCTTCTTCGGCGCTGATAAAGCCACCATCGTTAACGAGTCTCTGGGTGCATTGCGTGTCAAACTGGGCCATGATCTTAGTATGGTTGAACGTGGCTGGAAACCTTTATGGGTCGTCGCATTCCCTATGTTTGAATGGGATGAAAAGTCAGAACGCTGGCATGCGCTACATCATCCGTTTACAGCACCACGCGAATCGGATCTGGCCTTGTTAGATTCTGACCCAGAAAAATGTCTGTCACGTGCATATGACATGGTCTTGAATGGTACAGAGCTGGGCGGTGGGTCAATGCGTATTCATAAGACCGATGTTCAGCAAAAAGTATTTGAATTACTGGGTATTGATGAAGAAGAAGCACAGGATAAATTTGGCTTCTTATTAAATGCACTGAAATATGGCTGTCCTCCGCATGGCGGGCTGGCATTTGGTTTGGATCGCTTGGTCATGCTGATGACCGGAGCGGCATCTATTCGTGATGTCATGGCGTTCCCAAAAACACAATCAGCCAGTTGTCTATTAACTGATGCCCCTAGCCCTATTGATGATACGTTATTGAAAGAGCTGAACATTAGATTGAGGAAAAATCCACAGGCTGAATAGTTATCTAGGAGATCTTATGGGTGAACAAAATAGTGATAAATCGTGTGCTGAAAAACATTATTGGGTTCATCCTGACGATCTCCCTTTGAGCTGTCCCATGCCTGATATGCCGGTGTGGAATGCACACCCTCGGGTATATCTCGATATAGAAACGAAAGGTGAAGTCGCTTGCCCTTACTGTGGGGCGTTATTCACGCTCACGGGTCAGAATAAATGAGTCAAATACATGTGGCTGTCGCCGTTATTGTGCAGCAAAAAGAAGTGCTTATTGCGCTGCGTAAGCCTGACCAGCATCAGGGTAATTTATGGGAATTCCCCGGCGGTAAAGTCGAGTCGGGCGAGACGGTCCAGCAGGCTCTGACGCGAGAAATCAAAGAAGAATTAGCTATCGATATTCTCCGTGCTGAACCGCTTATAGAGCACAGTCATGATTATGGCGATAAGTCAGTATTACTGGACGTCTGGTGGATAGATGCTTTTGATGGAACGCCAACAGGGCATGAAGGTCAAACCATTAAATGGGTTGATATTGCAGCCCTCGATTATTACGAATTTCCAGCAGCCAATAAAATTATTGTGACAGCAATACAACAGCAATTGAATACCACACAGGCAGTTTAGAATTATGAGTTTAGCAGAAGCCATTCCTCAATCTCTTCAGTCAAAAATTGACTCAATCATCGACAATGTGGCGCCAACACCCTGGCTTTCAGAAGAAGAAAAAGCGGATTATATTGAGAAAATCAAACACCTGCTAAAAGAAAAAAATGCCGTGATGATTGCTCATTATTATGTTGACGATGAGCTGCAGGCTTTGGCTGAACAGACTGGCGGCTATGTGTCTGACTCTCTGGATATGGCTAATTTTGGTGCTAAGCATCCAGCTGATACATTAGTTGTTTGTGGTGTTCGCTTTATGGGGGAAACGGCAAAAATACTGAGTCCGGAAAAAACCGTGATTATGCCGACACTGGAAGCAGAATGTTCACTTGATCTGGGCTGTCCAATAGACGCCTTTAGTGAATTTTGTGACCAGCACCCTGATCGCACTGTGGTGGTTTATGCCAATACCAGTGTTGAAGTAAAAGCCCGTGCTGACTGGATTGTGACATCCAGTAACGCCATTCAGATTATTGAATCCTTGAAAGCCGACGGTAAAAAAATTATATGGGGTCCTGACCGCCATCTGGGTCAATATATCAAGAATAAAACCGATGCCGATATGTTGTTATGGCAAGGCCATTGCGTTGTTCATGACGAGTTTAAGCTGTATGAACTTGAACAACTTATGAAAAAATATCCTGAGGCAGAGGTGTTAGTGCATCCTGAGTCACCTGAGGCGGTGATTGCCAAGGCAGACTTTGTGGGTTCAACTAAACAAATTATTGCCGCGGGTAAAGCCTCAAAAGCGGATACGTTGATTATTGCTACGGATTACGGCTTGTTTTATAAAATGAGTCAGGCTGTTCCAGATAAACGTTTAATACCTGCGCCGACAGGTGGTAAAAGTGCTACGTGTAAAAGCTGTGCCCATTGTCCGTGGATGGCAATGAATACGCTTGTGAACTTACATAAGACATTGGTCGAGATGAATAATACGATTGAAGTCGATGAGGATGTTCGTCAAAAGGCACTGATTCCACTGAATCGAATGCTTAATTTTTCTTATGAACAAGGTATTTTGACTGCAGGTGATGCCTAAGGCTAGTGATAGTCTGAGTCATCATCATCCAGAGGGGTATTAACCGGAGGACCAGGAATTTTGTGTCCTTCAGAAGCCCATTCACCGAGGTCGATTAGCTTACAGCGTTCACTACAAAAGGGCTTCCAGATTTGATCTGCTTGCCAAGGAACTTGTTTACCACATTGTGGGCAGTTAACAATCGTTACCATGATTACATTGCACAACAGCTGAGTTTAAAGGGGATGCTTTCGAATGATTGTTGCGGTCGCTGTTGGATATCAAACAGCATGAAGCGCACAGTGAATCGATGTTTCCCTCCACTGACTTCAGGAAAATAGGCTTTATCACGTGGAATTTCAACCCGAATAAGCTGGTAAGGCTGATTTGAATCCAGACTACGTTGATAGAAGCCTGCTTCTGCCACTTCATCTCTAAACCCAACACTGCCACGGATAAGACGTAAGCTTAATTCCACTGCATTTCTGACCGAGATAAATTCATTCATCCAAAGCTGAAGTTGTTCTGAACGCGTCTCAGCGACAGTATGTTGTAGCCAGAAGTGGTAAGAAGGTAAATCAAATTCACAGGTACCGCCGGGAATACTGGAGCGCTGGCGAATACTGTATAAAAACTCATTGTCTCTTAGCTGCTGACCTAAGCCTGATTTCTGGATATGCAAAGCATCCAGGCTTTGATCGAGATCCGAAAGTAATGCATCTAATGCCTGCCGGTCCACTCCTGGCGTATTCTCAAGCGCTGAAAGATTGGCAATCAAGCGTTCGATCTCTTTCATTAATTCTTGTTTCATATCGCTACGCTCAAATACACTGAGCATGCTCAATATCCCATCCAATGCATCGCGATGATGCATTTCGGATTGGCCCTTCAATGCAGAATCAACACGTTTAAATAGAAATTCTAACCTCAGAAAGGTCCGAATTCGTTCATTGAGTGGTTGTTCAAAAATTATCGAATCTGACACGGGTCTTTTTTTATAACGGTAAGTGAATGAGGTTATTGTCCATGACTCTATGCTGGCAAGCAACTTAATGTGATTGGTCAGCAAACTTTAAGAAGAGTTCATGTAATTTAGCCACTTGATGAGCCAATGAATCTTTTGAATCATTATTATTAATAATATCATCGGCATGTTGCAAGCGTACTGCGCGGTCACATTGGTTTTTGATCATGGCTATAGCGGTTTCAGTAGAGAGCTTATCACGGCTGATTAAGCGCGCTAACTGTACATCTTCACTGACATCAATAACGCAAACTCGATCGACTTCTCTATGCAGACCTACTTCGATTAACAGCGGCACAGATAAAATACAATAAGCTGATGTTGCATGCTCCGCCTCACTGAACAATTGCTGACGAATGACAGGATGTAATATGGCTTCAAGTTGTTGTTTAGCAGCAGCTTCACGAAATATGCGTTCGCGGAGATAACGACGATTAATTTCACCATTATCCAATAAAACGGACTCTCCGAAAGTCTCAACGACTTCGTGATAACAACTTGAGTTTTTTACTAAAAGATTATGTGCAATCTTATCTGCATCAATTACATCAATCTGGTATTGGTCGTGAAAGAGATTAGTGATGGTCGATTTTCCACTGGCAACGCCACCAGTGAGGCCAACCTTAAATACCATTAAGCAAGTCCTGACCAATGAAGGTAAGTGCTGTTAATCGTATCTCCCCACACAAGAGCTATCCAGCCGGCAATGGCAAGATAAGGCCCAAATGGAATAGGAATATCACGCTGATGCTGCTTTAGTAGAATGAGTGTGACACCGATGACCGCGCCAACAAAGGATGATAATAAAACAATCATCGGCAACGCTTGCCAGCCCATCCAGGCACCTAGTGCTGCAAGAAGCTTAAAATCACCGTAGCCCATACCTTCTTTACCTGTGACTAGTCTAAACAGGTGATAGATACTCCAAAGTGATAGATAGCCTGCCACAGCGCCAATAACACTACTATTAAGATCAGTGTAAACCGTACCTAAGTTAAAAATTAATCCTAACCAGATGAGTGGAAGCGTAATTTTGTCAGGTAAGAGCTGATGATCGACATCAATAAACGTTAAAGCAAGCAGGGCCCAGCTAAGAAAAAGCCCGCCTATGGCATTCCAGTCAAAGCCAAACTGCCAAGCTATGGTGGCTGACATGCATGCTGATATAAGTTCGATAATGGGATAGCGTATAGATATCGGTGTTCGACATGCTTTACATTTACCACCTAATACTAAGTAGCTGATAACGGGAATATTTTCTAAAGCTGAGATGGCATGACCACAATGAGGACAAGCAGAGCGTGGTTTGGAAAGAGAGAAGGCGGTTTCAGGCTGACTACTGACTTCTCCAGTTAACTCAGCACACTGCTCGGCCCATTCGCGTTGCATAATAATAGGCAGACGATAAATAACGACATTCAGAAAACTGCCAACCAGTAGGCCAAGTATACTGGCTACAACTATCCAGGCGACTGGCGATACTGCCAGATAATCAATAATGGGCATGGTTAAATAGCTGCACCGAGTTTAAATATAGGAAGATACATCGCAATAACCAGAGTGCCGACAATACCACCCAAAAACACCATGATGAGAGGCTCTAACAGAGCCGTCATATTATCGACAGCATCATCCACTTCACTTTCAAAGAATTCGGCAACTTTCGCCAACATAGCATCCAATGAGCCGGACTCTTCACCGATAGCGACCATTTGTACAACCATATTAGGGAATAATTCGACATCAATCATGGCTTTGTTCAATTGTGTGCCGGTAGCAACATCATCACGCATAACCAGTGTTGCTTCACCAAAAACCACGTTACCGGTGGCGCCAGCAACGGAGGTCATTGCTTCTACCATCGGCACACCGGCTTTGAACATGGTTGAAAAAGTTCTGGCAAAGCGGGCGATAGCGGCTTTACGCATGATCTCACCCACAACAGGAATTTTAAGTAACATCCTGTCGAGGAAATGTTGAACCTTGCGTGAACGCTTACGAGATTCCATCGCGGCATAGATGGCACCGATAATGATGCCAAAAATTAACCACCATTTTTCCTGGAAAACTTCGGATACTCGGATGACTAACTTTGTTAGACCAGGCAGATCAGCCCCAAAGCCTTTGAAAAGTGACTCGAATTGGGGAATAACAAAAATCATCAGGATGGCCGTCACAATAAAGGCCACGACGACAATTGAGGCAGGGTAAACAAGGGCTTTTTTAATTTTAGCTTTTAAGGCCTCCGTTTTCTCCTGATAGGCTGCAATCTCATGTAACAACGTTTCCAATGCACCAGATTGCTCACCTGCATTAATGAGGTTGACATATAAATCATCAAAATGATGAGGGTATTTGGACAAGGATTCAGCCAGACTCGTGCCTGACTCGACATCAGCTTTAATGGCCAGAATCATTTCTTGCATACTACTGTTTTCGTGGCCTTCGCCGATAATTTGCAATGATTGCATTAGTGGCACACCTGAAGACATCATGGTGGCGAGCATTCGGCTGAATACAGCAATGTCAGACGGCTTGATTTTTGGTTTTCTTGGCGCGAATAGGTCTTTAGGTTTTTTGCGTACTTTTAACGGCGTAATCCCTTGGCGACGCAGATCCATTTTAGCCTGATTCAGATTTTCAGCACTGATCTGACCTTTAACTTTTCGGCCCTGTTTATTGGTTCCCTGCCAGAGAAAGATATCGGGTACTTTGACTTTTTTTGCTTTAGCCGCTTGTGCTTGAGCCACATCTTACTCCTTGATTACACGATTGACTTCTTCAAGACTGGTCAAGCCAGCTGCGACTTTTTTGAGTCCAGACTTACGAAGATCGTCAATGCCTTCTTTTTCAGCCTGATCCGCTAACTGGATTGCATTACCACCTTCCATAATGATGCGACCCATTGCCTCGGATACCGGCATGACCTGATAAATACCGACACGGCCTTTATAGCCTTCTGTACAACTATCGCATCCTACCGCTTTATAAACTGTGACACCGGCATCAATTTGAGCCTGTGTGAAACCTTCTGTTAACAGTGCTTCATCAGGAAGTGTTTCTGGTGCTTTACATTTTGAGCACAGTCTTCTCGCCAGACGTTGAGCAATGATGAGAGAGACGGCAGAAGCGATATTAAAGGCTGGTACCCCCATGTTCATAAGGCGTGTTAATGACTGTGGTGCGTCATTAGTATGTAAAGTAGAAAACACCATGTGTCCGGTTTGTGCGGCTTTGATGGCAATTTCTGCCGTTTCCAGATCACGGATCTCACCGACCATGATGACATCAGGATCCTGACGTAAAAATGCACGTAAAGCTTCGGAAAAGGTGAGGCCGATGGCTGGATGAACATTAACCTGATTAATACCCGGTAAACTAATTTCAGCCGGATCTTCAGCGGTCGAGATATTACGATCACCAGTATTGAGGATATTTAATGCGGTATAAAGCGAGACGGTTTTACCACTACCGGTCGGACCTGTAACCAGTACCATGCCGTAGGGTTTATGCATGATTTCCAGAAACGTTTTCTTTTGATTTTCTTCGTAACCTAAAGCATCAATACCTAATTGAGCACTGGTCGGATCCAAGATACGCAAAACGATTTTTTCACCAAACAAAGTCGGGCAGGTGTTCACACGAAAATCGATAGCTTTATTTTTCGACATTTTGAGTCGCATCCGACCATCCTGTGGCACGCGACGTTCTGCGATATTTAAGCGTGATAAGACTTTCAAACGTGCTGCAATGCGTCCACCCAGAGCGACAGGTGCTGTTTTCATTTCGTGAAGCATGCCATCGATACGCACCCGGACCCGGTATTTTTGTTCATAAGGTTCAAAGTGAATATCGGATGCGCCGGACTTGATAGCATTGGTGAGAATACCGTTTATAAAACGAACGACAGGGGTATCATCAATGTTTTTATCGTTGAGTTGATCCGCTTTGTCTGCATCTTCATCGGGACCAAGATCTATATCATCCAGTTCTTCATCATCGAAGTTATCTAATTTTTCATTGGTTTTATCCAGCGCTTTTTCGATAATGTTGGAGAGTTTTTGTTCATCAACCAACACCGGAAACGTGTTCATGGCCGTATTGAACTGGAATTCATCTAGTGCTTGTAAGTTTGTCGGGTCTGACACGGCAACATAGAGACGTTTACCACGTTGGAATAGAGGCAATGCGTTATGTTGACGGATTAACTTTTCCTGAATCAGTGACGTCGCAGCCAGATCCAGATTCATCGCATCAATATCGAAAAGCGGTACACCAAATTCCTGGGAGGCAATCGCCGCAATATCGGCACTGGCCAGAATTTTGTGATTAACCAGATATGTCACGAAAGGCTGCTTGGCTTCTTTGGCTGCAGACTGGGCATGCAGTGCTTGCTCTTCAGTTAAAAGACCTTCGTTAACTAGGCGTCGAGCGAGGCCACTGAGTCTCATGGGGGCTGCCATATTTGCCATGACTATTTGTGATTCCTTAACATAAGCTAATCTAGGAACACTAATAGTATGTAAGTTAAACGAGAAATTCTAGTTTTCAGATTTAAGACGAATCAGTCTGCAACGTTATATACTGCCGAATAAATTTTTTGAGGAAATAAAATGCGAGCAATTTCTTGCTGGACCAGACTGGCATTGCTGGTTTGCGTGCTGATGGCCGTGACTGGCTGTGGACAAAAAGGGGATCTCTACATGCCGGAAGGCCAGACAAATTTAATTGCGGCAGGGTAAGGTAGAAATGAGTTATTTTGATTATCAGGCGGGCACATTGCACGCAGAGAATGTGTCGGTTGATAAAATTGCAGAACAATATGGCACACCTGTTTATATTTACTCGCGGTCCGCATTGGAGAATCACTGGCAAGCGTTTGATGATGCTTTTTCAGGCTATCCTCACCTTGTTTGTTATGCCGTGAAAGCAAACTCTAATCTGGCTGTATTAAACGTGCTGGCAAAACAAGGCTCGGGCTTTGATATCGTCTCGATGGGCGAATTAGCCAGAGTCATTGCCGCTGGTGGTGATCCGGCTAAAACCGTTTTTTCTGGTGTCGGTAAGACTGAGCAGGAAATTGAATATGCACTGCAACACGGCATACGTTGTTTTAACGTGGAGTCGATCCCTGAATTAGATCGTATTAATACTGTTGCAGGTCGATTAGGAAAAAAAGCGCCTGTTTCCATTCGCGTCAATCCCGATGTGGATGCGCAAACTCATCCATATATTTCGACAGGGCTGAAGGAGAACAAATTTGGTATCGCGATTGAGGATGCACGTGAGGTGTATCGTTCTACTCAAAACATGCCAAATTTAGATGTAGTCGCGGTGGATTGTCATATCGGTTCTCAGCTGACCTCTGTAGCTCCTTTTGTGGATGCTTTGGAGCGTGTATTGACGCTGATAGATGGGCTAGCTGAAGATGGTATTCACATTGAACATCTCGATATCGGCGGTGGTTTAGGCATTCATTACCGTGATGAAACGCCTCCCACACCAGCTGAATACGCACAGGCACTGGCTCCATTATTAAAAGACCGTGACCTGGAGATTCTCTTGGAGCCTGGACGTGCGATTGCTGGTAATGCAGGCATTTTATTAACAAAAGTCGAGTTCATTAAGCCAACGGAAGCCAAATGCTTTGCGATTGTGGATGCGGCAATGAATGATTTGTTACGCCCTGCACTCTACCAGTCATGGCAACAAATCCAAACCGTCAAGCAACATCCGAGCACGAAAGCGCTCAACTATGACATTGTCGGCCCTATCTGTGAAACCGGCGACTTTTTAGGTAAAGACCGTGAGCTTGCTCTCGAGCAAGGTGATTTGTTAGCTATCCGCTCTGCAGGGGCGTATGGTTTTGCTATGAGTTCGAATTACAACTCTCGCCCAAGAGCAGCGGAGGTGATGGTTGAAGATGATAAAATTCATCTCGTCAGAGAGCGTGAGACTATCAATGACTTATTCGCCGGCGAGCACACGATACAGGCATAGATGATGTTGAAATTCAGCAAAATGCATGGCTTGGGCAATGATTTCATTGTGATTGATGCCATTCAGCAAAATGTACAACTGAGCACAGAGCAAATCCGCTTTATGGCGGATAGGCATTTTGGTATTGGTTGTGATCAGCTTTTGCTGGTTGAAAAATCCACATCGGCCGATGTGGATTTTCGTTACCGGATTTTTAATGCCGATGGTGGTGAAGTCTCGCAATGCGGGAATGGCGCACGTTGTTTTGCTCGCTATGTTCATGATCAGGGGTTGACCACTAAAGAAACAATTGCTGTGGAAACGGCATCAGGTGTGATTTACCCAACAATACAAGCTGACGGTAACGTTCGGGTCGATATGGGAAAACCGGCTTTTGCACCAGAAAAAGTGCCTTTTATGGCTGAATCTGAAGCAGTGACCTACCTCATAGATGTGCAGGGGTATGATAAAGTCGAAATTGCCAGTGTTTCGATGGGAAATCCACATGCGGTGATGCTGGTCGATGATGTCGATACTGCTGTCGTAGAAAAAATAGGTCCTGTTATGGAGTCTCATGAACGTTTTCCGGAACGTGTTAATGTCGGCTTTATGCAATTAGTGAATTCAGAAACGATTCGGTTACGTGTTTTTGAACGCGGTTCAGGTGAAACAACAGCCTGTGGCACAGGGGCTTGTGCCGCCGTTGTAACAGGTATTCGCCGAGGTTTATTAGCCAGAGATGTAACTGTCTCTTTACCTGGAGGGCAGTTGCAGATTAGCTGGCCAGATGAAAATGCCTCTGTATGGATGACCGGCCCTGCAGAGCATGTATTTGACGGAGAAATTGCGTGGTCGACACTACAACAGATTTAACACTGGAACAGATTGAACAGTATTTAGAGGCACATCCTGATCTGTTTCTTGAGCAGCCTCATCTGCTGGAGTTGCTAAACCTGAACAGCTCTCCGGAAGGGACTATTTCTCTAGCCCAGAGACAGACCCATCGCTTACAAGAAAAAAACCAACAGCTTAATGAACAGCTTCATGCGCTGATTGATAATGCACACAGTAACGCAGCATTAGAAAAGCGTGTGCACAATCTTTGTTTAAGCATCATGGATGCTGTGGATTTGGCTGATCTCATCAACTTAATTCAGACAGAACTCAAGCATGAGTTTGCTGCAGATGAAGTGGCATTGAGGCTGTTCTATCAGGGCCAGCATAAACTTGATTTACCTCAACTTGAAGCCAATGTGTCACAGCTTCATGCTGATGATAAAAAACTACGTATTTTTGACAACTTATTTACCAAACAAGAACCCGTGTGTGGTCGCTTAACCAAAGCACAGAAAGGATTACTGTTTGATGAACGGGCTGAAGAGATTAATTCTGTTGCGTGTTTGCCTTTAGGTCATCAACCTTGTGCCGGTTTATTAGCCATTGGCAGTGTCGATGCTAATCGTTTCCATGCGGATATGGCGACCGACTATCTGCGTTTCTTGGGTGAAGTATTTATGCGTGTTGTCAGACAATATACTCACCAACAGCATGCGCAGTGAGATAATTCACCCTGTTGATGACTTTCTGGACAATTTGTCGCAACAGCGGCGCTTGTCTGAACATACAGTTAACAATTATCGTCGCGATTTACTGCAACTTGCAGACTATATCGAGCAAAAAAATATCTCAGACTGGACGGTTCTTAAATCCAGTCAGCTCAGACAGTTCATCGCTTTTTTGCATCGTAAAGGCTTGTCTGGCAAAACCATTCAGCGCATGTTATCAGCGACGCGTTCTTTTTATCAGTTTCTGATTAAACGAGGCCTGGTTGACTTCAATCCAGCGCAAGCAGTACAAGCACCTAAAACAGAAAAACGCTTGCCATCTACACTGGATGTGGATCAGATGAATGCCTTACTGGATAACACACGCCCTGATACTTTTGTGGCTGCAAGAGACCGTGCCATGATGGAACTCTTTTATTCCTCCGGTCTGCGATTAGCTGAACTGGCTGCTCTTGAGTTACGAGATATCGATTTTGGTGATCATCTGGTGCATGTCACTGGTAAAGGAAATAAAGACCGGGTTTGTCCTTTTGGTGGCAAAGCTTTATCTGCATTACAAGATTGGCTGGATAAACGCGATCAACTCGGCTTTTTTGATCAACCAGCCGTTTTTATCACGCAACAAGGACGACGTTTAGGTGTGCGTTCTATCCAAAAACGACTGAGTTACTGGGGTAAAAAACAAGGTATTTCTGATCGTGTTCATCCTCATCGACTCAGGCATGCATTTGCATCGCATATGCTTGAAGCCAGTGGTGATTTACGTGCGGTGCAGGAGCTTTTGGGACATGCTGATATCAGTACAACCCAGATTTATACCCATGTGGATTTTCAGCACTTAGCGAAAGTGTATGACTCTGCTCATCCGCGAGCTAAAAAGCGCTCAGATTCCTAAATTTTTATCAGTCTTGTGATTGTCTTGAAGCCAAGAGCCAGCTCCTTTTAATTTCGCCATAATGGCGAATTAGGGATTTGTTCGCCCAAATCCCTAACAACCCAAGGGCGCGCGACTGTGCTGGCCTACGGCTCCATTGCGTTGCTCGTTTTATCTGGGTGTTGGCCAAAACTCGCTTCGCTCAGACACTGGCCAACCCTAATCCAGATAAAACTGTGCTACTCGTCAGCACATACACGGAAGAATAAGAGCGGAAGCTGAAGTGAATAAATTCTCAACGCCCTTTGCGAAGCTGAGCATCGCAAGCGTGACTGGAATAGCACTTGCGCATGTTTGAGCGTTAGCGAGTTCGCTAGTGCCCAGTCACGATGAGAAGCGCAGGGAACCCGAAGGGCAAGCAAAATAAATGAACTCGGGCTTTAGTCCGAAATACGCAAAGCTTTAATGTGCTTGCTCCCAATTATCACCAACCCCAATACCCACTTCCAGTGGCACATTTAATTGAGCGGCTTTCACCATAAAATCTTCAATGGTCTTTCTTGCCATATCCAGCTGCTCTTTCGGCACTTCAAATACCAGCTCATCGTGTACTTGCATGATCATTTTGATGCCATTATCGGCATCAGCTAACCAGGTATGGATATCAATCATGGCGCGTTTGATGATGTCAGCTGCACTGCCTTGCATAGGCGCATTAATCGCTGTGCGTTCGGCATATTGGCGGCGCATACCATTACTGGAATTAATTTCTGGTAGGTACAGACGTCGTCCAAAGATGGTTTCAACATACTCCTGATCTTTGGCCTGCTGGCGAGTGCTGTCCATATACTGACGAACGCCTGGGTAACGTTCAAAATAGACATTCATATAGTCCGCAGCCTGATGGCGTTCGATACCGAGTTGTCGAGACAAGCCATGTGCAGACATGCCATAAATCAGACCAAAATTAATGGCTTTGGCGCTACGGCGTTGATCGCTGGTGACGTCTTCTAATGCCACACCAAAGATCTCTGAGGCGGTATGACGGTGAATATCTTCGCCATTAGCAAAGGCATTCAGTAAGCTTTTATCACCAGATAAATGCGCCATAATGCGTAGTTCGATTTGTGAGTAATCGGCTGCTAATAAGACGTAACCATCCGATGCAACAAAGGCTTCACGAATGCGGCGACCATTCTCACTGCGGATAGGAATATTCTGTAGATTAGGATCAGAGGAGGATAATCGTCCAGTAGCGGTGACGGCCTGATGATACGAAGTGTGTACTCGCCCACTGGTTTTATTGACCTGAAGAGGCAACTTATCGGTATAAGTGGATTTCAGTTTGCTCAGTCCACGATATTGCATAATGATTTGTGGCAGTTCATACCCTTCGTCCGCTAATTCTTGTAAGACCTCCTCTGCCGTTGATGGCTGACCTTTAGGCGTTTTCTTTTTCACCGGTAATTGCTGTTTCTCGTAAAGAATTTCTTGCAATTGTTTTGGTGAACCCAGGTTGAATTTTTGACCGGCAACGGCATAAGCCTGCTCTTCGAGATCCGCAATTTGTCTAGCCATATTGTCGCTTTGCTGCTGCAGCATCCAGATATCGATATTGACGCCATTACGTTCCAATGTGTTTAGTACCGGCAATAGCGGCATTTCCAATTCTCGATACACTTTGGCCAGAGACGGAATGTTTTCAATTTTAGGCCATAAAGTCTGGTGTAGTTGCAAAGTGATATCAGCATCTTCTGCGGCATAAGGCGAGGCTTGTTCTATACCTATCTCATTGAATGTCAGTTGTTTTTTACCTTTTCCGGCAATATCTTCAAAATGAATCGTATCTCGGCCCAGATATTTTTGAGCTAATGAGTCCATATCATGCCGGGTTGCCGTGCTATCAAGCACATAGGATTCGAGCATGGTGTCATGAGCTATCCCTTGCAGATTGATGTCATGATTGAGTAATACATGGCGATCGTATTTCAGGTTTTGGCCGACTTTGAGGTGTTTAGGACTTTCAAGTAAGGGTTTGAGATCCTGCATGACACTATCAAAGTCCAATTGCTCCGGTGCACCTGGATAGTCATGTTTGAGCGGTAAGTAAGCCGCTTCCCCTGCTTTTACTGCAAACGAAACACCGACAATTCTGGCTTCAAGATAGTCGAGGCTGGTGGTTTCGGTATCAAAGGCAAACAGCTCCGCTTTTTGGAGTTTTTCTAACCAGACCTGCCATTGTTGTTGATCCAGGATAGTGTCGTAATTTTGTTCTGTCGTAGTGTTATCAGCTGAATCATTATTCGCTGTTGATGAGGTATCTGAAGATTGTAATTCACTTATCCAACTGCGGAACTCGAGTTCCTTAAACAACTTGAGCAGTGCTTCGGTGTCTTGCGGTTGATTTTTGATATCTTCAAGATGAATATCTAATTCAACATCACATTTTATCGTGGCAAGTTGATAACTCAGTTCCGCCATTTCTTTGTTTTCTGCCAGTTTCTCCGGCATTTTTTTCGCACCACGAAAATCAAGCTCACGCACGGCTTCCAGGTTGGCATAGATATCTTTCAGGCTGCCCAGATTTTGTAGCAGGCTTAAGGCGGTCTTTTCACCCACACCGGGCACGCCGGGAATGTTGTCCACCTTATCGCCCATCAAAGCTAGAAAGTCGATAATCAGTTCTGGTGGCAGACCAAACTTTTCTTTTACGCCCTCTATATCCAACATAGTTTCCGTCATCGTGTTGACCAGCGTGACATGCTGGTTGACCAGCTGGGCCATATCTTTATCGCCAGTACTGATGACTACATCCAGACCTTTTTCAGTCGCTTGACGCGCAAAGGTTCCTATCACATCGTCTGCTTCAACGCCGTCAATCACCAGTAGCGGCAGGCCCATGGCTTTAATAATGTCATGCACTGGCTGCACTTGTGAACGTAAGTCATCCGGCATAGGCGGGCGCTGCGCTTTGTATTCAGCGAATAACTCATCACGGAAGGTTTTCCCTTTCGCATCAAAAATGACAGCAATCGGACTGTCAGGGTAATCGGCCAATAAGCGGCGTAACATCGCGGTCACACCTCTGACGGCGCCGGTCGGCTCACCAGCGGAGTTACGAAGATCCGCTTTGAACATGGCATGAAATGCGCGATAGAGATAAGAAGAACCGTCGACCAGAACGAAAGGGGCAGATTGACTCATAAGTTATAACGACCAATTGGATAATAGGGAACAGACTGCTTTTCTCCAAGCAGCGGAAATGCTATCTTTAGTGCCAAATGACACGGAGCATCCACATGTTTAACAAATTCGCTATTGTATGCGCAGTTACCCTGGTAATGACAACCCAAGTTTGGGCAGATGAAAAATCAGTGATGGAAAAACCACCAGTGATTCCTGAGCCATTACAAAGCGGTGAAAGCATGGAGCCCGATATCAATATTATCCAGGAAGATGACCGTACTGTTGAAGAGTACCGAATGAATGGTCAGCTTTATATGATTAAAGTTACGCCGTCTATTGGCAAACCTTATTACTTGATGGACTCTGATGGGGATGGTTCACTTGAGACAAAAAGCTTTGAGCTGGACTCTGGTGCCGTTCCAAACTGGATTCTATTGGAGTGGTAAGTCCTTTATCTATCTGAGTTCTTTTAATGTCAGTTTACACTGAAGTCGAGCGCGACGATTTAGTCGCGTTTTTGAATGATTATTCTGTCGGGGAATTGGTGTCATATCAGGGCATCAGTGACGGCATCGAGAATACCAATTATTTTGTCAGTACAAGCAAAGGTGAGTATGTACTCACTTTATTTGAGCAGCACACTTTTGGTGAGTTAGCTTATTTTCTTGATGTGATGACGTTTTTTTATATGAATGATATTCCATCTGCGCATCCTGAAGCGGATAGCCAGGGGCAATATCTAAAGAAGCTCTGTGGCAAACCTGCGGCGCTGGTTGTGCGATTACCAGGCAAGGGCGTCAATACGACTGCTACAGTTGAGCAATGCGCACAAATTGGCGATGTACTGGCTGAGATGCACATTGTGGGGCAGTCATTTCAATCAAGACGACCTTCTGAGCGTGGTCCTGACTGGCGCCAGCAAACAGCACAGCAACTATTGTCTAAGCTGGATGATGACAGAGCGAGCATATTAAAAAATGAACTTGCTTATCAGCAAGGTTATGCGACGTTGGGATTACCTGAAGGGGTCACTCACTCAGACTTATTCCGTGATAATGCGTTGTTCGAGGGTAACAAACTTAGCGGCATTATCGACTTCTACTTTGCGAGTGATGAATACTTACTTTATGACTTGGCTGTCGCCGTGAATGATTGGTGTGTCGGAGAAGATGGTTTACCCGAAACTAATCGTTACCAGTCTCTTATGACGCACTATCTACAAAAAAGAGCATTAACAGAATCCGAGCAAGCCAATTGGAATATGGTTTGCCGGGCGGCGGCACTGCGTTTCTGGCTGTCTCGATTACAGGATCAACTTTTTCCGCGTGAAGGTGAGCTGACTCAAATTAAAAACCCGGATGCATTTTTAACTATTCTCAAGTATCACCGTGAGCATCCATTAACGCTGGATTTTAACTAAACAGCTGATGCGCGTTCTGATAATTAAACTGACTTCAATGGGCGACCTGATGCATGCTCTGCCAGCGCTCACTGATGCTGCTAAGGTCTTTCCTGATATTGAATTTGACTGGGTGGTGGATAGTGCCTTTGCGGCGGTACCTCAATGGCATCCACGTGTGAAGCGTGTGATTACTACATCACACCGACGCTGGAGGCAAAACTGGTTTGGTCATTTATTTAATGGTGAGATAGGTCATTTTTATAAAGCACTCAATCTCGATGACTATGACGTTGTCATTGATATGCAAAATAATCTGAAAAGTGCCCTGGTCAGTCTGTTAAGAAAAGGACCCGTTTCCGGCCTGGACAAATACAGTTGTCGTGAAAAGCCGGCTTATCTTGCTTATCGCCATAAACTTAATGTGAATCCAAACCAGCATGCGGTTGAGCGTATGCGTCAGATTATGGCAAAAGCGCTTGATTATCCTTTGCCTGACTCCGAAGCAAAGTATGGCGTGGATTTGGCACACTGTCAGTTGCCACAATTGGCATTTGAACTACCAAAAAATTATGTAATGCTGGTTCACAACGCAAGTTGGCTAACGAAATTATGGCCAGTACAGCATTGGCAAGCGTTGACCTTAAAAGCGATTGAAGCAGGATATTCTGTGGTAATCCCCTCAGGGAATGATGAAGAGTATCAGCGAGCCTTGCAGATCGCCGCTGTTAGCGACCATGCCTATACATTGCCGAGGTTGCCACTCGATAATGTCGTGGCCATTATGCAAGGTGCCAAAGCCGCTTTGTGTAGTGATACCGGCCTTGCGCATATGGCCGCAATGATGGATAAACCCGCCATTACTCTATATGGCTCAACGGATACGCATCTGATTGGCACAGCGGGCCAGAATCAGCAGCATTTGATTACAGGAATGTCGTGCTCACCTTGTTATAAACGACGTTGTCCTCTGCCAGAAGCAAAATCCGGTATGCCCGTATGTATGGCTGAGATGCAGCCAGACCAAGTCTGGAATAGACTCGCCGCTGTTTTACAAGCACAATAACGCCTCTGACTTCTTTTCTGGCGTGATAAAACCGCATTATGAAATTTGATTTTCCTGAATTCCATCAAGCCCGTATTGCTGTTATTGGTGACTTGATGCTTGATCGTTTTTACTATGGCAAAGCCAGCCGAATTTCACCTGAAGCCCCTGTGCCAGTGGTGAATGTGGTACGCCTGGAAGATGTACCTGGTGGTGCTGCCAACGTGGCGATGAATATTGCTTCGTTGGGTGCACAATGTAATATCACCGGCATCACAGGGGCTGATGAAGCCGCCAATGTCCTCAAACAAAAACTGCATGCGGTGGGGGTGAATTGTTTATTTCATCAAGCCGCCCATAACTGCACCATTATCAAGTCACGTGTCATCAGCAGTCATCAACAGTTAATCCGTCTGGATTTTGAACAGCGTTTCACAGAGCAAGTGGCTCAGGATATGGAGCATTTAGCTGAGCACGTTACCGATAATGCGAAAGTGATTGTGCTGTCAGACTATAACAAGGGTACCTTAGCCCATCCGCAGTATTGGATTGAAAAAGCCAGAGATAAACAAAGCCTGATTTTGGTGGATCCGAAAGGAGACGATTTCACTAAATATCGTGGTGCCGATCTGATTACCCCGAATATGAGTGAGTTTGAGGCGGTCGTTGGCGCCGTGGAATCAGAACAGGATCTTATCAGCAAAGCGCAAACGCTGATTAAATCTCTGAATATTAAAGCGATTCTCATTACTCGTAGTGAACATGGTATGACGCTAGTGCAGGCGGATAAACCTGAATTTCATTTGCCTGCTATCGCTAAAGAAGTGGCTGATGTGACAGGCGCTGGTGATACCGTTATTTCAACATTAGCGACAGCATTAGCTGCCGGCGTCAGCCTGGAACAAGCGGTCACTTTAGCAAATGTAGCTGCCAGTATTGTGGTGACTAAACTAGGCACCTCAACGGTCAGTGAACCTGAACTGCGTCAGGAATATGAACGTCATCAGGGCATCAACAACACCGATCATTGCATTGGCGGTGCTGTTACCGTTGAGCAGTTAAAAATGGCGGTAGACCAAGCCAAAAACCGTGGTGAGAAAGTCGTGTTTACCAACGGCTGTTTTGATATTTTGCATGCCGGGCATGTGACTTACCTTCAACAAGCCAGAGCCTTGGGTGATCGTCTGATTGTTGCTATCAATACTGATGAATCAGTTACAAAATTAAAGGGTGAAGGTCGTCCAATTAATACCGCAGACAGACGTCTGACTGTTTTGGCTGGATTAGCTGATGTGGACTGGGTGACCTGTTTCCCTGGTGATACGCCAGAGGAGTTATTACGACTGATCCAGCCCGATATCCTGGTCAAAGGCGGTGACTATGATAAAAAAGGCGTGGTCGGCTGGGAAATCGTTGAAGCTTATGGCGGTGAAGTGAAAGTGATGGGGCTGGTGGAAAACTGCTCTACGACAGCAATAGTGAATAAAATTAATCAGCGCGACTAGCTTTTAATACGAATTTATTCAGCTAAAGCTTTAACCGCCTTACTGATATTGTCATATAGGTGAGCTGGGTTAATCGTGCCGATAATCACACTACTTACGGCTGGTTCATTAAAGATAAAGTCGAAATTGTCCTGAACCGTGTCTGTACCGGCTTGTTTCGCCAGGTGGCCACTACCAAGCGCTTTTTTAATGAAAATGCCTTTATTGAGTTTGGCTGCCTGCTCAATGACGGCCTGTTCTTCCTGGTATTGCAGATTATGCATCACCATGGCGATATCAGACTGTTCCAACGTCAACATCCCGCCTGTAACGGTTTTGGTGGACATACCACTGGCACGAATCCAACCTCGCTGTTTTAAGTCAGCTAAGACTTCCAGAGCACCATGATGACGGATGATATGTTCATCATTGCCATCAGAGTGAATCAGTACAATATCTAACGCATCTCGTTGCAGGGTTTTTAAGCTATGTTCGATGCTTTTAATTAGTGATTCTGGCGTAAAGTCATAGTGGGATTCACCGCTTACGGCATCAAAATACTCGCCTGCTTTTGTGGCAATAATCCATTCGCGCCGGACTTTTTTTAATAATTGTCCAAGGCGTTGCTCACTGCGACCATAAGCCGGTGCGGTATCAATCAGATTAATACCAGATTCCCAGGCTTGCTCAAGTAATGTAATCACTTGTTCATCATCTGGAATTTGAAAGCCATCAGGGTATTTCACCGCTTTATCGCGACCGATTTTAACGGTACCGAGACCAAGAGGTGAAACCTGTATACCTGTCTCCGCAATTGGATTTTTTTGTTCTATATGGGCCATCAGAAAACTCTGTCCCATAACGGTTTAGCGAGCTCAGGATGAGGAAAATCAGGATTGTCGTAACTACGTTTTTCTATAGTATCGACATTAATGGCTTTCAGAACCTGATCGGCTAAATCCGGTGCCAGAGCTAATTTGGTGGGCCAGCAAATATGAAGATTCTGTTGTGAATCAATAAAAGCATGATCCGGTCGGGTAAGATTGGATTGCTTGGGCTCTGCGCGGTTCACCGCATGCGTGGCCCAATCAAGAGCTGGCAATTCAAACCATGGCAAAATATTGTTGAGCAATTGCTTGGCTTCGGTGATCAAGTTTTCTTGCGATTTAGCAACGCCTTCTTCAGCGATATTGCCGCCGATATACCAGACCGTGTCACCTTGCTGTGTTTTATGGCTGGAAATTGTCGCAATAGGTTTGGAACCACTACCCAGGCTATGGGCATAGATGGTCGGCAGAGGTTGATTGGGGTTTTGGCTCTTGCATAGCACCATTTGTAGCGGTCTACGCTGCATGCTGGGTTGTTTAATCGACAGCGATTGCAATAAGACTTCATTGCCTTCTCCTGCTGTCAGCACAAATTGTTGGGCATGGATAGTGATATCGCCAACCTGAACTGACTCCAGCTGTTGTCCTGAACGTTGCCATTGGTATTGGCTATTGCTAGGCACTGATAACATACGCGAACGCCATTTTGCCGTGATTTTTTTCAGCAGGCTTGGAATATCTAATACAGGCTCATCAAGTTGATAGAGTGTGCCTTTAAAGCCTGCATCCTGAAATAATGCTGGCGCATCCCGTTTATCAACACGCTGCATGCGGCTGCTTAAGGCTTTGCTGGCAAAAAACGACACCATCTTTGAAGACAGTTTGTCTTTAGACCAGAGTAGTTGGTGATCAGCCAATTTTTTGACATCACGAAGATCGATATCACCTTCACCATTTAGGGCGTTTTTCCAGCGAGCAGGCATGGTACTGATGACTTGCGCTGCTTTGGATAACACACCGTTCAGGGCATATTTACTGCCACCATGAATAATGCCTTGAGAGCTAAGCGTTTGTCCCTGGCCGATTTGCCCATTCTCTATGAGCAAAGCATGGATACCCATATCGTTAAGGCGATGATGTAGCCATAAGCCAGCAATGCCTGCGCCGATAATGACGATATCGGTGTGAAGAGTAGTTTGAGTCATGAATAAATTTAGTCTGTCTCGTCGAGGGTTTCACACAACCAGTGACCAATCAGAATATGTCCTTCTTGTACCCGAGCGGTTTCTTTGACGGGAACGGCCACACACTCATCAGCAATGTCAGCTAGCTGACCACCACCTTCACCGGTGAAAGCGCAGGTCCAGATACCCATCTCCTTAGCCGTCTTGATTCCGTTAATAACATTGCCACTATTACCTGATGTGGATAATCCAATGGCGATATCGCCTGGGCGTCCCAAAGCGAGAATCTGGCGATCAAAGACCGTATCAAACTGATAATCATTGCTGTGAGCCGTCAGAATTGAGGTGTCTGTAGTTAAAGCGATGGCACCATAGGGTCGACGGTCTTTGTGATAACGCACCACAAATTCTGCTGCTAAATGTTGCGCATCAGAGGCGCTGCCACCGTTGCCAAAGAACAGAATTTTATTGCCTTGTTTTACACAATCTGAAATTCGGGCAGCAAGTGCTGTGACTTGTGGTTCAAGTGCAAACAGACTTTCGATCATCGCCTGATGACGTACGATAGTGGCTTTAAATGACACGGCTTCCCCTTAAACTGGTGTAGTGATGATAACATCTCACTTTTCGACATCGACAGTTTAACAAAATTCAGACTGACTGGCGGTTTTGAGGCAAGACTGAGTTTGACTGAATCACATCATAAAACTGAATGAAAACACATACACTGTATTTACGTGAAGACTTAGCCCAGGCTTGGCGGAATAAAGCTATCTTTCCTTGGTTGCAGACCATGCCGGGTGAAATCTTTCGTGACAAAGAAGGGCGGCGGACATTACGTTTCGAGGTCGAACAACACAGCTACTTTCTAAAATATCATCAAGGTGTAGGTTGGGAAGAAATTTTCAAAAACCTGTTGTCTCTACGCTTACCGATTATCAGTGCCAGAAATGAATGGCAGGCGGTGCAGTTTTTACAGTCTCATCATCTGGATACCATGACCTTAGCCGGCTATGGCGAAAAAGGATGGAATCCAGCCAAACGCCATTCTTTTGTGATTACTGATGATTTGACCGATACCATGAGTCTGGAATATCTGGGGCAGCAGTGGCGACAGACACCACCGTCATTCAAAAGCAAATACGATTTAATCCAGAAACTAGCCCATATCGCTGGGACCATGCATAAAAATGGTATGAATCATCGGGATTTTTATCTTTGTCATTTTTTACTGGATAAGTCGTTTGCTGAGACCAATGTTTATCAGCCCTCAATGCCGATATATTTAATTGACCTGCACCGTGCTCAAATTCGGAAAAAAGTGCCATTACGCTGGCAAATAAAGGATTTGGGCAGTTTATATTTTTCTGCTTATGAAGTGCTGCTGACCCAGCGAGATTTGTTCCGCTTTATCAAAACCTATACTCAGCTACCTTTGCGCCAGGCGCTATCTCAATATGCTGACCTATGGCAGCAGGTTAAACTGCGGGCAGATAAATTATATGCTGAATAATATGTCAGATATTAATGCCATTATCAGCACTGATAGCCGACCGCAATTGCCGTTTGATCTGCAATTAGAACAAAACAACTATCAGTGTGTGCAAATTCTGCGTGACTTGCCTGAGCGCCGCTTGGCCATGAAAGCCATAGATAGTCACGGCAAAAATGTCGTAATTAAATTATTTGCCAATCAAGCAAAAGCCCAAAAAGACTTTGAGCGGGAGTTACAAGGTGTTGATGCGGTCAAGCCTGTGACAGTAAAAACACCCAAATTATTGCTCTCGGTCTCTGAGCCATATGGTTCAGCACTGGTGTATGACTATATTGAAAACAGCCAGGCGTTTCATCTTGATTCGGCGGTTACTGAGCGCTTGGCATTGCTATCAAAGTTAATGTTGACTCTGCACTTAGGCGGTATTTATCAAGATGATATTCATCTCGATAATTTATTACTCAGCGGTGATGAGATTGTGCTTATCGATCTGGGCTCTGTGAAACAGTCAGGTGACGGCAAAGCACTTGATAAAGATACTAGCCTGACAAACTTGGCCAGACTATTTGCCCAGTTTTCATTGCAACAGCGTAGTCATTTGATGCCTTTGCTTAAAGCCTATTATGAAGGACGTGGTTGGCATTATTCGGCCGATGAGCAGCAACAGTTTAGTCAGCTGTTAGACAAAACATGGCAGCAACGTAAAACACAATTTCTTAAGAAATGTTTTCGTCCATGTACGATGACGTATTATCAAAAGAATATTCATTGGCAGGTCGCAGCAAAACGAGATTTCTGGCAACAGAGTCAACTTCAGTCCGTCCGTGATATTGAGGCATTATTTGCTGGCGCTCAGGTATTAAAAGCCGGTAATACGGCGACAGTTGTACGCACAAAGCTGGCTGGCCGTGAGGTCGTTATCAAACGTTATAATATTAAGAATCTGGGTCATGCCATAAGCCGCTGCTGGCGACCAAGCCGGGCCGCGGCATCATGGTGCAATGCTAATTTACTGGTTTTTTCTGGTATTCCGACAACCGAGCCTCTCGCCTTTATTGAAAAGCGCATGGGTCCATTGAGACAAACAGCTTATTTTATTAGCGAATACCATGAGGCCGAGGAGTTGTTAGATGTTTACCAGCAACGCATGCCAACGGAATCAGAAGTGAGTCAGATTCAAACTATCTTTTCAGATCTGAACACAATGCAAGTTGGCCATGGTGATATGAAAGCGCAGAACTTGTTATTAGATAAGCAAGGTAAAATCAGGCTTATTGATTTAGATGCTATGCGAGAATATGGCAATAAAAAACAAGCGATCATGGCTCACTTGCAAGATAAAAAACGCTTTCTGAAAAACTGGAAGAATCCTGAGTTGGAGGCCTTTTTCAGAGTTATGCTGCAGGGACAAAATACACGTTTATGAAATACGCGGTCTGTTTATATAAGTTTTTCCCTTTTGGCGGACTTGCTCGTGATTTTATGAATATCATGCAATGCTGCCTGCAAGCTGATGATACGGTCGACGTATATGTGATGGAATGGCAAGGGGACGTCCCTGAGCAGTTTAATGTGCATATTATTGAAACCAAGGGCTGGAGCAACCACGCCAAGTTACAATCCTATATTGATCAGCTTTTGCCACAATTACATCAGCAAAATTATGACCTGGTCATTGGATTTAATAAAATGCCGGGGCTGGATGTTTATTACGCGGCAGACCCTTGTTATATCGATCGTATTAAGTCACATCCTCTGTATGCGCTTTTACAGTTTTCCGGACGTGTAAAATTTTATAAAGCTTGTGAAGAAGCCGTTTTTGGCAAGCAGTCAAATACTGTGTCGATGATGATTTCTGATGTGCAACAAGCGCTGTTCGAACAACATTATCAGACACCTCAAAATCGTTTAATCAGCTTACCGCCAGGTATTGACCGTGACAGGCAGCGTCCTGCCAATGCTGAACACATTCGTCAGCAAGTCCGTGCTGAATTTAATATTGCCCAAGATGAATGGTTAGTACTGATGGTGGGGACTGGCTTTAAAACCAAAGGCGTTGATCGAGCCATTGCCGCGCTAGCTAAGTTGCCGGAACAACTCAAAGATAAAACGAAGTTAATGGTGATAGGTGACGGTGATAACCGTTATCTACAACGCCAGGCACAGCAAGCTTCTATTGCTCAGCAAGTGACATTTCTTGGGGGACGTTCCGACATTCCCCGATTTTTGCTGGCGGCCGATCTGTTAATTCACCCAGCAAGAAAAGAAAATACAGGTACGGTGATTCTTGAAGCCATGGTGGCAGGGCTGCCAAGCTTGGTATCTGATGTCTGTGGTTACACCAAACACGTGACTAAGGCAGATGCGGGACGGGTTATTAGCGACGCTGAGAGTGCAGAAAAAACGGCTTTAGATCTGGCAGAAATGTTAGATAAAGACAAGTTACAGTATTGGTCGCAGCAAGCGCTTCATTATGCCGCAACAGAAGATTTGTATAGTATGCCGCAGCAGGCTGCCACAGTGATTAAATCACTGGCAAAACAAAAAAGGGAAAAGTAATGACAAAAACGGTATTGGTTACCGGTGGCGCAGGTTATATTGGCTCACATATTTGTGTGGTGCTATTAGAAGCCGGTTTTGAGGTTGTGGTGGTGGATAACCTCAGTAATAGTTCATCTATTGCATTGGATCGTGTCAGCCAGATTACTGAAAAAAAAGTAGCTTTTTATAAGGCCGATTGTCGGGATAAAACCGCCCTACAAGGTATTTTTAATACGCATCCTATTGACGCTGTTATTCATTTGGCTGGCCTGAAAGCGGTGGGGGAGTCATGCGCATTCCCTTTGATGTATTACCAGAATAATCTTGATGCTACTTTCGTCTTACTAGAAGTAATGCAACAGTTCTCCGTGAAGAATTTTGTGTTTAGTTCTTCAGCCACGGTCTATGGTGACCCGGCTTCCATGCCTGTTAATGAAACATTTCCAACATCCGCGACTAATCCGTATGGGCGCACCAAATTGATGATAGAAGAAGTTCTGGCGGATATGGTAAAAGCCACACCAGACACATTAAGTGTTGTATTGCTACGCTACTTTAATCCGGCAGGGGCGCATGAGTCGGGCCTAATCGGTGAAGACCCCAGTGCCATTCCTAACAATTTAATGCCCTATGTGACACAAACTGCGATTGGTAAACGAGAGTGCCTGTCTGTGTTTGGAGGTGACTATGACACAGTAGATGGTACAGGCGTACGTGATTACATTCATGTGATGGATTTAGCTAGAGGACATCTTGAAGCACTTAACTGGCTGGAATCTGAAGCAACAGCGCCATGTTGTAAAGCGGTCAATCTTGGTACTGGTCAAGGTTACAGCGTACTTGAAGTGATTGCAGCTTTTGAGCAAGCCTCAAATAAACAAGTGAAGTATCAAATTGTTGAACGACGGGCAGGTGATGTCGCCACTAATTATGCGGATCCGACATTAGCCAAATCTCTACTTGGATGGACTGCTGAAAAATCACTTGAAGATATGGTCACCGATGCGTGGCGTTGGCAGAGTCAAAATCCTAACGGGTATGGTAATGCTTGAGTTATCCAACACGACTCTAGTCGGTAAAGGCTTGCACAGAGAAGTACATGTGCATCCTGATGATTCATCAAAATGCGTCAAAGTGGTCGTTTTACGTGGTGAGGAAGAAACACGTCGTGAACAGGCCTATTATCGATTTTTACAACAGCGAAATATCGACTGGCTAAGTTTGCCAAAGTTCTATGGTAATGAAGACACCAATATGGGATCTGGTGCGGTGTTTGATTTGATTCGTGACGAGGATGGTCAGGTTTCAAAAACATTAGAGTTTTATCTGGATAATCTGGCATCGACTTCTGCATTAGTCGAACCCATCAGTCAGGCTCTAATCCGATTGAAACAGGACCTGTTAGAACAGAACATTATTACCATGACACTCAAACCGAAAAATATGGTTTTGCAGCAGCGGAATGATGGCATGAGGTGTTTGATTATCGATAATATCGGTAACTCGGATATTATTCCGATTAGCAGTTATGTTCGGTTTTTCGGCAAAAGAAAGATTGAACGGAAATGGGAAAAGTTTCAACGCCTGTTATCAAAGCAATTTATTAACCAACCCAGCATACAGAAAATTATAAAAGCAATATAAGGACATTGGTTGGTGACGGACAAGAAAATTTTAATTCTGGATGGAATTGGTGGTGCCACTCTCGGTCGAGATATTCATGCTTGTATAGACAACTCAGAATATTATGATTTAGCTAAGTTGGAGAATATCAGCTTATATAAGCCTCGCTCAGCTTTCACAAAAGTACAACGAAAACTATCTGAGAAAAATAGTTTTTATTACTTACCCAAGAAACGTTTTGAGTCGTTGTTATCATTAATTGAGGAAATTAAACCTGACAGTATTTTTGTTATAGGTTTTTTATATCGCTTTATTAAACCCAACCACCTCGCAGATTTAGCTAAAACTAAAGGTATAAAACTCTATTTATACGATACTGATAGCTGCAATCTATATTCAAAGCGTAGAGAGTTTATCTATTTTATTGAGAATGAAGTCCGTGTTTATGATCGCGTATTTTCATTTTCAAAAGTAGTGACAGAGTTTTTCAATCGAAAAAATATTAATACGATATTTTCACCTTTTGGGGCTAATCTGGTTGAAGCTGAGCCAGCTAAGTATCAGCATGACGTTTTATTTGTAGGTAGCGCTGATCTGAGACGTTGTTTTATGCTGGAACATATTGCTGATTATGTTTCTATCAAGGGAAATCGATGGAAAAGAAATCAATCAATAATGTCACCTGCTTTACAACAGAAAGTTGATGACAAACCGTTATGGGGACAAGAACTTTATCAGCATCTTGTCAGTTCTAAGATTGTATTGAATATCACTCGAGGACCATTCTATGCAGCTGAAACTGGTGTTAATTTAAGAATCTTTGAGGCAATGGCGGCAGGGTGTTTTGTCTTAACAGATTATTGTGATGAAGTGGCAGATTTATTCGAGATTGGTTTGGAAATTGAGACGTTTAAGGGCTCAAAAGAGCTGGTAGAAAAAGTGCTTTATTATTTGAGTAATGATGATGCCCGTTTAGCTATAGCTAAACGGGGACAGCAGAAAATAAGCCAACACTACACCTGGAAAAAACGTGTTGAGTATATGCTGAGCTATATGGATTAAATCAATCTACTTTGTGATGAGTATATCTTCCATCACTAAATACTGTAGATCAGAACCGAAAAACATATTTAATGCATCAGTTGGGCTACATACCATTGGCTCTCCGCGGCGATTCAGCGAGGTATTTAAGACCACACCATTGCCCGTGAGTTTCTCCATTTCCTGCAGCAGTGAGTAGTAACGAGGATTGGTTGCTTGAGTGACAATTTGAGCCCGAGCCGTACCATCTTCATGCACGACTTCAGGAATACGCGACTTCCAACTTTCAGCCACATCAAATGTAAATGTCATATACGGGCTAGGATGATCTGTCTGTAATATTTCTGGTGCAACTGTATCCAGCATACTAGGACAGAAGGGGCGCCAACGTTCACGATATTTAATCTGGGCATTAATTCTGTCAGCTACGCCTGAATGACTCGGTGAACCCAGAATACTTCGATTACCTAAAGCGCGAGGTCCAAACTCCATATGCCCCTGGAACCAGGAAACTGGATTACCATCAGCTAGAATTTTAGCTGTTTCGGCGGTGACATTGTTCATTCGCTCCCATTTAACTGGCTGTTCGTATTGCTCACAGGCCTCAATACATTGTTCAGTGGTATAGGCTGGGCCTAAGTAGACATGCTCCATTTTTTCTACGGGTACACCGGATAATTGTGAAGCATAACTGGCCGCACCAATGGCAGTACCCGCATCGCTTGCCGCCGGTTGTACAAACAGTTCTTTGACACCGGACATGGCAATAATACGCTGGTTGAGTTTCACATTGAGAGCCACACCACCAGCATAAGCGATTTTGCCAGTGTCTTTAATAATGTCACCCAGATAAAAATCAATCAGTTTTAAAGCTGTTTTCTCTAACAGGTCTTGGATGCTTGCGGCGTAATCGATGTAAGGCTCATCTTTTTCATCGCCTTCTCGCATAGGGCCGAGCCATTCGATTAACTCAGGACTGAAAAAGTAGCCTTTGCCATTCTTCTTGTAACGGCGAGTGCCTACGACATTGACCAGTTTGGTATTGACCTTGAAGTCACCGTTTTTGTAGTCAATTAAACGTGAGAAGTCGAAACGCTTCGGATCACCGTAAGGGGCCATACCCATTACTTTGAATTCGCCATCCAGCATTTCAAAGCCAAGATATTCTGTTAATGCACCATAGACACCACCAAGTGAATCCGGATCATAGAATTCTTTGATCTTATGAATCTTGCCATTTTCGCCATAACCAAAAAAAGTAGTGGCATATTCGCCTTTACCATCAATACCGATAATGGCTGTTTTTTCTTTAAAACCACTCAAATGGTAGGCACTACTGGCATGCGCTAGATGATGTTCAACTGGGACAAATTTAACGCGTTTCGCTCCGATACCTAGATCATCTAATAACTTCATTACATTTCGGTGATTCCGCCAATATCGACGGTTACCGCTGAATAAAGCGGTAAGTGCGCGGTCAGGGGCATACCAATGGCGCTTTGCATAGTGCCAGCGTGCGGGTGATTTCAGGCCAATCTCAGCGTAAGGGAAAGCCACAATATCAATCTGATCGGGACGAATACCAGCCTGTTCTAAACAGAATTTAGTGGCCTCATAAGGCATTTTCCCTTTGGCGTGCTTGTCACGCAGAAAACGCTCCTCTTCAGCAGCAGCTACAAGCTTTCCATCAATATATAAAGCAGCAGAGGCGTCGTGATTTACCGCGCCAGACAAACCTAAAACGATCATGATGTGATATATGTCTTTGAGTTAAACAGTGCGTAAGTATATCGCATGCAGTCGGTCAACACGACTAATGACGTTTTGCTTTTTTGGGCTTAGCAATTTTATGTAAAAGTTGTTTAGTCTTTTTAGACAATGGTTGTTCATTGAAATACTGTTGTAAAAAGAAAACGCGGTCTTTCATTGACCAATCTTCATTAGCATGACGGTCTAGTGTGCCCAGATCTCTCAGCATCGATTGTCTGACCAACAATGTACGTTTCATTTTCTCCAGATCGATGATTTTTATCTTCCAGCCGTTAGATACTGGCTTAGCAAAAATGTGTTTGGGATAAAGTGAATTATGTTGAAAATGTGCTTGGTGCATATTCACCAATACATGAGCTACAGCTTTCAGTAATTGTTTACGTGACACATTTGATAAGCTTGAGGGAGAAATGTTTTCGAGTGATTGATAATCTCGAAGCTCTTTTGTAACCAGTATCGCCCTTGACTGGTCACATGAAAAATAGACAGGTTCAAGTGTAGGAATATGCTTAGCCGTAAGTTTAAGAATATTGTTATATTCTTTTTGAAAGGTATGAATGCCTTTTAAAGGATGACACCATGTTTTTGTGCGATGATTTTCCTGACGTTTGATAAACACATCAATAGCACCATGTGTTGTTTCAAGTACATATTTAACCACACCACTCCAGCCACCGCGTCTGTGGTTTGGGGGCTCGAACCAATCTGTATCCAGTTGCCATATCGTGTCAAAGTCATATTTGTTTTTGTGTTTTATGTCTGCCATTTTTATACGACCTGATTATTGAATATATTTGCTATGTAAAGTAATGCATTATTCTTAAATACTGATTAATTGGCAAAAACAAATCAGTTAAGGTGAGAGAATTTTCTTTATTTGCTCTAATTTCCAAAATGCTCTCCTCCCAGCTTCATCAGAAAAGTAAGTATGTAGTTTCATAAGCGAAGCATCATGACTATATGTTGACTCTCTGTTATTGGCTGAATGAACCAGTAACTCTGCTAACTTTTCAGAAGATGCAAAAGGAAATAATAGCCCTGTGTTTTCTACAATTTCTTTTGCTCCTCCACAATCACTACAAATTATAGGTAGATTCGCGATCATAGCTTCCAGCACAACCATACCAAAAGGCTCACTATCAGAGGTCAAGACAAAAATATCGAAGGCTGTAAAGTAACGCTTCGCATCTTTGATGTAGCCAATAAATTTGATGTTGTCTTCTACATTCAGTGATTGAGCAAGATCATGAAGTTTTTGTTGAAGCTTGCCCTTGCCAATAATAATTAACAAAGTATTCTCAGGGAGCGCATGCTTTGCTTTGGCAAATGCCCGAATCAGTGTCTCTTGGTCTTTATCAGGATGTAATCTGCCTACATTACCGATAACATAAGATTCATCAGGAATATCTAGCATTTCTCTGGCTTTAGCTTTACTCAAGAGCTCATTTTTTGAGTGTTCTATATCCACTCTGTTATATAAAGTTTCGATCCCATCTACGGGAAAACGGGGTAAGTGCTGTTTTATATCGGCTGATACAGCCTTGGATACCCCTATGAGTAATAAGCGAGATGAGAAGAATTCTGTAAAAAGCCTTCTTCCTAAACGGTCAAAGTCACCAAAAGCGTGATGAATACTCATTACAGGAAGTTGTGTGGCAATGAGGGCTAAATATGTGGGTTTTGTCCTATGTGCAATACAAAGTTCGTAGTGTTTTTGTTGAGATATTCTCTTCACTCGTTTCAGTAGTGATAACTTAAGTCCTTTAAGTTTATGCTTTGGGCTTTCAAGAAAAATGACCTCATCAGACAGTGTATTTTCTAACAAGTCAGCTCTGGGGGCTCCCGTTAGGAAGACCGTTGTAACAAGGAAACTAGTGCCTTTAAATAATGATGCATATTGTCGCGCGCAATCATCAAAAGGCGGATCGTAGCTATGGCATAACTGCAGAACGTGACGTGGTCTAGTTGTCAATATTTAACACCCTATAGATGACTGCCTTATCACCTCGAGCGTTCTCACTGTAATGAATTGGCATCAAATCCCAGTTAGCATATTGTTTTTTTCTTTCTGCGCGAGAGGGCTTCTCGATAACAATAAAATAATCAAACTGCTTGTTAGTTTGAAGCGTTCTATCGAGTTTTAACCGCGCTTTAGGCTCATTTTCATGGAAATAAAAATCAATAAAAATATCGTTGGTGAGAACCCGGCTGTTTTCCGGCAAATTTTGGCTCGCCCAGATCGCAGTTTCTTTTATATAGCCTTTGGTCACACTGGTGGTGAAGGTATCAATGATACTCGCAAGAAGTAAGAAGGGGATGAGTGTAAGGGCAAATTTATTTTTGGCTAGCCAGTAATCATCAATCAGACGACACATCGCAGGTAGCATAAGCAGGACCACAGCAGTAATTAGCATGACTGCATAACGGGTACTGATGAAGTAATGTTTAAATAGGAACGTAAGCAGAATAATGAGGTTGATGCCAATGAAGAAAAGCAGGAAGCGACGAGTATTACTTTCCGACGAGCCTGTTTTTTGCTGCACTTTAGCCATGGTAAAAAAAATAAGGTTTAGCGGCGATAAACCCGTAATGATTTTTGCTAGTAACATATATACAAGGCCTGAAGCTAAAATCATCCCGCCGTAGCGTTCGGAATATTGACTCAATAACTCTTTACCTAGAATAGTCGCTTTCTCATGAAATACCTCAGTAATACTTGAGTGGTCCAGAAATTCGGTCACACTGAGGAGTTTGCCAAAGGAGCTTTTCATGCCTTGTTGTTGAGTAAATACGGCTGCAGCCAATACGCCACCAAGAAGGAATAATGAACAGAGTTTAATAGCTGATTTTAAGCCATCTCTAAATCCTAGTTGGAACACTATGAATAGAGGCGTTGCCAGAATAATAACAATAGCTTCAACACGGAATAACAGGGCTAATAGGCTGGATAATTGCCAGTAAATACCATTTTGCCAATTAGGCTTTTCTAAAAAAATAATGGTTCGGTAGATTGAAATTGAGATAAAAGCCCAATAGCCAATGTCTCTAATAATATAACTACGGTAGTCATTAAGTGTAGAAAAACAGAGAATGATTAAGGATGCAATAAAGACGTATCTTAGGTTAGCTAATAATTTATTAGCAATCAGTACTAGCGCATCAGTAAAAACCACAAAAAGCAGGCTATTGATGATCTGCCCACTCAATTCTAGTTGGATACCTGTAAATTGATGAATAACGGCAATTAAGATGGAAAAAAATGGCCAATCGTACATGGCTGCTGTCGCAGCCAATCCACCTTCTATATAAGCTTTTGCCATATTCAAGTATAAAACACCATCGCTATTAATCAGCTGATCGGTGGAGAATGCCAATACGGAAAACAGCAGACTAATGAATGCCGTAAATAGACGAATATTGTGAAGGGATAAGTCTGAAAAAAACGAGTTTAACGGTTTCATAATGTTGTTTTTATTAGTTCAATCACACTGTCAACAGACAGTTTTTTCATACAGTTATGGTGGCCTAATGGGCAGGTACGCTTAAAGCATGGACTGCATTCGATGTCTATCTGGGTGATGTGCGCGTTGCTGGCTAAAGGTGGGGTGAAAGCCGGAGAGGTCGGACCATATACAACCACTAATGGCACTTGTAAGGCAGCGGCGATGTGCATTAACCCTGAATCATTAGAGACCACCTGATCGGCTGTTCCTAACAGGTCGATGGCTTCTTCTAACTTTGTCTGACCAGCCAGGCTGATAAGGTTGTTTGATTGCTGACTGGAAAGATGGATGATTTCTTCAGCGGTGCTGACATCCGCTTTGGAACCCAGTATCAACACTTGCCAGCCGGATGTAAGAAAAAAATCAGCTAAAGCGGCGTAATGAGAGGTTGGCCATTGTTTGGCTGGGCCAAATTCTGCGCCCGGACAGAGAATAAGTCTTTTTTGACCGTCCGACTGTCGTTTGGGGTTAATCGCTTCATTAGCAGGCTCGGCAAGCATCAAGGGTGCTTCATAAGCGGGCGGAATTCGTGATAATGACGCTGGATGCGCCAGAGCGACAAAACGCTCGACCATCATCGGCAAAGCCTGCTTATCGAGTTTTCGGGCATCATTCAGTAAGCCGTAACGATATTCTCCAAGCCATCCCGTTCTTAGCGGTATTTTTGCAAACCAAGGAATTAATGCTGACTTCCAGGAATTAGGCAGCACAATAGCTTGGTCGTAGCGTTTATCTCGTAATGACTGACCGAGTTTTTTACGCATATTCCAGCCAAAAATACCATGCGATATGGGCATACTGATGGCTTCATTGACCTCTGGCATACGTTGAAGCAGCGGTCGAGTCCAGTCCATAGCGAGCACATCGATGGTGACTTCTGGATTGTTCTTTTTCAACGCTATAAATAGCGATTGTGCCATCACCATATCGCCAACCCATGATGGGCCGACAATCAAAATCTTTTTATCAGGATTCCTTCCCGTCATACTTAATGTAGTGTGCTATGAGCGATATAGATGAATATAACGCCCAAGGCGATCAAGCTGATTTGTTGCAAAGACTCTGATGGCTTGACCTTATCGTGTAAGCCAGGAATTAAATCTGCTACAGCCACGTAAATAAAGCTGGATGCCGCAACAAGCAGAACATAAGGCAGAATTTGTTGCATATCAGAAAGGGCAAAATAACCCAGTAAAGCACCAGCCAACGTGCCTAAACTCGAGAGAATATTGTAATAAAGCGCTTTTTTGCGGCTAAAGCCGCTGTGCAGCAAAATTACAAAATCACCTAACTCTTGTGGAATTTCATGGGCGGCAATAGCTAATGCCGTCACAATACCCAAATGCACGTCTGTTAAAAATGCGGCAGCAATTAAAATGCCGTCGACAAAGTTATGAATTGTATCGCCAATGAGAATTAGCGGCCCTGCAGACTTATGCTTGTGATCGTGATGGTGACCACCGTGGTGATCGGGTCTGTCGAGTTCAGGGATATGTTCGTGACCATGATGGCTATGACAATGTCGCCATAACACCATTTTTTCCAGCGCGAAGAAACTGAGTAGACCAATAAGTAAGGTAAAGCCGATAGCATGTGCATCAATGGCGTATTCATGTTCGATGGCGTGAGGGATTAAGCCAAGAAATGACGCGCCTAACATGGCACCAATCGCAAAGCTGACCAAATGTGGCACCGTTAAACTACGGTGTTTTTCGGGCAGTAATAAAAAGGATGAAGCAACAACGACGCTTAAAAGTCCGCCTACCAGACTAAAAACGATGATCCAGATGAGTAATTCCATAATGATCCAACAAGGCTGAATTAAGCCGGTAATGATACCTTATTTATTGCCGATCCAGATAAGCGAAACGATGCGACCGGTCTCGCCATCGCGCCGGTATGAAAAAAAGCGTGAGGTCTCGGTCACCGTACAGGCATCGCCACCAGACATTTGTGTGATGCCAAGCTGCCTTAATCTCAAACGGGCAAGTTGGTAGATATCAGCCAAATAGTGGCTATTATCCGTTTGCTGAAACGCGACTTGTGCGGTATCTGAGTGATTGATAAATGCCTCAAACACATCTTGACCGACTTCAAATTTTTCGGGACCAATTGCGGGCCCCAGCCAAACATGAAGTTTATCTGTTGAGTCTTGAAAACGCGATATAGTCGTTTCTATGATGCTATCGGCTAAACCACGCCAGCCAGCATGAATGGCGGCAATTTCAGTACCAGCTTCATTGCTAATTAATAGAGGCAAACAATCCGCTGTCATAATGGCGCAGACGTGATCGTTTTGATTACAGTAGATGGCATCTGCTTCGATGCCTTCATACCAGTCCTGACTGTTGATGACCTTAGTACTATGCGTCTGTTGTAACCAAAGCGGGGAAGCCGGCAGCGTCAAGGCTGAGGCAAGTAGTTGACGATTTTTTTCTACATTCTCATGTGTATCGTTAACGTGTTCGGCAAGATTAAGGCTGTCGTATGGGGGCGGGCTGACACCGCCCTTTCTGGTGGTTGTGTATGCCTGAATATGGTCGGGCATTGTCCAGTCTGGCGTGACAAATTCCAGTGATTTTCTAACCATTCACGGCATCCAGCAAATAATTTTGCCAAACTTGAAATAACGCCTCATCAATGGCAGCACAGGAAGAGCGTGGCTCTAATGTGTAACGAAATGAAGGGTTTCCATACAGTGTCGAAGCAAAACCACCGGCTTCTTCCAAGATCAAGTCACCAGCTGCATAGTCCCAGATTTGTTGTTTACCATGCAGATAAATATGGCCCCGTCCGGCTGCTAGCCAGCATAACTCGAGCGCGATAGAACCTAAATTCCGCTGTGAAGCAAAAGGACGATCTCTGACAAGTTTCAACGCTAAATCTTGAGGTAGCCGTTTGAAATCTACAAAGGCAATAGTGTTATCCAAACTGAGACTAGGAGAGGTTAAACGCAGAGGTAAATCATTTAACCAGGCTCCCTGACCACGAAGAGCAGTGAAACTCTCATCTCTCGATGGATCAAGCACCATAGCAAAAGTCACTTTACCTTGCTCGATTAGTGCCAATGAAATGGAGTAAAGAGGCAAGCCAGAAGCAAAATTGCTGGTGCCATCGACCGGATCAAGACACCATATTGGCTTACCAGAATCGAAAAGCTGCTGTTGCTGTTCGGTAGACATTTCTTCACCCAGTAGCGCAATATCAGGATACAGTTCGGCGAGCCTTTTACTTAGAGCGCTTTGTACTGCATCATCTGCTGCGGTGACGATGCTGCCATCTTTTTTGTAATCCCGGCTAACGTTATTGGTCAATGGAAGAAGGGTCGTGAAGGCCACGTCCCTGACAATGTGTTGAATTTGTTGCCGGTCTATATTCATGACTTGAGTATAACAGTGAAAAAAGGAATTTGATTCAATCTATCGATGACAATCTGTAAACTGCTTATCACTTTACTTGCTTTTTGACACCAACAACATGCGCATGCCTCGATTTTATACTGAAACACTGTCATCTTCTGAATCAGAATTTGTCTTACCGGATGACGTGCACCGTCATGCCATTCAAGTGCTGCGGCTCAAACCAGGGGCCAATATTCGTTTGTTCAATGGTGGCGGTATGGAGTATGAAGCAGAGTTGACCCTTGTTGAAAAGCGGCATTCACGCGTGCGCCTGGGCAATGCGATTGAAACACAGAAAGAATCACCATTAGGCATCACCTTATTACAAGGCGTTTCACGTGGTGAGCGAATGGACTTTGCTATACAAAAAGCGGTGGAGTTGGGCGTCAAAAAAATTGTGCCTGTGATAACCGAACGTTGCAATGTGCAGCTAAATGGTGACCGCGCTGATAAACGCTTTCATCATTGGAGAGGTGTCATGATTAGTGCCTGTGAGCAATCAGGTCGGAGTTTTTTGCCTGAATTAAGCCCAGTTCAAACATTAGCCGATGTATTATCTGATTATCAGGATGAGCTGAACTTGGTACTGGATCCTCTAGCAGAAACACGCTTTACTGAGTTGTCAAAGCCTCAATCGCTAACCATGTTCATTGGTCCAGAGGGTGGTTTAGCGGATAGCGAAGTGGCGATGGCAAAAGATACCGGTTATCAGGCTGTACAATTTGGACCACGTATTTTACGAACGGAAACAGCCGCGGTGGCAGCTCTGGCTGTCTCTCAAACATTATGGGGTGATCTAGGATGAATGACAGCGAAATTTTAGTCATCATTCTAGCTGCTATAGCCTGGTTTTGGTGGGACAGTCGCGGTGTGGCTGAACGCGCGACGCTGGCAGCAAAATCGTATTGCGCCAATACCGGCGTGGCTTTTTTAAACGATACGGTGTTCTGGCGTAAGATACGATTTAAACGTAATCGCCAAGGTCGTATACAGTTGCAGCGGTATTACTTTTTTGAGTTCGCCAGTGATATGCAGCAGCGTTATCAGGGGGAGGTCATCATGATGGGTAAAAAAGTCGAGTCGATTAAAATGGATGCGTTTCGCGCCGGTTAACATCAACAGAGGATAATCATGACTAAATTGATGGCATTAGTGGTGGATGATTCTCGCGTTGCCAGAATGACCTTAAGCAAATTGCTACGTGACCATAGTTACAGCAGTGTGGAATGGGGTAGCGCTGAAGAAGCGATGCAATGGTTACAGACCACGGATACCTTACCGGATATCATCTTTATGGACGTTATGATGGCGACGATGGATGGCCTGACAGCTACCTCCCAGCTGAAACAACACCCACAATGGGGACATATTCCGGTCGTCATTTGTACAGGTAATGAAACGGAAGCTGATCAGAAAAAAGCATTTGATGCAGGTGCCTCAGCTGTTTTGAGCAAACCGCCCGAAGCGGATAAGCTGGAAAGTATATTAGATGAAATTGAGTTCAGCGCTATCCCATTGCCTGATGCTGCTCATGCTGATTCTGAGTCAGCGCAGCCAGAGATAAATGTCATCCTGGCCTCATTTAAAGATGAGTTACTTCGAGATGTTGAACAACGGTTGCAATCAAGCTCAACGACTCAGTCTGAAGCTTCAGACCAGTTTGGCCGTGATGAGGTTGTGCAGCTGGTAAGAGAGCTCACTGAACAACAGTTTTCCGCTTTAAAACAATCCTTATCAATTCAGCTGAATGAATTGGTGTCGATAACCGCAGAACCGGTTTTAGAGCAAACGCTAAAAGAGATGGACTTAAGTTCAAACATTGATCGTGCTTTGGAGCAAAATGCCACCAAATGGTTGGATAAACAGCAAAATGTGGTGCGTGAGTCGGTACTTCGCCAGTTAAAACATGATCTAAACCCGCTGGTCGCCAAAAGCCTGGAAAGGTTGGTGAATGAAAAAATATTGCCGCTTATTCGTAACCAGGTCACAGCAATGAAAAATGAATTTGATACTAGTCATCAGGAGCAATGGGCACAAATTCAGGCGCAACTGATGATGCAGCGTAAAATCAGTATTGGTGTGGGTGTGATTGCTATACTCGCCTTAATCTTTGTTCTGATTTAATGTTGCCATCGATTCGTGAAGCACAGGCCTATGGTCGCACTTGCCTCGCTCATTCAAACAGTCCCGATGTCGATGTGCAGTATCTGTTATGTCACGTGTTGACGTGTTCGCCAACACGCCTGTTACTCGATGCCGAGACAGATCTGACAGAGCAGCAATGGCAAGACTTCAAACACCTCATCACGAGACGCCAAACCGGTGAGCCAATAGCGCATATTACGGGCAGCAGGGGGTTTTGGTCACTCGATCTGGCGGTTAATAATTCGACACTTATTCCCCGAGCCGATACCGAATTACTGGTCGCGCTGTCATTGCCAAAGCTGCAGCCGGGTATGCGCATAATTGATTTAGGGACAGGAACGGGGGCCATCGCTCTCTCCATCGCACATGAGCGGCCTGATGTCACTATCATTGCCAGTGACTTTCATCTACAGGCGGTCAAGTTAGCGCAACAAAATGCCCAATCCTATAGGCTTGGCCACGTTCATTTCTTTCAAGCTTCCTGGTTGAGTGCATGTCAGCCAGCTCAGTTTGATATGGTAATCTCGAATCCGCCTTATATCGAAGCAGATGACCCACATCTACAGCAGGGTGATGTTCGTTTTGAACCGCTTTCTGCGTTGATATCAGGACCGGACGGGCTTGATGATATACGCCAGATTATCAAGCAGGCTGCGATCTGTCTGAAACCAGGTGGCTGGTTACTCATTGAGCATGGACATGATCAATCCCGTGCAGTGCAGCAATTATTCTCAGAGGCAGGGTTTGTAAAGATTTCGGCTCACCAGGACTTTGGTGGTAACGATCGGGTTGTCATAGCACAACTCACGTTATAATGCCGGGCTATTCAGTAGAGTTAACAGACGATGAATGACGAACAGCTACTCCGCTACAGTCGACATATATTACTATCCCAGATGGATATTGAGGGCCAACAGCGTCTGCTCGATAGTCATGTCATGATTATCGGGATGGGCGGACTGGGTGCGCCTGTTTCGATGTATCTTGCTGCCTCAGGAGTAGGCCATTTAACACTGGTCGATGATGACGTGGTTGAATTAGCCAATTTACAACGCCAAATTGTTCATACACATAAGAATATCGGTCGAAAAAAAGTCGACTCCGCATATGAACAGCTTCATGCTCTGAATCCTGATATCACTATCGACATGATTGATGAGCGCTTGGATAAGCCTGCTATGCTGGCGACATCGCGTCACGTGAACGTGATCGTGGATTGCACCGACAATTTTGAGACACGTTTTTTCTTAAACGAGATCAGTAGGGAAAATCAGATACCACTGGTGTCTGGTGCCGCTATCCGTTTTGATGGGCAAGTCACTGTTTATGATCCGCGTCAAGCAGATTCGCCTTGTTATCGTTGTTTGTATGAAGATAAAGGCGAACTGCAGGAAACCTGCTCAGAGAGTGGTGTTTTTGCCCCGATGCTGGCCATGATCGGCGGTACTCAGGCTGCGGAGACATTAAAACTACTGGCAAAAATTGGGACACCTTTAACGGGGCGTTTATTACTGCTGGATGGGCTTTCCATGAGTTGGCGAGAGATAAAACTGAAACCTGATCCAAGCTGTCCAGTATGTGCGGACAGTCATCACCGTGAATAAACTGAACAAGCATGTCATGCTGTTGAGAAAAGACAAATAAGTCGAGGATTTGAACACTACTATGAGTCGAATGACAAATACTGTTGAATTGGAACGTGCTGCGGAAATGGCACTGACTGAAGCCAAGAAGCGCGGTGCAAGTGCTGCCGAGGTTGGGCTTAGCCACAGTGAAGGATTATCCGTCACGGTTCGTCAACGCGAAGTCGAAACGTTGGAGCACAACAATGATACAGGCTTAGGTATCACGGTCTATTTTGGACATAGCAAAGCATCGTCAAGTACCTCTGATTTAAGTGAAGCGGCCATCACTGAAGCTGTAGGGGCGGCCTGTAATATTGCCAAACATACTCAGGCTGATGAAGCGGCCGGGCTGGCGGATGCTGATTTAATGGCCACTGTATTTCCAGAGTTGTCGCTCTATCACCCATGGTCGATTGATGTTGAAAAGGCGATTGATCTTGCCACGCTATGTGAGCAGGCGGGTCTCGATAACGATCCACGAATATCAAATTCTGAAGGAGCGACCGTTTCCAGTCATACAGGTCAGCGTGTTTATGCTAACAGTCATGGCTTTATGGGGGCGACTCAAAGTAGTCGACATAGTTTGTCTGCAACGCTTATTGCTCAAGATGCACGCGGTATGCAGCGCGATTACTGGTATGACATCAAACGTGATGCTAATGATCTTCTGAGTGCTGAGTCCATCGGTTTAAAAGCAGCAGAACGGACATTATCAAGATTAGGTGCCGGTGAAGTAAAAACAGGTAGCTACCCGGTGATATTCACTGCTCAGATGGCCCCTTCACTGTTCGGACAGTTAATCTCAGCTATCCGCGGCGGTGCGCTGTATCGCAAAGCCTCATTTTTGCTGGATAAAAAAGGTGAGCAAATTTTCCCTGAGTTTATTCATGTGCATGAACAACCACATATTCTCAAAGCCTTGGGTAGTGCCAGCTTTGATGGTGAAGGTGTGGCCACACAAAATCGTGACATTATTTTAGATGGTGTGTTGCAAGGCTATGTGCTCGACAGTTATGCCGCCCGACGCTTGGGTCTGCAAACAACAGGTAATGCCGGTGGTGTGCACAACTTAACGATTGATAGCAGTACTGATGCTGATTTGGCTGCACTGATCAAAAAAATGGGTAAAGGCATTATCGTCACAGAAACCATGGGCATGGGTGTCAATATTGTGAATGGTGACTATTCACAAGGGGCCGCTGGCTTTTGGGTAGATAATGGTGAAATTCAATACCCAGTCGATGAATTTACTATCGCCAGCAACTTACAAGACATGTTTATGGGTATTGTGGATGTGGGAAGTGACGTAGATATTCGTGGTAATACGCGTTGTGGCTCAGTGCTGATTGATAAAATGATGATAGCGGCTGCATAAGGCCTATACAGGGTTAGTTGTTGCGTATTTCAGCGATATTAACTGCGTTATATCGGTCAGTTCTAGCAGTGCAAATAATTGAGATAACTGTTGACGCATTATTTTTATGCGATGAGCTTGTTGACTCCGCTGTTGGTTCAGCTGCGGTATAAGATCAGTCTGCTCATCAGCTTCTCTGTCATTGATTGGGCTGACAAAGCATTGAAATGCATGAAATTGTTTGGCTGATAGCCCACGCTGAAGAAAACGATCCTTATCCCTTTGCGTCATAAACTGATGATCAAACATCCACTGCCATTGGTCATGGTGGGTTTCAAATCCGTATAACGCGGTGTTCAGTGATTCACCTTCTTTAGCCTGCAAGCCTTTTACTTGCTCATGCAGTTCAGCTAGATGAATCTCGATAGAACGCCAGAAATTATCCGTATGCTGGTCAGCACCATTTCGTTCCGTGCAGCCAATGACCGAGATGTGTCTCTGACCTGATTCATCGACGCCCAGAAATAGCGGAATCGATTCTGAGGTAGTAAGTAAGCAGGGGAGGAATAAACGACTTTCATGATGCTGTATCAGGTCATCATGATTTTGTTTGAGTTGTGAATGGTTGCTGGCAATGATGTTGTCAAAAAACTGATTCTGGCTGGCGGAGCAATGCTCATGAATGCGTTCAAACCCCAGTTGATACTTGTTCTCCCAGCGTTTTTTATTTTTGAGTTGATAGGGAATACGTTGCAGACTGACCTTTTTTGTCTGACTTTGCCAGCGAGGAAAATCAACATAAACGACTTTATCCAGAGTCAGTTCAACGTTTAATGGTAGCGTCACTGATAAACCATGACTTGAGACATCCACACTGGTGCTATTCCACTCTTGCTCATTGATATGTAAGGTGACCGGAGTACGGATATGATATCGCTGAACCTGGCGTTTAATAACATGACTCAAGGCATATGGCGTAGGCAAATCATTTAACTCCCACATCGGGATGTCATAACATTCTGGCGTACTCTCTTGCGTATGTGTAGATTTGATTTCGGTGTCTGATAGCGCGGTTTGTAAGTCGATCAAACGAATAGCATATTGTGGATAGTGCAGATTATTTGCTAGCTGTTCTGCGTAGGCTGGAGCATGTTCCTTGAGCATGCTCAGAGATGATGCAGACACAGAATCATCAATTTGGATTGGGCTTCGCAGCATCAGAAACAGGTGCTGTTGCTCTATATTAGCGTGATTAAGTAATGCGCTGACTTGCTTGTCTGATTTTAATGAAGAAAAACATAAGCGTTTGTCACCGATCAAAATCAATCGTTTCTCTTGTTGTTTCTGCTCAGGCGCTGGCAGACTCTCAATCAGTGCACTCAGGTTGGTTTGCCAATGTTGCGTCTGCCAGTGTGCTTCAGCAGCACAAAAAATAGCCTGATAATCCGGGTAGTCTGCATATTGCACTTGCCACAATACCGGGTAAGCAAGATGATTAACCCAAAGGCGTCGATAAAAAGCTTTTTGTAAATTGAGTAGCTCATACTCGGTATCAATATGACGCTGTTTAGCCAGGTGTTCAATAAAGCCAGACATCCACTCTACAAATTCCATATCCGCGTTTTCTTGGGTAAGAATGAGGGTGGAGTAGGCTTCATCGTGTTCCAGTTTTAATATCTGATAACGCTGAAGCGAGAGAAAAGTGTGCCGGTGTTTTTCTGCAAGCTCGCTAAATTCAACCGTCACAGAGTCGCCAATGTGTAATGTATAACTACGTTTGATCGTGACCCGGATGGCCGTTGAAGATATATTGACGGTATGGCCGCTGTATAGCACATCTGCCATCCGAAGTTTGATGGGCGTACTAAAATTCAGTCGTTGCTCTGCTCGGGCAAAATTCTCATCCAGCTTCAGTCGTTGAATTTTTGTTTGGTCATCTTCCCTTGGCTCATCCGTGATACTGGCCTGTTCTAATTGTCTGATCGTTTTCAGTACGGCTTCGTAGACTGCCACGGTGTAGCGGCCCTGAGTACGCTGCATGAGTTGTTTGACTAGGAGATAAGCTCTATCATCCAAATAATGTCGACGGCCACCAAACTCATAGGCCTGACATTCCCCGCTTACCTTGCCTCGTAAATCAATAATTCGCAGGCAATCTTTGTTAAGACGTTGTTTTTCTAATCCTTGCAAAAAGGCTTGGTTTTTTTGCTTAAGATCAGCATTTTCAGCCATGGTGGTATGAGCTACACGTGATATTCGGCAGGCGTTTTTGCCTGAATACTCAAGGCGTGAATTTTCGATTTCATCAGAGATTCAACCTGCTCAAAAACCAAACGATGACGTTTGATAAGTGTTAAGCCTGAGAAGGCGTTACTGACAATCAGCACGTTGTAATGACCACCACCTGTATTGCCAGCATGACCAGCATGTTTATCGCTGTCATCTTCAATTTCAATCAGTTCTGGTGATAGGGCTTGCAGTGCAGTTTTGATATCGTCAATGGTGCTCATGGTAAGACTTTTTTAAAGGGTTTAACGGTGACGTTGGCGTAGACATCAGCATCCACATAAGGATCTTCTGCTGCCCATGATTGTGCTTGTTCAAGGCTGTCAAACTCAGCAACAACCAGACTACCACTGAATCCAGCTTCTCCCGGGGCTTCTGTGTCAACAGCAGGGTGAGGACCAGCCAAAACAAGACGGCCTTGGTTCTGTAGTACTTGAAGACGTTCCAAATGCGCAGGTCTGGCAGCAAGACGCTTGCTGAGACTGTCTGGATTATCTTCGCTGATAATGGCATATAACATAATTCACAATCCCTATTTTTTTACTTCTACAGCATGTTTGGCCAAATAAATGGACTGTGCCACAACAAAGACGATGGTTAGTCCTAACATGCCAAATAATTTGAAGTTAACCCACGTAGCTTCATCATAGTTAAAGGCCACATACAGGTTAACGAGACCGGATAATATAAAAAAAGCGACCCAGGCCAGGTTGAGACGAGTCCAGACTTTGGCTGGTAATTGAATATGATCCGCCATCATTCGTTCCAGCAACGATTTATCGGTAAACAGATAAGCCGCTATAAAGACTAATGCGAATAACCAGTTTACTGCCGTGGGTTTCCACTTAATAAAGTCCGGGGTATGTAACCAGAGCGTCAGCCCGCCTAACACTAGTACTAAGGCCAGAGTGATTAAATGCGCACGTTCGACTTTTCGATACAACAACCAAGTGATGCAAACCTGTAATAAACTGACCACAATCATGACGGCGGTCGCGACATAGATACCTTCTAACTGATAGCTAATGCCATTAAACGTGTACTCTCCGCCGCCGAACTTGTACGCTACAAAAAACAACACTATTGGCAGGAAATCGAAGAATAATTTCATTTCGTTTTTTCACTTCAAGCAGGATGTCTGCATTCTATCGTAAAATATCACCTATGACTCAGTTTGACTTACATACCCATTCCACCGCTTCTGATGGTTCGCTCACACCAGAAGCGTTGGTATCGCGCGCCAAGCAGCAAGGTGTTACTCATCTTGCGTTGACAGACCATGATGGAACAGAAGGCATCAGACAGGCGATGAAGGAGGCTCTGTCTCAGGATCTTGTTCTGATTCCTGGGGTAGAAATCTCCGTCAGCTGGCATGGTGCGACCGTGCATATTGTCGGTCTGCAAATTGATATTGATAATGCGGCTTTGCAGGAAGGATTATCAGCTTTGCGAGATTATCGGCGTCAGCGAGCCATAGATATTGCAACCCGTTTAGAGAAAGCCGGCATCTCTGGCGCTTATGAGGGCGCGAGTCAATATGCATCTGAAACGATGATGGGACGTGTACATTTTGCTCGCTTTTTAGTTGAAAAAGGCTATGCAAAAGATATGAAGGATGTGTTTAAGCGCTTTTTGGTTCGTAACAAACCGGGGTATGTCAGTGGCAATTGGGCCAGCCTCGAAGAGACCGTTAACTGGATTAATGCTGCTGGTGGACAAGCCGTGATAGCGCATCCTGCACGGTATAAAATGACGGCGACAAAACGTCGGAAATTAGTCGCTGAATTTAAAGATCTGGGCGGGGCGGGTATTGAAGTTGCATCAGGCTCTCAGCACCCGGAAGAGGTGAGAACAATGGCACGACTGGCAACAGAATTTGATTTGCTGGCTTCTGCAGGCTCCGACTTTCACAGCCCTGACAATAGCTATACTGAACTCGGTAAAATGACAGACTTGCCGCCAAATGTGACACCCATCTGGTCTACATGGGTGAATTAAGACCAAATTTTATAAAGTGATTTCATATGAGCCAGTTTTTTCAAATACATCCAGAGAATCCTCAGGTCAGACTCATCAAACAGGCCTGCGAAATTATTCGTCGTGGTGGTTTGATTGTCTACCCCACTGACTCTGGTTATGCACTGGGATGCCAGATTGGTGATAACAATGCCATGGAACGACTGCGTCGGATTCGCCAACTGGATGTCGATCATAACTTTACTTTGGTGTGTCGGGATTTATCAGAACTCTCAACCTATGCAAAATTCAACAATGCGGTCTTTCGTCTTTTAAAGGCCTACACTCCCGGTCCTTACACCTTTATTTTACCGGCGACCAAGGAAGTACCTCGAAAATTACAGCATCCCAAACGAAAAACCATAGGTTTACGCATTCCGGAACACACGATTGCATTGGCACTGTTGGAAGAACTGAATGAGCCTTTAATGAGTTCAACCTTGATTTTACCTGGTGATGATATGCCCATGACCGATGCCGATGACATTGTTGATGCCATTGGTAAGCAGGTGGATCTAATTATTGATGGCGGTGCCTGTGGTGCAGAACCCACCACCGTGGTTGAATTTGTTGATGACTTACCTGAAGTCACCCGACATGGCATGGGAGATACTGCGCCGTTTGAGAGTTAAGCGTATGTGGATAACGCTTATTCTTGTTTTCGCCTTTTTTATCTTGTGTTTATCTCAGTCACGCGCTGACTGGGGTGGCATGCATGTGAACTGGCTGGATGGGCTAACCCGCCTTCTCTGCAAAGTGTTACATCGTCATCCTGGTCTGGTGTTACCCTTGCCAGAACAAGGCCCAGCGATTGTGGCTGCAAACCATGTTTCCGGGCTTGATCCTTTATTGCTGATTGCGGCGAGCCGTCGACCATTACGGTTTCTGATCGCCTCAGAGGAATACCATCGCCCCGTTCTTCACTGGATTTTCAAAGCGGCAGGTTGTATTCCTGTTGATCGCAAGGGTAGAGCAGAACAAGCATTGCGAGCGGCAAGGCGTGCTCTGGAGCAGGGAGAGGTAATCGCCTTATTTCCTCACGGCAAAATTCATTTAGATAGCGATCCACCAAGACCAATAAAAGCAGGCGTTGTTCGCTTAGCCATATGGACAAATACACCGATATATCCACTGCGATTGGATGGTATTACAGCACAGGGACACGTGTTACTCGCGCCTTTTGTGCCCAGCCGAGTTGTTTTAACGGTTGGCAAAATATTGCCACCTGCGATGGAAATAGATGGTCTTAAAGCTGAATTAACGCGTCATATCGAGACCATGCAAAAACATCCACATTCGTTCTCTTGATTTTTATCGAGGCTTACCCCATTTCTGTATTAACTTACTTTTTTAGGGGAAATACCTCTTATGCAAATCGATAAATTAACCAGTAAATTTCAGGAAGCACTCGCTGCTGCCCAAAGTATGGCTGTCGGGCAAGATCATCAGTTCATTGAACCTGTACATTTAATGTTGGCTTTGTTGCAACAACAAAATGGCAGTGTCAAACCGATTCTGGCTCAGAGTGGTGTCAGTGTTGCCGCTTATCAAGCGGAGTTAGAACAGCAGTTATCACGACTGGCCCAAGTGGAAGGTGGCAATGGTGATATCCATGTTTCACAAGACTTAAGCCGGTTATTAAATCAAACCGATAAGCTGGCACAAAAACGTCAGGATCAGTACATTTCCAGTGAACTGTTTGTATTGGCATTGGCAGAAGATAAAAACCAACATGGCGATCTATTACGACAGCATGGTGGTAACAAAACGGCGATTAATAACGCCATCGATAAGATTCGTGGAGGGGAGCGCGTGACTGATCCAAATGCAGAAGAACAACGGCAGGCCTTGGAGAAATACACCATTGATCTGACAGCAAGAGCTGAAGCAGGCAAATTAGATCCGGTGATTGGTCGTGATGATGAAATTCGTCGTACTGTTCAAGTCTTACAGCGCCGTACTAAAAATAACCCCGTTCTTATCGGTGAACCTGGTGTCGGTAAAACCGCCATTGTGGAAGGATTAGCACAACGTATCGTCAATGGTGAAGTGCCTGATGGTATGAAAAATAAACGGGTTTTAGCGCTGGATATGGGGTCTTTGATTGCCGGTGCTAAATTCCGTGGTGAGTTTGAAGAACGCCTGAAAGCTGTTTTGAATGATCTATCGAAACAAGAAGGTCAGATTATTCTGTTTATTGACGAAATTCATACCATGGTAGGGGCCGGTAAAGCGGAAGGCGCGATGGATGCTGGTAATATGCTCAAGCCAGCACTGGCGCGTGGTGAACTTCACTGTATCGGTGCAACCACCTTAAATGAATATCGTCAGTATGTGGAAAAAGATGCGGCTTTAGAGCGTCGCTTCCAAAAAGTGCTCGTTGGTGAGCCTACGGTCGAATCGACCATCGCCATCTTACGTGGACTGACAGAACGCTATGAAGTCCATCATGGTGTCGATATTACGGATCCGGCGATTGTGGCTGCGGCGACCTTGTCCAACCGTTACATTACAGACAGAAAGTTACCAGATAAAGCGATTGACCTTATTGATGAAGCCGCCAGTCGCATTCGTATGGAAATCGATTCCAAGCCAGAGGTCTTAGATCGCCTGGAGCGTCGTTTGATTCAATTAAAAATTGAACGCATGGCACTGAAAAAACAAAGTGATGATGCCTCTAAAAAACGACTGGAAACGCTTGAGACCGAGATGAAAAAACTGGCCAGAGAATATACTGATCTGGAAGAAGTCTGGAAGTCTGAGAAAGCGTCGCTACACGGTAGTCAGCACGTAAAAGAAGAGCTGGAAAAAGCGCGTCTTGAACTTGATGCAGCTAATCGTAATGCTGATTATGAAAAAATGGCGAAACTACAATATGGACGTATTCCAGAGTTGGAAAAACAACTGAAACTGGCGACAGAAGCCGAGATGCAAGAATTCACCTTGTTACGTAATAAAGTGGGTGAAGAGGAAATCGCTGAAGTAGTGTCCAAATGGACGGGCATTCCGATCTCTAAAATGCTGGAAGGTGAACGTGACAAACTGCTGAAAATGGACGACGCCTTACACGAAACAGTGATTGGTCAAGATGAAGCGGTTACCTCAGTGGCCAATGCGATTCGTAGAAGTCGAGCAGGCTTATCTGATCCGCAACGTCCCAATGGCTCGTTCCTGTTTTTAGGGCCTACAGGTGTGGGTAAAACAGAATTGTGTAAATCACTGGCTAACTTCCTGTTTGATACACAGGACGCGATGATTCGAATTGATATGTCTGAGTTTATGGAAAAACATTCCGTCGCTCGTCTGGTCGGTGCGCCGCCTGGTTATGTTGGGTATGAGGAAGGTGGCTATTTGACGGAAGCTGTCAGACGTAAACCTTATTCTGTCATCTTGTTAGATGAGGTGGAAAAAGCCCATCCGGATGTCTTTAACATCCTGCTTCAGGTGTTGGACGATGGCCGTTTGACTGATGGACAGGGGCGCACGGTTGATTTTCGTAATACCGTTATTGTGATGACCTCTAATCTGGGCTCAAGCGTGATTCAGGAAATGGCCGGTGAAGAAAATTATGACGCCATGAAGGCGGCGGTCATGGAGATTGTGGCACAACATTTCCGTCCGGAGTTTATCAACCGGGTTGATGATGTGGTGGTATTCCATCCATTACAACAGGCGCAAATCCGTGCGATTGCTGAGATTCAGTTATCTCATCTGCGTGCAAGACTGGCCGAGCGTGAGATGAAGCTGATGTTATCTGATGAGGCTTTGGATTTGATTGCTTCAGAAGGCTTTGACCCTGTCTATGGTGCAAGACCACTGAAACGCGTGATTCAACAGGAGATTGAAAACCCTCTGGCGCAGGACTTATTGTCAGGTAAGTTCTCAGCGGGTGATACCGTCAATATCGATGTTGAAGCCGATAAACTGGTTTTCAAAGAACTGAAGCTTCACTAAAACATGAGAAAAAAAGAAGGGAGAAAACCGAGGTTTATCTCCCTTCACCAAGGGGCAACTTACCAGGCTTTATAAGGTAAAAATTTGCCATTCATTGTCACAACAACACGATCCCCCTTGGGGTCGTGTTCCCGCTCTACCGACATATTAAAATCAATGGCACTCATAATGCCATCGCCAAACTTTTCTTGAATGACTTCTTTCAGAGTGGGGCCATATACGCCAACAATTTCATAGAGGCGATAAATCAATGGATCTTTAGGCACGCTCTCATCCCAACTTTTTATCGGGTAAGCCTCAAGTGCTGTTTTGACTTCGGCTGGTAGTTCTAAAAGTTCACATAAAGCATGTGCTTTTTCGGCTGGCATGCTATTCATGCCCATGCAAGCTGAAGTGGTCCACACAGTGGACATACCGATGGTGTTGGCAATCGTTTCCCACTGTAGCTGTTTAATTTCTTTAGCCACCATGATGGCTTGAGTCATGTCCAGTTTATTCATCTTATTTCTCGCATTATTAAGTGATGTCGACATATTAACGAATGCAATATTAGTTAACGGTGACTTTATTAGCCGGCTCGATAACACGGCTACGAGTAGGTCCCGGTTTAAGGTGAGTGGCGTAAAGCACCATGCCGGTTAACAATAAACCGCCTACTAAATTACCTAAAATAACGGGGATTTCATTCCAGATTAACCAGTCAGCAATAGTAATAGGTGCACCCATCATCATTCCCAGCGGGAATAAATACATATTGACGACAGCATGCTCAAATACCAGACCAAAGAAGATAAGAATCGGCATCCACATTGCGATGACCTTACCCATCACGTCTTTTGATAACATGGCACCGACCACACCAACGGACACCATCCAGTTGCATAAAATGCCTTTGACAAACACGGTAAACCAACCTGCTGCACCGTGCTCAGCAAAGCCAAGTGTTCTCGCTTCAGCCGCTTTAGCAATCGCTTGTCCGACTGCACCGGGCTCGGTTGTGAAGGCGAAGGTCCAGGCAATGCCAATCAACACAGCGGTTGTTAATGCCCCCAGTAAATTACCCAGAGCGACTAGTCCCCAGTTTTTAAGTAAACCATTGAATGTCGCACCAGGGCGTTTATCAAATAAAGCTAATGGCACAAGTGCAAACACACCGGTCAATAAATCAAACCCTAATAAATTCAGAATACAAAACCCGACGGGGAAGATTAAAGCACCGACTATTGGAATACCGGTTTGTACAGCGGCCGTCACAGCAAGAGCGACGGCGATGGCTAAAATGGCACCAGCCATAAATGAACGAATCAACACATCTCGGGTGGCCATGAATAATTTTGACTCACCAGCATCCACCATTGTTTTTACAAACTCACCAGGGCTTATATAAGACATAGCATTTATTTCTCCACAGAACTAAAAAAGTAAGGTGGATTTAAATTGGCATTTATTATGCCAGTTTAATAATGATTTATATATCAGTGTGATAGTGGTGTTTTTGTCTGGGGGAGTGCTGGTTTTTTGCACCATATTGAATATTTTGTCCCTGCATGGTGCAGGGCAGTAAGATTTAATCTGACTCGGGTAATAAATCTTGTTGGGGCTTGCCAATATAAAAGCCTTGAGCAAAGTCGACCCCGTATCTTTGTAGAATGTGGAGTATGGCTTCATTCTCGACATATTCGGCAATGGTCTGGCGACCAAGCCCTTTTGCTACATCAATTAATGCTTTAACAAAGAGCTGATCGTCTTTATTGATATCCAGATTTTGTATAAAAATACCATCGATTTTAATGATGTCTATGGGCAGTTCCCGCATGTAATTGAATGAAGCAAAACCAACGCCAAAGTCATCCAGTGAAAAACGGCATCCCAGCGCTTTGATGGCGGTCATCATTAATTTCGCTTGATACAGGTTTGAAACCGCCACCGTTTCGGTAACTTCAAAAATTAAGGCGGTAGGGTCCACATCAAAGCGTTTAATTAATTTTTTTAGATAGGGCAATAAAACGGGGGTATCCACCACGGCACCAGACAGATTGATAGCAAACTCTACTTTAGAACCTTGTTTTTGTAGTTCGCCTAATTTTTTTATGCTGTGATGTAAAACATAATGGTCGATGCTTTGAATGAGTCCGACTTCTTCAGCAATTTCGATAAATTTGCCGGGTAAAGTGATTTCTTGGGTGGCGGGATCACGCATTCTGACCAGGACTTCATAATGCTGAATGTTATTATTATTCAGATTGAGTATGGGCTGGAAATAGAGAACGAAGAGATGATTTTCCAAGGCTTCTTCGATTTTTTGTTTCCAATAAACCCGTTTTTGTAGCTGTTCACGACTTTGATCATCCAATGAAAAAACATGATAGCGACCTTTGCCGTTAGCTTTCGCTCGATACATGGCCAAATCTGCAAAGCCTATGAGTTCATTGGTCGTGGCATCTTGTAGGGGATAGTTGACGATACCAATACTGGCCGAGATGGTATGACGCACAGACGCATAATTCAGATGAATGGTTGATAGCTCAGCCAGTATCTTTTTCGACAGAGTGATGGCGCCAGCTTCATCACTTTCCGGCATGATAATCGCGAATTCATCACCACTTAGCCTGGCAACAAAATCAGTAAAACGTGTGATTCTATTGAGGGTTTTTGCGACAAGTTTTAAGGCTTCATCACCAGCTCGATGGCCACTGGTATCGTTGATATCTTTAAAGCGATCTAAATCCAGTAGCAAAAGCGTATTGTTATGTTGATAACGAATGGCTGTTTGCAATGACTTTTCGAATTCTTCAGTAAATTTTCTTCTATTACATAAATCCGTTAATGGATCATGTTCAGCCATCCAGACGATACGCTTTTCAGCTGCTCGGGTTTGTGTATTATCAAGACCCACAGAGAGAATCAGTGTTGTTTCATTATTTCTTTCTACACGTGAATGAAACCAAGAGATTTGTTTTAAATGTCCTGCTTTATCAACAAGTTCAGCCTCTTGCTGCGCAATCTGGATGTTACCAAGTAGCAGCTCTTTCAGAATATGATCGGTTTCGGACCAGTGACCAGGAGGGAAAAAACGTGCGACATCCGAACCTTCCACTTCGTCACGACTAAAACCGGTCAATTGCTCACCATATTGGTTGAATAACTGAATGATGTGTTGATCGTCTGAAGTCATCACAATCATCTGAGCGGTATCAACGAGTTGTGTGATGAAATCGCGTTCACTCTTCAAGGCTTGATGGGCCCTAAATACCGCTTTATTACGCTGACTAACCTTGCTTTCCAGTGCTTCAAGCATACTAGCTAAATCACACAGCGCTTGTTTCAGCTTCACGATGGCCGGGTCTGACTGGACTTCATCGATTTTTTCACATTGCTCGCGGGCCTCAATGTATTTTTTGCTGGCAACCAGTGGGATGGAGAGAGTCAGTTGACCTATCTCATCGATGCCTGACTGCAGAGGGCGAATAATGTAGCGAGAAAACAATAGAGTTAGACATAAATAAGAGAGAACACTCAGTGCTCCTGCAATCCAGGTGATAGATGAAAATGTCGGAAAAAAATAACGTATTAAGAAGAAAGTACCAAGGGCTATGACAGCGGATAAAACACTGCTTACCATAATCCAGTTTTGAGTCATGGAGACTGAATTGGAGTGTCTGGTACTTCTCATGATGACAGCTCGTTCATGATACGCATCCTTTCAAGCTAGCTATCGGAGACCTTACGGCACATCCAGTCTAGTACACCTGTTGGCAGTAGTCTCTTACTATATGCAAAAAGATAAGTAGGAAAAGTGACGTAGTAACGTCTTTTAGGCTTTTTAGCTTCTAACGCATGAATAAATTTTTTTACAACAGCATCTGCAGGCAGCGTGAAAGGGGCGGCTGGGCCTTTTTTTTTGAGTCTGGCTTCCATCGCTTCATAAGTTTGGCGATGAGCGCTGTGAGTTTTATTAATATGCTGCATATACTTTGCGTAGGCGTTGTCGCGAAAACGACTGCTGATTGGGCCTGGCTCAATCAGACTGACATGGATGTCTGAGCCATGGAGTTCGATTCGTAAGGTATCGGCCAAACCTTCTATGGCGTATTTACTGGCGTTATAGGCGCCCCGGTAAGCTAAGGCGATTAATCCCAAGACCGAACTGTTATAAATAATGCGTCCATAGCCTTGTTGGCGCATATGAGCGATAGCCAGATTGGTTAGCTGTTGTGTACCAAATACATTCGTTTCAAACTGTTCTGTCAGCGCGGTGCGTGATAAGTCTTCAACGGCGCCTGGTTGTCCAAAAGCAGCATTATTAAACAGCCCATCCAGTTGATGATTAAGGTGGTTTAATGCTTGTTGAAAACCTGCGCTCACACTGTTTTCATCCGCTAAATCCATAATGATGGTATAGATACCTTGCTCCTCAAGTGCTGCTTTGTCGCTGTCCTGGCGGACCGTGGCCACGACTTTATAACCACGCTGATGTAATGTGATGGCGGCACATAAACCAATGCCGCTGGAGCAGCCTGTGATGAGACATGTTTTCATTTGATTACTTCATCTTTACGAAATGATTTATCACTTTATCCGATGTTAGGGTAAATGTTTAAGTCTGTTGTCCGATATGCTATATATTCCTTTAACACTTAACCCTGAGACACTATGCAGACGCAAGAAATAACGGATATTGATTACCAGCGCTTTAAGCGTTTCTTAGAAGATGCCTGCGGTATTCTTCTCGGGGATGGCAAACAATATCTCATTGTCAGCAGACTGACGCGTCTGTTGCGCGATGAAAAGATGACAAGCTTGTCAGAGTTGATTAGTGCGGTTGAGCGAGGTCAGCCCCATCATCTGCGTGATGCGGTTATTGATGCCATGACAACCAATGAGACGTCTTGGTTTCGAGATGTTCAGCCTTTTGAGACCCTTGGTCAGGTGATTTTCCCCGAATTAGAGAAGGTGCGAGGAACGTCGCTTAGAATATGGTCGGCCGCATGCTCATCCGGGCAGGAACCCTATACCATCAGCATGATGTTAAGTGAATACTGCCGAAAAGTATCATCAAGTAGACTGGCTTCCAGCCAAATCATCGCCACAGATATTTCCAGTTCAATGCTAGTACAGGCAAAAAAAGCAGAATATGAGGATGTGGCCGTTGGTCGCGGCTTATCTGATCAACGGCGCCAACAGTTTTTCACCAAACAGGGAGAGCGCTGGCGTGTTATTGATGAAGTCAAACAGCGAGTAAGTTTTAGACCTCAGAACCTGTTGCAAAGCTTTGGTACCTTAGGCAAGTTCGATATTATCTTTTGTCGAAATGTACTGATTTATTTCTCGGCCGATCGCAAAAAAGACATTCTGCAGCGGATGGCGCAATCACTGAACAAAGGTGGGTATCTTTTCCTTGGGGCGTCAGAAACAATTAGTGGTTACACCGATGCCTTTGATCTCGTTCGTACGCCACATAGCACCGTTTATCGCAAAAAAGATTAGTTTGGATCGTGCTCAATTTTTTTGACTGGTGTGTCTTCAGTATTTGTTGTTGATTCACCCACACTGCTTTCTGGCGTTTTTGTCAGTCCAAGCCAACGACCAACCTTACTGAATATGGCCTTGAGCAAGCGCCATAGTCTTGGCAATAACCAAATCATCAAAGCAACAAACACAACAAGCAGTATCAGAAACAGTACTGGATGGTGAAGCGCTGTCCATAAACCAGCAATCACTAATAAATCTTCGCTGATAGAGGCGCCCCAATTCGTCACAGGTTCGGGAGAGGTATTAATCAATAAACGACCACCTGCCTTGGTTGCATGACTGCCAGCCGCTAAGCTGCCTCCTAATAACGCGGCGCTTAATTCAGCAGCTGCACTGACATCACCTACGGCGCCTGCGGCTAGCATCGCCCCAGCAGGAATTCGGATAAAGGTGTGCATCGTATCCCAGCCGGAATCGACACCTGGAATTTTGTCAGCAAAGAATTCTACGCAGTACATAAAGCCAGCGGCGGCCATCACCATCGGATCAGTTAGAATCTGAAGTTCATCAGGTAAGACAATATTTCCGGTGATTCCCATGTAACCAAGCATAAAAATAGTGGCATAGAGATTGATCCCGCTTGCCCATGCAGCACCCATACTGAGTGCAATAATGTTGACTGCTTCCATTGATGGCTCTCCATTTTGTTATAGTGATGACTTACTTAGCCACAGGGATTTAAGTCGATGATAACCCGAACTGAATTTCTCGCCTACATCAATACACTTTTAGAGCCTGAGCGTTTTAACGATTATTGCCCGAATGGTCTTCAGGTTGAAGGTCGTGAGGATATCTCAACGCTGGTGACCGGTGTTACGGCTTCAGAAGCCTTGTTGGAGGAAGCAATAGATCGAAATGCCGACGCTGTCATCGTCCATCATGGCTATTTCTGGCGTGGAGAAGATGCCCGAATAATCGGTATGAAGCAGCGCAGATTAAAATTATTGCTGGAAAATGAAGTTAATTTAATCGCCTATCATTTGCCTTTGGATGCTCATCCAAACTTAGGTAACAATGCCCAGCTTGCTGCATTGTTAGGCATCGAAGTTGATGGGCGAATTTCAGGTATGGGAGATCCAGCAATAGGTTTATGTGGGAGTCTACCCGAGCCTGTATCTCTAGCTGCATTCACGAGTCATGTTCGACAACAACTCAAACGAGATCCGCTGGTAATACAAGGGCATGATCGCCAAATTAATACGGTTGGTTGGTGCACTGGTGCCGCTCAGGGGTATTTAGCGCAGGCTGCTGAACTGGGGTTAGATCTTTATATCAGTGGTGAAATCTCTGAGCCAACTGTGCATATAGCGCGTGAATTAGGTATTAACTACATGGCGGCCGGGCATCACGCCACGGAGCGCTATGGGGTGAAAGCATTGGGTGAACGGCTGGCGGAACAGTTTGGAATCACCCATCATTTTATTGATATCGATAATCCGGTTTAGGTTTTTTATGTTTAATTCCATTCTAAATTTTTATGAAAAACAACGACTTCGCATTGAACGTTTTTTTGAAATAACCTTGTGGCAAGACATTGCTGAAGATGCTTCGCCATTATGGCGTTTATGGGTTAATGCCATTCGTGTCACATATATCATGATTCGTGAACTGGCAACCGGTGAGTTGAATTTACGTGCCATGAGTCTGGTGTTTACCACCATTCTTTCTTTGGTCCCCTTAATTGCTGTCGCGTTTTCTGTTTTGAAAGCGTTTGGTGTTCACAACCAAATGGAACCGATGTTATTGAGTTTGTTGGAGCCGCTGGGTGAGCGTGGTCCCGAAATAACGGAAAATATTATTGGTTTTGTGCAGAACGTCAAAGTCGGCGTTTTAGGATCAATTGGTGTGGCGATGTTGTTCTACACCATTATTGCGCTGGTCCAGAAAATTGAGAATGCGTTCAATTTTGTCTGGCGTGTAAAGCGATCGCGATCATTCGCCCGGCGTTTTACGGATTATCTGAGCGTGGTGATGATTGGCCCGGTGTTGATTTTTTCAGCATTGGGACTGGTGGCAACCGTTGTAAACCATGAGTTTGTTCAACAATTAAGCAGTATCGAACCTTTTGGCACATTGCTGGTGATTGGCACAAAGCTGTTGCCTTACCTGATGATTATCACGGCATTTACGTTCTTATACACCTTTATACCGAACACAAAAGTGAAGTTCAGTCCGGCACTGATTGGTGCTTCAGTGGCGGGTGCTTTATGGATTGGGGTCGGCACCGTATTTGCCAAATTTGTGGCTTCTTCATCCAACTACACGGCGATTTATTCCAGCTTTGCTATTTTGTTTTTCTTTATGATCTGGTTATATCTCGCCTGGTTCATCTTATTAACAGGATCTCAGGTAGCCTTTTATCTTCAGCATCCTAAGCTGGTGAAATTAGCAGGTAAACCGCTGATATTAAGTCCTCGACTACGGGAACGAGAAGGACTTTGGCTGATGACAGTGATTGCAAGACGATTTTGTCAAAATCAACCTCCGCTGACGATTCAACACTTGGAAGAGCAAACCGGACTGACGAATAATGCTGTTCAGGATTTACTCACCAGTCTTGAAAAAGGCGGGTTTCTTATTGAAATTGCTGGTGATGAAACACGTTATGTGCCCTCGTGTGATGTGGCAACAATCAAGGTAGCAGCATTATTGAACTGTTTACGCACTGCCGAAGAGAACAGTGCCTATCATGTCAAAGGTATGATGGATAAAGATGTGAACAAATTACTTAAAGACATTGGTGATGCTCAAGCCGAGGTCTTAGGCGATTTAACATTGCGTGAACTTGCGCTGAGGAAAGATGGCGAATGAGCAATGTTTCATCCATAAAAAACAAACAAATTGTTGTCGCCGTTACAGGAAGTATTGCTGCATATAAAGCCGCAGATTTAATTCGTCGATTGAAAGAGTTTGGTGCTGAAGTGCGTGTCGTCATGACACATGGCGCGGCCGAATTTATTACACCACTGACATTGCAGACATTGAGTGGGCATCCTGTATCGATGACCTTGTTGGACGCTGATGAAGAGTCTGCAATGGGCCATATTGCATTAGCTCGTTGGGCAGATTGGATACTGGTTGCTCCGGCAACGGCTGACTGTCTGTCGAGGCTGGTTGCCGGTCGTGCTGACGACTTACTGAGTGCTGTTTGCCTGGCAACGGAAGCGCCAATTGCTGTCGCCCCGGCCATGAATAATAAAATGTGGTCCAACACTGCCACACAGAACAATCTCAGCTTGCTGCGGCATCGCGGCATTCATGTGATTGGTCCTGCTAGTGGCGACCAGGCTTGCGGCGAACAGGGAGAAGGTAGATTGCTCGAGCCTTTGGCTATTATTGAGGAATTAAGTCGGTTGATGGTGCCAGGCCAGTTAATAGACAAACACGTCATGATTACAGCTGGCCCGACCTACGAACCGATAGATCCTGTTAGATTTATTGGTAACAGAAGTTCGGGGAAAATGGGCTTTGCTTTAGCTCAGGCGGCGAGAGAATCAGGTGCAAACGTGACGCTGATTAGCGGCCCGGTCAGTCTGACAACGCCCACAGGCGTGAAACGGATTGATGTGGAAACGACGGAACAAATGGCAAATGCAGTTGATGCCAGCTTGGAATCATGTGATATTTTCATTAGCTGTGCCGCAGTGGCCGATTACCGACCTAAACTGTTTGAGCAAGAAAAAATAAAAAAAACAGAAAAACAGCCGTTACAAATAGAACTCCAGCCAACAAAAGATATTGTGTCGGCTGTAACGACAAGCCACAATAGGCCATCATTTGTTGTTGGCTTTGCTGCAGAAACACAAAACCTGGTGGAATATGCACAGTCGAAATTAGAACGAAAAAAGCTCGATATGATCGCAGCGAATTGGGTTGGACAAAAACAGGGGTTTGCTGCCGATGACAATGCTTTGCATGTGATATGGAATGATGGTGAACAAACATTGCCACTGATGCCTAAAACTCAGTTGGCGCGAGAACTGATGACATTAATAATAAAAAGATTCTATGCAAAAAATTCAATTAAAAATTCTTGACCCTCGCCTTGGCGACACGATTGCACTGCCCGACTATGCAACATCAGGTTCGGCCGGTTTAGATCTGCGTGCCTGTCTTGATGAGTCTGTCACTCTTGCTCCAGGCGAAACAGTGTTAATTCCCACAGGCCTGGCTATTCATATTGATGATGCCAGTCTGGCGGCTGTGTTATTGCCACGTTCCGGGCTAGGTCATAAACACGGTATTGTTTTAGGCAATCTGGTTGGACTGATTGATAGTGACTATCAAGGGCAAGTGTTTGTTTCCTGCTGGAATCGCGGTAGCGATAGTTTTGAGATCAGCGTAGGAGAACGGATTGCACAAATGGTATTTGTGCCTGTCGTGCAGGTAGGATTTGAGCAAGTTGATGAATTCAGTTCATCGGAGCGCGGAACGGGTGGGTTTGGCCATACCGGACGTCAGTGATAGCAAGCAAAGGGGATGGGCATGGCGATGAAGGATAAGCTCGCGATAGCGCTGGGAAGCAAGCTCGTTAGTAGTATGTTGTTATTGTCCGTGCTCGTATTGCTATGCATTGCCGTCCTGTTCGCTGATAAAAAGGCCAACACAGCACAAGAAAGTACTGAGCGCCAACATAACCAACAGATTATCGATGCCGTTGTTGCGAGTTATCAGCAACAAATAACAGCTTGGCAGCAACAAACGCTGAGGCTGGCTGAGTTAGACGAAACCAAGCAATTGGCAAAAACTAAGAATATCTTCGTAATTGACGACTGGAAGACAGTGGCGAACACTTTTTTTCCAACAGCCAAGGCCGTCTGTTTAATCACACAAGAGTATGAGTCGCCTACACGTGAAGCTTGCCTGCCCATTACCTATGCTTCCTTAAAAAGCTTACGACAACTGAATACACAAGCGCAGGCTGATGTCGCTATGATCATGCAGGATGGCCAGTCAGATCATATTTTACTGGCGGCGAAAGTACCTCTTGATGATGAGCAACAGTATGCGGCGGTGGCAGTTGCGCTTGAGCCTGTCGATATCCAAATGATTAATCCAGGACTGCTTCCTGATGCGTATGTTGAAATTACTCAGGGCGATATGTCACTGGGCATTCTGACAACGCTCGGCAACAGTCAATATAAACATGCCGATACTGTTGTTAGTCAGCCAATATCCAATTCATACTGGCAAGTGAAACTCTGGGCCGCACCGCTTGCAACTAGTGCATCGCTATGGATGATATTTCTACCTGTGATGCTATTAATTGCACTGATATGGTGGGTGCGAGAGTGGTGGCAGAAAAAATTATTACGATCAGATGCCGATACGCTGGAAGAGCAGCTTCATGATCTACAAGACGTCAAACTCAAACCAAAATACCCACTGATTTTCCAGGAGTTTTATGGCGTTCGAGAGTTTATTCAACAATTGGCGATTCCAGAAAAGAAACGTCCCGTCCCCGTGGATGAACCAAACAGCGTTTTTGTCATAGATGATGAGGCAACAGAAGCAGACTTAAGTGCTGAAACAGAGACGTCGTTAATTACTGATAATGAGCCTAGCAATCATGACGTTATTGATTATGACCAACCATATGAGAACAAAGATGCTGAGATGACATCCCCTCAGCAAATAGATGATGAGATGGTGACTGATGAATTCAAATCTAATCGTCTTGATGAAACCGTTGACAACCGTTCTGATGTTCTTGAGCTCGAATTAAATGATGAAGAAGAAAAGACGGACAAGAATGATTCTTCTATCTTTATTGAACCCGACTCTTTAGACGAAAAAGAAACGTCACCTGAGCCAACTATTAATTTTGAATTAGAAGTCGATGAGGGCCCCGAGGAAGCAAAAGAAAGCTTCCATGAAGATACTCAGCAAAGTCAGTTAACACCAGAAAAGAAACTGGAGTTGAATCCACCGTCAGCACAGAATATGCCTGATGAAGGCATATTCAGAGCGTATGACATTAGAGGTATTGTGGGTGAGCAGTTAACTGTTCCCGTGATGACATTGATTGGTCGCGCTGTGGGCAGTCAAATGTTGGCGCAAGGCGTGTCCGAGTTAGTTGTTGGTCATGATGGACGTTTAAGCAGTCAACCTTTAGCTAAAGCATTCATGCGCGGTGTTACCAATACAGGTTGTCATGTGGTTGATCTTGGGCAGGTGCCCACACCTGTGGTCTATTTCGCATGTGAGCATTTAAATACGCATTCTGGCGCGATGATCACAGGCAGTCACAATCCTGCTAATTACAATGGAATAAAACTCGTTATCGCCGGAAAAACGCTTGAAGGTGATGAAGTTCACGCCTTATACCGTCGTATTAAAACGGGTGCATTTGAAACAGGACGAGGCAACATCAGTGCAACGGATGTGACAGATGCCTATATTCAAAGAATAAAAACCGAGGTAAAACCCGAGCGCAAAATTAAAGTGGTAGTGGACTGTGGCAATGGTGTTGCAGGTAAAGTATTACCTAAAGTGCTCAAAGAAATAGGCTGCCATGTCATTGAATTATTCTGTGAAGTTGATGGCCGTTTCCCTAATCATCACCCTAATCCAGGCGAACCAGAAAACTTAAAATCACTCGTCTCTGAAGTGAAGTCTACAGGCGCAGAGCTGGGTATTGCCGTGGATGGGGATGGTGATCGCCTCGGAGTGGTCGACACGCAAGGTAATATTATCTGGCCAGATCAACTCATGATCTTGTTTTCAAGGGATGTTCTGGAAAAGTCGCCAGGGGCTACGATACTCTATGATGTAAAAAGTACGAGTTTGCTTGAGGGCGTGATACGCTTTGCGGGTGGCGAGCCAATGATGGTGCCATCTGGACATTCTGTTATCAAAAATAAAATGCGACAGTATAATGCCGCGTTGGCTGCTGAAATGAGCGGACATTTCTTCTTTAATGACCGCTGGTATGGATTTGATGATGCGACATATGCCGCAGCAAGGTTAATCGAGTTATTAGCCGCCGATCCGATGTCACGAACACCTACCCAGTTGTTCTCTGAAATTAGTCAACGTGTATCAACACCTGAAATTATGGTGAACATGCCATACCCAGAAGCCAAACGGTTTATGACGACGCTCATAAGCAATTTCAATGCAGATGGTGGTGACGTTTCGACGGTTGATGGTATACGAGTGGATTATGCTGATGGCTGGGGATTAGTGCGTATTTCAAATACATTGCCTGCGTTGACATTACGTTTTGAAGCCACAAATGATGTTGAGTTAGAAAGAATCAAACAGTTGTTTGTGGAACAAATGCAGCAAGTGAAACCCACTCTGACATTAAAACTATAATTTAATTAAGACTAATAAGAATGAGTTTAAACACACAACGTGCTACCCATATCGCTCAGGTATTAACTGAAGCTTTGCCTTACATTCAGCGGTTTTCTGGCAAAACACTGGTCATCAAATATGGTGGTAATGCCATGGTCGATGAAGCCCTAAAAAACAGTTTTGCCAGAGATGTGGTGTTACTCAAAGCAGTAGGGATTAATCCGGTCATTGTTCATGGTGGAGGCCCGCAAATCGGTGAGTTACTACAGCGGGTTGGTAAGCAAAGTGAATTTGTGAATGGTATGCGCGTTACTGACCGTGAAACCATGGATATCGTAGAAATGGTGTTGGGCGGTCAAGTTAACAAAAGTATAGTTAACTTAATCAATAATCACGGTGGTAGAGCTGTGGGCTTAACAGGTAAGGATGGCAGTTTAATTTTTGCGGAGAAACTGCAGATAACCGGGTCGCCTGATATCAAACCATCAGAATTAATCGACTTAGGTCATGTCGGTAAAGTCGCGAGCATTGATACCAGCGTAATTGATATGCTGATACACAGTGATTTCATTCCCGTCATCGCGCCAGTTGGTGTTGGTAAAGATGGTGAGTCATACAACATCAATGCTGATTTGGTGGCAGGAAAGATTGCAGAAGTTCTTCAAGCTGAGAAGTTAATTCTACTCACTAACACTGCCGGACTATTAGATGCTGATGGTGAATTATTAACTGGATTAAATGCTAAGCAAGTCAATGAGTTAATTGACGAAGGGGTCATATATGGTGGTATGCTCCCCAAAATAGGCTGTGCGCTAGACGCTGTTCAGTCGGGTGTGACGACTGCACATATCATTGATGGGCGTGTTCAGCATGCTGTTTTACTAGAAATGTTTACTGATGAAGGGGTAGGGACTTTGATTCGTGGAGGTGGTCGATGAGCGAGGCTGTGCAAACGAGTAGAGCTGAAACAAAACGTTCACGACGTCAGGATATTCTGGAAGCGCTTGCATCAGAACTAGAACAGCGTCCCGGACAACGTATCACAACCGCTAAGCTCGCTGCGAGTTTAGGCGTGTCTGAAGCGGCTCTTTATAGACATTTTCCAAGTAAAGCCAGGATGTTTGAAGGTTTAATTGGTTTCGCTGAAGACACGGTGTTTGGCTTGATTCAACGTATTTTGCAAGACGAACAAAATGCGTTGCACCGTATTGAGAAAATCATGACGCTTCTGCTTGGGTTTTCAACCAAAAATCCGGGGATCACCAGTGTATTAATGGGCGCAGCTTTAACGGGTGAAACAGAACGATTAAGACAGCGAGTGAGTCAATTTTTTGACCGTTTAGAAACGCAGTTTAGGCAGATCCTTAGAGAACGCGAGTTGACGTTGACTCAGGCCGGAGGAAGGCCTGTAAATGAAACGGCTAATTTACTACTTGCTGTGGTGGAAGGTCAGATGCAGCAATATGTGAGAAGTAGTTACCGGCAATCACCGCTTATTGGTTGGGATCAAAAATGGCAGTTATTGGCAAAAATGCTTGAGGTTTATGCATGATAAATGTGTGTCTGGTTGGTTCTGATATAAAGAAAGAACTCGCTCTGTTGCAGAGCCAGCATAACATTACGACCAATGCATTATATGACTCTTCCTTTGAAATACTTCTGGAAGCGATCGCAAAATCTAAGCCTGATGTACTAGTCATTTCAGACCGGACTGACGAACTTTCAGCTGATGAGCTCTGCTTCTATGTTAATTTGCGCTCACCGCATACAAAAACGATTATTATTACCGATAAACCTGCAACTTACGAACAATTAAAGCTGTCTGCTTTTACATGTCGAGGATTTGTAGCTTACGAACAACGGCATGCCATTGTTAGAGCTGTGCGTGTTGTGCATGATGGGGAAGCCTGGATTCCTAGAAAGTTAGTGACGGATGTACTTGATCACCTAGCTAAAGAAGAAAAACGGCAAAATCTCATCAAGAGCTGATAGCTCATTCCTCCCTTAGTTGAAATTAATGGTACTGATATTGCTTTCAAAAGCAGGAATTCGCCATCAAGAATTTGAAAAATGTGAACAGTTTCACATTTAACGGCGGGTGTAGTACCAAAGTACAGTAGATCAAATAAGGCTCTCAGGGCAATATTACGACATGATGAATAAGTTACGCGTGCTGGCTATTCCAGTACAGCGATCAGGGGAATAAATATGGCTACAGAAATTGGTGTTGTAAAAGCGCTCATTGGCGCTGTAACAGCCACCTCCACGGATGGTTCTGTAAGAACACTACAAGTGGGTGATGTGGTTTATGCCAATGATTTGATTTCAACAGGGGCAGAAGGTGCCATTGAAATCGAGTTTGCAGACGGCAGTGTTATGGATCTGGGCCGAAGCTCTCAAGCATTGCTGGATAGTGAAGTATTTGATCCAGTCAATATTGACGTTGCTGATAATGAAGAGTCTGTCAGTGACGATGTTGATGCTATCCAACAGGCTATTTTAGAAGGGCAAGATCCTACACAAACTGCTGAAGAAACTGCTGCTGGCGCGGGTAATGCAGCGGGAAATGAAGGCCATGATGCGGTCTTTGTCGACTATTTAGAGCCGGAAAGAATACCCGAGGCAGGATTTGATACCGTTGGCGTCAGCAATACTTATGACTTTCCTGAGGCAGATCTACTGTTTATTGATGATACTGATCCTGAACAGTCTGATGTACCGCCAATTGATCCGCCACCGCCTCCTCCGCCACCAGGTGATATTGTTATCCAGGCGCCATCCAGTTTGGTTTCTGAAGGCGGACTAGCGAACGGAATATCAGGTGGTTCGGCAACATCGACACAAACGATTAGCTTGGATCTCGGTGGAAATGATTTAAGCTCTATTTCTTTGTCCACCACAGGTGATACCACTGATTTATTAACACTTAATGGTTCAGCGATAGACACCGTTTGGGATAGTTCTACAGGGACATTGATAGGTTATATCAGTGGAACAGATTCTAGTGACTCAGCTAACCAGGTTTTTACAGTATTACTCAGTACTATTTCAAATTCGCAAGCATCCTACACCGTTGAGCTTCTTCAACCGTTACGTGATGTCGATGGTGTTGTTGAAAACATAAATGTAAACGTTAACGTAACTGATGACCTCGGTGGCACATCGTCAGCTAGTTTCAACGTTACAGTGCAAGATGATGCGCCTGTCGCAAATCCGGAACAACGTGCAACAACGCTAGGACAATCAGTTGATACAAATCTACTATTGATCCTTGACACGTCTAACAGTATGAATGGATCTGCTGAGTTTCAGGGCATGACGAAACTGGAAGTAATGATTAAATCCAGTTTGAACTTAATCGAGCAGTACGAAGCCCTTGGTGATGTCATGGTGAATTTAGTGACATTTAACAATAACGCTGAGAATCCAACCAATCTCTGGGTTGACACTGCCACTGCAAAAGAAATCATCAACTCGCTTACAGCTGATGGTGAAACAAATTATGATGATGCTATCCAACAAGCCATAGATGCGTTTAATGACACAGGTAAATTGGATGATGCTCAGAACCTTGCCTATTTCATGTCTGATGGCGCACCAAATGAAAGTAATGAAACGGATGCTAATGGCAAGTATATCGGTGTTGGTATCGATAGCGGTGAACAACAAGCTTGGGAGCAGTTCTTAATTGATAATGGCATCACTTCATACGCTTTAGGTATGGGGGCTGATGCTGTAGCAGAGGAATTAGCGCCTATAGCTTATGATGGAGTGAATAGTTCAGAGATTCCGGTCATTACAGTGACAGATTTTTCTCAGCTTGGTGATACTTTAACAAGCACTGTCACAGGCAATAGTGTCTCTGGTGATCTACTTGATGGTGGGCTCCCATCTAGTGCAGGAGCCGATGGCGGTTGGATTAGTCAGATTACGATCGATGGTGTTGGCTATACTTACAATCAACTAACGAATACAGCTTCTGCCGGTAGCGCTGTCGCCAGTTTTGATGTGACAACACACGTATGGACGATTACAACCGCTAATGGAAGTGTTTTAACGGTTGATATGGATAACGGTGAATATACCTACACGGTAGGGGATTCTGCGAACGGTAGCTTCACTGAAGAAATAACCTACGCGGTCACTGATGGCGATGGTGATAGTGCTAGTAACACATTTACTATCGATGTAGATGTGGATTTATCTACGTTAGTCGTCAGTGATGACGTCGTTATTACTAATCAAAACTCTGTTGATATTCCTGAATGGGCTTTATTTGCTAATGATAGTGGTGCTGATGGTGAAACATACTCCCTAAATGGAGTTAGTGCTTCATCGGATTCCGATAGTGCTTTAGTCAATGGTAATAGTGTGACCTTCAATGATGCCAATAGTAATGGCGGCAGTTTCAGTTATCAGAATCAAGCAGGCAGTCAGCAAGATTCTGCCAATGTCTCTGTTACATATGTGAATGGAAGTCTGTTGGAAGGCACATTCCGAGATGAAATTCTGATTGGTGGCGACGACGTTGATTTTATCTACGGCGGCGCTGGTGATGATGTTCTGATTGGCGGTACAGGCGGTACATATAGCTCAGGTGAAAGAGAAGTCATTGCCAGGGTAAGTCCAGGACAAACTGGTACGGGCAATGATAATCAGTTTTCTTTCACTTTGACTGCATTAGCCGCTGCTGCATTATATGTCACGGAGGTACGTATCTCCTTAGCCGAATATAATGCCTTTTTTGATCAGGTAGGAACCGATAGCTATACCTTCACCCTCGGTGATGGTTCAACTATATCAAGTGATGACATTCAGATGGTTACAGATGGCGATACTGATGAGCTAGTCATCACGTTTGAACCTGGTACTTTCACGAATGGAGAGACTCTCACCTTCGGTATTGATACTGATGGCCGGGGGATGACGAGAGGTGAAGATTTTGGATCACGAGAAGTGCCTTTTAAGGTCTCTTTCAGTGATGGAACCAGTCTTGATGGTAAATATCAGCCAGACACGACTAATGGTGGTAGTTCTGCAAGTGTTGACGATGATCCTATTGTCACTGAAACACTTGATGGCGGAGCTGGTGATGATATTGTCGTTGGTGGAGATGGGGAGCATATTATTATCGGCGGAGCAGGTAATGATATCTTAACTGGTGGCGAGGGTGCTGACTTATTCGTCTGGCATGATGGTGACCAAGGTACCGCTGTAAATCCTGCTGAAGATACTGTCACTGATTTTAATGGCAGTGAAGGTGATATATTGGATCTTTCTGATATTCTGCAGGGAGAAGAAAGTAATGATATTACCGACTATATCTCAGTCGCTGAACAAGGTAACGACGTTGTACTTTCGTTAACCCCAGAAGGCGATGGTGGTGATATGACACAAACAATCACTTTACAAAATACCAGTATTGATCAACTGGTTGGTAGTGATGCATCTGGTATGTCAAATGCAGATATTATCAACTCTTTGATTACTAGTGGTCAGATACAAGTAGATCAAAGTTAATTCAGTATATGAGAAAAGTAAAAAAGCCGACGTTAGTCGGCTTTTTTACTGGGTTATTTTATATGTTTCTACCAGCAACCAGCTGGACCAGTGGCACCTGTCTGAGTTATTGTCAGGGGGGTGCAGTTGACGTCATTTGCTTGGCTCCCTTGGGCTGTTGCCACTAATTGATAACTTGTCGCCGTAGGATTCGCTGCTACAACGATATTGTAATAGGCTGTTCCAGTCTTAGGTGACTGAGCAAAAGGTAAGGCACCCCGTGTGCCTACGTAAGTAAAGTTTTCTGTGTAATACCTCTCCATATAACTTGCCAGTTCCATTAAATCAGCCTGAGCATTAGCTCGTCGAGTTTGCCTGACTTGCTCTTGATAGGATGGATAAGCAATGGCAGCCAAAATACCGAGAATGACAACCACAATCATCAATTCGATAAGTGTAAAACCATTTTCTCTATATATTGTTTTATTCATTTAATAACCATATTTCAGTGATATAGGGGAGCTCGCCATCAGCACCACGATTCGTGTTAAAGCCTATAGCTGTGTCTACATTCACAATAGGGCCTTTTTCCCCTTGTGGCGCAAGACCATGCACAACCGTATTATGGTCGATAAGATACTCTTGATTAGAAATCACTAATCTATCTGAGGATAGCGATGAGTCCGTTACTGTTCCACTCTGACTAAAAGTCTGTGCAAATACTGACATTGGTATTAATAACACAGAGAGGATGGATAAATAATTTTTTTTAAACATACATATGTCCTTAATCAGTCAGTTGAATCCAAGATCGTCTTCCTATCGCATCCTCACTTGAAGACTCTTCTTCTAAAATAAGCTCACCTGTCTCGGCATCACTCATAAATTTCACTTCAGTGGAGCCAGAACCAGGAACACGTCTGCTGATTTTAGGTGGAGAAATGATACTGTCATAGCCTTTACCTGCGACAACTGGCACCTCGGTATCTGGCTCACCGTCACCATCAGTATCTACATAGAGATCATTTGCATCAATCACACCATCGCCATTGATATCCAGCGGCTGATAGTTCAGAGGTAGTCCCGTGTAATAATCTAATTCCATTAACCAACTACTACCACCAAAATCACATGCATCTTCTGATGGAACAAGTGACGTAAAGATCACTTTTTCATCTCGGATAATGGCTTCAGAAACTTGTCTTTCACCACTATTTTCACCTGATGATGCACTGACTAAGTCAACATACCAGCCTCGGTCATCAGTGTTAGCTGTACCCCAGTTAATGATTTTATCTGATTCTGAGGCCGATATTGTCCGATAATTCGTGCCTAGAATCGTAAATTCAGCCATTGCCCGTTTATTGAGTTGAGCCCGAGAAAATGCATAACGTGTATAGGAGGATGTATCAGCATCATATACTCTCGGATCCCAAATAGCGTAAAAACTTTGTGTAACTTGATCAACTGGAGTATTGTCGCCAACTTCAAAATATTTACCGGTACCAAATAAAAGTAAATAGCCATTTTTTTCTCTATGAAGCTCTACTTTAACTGGTGTTGTAATTGGTTGAATGTTGTCTTTGTTACAGCTTGTTCCGAAACACGCCGAATATAAAGGCAGTGGTTTATTGGTATCCGCATCTCTGTATGTAAAGTCCCAGTCATTCTTATTATTGCTACCAATTTCAATGCTCCAAACATTACCAAACATATCGCCGGCATAAATCAGATCGGTGGTGCCATCTTGGTTTGTGTCGATAGCTGTCGGCGTGGCGATTCCATTTGGTCTAAACTGTTCGGTTGGATCCTCATTTTTGCCTGTTTGTGTATCAAACTTACGAATCAGGCTACCAGTTTCTATATCTACGATATAGATATAACCATTGCCATCTTCACTGTCATGGCTTGCATTATTTGCACTGCCATCAGCGTCATTATCAAAAGTATTGTTGTACCCGCCACTAAATAAGGCCGCCCATTTACCGTTATTCAAACGAACAATATTTGCTTGTCCCATGGTGTATCCCATATCGGGATCATTCTTATCGGTAAATTCCCACAACACTTTTTTAGCTGATTCTGTTTCATTTGAAAATGCTGAAGGATCCGTAATGTCCAAGGCAAAGTAACCTTGACCACCCGCGCCAAGACCTGAAACAAGTACTGTATGCCAACTGCCATCAAAAAATGCATCTACCACAGTTGGACTGGCATCAACGTAATATTTGTGTGAGTAGCTGGGGGATGATAATTCTTTCAAGTTGTTGTAGACACTATTGGGCACATAGGCAAACTTTTCAACTCCAGAATCAGCATCAAACGCATGCAACATACCATCATTCGCCCCTACATAAATCATAGCGGTTCGGTTCAGATAGGTGCTGACAAACTCAGAATATAGGACAGAATCTTCTGGCTCATCATCTTCTGATCTATTGCCCCATTGATCGTAATAATCTGATCTAGGAGGACCAAGTAACACTGGAGAGGAATTAATAATATCGCCAAGTAATTTAGTTCGTGTTCTATAGATACCCTCAGATTTACTCTGTTCTTTCGATTGGTTACCACGCAGATAATTCAATACATCTTCGCTACCTAATGATAATTTTTGACTAGAATTCAATGCATTCCAGTCAAATGCATAACCATTATTACCATCAGAGGTGAATATCACACGTTGATTAGCGCTTGGAATTTTATTAGCAGCATCCCACAATGCTGAAGGTAATAATTGTCCATCGTCATCAAAGCCAAACGCTAGTAGTCGTCCTGTCCAGTCGCCACTGTTAAAACGGGCTTGATAGACTTTACTGTCACTAGTTATGGCACCCGAGTTAACGGCAACAGCAGCGGAGGACGAAGTTCTCGATGTGATATTTTGTAAAATGCCAGCAAGTGATTCGGCAAACTCATCAGGATCAGCAGCACTGAAAAAATTACCATGACTATTGACTGCAGCATGCCATAAGTCATCTATTTTTGCTGGGTTTGAACTTCCCGGGTCAGACCATGATTTGGTCGGAGGGGTGGCTGAAAGCGCGTTTAAATCATTCTCTGGGTCGAGTGAGCCTTTGACCCCGAGCCCCACGGTGAATGTGACCATGTGTTGCCAAAATGCTGGATCTTCCGTATTGGTTGGTACTTCATTTTCTAAGTCTGTGCGAAGATCCCGTTTCCAGTAGTGCATGGCTGTATCAGCCAGTGTATTTGACCATGAATCAGAGAAAGGGGGAGAAGCTAAATACGTATAATCGTCATCATTAGGACCACTGATGGTGGTGCCGTTGCTACTGTCAACATTTCCAAGTCCTGGGCTTCCACCATTCCAGTAGCCATCTGTAGTGAGAATATGATAGCTCTGACGACAAGTCAGGTGAGCAGAGGAGTCATCAGTACCTGGGTTAGCTCCCCATGGTCCTCTGTTGTCGGTTCTTTCGTAATATTGGCCTACACTGGCCGCAGCTGATCTGAGTGGTGTCCCGTAATTGTTAATCACATGATCGTAGAGGTTATCGTAAAATGCGGTCCTGTTCGCACCGCTAAATTTTCTGACTCCTCTGATGAGGGCTCTGTTACTGCTGACACCATCGATAGTGCGGCTACCCTCGTTTATTGCAGCAAAACCGACACGGGAATTTTCAGATTGGGTGGCAAATGCGCGGCCTACACCAGCACGAGCTGTCAAAATTCTTGAGCGGTAATATTGAAACCAGTTAGCAAAGTTTTGTATTTCTTCATCACGAGTCCGAGTCGTACCGTTTGGACTGGTGAATGTTGTACTAGCTGAAGTGGAGTCGGTAATTCTTACCCGTGTATAGCGAGAGCGATCTAATCGCAATGCCTCTGAGTCAGAAGCGCTGCCATTGTATTTGTAGTATGTGATGGGCCAAAAACTATGGTTACCATTGCATGGGTCTCCATAAGCACTACCGAGGCTACTGCCATGTTTGAACCAGCATGAATATTGTGTTTGTTGAGTTTTTAAGTTGATACTTCCACGTGAAGGATCGGCCGGATTATATAGCGCAGCTGATGGATTCGCATTTCCCATACTCGTGCCATCAGCCTTACTCCAAGGCACATAAGTCACATCTGGATTGTAGAACACTGCGTTGTTGACAGATGAGCGTGAAAAGAAGTTATGGACGTTATCGTCATCAAAGTTTGGTACCTGGTTACTGTAGGTAACACCACCATAAAGACTGGACGGTCTAGGGAACAGGTAATTCGCATAATGTAAATTCTCATCAGGCATGACCTCCCATTGCATTGAACCTGAATCATCAAGTGTAAACATGATATTCGGTGCAACCACACCACCGAGATAGAGTGGCACATTACTGATGTTGAGATTAGCTGCTGAAGATGTCAGCGAGTAAATACCCAATAATACGAGCGCTGTGAAAGAGGATAATTTATTCATATTTTTACCTCATACGAACGACAGACTGTAAAAGGACCACGGATTGCACTGAGCCACCCACACCGCGGGCAGTAACGCGGTAGAACTTAGCACCACCTTGTTGCTGGTCTCGAGGCTTATTACCGTTACTATTTCCGGGTTTTATAATTTCTTCAATGACATAACGTGGTGGGCTGACAGCACCTTGTGGTTGGGTGGCGGCTGTGCCATTTGCAGTCCACCAGGCGGCGTTACGTTGAAGCCACCAAGGGGTCGCATCTGTGCCGACAGGATCCATAGATTGTTTGGTCCAACACCCGGGGGCACCAGTATCGGAACAAATTGGCAGATTAACCCAGTTTAAGACGGTACCTTCACCAGCTCGTAACGCCACTTCAGCTGCTTTAAACGCTATATCTCTGTCAATTTGATTAGCTGCCATTTTTTCTTCCATGACACCTGTACGCATGGCAAAGATTCCTATCATGGTCAGCAATAACAGCATAATGAGACTGACAATCAAGGCCGCACCTGATTGTTGAGTTTTCATAATATACGGTTCCTGAGCGTTATTGTTTTAGTAAAGACTTGTCTCAACCTGCCGTCATTCGGGGTGATGACATTGCCCTCGAGGGTATAGGTGCCATCCCCTAATGCCACATTATCATTTTGTTGAGGGTCAATATTGATCATGACTAAGGAGATGCGAACACTGATAACCTGCTCCCAGTCAGCCACTGCATTTGCTTTGACATATTGGTCTACACTACCGTTATTGCTGGTATCGACACCATACTCCACCTGCATCTGTTCGACACCTTCGATAAGTACATCTGGATTTTTTCCCAGCACCATCTGATAAAGAGAAGGGTAATTACTGGGGCCATTTCGAATAAAAAAAGTATGTGTAGTGATGGTATTTAACCAGCCCTGACTTAGGCCAGATAGTCCCAAGTCAACTCGACTATTTCCAGGTGTACCGATACCTGTTTCATGTTGAAGATTGCCGTCTACTGAGGGATCATTGGTCACCTGAAAAATCACGCTATTATTGCAGTCAGAAGCAATCACGATGTTGGCACACTCACCAGGATTTGCTTCTGTCGCCGGATCGCAATCATCCAGAGGATTATTCTGTGGAATTTTGACCGGAGCAGAGGGGCCTAAACTGCTATCGAAATGACTAACTTCAATAAAGACATTGTTAACCGTACGTAATGTAAAAACATCACTACCTGCAATCGCTTGATTGATTCCAGCAGGTAATGCGGGAGACCAGCCACCGTTGTTATCTGCTTCGTGGCCTAAGACTGGGGCACCACCTATGTCCCAGAAATAATTATTTGCCGTGTTCAGATTATTGACTAGGCTTCTACCTGTACCCCCTGAATTTCTTCCTGTAGCCCCTCTATTCCCTGTAGGGATAGAGTTACAACCGACGTAACCGGCGCGGTCTAAAAGCGATGAAATGTGATGAATTGCATAGCGTCCATCTTCTTGCATGCGCGCTTTCATATCTTGTACACGATAGGTTTGACGCGTACTAACGAATAACTCTATTACCCCAGCAATCAGTAAAAGGCCTATGACAAGTGCCACCATCAATTCGACTAGAGAAAACCCTTTTTCTTTATTCATATTGCACTTTCCAGAACCATTGTCGAGGTCGCATAGTCACCATAATTAGTATTCTCATCACCAATTTGAATATCTGACCATCTCACCGTGATTGTGCAAATGAAGGGCTGGTTCACAAGAAAGTTGCCACACACAATTTGTCCTTCACCTGCTGGAAGATAGGCTGCTAGAGCAGCTCGCCACTCACGAATATCGGTATCAGAAACACTATTGCCAGCTGGCGTACCTTGATTAAAAAGAATGTCATAGTTTTTTGCATAGGCTGCCGTGGTATTAGCTTTCATGCGCTCTAGTATGCTGCCAGCAAGAATATTAGCTTGGGTTTTGAGGCCTGCGGTTGAGTTGGCCTTGAGGGTGGTGACTTGTAAATGTGCCATACCAAGTAAACCTATAGCTAAGACAAATACTGCCACCATAACTTCCAGTAAGGTAAAGCCGGTTTGTTGACGTCTCATCATGGGCAAACATTCCCGATAGAAATTCTGCTACTACCTGACTGGTTCACGGTAATAATTCTTTCATTGCTGCCTGTCGAGCAAAAAGTGATATTGCCATTTGGGAAACCTAGTGTGGATAGAATTTCACCTGTCGGCATAAACCGAAATCCACTGCCTGTATTTCCGGCAGCGACTGACGTAACGCTGTCCAATGCATTTTGTTGAGATAGAAAGCAATCCTGATTCTCTGCACAAACTGCCCCTACATCTCCAAGCGATTCATCAGCATCCCAGTCAGTAAATACATTCCAACCACTACTCCAGTCACCATTGGTAATCGGTAGCATGGTGACTTGAATGCCTCTTCTGATAGCTTCGCTGCGTGCCAGTTGCATGGTGCCCATAAAATCATTTGCTGTCGTGATAAGGCGGTGGTCTCGAATCATTTGAGAAAAACTAGGGGCAGCAATAGCTAATATGATGGCTGCAACAGCGAGTGTTACCATCAATTCAACTAAAGTAAATCCTTGATTAATTTTGTCTTTTACCACGTCGTATCGTCCTCTCCATGTGGTCGGTTTTAGTCTTATTTATTTTCTCAGTCAAGCTTCAATCAATAGACTTTGTGGGGCTTGTCTCATATTTTGAAAAATAACGGTGAATATCAGCCATATCGTCATTTTTAAGTGTAGCAACATGGCGGCAATAGGGGGAAATCTTTGCCGCTATGTTCGACCAATATGTTGCCGAATTCATAGCTGTTTATCGGCAATTCATACGCTTAGTTTAGTTGGCACGTTAAATGCTCAAGGACAATTGTAAATGAGGATGGAGGCGTACAGATGCCGATTAATTTTGATAGTGCGATTGGAATTCATGCTGATGCATTGCGGGTGCGATCACAGCGTGCAGAGTTACTGGCCAGCAATATGGCAAATGCTGATACGCCTAATTACAAAGCTCAGGATATTGATTTTAAAGAGACTTTGAAGAATGCGATGGCAGGATCTTCTCCTAGCCAACTGAACACGACGAATAACAAACACTATGCCACTAATCCGGAATCCAATGGACTGATGGGACCCATCCAATATCGAGTGGCCACTCAGGACTCACTTGATGGCAATAGTGTCGATGAGGAGGTTGAGCAGGCACAGTTTATGCAGAATGCTGTTCAGTATCAGGCCAGCCTTCAGTTTTTGGGTGGCAAGTTTAGTTCGATGACACGAGCACTGAAAGGAGAGTAGGCACTATGTCTTTATTTAATATTTTTGATATTGCCGGTAGTGGCATGAGTGCTCAGTCTCTGCGTCTGAACACAACAGCAAGTAATCTAGCGAATGTGGACAGTGTCAGTAGCAGTGTTGATCAAACATACAAAGCCAGACAACCGGTCTTTGCGACCGTACTTGATGATGTTCAGGAAGGTTATAAGCAGGGCGCAGTGCAAGTTCAGGGAGTCGTTGAAAGCCAGGCACCTGTTAGACAGGAATACAACCCAAGTCATCCAATGGCAAACGAAGATGGCTATATTTTCCACTCTAATGTGGATCCCATTACCGAAATGGCAAATATGATGTCCGCGTCACGTTCTTATCAAAATAACGTTGAAATCGCGAATACCTCAAAACAATTGCTGTTAAGAACATTACAGTTAGGGCAATAAGGAGGGGTGAAAGATGGCTGTGAGCGGCGTTAACGATAACAATCCGTATGCATTCTTGAACTCAAATCGTTCAAGTGAAGAAACCAAAAAAGATCCTGGCACATTGGGCATGGAAGATTTTATGTCTTTGATGACCACCCAATTAAAGTATCAGGATCCAATGAACCCCATGGAAAATGGTGATTTTCTTGGACAAATCGCATCTTTTGCTCAGGTCACAGGCTTATCTGACTTGCAGGATTCGTTCTCTACTTTTTCTAACTCGATGCAGTCTAACCAAGCACTGCAGGGATCATCATTAGTAGGACGTAAAGTACTACTTCCATCTTCAATCGGTAATTTAACGGCAACAGATGGTATGTCCGGGCGGATAAATGTTGCCGATCCTGTCACGGATCTAAAAGTGAATATTTACGACGAAGCTGGCGTTGTGGTTCGTACCATCGAAATGGGTGCTGCTTCGGGCTATACCGATTTCACCTGGGATGGGTTTGACGACAATGGTGAGGCCTTACCAGAAGGTGTTTATCAGTTTAAAGCCTCGGGTACGGTAGACGGATCTAACACGGCTTTTGCCACCGGGGTTATGGCTCAGGTATCGAGTGTATCCATTAGCTCGACCGATGGCCTGATAGTGAATTTGGCCGGAATTGGTTCTGCGTCATTTAGCGAAGTAGTTGAAATTCTTTAGGAGAACATCTTATGTCATTTAGTACAGCTTTAAGTGGTTTGAATGCGGCAACCGCCGATCTAAATGTCAAATCAAACAATATTGCTAACGTCAACACGACAGGCTTTAAGATGTCTCGTGCAGAGTTTGGTGACGTCTTTGCCGTGTCGGCGTTTGGTTCAACCAATCAAACCGCGATTGGTAGTGGCGCAGTGTTACAGAACGTGGCTCAGCAATTTAACCAGGGTAATCTGGAATTCACCGATAATTCCTTGGATCTAGCGATAAGTGGGCAAGGCTTTTTTGCTTTAGCACCTGAGTTGGATAGTGGTGAAGTCATCTACACTCGGGCGGGTGAGTTTGGTGTGGATAAAGATGGTTATATCGTATCAAATGAGGGGTGGTATCTGAGAACCTTCCCTGTAGATTTACAGGGCAATATTTCAGCTACTAGCATGAATGCGACTTCACCTATTCAATTACCTGCTTCAGTGGGTGCGCCTGAAGCAACTACGGCATTAACCATTGCAACCAATTTGCCTTCTACTTCTGATGGCATTATCGATAGTGGTACTGGTGGTATTTTGGCGATTGATCCGACGGATGACACCACATACAGCTTTTCAACATCAGCGACGATTTATGATTCATTGGGTAATGAACATATTGTGACCACTTACTATCAGCACATTGATGAAGCAGCCTTGGATGGTGGTACACCTGTCGGTGACAATCAATGGCAAATGGCTGCTTATGTGGATGGTGGTGAAGTCAAAGGTGGTACGGCTGGTGTCCCCTATGCGTTAGAAACCGATGCCAGAATCAGTTTTAATGCCGACGGTACACTTGCCAGCGTTGATGCCGATCCTGGTACGGCGGCGCTTGATGATGTGGTCATATCCTTCACAGATGGTGGTGCTACGGAGTGGGCCAGTGGTGCCGAAACTCAAGATATTACTATCTCATTGAGAGGGTCGACACAGAACTCAGGTAGCTTTAACGTCGGTGCCTTGACGGTCAATGGTTTTCCGACCGGACGTTTGACGGGTGTTGATGTGAGTGAAGAAGGACTGATTCGCGCAAACTATAGTAATGGTCAAGCCATCCCAATCGGTAAGATTGCCATGGGTAACTTTGCCAATCCACAAGCGCTGAACAAAATTGGTAGTACGGCATGGAAGGAAACAACGGATTCTGGCCCGGTCATTGCAGGAGAAGCTGCGACAGGTAGTTTTGGTCAAATACAGGCGGGTGCATTAGAAACCTCGAATGTTGATTTGACAGCAGAGCTAGTAGGACTGATTACAGCACAACGTAACTTCCAGGCTAACTCCAAAGCGATTGAGACAAATAACGCTATTACTCAGACCATTATCAACCTGCGATAACGTTTTTAGTTTAAATGCGCTGTTTAAAACAGCGTATTGAGGGTGAAAAAATGGACCGTAGCTTATATATCGCCATGAATGGCGCTCAACAAACCATGCTTGCTCAGGCAGCCAATGCCAATAATTTGGCGAATGTGAACACAACAGGGTTCAGGGCTGACTTTGAGCAGTTCAGAAGTATGCCAGTGTTTGGTGAAGGTTTACCCAGCAGGGTCTATTCAATGCTGGAACGGCCTCAGACGGATTATCAAACTGGTTCGATTCAATCTACGGGGCGTGATCTGGATATTTCTGTTCAAGGCGAAGGCTTTATTGCTGTGCAAGGTAAAGATGGCCGTGAAGGATACACGCGTGCAGGTGATCTTCATGTCACCGAAGCAGGGCAGCTCGTCACAGGAACGGGCCTAGCCGTGATGGGAGAAGGTGGACCTATTGCCATCCCACCGGCACAAACTGTCGAAATCGGCAGTGATGGCACGATATCTATTCGTCCTATCGGTGAAGCGGCAAACGCCCTTGCCGTATTAGACAGGATTAAATTAGTCAAACCAGACTTGCAGCAAGTGTTTAAAGATAGTGATGGCCTCATGCGTATGCAAGATGGCTCTGAAGCACCTTTAGATGCCACAGTGAAAGTCGCTTCCGGCACACTGGAAGGAAGCAATGTGAATGCGGTTGGGGCGCTGGTAAATATGATTGAGTTGCAGCGTCAATATGAGATGCAAGTCAAAATGATGGATACAACCCAGGAAAATAGTGCGGCATCGGCACGTTTAATGCAGATGAGTAATTAGCATTCAATGTAATACTGACTGCATAGATTTCAGGAGACAATTATGAATCAGGCTTTGTGGATTGCCAAAACCGGCCTTGATGCCCAACAAACACGAATGTCAGTTATTTCAAACAATCTGGCTAACGTGAACACAACAGGTTTTAAACAAGACCGTGCCGTTTTTGAAGACTTGCTATATCAGACTATAAGACAGCCTGGTGCCCAGTCTTCAACAAGCACTCAACTACCATCCGGCTTAATGATTGGTACAGGTGTTCGCACTGTTGCGACGGAAAAGTTACATGGTCAAGGTAATATTATTCAAACTGAACAAGCATTGGATATTGCTATTAATGGTCGTGGTTTTTTTCAGATTTTAATGCCTGATGGCACATTGTCGTACACTCGTGATGGTACATTTCAATTAGACTCTGATGGTCAGATTGTGATGTCAAACGGTAACCCGCTGGAACCCTCCATTACGATTCCTGCTGACACGCAGAGTATCACGGTAGGTTCAGATGGCACGGTCAGCGTGACTCAGCCAGGTACGGCTACCCCGACCATTGTAGGTAACATCGAATTAGCTGACTTTGTTAATCCAACAGGTCTACAGCCTATCGGTGAGAATTTATTTCAGGAAACGGGTGCCAGTGGCACACCGATAACGGGAACACCTGGATTGGATGGGTTTGGCCAAACGATTGGCGGCGCTCTAGAGACATCGAATGTGAATGTGGTGACTGAGCTGATCAACATGATCGAAACGCAACGCGCCTACGAAATGAACTCAAAAGCGATTTCTACTTCCGATCAAATGCTGCAGTACGCCAGCCAAAATCTCTAGTTACAGCACTTGGCTACCTGGTCCCCCACCAGGTAGCCTTTTTTCTTTTTCAATATTCACTACCTCACTCATTTTTGGCACGAACTCTGCAGCATTATTTCATGTGAAGTTGGTTTTTTCGGAGTGTCAAAATGAAAACAGTTGCCCCATTTTTAGTATTTCTTGCTGTGGCAATGTTATCGGGTTGCTACAACAATGAAGTCAAACGTGACCCTGCGTTTGCTGCTGTTCGTCCTGCTCCTATTGAGCCACAAGATAATTATGACGGTGCTATTTTTGACGCACGCAATAATATTTCTCTATTTGAAGATTATCGTGCAAGACGAGTCGGCGATATTTTGACGGTGAAGCTGGAAGAGCAGACTGATGCCGAAAAAGAAACAGAAACTACTGTCAGTAAATCAAATAGTAACAACATCGATAATCCAACATTGTTTGGTACTACTCCTCAATTCAATTTGCCCAGTCAGTTACCTTTAGCCAACACAACAGATAACAATTTGGCATTTGGTATTGGCTCTAACTCAGATTTTACTGGTGCGGGCGACAGTGATCAGAATAACAAACTGAGCGGTAATATCAGTGTTTCGGTTGTAGAAGTACTGCCAAACGGCAATATGGTGATTCGTGGTGAGCGAGTCATCACTATCAACCAAGGCAATGAATATATTCGGTTGTCAGGCATGATCAGTCCCAGAGATATTGAGGCCGATAATTCTATTTCGTCTATCCGCATTGCCGATGCCCAGATTTCTTATGTAGGAGATGGTCCGACTAATGATGCCAATGTGATGGGCTGGTTAAGTCGATTCTTCGTCAGTGCATTAATGCCTTTCTAAAGGGTGAAAGTTATGAAGTTCAAAGTGTTTGTCGCATTTGCGTTAATAATGAGTTCGGGTATGGCTTATGCCGAACGGGTCAAAGATCTAGCCTCAATTGCGGGTGTGCGAAATAACCAATTAATCGGTTATGGCCTTGTGGTCGGCCTCAATGGTACGGGTGATAAAACCAAGTTTACCGGCCAAAGTTTACGAAACATGCTGGTAGAAATGGGCATCAATATTCCACCAGGCACCGACCCAAAAAGTAAAAACGTTGCAGCCGTTTCAGTTCATGCCGATTTGCCGCCTTTCATGAAGCCTGGACAAACCATTGATATCACCGTTTCTTCTTTAGGGGATGCGAAAAGCTTACGTGGTGGTAGTTTATTGATGACCCCTTTAAAAGGGGCAGATGGACAGATTTATGCCATGGCACAAGGCAATTTAATTGTAGGTGGTTTTGGTGCTGACGCAGCTGATGGTTCACGCGTTACCGTCAATATTCCCAGTGCTGGTCGTGTGCCTAACGGTGCAACCGTCGAGCGGGCGGTCAGAAATGCATTGAATGTAGGAGATTCGATTATTCTGAATCTACATAGCCCTGACTTCACCACCGCCAGTCGTTTAAGTGATGCGATTAACCATACTCTGGGTAAAAACACGGCCTTTTCGATGGATGCTTCTTCCGTAAAAGTCAATGCGCCACGAGATCCTAATCAACGAGTACCCTTTTTATCACTGATTGAAAATTTAGAGCTGAGCCCAGGTGAGGCCCCTGCCAGAGTCGTGGTTAACTCACGCAGCGGAACGGTCGTGATTGGTCAGCATGTCAGAGTGAGTCCAGCTGCTGTCACTCATGGCAACTTATCAGTCACTATTTCAGCAAATCCTGAGGTTAGCCAGCCTGAACCGTTCTCACAAGGACAAACCGTGGTGACGCCTAACTACGACATCAACATCACGGAAGAAAATAGTCGTATGTTTGTGTTTAACCCGGGCGTGTCACTGGATGAAATCGTACGTGCTGTAAACCAAGTCGGCGCCGCACCTGGTGATTTGGTCGCCATCCTTGAGGCTCTCAAACAAGCGGGTGCGCTTAAAGCAGACTTAGTGGTCATTTAATCATGGCTTACGAATCGAATATTGCCCAGTCCGCTGTTGACTTTCATGGTCTGAACCAACTGCGTCAGCAAGCGGTGAAAGGTAGTGATGCTGAGCAAACACTTAAGCAGGTGGCTGGTCAGTTTGAGTCTTTATTTGTGAATATGATGCTCAAGTCCATGCGCCAAGCCAGTTTAGCTGAAGGCATGTTTGATTCGACACAAAGCAAAATGTATCAGGATATGGCTGATCAGCAACTGGCCTCAGATTTATCGATGCGAGGTGGTCTGGGACTGCAAGATGCCATCATCAAACAGCTAGGAAGTTATCAGTTGCAGTCCTCTCAACCAGCGAGAACGGATCAATCATACAGTTATGACACAGTGACTATTCGGCCAGCACTTGCTAAGAAAGTGAATGAACTGATGATCAAACAAATCCGTGAGATTCATGCAGAAAACGGTGAGATTGAGACAAAAGCAGACTTAATGAATCTTGGGGAAAAGGTTTTTAATTCACCCAAAGATTTTGTGCAAACCTTGTGGCCGTATGCACAACAAGCTGCAGATAAAATAGGCGTGTCGCCTGAAGTAATATTGTCGCAGGCTGCACTCGAAACCGGCTGGGGTAAATTTGTATTAAAAAGCAAAAGTGGTGAAACAAGCTTTAACCTGTTTAACATCAAAGCGGATAAAAGCTGGGACGGAGAGCGTGTCAGTAAAGTGGCACTTGAGTATCGTGATGGCAAAGCTTACAACGAGGCTTCTCAATTCCGTGCTTATGATTCTTACCAAGATAGCTTCAATGACTACGTTGAGTTTTTACAAACTCAACCACGCTACCGTAACGCATTGCAGCACACCAATGATGCTGAAGCCTTTGTTGAACACCTGCATAAAGCAGGGTTTGCAACCGATCCTCAATACGCTGACAAAATAAAACGCATAATGAATAGTGACATTCTGGCACGAATTTCGCTGGAGTCAGACCATGCATAATCACGCTGACGAGTTAAGGAGCATGCCATGAGTCTGCTAGGGATTGGGACATCGGCATTATTAACAGCCCAAGGTAATTTATCGACGACAAGTCATAACATCAGTAACGTCAATACTGAGGGATACACTCGCCAGCGTGCTGACCAAGCCACCCGTACACCTGACTACAAAGGAGATATGTATTTTGGTACGGGTGTACAGATAACCTCGGTTGAACGTGTTTATGACACCTTTCTGGCGAGCCAGGTTAGAACGTATACCGCACAAGAAGCAGCCCAAAGAAGCTATCTCAGTTATTCACAACAGGTAGATGATCTACTTGGTTCGGAAGACTTAGGTCTGAGTACAGGCATCAGTGAGTTTTTCAACTCAGTAAATGAGGTGGCAAACGATCCTACCTCTATAGCGGCCAGACAATTGATGCTGACCCGTGGTGAACTCTTAGCGAATCGTTTTAACACCATGGACTCACAGCTAACAAAGCTAGACGAGCAGGTTGATTACGATATCACCGTTGCCATTGATGACATCAATAATCTGTCGAAAAGTATTGCCGAGTTAAATTCGGCCATTACTGCCGCCACAGGTGCTGGTGGATCACCGAATGATTTACTTGATAAGCGTGACAAACTGATCACAGATCTTTCCGAGATCGTCTCAGTGAATGTTATTGAGCAATCAAACGGCACCACAAATATCCTGATTGGTAATGGCCAGGCCCTTGTCGCGGGCACAAAAAGTATGGCTCTAACGACGGTTACGGATACCTCAACCAGTCCACCAAGATTAGGTATTGGCTACGGTGATAGTAGTACGAATATTACCAGTCAGTTATCTGGTGGTACCTTAGGTGGGGCTTTGGATTTCCGTGACACGATTATCGATGATGTGAGAGCGGAGCTTGATGTGTTGGCACAAGCCGTTGTGGAAGGTTTTAATGCTGTCCACAACAACACGACGAATATTGCCAATGGCGGTCAGGGTTCAGTTGATTTGGATGGTAATGATGGTGGGGATTTCTTTAACCCGGCAAATATTACCGCTGCCACGATCTCCTTGGCAATCAGTGATCCGCGTGCTATTGCCGCTTCCTCTAAATTTGATGCGGCAACAGGTACGATAAATATTTCTGGCTCTGGCAATAACGAAAACGCTTTGGCGCTGGCTAATCTGGAAACAGATAAAACGCTCGTGACCATTGCCCCCGGTGTAACTCGTTCCCTATCAGAAGGTTATGCCGTGCTGGTGTCTGATGTCGCCACCAGAACTCAGCAAGCAGAAGCCAGTCAGGAAACACAATTAGCATTGTTGCAGCAGACCGAACAGCGTTTCGACGCGGTAGGCGGTGTAAATCTGGATGAAGAAGCCGCTCAGCTGATCAAGTTTCAGCAAGCCTATCAGGCGGCATCACAGATCATTATTGTGTCCAATACTATTTTTGATTCACTGATTAATGCTGTTTAGGAGATTATCATGAGAATTTCTACATCCTATATTCAACAGCAAAGTGTTGATACGATGCTGGCCCAACAAAAGCAGTTGGCGGATACCCAGTTACAAGTCTCAACGGGGCAACGAATTCTAAGACCGTCAGATGACCCGGTGGCAGCAGTAAAGTCATTGAACTATCAGCGTGAAGTCAGCATCAACGAACAGTATCAGGCGAATGCCGATGTGGCTAATAACAAACTTAATGCCGCTGAAAATGCCTTAACCAGTGCAACAAATATTGTTCAACGGATCCGTGAGCTGGCTGTGCAAGCACTTAATGACAGCAACGATGCCAATGCCCGAGCAGGTATCGCAGAAGAAATTGATGAGTTGAATAAGTCTCTCGTGAGCCTGGCGAACACCACAGATGCGAACGGCGAGTTTTTATTCTCTGGTTATCAATCTTTTACACAAGCGTTTGACACTACCACATTTGCTTATGGCGGCGATGGTGGGCAACGCAGTATGCGTGTAGGCAGCGATTATTCTGTTGAAGCAACCTTTCCCGGCGATGAGCTATTTGTTATCACCAATGCCGACACAACTACTCAGGCGGTTTTCCAAACCATTGATGATTTTTCTACCGCGCTTAAAGCCAATACTATAGGCACAGCCCCTAATAATGGTGAGTTTCTTGATAATATGTCGACAGCCATTGATTCATTAACGACAGCAAGAACCGCTGTAGGTGCCCGAATCAATTCAATAGACCAGCAACGTAGTATTAATGAAGACAGCTTAGCTAGTCTGGAAACGAGCCTAACTAAACTTAAAGACTTGGATTATGCCGAAGCCATTTCACGCTTAAACTCGCAAACAACGGGTTTGCAGGCGGCTCAACAAGCCTATGTCAAAGTGCAAGGACTGTCCCTCTTTAACTTTTTATGAAACACTGACATTTTTACACTCGTCAGTTATAAAAATATGAAAGCAGTAATCCTGGCTGGTGGTTTAGGCACCCGTATCAGTGAAGAGTCCATCAATAAGCCGAAACCAATGATAGAAATAGGTGGAAAGCCTATTCTTTGGCATATTATGAAAATCTATTCCTATCATGGCGTGAATGATTTTATTATCTGCTGTGGATATAAGGGTTATCTCATCAAGGAGTATTTTGCGAATTATTTTTTGCATATGTCAGACGTCACGTTTGATATGCAAAATAATAAAATGCATGTACATGAAGCGCATGCGGAGCCTTGGAAAGTAACCTTAGTGGACACAGGTGACAATAGTATGACGGGCGGGCGTATTCGTCGGATCGCCGATTATGTCAAAGATGAAGACGCTTTCTGTTTAACCTACGGTGATGGTGTCGGTAATATTGATATAGCTGGCAGTATCGAATTTCATCAACAACATGGAAATCTTGCCACGGTCACGGCTGCTTATCCACAGGCAAAATTTGGCGCCTTGGATATTAAAGATGATTGCGTGATTAACTTTCAGGAAAAACCCAAGGGTGATAACAGTATGGTCAGTGGTGGCTTTTTTGTGTTGTCACCCAAAGTGATTGATTACATCAGCGACGATAAGACGAGTTGGGAAGGCCGACCATTGGAGAAATTAGTAGCTGAAAAACAGTTACGAGTATTCCGACATGAGGGGTTTTGGCAACCCATGGATACGCTTAGAGACAAACAGCACCTTGAGCACTTATGGCAGTCAAATCAGGCACCATGGAAAGTGTGGTGATTGATAAGACTTTTTGGCATAACAAATCCGTTCTGATTACCGGACATACCGGTTTTAAAGGTAGCTGGTTGAGCTTGTGGTTAACTCAGCTTGGCGCCAAAGTAACGGGTTATGCGCTTGCGCCAAATACCACACCTTCAATATATGAAACTCTCGAGTTAGAGACAATTATCAACTCTGTGATGGCAGATATTTCTGATTTATCAACGCTATCTGAACTTGTGAATCAGACACAGCCCGATGTGGTGTTTCATCTCGCTGCACAGTCATTAGTTAAACCCAGTTACCTTGTTCCTGTTGAAACCTATCAAACCAATGTGATGGGGACAGTCAATCTTCTAGAAGCCGTCAGACATTGTCCCAGTGTTCAAGCTGTGGTCGTGGTGACCTCAGATAAATGTTACGAAAATCATGAGTGGTCTTGGCCATACCGCGAAAACGATCGGTTGGGTGGGCATGACCCATACAGCAATAGTAAAGGCTGTGCCGAGCTTGTCACCAGTGCCTATCGACAGTCCTTTTTTATGGGTAATAAAACTGCCGTCGCTAGTGCGCGTGCCGGTAATGTGATTGGTGGCGGTGATTGGTCTGAATACCGGTTAATCCCAGATTTAATAAAGGCCAATCAGACAGGTCATTCGCTTGAGATTCGTCATCCGCGAGCTATTAGACCTTGGCAGCATGTATTGGAGCCTTTATCAGGTTATTTATTACTGGCTCAACACATGGTTGAGCGCGGTGCGGAAGTAGCTGATGCATGGAATTTTGGTCCTGCTATGGAAGACACGAAGCCTGTAGATTATATTGTGGAATTTGCTCAGCAGCGTTGGCCGTCTCTTGATTGGTTTGCACCTCAGCATAACGAGCATCATGAAGCATCAATACTGATGCTCGACTGTAGTAAAGCCCGACAACAATTAGACTGGCAACCTGTTTGGCATATTGATGATGCACTGTCTCTCACATTTGACTGGTATGATGCTTTTTATTCTGGAAAGCCCATGCGCGAGATAAGCCTGCAACAAATTCAGCAGTTTGTTCAGGCGAGTAAGCGAGCTCGATAACATAAAGCAACATTATGAACCCAATGTATTCTCATGATATGACCAATCACGCTGCTACTTTTACTTGCGGTGAACTGTGTGTTGTCAATAAACCTGCCACCTCGCCAACTTTATGTGTCGTGATTTCTCAGGAAGAAGCCGTCATAGAGTGTTATGAAGTAATGGCTTTAACAGACAATCCTTCAACTTCAGTGGATAACTGGTTTTTGTTATCGGAAGCGACAGCAAGCCGTTCAGCAGAATACCTGGATTTACGGCAGCCTATTTTTACTGGTCCAATGAATATCGCCAGTCGACAAGGTCAACTTTCGGCTTCAACAGTAGAAGCGTTATTACGTGCCTTAGTTCAACGTCAAGTGAAACGCTACAGCCAACATAAATTTCAATCAAAGGCTTTCCTGCCTGGGCAGAATGCTGTTGCAGTGTCTGGAAAAGTTTTGGATAACAATGATATCCAGCATATGGTGGATGCCTCACTGGATGGGTGGCTAACAACAGGACGGTTTAATGCCCAGTTTGAAAAAGCACTGGCAGAATTTATCGATGTAAAACATGTTCTCACGGTAAACTCAGGTTCTTCAGCGAACTTGTTGGCATTAACTGCACTGACGTCACCTAAGTTAGGTGATAAAGCATTACAAAAAGGCGATGAAGTCATCACTGTCGCGGCTGGGTTCCCGACTACGGTGAATCCCATCTTACAAAACGGTTTAGTCCCGGTTTTTGTTGATATTACCTTACCTTCTTACAATATCGACGTCAGTCAGCTTGAGGCGGCGTTATCTGATAAAACCCGAGCCATCATGATGGCGCATACATTAGGGAATACGTTCAATATTGATGCTGTTGTGCGTTTTGCCCGTCAACATAATTTATGGTTAATCGAAGATTGTTGTGATGCATTAGGCACCACTTATTCACCCTCCGTTGAGCTTACAGATTATCGTGGACAAGTAATTGAGTTAGATAAGCCCCGTCATGTAGGCACTTTTGGTGATATTGCAACCTTAAGCTTTTATCCGGCTCATCATATTACGATGGGAGAAGGTGGCGCGGTTTATACCAACAATGGTCAACTAAAATTGATTCTGGAGTCATTTCGTGATTGGGGCAGAGACTGTTTTTGTGAGCCAGGCAAAGATAATACCTGCAATAAACGCTTTAGTTATCAATTAGGGCAATTGCCTTGTGGCTATGATCATAAATACACCTATTCTCATCTTGGCTATAACCTGAAAATTTCTGATATGCAGGCCGCTGTGGGCTTGTCTCAATTGGATAAAGTCACGGGCTTTATTGAAAAGCGTAAAGCTAACTTTCAACGTTTATATGCTGGCTTAACTTCTCTACAAGATTATTTGTTACTGCCGGAAGCAGAAAATAATGCTGAACCGTCCTGGTTTGGTTTTGCTATTACCTTAAAACAAGGTAATCGAGCTGAATTTATTCAGTATCTTGAACAACATAAGATAGCCAACCGGCTGGTTTTTGGCGGTAATCTTATCAAACAGCCGTATTTTGAACAGCAAAGCTATCGTAAAGTTGGCGAATTAACCGTCACCGATCAGGTCATGAATGATTCGTTGTGGATCGGCGTTTTTCCGGGGCTATCTGATGAGATGATTGATTATATGATCGACACTATCCAATCTTATTTCAAAGTGTGAGTGATGACTGACAAAACACCGATGTATCAAAAGTTATTCGTGCTGGAAATGGCCAATAATCACCAAGGTGATATTGCTCATGGCAAGCAGGTTATTCAGCAGATGAAACAAGTATGTGACGACTTTCCTTTCCAGTTTGCCTTTAAATTGCAGTACCGTAACCTGAAAACCTTTATTCATCCTGATTATCGCGATAGACAAGATATTAAATACGTTAAACGGTTTCGTGATACAGAGTTAGACGAAGCCCAACTGCTGGAGTTAAAAAAAGCCATTGATGAAGCAGGCTTTATTTCCATGTGTACGCCGTTTGATGAAGCCTCTGTTGACTGGATTGAACAACATGGTTTTGACATCTTAAAAATTGCCTCCTGTTCACTTACTGATTGGCCATTACTAGAACGTATCGCTCAATCCTCTTTGCCGCTGGTGATGTCTACCGCCGGTGCCACGATGGAAGAGATTGACAATGTCGTTCAGTTTTTCTTACATCGCCACAAACAGTTAGCGGTGATGCATTGTGTTGGTGAATATCCAACGCCACGACAAAATTTACAATTAGGTCAAATTGCTCTATTAAAACAACGGTTTCCTGAGGTGACGGTGGGCTATTCAACCCATGAAAATCCTAATGAGACGGAAGCAGTAAAAATGGCCGTCGCCATGGGGGCGCAGCTGTTTGAAAAGCATGTTGGGGTAGGTGAGCTCAATGCTTACTCGGCGAACCCTGAACAAGTCAGACAATGGTTACTCTCAGCGCAAGAAGCTTATGCCATGCTTGGTCTTGAGGGCGAGCGTGTGGCGGTGACAGAGACAGAATTAACCACACTGAATTCATTACGCCGAGCGGTGTTTGCTAAACAAGATCTCGCTGCAGGCAAAGCATTGCAAACAGAAGATTTTTACTTGGCGATTCCAAGTCAACCCGGTCAACTATTAGCTAATGACTTATCCAAATACAAACAGTTTGAGTTAAAAGCGGCGGTAAAGGCTAATGAACCTTTATTACTCGAGCAATTAGAAATCACCGATACCCGTGACATGGTTTCAGCTTCATTATCTAAAGTGTGTGCTTTATTACGTGAAGCCGGTATTGCTATTGCGGATGGCGTGAACTGCCAATTATCGCATCACTATGGCATCGAGAAGTTCGAAGAAACAGGTGCGACCATTATTGATGTGGTTAACCGTGAATACTGTAAAAAGATTCTGGTGTTACTGCCAGGACAAAATCATCCCGTGCACGCTCATCATAAAAAAGAAGAAACCTTTAATGTGCTGGCGGGAGAAATGCACTTACAACTAGGTGATGAGCTAAAAACCATCAAAGCCGGTGAAATGGTCACCGTTGAGCGCGGTGTTAAACATGCTTTTAGCAGTGAAACTGGGGCGATATTTGAAGAGTTATCCACCACACATTTCACTGATGACTCATATTACGACGATAAAAGCATCAACCAGAACAGTCGTCGCAAAACGAACCTGATCTTTCGTGCTGACTGGCTAACTACGGAGTGGGCATGAGCGAACAACGCGTTGCTGACTATATCTTTGCCCGAGTGGCTGAATTAGGTGTTAAAGAGGTTTTCTTACTTCCTGGTGGTGGCGCCATGCATCTTGTGGATGCCTTGGGACAGAATCCTGATATCACTTTCATACCGACTCATCACGAACAAGCGGCTGCGATTGCTGCTGAAGCCTACTCTCGCGTGAATGAAACACTCGGTGTGGCGCTGGTCACCACAGGGCCAGGTGCAACCAATGCTTTAACTGCCGTAGCGGGTGCCTGGATTGAGTCTGTGCCATTGCTGATTATTTCCGGTCAGGTGAAACGGGCCGATATGAAAGCTGATAGCGGTGTACGGCAAATGGGCCCGCAGGAAGTCGATATCGTGTCGATGGTTAAACCCATTACCAAATATGCCATCACCGTTGATGAGCCAGAGAATATTGGTCTTTATCTTGATAAGGCTTTACATGAAGCGATGACAGGGCGAAAAGGCCCTGTCTGGCTGGATGTGCCTTTGGATGTACAAGCCAGTTTGATTGAGCCGGAAGAGCTAGCCCGGGATGAGTCGAATACAGACACTGAGTCAGACTGTGCACTTGAGCTGGATGAAGTTATCCAACTCATTCAGCAGGCAGAGCGTCCTATTATTCTGGCAGGTCATGGTATCCGTCTATCAGGTGCCGCTGACGCATTCAAACAACTTTATGAAAAAACCGGTATTCCGGTATTAACCACATGGAATTCTCTGGATCTAATTCCTTACGAACATTCATTATGTGCTGGTCGACCAGGTTCCGTGGCACTCAGACCGGCAAACTTTGCCGCCCAGAATTGTGATTTATTGATCAGCATTGGCGCCCGTCTGGATAATGTGGTCACCGCCCATAACCCGCAAAACTTTGCTCAATATGCCGATAAAGTGATTGTCGATATTGACGCCTCTGAACTGAAAAAACATCAGCTACCCAAAGCCCGTTTAATTCAGGCGAATGCCAAAACCTTTATTGAACAGCTTATGACTGAGGTGAATGACGCACCTGCTGACTATGCTGACTGGATACATAAAATTACAGACTGGAAACAGCGTTATCCTCGCTGTGATGGTCAAACCTTTCCTGAGCAAGGTGAAATCAGCCATTATCATTTTATTGATCGACTATCAGCTTATACAGCTGAGAATGAACTGATCATTACCGGTAGTTCGGGCTTAGCTGTGGAAGTGTTTTATTCCACCTTTGTGAACAAAACCGGACAGCGTGTTTTTCTCACCTCGGGTTTAGGTTCTATGGGCTATGGTTTGCCCGCGGCGATTGGTGGCTGTCTGGCCTCAGGCAGAAAGCCCGTTGTCTCGGTAGAAGGTGACGGAAGTTTGCAGCTTAATCTTCAAGAATTAAGCACCTTAAAATCCCTCAATTTACCTATACGCCTATTCATTATGAACAATAATGGTTATGCCTCAATTAGAAATACACAACGAAATTATTTTGATGAACGCTATGTGGCAACAGGGCAAGAAGCCGGTTTATTGATACCGGACTTAGTCAAACTGTCTGAAGCGATTGGCCTTGATGCTGTTCGTATAAATGACGCCAGTGAGTTGGATGAAAAAATCCAATATGTTCTCAATCATCCAGGCCCAATTCTTTGTGATGTTACTATCATTAAAGACGAAGCGTTATGGCCAAAAGTGTCAGCTATTCCTCAAGCGAATGGTTCGATGATATCGATGCCATTGGAGGATATGTCACCTTTGTTATCCACAGAGCAGCTTCAAAAAGAAATGTCAGTTCCCGTTTCTCCTAATTCAATCTTGGTTGAGCGCCGCTATTGATGTTGTATTCTATTCAAGAATCAAAAATACCATGAGTTTATACTGTCGAGTTTGTGATGCGGCACTTGGTGCCACACCGTCGTTGAGTTATTGTGGTATGCCAAAATCTGCCCAGTATTTTCCTGATGAATTCAATGCTGGCAATGATTTTGGTGTCGATTTGCATGTATATGAGTGTAATGCCTGCGGCTTGATCCAGCTTAGCGCTGAGCCTGTTAGTTATTATCGGGAAGTCATACGAGCGACATCCGTTTCGGCTGAGATGGCCGCTTTTCGCCATGATCAATTTACAGACTGGGTTGAAAAGTACCAACTGCATCAGAAAAAAGTGTTAGAAGTTGGCTGTGGCAGAGGTGAGTATTTAGAGATTTTGGCACAAACAGGTGTTGATGCCTACGGTGTTGAATATGGCGAATTAGCCTCGGAGCATTGCCAATCTCTAGGACTAAATGTTGAAAAGCTATTTCTCGAAGACCGGCTTACCAGAGTTGCTGCTTGCCCTTTTGATGCTTTTGTCATGCTCAACTTTTTAGAACATTTGCCATCTCCTGTTCATTCCTTACAAGCTATTGCTGACAACCTCAAAAGTGATGCGATTGGCCTCGTTGAGGTACCAAACTTTGAAATGATAATGGAGAAGGAGCTTTTTTCAGAGTTTATACCTGACCATCTGTCTTACTTTTCTAAAGAAACGTTGATAACTACGCTCAATTTAGCTGGTTTTGAGGTGTTGTCTTGTCAGGCGGTATGGCATGATTACAATCTTTCAGCTGTGGTTAGAAAGCGTGCCACCAAAAACCTAAAGCGGTTTGAATTGTTTCAGCATGATCTAAAACGACAACTCGATCACTACATCAACATTTTTCCTTCCAATTCTGTTGCTATATGGGGTGCCGGTCACCAAGCATTGGCCATTATGGCGTTGGCCAACCTCAGTGGAAAGATTCGTTTTGTAGTGGATTCAGCTAAATTCAAACAAAATAAACTAACACCGGCCACACACATACCTATCACCGCCCCAGCAAAATTAGAGCAGGAGCCCATCGCTGCCATCATTATCATGGCCGGTAGTTTTTCGGATGAAATTTATAGGATTCTGAAAACGATGAGATTGAATAATCCTGGTATTGCCGTGGTTGATGGTGCCAACTTGAAAATTCTGGAGTAATGCAGTGACTGTACTGAAGAATAAAAAATATATTTTCTTTGATTTTGATGGCACGTTGGTAGATTCGGCTGCCTGTATCCTATCAAGCTATGAATTTGTGATGCAGACTTTTGATATGAAGCCCAAGGTCAAGATTGAACAAGGCATTATCGGACCACCTCTTCCTGAGACAATGAAAATGCTTGTGGGTGATGTTTCTGAAAAAACATTGAGTGAAATGACTCAGTGCTTTAAGGAAAGGTATGACGCTATAGTTGAAAAAGAGACGCTTGCTTATTCTGGTATTGAGGATGTTTTAAATCAATTGAAAGCCAGTGATAAACAACTATTTATAGCCACTAATAAGCGAACAGAGCCGACCTTTAGTGTGATAAACGAACTTAACTGGAAGAGTCTGTTTGAATCGATACAATGTGTTGATATGTTACCCACAGGGCAGCAGAGTAAAACCAATTTGTTATCAAATATGTTGCACGAGTTCGAGGTAGATCCTTCCCAAGCTCTTTATATCGGTGATCGTACAGATGATCAGATCGCAGCCTTGTCAAATCAGGTTGACTTCGTTGCCGTGGCATGGGGATATGGTGATTGGTCAGATTATGACGGGGTTTGTCTGTCGCAAGTAAATGCACTTAATTCTTTACTTGAAGTGGACTGAGCGGGAAGTCGAGAAAGCGAATTTTGAAGAAAGTTTTAATTACTGGCGGCAATGGTTTTATTGCTAGAAGTCTTGCTCGTGAATTTGTAGAAAAATACGATTTAACAGTCTGCTCTAGGAGTGAGCTGGACTTACTCAACGTGAATCATGTTTCAGAATTTCTTCGACATCATCATTTTGATGTCATTATCCACACTGCTACCTATGATGCCGCACCTAAGGGTTCAAAAAAGGCCCCTTCGATGGTTCTCGAATACAACATGAGGATGTTCACAAATCTTGTTCGCTGTGAGCATGATTATGGCAAGCTGCTTTACTTCGGTTCTGGTGCCGAGTTTAGTCGTCCTCACTGGATACCAAAAATGCGTGAGACGTTTTTTGATAAACATGTGCCTCAGGACCAATATGGTTATTCAAAGTACTTAATGACCAAAATAGCTGAATCAAAAAACAATATTATCAACTTGCGGTTATTTGGTGTGTTTGGTGAGTTAGACGACTGGCGTTATCGGTTTCTTTCAAATATTTGTTGTCACGCATTAAAAAAACAATCTATTACCGTGCAGCAAAATGCAAAAGTAGATTTTCTTTACATCAAAGACTTAATCAAAGTTGTTCAGTGGTTTGTTGACTATCAGCCACAACACTCTGTATACAATGTATGTTCTGGAATGGCTTACGAATACACTGAGCTAGCAGCTAGCGTAGCTAAATTGTATTCATCAGAAGAAATTGATGTTGTTATCCATAATCAACAGATTCGTCATGAGTATAGTGGTGACAATAGTCTTCTATTAAAAGAAATACCGGATCTAAAATTAACACCAATACAAACTTCATTGAGCTCACTTTTGCAGTGGTATCAAGCGCACCAAGATGAGATTGACCCTCGTCAATTTCATTATTGAATTAATGTTAAGATAAATCTAGTCGATATGATTTGTATTCAATGATTATTTCTAATCAATCAACTCCAATACCGAGAAGAAAATATGCTTACACCAGCTGAACAAGCGAAAAGGAGTGATCTTCGAGCAAGAAAGCCCTACATTGCAGACAAACTGGCGAATATCAAAAATATGGAAGAACGGGGAGAAATAAGTCCCATCATCAGGCTGGAAAAAAGTTACTTGTGTAATTTCCAATGCTCACATTGCTCTGCTGAGTACTATATGGATAGACATTTAGAAAAAGTGCTTCATGTCCAGGATGAGCGTGAAAAAATTGATTTAGCGTTTATTAGAAATTTATCAAAACAAGCCGATGAATTAGGTTTAGCTCGTTTCGTTATCACTGGTGGCGAACCTTTAGTGATGCGTGACCTGGATGAAGTGGTTGAAGCGATAGATCCGGATAAACATTATGTCATCTTAGATACAAATGGCTGGTTTTTAGATGATGCAAAAGCCGAACACCTCAAGTCTATTGGTGTAGAGAAAATTCAACTCTCACTCGATAGTTTTATAGAAGAAGAGCACGATTCATTCAGAAATAAAAAAGGCTCATACAAGCGAGTGATGCGGGCAATTGATGCCTCATTGAATGCCGGCCTGAACTTGCTATTATCAACCGTACTCATTAAAGGTCGTGCTCACACACAAGAATTTATTGATTTGTGTGAGTTCTGTACAGAAAAAGGTGTGGGTTTATATGTGTCGTATGCGAAGCCAACGGGGTCGTGTACAGAACATCCTGAGTTTGTCATCACTAAAGAAGATGCTGATCGTATAAGAGAGCTCGAGAAAAAATATTCTGTGTTCACCCACATGACACCCTCATATGGCTCATATAAAGGCTGCATCACGGTAAAAGGCATAATAACGGTTACATCAACGGGTGAGATTACACCTTGCCCTTACATTGATTTTTCCATAGGTAATTTAAAAGAGACGCCATTAAAAGATATTTTGGATCGAGGTATGCGAAACCCATGGCTTGGCCCTCATCGCCCTGATTGTCTTATTGGTGAGGATGAAAAATTTATTCGTATTCACACAGAAAAAACAGCCAACGCCAAATTTTTGCCACTTCCTTGGGGGGAAGGCTTTTCAGATAAAGACTCATTGTTTGATTAATTTATCTTGTCTGTTTAATCAGACTCTTACGACCATAGGTATGAAGTTTGCTTAGAATTAGTAGCAAATAAAGACGTTAGTCTAATCGGAATAAGTAATGACCATATTGAATTCTCAATTTTCACCACAGCTTTCAGATACCGAAGAATGCTTCGATATTCATGGTCGATGTATTCCTGGCAGCATACAAGGTCAAGCCCATCAAAAAACAAGACGCTACTTTATCTTGGATACACCGGATATTGATTTACAGCAGATATATTCTCGACATCAGAGCGTTTTTGATATTGAAAAGGTGTTGGCATTTTCATCCTTTGAACATAAAGTAAAAGCTATCAAAGCCTCTATTGCTAAGCATTCGAGCATGGAAAACATATTACAAGGGCCAGCGATTCCTTTTATTCTTCCTCAGATTCATCAGAATGATATTGGGCAAGAACTGGAACAGCGTTTTTTGCCAGCCATAGCCCAGCTTTATGCAGATAACTTTCCCGACTCTGACTTTACTAATCATGTTGAAGAGTCTTTAGTGGCTAAACTCGTACCCGCTGCATCTGGACGACAGCAGTATTTACTTAACAAGGTAAGAGAATCTGCAGTTGTAGGGATGTATTTTCCTTGCTTTTTAGGCTTTTCTGTTGAAGCCGCGAGGCAGCAGATCGAATTATTTCCTGAGAATTTTCTATTGTCTGGAGCCTATGACACAACAGCAGCTTTTATTTCGTTGCCAGAGTTATTGTTCAGGAAAGATGGTTATCCTCCTTTACTATGGTTAGCGGGTATGGAGACGGATAATCCCAAAGCGAATTATCATTTTGAAGCGTATGGTTATAACCTAACGTTTAATAAGCGACCTCATTTTAATCAGGCGGCGGAATATTGGGCTTCTGGCATCACTGTGCTGGAATGAAAACAACATTAACTCTGATAATAATAAACAGTAAAACACGTATTTTGCTGCACTACGAAAGGCAATGGCTATGAAAGTATTATTTTCGAATCCTCCATGGTACAAAGAAGCCACACCAGAGACGCCTGGCTGGCGAGGCGTAAGAGCTGGTTCCCGCTGGCCACATACTTTTCAAGTGCATTCGCACACAGTGGTAGATGGCATCATTCAGGAACATATCGGAGGCTATTTACCCTTCCCTGTCTGGCTAGCTACTGGCGCAGCCTATGCCAAGCGAGAAGGGTTTGAGACGGTTATTCGTGATTCACTTTCAATGGGTGAAACATTTGATAGTTTCTATCAGTTCATCAAAGAAAGCCGACCTGATTTCATTGTTATCGAGAGCTCAACCCCGACTGTAAAAACCGATCTTAAGATCGTGAGTCAAATTAAGGCACTGCTTCCTGATGTGAAAGTAGCGTTTACAGGACTTCATACCGAGTTTGAAGATGAAACGTTTTTAGAGCAAAACCCGGTTATTGATTTCACCATCTATGGTGAATACGAAACAACCGTAATCCAGCTTTTATGCGCGCTCAGAGATGGCCGCTCATTGGAAGATATTCCTGCGTTGATCTATAGGGATAATGGAAAAATATATCGAAATGAAGCTGAAAAAGAATCAGAACAAGACGTGTCTGAGACTATCGAAGTAAGCCAGGTGAAAAAGAATGAGTATGGCAGATTGCCAGACCTTTCTACCATGCCTTGGGCTGAACGTGAGGGTTTACCAAACCTGAACTATTTTGATGGTGTCTGTGGACTTGAGCGTCCTCAATTGCAGTTAATGGCTACACGTGGATGTCCTTACGGCTGTATTTTTTGCGCGTGGCCGCAGATGTTATTCCGTAGTCCTCGTTATCGCATGCGTACGACGGATGATGTCATCGAGGAAATTAAAGCTAACCTAGAAAAAGTGCCTTACAAGAGTATTTATATCGATGACGACACGGTAAATATCAATAAAAAGTTTGTACTTGAGTTAGCCGCTAAGATGAAGTCTTCTGGTATTGGTAATCGCATTCCATGGTCAACGATGGGTAGAGCCGATTTGATGGATAGGCAGACATTGGAAGCACTAAAAGATGCTGGATTATTCAGTATTAAATATGGTGTAGAGTCAGCCGAGCAGGGAATCCTAGATGAAATTGATAAACGGATGAATGCCGAAAAAAATATTGAGATGATCAAGCTGACATCAGAGCTGGGTATTCGCGTACATCTCACGTTCACATTTGGTTTACCTAGTGATACAGCTGAAACCATTGAGAATACAATCGATATGGCCTGTGGCTTGCCGGCTGATACTGTTCAATTCTCTATTGCTACGCCATTCCCTGGGACAGAAATGTATCGTTTATACGATGAAAAAGGTTGGATCGTTTCCAAAGACTGGGATGATTACAATGGATCAACGGTAGCAGTGTCGAGAACAGAAAACTTCACTGCAGAAGAGCTTGAGGCTTATGTCAAAGAGGCATATCGTCGTTTCGACCAAGCCCAGGTAGAGAGAGCGTTTCCGGCAGAAGAAGTCACCATAAAACTGAAACAAACACTAAGTCATCTAAACAAGGGCGATAGCGTCGTTGTTATGCAATCCTCACGTGTTCATCTTACTCGTTGGATTATTACCTCTCTTGCGAAGTTAGGTCTGGATGTACATGTCTTAACACCTGTTCGATTTAAAGATGAATTCTCTCCCGTGCTATCAGAAGATAAGATTCATGCTTTCTCCGGCAATAGTCATTTTCTTAGCGACATGCTTAAACCTGAGTTGGACGTGCTGAAAAATGATATCAATTTTAAAGGTGCTTTTATTCCATACACATTTGAGAATCGAGATGGGTATCAAGAGGTAGAGAGTGTCGCTTCATACTTGGCAGGCAACATTACCGCTGGTGTGAGCCGGCGTGGTCAGATTTTTTCGTATAACTCATGAGGGTATTGGCAATTGGAGCATTATGGGTTCCATATATACGAGAAAATTGGTTTGATGCACTTCAGGCAGTATTGGGTGAGCAAGTTATTTGTGTCAATGCTGCACCGTTGTTGGTAAACAAAGAACGTTACTCGACTCAGCCTGAGAGTTTTCATTGTGCCTATATATACGACTTGGTTCGTCGTGAGCATATTGACTACATATTCTTCTATCATGATTGGATTTTTGCTGATTACCCAGATACGTTTTTTGAAAAGATACGTTCAGCAGGTATCAAGATCGTTACCTTTCTTCCAGATGATGAGCCAGAGGTTTGGTACCAAAGAAACACACAGTTTGATCATCATTATGATGTAATTGCTTCTCACTCATCTCGTGGTGTAGAGAGAAGGAAGCAAAGTGGCTGGGCAGATAGGGTGATATACCTGCCATGGGGCTACAATCAACGTCAATGTTATCGCTTGGATGATGTTCCGAAATCGATTGATATCGTCTTTTTCGGTAAACATAAAGTGAATGAGCTTGATGACAAATCCTATTTAGAGGATGGACAGCAAAGAGAAAAAATTCTTGAAGAATTAGCAACGCTTGCAAAGTCCCGTGGTTGGCTTTTTAAAATATTCGGCTATGGATGGGATAAACATCCAACGCTGTCCGAGTATGCTGGTGGTGTGCCATCGCAGGTAGAGATGGTTAAGATTCTTAATTCAACAAAGATTGTTTTTAATCCTGCTTGGTCATCGGATGGAACTGATGCTGTTCAAACAAAACTTCGTCACTTCGAAGTGCCTGGCTGTGGAGCTTTCCAAATTACCAATACTAATTCGGAACTGGCAGAGCTTTATGAGCCGGATAAAGAAATCGTTTTCTATGATAATGATGAAGCTTTATTCTCCAAAGTAGAATATTTCCTCGAAAATAATAACGAACGAGAACAGATAGCCGATGCGGCTTATCAGCGGAGTTTGGCTGAACATACCCTGGATCATCGTGTGGGCATGCTCTTTGACACAATGGAGAAGCTTTACCCATTAGAGAAGCAAACTTCACCATCATTACCTGACGTTGAAGTTATCTCGATTACCTCACAGCAAGCATTGCAGACATTTCACCAGCAAATTAAAGATAAGACAGTTCATTTTAGAGATGACCAGTGGATTCATATTCAAGCCGGCAGGTTCGACAAGCTCATTGTTTCCTACTCTACATTAAGTCCTTTTTTAAAGCGGTTTCCTGATCAAATACTCGAGGTCAGTAGCTATATTGATTTTGAAGGTAATCTCACATACAACCCGCTTCAACCAAAACTGGTTGAGAAGCACTCTACCTTGCTTGATGGTGCTGTCGACGATGAAATTCTCTTTCCTCTTCTGGGTGATGAGAAGACCACAATCCTTCTTGGAATCAAGAAAAATGCCAAGATACATTTGCTGATCAACTATATTGTGCCTGGGAATAAACTTGCATCATTCCTAGATTATTTCTTTGATACAAGCAGTCAAGAAGAGCTGGCTACCATACCAACAGGGCGTATCGTCACCGAGGCTGTAATTTCAGTGCCTGAATATTTGAGTTCTGCATTTCCCTACATTGATAACTTTGAGTACGTAAAAAGGTTGAGAAGATTGCTCCCTGTTTTTGCCGAACAAAAGATGAGAGTGGTCATTTATGGTATCTCTGGAATGGGGCAGACAACACTCGATCTCATCAGTAACATCACACCTAATCTACAAATTATTGGCATTGTGGACCGTTCTCTAAAATCGAGTGAGTTTATGGGGCTTCCTGTCTTTGCAATGACTGAGTTAGAGCAGGTTGAGATGGATATCCTCATTTTGACAGCAGGTGCTTCAGGACCAAGTATTTATCAGGATATAAACTACTTAGAAGGAAAGGTATGCATCCTACCGTTATACGATCTAGCTCACCCTGTATGGAGCACAATGGGGCTATGAGTATTCTGTTAACGGGTGCCACAGGTTATGTCGGCCAACACATTAAAACGGCATTTGATAGCGAATGGCAGATTTTAGGTGTTAGTCAGCATGGTGATATTGACCAAAATATAGCCGCTTGTGATTTGTCTGATGAACATGCAGTTGTTGAGCTGACACAAACAGTCTCTCCAGATGTGATTATTCACGCGGCGGGTGATAAGAATATACAGCGATGTGAGCGTGATCCTAGTCTGGCTTATCAGGCGAATGTACAAACAACGCTCAATCTTATAAAAGCCTTTCCTGATGCAAAAATAATCTATATTTCAAGTGACTATGTGTTTTCAGGTGACCGAGGTGGATACAGAGAAACTGATCCTATTTCTCCTCTAACAGTTTATGGGAAAACAAAGGCCTCAGCTGAACTGAATGGTTTAATCTTGAGCGACCAATTTTATGTCTTAAGACTAAGTGCACTTTATGATGGAGAAGCGACCTTCTTGAGATTTCTCCGGGAGCAGTTACAAAGCGGTAAAGCGGTCGACTGTTTCGATGATGCCTTCTACTCACCTACTTTTTATAAAGATTTCTTGAACGTTCTAGATAAACTCGTGATGACGCCAAAATTATCTAATCGGGTCTATCACGTCTGTGGACAGAGAATATCGCGATTTTTCTTTGCTAAGTTATTTGCCAGAAGTGCTGGTTTTGATGATGAATTAATTCTTCAAGCCAGTCGACTGCATGGTGAAGTGCCATTTTTATTCGGTGATTTGTCGTTAGAAAATACCATGACCTGTGAGTCACTTGATGTCACCGTTGGCACACATCATGCGTACCTGAACTCACTGGAGGTACTCGATGAAAATTCTATCGCCGTATCAAACCTTTGAAGATGAGCGGGGTATATTACTTGGGCTACTGAATGAAGGTAATTGGGAAGAATTCAATTACCTAGAGACCAAGTCTGGTTTATCTCGAGGCAATCACTATCATAAACTCACGAGAGAATTTTTCTTCATTATTGAAGGTGAGGGTGAAATACACATACAAGATGAGTTCGGGCTAGTGACAGAATACCCTTTTAAACCCAAAGATTTGTTTGTTATAGAGCCAGGTGAAAATCATACCTTTTATTGTAAGTCTGACACAAAATGGATCAATGCATTATCTAAAAAATTTGATAATGAGGCTCCTGATATTCACAGAAGATAAATTAGGAATTTAGAGAATGAAGTATGTCGTATTTGGAGCTGGAGCCTGTTCTGTAAGAATTGAATATCAGTCGATTCAATTAGGTTTTAAGATTCTATGTTACATCGATAACGACCAGTCCAAATGGTACAAAAAACGTCTGGGTCTTGAAATTCTCCCTCCACAGGAGGTACTTGAAAAAAATTACGACAGAATATTAATTGCTAGTGAAAAGCATCATGAAAAAATGACAGAGCAATTAGTCGCGCTAGGTATTAAGCGAGAAAATATTCTGATCTTCAGTCATTTAAAAAGAGAAGATCTTCAAGGTGGACGTTGCTTGAATTATCGCCATGATAACTTCGAAGCCAAAACACAAACTTTAGACAGTTGGATTGAGACATTTGAGCTTGGCGACGTCATTTCAGATGACTACTCACATGTCACAATGGAAACTAAAAGTCACTATTCACTCATTTCCGATTTGTTAAAGGCTTATGAGTTAGCAAAGGAAAATGCAAAAGATGTATCCGCACCTTATCAAACAGGTCAAAATTGGGAGCAGTTCCTAAAAAATACGCGACCAGAATTCTATCGTTCTCTCAAAGAAAATAAGTCTAATTTGGCACCATTGTTAGCTAATTTTTTTCGTAATGATTTGAGCACAGGTATTTTTGGTGGCAAACATGGGTTCGATGATTATGTGAAACATCCTGATATGTCAGCTGGTTTCAGAAGTTTATTTAATATTTGGGCATATAGTTTGGGCGAGGCACCCATTAAGGAGCTAGATTCGCCGAAAGTCGGCAATCCATACGGTCATCTTATTGAAGACTCTCTTGTCCACCCAAATAATTTTCTCAACCATTACCGAGGTCGCTACATTAGTCAGTTAGTAGGTGAACTCGCTAGACCTGTGATTGCTGAAATTGGTGCTGGCTATGGTGGGCTTGCCTATTATTTAAAGAAATTCAGTCAGTCATGCTGTTACGTAAATTTTGATTTGCCTGAAAACTTGCTCATTTCTTCATATTACCTATCCATCATTTACCCTGAGTTGAAAACGCATTATTACACTGGAGAGGAAGATTTAAGAGACTTGATCGCTGAATTTGATATTGTCCTGTTACCACACTTTTGTTTACCTCAGTTACCGGACCTATCGATCGATTGCTTCATCAACACTATTAGCTTATCTGAGATGAGCTTTGAAACGATAAATGAATATCTCAAACAAATTCAGAGAACAACTAAAAGCTATTTTTATCATGAAAACCTCATTAATAATGGTCAAGCCTATACTTATTACCCAATCGATTGTTTTCCAGAGCTAAAAGACTTTCAGTTGCTAGCTAGACAACCTTCACGTTGGCCATTTTTTTCAGCAGCTTCACATGAGCACTGTCATGTTGAACAACTATTCCTTCGTAAAAATGCGTCAGCCATCTGAGTTTAATCTGTCAAATATGGAGAACAATAGACCTTACTTAGCATTTGGTACCCCTGATTTCACGGAACATGAAATTGATGCTGTAGCTAGAGTGATGCGAACAGGTTGGGTTGGAATGGGAAATGAGACTTTAGAGTTTGAGAAAGAGCTTGCAAGCTATCTTGGTGTTAAGCATGTTGTATCCGTCAACTCTTGCACATCAGCATTATTTTTATCACTGTTGATTGGTGGGGTTGGAGAGGGAGATGAGGTAATTGTCCCCAGTCTGACTTGGTGTGCTACCGCAAATTCTGTGATGTATTTGGGGGCTAAAGCAGTTTTCTGTGATGTTGATATCGAAACCATGTCAGTTACAGCCGAATCTATTCTTGCTAAGGTCACTCCCAAAACACGTGCCGTTATCATTGTACATTATGGTGGGTTGGCCACGGATGTTGTGAAACTTCGCCAGTTTCTTCCCGAATCCATCCTCATTATAGAGGATGCAGCTCATGCTATGGGAGCTCGATACAGTGGAAATGATTATGTGGGATCATCAGGAAATTTAACCTGTTTTAGCTTTTACGCGAACAAAAACCTATCTACAGCTGATGGTGGAGCCATTGCGCTCAATGATGACAACGTTGCTGAAAAGCTCAGAAGACTTAGGATGAGTGGTATGGGCTCTAATGCATGGTCTAGGTATTCTTCTCCTTCTTTACAGAAAACAGAGCTTCTGACAGAGCTTGGTTATAAGATGAACTACACAGATCTACAGGCCGCGATTGGCAGGGTTCAATTGAGTCGTCTGAAAGAGATGACAAGCCATCGTCATAACTTGGCACGCTATTACAAAAAATGTTTGGACCAAGCTGGTATTGAGGTAGCTTTTCAGCGAGATGTATTTAGTGATAAACACGCAGTTCATTTATTTGTGGTGCGTTTTTGTCAGAAACAATTCCGACTGACACGAGATGAACTGTTTAAATATTTAAGAGAGGCGAACGTGGGGGTCAGCATCCATTATTTACCTTTGCATATTCAGCCTCTCTACTCCCAAATGAAAGAATCTTTACCTGTTACTATGAGATTATCTGAGGAAATCATGACACTACCAATGAGTGCTCGCATGACATTTGAGGATATAGATTATGTCGTCGGTACTCTCGATTCCATCCTAAATAGAAAGAATACATAAGATGAGTGTTGAGAATTTAAACACCGAATATGGCTTTGGCGGACGCTTATCATCAGTATTTCCCTCACAGATTCTGATGGACATTACCGAAGTGTGTAACCTCGCTTGCGTACACTGCCCGCATCCCAGCTTTAAAAATTCAGCACACTATGCCGGACGATTCCTAGATGTCGAACTTAATGAAAAAATGATTGATGAAGTCAAACATTATGGTAAAGGCAGCACTCAATATATCCGGTATGCCAGTAATGGCGAGCCTTTAGTTCATCCTCAAGGGTATGACATGATTGAGTCTGCCGTAAAACATTCAGGGGTTTATGTCACGCTAACGACCAATGGAACCATAATGAATGAAAAACGCACGCAGAGGCTTCTCGATGCGGGTGTACACATGATAGATATCAGTATTGATGCATATAGAGAAGAAACTTATAAAGCTATCAGGGTTAACGGTGATTTAAATGTGACACGGGATAACGTGTTGAGACTATTAAAATGGGTCAAGGAGTCAAAATCACAAACAAAGGTTGTAGTCAGCTTTGTCGAACAGCCCAACAACGCCGATGAAGTATCTGATTTTGAGAAATTCTGGTATGACGCCGGCATTGATAGGGTTGTCATAAGAAGGATGCATTCTTGTTCAGGCGCGTTAGGAGAGCTTGCAACACAACGTCGAGAAATTCAATTAGATAAGCCACGAAAACCCTGTTTGTATCCATGGGAGCGAATTGTCGTTAACGCAAAAGGAGAACTTGCTTTTTGCCCCTCTGATTGGGTGCATGGTTCAACGATACAAGATTATCGAGATACATCCATTAATGAAGTCTGGCAAAGTGACTTCTATAAGGCGCTAAGACAAGCCCATTTAAATAATGAATATTCTAGACATTCGTTTTGTGGAAATTGTCCTGATTGGGCTTCAACACGTTGGCCTCATGAAGGTCTTAGCTATGCAGACATGATTACGGAGTTTCAATCATGAGGCATGATTGGCAGTTGACGGTTTCAGCAAGTGATCAAATTTCGGATGCTGTAGAACTTATCCCTGGCTGGACTTCACAAGAACAACTGATGAGTTTATTTAACTTGACGTTAGCAACGGCTCACCTAGACGGCGATATTATTGAAGTGGGTTCATGGTGTGGTAGATCTGCAATTGCGATTGGATTTGCTATCAAGCAACTAAAGAATGCTCACTTGCATTGCGTTGATCTTTTTCCAGCAAAAAGAGATTGGTATAAAAACGTTGATGGTAGCTACTCATTCAAAGTTCAGGTTAAGGAAAAGCTCATAGAGGCATACCAGGACCAGACTGTTTGGGCTGAACCTTTCCATCAAGAAGTCTTGCCTGTTTATGAGATTCATGAAGAAAGTGAAGAGATATTTCGCCACAACACAAGGCATTGCGGATTGGGTAATTATATTTCTCCACATAAAGGAAATCTGACCACTTTTCTGGAGTCTGTATCGCCTGAATTTAAAGTTCGTATGGCTTTTATTGATGGGGATCATAGTTACGAATCGGTTTGTTCCGATATTAGTCTTATTGAAACGAGACTGGTGAGTGGCGGATGGTTATGTTTTGATGATGCTTTTTCTAGTTATGATGGTGTAGATAAAGCGATACGTGAAAAAATAATAGAAAGTAATCAGTACGATGTATATCAACAACTAACTAGAAAGTTATTTGTTGCTAGAAAGCGTTGAAGTTGAAAATGAAAAATCGACAAGACCTGATCAACTCTCAGTTATCTGACAGTGAAAAAGCTTATTTTTTAGATAACTATGCAACAGTGAAGGAGAGTGCTGTTGTCAGAGGAATGATGCCCACAATAGTTAATCCGTATGCCTCTACTTTGATGATCGGTATCAATACCGTTCTTAACTCTGATAACAATGCCGCCTTTGTGCCTATTTCCCATCCAGTAAAGTTTGCATTAGGAAGAAATGCAATTATACAAATCGGTGACTCATGTGATCTGAACGGCTGTTGTATAACGGCTTATGAAAGCGTTGTTATTGGTGACTATGTTCAAATAGGACCAGCGACATGGATTACAGATACTGATCTTCATTCATTATCTCCAAGCGTACGGCGAAGCCAGTTGAATGGTGAAAAAACTGATGCTAATGAGGTGAAACGTCGTCCTGTCAATATTGGTAATGATGTCTGGATTGGGGCAGGTGTGACAATACTCAAAGGAGTTAATATTGGGGATGGGGCTGTCATAGGTGCTGGAAGTGTTGTTACAAAAGATGTGCCATCAATGAGCTTTTTTGCAGGGAATCCTGCTTCACTTGTAAGACAGCTGGAGGATTAACTCTTGAGGGTTGGCATCATTCAGTCTTGTTACATCCCTTGGCGTGGTTATTTTGATTTTATTAATTCTGTTGACCTATTTATTTTTCATGATGATTTGCAATACACAAAGGGAGATTGGAGAAATAGGAATAGAATAAAAACTCAAAAAGGGATGAACTGGCTTACAGTACCAGTGCACTACTCCAAAGTAGAACAGCTGATTTTGAATACGGAGATTGATTACTCAAGAGCTTGGCCAAAGAAACACCTTGCTCAAATACAAGCAAACTATCGAGGCGCTCCCTATCTAAGCGACGTCATAGACATAATGTCTACCATTAATACACGTGAATTTAACACAATTAGTGGGCTGAATATTTTTCTCATTAAGCAAATTTGTCATTACCTAAATATTACGACGCCAATGATTATGTCTTCTGAGTTGCAAGTCACTGGAAAAAAAACAGAACGTTTGATTGAAATACTAAAAAAAGTTAACGGCTGCACTTATCTGAGTGGTGCATCAGCTGATGATTATCTAAAGAAAAGCATGTTTAGAGAAAATGGGGTTAGCTTAGAGTACAAATCTTATGATTACCCAGAGTACAGACAACTTTGGGATGGTTATGATGCAGGCTTATCAATAATAGATCTGATTGCGAATCAAGGCCCTGGCGCGCGAGACTTTATATCCAGTCTGTCGCCAAATCAGATTATCATTCCCTGAAAACAAGAACGTTGGAACACGAGAGCACTTTAATGAACTCCAATGATATTCAACTCACTGAACAAGCACGGAAAGTTTTGTTTGAACAAAATCATCCTGAGCTTAAAAATATCATTGTGAAGTTGCTGTCAGAACATTCATTTGATGAGATCACTTTACATGAGCAGGTAAATTGGCTTTTTGATAGCTTCCAAGCAGTGGTAAATCATGGTTTAAATAATGCTGTAGTAGTAAAAAGTTTGGTTGAATATCATGCTCAGCGACTTTTTTCCTTACCAGAGCTTAATTTATCTGATGCATGCAGACTCCTAGAGGCCATTCATGGCCTGAATTGGGTCGGCGCTGTTAGTTTGTTCGATATGCGTGGATACAACAGAGCTGGTGTTCAGCCTTTCTATCACTATCTCAAGCAAACACAAAGCGGGTCAAAAATAAACACGAGCTCACATCATCAAAACCAAGTAGAGAATTTAAATATTGTCTATATGGTTCATTATGCTGATATGAACAGGGGCAATGCCCTAGGGCCAATGATGAAAGATTTGATCATCAATCATAACCAGCAAAGTGTCTTTAATATTACTTGTTTTTGTGTTCAATGGGCTGAGCAACGTTATATCGATGAATTAGTCGATGCTGGAGTTAGGGTAAGAGTCATTCCACAAGAAATCAGTTATAAAAGGCTGGATGAGCTGAAACACGTTTTGGGTGAGGCCAATCCTGATGTCATTATTTCTGATGTAGCTTCGCCAGTTGCTACTTGGTTGTACAGCCAAAGAGTGGCTAGGCTGCAAATGTATCTTGATCCGGGATATCCGCATTGGAATATCCCCGAGTTAGATTGGGTGTTATTACCAGGAAAGTCATTTCAGTCAGGATTTGATATTCCAAGAAATCGCGCGAGCAGTGTTCGGATTGCTATTACAGATCAGGTTTTTCCAAACATTAAAGATGCATGCATTGATATTTCAGATGATTTCGAATTTAGTTTTGGTTTGTTTACTCGCCTCGTGAAAGTGAATAGTGAGTTATTACACATTCTGAGTGAGTTAATGGAGACGTTGCCTGAGGCCAAGCTGCTTATTGTGGGTAGTGGAAATAGTGATTTAATTGCTAACTGGTTGTCTGAATCTACCTTTTCTGCACGTGTAACGTTTATAAATCAGATGGTTGAGTTGCAATGCTATAAAGACAGAGTAAAGGTTTTTCTTGACACCTTTCCGTTCGTGGGAGGGTTGGCTTGTCGAGAAATGATGTCTTATGGCATACCTGTCGTATCAATGCTTGCAGGTGAGTGGGATGAGCTGTTAAAGGAACAGAGAGATTTGACGACGCTAGCCAGTTCACATAATGAATACCTACAAATTGCATGTCAGTTATACAGTGACCACACATATTATGAAGAGGCGCGCAAGAAATCATCACTGCTTGCAAATAAACATAATGATCCTTCAATAATGATAATGGATATTGAAAATGGCATTAAACAAGCCATTGCTAGCCTAGGTTTGCATGAACTGAAACAAAAACTCAATGAATAAAATTCAAATAAAAAAGCCAGTTTTTATCATAGGGTGTGGTCGCTCAGGGACAGGGCTGCTGTTTGATTTATTAGGACAACATCCAAGTTTAGTTAAGACTATGGGATATCCTGATGGTGAAGACCATCTGGGGTGGGTGGAGCATGGGAATTGTGTCATGGCAGGTATTGGCAACCACACAGCACCACAGTTTGGAACTGGAATTAACGGGTTTCAGGTGTGTTTACCTATGTCAGATAATGATGTTACTGATAAGACAATCTCTCGTATGCATCAGTACTATTTTAATTCGGTTCTAAATGGTGATACCTCGCTACGGGTAATTAATAAACAACCTCATCTCTCTAACAAACTACATTACCTTCTCAAGATATTTCCAGATGCAAAAATTATCCACATAATTCGGGATTGTCCTGCTGTGGTAGCTAGTTGGAAAGCTATCATGAATGCCATTAATAGTGTGTTGTTGTATCTTCCTCCTGATGAAGAGAATCCATGTTTTTGGTTAATGCCTCGGCCAGAAGATAAAACTGCAAGGGAGCTTCTAGATAAACATCCACATATCTATCCGGGTGGGGATGGTGCTGTTTTTATTGATTATTGGTGCAAGGTGAATAAAGCAATTCCAAATGAGATGAAGGTGTGCCCTAGTCAACTCTTGACTATTCGATATGAAGACTTAATTGAAAATCCAAATGAGATGTTAAAAAAAATCGATGATTTTTGTGAGTTGGCGCCTTATGAGTATGCCGTGAAAGATGTTCAGAGAAACACAGCAAACAAGCATAAAGCCTTGGTTGATGAGGTATTAGCAGAGAAGATAGATGTGAATGCAATGGCCGTGAGGAAAATGTACGGCTATCTTTCGTCTGAAGTTAAAATGCCATACAGTCTATACATTCCTGAATCTAATAGGCACCAACAATGAATGGGACAAAAATAAGAGTTATTACTTATTTAGCCAATCATCCTTCATTTTTAGTCGCTATACATTGTTTTTTTGAATCATGGCGGGCTAACTGTGGTATTAACCCAGAAAATATCTCCCTTACACTCTATACGCTTAAAGATATATCAAAGCAGCAGCAATTATATCTTCATCATTTAGAACAACTTTATTCAATTGAAGTAAAGATTGTACCGCCACAGAATTACGAGGTATTTGGCGACTATTGGCCATTATCTATACTGAAAGATAGTTTTGATGACGATATTGTTATTCTTGCTTCTCCCCACATGTTGGTTGCAACTGATAGTGCCTCTATTCTTTTAGAAAGTCAGCAGGGTAATCGCTTAATCTTATCTCGTTATGCAGAAAGTAAGGTGAAAACGGGCGAAAAACTATATTCACCGAGGTTGATAATTGGTACTTCAGACTTGTTTGCCATACTTCGAGATGAGTTTGTACCAGAGCTTGAGTCAAGCTTGCCATTAATTGCTGATAATTTGGAGAGTAAAAGTCCATCACTATTCCTATCAGAACTTTTTACTCGTGTTTGTCAAAGAAGTGTTGTCACAACCAGAGCTTTAGAGTGGTTTGAGCTGTGTGACTTTTTCTCAAGTGATTCTAAAGTAGAGGCTTTAGAGTCAGAAAAAAGCAACTTTTATCTGATCAGTGATAGTACGCATCTTGAATTCACTCAGAGCCAAATTTTCTACAGCAGAAGTCACCTCGACAAATTCATAGAAAATTCCGAGCCTGAGGGCCCATGGCGTGCTTACCATAAAGTGCTTAAATCACTTTGGAACAATATTAAAATTAAGCACGAGACAGACGTCTCAAGGCTGAGCTTCTTCAAAACTACCTCACAACCCTACTATATTTATGTCGGTGATATGGGATTTAGTCAGAAGTCGGCAGGCATGCGTGCACTTTATTACTTATGTCATGCACTTAACGTAAAAGGTGCCGAGGCATTCCTTGTCGGGCATATCGAAACTGAAAATAATTTAAGAACCCCCTTACTAACTGAGCAGCAACTCAACGAACATATTGAGCAAAATAGACTACCCATTGTTATCTATCCTGAGGTGATAAGTGGTAATCCACTGCAATTACCATTTGTAGTGAGGTGGTTGCTCAATAAGCCTGGTTTTTTAGCAGGTGACGAGGTCATATCTGATAGTGAGTTGGTATACGCTTTCACCAGTGATTATATTCCTATGGGGCGCTCTCTTCCTCTGCTGACCGTGCCTATCGTTGACAATAATATTTTTAACAATAAAAACAACCCTGACGATAAACATCGAGAGGGGCGTTACTTTTACGCTAATAAATATCTTCTCAAGGGTGGCAAATTAACATCAGATATTGGTGATGCAAAAAGTCTCTGCCAAGACGTTAAAATTACACACCATGAGCTTGCCGAAGTCTTACGGAAAGCTGAGTTACTATTTTGCTATGAGCCTTCTGCGATTATAAGGGAGGCACTACTCTGCGGCTGTCCCGTGGTGATGATTCCTAACCCTCTTCTTGAAGATAACTTAAGTCATCCGATCGCTGGTCATGGTATTGCCAGCTTTCCTGATGAAGAAGAAATTGAGCGCGCTAAGCAGACAATCCATATAGTAGAAGAACAAAACGATGATTTTCTGCAGTACTGTTGGGAAGGGGTTGAAGAATTTATTCGGACTAGTCAACAACTGCCACTTTCGATCGAACTGAGCGACCAAATATGGTACGAAAAGACTCAAAAATTTCTTTCATCAGTATCTTGTAAGCCACATGATATACCAAAGTTTGGTCCAGTTTTGTCTGCAAAAAGATGGCTGTCAAACTCAAGCTTTGTTGCGTCACAAGTCTCACATCTTGCCGAGCGTATGGTGAACCAATGGCAACAACAACCGAGTTTTCATTTACTGCTCATTGTTAATCCTAGGGAGCTGCATGCTCTCTCCAATACGATTGACTCTCTTGAACAACAGCTCTATCAGGCTTGGGGTTTGACTATCCTGAGTAATATTCCGGCCCCTGATGCTTTTTCCGCTGTGCCAGAAAATATTGAATGGGTTCAGATATCAGGGGAAAATATCAATCAAGACATTGAGCAAGTTGTCACAGCCGCTCAGCTTGACTGGATTATGCAATTAATCCCTGGAGATAAATTAGCCCCACATGCCTTATTGAGCTTTGCTGATACGATTAACTTAGAGACACAAGCACAGTTTATCTATAGTGATGAGTTAGTCGATGAGTCAAAAGCTGATATCTGGTTCAAACCGGAGTTTAGTCTTGATTATTTGAGGGCCTATTCATATTTAGGGCGTTCATTTATTGTCAGTAGAGAAGCCTTTGAACAGGTCGGTGGGTATTCGAATCTTGCTTACGTTCATGCCACAGATATGGCATTTAAGGTGTATGAGCAGTATCAGCAATTAGCGTTTTCTCATGTCCCCGATGTCTTGCTCACATCAATTCCATTAGATATTAATAGAGAGCAATTGGCCGAAAATGAATGGTTGACCCGCCATGCGCATCTAAACAGGTCCGGTATTTCTGCCACAATATCGAACCCCAAAAACAAGCCGCGATTCCAGACGGTCTACAGTACGAAAAATCAGCCCAAAGTCTCTATTATCGTTGCTCATCATAACTATGTTTCCTACCTTGCCCGATGTTTGGAAGAGTTAGAGCTCAACACGACCTATATTAACTATGAAGTGGTCGTTGTAGATGTCATGAGTGATGTCGAAGATCTCGAAGATGTGTATGCTGAGATGTCAGAAATGTGGGGGGAACGTTTTGTCTCAACGCGTTTTGAGCAGAAAAACTACTCGGCAGCTATTAACCATGGTGTGAACATCGCTAGTGGTGATTATATTGTTGTTATGTCCTGCTTTGCTATGGCTGTGAACGGCAATTGGCTAAATGAGATGATGCCATTGTTGGCCAGAGAGGATGTGGGTATTGTTGGCTCTCGAATCCTCGATGACAAAAATCATGTCATTCATGCTGGTGGCGTTTTCGGAATTACTGATGACGTTAGTGGTATGTTCCAAGGGCTGGATATTACAGATTCTGGTTATATGGAGCGTGCACATTGTATTCAGCAATATTCCTCGGTGTCATCAGCTTGTTTCGGGATTGAAAAACAGACATTCATCAAGGCTGGTGGCCTGTGTGAAAATTCATTCTCTGATACACGCTATACCGTTATGGATTTATGTCTCACTATCCAGCAGCAAGGTAAAAACGTTATCTGGTCACCTTATGTGACCTTGTTTCAGGACAAAAAGCTGGCGGAGCAGTCAAATGGTGTGGCCGATTACAATTCTGGCAGAGAAGAATTCATCGTCGAAAAGTGGTCTGATTTGTTTACACACGATCCTTTCTATAATGACAACCTGAGTCTGCGATCACGTTTTTTTGCCGCCGAGGTAGATATCCAGCGGCAATGGGACCCGAGGTTTAATTTAAAAACACGGGTTGTTGTTTTTCCTCTTAATGGTTCTGGCACTGGCCAGTATCGCATGATTGCACCAATGCAGGCTTTGGCAGAACGAGGTGATGTAGAACTCACATGGATGCCGTTTCATGAGTTTAAAGAACAGCCCTTATTGCCGACTTTATTTGAGTTGATGCGATTGAAACCCGATGTGCTCTACGTGCAGCAAATGTTGAATGATATCAGCTACGAATTTCTGAAAGGGGTCAAACAGCATACGTCAATCAATATCGTTTTTTCCTTGGATGATCTGGTCACCAACTTGCCAAAATTGAGTGACAGAAAAAAACTAGTATTTCGGGACATGCGTTCAAGGCTCAGAAAAACACTCGCTTTATGTGACCATACAATCGTCTCTACCGAGCCATTAGCGGAGCTATGTCGTCAATATACTGACAATGTGACGGTTATTCCTAATAGGTTGGAGTCACAACGCTGGTTAAATCTATCCTTACCACAGAAAAAAGCTCACCAAAAGCCCCGAGTGGGTTGGGCGGGGGCGAATCAGCATGCGGGCGATTTGGCTTTAATGGCTCATGTTGTTGAATCATTGGCAGATAAAGTGGATTGGGTTTTTATGGGGATGTGCCCGCTTGAACTGAGGCCTTATGTCAAAGAGTTCCATCAATTTGTGTCGTTTAATCAATATCCACAGGCTTTAGCCGATCTTGATTTAGATTTGGCTCTCGCACCTCTAGAGGAACACCCTTTTAACGAAGCGAAAAGTAATTTACGTCTGCTTGAGTATGGCGTCATGGGCTGGCCTGTGATTGCCAGTGACATCTATCCATACCAGCAAGATGGCGCGCCTGTGACGTTAATTCCAAATGATGAGGCTGTGTGGGTAGAAACGATCCTTGCCGCTTTAGCCGAACCGGAGAAAATTGCCGCTCAAGGTCGGCAGCTTAAAAACTGGGTATGTCAAAAATTTATCCTTGAAGAACACTTGGATGAGTGGTTGAAGGTGTTTAATTTTAATAAAAACAATTAGTTAATGATTTTTGTCGCAGCTGGTTAAAAAACTGGTACGCAAACTGCTTTACTCCCATCGAGTCTGGTAACCCTTTGTGGCTACAGGCAAATAATATTTGAAATGGGAGAATTCAAATGCCATTAATCGTAAATACTAACCTTGCGTCGCTTAATGCGCAGCGGAACTTAACAAAATCGCAAGGTGATTTGAACACTGCATTACAACGTTTATCTTCTGGTCTTCGTGTTAACAGCGCCAAAGACGATGCTGCAGGCTTATATACTGCCGAACAAATGACTGCGGATATTCGTGGTGCTAATCAAGCGGCAAGAAATGCTGCAGACGGCATCTCATTTGCTCAGGTTGCTGAAGGGGCCTTGGCTGAAATCACTAACAACCTTCAACGTATTCGTGAAATAGCGGTACAGTCAGCTAACGGCACAGTCACAGATAGAAATGGTCTGCAAGCCGAGGTAACGCAGCTTGAATCAGAAAATGCCCGTATTATTGCAAGTACCCAGTTTAACGGTACTCAGGTCCTGGGTGGCGTCTCTTTGACATTCCAGGTTGGAGCCGATGCTGCGGATACTGTCACAGTGGCTGCTACCGCTGCTACCACAACCACCGCTGACGTTTCCACTTCAACGGGCGCTTCAACGGCACTGGGAACATTAGATACTGACATTAATAACCTAAGCCAACTGCGTGCGACCTTCGGTTCTATTCAAAATAGATTTGAGGCCGTTATTTCTAACCTGCAAAGTTTGGCTGAAAATACCAGTGCTGCACGTAGCCGAATTATGGATGCCGACTTTGCTGAAGAAACAGCAAAACTAACACGCGCTCAGATTTTACAGCAAGCGGGTACATCTATCCTCGCACAGGCGAATACCTTGCCACAGAACGCTTTATCGCTTCTTCAGGGCTAAGCTGAAAAAAAGTAAAATGTGAACTGGGTCAGACTTTTGCAAAGTCTGACCTTTTTTTTTGTAAATTGTCTTAAAGAAAATCTCACTCCCTGCCGCTAATGTTTTCGGAGGCGGTAAAAACTAGAAAATTCATAGTTTGTCCGCCATGTATAAAGCGAGCCTAGCTCGACCCTATGAGGGAGTAAATCTCATGGCATTAGTAGTTAACACAAACATTGCATCATTAAACGCACAACGTAACTTAAACAAATCTCAAAGCACACTGAATACATCTCTACAGCGTTTGTCTTCAGGTCTTCGTATCAACAGTGCAAAAGATGATGCGGCTGGTCTATACACCGCGCAGCAAATGACAGCAGATATCCGTGGTGCGAACCAAGCAGCTCGTAATGCTGCTGATGGTATCTCCCTTGCGCAGGTAGCAGAGGGTGCATTAGCTGAAATCAGTAATAACCTACAACGTATCCGTGAAATTGCCGTGCAGTCTGCTAACGGTACTGTAACTGACCGTACAGGTCTATCTGCTGAGGTTACTCAGCTTGAAGCTGAAAATACTCGTATCGTGAATAGTACTAAGTTCAATGGTACTGCAGTTTTGAGCGGCTTGAGTATCTCAATTCAAGTGGGTCAAGACAGTGGTGATACAGTAGCTGTATCTGCATCTGCATTAAGCAACACAACCGCTGATGTTTCATCATCTACTGCTGCATCAACATCCTTAGGAACATTAGATACTGACATCAACACCGTTAGTACATTGCGTGCAACATTCGGTTCAATTCAGAATCGTTTTGAAGCTGTAATCTCAAATTTACAAAGCTTCTCAGAAAATACTTCTGCTGCCCGTAGCCGTATTGTTGATGCTGACTTTGCTGCTGAAACTGCTGCTTTAACCAAAGCGCAAATTCTGCAACAGGCTGGTGTATCCATCGTATCGCAAGCGAACGTTATTCCTCAGTCAGCATTATCACTGTTGGGATAATAACAAAAGGATGAAGCGCATGGGCCTGGTGGGTAAACTACTCTCCAGGCTTTATGCCGTTTACAAAGTAGTTAGATTAGGAGGAAGACAATGGCTAATAATGATCTGTTAGTGCAATCTGCCCTTCAATCAGTGCAAAACAATGTTACTAGTCAGTCTAAACCGGTTACGCAATCTGTTCAGACTGAGACTGTTACTGAATTATCTGTTCAATCTCAAGCTCTTCAGAAAGAAGCTGAGAAACAGAATAGCCAGCAGCAACAACGTGCAGACGATTTGCGTGATAAGGTGGCTCAACTTAACGATTATATGCAGAATATGAACCGTAACCTGCAATTTAGTGTCGATGATACGAGTGGTGATACGGTGATTAAAGTAATTGACTCAGAAACTGAGGAAGTGGTCAGGCAGATCCCTTCAGAAGAGATACTTGAAGCTAGACATGCTGCTGAAAAGTATCGCGGTATATTGCTAGAAACAAAGGCTTGATTGGCTCAAAACTTGCTGCAATTTTGCAATTAAGTTTAGGCGGAGAATTGACATGGCGACAATTTCATCATTAGGCGTAGGAACGGGACTCGATCTGGAGAGCATTGTTACGGGCTTAATGGATCTTGAGCGTCAACCGCTCGACAGACTCGAGAGCAAGCAGAGTATTATCAACGCACAGATCAGTGCTTATGGTTCATTTAAGAGTAAACTCGATTCTTTTCAAACGGCCATGGCGTCGTTGGCAAGTGCATCCAGTTTTAAGGTGTTCCAAGCTAATTCACAAGATGAAGACTTATTCACAGCGACATCGACCAGTTCAGCATCGGCTGGTTCCTACAATATTAATGTCACCCAAGTTGCCAGTCGAGATAAGTTAGCGTCATCTGCATTTACTGATTACAACTCAGTAATTGGCGAAGGCACACTGAGTATCAGTGTGGGAAGTGAGAGCTTCGATGTCGCGATAGACTCCAGTAATAGCACCCTCGCAGGAATTCGTACCGCCATCAATAATGCTTCTGATAACACTGGCGTAACGGCATCAATCATTACAGATGATAGTGGTGCCAGATTGGTTCTGACATCAAACGAAACCGGGACTGAAAACGCGATCAGTGTCTCTGTGAGCGGTGATAGTGATGGTAATAATACCGATACATCAGGTCTATCGGCTTTTGTTTATAGCTCTGGCGGTACACAAAACTTGTCATCTATCTCCACGGCAAAAGACGCGATTGTTAATATTGATGGCTTCACGACTACCAGTAGTTCAAACTCCATAGCCAATGCTATTGATGGAGTGACATTAAACGTAAAAGATGTGGGTAGTTCGACACTCGATATCACAAGAAATGATGAGGCTATCTTAGAGTCAGTAAACGAGTTTGCTTCGGCATACAATGCGTTGATGACAGAAATTAAATCTCAGCGAAGTGGTCAATTAGAGGCGGACAGCACACTACTTACAATTGAACGCCAAGTCAGAGATGTCTTCAACTCGGGAGCCAGTATTACCGGCTCGAGCTTTAGTTATTTAGTTGAAGCAGGCATTTCTTTTGATAAAAATGGTGTGATGACGGTTGATGAAGATAAAGTCAATGAGGTCTTAAGTTCTGACTTTAACTCATTTGCGAACCTGTTTTCAGCTGAAGGTGAAGGTTTTGCTAATCGTTTAGAGTCTCTAGCTGATACCTGGTTACAAACAGATGGACTGATTGACTCAAGAGAAGAAGGGCTCAATTCGCGTTTAAAAAGAATGGATTCGCAAAAAGAGCAGATGGAAGCACGTCTTGAAATGACGGAAACACGTTTACGAGCTCAGTATGCAGCCATGGATACCTTGGTCAGCAGTTTACAATCACAAGGCAATTATTTGATTTCGCAACTATCCGCCTTGAATTCAAAATAAAGTAGTATGATCCCTAGGCATTAAGGATTGGAGTATGCAGGTAATGGTGAATAAAAAAGCGATGGAAGGTTATGGCCGCAATGCCATAGAGTCGGAAGTAAATTATGCCTCGCCCTATCGAATTATTCAGATGCTGATGGAAGGTGCGCTTGCTCGCGTCGCCACTGCAAAAGGCTGTATTGCCCGTAATGAAATTGCTGAAAAAGGTCATCAAATTTCTTGGTGTATCCGTATCATAGATGGTTTAAAAACCAGTTTGGATGCTGAGAAAGGTGGCGAAATTGCCGAGAACCTGGATTCATTATATGACTATATTACTCGCCGCTTACTCGAAGCGAATGTGAGTAACGATGTCGCTATATTAGACGAAGTCACTAAACTTCTTGAAGAAATAAAAGCTGGGTGGGACGGGATTCCCCCTGAGTTTCACTAGTTATGTCTGAGATAACACGTCTAAAACAGGTATTAAGATTAACTGAGGACATGAGTGCTGCAGTGAATGCTGGCAAATGGAGTGATGTCTCCACTTTGACAAAGCTACGAGCAGATTTAATGGAAAGTATCTTTCCTCTTGATAGTCATGTTGACCAGTCAGAAGCGCGTCCATTAATAGAACAAATTGTGACGTTAAATCAAAATGTTGAACAACGTTGTCGTGATGCAAGACAAACGATCCAAACCGAGTTAGGCCAGTTTAATAAAAACAAAAAAGTGGCAGCAGCCTACCAATCTAACTAGTACGTCACATCTTGCTTAAAATTAACCCGTCATAATTTTGACAATGTCTGCCAGAAAATGCTTAACTCCAGTTATTCAAGGCTTATCGCCAGTTCAAAACCCAGTGAAGAGATGGAGTGAGTATGAGTGTAAATAATGTATTGGTCGTGGAAAGTGATATTGACCGATGCGAGATGTTAAGCACACTCATTGAGTTTATAAATTGTCAGCCGGTTGTGATTTCAGAATCAGACCTTTGGTTTGAGCATGTAGAAAACCTTGATGACGTGGTGATGGCCATTGTGGGTGACTGTGGCGGGCAAAATCAAACTAAGCAGTTACTTCGAGAACTGGTTAATCATGACTCACGGGTTCCCGTCTTTGTTCTTGAATCTCCATCTGGCGAAGCATTAGACTTTCCAGGCACCATCGGTTCTATTCGTTACCCCATTAAATATCCTCAACTCAGCAATGCGTTACAGCAGGCGACCATCTATCGGGGTATGGCGGCTGAAGCTAGCACACCCAATAACTTATTTCGGTCACTGGTAGGTAATAGTCGGCTCATTAAGAATGTGCAGCGGATGATTGATCAGGTCTCTGATTCAGAAGCCAATGTGCTCATTCTGGGCGAGTCAGGAACTGGCAAAGAAGTCGTTGCTCGTAACTTACATCACTTTTCATCCAGAAGAGATAAACCCTTTGTGCCAGTCAATTGTGGGGCCATTCCAGGAGAGTTACTGGAAAGTGAGTTATTTGGTCACGAAAAAGGCGCTTTCACTGGGGCGATAACGGCCAGAAAAGGACGTTTTGAAATGGCTGAAGGTGGCACATTATTTCTGGATGAAATAGGCGATATGCCACTGCCTATGCAGGTCAAACTGTTACGTGTATTGCAAGAAAGAACCTATGAAAAAGTAGGTAGTAATAAAACACAAACAGCCAATGTTCGCGTGATTGCCGCCACACATCGTAACCTCGAAGAGCATATTGCTGATGGTCGGTTCCGTGAAGATTTATTTTACCGACTGAATGTCTTTCCTATTGAAATGCCAGCATTAAGAGACAGACCAGAAGATATTCCGCTGCTTATTCATGAATTGATTAAACGTATTGAACATGAAAACAGAGGCACTATTCGACTCACCCCTGCTGCGATTACCTCATTATGCCGTTACCCATGGCCTGGAAATGTACGTGAATTAGCGAATGTGGTCGAACGATTAGTGATTCTCTATCCATACGGCACGGTCGATTTTGATGACCTTCCAGAAAAGTATCAGCTAGAAGGTGATGAGTTACCTGAAGAAATTACCAGCATCATTGCCGCTGGCCCACAGCAAGAAGCTTCAAGGAATCTACCTGAGACATCGCCAGAGATTAAACCCGTGCCAGAGACATCCTCTGACCCAGTTAATTCATCTTCTGGCCCAGAAGATATGGTGTTGCCAGAAGATGGTATTGATCTGAAAGAACATCTTGCCAATCTTGAATATCTATTGATAAAACAAGCCATAGATGATGCTGAGGGCGTGGTTGCTCATGCAGCGAATAAACTGAAAATGCGTAGAACAACGCTAGTAGAGAAAATGCGTAAATACGGGATTCAACGCGATACTGAATAATCGAAGAAGCAACGTCGATCTTTTGACGTTTTCTATTTAAGTATTTGATAAATAAGATTTTATGTTTTGGGCATGGTAATTGCTCAGGCTCTAATACGATGCAATAGTGCATGTAGGAGCAAGAAACATGAATCTGAAATTATCACTGGGTGACGATTTTCAACAATCGAATTATCAGTCGCAACCCTTTTCACGAGACATCGATCTCAGCACTATTTCAAATGTCAGCCATATCTCAGCTGAACATATTCAACAATCCACTAATACCGATGCGGACCAACTCGCCAATCGTCATAGTCGTTTATTGGCTGTGCTACCCGCAGGCGTGGTGGTGATTGATGGTTCCGGCTTTATTCAGGAAGCCAATGAGGCAGCGATCTCCTTGTTGGGTGAACCTTTGTCAGGTGAGCGTTGGGTAAATGTCATTGAACGGGCTTTTGATCCCAAGCCAAGTGATGGTCATGATGTCTCCTTAAAAGACGGTCGCCTGGTACACATCTCAACGAATCCACTTGGCCATGAACCGGGACAAATTATCTTATTACAGGATGTAACGGATACTCGAGCACTGCAAAGCAAAGTTTCCCATTTGCAGCGTTTATCGACCATCGGTGAAGTTACAGCAAGACTGGCTCATCAAATCAGAACCCCTCTGTCCTCTGCCATGCTCTATCTTTCACCTTTACTGAAAGAGGGGGCTGATGAACAAGTTAAGCAGCGTTTTGCGACAAGAGTAAAAGACAGTCTCACCCATATGGAGCAGTTGATTCGTGATCTTTTATCTTTCTCAAGAGGGAATATGGCATCACCCTCACCGGTAGCAGTGAGTGATTTATTAAGTGAATTAGAACAACAGTTTTCTGCTCAAAATGATGTAGAAAACAGCACAGTGACGATGACGCTCGTCAACCAGGTTAATGACGATTACATCTATGGTAGTCAATCTGCATTAATCAGCGCTATTACCAATTTACTCAATAATGCTCGTCAAGCATGTGAAGGTCATGGTCAGATTGAGGTGATGGCAGAGTACGCTGAAAATAACGCCAAAGAACAATGCATCCAGATCAGCGTAAATGACAATGGTGAGGGCATGTCTGAAGCTGAGCTAAATAAAGTGTTAACGCCTTTCTACACCACTCGTTCTAATGGCACAGGACTTGGGCTTGCCGTTGTTCAGTCAATTGTCAAAGCCCATAGAGGTTTACTTGCGATCGAAAGTGAACCCAAAAAAGGCAGCTCAGTAAAATTATTGTTTCCTATTTATACATCAGCAAATACATCGCCAGAGCAAGCAGCAGAGGAGGTCGCATTATGAATCACTCAAATATCTTAGTGGTTGAGGATGATGCTAACCTTCGCACGGCATTATGCGACACACTTGAGCTCGCTGGTTATCGAGTCGTTGGTATGGAGCATGGTCAGTCTGCACTGGATAAGATAGCCAGCGAGCCTGTAGGTTTACTATTAAGTGACTTACAGATGTCACCGATGGATGGACACACCTTACTGCAGCGGGCAAAAGCCATGATGCCTGATTTACCTGTCGTGATGATGACAGCCTACGGTACCGTTCAAAGTGCTGTCGATGCCATGCATCAGGGGGCGTCTGACTATTTATTAAAGCCATTTGAAGCCGATGAACTCTTACAGCGCGTACAGCGCTATATCAACGATATTGGTACTGAAGAAGATGACATGGTGGCGCAGGCCCAGGCATCGAAAGAGCTTCAAGCTATCGCCAAGCGTGTGGCCGACAGTGATGCCACTGTACTTATCAATGGCGAGAGTGGTACCGGTAAAGAAGTGTTAGCTCGCTACCTTCATGTTCATTCCCCCCGATCTTCACATCCTTTTGTAGCGATTAACTGTGCGGCTATTCCAGAAAATATGTTGGAAGCTACTCTATTTGGATATGAGAAAGGGGCGTTTACAGGCGCCAGCCAAGCCTATGCCGGTAAGTTTGAACAAGCTAATCATGGCACGATTTTATTAGACGAAATCTCTGAAATGGACTTATCACTACAAGCAAAACTCTTACGTGTTTTGCAGGAGCGTGAAGTTGAACGTATTGGTGGTAGGAAGGTAATACCGCTGGATGTCAGAGTGTTAGCCACCACCAATAGAACTTTACGAGAGGAGGTCAAAGCCGGCCGTTTTCGTGAGGATTTATATTATCGTTTGAATGTGTTTCCATTGGAAATTTCACCTCTCAGACAACGTCAGGATGATATTCTTCCTTTATCTCAGCGCCTGTTGACGCGACATGCCAGTCAATCACGACGCGTTGCGCCTTTACTGGATGCTGCGGCTAAGTCTCGCTTAATTTCTCACAACTGGCCAGGTAATGTTCGTGAGTTGGATAATGTCTTGCAGCGGGCGTTAATTTTGCAATCGGGTCAATCAATTACAGCAAAAGATATTATTTTTGAGGCGGTGTCTGGCCAGGAATTGAATACCTCAGTGAGTCAAACTGAAGTCAGTTCATCTACAGAAAGCAGTAAAAGCGCTGTAGAGGGATTCGATTTACGGTCCCAAGAGCAACGTCATATTCTCGACATGCTGGAAAAATATCAAGGCAGCCGAAGACTGACTGCAAAAGAGCTAGGTATAAGTGAACGTACCTTACGTTACAAAATCGCCAAATTCCGTGAGCAAGGGGTGGAAATCCCTGAAAAACTTGGCAAGAAGTCTGCATAAAGCAACTATCAGCGTCATTTTTATAGCGGAGCAGAGAGAAAGATGATTAAAGCTATCGACCCTAACCAATTACTAACTCAGATGCGAGCTTTACAAGCTCAGGCTTCACCAGCAACACAACCCATGCCTTCTGGTGAGGCTGAGAGCAATGGTCGAGTGGATTTCGGCAGCGTAATGCAAAAAGCTGTGAATGAGGTGAATGATCTGCAAAAAAACTCCGGTGATTTAAAAACGGCATTTGAGTTAGGTGACCCGAATGTCAATCTGGCTGATGTCATGATTGCATCGCAAAAAGCCAGTGTCGCTTTTGAGGCAACCTTACAAGTCAGAAATAAACTGATTGAGGCTTACCAAGAAGTTATGCGTATGTCTGTTTAATTGACGAATATGCCTGAGTAGAGAAACACTATGGAAAACGCACCTGCCACCACCGGCTCACAAGCCAATATGCCAACAGCACGACCCACAACAGCATTGGGCGCTATGCAGGCAAACATCTCTCAACAACCTGTTGTGAAACAGATGTTGTTCTTATTGGCAATTGCAGCCAGTATCGCCGTGGGTGGTTATGTGCTGTTGTGGTCACAAACGCCCTCATATCAGGTCCTTTTCGCGAATATGGCACCTGCAGAATCGACTGAAGTGGTTGACGTCTTGCAGCAGATGAATGTCGATTACAAATTGGATCCGTCCACTGGCGCATTGTTAGTACCTGCTGGTGATGTGCAAACACTGCGAATGAAACTTGCTGCTGAAGGCCTACCCAGAAGTGCTGCCCTGGGCATGGAGATGCTGAATCAGGATCAAGGGTTTGGTACCAGTCAGTTTATCGAGCGAGCCCGTTACCAGCGTGCAATGGAAGAAGAGTTATCTCGCTCCATTGCTGAACTCAATAACGTCAGAAGTGCGCGAGTGCATCTTGCTATTCCTAAACAATCTGTTTTTGTTCGCGATCGTAAAGATCCTACCGCTTCTGTGGTGGTTCATCTTTATGCTGGCAGAACACTTGATCAATCTCAGGTGGCAGCCATCACACACATGGTCGCCTCCAGTGTGCCAGATATGAAAAATGCCGATGTCACTATTGTGGATCAGCGTGGCAACTTATTAACTCAACCAGAGCGTGCGGCGGGTGTGGCAATGAGTGATACCCAGCTTGAATACACACGTAAGGTTGAACAAATCTATATCGACCGTATAGAAAATATCTTGTCACCCATTGTGGGTATGAATGGGGTGCGTGCACAGGTCGTGGCCGATGTTGACTTTACAATGTCTGAACAAACACACGAAAGTTATAACCCGGACATGACAGCAGTGAGAAGTGAGCAGCTGCAAGAAGAAGAGCGTGTTGGTAATGGTGGACCGTTTGGCGTGCCCGGCGCACTCAGTAATCAACCTCCTGGTGGTGGTGTTGCACCTGAGCAAGCGCTTCCAGAAGAAGGTGCTGATGAAGCGGCCACTACGACAACAGCGCCCGGTTCAAGCAGAAAAAGCACGACACGTAATTTTGAGTTAGACCGCACTATCAGTCATACCCGAATGGCACCTGGTAATGTCAGAAAACTGAGTGTGGCCGTATTGGTTGACGAGAGAAGAACAGTGGATGCAGAAGGTAATGTTACTTCCGTACCATTGTCTGAATCAGAAATGACCCGTATCAATGCCTTAGTCATGGATGCCATTGGCTTTAGCAAAGCGCGAGGCGACAGTTTGAATGTGGTCAATGCCCCATTCATGGCACCTGAAACGGTTGAAGCCTTGCCTGAAAAACCAATCTGGGAAGAACCTTGGGTCTGGAATCTAGCCAAACAAGTGGGTGGTGCACTGGTTGTTCTGTTCCTTATCTTTGGTGTGATTCGTCCAGCATTCAGAGATATGACAAAAGTGCCCGTCACCGAGAGTGATAATGACAATTTATCACCAGAAGAAGTTTTAGCTAGAAGTAGCGCAAGCGGTGAAGAGATTGCTAAACTGACCACTGGTTCGGAAAAGATGGAAGAGCAACTATCTAATGTCCGAAGTTTAGTGCAGCAAGATCCTGCACTGGTGGCGCAAGTAGTCAAAAATTGGACGGCGGGTGATGCCTAATGGCAGAAGAACTCAGAAAACTGACAGGCACTGAAAAAGCGGCTGTTTTTTTACGCTCTATTGGTGAAGAGGAAGCGGCGGCTATCCTCAAGCATATGGGGCCGAAAGAGGTTCAAAAAGTCGGTCAGGCAATGGCGACCTTACAAAATGTCACCCGAGAGGAAGTGCAATCCGTTCTGAATAGTTTTGTTACCACGGTGGAGCAAGAAACCGGACTGGGTATCGGCTCACATGATTATGTCCGTAAAATGCTGGTGGGTGCTTTAGGTGAAGATCGTGCTGGCAGCCTATTGGACCGTATTCTATCAGGTAGTAATACCAACGGCCTGGAACAGCTTAAGTGGATGGATGCTAGAGGCATTTATGAAGTTATCCGACTTGAACATCCTCAGATTATCGCGATTGTTTGCTCATTTCTTGATGCCGATCAGGCAGCGGGGGTTTTGTCGCAGTTCCCTGCTCGTGATCAAGCTAACATCATTCTACGGATAGCCACGCTTGATGGGGTACAACCCTCAGCCTTGACGGAGCTAAACGAAATTCTGGAAAAACAATTCAGTGGTGCGGCTGGTGCACAATCAACAATGGTGGGTGGTCTCAAAACGGCTGCCGATATTCTCAACTTTGTTGATGGCACATCTGAAGCCGCTATCATGGAAAAAATCAAAGAAAGTGAACCCGATCTTGGTCAAAATATCGAAGATCTTATGTTTGTCTTTGAAAACCTTATTGATGTCGATGATCGTGGTATGCAAACCTTGATGCGTGAAATTCAGACAGATCAGTTACAGCTTGCCTTGAAAGGCGCTGATGACGCATTAAAAGAGAAATTCCTGCGTAATATGTCACAACGTGCAGGCGAGATGATGCGTGATGATTTAGAGGCCATGGGGCCGGTTCGTTTGAGTGATGTTGAGGCTGCACAAAAAGCCATTCTTGCCACAGCACGAAGCTTGTCTGATAAAGGCGAAATTATGCTAGGCGGAGGTGCAGGTGATGACTTCGTCTGATGACACAGTTGTTACTAAACAAGCTGATGTCTTATCTGCCGATGAGATTGCTGATGCGATAAAACGTTGGGAGGCACCAAGAATGGTGTCGGTGACGGACGTTGAAGATAAGGATGCGCCCCAAGTACTCGATATCAAAGCTATTGAAGCGCTTCAGCAACAAGCGCAAGAAGAAGGTTATAAGGCGGGTTACGAAGAAGGACACCAGGCGGGTTTTGCAGACGGTCAGGAAGCTGGGCTGAAAGATATTCAGCTGCAGGTTGAAAAGCTCCAGCAAATGCTCCAAACATTACAGCAACCCCTGACAGAACTCGATGAGCTTTTAGAAAAAGATCTGGTCAATCTAGCGATAACCATGACTCGCCAGTTGGTTCGTCGCGAACTTAAGCATCAACCCGAGCATGTTATCGGTGCTATGCGTGCGGCGTTGGAAGCTTTACCCATCAGTGACCGTCAACTCAAAATTTATGTTCATCCAGATGATCTTTTGATTATTCAGAAAGGCTTATCTCTTGAGCATGATTCAAACAAATACCAATGGATAGAAGATCCTTTATTAACCCGGGGTGGATTAAGACTGGAAACGTCTGACACTAGTGTGGATGCAACCGTTGAATCAAGATTGAATAGCATCATTAGTAAAGTCCTTGGCGATGAGAGAGACGCTGACAATGACTAATGCGGAACGCCAATCGCGACTACAAAATAAACTGATGCAATATCAGCAGCGATTGGATTCTGGTGACGAGCAGGATGTATTGATTGAAGGGCGGTTGACCAGAATGGTGGGGTTAACATTGGAAGCGGTAGGCTTTCAGGTGCCTATTGGTAGTCGTTGTGAGATTATTGGTAAGGGACAAAAACCGATAGAAGCGGAAGTGGTCGGCTTTTCTGGCGAAACGACGTTTCTCATGCCGACAGGTGATATGCGTGGCTTGGTACCTAATGCGAAAGTCAGACCGGTCCGCAGTGATTCTCAAGTGCCTGTCGGCGAAGCGATGCTTGGCCGTGTTGTGGATGGCGCTGGTAAACCCTTAGATGGTAAAGGCCCACTTCGTGTTCAAGATAAGGTTCCCTTACACGGTGAACCGGTAAACCCACTAGCACGCTCTCCTGTTCGTCAGCATCTGGATGTGGGAGTCCAGAGCATTAATGCCTTGCTCAGCGTAGGCCGAGGCCAACGTATGGGCCTGTTCGCTGGCAGTGGTGTGGGTAAAAGTGTGTTGTTGGGCATGATGACACGATTCACTGAAGCCGATGTCATTGTGGTGGGTTTGATTGGGGAACGTGGTCGAGAAGTAAAAGAATTTATTGAAGATATTCTTGGTGAGGAAGGAATGTCACGGTCGGTTGTTGTTGCCTCACCTGCCGACCATTCGCCTTTGATGCGATTGCACGGTGCGATGTTGTCTACCAGTATTGCAGAATACTTTCGCGACCAGGGTAAGCAAGTATTATTGCTGATGGATTCGTTGACTCGCTTTGCCCAGGCACAGCGTGAAATTGCATTAGCGATTGGCGAACCTCCGGCAACTAAAGGTTATCCACCCTCCGTTTTTTCCTTATTACCGCAATTAGTGGAGCGTGCAGGGAATGGTCCACTTAATGGTGGGGCTATCACTGCTATTTATACGGTGTTAACCGAAGGTGACGATCAACAGGATCCGGTTGCAGACGCGGCTCGTGCAATTTTGGATGGTCATATAGTGTTATCAAGACAGCTGGCCGAGTCGGGCCATTATCCTGCGATTGATGTGGAAGCCTCGATTAGTCGGGTGATGCCAAATATAGTCAGTGAAGACCACCTGAAACAGGCCCAGCAGTTCAAACAGATTTATTCCACTTACCGACAAAATCAAGATCTTATCAGTGTAGGCGCTTATAGTAAGGGAAGTGATCCTGCTATTGATGAGTCGATAGCGATGTTCCCTGCTTTACTTCAGCTGTTACGACAGGGAATGAATGAAGCGGTGAACTGGGAGCAAAGTGATCAACGTCTGAAACAGGTGCTTGAGTTAAGAAAGCAATTACAGAATCAGCAGCAACAAAACGTATCACAAGCCCCAATGCTGATGGATGGAAATACCCGGCGTTTTTAATGTTCGTGCTTAACGTGGAGTCAATACATGAGTCGTAGTCGTAAACTTGATCCCGTGATAGAAATGGCAAGAAAGGCAACGGAGTCAGAATTACAAAAACTCGGCCAGCAAAATGCCTTACTTCAACAGGAGCAATTCCAATTGGATGATCTCTGTCAATACAGAGCCGAATACTTGGCGCGATTTCGCCAGGATGATCCTATGGTCATGACGGCCAAAAAAGCTCTCGATTTAAGAAGCTTTTTAGCAAAACTAGATCAGGCTATTCTCAGCCAAGAATCCCAAGTTAAATCAGCCAATGCCAATGTAGAAAGACAACAGAAACTGTGGTTGCAAGCAAGAAATAAAGAGCAGGCAATTGATGCTTTAATGGCCCGCTACGAAGCAACTGAGCTCAAGAAACAGTTAAAGAGGGAGCAGGTTGAAATGGATGAACATACCAATAGTGCATGGTTGAGAAATCGAAATAAATAAATATAGATACTTAAATTTTAGATAATTGAAAAACAAGATAATTTTTTCTCATTACTGGCCGATATTAGTAAAACGATATGAAAAACAATAGTGAAGATGAGTCAAGTGAGAAAAATCATCATCTATCGTCTATAGAAATAGAGGGAATAGAAAAATGGCTGAGTCGATTGTCGAAATAAACTGTGCTGAGTCTGTCACCATCGCACAAGTTGCAGATTTATATGCCCAGCTCTTAATGGCCATAGCTGAAGGTCAGGCTATTCAAATTAATTTAAGTGATATTGAACGTATCGACACGGCCGTTATTCAGCTTTTTTATTCATTCTCTCGGAATGCCCAACTTCAGGGGCTGGTAGTCATTTGGTCAAATCCTAGTCAACTTTTTTGTGAAGCTGTCGATAGATTGGGTATCAAAGCATTTTACGCACAATAAAATATAAAAAAACTAAAGTTAAAGAAGGAGCTTTTTTGTTATGGCTAATATTCTCGCAGTCGATGATTCTGCCTCAATGCGCCAAATGGTGACATTCACTTTGCAAGGAGCAGGGCATAAAGTCACGCTAGCAGATGATGGTAAACAAGCACTGGAGATTGCTCAAAGACAATCTTTTGATCTCGTGATTACAGACGTCAATATGCCAGTGATGGACGGCCTGACGCTAACTCGAGAATTAAGAAAGTTACCTAGTTTTAAGTTTGCTCCCATTCTTGTTTTGACAACCGAGGCAGGCCCTGAAAAGAAACAAGAAGGACGTGCTGCCGGTGCTACGGGCTGGTTGATTAAACCTTTTAATCCAGATCAGCTTTTAGCAACGGTGAAAAAAGTCCTGGGGTAGACAGATGAGCATCGATGTTACCCAATTTCATGGCGTATTCTTCGAAGAAAGCTTCGAAGGCCTCGATATTATGGAAACAGGCCTGCTGAGCATGTCTCAAGGGGAGATCGATGATGATACGGTTAATGGCATTTTTCGTGCTGCACACTCAATTAAAGGTGGGGCTGGCACGTTCGGCTTTAGCCATATTTCTGAGTTCACGCATGGTCTAGAAACCCTTTTAGACCAAATTCGCAACGGTGAGCGTGAAGCAACTCATGAGGTCATTGAAACATTACTCTCCGCTGTCGATACCTTACGTGAAATGTTGACAGCTGTTCAAAACAGCTCAGATGTTGATGAGGAAAAAGTAGCTCAAGTTTCTCACGCGCTTGAGAAGATATTAGATGCTGCTGTGGCTGAAACTGGGATGAATGTTGAGGATACCTCCTTACCAGAGAGCCATGAGTCTGATACTACTGAAACGAATACTCAGCAACAGTCTTGGTTGATTCACTTCAAACCACTACCTCACCTGCTTCAAACGGGTAATGAACCCATACGTATGTTCCGTGAGCTAGCTGAACTTGGTGAATTAGCTGTAACTGTGAATGATGAGGAGTTGCCCCCTTTTACAGACCTTGATCCTGAAATATGTTACTTCAGTTGGGAACTGACGCTTACTGGCGAAATGGATGAAGCTCAGATAAATGAAGTCTTCGAATGGGTGGATGGTGATTGTGAGCTAACAATTGAACGACTTCAAGAAAATGAAGCTTCAGACTCACCTGAACTGTTACAGGAGCAACAGAGCCATGATAAACCTGAGGTTGTTGAAGCTGTATCTCAACCCATGGCGACTGACCACGCCTCTATAGCCGTTGATGCTCCATCAAAAACACCAATCAAAAGTGACGTCGCACCTAAAAAGAAAACAGTCAGCAGTGATGCCTCTACAGCTTCTATACGCGTGGGTACAGATAAAGTCGACTCACTCGTCAACTTAGTCGGTGAGTTGGTTATTACTCAGTCGATGTTAGGTCAGATCGGTGATAATTTTGATGTCAGTATGCTGCCACAACTAATTGATGGCTTAGAGCAGTTAGAGCGTAATACCCGAGAGTTGCAAGAAAGCATCATGCGTATTCGTATGTTGCCCATCAGTTTTGTGTTTAATCGCTTCCCTCGCCTTGTCCATGATATGACCAGCAAACTTGGAAAGCAGGTGGAACTGGTGCTGACCGGCGAGCAAACCGAACTTGATAAAACAGTGATGGAAAAAATTGGTGATCCACTTGTTCATCTTGTTCGCAACTCCCTGGATCATGGCCTGGAAACACCCGAAAAACGCCTGGCGGCTAACAAATCTGAAACCGGTGTTCTAAAACTCAACGCCTATCATCAGGGTGGCAATATTGTGATTGAGATTAGTGATGATGGTGCAGGGTTAAACGAAGAGAAGATTTTACAGAAGGCAATCGAAAAAGGTCTGGTCGAGCCGAATGAATCACTTTCACCTGAGAAAATACATGAACTTATATTCTTACCGGGCTTTTCTACTGCCGATCAAGTAAGTGATCTCTCTGGCCGTGGTGTCGGCATGGATGTGGTGAGGAAAAATATTAACAGCCTGGGAGGGGCTGTTGAGGTGAAATCTGAGTCAGGAATCGGGTCAACATTCACTATTAGGCTACCTCTGACATTGGCGATCATGGATGGTCAGATTATTCAGGTTGCAGACCAACGTTACATCATTCCTCTGATTTCCATTATTGAGTCTGTTGAAGTGGATATCAGCAAAGTAAAAAAAGTGACTGGTAAAGGAGAGTTATACAAAATCAGGGACGAATACGTACCGCTTATCCGATTGCGAAATGTGTTTAACCTGGATGGCGGTATTGAAGATCTAGAACATGGTTTGCTGGTGATTGTGGACTGTGAGGATTACAAAATTGGTTTGTTTGTTGATGAGCTTCTGGCACAACAACAAGTTGTCATCAAGAGTCTAGAGACGAACTTCCGTAAAGTGAAAGGTCTCGCTGGCGCAACCATCCTAGGTGATGGAACAGTTGCTTTAATCCTGGATATTGCAGGGGTGATGGCAATGCACAAAGAGCCATCAATAATAAAACAAACTTCTCTCAAGAGTGTGGTTTGAGTCATGGTTGAGATGAACACAGAAAATGAGATTCTGGATATTCTTGATATTGCTGACAGCATCGACGATGGTTCCCAGCAGTACCTGACATTTGAGTTGGATAGCGAACATTATGGTGTGGAGATTCTCCGTGTGCAGGAGATAAAAGGCTGGGGGTCGGTGACATCGATTCCAAATACACCAGAACATGTCTGTGGTGTATTAAATTTGCGTGGCGTGATTGTGCCGATTATCGATCTTCGATTGCTATTCGGTATGCCTTTCAATGCCTACACCAAGACTACTGTTGTCGTTGTTGTCAAAGTGGAAGGTATAACTGACCGAATTGTAGGTATAGTCGTTGATGCTGTGTCTGATGCATACAATGTTCATCCAGATATGATTTCAAATGCACCAGACTTAGGCAGTATCGTTGATACCAGCTTTATTAAAGGGATTGCTGACATCGATGAATGTATGTTGATGTTACTGGATATCGATAAGCTTCTCAGCGTAGAGCAAATAGGCTAATGATGACTTCTGAACACGTTCGCATCATTGCGATTATGAACCAAAAAGGGGGCGTTGGGAAAACGACAACAACCGTCAATCTTGGGCATGCACTCGCTATCCAAGGCAAACAAGTAGCCATGATTGATATGGATCCTCAAGGGCAAGTGGCCACCAGTTTAGGATTGGACAATCAGCAGCTCGGCATTGATGTTGTGCTGTTGGAGGGGGAGACCATTGATACCGTCAAGCTGCATGCCCGGGACAACCTTGATGTCGTGCCGGCAGGGCCACGCTTGAATGAGTTTGAACACCTGAATGAAGGTGGGGTAGAGCGCGGTCATCGCTTAAGAAAAGCAATCGAAGCGTCGTCATTATCAGCTTATGATTTTGTGTTGATAGATTGTCCGCCCTCATCAGGTTTACTGGGTGTTAATGCGATGTTTGCTTCTAGTGAATTGATTGTGCCCGTATCTGGAGACTATCTGTCATTACAAGGCCTATCACGCATGATGCAGATCCTTAAACGTTCAGAAGAAATCTCTGGGCACCGTATTCGATTATGGCTGGTATCAACGCGGATGCAGTTACGTAGAAAACTCACAGCAGAAGTGCGTAAACGCGTACTGAAATATTTTCCTAGTAGAGTGCTATTCACACCTATTCGTGAAAACGTGGCGTTAGCAGAATGCCCTAGCTTTGGTAAAACTATTTTCGACTATCGGAAAAAGAGCTCCGGTGCAGAAGACTATTTTTCTTTGGCTAGCGATGTCTTAGAGAGGAGAGTGGCTGATGGCCAAGAGTAAAAATGTAATGGGCAACGATCCTCTTGCCTGGTTGACTGCAGATAATCAACCCCCGACACAATCAACGAACAGATCTGCTGATACATCATCATTACCAGAAGACGCTATGGCTGAAGTGTCATTACCGCCTAAAACGAATATCGAGCTGGTAGAAGAGAGCTTCATTCCTATTGCCGCTCGTGGTGAATATGTCGTTGCCGACTTTTACACGTTGCTTTTTCAACAGCACCCGGAGCTAAAAGGCTTGTTTAAAAGTGTCTCGCAGCAAGGGCAACAGAAAAAATTATTAGCTGCTTTAGTGTTATTGGTACAAAACCTGCGTCACCCAGCCTTACTAGATAGTTATTTGACTGAATTAGGTGAACGTCACATTTCATATGGCGTGAAAGAGCCAGATTATCAGGCTGTCAAAAGTTGCTTGTTAAAGGTGCTGGAAAAATATGCTGAGTCATCATGGTCAGAACCTGTTGCATCAGCATGGAACGAAACATTAGATAACGTTATTAAAAAAATGACGACGGGAGCATATCCCATGGAGGAGAGAGACATGGCTGTTAATGAAAAGGCAGATAAAGACATCTTAAATAGAGCCAACGCACTTGATAATGCGGTCACGGCGGTAATGATGATTGATAGAGACTTCACTATTACATATGCCAATCAATCAACATTAAATATGTTGGGAGAGCATGAAGAGACGTTAAGAAGAATCTACCCTGGATTTTCCATAAAAGGATTGGTCGGAAGTAATATTGATATGTTCCATAAAAATCCTGCTCATCAAAGGCAAATGCTCAGTAATCCCGATAATTTACCTCATCAAGCAGACATCAAAGTCGGTCCACTTGCCTTTCGTCTAAATGTAACAGCCATGTTAGATCAAGAGGATAACTATATCGGCAATATGCTTGAATGGCATAATGTCACTGAAGAAAAACTTCGTAATGCTGATATTCATGGTCAATTTGATGCCATCAACAAAGTGATGGGAGTGATTAGCTTTGAAATGGATGGCACCATCATTGATGTAAATGAAAACTTTCTCAAAGTAGTGGGCTATAGTCGTGAAGATGTCATCGGTAAGCATCATCGAATGTTTGCCACACCTGAGCTAGCTCAAAGTGCTGAGTATGCTGAGTTCTGGGCAAAACTCAATCGTGGTGAGTTTGATAGTGGTGAATACAAACGAATTGCCAATGGTGGCAAGGAAATCTGGTTACAAGCCAGCTACAATCCTATTCTTGATATGAATGGTAAACCATTCAAAGTGGTGAAATTTGCCACAGATATTACTGAAACAAAATTACAACGTGCCAATTTCGAAGGTCAAATTTCTGCTATTAACAAGGCGATGGGGGTGATCAGTTTTAATATGGATGGCACCATTCGCAGTGTGAATGATAATTTCCTTAATGTTGTGGGGTATCAACGAGAGGAAGTTATAGGCAAGCATCACCGTATGTTTGCTACACCTGCACTGGCACAGAGTGTTGAATACACAGAGTTTTGGGCAAAACTAAACCGGGGTGAGTTTGATTCTGGTGAGTATCAGCGCGTTGGTAAAGATGGCAAAGATATTTGGTTACAGGCCAGTTACAATCCGATTTTTGACCTGAACGGTAAGCCCTATAAAGTGGTGAAATACGCTTCAGATATCACTGAAGAGAAACATTTACAGTTTGACGTTCAGAAGGCCTTATCAGCGACATCCATGGTTATGAATGCATTGGCGCAAGGTGACCTCACTAAGCTAATGGATGGTGAGTTTGAAGGAGAGTTCGCACTGCTTCAACAAGCGGTCAATGGTTCAATCAGCAAAATTTCAACGATTGTGCAGGACATTATCGAAGCATCGATCAGTATTTCTTCCGCGGCGAGTGAAATTTCCCAAGGCAATACGGATTTAAGTCAGCGAACAGAAGAGCAAGCGTCGTCATTACAAGAAACAGCGGCGAGTATGGAAGAGCTCACCAGCACAGTCAGACAAAATTCCGACAATGCACGTCAGGCTAATCAACTTGCTGTAGACGCCAGAAGCAAAGCTGAAAAAGGTGGCAATGTTATCCAGGAAGCGATTCAGGCCATGGCTGCTATCAGTACTTCGAGTAAGCGTGTAGCAGATATCATTGGCGTGATTGATGAGATTGCGTTTCAGACTAACTTGTTGGCACTCAATGCGGCTGTGGAAGCTGCTCGTGCTGGAGAACAAGGCCGAGGTTTTGCTGTAGTGGCTTCTGAAGTCCGTAATTTAGCCCAACGATCTGCTGCTGCTGCCAAAGAGATAAAAGAGCTCATTAATGATAGTGGTGAGAAAGTGAGAGAGGGCTCTACTCTTGTAAATGAGTCAGGGAAGACACTGGAAGAAATTGTTGAAGGTGCAAAAAAAGTCGGCGATATTATTTCTGAAATCGCGGCAGCAGGTACTGAACAGACATCGGGTATTGAGCAAGTCAACCAGGCTGTGACACAAATGGATGAAATGACACAGCAAAATGCTGCACTAGTGGAGCAAGCAGCAGCGGCGAGCGAATCTCTAGATGAACAAGGCAAGCATCTGGAAGAAATGATGCAATTTTTCACAACAAATGCTACTGAACAGCATACACCGCGCCAGGTTACGACGCCTAAAGCCTCTACTTCTCATGTAAAGCGCCAAATAGCGACTCATGCTAAGACTCCTCCTCAGCCATCATTACCAACAAAAAGGCAGGTAATGACTAAAGAGCAGGAAAGTGATGAATGGGAAGAGTTCTAGCCCACTCATCAATTAATCCTTCCAATGAGAAAGACTGTTTTATGGATAAAGCGGCACGAGAATTTGAGTTCTCAGATAAACATTTTGCTCGAATAAGTAGCTTCGTCACAGCGCAGACAGGCATCCTGCTGCCTGCGGCAAAAAAAGATATGGTTTATAGCCGCTTATCTAAACATGTTCGTAGAAACTATGGTGGGAGTTTTGACGCATTTTGTCTGGCAGTTGATAACGGTGACCCTGACACCATTGAGTTATTAATCAATGCCATCACAACGAATTTAACCGCCTTTTTTCGTGAAAAACATCATTTTGATTATTTGAAACAACATGTACTTCCTGAACTGTTGATTAAAAATCAGGCGACTAAAAAAATACGAATATGGTCAGCGGGTTGTTCCACTGGTGAGGAACCATATAGCTTGGCTATCTGCTTACATCAGTTTTTTAAAGGACACCCTGGTTGGGATGTCAAAGTACTGGCGACAGATTTAGATGCGAACGTACTAGAACAAGCTGCTTCCGGGATTTACACCATTGAGCGGGTAAGTCAATTTTCAGAGGACGAGAAACATGCTTGGTTCTCACGTGGAAAAGCTGAAAATAATGGGCTGGTTAAAGTGAAGTCTTTTTTAAAAGAGTTTATCTCCTTCAGGCGCCTTAACCTTTTACACCCTTTCCCAATGAAAGGAACGTTTGATGTGATTTTCTGCCGAAACGTCATTATCTATTTTGATAAAACAACGCAGGTTGGTCTTTTTCATCGTTTCGCTGAAAAAATGTTACCTGGTGGATATCTCTTTATCGGTCACTCAGAAACCTTATTCAATATCAGTAACCAGTTTGTTTCTGATGGCAATACGATATATCGGCGTATTACATGATGGCATTAAAAACGGATATGCCTCAGGCATTAGCTGGATTTGAAAATATAAACCGTTATTGGGATAACTCTCGCCAAGCCTGGGTGGCGAAAATTTTGCCTGGTGAAATTTATGTTAATCGTGGTGCGAAAGAACTGATTGCGACCACACTGGGATCGTGCGTTGCAGCCTGTATTCGTGATCCTGTGGCTGGTATCGCTGGCATGAATCACTTTATGTTGCCCTGTGAAGGCGATGGTACGAGTGAGTGTTGGAAAAAATTAGGGACGCGATATGGTAGCTATGCTATGGAAGCATTGATTAACGAAATTCTAAAGGCGGGCGGTACGCGTAAAAATCTGGAAATGAAAGTCTGTGGTGGTGGCAAAATTATTGATGGGATTTCCAATGATATTGGTCACCAGAATAGTGAGTTTGTACTTAATTTTGCAAAACTCGAAGGCATTCCTGTTATTGCCTATGATTTAGGTGATATCTACCCGCGAAAATTAATGTATTACCCTCAAACAGGAAAAATGTTTATCAAACGTATTCAACATTTATACAACGATACAATCCTGGTTCGCGAGTCTCAGTATCATGAACGCTTAAAAGAAACATCGCTTAGCGGTGGCGTGGAATTGTTTGAGTAAAGGTCAGCCATGAAAAAGATTTCCGTCATTGTTATTGATGATTCAGCTCTAGTTCGTAAGTTGCTAACAGAAATTCTCAATTCTGATCCTGAGCTAGAAGTTGTTGCCACTGCTGGGGACCCTTATCAGGCGAGAGACAAGATTAAACAGTTTAATCCAGATGTGTTAACGCTGGATGTTGAAATGCCAAAGATGGACGGGGTGACATTTTTACGTAATCTGATGCGGCTCAGACCAATGCCAGTTGTTATGGTGTCAACCCTAACTGAAAAAGGCGCACAAATTACCCTTGAAGCGATGGCTTTAGGTGCATTTGATTTCGTAGAAAAACCCAAATTAGATTTATCTCAAACATTGTCCTCCTACTCAGAAGAAATTATCAGTAAGATTAAAGCGGCGGCAGGCTTTCAGCCTGAAAAGCTGAACCAAAAATCAGTACTTGAAGTGGAGGAACGCTTAACGGCTGATGCTGTTATTGCCAAGAGCACCAAAAACATCCCCTTAAAAACCACAGAAAAAATCGTTGCCATTGGCGCTTCTACGGGCGGAACAGAAGCAATAAAAACAGTCTTATGTGCTTTACCAGCGAATGCGCCGGGCATTGTTATTACTCAGCATATTCCAGCTAGCTTCAGTGCCCCTTTTGCTGAAAGGGTAAATAAAATGTCAGCCCTTAATGTTAGCCAGGCCACTGATGGAGAACAGATTCTCCCTGGGCATGCATACATTGCGCCTGGTGATAAGCATCTTTTAGTCGAGCGTAGCGGTGCTCGTTACTATTGCCGCTTGAATGATGGACCTGCAGTCTCACGCCATAAACCCTCCGTGGATGTTCTCTTTCGTTCGATTGCTCAAAATGTCGGGGCCAATGCCATTGGGGTTATGTTGACCGGCATGGGTGATGATGGTGCTAGAGGGATGTTGGAGATGAGGGAGAATGGAGCGAGTAACATGGTTCAGGATGAAAAAAGCAGCGTAGTCTGGGGTATGCCAGGTGCAGCTTATAAGCTAGGTGCCGCTGAACTCATGCTGCCACTGGATAAAATCGCTCAAGAGATCATGAAGCAGGGTCGATAAGCTTTGTTACTGGTTCGATAGTTAATTAAGGACGATATGATGAAAAAATTACTGAATAAAAAATTTGTTATTGCTTCACTATCGTCCTTGGGATTTGTTCTTGTCGCCCTATTCTTGGTGAATTGGCTGGCGGCATTGCTTGTTCTGCTCGCCACAGTTTCGGTGTTTTTATTACAGTTTCAGAACATGCCAGTTCAGAGTCAGGCAGCGGTCAACACATCACGGTTTGAATCAGCAGATATAGACAATTTAAAAAAAGACGTCGTCACTGATATCAGCTTGCAGATCGAAAATATACGTGCAGAAAATGAGCAAATAGCTACGCTTTTAAATGATGCTGTGCGGTCACTGGGAGACAGTTTCCAAGGATTGAATGAACAGGCTTCAAACGAGGACGATATGCTCCATAGCTTGATTGACCAAAAAGATGGTGAGCAGGGCTTGTCTGAGTTTATCAAAGAGACTGAGTCTGTGATGAGCTTTCTTGTGCAGACATTGCTAAAAAACACAGACGACAGTCGTTTGGTGATGGCAAAGTTAGATGAAATTAATCGAAGAGTAGATGGTGTTATTTCTCTGCTTGATGACGTCAAAGATATTGCTTCTCAGACAAATTTACTCGCCTTAAACGCAGCCATTGAAGCTGCCAGAGCCGGAGATGCTGGTCGTGGTTTTGCTGTAGTTGCTGATGAAGTTAGAAAACTATCACAAAAATCAGATGAGTTTAGTGATCAGATAAATAAGATCACAATGAATGTAAAATCAACTATTGATGAGGCAAGCTCAGTTATTGCAGAGTTAGTGACTGCGGATACGGATCTGGTCACAAATAGTGAAGCGAAAGTCGCTGAAATGATGACGACTATGTCATCTCTTAACAATAAAACCTTATCTGTTATCTCTGGCACAAGCGAAATTAGTCAGCAAATCTCGGGTTTAGTAAATCAGGCGGTCACGTCTTTGCAGTTTGAAGACATGTGTCATCAATTAAGCGAACACATGGACAAGCGTTTAAATACTGTCTCGGACCTTATTCAGGTTATCAATGATTTGCCTTCGTCATCAGAGAGTGATGCTGATCTGGCGGCATGCCAACAGCAATTTCTCGAGGTCAAAAAAACTGTAGCTGAGCTGCACAAAAAAATTGACGAAACTCAACACAGATCAGTTACTCAAAAAAATGTCGATGCAGGGGATATCGAACTCTTCTAAAGCATATCTGGCACATTGCTTGCTCTTATCTACATGAACAAGTCGATAACGACGATTGAGTAGGAGAGGCGGTATGCCACAAAGTGTTTCTATACAGACTGATAATGTCGTCAATACAAAGCCTGCAAAGGCCAGAGAAGTATCAAAAGATAATACCTTCTCTGAGACGTTAGACAAGCATATCAATACAGCTGAGCATAAGCCTGCTGAATCCACTAAGGCCCCGTCGAAGTCCTCTGAAGCTTCCGAGAATAAACTCAACGAACAATCTGATAGTGATGATAAAGTCACTGCCGAGGCAGAGGGGAAAACGGAAAAAACTGACGCTGATGACGGCAACAAATTGCCGTCTGATGACCAAGATAGTGAAAGTGATAATGCCGAAAGCAATGTAGTCTCATCGGACACTCAAACTAATGTGAGTGTTGAGCCTGAGCAAAAAAACGTTGTGTCGGTATCCGCCTCTGAAACGAAAGTAGTAAACAGTGATAACAAAGTGAGCACTGCTGGGGTGGCTGAGAAATCTGTAGGCAAGCAAGCCGTTGCTGAGCCAACAACGCCTAACACTGCCGCTTCGACTCAAGCAAAATCGACTAATGAGGCTTCTTCTGAGTCTTCTGTTATTAGCAAAAAACAGCCTGATGCCAGCCTGGTAACAGTGACAGATACAGAAAAAGCGGTTATCAAACAAACTCAACATGCTGCCGAGGGTGACAAGGTACCTAATTTCGCCAAGGCATTACAATCCATGAATGAGGCCGACGGTAAAACCAGCGAAATTCGTGCTGATATTATGGATGCCATTAACAGACAGCGCCAAAAAGCCGATGGTGAACAGAATATGACTGTTCGTAATATGATCGCCGCACAAACAGAAAATAAAGATAGAACAGAGATAGATTTGTCTGGTATTCGGGCAGACAAAACGCTTCAGGAGCGTTTATTTGGAGCGACCCCGACAACGAATACATCGACAGCTAGCAGCGTAGCATCAACATCAGGTTCATCAGCTTCGGCCTCAGCCAGTGCAGTAGTGAGTTTGCCTGTTCAGCCCAACATACAAAGCTCAGCATGGTCACAGGTGATGAATAGCCGTGTGGTCTGGATGGCTAAAGAGGGTATTCAACAGGCAGAAATGAAAATGAACCCGGCAAATTTAGGCCCTGTTGAAGTAAAACTCCATGTACAAAATGAACAAGCCAGTGTAACTTTCTTAGCACAGCATTCGACGACGCGCGATGCGCTGGAACAAGCTTTACCAAAATTACGAGAGAGTTTTGCCGAAAACGGTATGCAATTGACTCACGCTGAAGTAGGTCAGCAACAGCAGCAACAGCAAAGAGATGAGCAGCCACAGCAAATGCAGAATTCTCAGAATTTTACTCAAGCCAATCGTCAAAGTGACGATATAATGAGTGAAGCCGACGAAACAGCAGGTTCAGTTACGCAGGATAGCGGCCTGAGTTTATACGTCTAAGGCATAAAACAATAATATTAAGTTCAATCCGGGAGAGACGGGCGTGTTTAAACTTGAAAATTTCTCTTTGAGAAAACGCATGTATATCATTGGTGGGCTGGGTGTATTTGCCTTATTGGGACTACTTGTTCTTGAAGGCTATATGTACCATTCTGATATCAAGGAAATTGAAGCGATTTATATCGCTGCGATATATGTCGTCATCGCTAGCATTACGGTGATTGGCATTGCACACTACATAGGCCGTTTTGGTGATAAACGTGCTACCACCTTGGTCGGTGCGATTCAAAACATCAAAAAAGGTGATCTCACTAATAAAGTGGCTATATCAGGTAAAAGCGACTTTAGTTGGATGGCATTTGAATTAGACAGTGCCAGAAAAAATGTGGCGAACCTGGTTCATACATTGGTTGGCGGCGTAACGCAGCTCACTTCAGCCAGCCAAAATATGCAAGCTATCAGCAAAGAGACAGTGGATGGAGTGTTGCGTCAGCAGTCTGAAACGACTCAGGTAGCGACCGCCATGAATGAGATGACAGCGTCAGTTCAAGAAGTAGCCAGAACGGCATCAAGCGCTGCTGAAGCAGCTCGTAATGCGGATATCGAGGCCAAGGCTGGTAAACAAGTTGTTATGGAAACAATGCAGGCCATTGACTCATTAGCCACTGAAGTCGAAAAAGCAGCAGAGCAATTAAGTAGTTTGGAGTCAGATATTGGTAATATCGGCGCGATAGTTGATGTCATTCGTGGTATTACAGAACAAACCAATCTCCTTGCACTGAACGCTGCGATCGAGGCGGCACGCGCAGGCGAACATGGTCGAGGCTTTGCTGTTGTTGCTGATGAAGTTCGTACACTGGCAGCGAGAACGCAATCCTCCACGCATGAAATTGAAGAGATGGTTGAACGACTACAGCAAGGCGCTCAAGTGGCTGTTAAGGTCATGAACGAAGGTCGTGAAAGAGCAAAACATAGTGTGGAAAAGGCATCAAGTGCTGGTGCTGCCTTAGATTCTATTACTGCTATGATTTCCACCATGGATGAAATGAGCGCACAGATCTCCAGTGCTGCGAATGAGCAATCTTCCGTTGCTGAAGATATTAACCGAGGTATAGTCAATATCAGCCAAGTGGCTGAGCATACAGCGGAGGGCGCGAGAGAGTCTTCAGTCGCTGTCGAAACCTTGAGTAACCTTGCTACCCAACTTCAGGAAGCGGCGAGTAAGTTTAAGGTATAACGTGTCATACAGTTCATAAAAAAGCCCGGGTAACCGGGCTTTTTTTATTTAACGTAGACTTTGTTCTATCTCTTCAAGTGCCTGCATCGGATCGGGTGCTTTGGTAATTGGACGGCCAATCACAAGGTAATGGCTTCCCGCGTCTAATGCTTGTTTGGGTGTCATGATTCGATGTTGATCGCCTTTTTCACTGCCTTCCGGTCTTATGCCAGGAGTAATAAGTTGAAAGGTATTACCCAGCGTATCTCGGAGGGCACTGGCTTCCTGAGCCGAGCAGACGACGCCATCAAGACCACTTTGTTTTGCCAATTGAGCAAGTCGGGTGACAGTATCAGACATATTGCCGGTAAGGCCAATCTGATCAAAAGTCGTTTGATCCATACTAGTTAATAACGTTACACCTATTAATAAAGGTTTATTGGATGATTGTTCAACTGCTTCTCTGGCAGCACGCATCATGGCTGGCCCGCCGAGCGTATGTACATTTAACATCCAAACGCCTAAGTCAGCCGCCGCAGCACAGGCTTTTGCCACTGTATGTGGAATGTCGTGATATTTCAGATCGAGGAAGACATCAAACCCACGCGAGACTAAGTCAGTGACAACTTGAGGACCTGAACGGGTGAAAAGTTCTTTTCCCACTTTCACTCGCGCACGTTTTGGATCAATTTGATCGGCCATTTGCAGGGCGTCACTCGCGTTAGCATAGTCAAGGGCAACAATGATTCTAGAGTCGGACATTGATATCTCCATTACTGATAATGACCGTGATCCTACCTTAAGAAGATCAGAATTGCGTCTGTTTCGCCGTTTAGATCAAGAAAATGATATGCTGTCGGGCGTTTTTTGCTGAGAATGAATGAATGAAATTTGATTTACTTGCGCGAGATGGCTTTGCTCGTCGAGGACGCTTAACTTTTTCTCGGGGAACTGTTGAAACCCCAGCTTTTATGCCTGTTGGAACGTATGGGTCAGTCAAGTCAATGACGCCAGAAGAAGTCGGTGCAACAGGAGCTGAAATCTTATTAGGTAATACATTTCATTTAATGTTGAGACCCGGCACCGAGATTATCTCAGCTCACGGTGATTTGCATGACTTTATGCAGTGGCAAGGCCCAATTCTAACTGACTCTGGCGGTTTTCAGGTTTTCAGCCTAGGCGAGCTGCGTAAAATTACAGAGCAAGGTGTGCATTTTAGTTCACCAGTCAATGGTAATAAAGTATTTCTGGGCCCTGAAGAATCGATGGCTGTGCAGCGTGCATTGGGTAGTGACATCGTGATGATTTTCGACGAATGTACGCCCTATCCTGCTGATCTGGAAACAGCAGCAAAATCTATGGAGTTATCCCTACGCTGGGCAAAACGTAGTAAGGAAGCCCACGCCGGAAATCCTTCTGCGTTGTTTGGTATCGTGCAAGGTGGGATGCATGAGCAGCTGCGTCAAATTTCACTGGATGGTTTAACAGAGATTGGCTTTGATGGTTATGCCATCGGTGGACTGTCTGTTGGTGAGCCCAAAGAGGATATGATACGCATTCTTGATTTTCTGGCGCCAAGAATGCCTGAAGATAAACCGCACTATCTTATGGGAGTTGGCCGACCTGAAGATCTTGTCGAAGGTGTGATGCGTGGCGTGGATATGTTTGATTGTGTCATGCCAACCCGTAATGCTCGAAATGGACACCTATTCGTTCATCAAGGCGTCATCAAAATTCGTAATAGTCGGTTCAAGACGGATACGAAACCTCTGGATCCCTATTGTGATTGTTATACCTGTCAAAATTATAGCCGGGCATATTTACACCACTTAGATAAAACAGGTGAGATGCTTGGCCCTCGGTTAAATACCATCCATAACCTTCATTATTACCAGACATTAATGAAAGGCTTAAGGCAGGCCATAGAAAACAATACGCTGGAACAATTCCGCCAAGAGTTTTATGCGCTAAGGCAAACCGAAATTGTTTAAAACGCTTCAATGCTATCGAACACTGGGTCTGCTGTGGCATAATCGGTTTCTTTTTTCTTGTTGATTTTGAGGATTAACGATGGACTTTTTTATCTCTCCGGCCGCTGCTGCTGATGCAGCGACAACAACGGCTGCTTCTCCAGGCATGATGGATTTCGCATTTCCTATTATTTTGCTGGTGTTGTTCTATTTCATGTTAATCAGACCGCAGCAAAAACGCGCTAAAGAACACAAGGCTATGCAGTCTGCATTGGCAAAAGGTGATGAAGTCGTTACCGATGGTGGCCTGATGGGGAAAATTATTGAAATCACTGATAACGCTATCGCTGTTCAGATTGCTGAAAATGTTGAAGTGAAAGTGCGTCGTGAATCAGTGAATGCTGTTTTGCCAAAAGGTACATTGAAAAAGCTATAAAGTCTGGCCATCGCTTCAGATGGCTTGAAAATGTCAGGAATTAAATATGAACCGATATCCACTGTGGAAAAATCTACTCGTTCTTGTTGTGTTACTGGTCGCAGGGCTCTACGCGCTACCCAATCTTTATGGGGATGACCCGGCAGTCCAGATTTCTGCTGGCAGAACGGCCACAGTGGACTTGGATCTAGCAGACAAAGCAGAAAAGGCTTTAAAAGAGGCTGGGATTGATTATAAAGGTGTTCAGCTTGAAGATGATAAGTTACTCATCCGGCTGACCTCTGCTGATAACCAATTAAAGGCAAAAGATGTCTTAAGTAAAACCTTAGTCGGTGATTACATCATCGCATTGAATTTAGCCTCTACAACGCCTCATTGGTTAGCTTCTATGGGCGCGGAGCCGATGAATCTGGGCTTGGACTTAAGAGGGGGCGTTCATTTCTTGATGCAAGTCGATATGGATGCTGCGGTTAAGCAAAGCTTAGATAGCTATGGTAGCGATATCCGTTTATCACTTCGTGATGAAAAAATTCGTTATAAACAAATCAAAGTAGAAGGGCAGACTATCGTTCTGGTTCTGCGAAATACTGAGGACAGAGATAAAGCGGAAGCATTAATCAACAATGATTTCAATGATCTTCAAGTGACCGTCTCAGAAGATGAAGCTAACCCTGAGCTCATTATGAATGTGTCTGAACAGAGCATTCGTGAAACAAAACAATTAGCCTTACAACAAAATATCACCACCTTGAGAAATCGCATAAACGAACTGGGTGTGGCAGAGCCGACTGTGCAACAGCAAGGCGAAGACCGAATCGTCGTCCAGCTACCTGGTGTGCAAGATACTGCTCAAGCAAAGAAAATCCTGGGAGCGACGGCAACACTTGAGTTTAGACTGGTTGATATCGAGCATGATGTAAAAGATGCACTCAATGGCCGTATCCCACCAAACACGGAGCTTTATTACAGTCGTGATGGTCGCCCATACCTTCTTGATAAGCGTGTGATGTTAACGGGTGAGCATGTTATCAATGCGGCATCAACACTAGATGGTCAGTCTGGTTCGCCTGCCGTCTCCGTGACTTTAGATGGGAAAGGCGCGCGCGCTTTCAGTAATGTCACTCGCGATAATATTGGTAACCCAATGGCGGTGGTTTTCATTGAGTCTAAAATGGAAACAAAAGAAATTGATGGTGAGCTGGTATCTGTACGTCGCCAGGTACCTGAAATTATCAATGTAGCCACTATACGAGATCAGTTGAGCAAGAAGTTTCAGATTACCGGACTGGACAGCACTACGGAAGCACGAGACTTATCACTACTATTACGCGCTGGTGCATTGGCTGCGCCGATAGAAATCGTTGAGGAGCGCACGGTTGGCCCAAGCATGGGACAGCAAAATATCGAGCAGGGTTTTGAATCTGTCATTATCGGCTTTATTTTAGTGCTTGTTTTCATGATTATCTGGTATCGAGTATTTGGTGTGTTTGCCAATATGGCACTGGCTGCGAACCTGATATTTATCGTGGCATTACTCTCATTACTCCAAGCGACACTTACCTTGCCAGGTATCGCCGGTATCGTTCTCACCGTTGGTATGGCTGTGGATGCCAATGTGTTGATTTATGAGCGTATTAGAGAAGAGCTACGCAATGGCAATAGCCCGCAAGCCAGTATCAGCTCAGGTTATGACAAAGCCTTTTCGACCATTGCCGATGCGAATATCACGACACTCATTGCTGCAATTGTCTTGTTTGGTTTTGGTACAGGTGCAATTAAAGGTTTTGCGGTCACCTTATCACTCGGTATTTTAACCTCTATGTTTACGGCAATTATGGGCACACGTGCCTTAGTGAATCTGTTTTACGGTCGTAAACATAAACCTAAGCTATCAATTTAGGAATCATTTTCATGCAGTTTTTTAATAAACAAACGCATATCAAATTTATGTCGAAACGCTGGCCTGCGCTGGTGTTCTCGAGCATATTATTGATTGTTTCTATCGGTTCGTTGATAACACAAGGCTTAACCTTTGGTATCGACTTTACAGGTGGAACCATGATCGAGCTCGGTTATCAGGAACCGGCTAATCTAGATAACATCCGATCAACCCTTCAAAACGGTGGCTATCCTCAGGCTGTTGTTCAGAATTTTGGTTCTATCCATGATGTTTTAGTTCGTTTGCCGATAATCGAAACTGAGAATATGGCTGAAATCAGTAACAATGTTGTCTCGCTGCTACAAGTCGATTCCAGTAATGCCATCGATGTGCGTCGTGTCGAGTTTGTTGGCCCTCAGGTAGGCGATGATTTAACTGAACAAGGCGGTTTAGCGGTTTTATATGCCTTAATTGGTATTTTGATTTATGTGGCTTTCCGTTTTGAATATCGTTTTGCTATCGCCTCTGTTGCCGCCTTGGTGCATGACGTTATTATCACTCTAGGTTTCTTTTCCATAACCCATGTTGAGTTTGATCTAACGGTACTTGCCGCTGTATTGGCAATCATTGGTTATTCTCTCAACGACACCATTGTGGTTTTTGACAGAGTCAGGGAAGGATTTTTAAAAGCGCGTAAGGCCTCACCACAAGAAGTGATTGATTCATCTTTAAATGAAACCTTGAGTCGTACGCTGATGACTTCATTTACGACGCTGCTGGTTGTTTTTGCCTTATTTGTGCTTGGAGGTGAAGTCATTCATTCCTTTGCAGAGGCGTTACTGTTAGGCATCATGATTGGTACTTATTCATCGATCTACGTAGCAAGCTCTGCTGTGCTCTTTATGGGGGTAAGTAAAGAAGATTTGCTACCACCAGTGAAGGAGAGTGACCAGGAAATTGGTGAAGATGGTAGCCAGGTTTAATAAAAAAGCCCGAGCAATCGGGCTTTTTTTATGAGTGTATATTTTGATCGTTAAACCGCAGCTCTTTACTGATAGTTACTGTCACGGGTTTGGTTCTGCGACGAGTTCCGATTGAGACCACCTTACCTGAACGTTCTGCTTCATCTCTAATGGCAGCCTGTTCTGTTGTTTCAATAGACAATATTCTTACACCACTACAATCACTACGAAAGCTCATAAAATTCATAAATTCTTCGAGGCTTTCCTGTGTTTGCTGCATCTGTAAAGAGCGGAATTGTTTATTCATAAAAACTACCTGTTGTGATAATCAAGATATCGACACAGGTCCTGATTTCTTGAGATGAAAACCGATCGAAAAGATGGCCGTGATTAGTGAATTGTGATCTTAGTCAGAAAAAACAGGAAAAACTCCTAGAGGTAAAAAGGGTGTTTTACTGACACAATGGTTTAGAAGCGAACCTTATGGAGTGATGATTGCTCTATAAAATTAGGGAATTTGCTGATTTATTTAGCCATGTGATTGTGTATTGTCACAGGCAACAAACAAAGAATAATAACGGAGAGTTTAAATATGCTGAAGAATCTCGGGATTGCCATGCTGCTGTTATGGCCCCAAATCATTTTTGCCAATACTATTAATGTGACGCTTCACTACATAGGACCTACAGATGGCCAAGTGTGGGCTGGTATTCAGCAAGGTCTAACAGAGGCTAATTTGCAAGGTCAGTTTCTAGGCCAGACATATGATGTTAAAAACATCACGGAAGAAGAGGTTGAGGCATTACCAGCGTCTGAGATAACGGCGGTTCTGGTTGGCACTGATGCAAAGCATATGCTGGAAATAGCTAAACTGAATAAGTTGACTACTGTACCGGTCTTTAATTTGAGTTCAGATGCTGACAGTCTGCGACAGGTTTGTTTGCCAAACTTATTAAATATTCCCCTGAGTAAGCAAATGAAGCAGGATGCATTAGCTCAATGGCAAAATAAAAACCCAGATAAATTAGTAACAGCGCATGCCTGGCATCATGACTTTGTAAAATTTGCAGCGTCACAACTCAATAATCGTTTTACCAGAAACCATAAAACACAAATGACGGATGATGCATGGGCCGGATGGGCTGCTATCAAAATGTTGTCTGATACTGTAGCGAGAACTCAAAAAACGGATTCTGCAGCTATGCTGAACTACCTCAAGAAGGACTTGTCTTTTGATGGACAAAAAGGTGACACCGCCACATTCAGAGATACTGGACAATTACGTCAGATTGTTCTGCTAATAGATAAAGATGACAACATCGTTGCCGAAGCACCTTTAAGAGGTGTTAAGGGTGGGCTGGATAGTCTTGGACTAATCAGCTGTAAATAATTTGAGAGAAGAAGGAAGCATAATGAAATTAAAAAGTATTTTGTTAACGACATTGGTTTTAGCCAGCACAGCGGCCTGGGCTGAACCTTCACACCGTGCATTTGTGACCAATGAAAAAGACAATACAGTCAGTGTTATTGATACAAAAACCAATGAGGTAATCAATACCATCAATATCGGAGAACGTCCTAGAGGTATCGGTTTATCGCCAGACCAAAAACAGCTTTATGTTGCCATCAGTGAGGAAGGCGCTATTGCCGTTGTAAATCTTGATACATTAGAAGTGGTAAAAAAACTGGATGCAGGTGATGATCCGGAAACATTTGATGTGGCACCTAATGGCAATATCTACATTTCTAATGAAGATGACGCACAAGCCAGTGTGATTGATCCCAAAACAGGCGAAACCATTGAAGTGATTCCCGTTGGTCTGGAACCAGAAGGTGTCGCTGTTTCACCTGACGGAAGTCTGGTATTGGTCACCAGCGAGTCCACCAACATGGTGCATGTTATCGATACTGCAAAACATAAAGTGGTGAAAAATATTTTGGTTGCTGCGCGTCCTCGTGGTCTAGCATTTAACAGTGACGGTTCATTGGCTTATTCAAGCAGTGAAGTGGGTAATGAAGTCACTATTATCGACACCAAAACGCTGTCCATTATCAAACAAGCAGAAATCGACTTACCTAATTCAAAACCGATGGACATAGCGGTTAGTCCTGATGATAAAACAATCTACGTGACAACTGGTCGTGGTAATTCTGTCGCAGTACTTGATGCCAAAACGCTTGAGATGCAGGCTAATATCCCTGTAGGCAAACGTGTATGGGGCTTAGGAATGACTCGTGATGGTTCGCGTTTATACACAGCAGATGGCGTGAGTGGCACGGTTTCTGTGGTTGATACAGCGACAAACAAAAATATCAAAACTATCAACGTTGGAAAATTCCCATGGGGCGTAGTGGTTGACGATTGATTTATAGTTAAACCTTCTTAGAAAAAGCCCGGTTATAAAGCCGGGCTTTTTTGTTTGTGATGAAAAAGATCATTAAATACTTTGTTAGCAATTACTGACACGTTATTATGCCTCGATGAATAAAGTGATTAAGCGTTTTTTGCAGATTTGTTTGTTCCAGGCCAGCCCTGCAGATATTCCAGCATCATCAGTATTAGTTAATATCAGTATCGTCTGTTACTTTATGGTCGGCGTGCTGGTCAGTCATATCGATCACAACTGGATTATCAGTCTCGTGACGAGTATAGCCGACACAGTTATGTTGATCATCGTGACAAAACTATTATTAGCCAGTAGAGGTTTATCTCATCGCTTTGAACAAACTGTTACAGCGATGGCCAGTACTGGCGCTATCGTAGGTCTGGTGAGTTGGCCTGTTTTTTCTGTATTCAGGTTGGTCGAACCACATAGTCAACTGACCAGCATCATTCTATTGATGGTGCTTATTATCATTTTCTGGAGTTTATTTGTTGTTGCACATATCTTCAGGTATGCACTAGATATCGGACCGGGGCTGGCAGCCGTTATCACGGTGGCATATGTCATCGTATCGTTGATAGTTGTTGGACTTACTATTTCAGGAGTGACTTAATGCACATTCATATACTGGGGATTTGCGGCACCTTCATGGGGGGGCTGGCGATTCTTGCGAGGGAGTTAGGCATGACAGTCAGTGGTTCTGATGCCAATGTCTATCCGCCTATGAGTGACCAACTTGCCGCTGCAGGTATTGATGTAAAAGAAGGCTATAAACCTGAGCATTTAGACCCTGCACCTGATTTAGTGGTGATGGGCAATGCCATGTCGCGTGGCAACCCGGCTGTGGAGTATGTTTTAAACAAAGGTCTGCCTTATGTGTCTGGCCCTCAATGGTTAAATGAACATGTCCTTCAAGGCAAATGGGTATTAGCGGTCTCGGGTACACATGGAAAAACGACGACGAGTAGTCTATTAGCATGGATTCTGGAGCATGCAGGTATGCAGCCAGGTTTCTTGATAGGCGGTGTCCCTGATAATTTTGGCGAAACAGCACGTTTAGGTAATACGCCATTTTTTGTGATTGAGGCAGATGAGTACGACACGGCCTTTTTTGATAAACGTTCAAAATTTGTGCATTACATGCCCAGAACACTGATTATTAATAATCTTGAGTTTGATCATGCTGATATCTTTGATGATCTGGCTGCAATTCAAAAGCAATTCCACCATCTGGTACGAACGGTACCTGAACAGGGTTTGATTATTTCACCTCAGGATAAGACGATTGACCATGTCTTTAATATGGGGTGTTGGACGCCAAGACAGACATTGGGTGTTGATGCTGATTGGTGTGCGACATTATTGAAAAATGATGGCAGTGAGTTTGAAGTCAGATATGGTGAGTCTACAGCCCGAGTCAGTTGGGATATGCTCGGCCAACACAATGTGAATAATGCGCTTGCCGCTATTGCTGCTGCCCATCATGTTGGTGTCACGGTTGAGCATGCCTGTGAGGCTTTATCCGTGTTTGCTGGTGTGAAGCGTCGTTTAGAGTTAAAAGGTGAAATCAAGAATATTCGTGTTTATGATGATTTTGCCCATCATCCGACAGCGATAGCAACAACAATTGCTGGGCTGAGAGCCAAAATAGGTAACCGTCGTCTGGTAGCTGTATTGGAGCCTCGTTCAAATACGATGAAGATGGGAATTCACCAAGATACTTTGGCTCAGTCACTTATTCAGGCAGATAGAGTATTGTTGTTACAAGATAGCGACTTGAAATGGTCATTAAAAAACGTGACTGAAACACTGGGCGAACATGTTAGTGTCTTTGACTCGATTGATGCTATTGTGAAGACGATCAGCCAGGAAGCACAAGCGGGTGATGAGATTTTAGTAATGAGTAATGGTGGTTTTGGCGGTATTCATCAGAGAATTTTAGAGGCGATAGCTTAAGAATGTTGGATCAGCAACAAATTGCATTAGCCATTACCGGTGCTTCTGGCGCGCCTTACGCGAAGCGTTTATTGCAGGTATTACTCAAGCAAGGGCTTACGGTACATTTAATGATTTCTACCGCTGGTAGAATTGTGCTCGCTGATGAACTCAATTGGAAGTTGCCTGCAAGAGCATCGGATGTGCAGGAAAAGCTGAGTCAGGAATTCGACTGTATTCCTGAACAATTGCAGGTTTATGGTGAACAACAATGGTCATCACCACTGGCAAGTGGTTCACATCGCGTGCCCGCCATGATTGTGTGCCCATGTACCATGGGAACGTTATCAGCAATTGCTTGTGGTCAGAGTGATAATTTAATCAACCGCGCTGCCGACGTCATGCTTAAAGAAGATCGGAAATTGATCGTGGTTCCAAGAGAAGCGCCATTTTCTGTGATTCATCTCGAAAATATGTTGAAGTTAGCTAAACTGGGAGTCTGTATTTTGCCACCCAATCCTGGATTTTATTTTAATCCAACATCCTTAGCTGAAGTGGTCGATTTTGTTGTCGCGAGAATACTTGACCAAGCCAAGATAGAGCATGACTTGATGCCGCGATGGGGTGAGTAATGGGTTATTCGGGATTCGTCGTTAACTCACGTATAATGTGGCTTAAATTTAATGCCGTTCAGGAAAACCATGTCTGATATTGAAATTGCCCAACAGGCTGCCATGCAGGAAGTCATCCAGCTCGCCGAGAAAAAGCTGGGTCTTGCCTCTCAACATATTGACCCATACGGACATTTCAAAGCGAAAGTATCATTAGATGTCATGGATGAGTTGGCAAACCGGCCCGATGGTAAGTTAATCCTAGTAACTGCTATTAGCCCGACTCCTGCTGGTGAGGGAAAAACGACAACCACGATCGGCCTGAGTGATGCGCTAAACCGAATTGGTAAGAAATCCATTGTCTGTGTACGCGAACCTTCTATGGGGCCATGCTTTGGTTTGAAAGGCGGGGCTGCCGGTGGTGGTTATGCTCAGGTAGTACCCATGGAGGATATCAATCTTCACTTCACGGGCGATCTGCATGCAATAGCTTCAGCCCACAATTTATTATCAGCGATGATTGATAATCATATCCATCATGGAAATGCCTTACAGTTGGATGCCAGACGTATTGTTTGGCAGCGAGTCATGGATATGAATGACCGTGCATTGCGGGATATCGTGGTGGGTATGGGTGGTCCTGCCAATGGTTATTTGCGTGAAGAGCGTTTTGATATTGTTGTTGCTTCGGAAGTTATGGCTATCTTTTGCCTAGCTAATTCTTTGCCTGAGCTGAAGCAACGCTTGGGAGATATCCTGATCGGCTATTCCGTTGATGGGACACCAAGATATGCTCGAGAAATCATGGCCCACGGTGCTATGGCTGCATTACTAAAAGAAGCGATAAAACCCAATCTTGTGCAGACCTTAGAAAATAATCCAGCCTTTGTTCATGGTGGTCCATTTGCGAACATAGCGCATGGTTGTAATTCAGTTATCTCAACCAAAATGGCACTTAAGCTGAGTGATTATGTGGTCACTGAGGCGGGCTTTGGAGCGGATTTAGGTGCTGAGAAATTTATTGATATTAAGTGTCGCAAAGCTGGGATTAAGCCAGATATGGCTGTTGTTGTCGCCACAGTAAAAGCCTTGAAATATCACGGTGGTCTGGAACTGAAAGAGCTTGGCGAAGAAAACCTCGATGCGTTAAAGGTGGGACTGGCTAATTTAAAACGGCATTTAAGCAACTTACAAAATGAGTTTGGTCTACGCTGTGTTGTTGCCATCAATCACTTTGTTAATGATAGCGATGCAGAAATAGAACTAATTACAACGGCTGTAAAAGAAATGGGAGCTGAAGCCATTCTTGCTCGTCATTGGGCACAAGGTGGGGCCGGTGCAGAAACACTGGCGGAACGTGTTGTCGAAATACTGGATAGCCCTGCTGAGCCTTGTCGTCTGTTATATCCTGATAGTTTACCGCTATGGGACAAAATTAATCAGGTTGCTAAACGTCTATATGGCAGTGGTGAAGTCGTTGCTGATAAAAAAGTGATGGATAAGATCGCTATGTTGAACGAGCAGCACGGGGATATTCCAGTTTGTATGGCAAAAACACCGTATTCTTTTAGCAGTGACCCGAGCTTACGTGGCACGGCTGAGAATCATACGCTGACAATTCGTGATGTTCGTCTGTCAAACGGTGCTGGTTTTCTGGTTGTACTTTGTGGGGATGTGATGACTATGCCTGGATTACCTAAGCACCCAGCTGCTGAACGTATTGATATTGATGATAATGGCTCAATAGTCGGGCTGTTTTGATATAAAAAAGCTCAAATATTAAGGGTGTTAAGCAAAAAAGCCGTAGAGGTTTATCACTACGGCTTTTTTCTTTTATGTGCTTAAATTTTTTAAGCCTGAGTATTCACCTTGCGACGCAAACCAAGAAAACCTAACAATGCTGGAGCAAACATCCATAAGGCAGCAGGTACAGGCACTGCTGATGGCGTTTGGATATAACTAGCAAAGCCAGTTTCTTCAAAGTTAATTTCATGTGAAAGTGATGCATAAATGAATAATGCATTATCAAGCAGAATATCAGCAGAAGGTAATGTTGATATAGGGCCAGTGAAAAAGTCTTTATCAAACATCATCAGGCCAGACAGAGAAAAACTTTCTGTGAATTCAGACACCGGAAAAAGAGTGCTAGTTGTAAATAGAATCGCATCACCTGTGATATCGGGATTGAGACCTTTATTCACCATTGATGTAACGATATCTGTATTGAATGCATCAAGGTTTGCAATAGTATTATCTAATATACTGAGAGCAAACTGGCTGCCATCAAACAAAGTGGGGGCAGCTGTACCTGAGAGAACGTAATTTGATGATACGTATGTACTCACTGTGCCTGTGCTTGGAAGAGCATATGATGAGTAGAGGGTCGCTGATGCTAGGTCTGTATCGTAAGACCATGTAGCTGGTGCAGACTGGCCGAGCAATGAACTTAGGTCGCCATTAGCTGTTTGCCATGAACCATTAGTTGATAAGCTTGTTGCAGCTATAGCAGCGTTAGTTAAACCAGTAAATAAAGCCAGTGCGATAAAAACTATTTTGTTCATGTGTTCTTTCCTTAGATATTATTGCAGTACAGCCACCTTAGTATCATAAGGTCTGTAACTTTCCGTCCTTGGTTCACACCGAGTTTGGCTTTGGTTAAAGTGTTTCCAGAAAAAATAGTACCAAACAGATAATAATAAATAAAACGAAATTGTTAATTTTGTTCTCGATGTTTTTTTATTAAATCGTATGCTAACTGAATTTCTTTCGCTTGCTCTGTGGCAACGGCAATCATATCTTCTGGAACGCCTTGTCCCATGAGTTTATCCGGATGATATTGGCTCATCAGTTTTCGATAAGCACGTTTAATTTCTTGATTAGAACTCTTTTCAGTCAACCCAAGCGCTTTATAAGCGTCGGCCAATTCATCAGAATAAGAGCGCTGCGGACCGGAAGAGTATTGCTGCTGATGACCTCTTGCGAAACTTGCCTGGCTCATCACCATATCCAGAATACGGTTAAACTCGGCCCGGTTATATCCTAACTGAGCAGAGACTTGTTCCAGAATATCTTTTTCTTGTGGATCAAGCTTACCATCGGCTAAGGCCATGACTATCAGGTAAACCAGTAAGACTTGTTTTAGATTAAACGTATTACCACAATGTTGTTTGAATTGATTCATTGTGTCTGTAATATCAAAGTCGGGTTCTGCGCCTCGCTTAAACTGGCGGATGGCTTCTTGTCGATGCTCACCCGACATCCCCATTTTTTTGATAAAGGCTTCCACGTGATCGATTTCAATCTGGCTGATTCGACCATCTGCCTTCGCTAGTTTCCCCATCAAAACAAACACAGTTTCAAGAAAAACTGTTTGACGGGTTTGACTTGTAAATGGATTAGCACCGCCCAGACCATACGCTCGTATACGGTCAGCAAAACCACCAAACAGTAAGCCAATCAGTGCGCCAAAAATTCCTAAAATGAGTAATCCTACACTCATCGTACTGAGTAATATAAAGCCTAGAATAAGGCCAATCCACTTAAACATAACAATTAACTTTTGTTTGAAATACTAAAATAAATAAGACCGAGCCCCCATAGCCCAAATACCCAGCTCAGTACTGGTAACCCTGCAAACATAGTTGTCGAGTAACCATCGAGACCGGTGATAACGGCAGCGCCTACCAAAAATGCAGCGCCAGAGGTAGCAGCAGCACTACGATAACTGGCTTTTTTGATTTCTTTACGCAGCTGTTGAATATCATGAGATGCTAAATTAACGTTCAGCTGACCATCTTGGGCTCTCTTAGTCAGGTCATATAATAGACGCGGCATCTCGGGTAAGGTTTCAGCCCAATGAGGAGCTTCTTGCTTTAGCGTTCTTAACGCTGCTTGCCAGCCCATTTTTTCCTTCATCCATGATTCTAAAATGGGTTTGGCTGTTTTCCATAGATCCAGATCTGGATAGAGGTCACGGCCCAAGCCTTCAATATTCAGTAAGGTTTTTTGTAGCAGCACCAACTGTGGTTGTACTTCCATATTAAAACGACGCGCTGTTTGGAAAAGTCTCAGCAGCAGTTGTCCGAAAGAAATTTCTTTTAAAGGACGAGCGAATATGGGTTCACAAACACTTCTTATGGCTGCTTCAAACTCATCAAGTCGAGTCTCAGCCGGCACCCAGCCTGATTGCACATGTAACTCGGCAACCCGGCGATAGTCATGATTGAAAAAGGCAAGGAAATTTTCAGCTAAATAACGCTGATCATCTGGAGATAATGTCCCCATGATGCCAAAATCAACAGCAACATAACGTGGATTTGCCGGATCATGACTATCCACCATGATATTACCGGGATGCATGTCCGCATGGAAAAAACTATGCTTGAATACTTGGGTGAAAAAGATTTCGACCCCCATTTCTGCCAGTTTTGCCATATCCACACCTTTCGCGATTAAACCTTCAGTATCGCTAATAGGCGTGCCATAAATACGTTCTTGAACCAGGATATTAGGTTTGGTCAGCTTCCAGTATATCTTGGGGACATATAGTAAGGTGGTGCCTTCAAAATTGCGTTGCAGTTGAGAGGCTGAAGAGGCCTCGCGCAACATATCGAGTTCATCAAAAAGGTTCTTCTCAAGCTCAGCTACGATCTCTCTGGGCCGTAATCGTTTTCCCTCAGACCAGTATCGTTCAGCAAAAGATGCCAAGGTATACAACAAAGCAATATCACGCTTGATAATGGGCTCTATGCCAGGACGAACCAGTTTTATAACGACTTGCTCACCACTTTTTAATGTAGCTGCGTGTACTTGTGCGATGGAAGCTGAAGCAAGCGGTTCAGGTTCAATATGAGCAAATAATGTCTCAATGGATTCTGCTTCATAGGCTTTATCAATCAGTTGTTTTGCTTGCTCAGCGGGAAAAGGTGCTACTTGGTCTTGAAGTTTAGCTAATGAATTGGCTATGTCAGGCGGCAAGAGATCGCGACGCGTTGATAACACCTGTCCAAACTTTACAAAGATAGGTCCTAAGTCCTGTAATGCCAGTCTTAATCTTTCGCCTCGAGGCAGTGTCGATTGTTTATTGCGCCAGCGATGTGGCGATAAAAAACTGAAATACCGAAGCGGACGCAATAAATGGATTGCTTTGATCACTTCGTCCAGGCGATGTTTTGCCAGGACGTGATTAATTTGAATCAGCCTGGATAACTGATTAGCCTTCATTAATGGCTCCTTACATGGTTATGACTGCGGTCAAGAGACAATGTCAATACTCTGTTTCCAACCTGTTTATTCGTGCTTCAAGTCGATCGATATCCGCAGTTAACCTGTCCACATCATTCATAAAGTCATCAATTTGAATCTTGTCCGGTAATATGTGCGCTTCTTCACGAAGGTACTCGGAAAGTGACATAGATAATGAACGTTGAGTTGCATTCAGCCATGAGAAACTGTGTTTAATCGCATAACTAAGCGGTTGGGCGATAACGTCACCAGTTACGTTGGCTATTTGTTGTTCCCAATCAAAATCGAAACCATCCAGTACGTCTTGTAATTGTTTAGCGAACTGAACATTACCGTGAATATGGATTTCATTAGAAAATAAATGCTCAGGCTGCTTGGCGAGTTTTAATAAACTCAAGGCTTTCGCAGTGATTAATAAGTCAGCGTTCTCTTCATCGTTATGTGACAATTTGACAGTAGATTGATGGAAGGAGACATGCAGATATTGCTGCCAGTCTTCAACATGGATAACGATGACGCGATTTTCGAAAGCCTCAAGGCGCTCACACGTTTCAGGATCCTGTTTTAACCCCTGATTGATGGCAAACTCGATAGGACGCAATAGTGTAGTCATGGGGTTAGAACTTGTAACCACGATGAAGTGAAACGATGCCAGCAGTCATATTGTGATATTCGCAACGTTCAAATCCTACATTTTCCATCATCTGTTTCAAGGTCTCTTGGTCTGGGTGCATACGAATAGATTCAGCCAAATAGCGGTAGCTGTCTTCATCACCAGTAAATACTTTTCCTAGTTGTGGCAATATCTTGAAGGAATAGGCGTCGTAAACGGGGGCCATCCATTCAGCAGGTTTAGAAAACTCTAAGACCATCAGTTGACCGCCGGGTTTGAGAACCCGATACATTGAAGCTAAGGCTTTGTCTTTATCCGTGACATTACGCAAGCCAAAAGCGATGGTAATACAGTTAAAACTATTGTCAGGAAAGGGCAGAGCTTCTGCATTGGCTTGAACATACTCGATATTACCGACAATACCGTCATCTGTTAGACGGTCACGACCAACATTGAGCATTGAGGCATTGATATCGGCTAACACCACTTTACCTGTGTCACCAACAAGCTTGGAAAATTTCCGCGTCAAGTCACCTGTTCCGCCTGCGATATCCAGAACTGTAGCTCCGCGCCGTACACCACTGTTGAGAATGGTAAATCGTTTCCAGAAACGATGAATGCCAAGCGACATCAAGTCGTTCATCAGATCATATTTACCGGCAACGGAGTGGAAAACCTCAGCAACATGCTTGGCTTTTTCCGCAGTGGGCACTTCTTTGTAACCGAAATGCGTTGTCTCTTTAACTTCCATAACGTGACCTATTGCTGTTGGCGATGATAACCGGCTTTTTCGAGCCGGTTAAGATAGTCTTGCCAGAGGGATTCTTCATGCATGGCAAGTTCATATAAATAATCCCATGTAAACAAACCACTGTCATGACCATCATCAAAAAACAACTTTAGCGCATAGTGACCTACGGGTTCGATTTTATCGAGACCAACATTTTCTTTACCTGTTTGCAGAACTTCTTGTCCGGGACCGTGCCCACGTACCTCTGCAGAAGGTGAGTAAACGCGTAAATATTCAGCGGAAAGACGATATTGCCTATCGCCATAACTGAGAGATAGGCACTTTGATTGTTTGTGCAAGGTGATGTCTGTTGGTAATTGAGTTTCTGCCATTAAAGCATTCCTTACAGAATATAGCGTGATAAGTCTTCGTCTTCAGCTACAACGGACAGTTGTTCATTGACATAGTCTCTATCAATGACGACGGAGAGATTCTGTTCACTCCCTGCTTCATAAGAAATGTCTTCTAACAATTTCTCAAGCATGGTATGTAAGCGTCGTGCGCCAATATTTTCGGTTTTCTCATTCACTTCCCAGGCCAGTTCGGCAATTCGTTCGATACCGTCGTCGGTAAAACGAAGTTCCACTCCCTCAGTAGCCAGCAATGCAATATATTGCTCGGTTAATGAGGCATCAGGTTCGGTCAGAATGCGGACAAAATCCGCAGAAGAAAGTGCATCAAGTTCGACGCGTATGGGTAAACGACCCTGAAGTTCAGGAATAAGATCAGAAGGTTTGCTCAAATGAAAGGCGCCAGAGGCAATGAACAAAATATGATCGGTTTTTATCATGCCGTATTTAGTCGAAACTGTACTGCCCTCAACCAGAGGCAATAAATCCCGCTGAACGCCTGCACGGGAGACATCAGCGTTATTACCACTCTCACCACGACCGGTGATTTTATCAATTTCATCAAGGAAGACGATGCCGTTTTGTTCGACACGCTCCAGCACATCCGCTTTCAACTCTTCTTCATTAATGAGTTTTAGAGCTTCTTCTTCAGCCAGTATGCGCATGGCATTACCAACAGTAATCTTGCGTGTGCTCTTACGGTTTGTTCCCATGTTCTGAAACATTTCCTGAAGCTGACTGGTCATCTCTTCCATGCCTGGTGGAGACATGATTTCTACACCAACATTTGGCGCATTCAGTTCAAGTTCAATTTCGCGATCATCGAGCTTACCTTCGCGCAGCATTTTGCGAAAACGTTGGCGAGTGGCTGATTCATCTTCACTATCAACATCGCGTGCTGGTCGCAGTAAGGCATCTAAAATTCGTTCTTCTGCAGCATCTTCGGCTTTTGTTTTAACTGAGGATATTGCCGATTCACGTAACATCTTCATCGCAGTTTCAGCGAGGTCGCGAATGATTGATTCAACATCACGGCCAACATAACCCACCTCAGTAAATTTTGTGGCTTCGACTTTAATGAAAGGGGCATTAGCGAGAGCGGCAAGTCGACGAGCAATTTCTGTTTTGCCTACACCCGTTGGGCCAATCATAAGAATGTTTTTTGGCGTGACTTCATGTTGAAGTGAGGCATCTAATTGTTGGCGGCGCCAGCGGTTACGCAAAGCGATAGCCACCGCTTTTTTTGCCGCTTGTTGTCCGATGATGCGTTTATCAAGTTCGTTGACTATTTGTTTTGGCGTTAATGATTGCATGGTAGATGTCAGTTTGATTCCAGAGTTTCGATTGTAAGATTGTGATTAGTATAGATGCAGATATCAGCGGCAATATTCAACCCTTTCTCAACAATTTCCCTCGCACTGAGTGAAGTGTTTTGCAATAAAGCGGTCGCAGCAGCTTGAGCAAACGGACCGCCAGAACCAATAGCAATAAGACCGTGTTCTGGTTCGATTACATCGCCATTACCAGAAATAATCAGTGATGCTTCTGCATCGGCGACAGCGAGTAAAGCTTCTAAGCGTCGCATCATCCGGTCAGTGCGCCAGTCTTTAGCTAACTCAAGTGCACTTCTAGTTAAGTTACCTTGATGCTTTTCAAGCTTTGCTTCAAAGCGTTCGAACAACGTAAATGCATCTGCGGTGCCACCGGCAAAACCAGCAATCACTTTACCGTGATAAAGACGTCTGACTTTGCGTGCATTGCCTTTCATGATGGTATTGCCAAGACTCACCTGCCCATCACCACCAATGACCACTTGGCCGTCACGGCGATAGGAAAGGATAGTCGTACCGCGGTACTGCTCCATAGAGACTCCTGTTTGATTTTTTAAAGTGTGACAAATTTATAGAACGCAATAGTATACTATTCATGCTTTTCTACTTCAGTTAATCATGAATAGATTTAGCCATCTCGAGTACAAAGACAGCAGCTAAATAAGAATTACTGATTTAAGTGTTGACATTAGTCTCGGTTTTACGGAAAATGCCACGTCTTTAGTGGAGGGGTTCCCGAGTGGCCAAAGGGATCAGACTGTAAATCTGACGGTTCTACCTTCGAAGGTTCGAATCCTTCCCCCTCCACCATTTAATATACAAGATGACTGAATTGCGGGTGTAGTTCAATGGTAGAACTCCAGCCTTCCAAGCTGATCACGTGGGTTCGATTCCCATCACCCGCTCCATTTTTTTGGAAGAATTTAGGCCCGCATAGCTCAGTCGGTAGAGCGCATCCATGGTAAGGATGAGGTCATCAGTTCGATTCTGATTGCGGGCTCCACAATTTGTCTTAGGCAGGGTATTCCTGCCTGTTTTGATTTTTTGGCTCAATAAATTTAGTGCCGGGGATACTACTCATGTCTAAAGCAAAATTTGAACGTTCTAAACCCCACGTCAACGTGGGCACTATTGGTCACGTTGACCATGGTAAAACTACGCTGACAGCGGCGATCACCAAAGTGTTGGGTGAAATGTCTGGTGGT
>PAJP01000021.1 GCA_002706095.1 Methylophaga sp. | reverse complement strand
TCAATCTGAGCCATGATCAAACTCTTCAGTTTAATTTTTGGCGTAGCTTTTAAAAAAAACTACAAAACTCATTTTGACGTTAGCATGTAAATACTAAGCGTCAGATCTTCTAGTGACCTAACGTAAGTACCCACACAAATTACTTGATACCAGTTTATTAAAGAGCGTTTTGTTGCCGATGTTCGCTGCAACAAAGAAGCGAGAATTATACAGCTCTCTGCCTGACTGTCAACTTAATTTTTACGTTTTTGTTACGGCGTAAACTTTAAATCATTTGCCGATTTACTTAGCCCCGAAAGGCTCCCTCATCAGCAAGAGGAGCGCATTCTACAGTGAATTGAGGAGACGTCAACAGGAAGATTTTCCCTTTGACATCTCTATTGACGTAGATGTCTGAATTACTGTGTTTTTTTAATTGATTTTTTGCATGCTAAGCTAGAGATTCGCATAGTATATCTATGTATAGAGCAGAATATCCGCTTTGCAGAAATGCATTCTGCTTATTATTTATTTAAGCGTCACCCATGCAATTTTCTTTTTGCCTGCTTGGATAAGATACTTTCCTGCACTCAATTGGAGAGTGGGCTCTACAACAGTCCAGTCAAGTTTCACACGGCCATTATTAAGCATGTCTTTAGCTTGTGCTGAATTAGCCACTAGGTTGGCTTTGTTAATCACGGCTCCAATTGCCAGCTCGACCTGACCATCCAGTTCAATTTCTATTTCTGGTGTTCCCTCTGGCACTTCACCTTCTGTAATGACGTTACCTGCGCCTTTATGTGCATTGGCTGCCGCTTCTTCTCCGTGAAATCGTGCAACGATCTCACGTGCCAGCTCAATTTTGACATCACGCGGGTTTGCTCCTTGTTCTACCATTTCTTTTAAGCTGTCTATCTCTTTAATAGTCTTAAATGATAGTAGTTCATACCAACGCCACATGAGTGAGTCTGGAATAGACACAATCTTTTGAAACATTGTGCCAGGGGCTTCTGTGATACCGACATAATTACCCAAAGACTTAGACATTTTCTTCACACCATCCAAGCCTTCTAATAATGGTGTCATGATCACGACTTGAGAGTCCTGTCCTTCCGCTTTCTGTAATTCACGCCCCATTAATAAGTTGAATTTCTGATCTGTTCCACCTAACTCGACATCAGCTTCCAGTGCGACAGAGTCATAACCTTGTACTAATGGATAAAGAAACTCATGAATCGATATAGACTGGTTCGCTTTAAAGCGCTTCTTGAAGTCATCTCGTTCAAGCATGCGTGCCACACTTAATTTACCTGCCAACTTAATCATGAAGTCAGCACCTTTTTCATTAAACCATTCAGAGTTGAAACGTATTTCCGTTTTCTCAGGGTCTAAGATTTTGAACACCTGTTCTTTATATGTCTTGGCATTTTCTTCAATTTCTTCAGGAGTCAGTGGTGGCCTAGTTGCACTTTTCCCAGTTGGATCGCCAATGAGTCCAGTGAAATCTCCAATCAGAAAAATTACGGTATGTCCCATTTGCTGGAATTGACGTAGTTTGTTGATGAGGACAGTGTGACCTAAATGTAAATCAGGTGCTGTAGGATCAAACCCAGCTTTTATTCGCAGTGGTTTACCTGATGATAATTTTTCGACAAGCTCGCTTTCAACTAAGATTTCTTCCGCACCACGACGAATTTCAAGCATCGCATCATCTACAGGCATCATTTAGATTACTCCAAGTTCTTGTGTTTTATGAGGTCGGCAATATTATCACAACATACATAAAATAAGGGGTTCCAATTCTGATCAAATATTGAGAGAATTGGGAGAATTTTTAATTTCACCAAGAGTTTGCATATGAAACGTAATAGACTTTTGAACTCCAGAGCTGAATCAAGACTGTTCTCAAGTGACAAAAAATTCCATGGCAAACGACATCACTTCATCACCTTATCCATAGCAAGCATCGTTGGCGTCTTCGTGACCAGTATGGTTCTTGCCACCAGCACCCCAGTAAATACAGATACCAAATCACAAACAATCAACTTGCCAGGCCAAATTGGTAAAGAACGTATTGAAACGTCTGATTCCCTGACAGAGCAAACAACGCAAATCACCTTAACCCCTCCAACGACAGAACTAAACAATAACCCTCAAACTGACTTAGTAGAGGTACCTGATTTAGAGAACAAACCTGTTACAGATCCTGCTGAGCTCGAGCGAATCGCACTTGAAAAAGCTCATCTTTCTGAGCTAGACCAATCAAACGATGATAACGACATCCAAGCTCCAGCGGATGAAACACTCACTACTTCATCCATAGAATGGAAGCAGGTTACAGTTCAATCTGGAGACAACCTGTCACTGATTTTTCCTAAAGTTGGCTTGTCAGCTCGAGATGTTTTCAATGTCGCTCAGACAGGGAAAGCGGTAAAACCGCTATTAAACCTAAAACCAGGACAAGAAATTCGCTTTGGTCTGAGTACTGATAACGATGGCAATACAGAATTAAAACAGCTTGAACTTGTTTTCAGTCCCATTAAAACCTTGCAGCTAACAGTAACTGATGATGGATACAAAGCAGAAACACTGACCAAAGAAACGGAAAAACGTCAAAAACAAGTCTACGGAGAAATTGAATCTTCACTATTCGGCTCAGGTTTAAAAGCTGGTCTGTCAGACAAACTAGTGATGGAACTAGCACATATTTTTGGATGGGATATCGACTTTGCTTTAGATCTTCGTCAAGGTGACAGTTTTAAAGTCATTTTCGAAGAAGACTATCTTGAGGGACAAAAATTTGATGATGGCGATATATTAGCCGCTGAATTTACGAACAGAGGCACGACGTTTCGGGCTGTCCGTTATACAGATACAGAGGGTAATACTCACTACTACACCCCAAAAGGTGAGAGTATGAGAAAGACATTTACCCGAACTCCTGTTCATTTTAGTCGAATCAGTTCTTTGTTTAATCCTAATAGAAAACACCCTGTTCTAAAAACGAGTCGCCCTCATCGTGGTGTCGATTATGCGGCCCCGACCGGCACACCAATTTTGGCCACAGGCAATGGTAAAGTCGAATTTATTGGAAATAAAGGTGGCTATGGCCGTGTAATTATCTTGTCTCACGGTGGTAAATACACAACGCTTTATGCTCATATGTCGAAATTCAAATCAGGATTAAAACGTGGCCAACGAGTAAAGCAAGGACAAGTGATTGGTTACATTGGAATGAGTGGCTTGGCAACAGGACCCCATCTACATTATGAGTTCCGTATAAATGGTGTACATCACAACCCTCTTACGGTTGCTTTACCAAAGGCTGAGCCTCTCAATGCTAAGTATATGGCCGATTTTAAACAAAAGTCACAGACTCTACTTGTGCAGTTGGACTCTCTCAAGGTCCCTACACTGGCCATGAACCAACATTAAAATTCTATGAGCTTATATATTGGTGTCATGTCTGGCACCAGTCTTGATGGTATTGACGTATCGATCACAGACTTCAGTGATGATCAAATACAACTTGTTGCAGCGGAAACCTATCCGTTCAGTGAGCAATTAAGGCGAGACCTTCATCAGCTAATCGCGACAGCGAGAACACATTTACATCAACTCGGACAGATTGATGTCGCACTTGGTCATGCCTATAGTGAAGCAATCAACCAACTTCTTGATGAAACACAAATCTCAGCTAATCAAATTGTCGCAATAGGCTGTCATGGACAAACTGTTTTTCACGCACCTGATTGTCGATATCCGTTTAGTATGCAGATTGGCAATGCCAATGTGATTGCTGAAAAAACAGGCATTACGACAATCACTGACTTCCGTCAGCGTGACATGGTACTGGGTGGACAAGGTGCTCCCTTGGTACCCGCCTTTCATCAAGCTTTATTTCACTCTCATAATGAAAACAGAGTGATCGCCAATATTGGCGGTATTGGTAACATCACTATCCTGCCGAAAGATAAAAAAAACGTAGTGTCCGGCTTTGATACGGGTCCCGGTAATGTTCTGATGGATGAGTGGTACCAACAGCATCATCTCGATTTATATGATGCAAATGGTGATTGGGCTCGTGATGGCACTGTGGATGAGGAGTTACTTGATATCCTCATGATGGACAGTTTTTTTGGTCAAGCGATCCCCAAAAGCACTGGCAGGGAATATTTCAACCTGAAATGGCTAGCCAATATACTGACGCAGGTTGATAAAGCGATTCCCGCTAAAGATATTCAGAAAACATTATTGGAAATGACGGCACGTTCAATTACAGACGCTATCACTACCTATGCGGAAGACACAGATGCCGTCTATGTTTGTGGCGGCGGTTCGCATAACGAAGTTTTGATGAATGCCTTGAGAAAACACTTGCCTGGTATCAGCGTAGAGACAACGTCAAAATTAGGGCTTGCGCCTGATTGGGTTGAGGCTTGTGCCTTCTCATGGCTGGCCATGCGAACATTAGCTCACCAAGCGGGCAATCTTCCAGCCGTTACCGGCGCAGATAAGCCAAGCATACTAGGTGCTATTTATCCATCCAACATCAATTCATAGTCCATATAAGTCATAAATTGTTGTTCAAGCTTTACTTGTTTATCTATTCGTAGTTGGCATATCCAACCAGTACCAAATGGATCATGATTGATAAGGTTTGGCGTTTCATTCAGGGATAAGTTTAGTTTGGTGACCATGCCAGTGAGGGGGGACAAGAACTCCGTTGCTGACTTCAAAGACTCAATCACAAACAATCTCTCAGCCTCATTGTATGTTTTGTTAGTTGTAGGCATTTGTATATAAGTAATATCACCCAGTAAATCCTGATAAAACTCAGTGATTCCTAAGGTTATTTCATCAGGGTCGAGTGTATTATCAATCCAAATATGCTGGGAGGTATAAAACCGTTTCAACTGATGGTTGTCGCTAGCATCTGCTATACAAAATATTCAATGCTTTTAACTTATTTGCATTATCTGAATTAAACATATCCCAGTTAAACTGCCATAACCAATTGCCTTCTATGGTTCCAGGAACATTCATACGATGTTTACCATCAAGTGATAACACATCCTGCAAAGGTAGAACCGCTAGTTCGGATACTGACCTCAGGGCAGATCGAATGAATAACCAAGGCATTGATTCTGCAGTCTCGCCAAAATAAGCATGCACATGATTTTTTGTATGTTCATCAAGCTGATGATACCAACCTAGCGTTGTATTATTATCGTGCGTACCTGTATAGGTAACACTATCTTCACACTGATGATGAGGTAAATAGGGGTTTGAAGCATCACCCCCGAAAGCAAATTGGAGAATTTTCATGCCTGGCATACCATATCTCTCACGCAGCTGGGTCACTTCATCAGTAATAATGCCCAAATCTTCAGCAACCAGTGGTAGTTCACCAAAATAAGCTAATAAGGAATCGAATAGCTGTTCACCAGGCGCAGGCTTCCACTCCCCATCTATAGCCGTTTCACAACTCGCAGGAATTTCCCAGCAGGATTCGAATCCACGGAAATGATCAATACGTATCAGATCAAATAACTCAAGTTGTGTTTTTAATCGTCGTTTCCACCAATCAAAATCTTGTTGAATATGGTTCTGCCATTCATACAAAGGGTTACCCCATCGCTGTCCTGTCTCAGAAAAATAATCTGGCGGAACGCCAGCAACACGTGTTGCCACTCCTTGCGAATCAAGTGTAAATAAGTTTGGTTCAGCCCAGACATCAGCACTGTCGTGAGCGACAAAAATGGGCATGTCCCCAAATAGCTTCACTCCATTTGCATTAGCGTATTGGCGTAACTGCCCCCACTGACAGAAAAAAATATATTGTTCAAACCGACGAATCATTAAAGCTTCGTCACGTTCTGTTTTGATTTTATTTATGGCGTCAGGTTGTCTGTCTCTCAGCTCAACTGGCCAGTCGAACCATGCTCGTGCTTGATTAAGATGGCGAATTTCACGGAATAGTACGTAGTCATCCAGCCAAAATTGCTGCTCCTGACAAAATTCATTAAATAATTGTTTATCAGCCTCAGTCGCATTTTTTATGAACTGTCGGTATGCAGTCGCCATCAGACGGGACATCTTCGTGTCGTTTAGCTTAGCGGGTTCTGCCCAGGCTTGTGATTTGAGTATGTCGCGTGAAATAAACCGGTTGTTGCCCGCATGAGCAGAAAGACATTGATAGGGTGAACCATCTTCATGGGTAGGTCCGAGAGGTAACATTTGCCAGACGGTAGACCCCGAAGCACACAAGAAGTCTATGAACTTAAAGGCATCAGTGCCTAAATTTCCCGATGGTAGGCTCGTTATGTGTAAGAGAATACCGCTTCGTCGTTTATTAAATACTTTTGCTTGAGCCACTATTTAGCTTCCACGTCGCATGGTACCGCCCTGCTCTGCGCCGACGCCACCTTGAGAAACAACTTCCGAAAGTTTCTGGGGAACAACTTCACCCAGCATCTGATAAAGATTCGATAAGTGGAGACGATATAAACGTTCGAAATCACTGACACTGTCAGCAGAATTATAGTCACCAAACCACCAGAACCAATCCGATCCTTCACAGATAGCTAACTGTCGCTCTAACGCCAACTTCATTTCAGGTTCAAAGGTTTCATTATCCAGTACTTTATCAAATGTTTTTTTTGCATCACTGAGTAGGTCCCAAGCTCGGTTTTTATCCTTGTCACCAATCCAAGTGGAATAGGTTCCATATACCCAGCTACCGCCCATCATTTTGGGAAGCTCAGCTGCTTGAACACCATTTTCAAGACACTCACTAAAGGTAGTAAGTTCAATATCGGGATGCTCAGACAAGTTTCGATATAGACTCTGTAAAAAGTAGTAGCCATTGTAGGAGTAGTACTCCCAGGCGTTTTCACCATCAAGAATCACAGAAACAACCCTATCGTCATCCCCTTCTGTGTTCGCTTTTATGTTTTGAATGTGATGAATAAAGTCATTGACTGCATCATCTGCGCCCCATTTTGTATAGGTAAAGCCAATCATGTCTGATAAGCCATCATCTCTATAAAAACATACAGGTGATGTGCCGGGTAGCTTGTATGGTTTATGTATACTGGCATCAGCCATACCAGAGAGCTTTAAACTGTTACGAAGCACATTTTCACCCGTTGCAGCCCAACTAAATCCATGTTTTGCAATTAAGGTTAATGTCTCTTCAGATACGGCGCCTTCTGATGGCCAACACCCTTTTGGTTTAAATCCAAAGAAAGACTCAAAGACTCTCACCCCCTCATCCATATGCCAATGTGCGCGTTGCTCACCTCCAGGGTAGTGTGTCTCTAGAGGAAGATCAGCATCGGGCATGGCTTCATGCGTCGAGTTCATATCCAGTAAAAGAGGGATAATAGGATGAGCATAAGGTGTGACAGATAATTCAACGCGCCCGGTTTCTGCTAGACGACAATAACGCGGAAGCAAATCTTTTAAGAGCTCACCAATCACTATCATCAACTGCCGCCTATCATGAAATGTATAATGACGACCTTTTTTCATCAATGCCTGAATACGAACATCGCTTCGTCTAACTGATTCGGCCATCCAAACCAAGTGATACCAGACCAGCATATCAATCATAAACTGATCATTCACATAGTTAAGACGCTCTGGGTCATTCATCAACCAACGAGCCATTTTGACTAACTTGGCAAAATGTGGAAATGGTTGAATCAGTTTTTCCTCGTTAGCGCGTAAGCAGGCATTAATCAAGGTCTTACGCTCCTCGGCATGCACCGGCTGAACGGGAGAATCTAATGCGATGAGTAATGGATCTTTCAGCCGCCCCGTACCTTTGAAGCGTCCCTGTAACTGTTCATCATAATCGGCAAGTTGCTCCAGTAACGTCGGGGCAAAGTTCACCACGGCTTTCGCACCAGGCACATTTTCTAGATGCCATGCCATATCAACATAGTCTTTAATAGCATGAAGATACGTCCAAGGTAGCTGATACATGCCACCCATAGGCTCGCTATATTGTGGCTGGTGCATGTGCCAGCATAGTACGACTTTAATTTTATCTGACATAACGATAATTTTGTCCTAGCATTTCTGGCGTGACTAAAACCACACCATTAGGAGAGACGTAATAACGTTTTGCATCTTGTTCCAAGTCCACACCGATAACTGTACCTTCTGGTATAACACAGCCTTTATCGATGACCACTCGTTTCAAAACAGAATGTCGGCCGATGGTCACATCCGGCAAGATAACGCTATCTTCAACTAATGAATAACTGTGAACTTCAACGTTCGAGAACAACACAGAGTGTCGAACGGTAGAGCCGGAGATGATACATCCACCTGACACCATCGAATCTACGGCCATCCCTCTTCTGTCATCATCATCGAAAACAAATTTTGCCGGCGGCTGTTGTGCTTGATGTGTCCATATAGGCCAATCATCATCATACAAGTTCAATTCAGGTGTAACACCAATCAATTCGAGATTGGCTGACCAAAAAGCATCAATAGTACCCACATCACGCCAATAGCCCGGGTCATTTCCCTGAACATCTTTGTATGGGAAAGCAACGACTTTATAATTTTTAATCAAGTTAGGAATAATGTCATGACCAAAGTCGTGACTAGAAGTGCGAGTATCAGCATCTTTAATTAGCTGCTCGTACAAGAATGCCGCGTTAAAAACATAAATCCCCATGGATGCAAGCGCTACATCCTCTCGCCCAATAATGGGAGTCGGCTCATCAGGTTTTTCATTAAACGCAACAATGCGTCTATTTGCATCGACCGACATGACACCTAAGGACTTGGCTTCTTCGATAGGTACCTCTATACAGCCAATCGTCATATCAGCATTCTGAGCGACATGCTCAGCTAGCATATCACCATAATCCATTTTGTAGATATGATCGCCTGCTAAAATTAATACATATTCCGGACCGTGGTTTCTTAAAATATCTATATTTTGATATACAGCATCGGCTGTACCCGCATACCAGCCTCTTTCATTACGTTGTGACGCGGGTAATAACTCCACAAACTCTCCCAGCGCACCTCGCATAAACCCCCAGCCCTGCTGGACATGTCTGATTAGAGAGTGAGCCTTGTACTGAGTCAGTATGCCTACACGTCTAATGCCTGAGTTCACGCAATTCGACAAAGGAAAATCGATAATTCTGAACTTCCCTCCAAAAGGAACTGCGGGTTTAGCACGCCAGTCTGTCAGTTGTTTAAGCCTCGAACCACGACCGCCGGCTAAGATTAATGCCAAGGTATCTCGTGTAAGACGGCTGACAAAACGGGTACTATTGTTTTCACTCATAGATGAATTCTCCGGCAAAAAACCTATTATTTGTGCTGTAATATTGTTAGCCTGCCACAAGCGAGCTACATACAGCAATTAAAATTTACAGGACATTATGACGATGATTTTTGACAACAATTTGAATGAAGACATCATTAAAATTATAGAAGCACGTCATCATGATCCTTTCAGTGTTCTAGGGCTCCATCAAAACGCCGGGCAAGCCGAAATCCGTGCCTTTTTGCCTGATACAGACAAGGCATTCATAGATGGCGAACTACCCATGCAACGTGTTGAAGGAAGTGACTTTTTCTTATGGAAAGGTCCACAGGAAACGATTAAATGGCCCTATAAAATTCACCGCCACCGCCATAATGGTGAGCAAGTCGCATATCATGATCCCTACAGCATCATGCCTCAAATATCAGATTATGACCTTCACCTTTTTGCAGAAGGTAAACACTGGCATGCTTATAAAATTCTAGGTGCGCACTATTATGAAATAGAAGGAATCAAAGGCACCTTATTTGCAACATGGGCGCCCGGCGCAGAACGTGTCAGTGTGGTTGGTAATTTCAATCAGTGGGATGGTCGACGTCATCCAATGCGAGTCAGAGGCGCCACTGGCGTATGGGAACTGTTCATTCCCGAGCTGATGCCAGGTGAGTTATATAAGTTCGAAATTCGTAGCCGTCAAGGAGGCTCTTTACATCTTAAGATGGATCCTTACGGACAACAATGTGAGCTAAGACCTGGAACAGCCTCAATCGTCAGCACACCAACCACTCACCAGTGGATGGATGAAGAATGGCTGACCACTCGTGAACGAAGTAATTGGCTGCACACGCCGCATTCTGTCTACGAAGTGCATCTTGGTTCCTGGAAGCGTCATCAGGATGGGCGATTTTATAATTACCGTGAACTCGCCGATGAACTCGTTCCCTACGTGAATGAGATGGGTTTTACTCACATTGAATTGCTACCGATTACAGAGCACCCTCTCGATATTTCATGGGGCTACCAAACCACGGGCTATTTTGCACCTACCAGCCGTTTTGGTAAGCCTGATGACTTCCGGTATTTCGTTGACCTATGTCACCAGCACGATATCGGTGTGATCTTAGACTGGGTACCGGGCCACTTTCCTAAAGACGCACATGGACTTGCCAAATTTGATGGTACAGCCCTTTATGAACACGCGGATCCGAGGCGTGGTGAACATCAAGACTGGGGCACACTTATCTTCAATTACGGAAGAAAAGAAGTCTTTAACTTCCTTTTATCCAGTGCTTTTTATTGGCTGGAAGAGTTTCATATCGATGGGTTACGCGTCGATGCCGTCGCCTCAATGCTTTACCTCGATTACTCAAGAAAAGAAGGAGAATGGTTACCTAATCAATATGGTGGCCGTGAAAACCTTGAAGTTATCGAGTTTTTCAAACATGTGAATAGCGTACTACACAGTGAACATCCTGGCTGTATTATCACGGCAGAAGAGTCAACCTCATACCCAATGATTTCACGGCCAACAGATATTGGTGGTTTAGGTTTCTCAATGAAATGGAACATGGGCTGGATGCACGATATTTTGGAGTATATGCAACAAGATCCGATACATCGCCGCTATCATCATGACGATCTGACATTTGGCCTCTTGTACGCTTTTACAGAAAACTTTGTACTGCCCTTCTCACATGATGAGGTAGTTCATGGTAAGCGTCCGATGATATACAAAATGCCGGGCGATGAATGGCAGCGATTTGCCAATCTTCGACTGCTTTATACCTTTATGTTTAGTTACCCAGGTAAGAAACTGCTGTTTATGGGATGTGAATTTGGTCAAGGCAGTGAATGGAATTGTGAAAAAGATTTAGACTGGTATGTACTGGACTACCCTGTGCATCAAGGGCTAAAAAAATTAGTCGCCGACCTCAATATCACCTATAAAAGTCAACCCGCTTTGTATAAGCACGAATTCGAGCCACAAGGTTTTGAATGGATTGACTGCAATGATAGAGAACATTCGATTTTAAGTTATCTACGCAAAAATGATGAAGAATTTATCATTGCAATATTTAACTTTACGCCAGTCCCCCGAGATAATTATAGACTCGGCGTGCCTGAGCTTGGAGAGTATGAAATTATTATCAATTCAGACTCAGAGTACTACGCAGGAAGTAATTATCATAACCCCAGTATTATCTCAGCTGAACAAACGGCTTGGTCAGATAGGCCTTATTCAATTCAGCTGAATTTACCACCACTTTCTGGGCTAATATTACAGAAGAAACATTAATAAATTTGAACAGGAATGATTCCCCCTGAGTTCTCAGGGGGAATATTAAGCGATTTTTGTTACTGTCTTAACTCGCGAATGAGTTTAATCAAGTGCGTTGTTGAGCTATCGTGAGCAGAAATATCAGCATCATCTTTCAACTCTGGCACGATTGCTTTTGCTAATTGCTTGCCGAGTTCCACGCCCCATTGATCAAAAGAGTTAATATTCCAGACAACCCCTTGAACAAATACTTTATGTTCATACAAGGCCACTAACTGTCCCAACATCTCAGGCGTTAATTTAGGGAATAGCAATACATTGCTTGGTCGGTTACCCGGGAAAACCTTGTGCGGTAATAATGCTTCGAGTTCTTTTCCTTCATAACCTTCTTTAACCAGCTCAGCACGCACTTCCTCAGCGGTTTTCCCTTTCATCAATGCTTCGGCCTGTGCTAGACCATTCGCAAGTAGAATAGACTGATGGTCACACTCTGGATAATGACTATTCACAGGTAAAACAAAGTCGACCGGAATTAATTGCGTGCCTTGATGAATCAGCTGAAAATATGCATGTTGCCCATTGGTACCAGGCGTGCCCCAAATTACAGGACCTGTTTTGTAGTTAATTCGTGCACCAGAACGGTTAATAAACTTGCCGTTGCTCTCCATATCAAGTTGCTGCATATGGCTTGGAAAACGAGCTAATGAGTGATCATAGGGGACAATGGCTTGCGTTTGTGAATTAAAGAAATTCACATACCAGATCCCCAGCATTGCCATGATGACAGGAATATTTTCTGCTAAAGGCTGCTCACGGAAATGTTTATCCATTTGATGACCACCATCAAGCAATCGCTCAAAATTACCCATTCCCGTATACAAGGCGATGGGTAAGCCGATGGCACTCCACAGTGAATAACGACCACCTACCCAGTCCCAAATTTCAAACATGTTCGCGGTATCGATACCAAACTTCGCTACTTCTGTGGCATTAGTAGAAACCGCAACAAAATGTTTGGCCACATCTTGCTGTTTCCCTTTTTTTAGAAACCAATTTCTTGCTGAATGAGCATTGGTAATTGTTTCCTGAGTGGTAAATGTTTTTGAAGCCACAACAAACAAGGTTGTCTCAGGATTCAATTTTTCTAAAGTTGTGCTGAGATCAGTACCATCGACGTTTGAGACAAAATGCACGCCCATACCCTCGATGCCATAAGGTTCAAGCGCATCACAAATCATCGCTGGCCCCAGATCAGAACCGCCAATGCCGATGTTTACGATATCGGTAATTTTCTTACCGGAGAAGCCCAACCATGTGCCATTGTGTACTTGCTCACAAAAGTTACGCATTTTTTCAAGCACAGCATTAACCGTTGGCATAACATCCTTGCCATCTACCATCACAGGCATATTACTTCGGTTTCGAAGGGCAGTATGCAAAACAGCCCGACCTTCTGTGTGATTGATCGCTTCACCTTTGAACATACGCTCAATCCAGTCTTGTAGCTCAACAGCTTCAGCCAACTGAATTAACTTATCTACGGTCTCTTGGGTGATGCGGTTTTTGGAGTAATCCAGTAACAAATCACCACTTTTGATTGAAAATCGTTCAAACCGGCTTGAGTCCAACGCGAACTGTTCACGCATGGATACGAATTTCAGGTCAGAATAGTGTCTGACCAAAGACTGCCATTCAGGTATATTCAAAGGTGTCATAGTTCTTAGATTTCTTGTATTAGTTATAATTATTGACTGAGGAATGAAGGCAGATCAGCCCATTTTATGGTCTGCTGCTCCCCTGTCTCCATGGTTTTTATACCGATTGTTTGGCTGGACACTTCATCATCTCCCAGAATAAGTGTCCAACGCGCTCCGCTTCGGTCTGCGCGTTTAAATTGGCTTTTAAAACTACCACCACCACAGTGGCTAATCAACTTTATGCCAGGAAGTTCATCACGCAAACGTTCTGTTAATAACGGTGCTTGTGCCATTGCCTGTTCACCGACAGCGACTAAGTAGGCATCAGTTTGTTTAATATCCGGTAATGCTTGGGTTGCTTCGAGCAGTGCGACAAGTCGTTCCAGACCAATAGCAAAACCAATCGCTGTGGCGCCTTTTCCACCCAATTGAGCGACTAAACCATCATAACGGCCACCAGCACAGACAGTACCTTGTGAACCCAACTGGTCGGTTACCCATTCAAAAACGGTTTTTCCGTAATAATCCAAACCTCTGACCAGCCTTGGATTAATTTCGTAATCAATACCAACACTATCGAGGATCTGACATAACTGTTCAAAATGCTGCTTAGATTCATCATCCAAATGATCAATCAGTTTGGGGGCCGCTTCATTTAATGCCTGCATTGCAGGATTTTTACTATCCAGAATCCGTAGTGGATTTGAGTGTAGACGTCTTTGGCTATCTTCATCGAGTTCAGCTTGGTGCTTTTCGAAATAGGCAATTAAAACTTCGCGATAAGCTAATCTGGCTTGAGTACTTCCAAGTGAGTTTATCTGGAGAGTCACACCTTTCAGACCTAACGCTTTCCAAAGACGCGCTGTCAGCATAATCATTTCAGCATCGATATCTGGGCCATCGAAGCCATATGCTTCTACACCCAACTGATGAAACTGGCGATAACGGCCTTTTTGCGGACGTTCATGACGAAACATCGGCCCCATGTACCAAAGGCGTTGCGTTTGATTCAGTAAACCGTTTTCCATGGCAGCACGAACACAACCTGCTGTCCCTTCTGGACGCAACGTTAAACTGTCTCCATTGCGGTCCTCAAAGGTATACATTTCTTTTTCTACAATGTCTGTGACTTCACCAATGGAGCGTTTAAAAAGCTCTGTTTTTTCGACAATCGGAAAACGAATTTCTTGATAACCATAACCAGCAAGGACATTTTTCAAGGTCGTTTCTATGACCTGCCAGTATGGTGTTGTTTCAGGAAGAAGGTCATTCATTCCTCTTATAGAGCGGATTATCTCTGCCACGTCTAACTCAGATCCTTTATCGGAATTGTTTTAATATTTTTTTGCTGTTTTTGTATTTCAATACGTTTACGTATTTGCTGTTCTAATTCGTCTACCAACGCTTCATTTTCGACTTTGTGGTTTGGCTTACCATCAACGTACAGCAGGTTTGGTGTACCTCCTGTCAGCCCAATAGCAGCTTCTTTAGCTTCACCGGGACCATTAACAACGCAACCGATAACAGCCACATCCATCGGTTCAGTGATGTCTTCCAATCTTGCTTCCAGTGCATTAACGGTTGAGATCACATCAAACTGTTGGCGCGAGCAGGAAGGACATGCAATTAAATTCACGCCTTTACTTCGAATGCGCAAACTTTTAAGAATATCAAAACCGACTTTGATTTCTTCAACCGGATCAGCTGCAAGCGAAACCCTGATGGTGTCGCCAATCCCTTCTGACAACAACATACCCAAGCCAATAGCAGATTTAACAGAACCAGAACGAAGCCCACCGGCTTCCGTAATCCCCAGATGTAAAGGCTGTTCAATTTGCTGAGCAAGTTTTCTATAGGCATGCACGGTCATAAACACATCTGACGCTTTGAGACTGACTTTAAAATCGGGATAGTTCAATCTATCCAGAATATCAATATGTCTCAATGCTGACTCAACTAATGCATCGGGAGTCGGTTCGCCATATTTTTTTTGAAGCTCTTTTTCTAATGAGCCAGCATTTACCCCGATTCGAATAGGTATACCGTGATCACGTGCACTGTCAACGACGGCGCGTACACGTTCTTCTCTACCAATATTGCCGGGATTAATACGTAAACAGTCCACGCCTAATTCAGCAACGCGTAACGCAATCTTGTAATCGAAGTGAATATCCGCGACAAGAGGAATAGATACCTGCTGTTTAATTTTACCAAAGGCTTCTGCCGCATCCATGGTTGGTACAGAAACACGCACAATATCTGCACCCACTTTTTGTAATGCCTGAATTTGACTTACTGTGGCAGCGACATCTGTTGTCTCCGTATTTGTCATACTCTGTACAGCAATAGGTGCATCACCACCGACAGCCACATTCCCCACCATAATTTGACGAGATTTTCTTCGCTGAATATTAACGGTTGAGTTTTCCATTATGACTGAGCTCCTAAAGTCAGTTTTGCAACATTACCTTGTGTAAAAGGCTGCAAGTCAACAGGTTGATTGTTGTAGCTCACCTCAGCAACAGTGGCCTTACCTAATAATATTTTCATAGGTAATTCGCTTTTAAGTTCGATAGATTGTTCTGCTCGCATGACTTGACTGAGTAAAGTATTCATTGCTGTATCTGTTACCTCAACCCAGCAGTCACCAGAAAAAGACATTTTAAGAATATTTTGATGTGGCTCAGCACTTGTAACAGACTCAACGTCTTCATTCACCTCAACAGAAGCAAGGTCTTCCGACTCTGTGATGTTATTGTCGCTATCATTTTGTTCACTTGACTCGGTTGTATTGTTCAAGTCATTCATTGTTGAGATTGATGAGTCTTCTGGCTCTGATTGAGACAAATCGTCATTAAAGGTTGTATTGCTGGCCTCATCCATGTCGTTTTGCTCGGTGACGATCTCACTGGACTCGCTTGTTGCTGTTTCATCAGCCGCTCTATTGGACTGCCATTGTTGATATGCTGACCAGAGAATGAAAATTCCGACAAGAAAAAAGAGAATCATCAACCATGGCAATGGTTTTTGTTCTTCAGTACCAACCGGCTTGACCAACCTTGGTTCACTGTCACTCTGTTTATATTCATCATTGAAGACGGCCAGCATTTCTTCTTGGGGCAGGCCCAAGAATTTTACATAACTGGCGAAATATCCGCGGGCATAGGTCCGCCCGTGTAATTTGTCCCATTGTTGCGTTTCAAGATGCATGACAATGTCTTTGGTGAGCCGCAGCTGTGTCGCCACCTCTGCTAGTGACAAATTCTTGCTTTCACGTGCTTGTTGGAGTCGGGCCCCTAAACTCGGGCTGTTAGAACTCACCACAAAATCGTCATTCAAATCACTCATTACTCAACAAGCCCTTGGTTAACAATACGCATCTCATCCGAATCAGGAAAACGAGAACGCAAAATAAGTTTGTAGCTAGATACGGCATTTTTATCAGCTAATTTGGTTTCCACTCTGATGCCTAACAAGAGAGCCTGAGGCGTCCAGTTGGCTGCTTGCTGAAACCGTTGAATGTAAGCCCTAGCCTGTAAGTAGTTTTGTTGTTGATAGCTAATATCAGCCATTTGTAACAAAGACTTGGGTAGCCCAGGCACCATCTGTAATGCTTTACGGAAATAACCTTCAGCGCGATCAATGGCTCCCCCTTTTGCTGTACATAACCCTGCATTTTCATAGGCAAGCGGCGCGCTTGAATAGAGCGGATTTTCTACAGCTTTCAGGAACCGTTTCTCCGCCTCATCGTAGCGGCCTTGCTGACACAAAAAGACGCCATAGTTATTTTGAGCTTCAGAATAATCTGGTTCCTGCTGAATCGCTTTCTCAAAATGCTCTTCGGCTTTTTCATTTTCATCTAAGCGTTGGTACAAAAGAGCGATGGTATTGTGCGCACTGGGTAGGTTAGGATTTTGTTTCAGCGCTTTCTCAAGCTTTTCAAGTGCGATCTTGTAATCGCCTCGTTGCATGTAATTCAAGCCAAGACGCATATTGATATCAGCTGCTTTTGCATCCTTTGCTACATATTGACTTCTTGTTCCACCATTACTGCTACACGCTGTAAGTACAACAAACATCATCACGACTAAAGCATTACTGACACGATTACTCATCGATGAATTACAACCTCCTGGGCCTTCATGCGTTCACTACGGCGCGACTTATCTTGCACTTCACCTGCTAACTGACCACAGGCAGCGACAATGTCGTCACCTCTTGTTTTTCTGACCGTAGCCACTAAACCTTGGTCGATCAAATATTGCTGAAAGCGCACAATTTGATTACGTGATGAACATTTGTAATGCGTGCCAGGAAAAGGATTGAAAGGAATTAAATTAATTTTATTGGGAATATCTTTTAAAATCCTGACGAGATCTTTTGCATCCTGTATTGAATCATTAATGCCATCGAGCATGACATACTCAACCGTAATGTGACGACGCTGTTGTCCAACAACATAACGCTTACATGCCGCTAGTAATTCGGCAATGGGATATTTTTGATTGAGCGGAATGATTTGATTTCTTAACTCATCATTCGCGGCATGCAGTGAAATAGCCAAACTCACGTGACAATCCTCACGAAGTTTATCAATCATTGGCACCATACCTGACGTGCTTAGTGTGAGCCGTCGCCACGAAATGCCATAACCAAAATCATCTCGCATTAGATTCATCGCCGTTACGACATTGTTGTAATTGGCTAATGGCTCCCCCATGCCCATCATCACGACATTCGTGACAACACGATTGCCTTTGGGATCCTTACCTAAAGCTTCATTAGCAATCCATAGCTGGGCGATGATTTCCGCGGCATCCAGATTGCGATTAAAACCTTGTTGCGCTGTTGAGCAAAAAGTACACGTCAGTGCACAACCGACTTGTGAAGACACACATAACGTACCTCGACTCCCCTCAGGAATAAAGACCGTTTCAATGGCATTACCGCAGGATAACTTGATAATCCATTTCCGTGTTCCATCTTGAGAAACATGCTCGTGCATCACTTCCGGCAGCTTAATCTCAGCGACAGCGTCTAATTTTGCTCTTAAGGCTTTGCTCAAATTACTCATTTCAGCAAAGTCTGTTATTCGATATTTATGTATCCATTGTAAAAGCTGACGTGCACGGAAAGGTTTTTCGTCAAGTTCGACGAAAAACGCTTCCAGACCATTCAGATCTAATCCAAGAAGATTCGTGCGTTCAGTCATAATCAGCTCTTAGCGTGTGCGTGCACAAACTTCATTATCAGCGAAGAAGTAAGACACTTCGCGTGTAGCACTCTCAACAGAATCAGAACCGTGAACCGCATTTTCATCAATGCTTTGCGCGAAATCAGCACGGATAGTGCCCGCCGCTGCTTCAGCAGGGTTAGTTGCGCCCATTAGGTCGCGGTGTGTTAAGACAGCATTTTCACCTTCTAAAACTTGAACGATGACTGGACCAGATGTCATGAAGCTAACAAGATCTTTAAAGAAAGGACGTTCTTTGTGTTCAGCGTAAAAACCTTCTGCTTTTTCTTGTGATAAGTGCATCATTTTTGCAGCCACAATTTTTAAGCCCGCTTTTTCAAAACGTGTGTAAATTTCACCAATCACATTTTTTGCAACAGCATCAGGTTTGATGATAGAAAGAGTGCGTTCAATCGCCATGTTATTCCTCTATATTTAATTTGAGTCAAGAAAATCCTGATATTCTAGCATTTCTCAGCCATCTAATATCAATGTTGTGAAACAAATCACGTTAAATCTGTTTTTACTTTGGATTTTATGGCAAAAGCATTACTATCAGATGACCGTTTTATAACCATAGGAAGCCATTTTGACTACCCAATCTGCATTTAAGCGTATCGGACTTTTTATTCGTAAAGACGACCCTGTTATGGAAAATGCGGTTGAGCAGGTAAACGAGTTTCTAGCTACACGTGACTTGACTGTTGTATGTAACGAACCACTCTCATTTTTACCATCACTTGATGTTATCTCCATTAAGGAATTCAAAACTCATTGTGATCTGACCATCGCTATAGGCGGGGATGGCACCCTGCTCTCTGCATCAAGAGCGCTTGCCGGTACCAATATGCCCGTTGTGGGTATCAATGTTGGCCGTCTAGGATTTCTCGCTGATGTTACTTTAACGAATTTATCACATCAGCTTGATGCCATTCTTTGTGGTCATTACCGGAATGACAGTCGATTTCTGCTGAATGCAAGCATCACTGGCGGCACGAAACCTCCAAGCATAGCAATGAATGATGTGGTCATTCATTCATATCAAAATTTGCATATGATTGAGTTCGAAACCCATATCAACGGCCGGTTTCTAAACAGTCAGCGTGCAGATGGTATTGTGGTATCGACTCCGACGGGTTCAACTGCCTATGCGATGTCTGCAGGAGGTCCAATATTGGATGTGGACCTGGATGTGGTGGTTTTAGCATCAGTCTGCCCACATACTCTCAGCAATCGGCCGCTAGTAGTTTCAGCAAATAATGTCATCGAAATTACTTTAAGTGAAAACAATATCACTACCGCAATGGTAACTTGTGATGGACGCCCTGGGCTTGTTCTTCAGCCCGGCGACACTGTGCGTATAGAAAAACATGAAAGTCGAATCAGGCTATTGCATCTTGAAGATCACGACCATTATTCTATTCTTCGTGCCAAACTGGAATGGGGAAGAAAGTTAACATGTTAGTAGGTCTGAGTGTTCGTAACTTAGCGGTGGTAGAAGATCTTGCTCTTAATTTTGAGCCTGGCATGACATCGCTAACTGGAGAAACTGGTGCTGGTAAATCGATGTTAGTGGATGCGCTTAGCTTAGTGCTAGGTGATCGCGCAGACTCGAATATGATTCGGCACGGTGCAGAGCGTGCTGAAATTGAAGCCGACTTCAATCTGAACAACAACGTAAGCTTAGCTAAATGGTTAAAAGACCATGAATTAGATGAAGAGGAGCAATGTCACCTTCGTCGTACAATCAGTCGTGATGGACGCTCAAAAGGTTATATAAACGGTCGTATGGTTCCACTGGCACTTTTAAGAGAAGTCAGTGAGCGAAGTATCGACATACATGGACAACATGCACACCAATCATTAATACGGCCTCAGACTCAGCGCGAAATATTAGATATTGTTGCTGATAACAAAGCATTACTCGATAAACTTAAATTGGCTTATCGAGATTGGTCATCGTCACAGCAAGCGCTCCAACAATTGAAAAGCCAGTCTGATGAGCAACGCGCCAAACAGGAATTATTGCAATATCAGGTAGGTGAACTGGCTAATTTCCAATTATCGGAATCACATATCCAGCAGCTTCTTCAAGAGCAAAACCAACTTGCTAATGCTGCTGAGTTAATTAGTACAGCAGAAGCAGGCTTACATCGCATCTTTGATGAGGAACAAGCGGCTGCATACGACATAATCAACCATACTTTAAGCGAACTTGAAAAGCTTCAGCATGTTGAACCACGCTTCGCTAGCGCTGTAGAAACACTTAATGCGGCTATTATCAATCTTGATGAAACGGCAGATGAGTTACGTCAATACTTGGATCATATCGATCTCGATCCGGAACGATTAAACAGTATTGAGAATGAACTATCCCAGCTCCACGATATCGCGAGAAAACATCAAGTCGAAGTCGAGGAGTTACCCGAACTCTATCAAGAATTAACAGTAGAACTCGACCGACTCTCTTCCAGTGAAGTGCATCTAGCTGAACTCGAAACACAATTAGCTGAAAAAGAGAAGGTTTGCCGGACACTAAGCGAAGAAATACACCAGAAACGAATCAAAACGGCTAAACCACTAGCAAAGCAAATTTCAGCCTCTATCAAACAGCTGGCCATTCCTTCTGGTGAAATTGATATTGAAGTAATCGCCAATCCAGATCAGAAATTTTCAGAGCACGGTATGGACAGTGTTCGAATTTTAGTCAGAACAAACCCCGGACAACCCTCAGGTGAGCTGGCGAAAGTGGCGTCAGGCGGTGAGCTTGCCCGGATCAGCTTGGCAATTCAAGTTGTCACGGCTGGAAAACGAACGGTCCCAACCTTAATTTTTGATGAGGTGGATGTAGGTATTGGTGGTAGTGTTGCTGAGGTGGTGGGTCAACATTTAAGAGCGTTAGCTGCAACGCAACAAGTGATTTGCATTACACATCTACCGCAAGTAGCTGCGCAAGCACACCATCAATTACAGGTCAGTAAAAAACATTTAAAAGACAGCACTCATATTGTTGTTGATAAACTCGATAAACAACAGCGTATTGAAGAAATAGCTAGAATGCTAGGTGGCGTGAACCTGACCACTAAAACACGTTCTCATGCAGAGGAAATGCTGGATCAGGCTCAACGCTAGATTATTTACTATTCTTCTCTTAAACACGTTTGGCAGATCCCATAGATATATAAACTATGATCCGTCATCTCCCAACCTTTTTCTTTAGCGATGGCTTTTTGGCGTTGCTCGATGACTTCATCGAAAAACTCTTCAATCTTGCCGCAGCGCACACACAGTAGATGATCATGATGACTACCGTCTTGTAGCTCAAATACAGCATGTCCACCCTCAATGCTGAGCCTGGAAACTAGTCCGGCTCCCTCAAACTGCGTTAGTACACGATAAACCGTGGCTAAGCCTATTTCTTCTCCCATATCCAGAAGTGCTTTGTACACATCTTCCGCACTCATATGACGCAAATCCGATGTTTCCAAAATTTCCAAGACTTTCAATCTTGGTAGCGTCACTTTTAATCCAGCTTTTCGTAAATCTTGTCTTTCCATTATTATTGTTGCCTCGTAGAAATGCTGCGAATAGAGTATCATCGCAGATTGGTAATTAACTACAGAAATCAATACTAAATGAAAAGCTCCGTTGTTTACAGCCTTTCCTTGGCAGTTATTTTGTCATTGTCAGCTTGCAGCACCGATAAAATACCAGGTGTTTATCGCATAGATATTCAGCAAGGTAATGATGTTACTCAAGAAATGATCAATCAACTTGAGCCAGGCATGACGAAAAATCAGGTCGCCTATGTTATGGGCACGCCATTACTCATTGATACTTTTCACCCGAATCGCTGGGACTATGTCTATAGTTATCAACCCGGCGGAGAAGATCGCGAACAACGCCGTATCACCCTTTACTTTGATGAGTCAGAAAAATTGGCACGCATTGATGGTGATACACGCACTGTGGCTAGAGCAGATCTACCACAGGTTGAACGCCAGGATAAAAATGTTATCGTGCCTTTAACAGAGAAAAACACTGGCCTGTATTCAAAGCTAAAAAGTCTGGTGGGTCTCGGGGATGATGACGAAGATATTGAAGTCATCGAAGGTACAGATCCCGCTAAACCTGATGTAGATGAACAGCAAATTCCTGATAGAGATATTCAATAATAAAAAAGGCGCCAAAGGCGCCTTTTTTATGCTGGTTTTTCAAACTTGTCAGTGGTCGGGTTGTAGCACATCAACTCACCTTTATCGAGATCAAAGTACCACCCATGTAATCGTAAATTCCCGGCTTCAACACGGTCTTTGATACACTCAAATGTCATCAGATTTTCCAAAGAAACAAGTACAGCTCTCTGTTCACACATCTTTAACTGAACACTTTCATGTTCATGTTTATGATTGACTTTTACCCAGTCCTTAGCGCTTTTCGCAATAGACACCCAGCGATGGATAAATTTGGAATCTTCGACACCATCACTTTGCCATAAAGCACGTATACCACCACAATTGCCATGGCCCATCACAACGATGCTCTCTACATTTAGCGAATTCACCGCAAACTCCAGCGCAGAGCTTGTGCCATGATGGTTATTATCTGTTTCACATGGAGGAACAAGGTTTGCCACATTTCTTACGGTGAAAATATCACCAGGATCGCAATCCGTTAAAATCGCAGGATCAACTCTGGAATCACAACAAGCAATCATAAGTATTTTTGTTGGCTGCCCTGTTTTCATACTCTCATACAGTGCTCTATTATCACCAAAGTATGTTTTTTTAAATCGAGAAAAACCCTCTAGCAATTTATACGTCGTCGGCATGTTGTTATTGTTATCTCAAAAATTGTAAAAATGGATTGTGACGTTTCTCATCAGCTATTGTAGTCGTTTGGCCATGACCGGAGTGAACGATCAAAGAACCGGGTAATGAAGACAGTTTTCTCAGACTCTTTTGCATCAGAGCAGCATCTCCCATGGGTAAGTCAGTGCGCCCTACACTGCCGGCAAACAAGGTATCCCCCACGAAAATATCTTGATTAGTATAGTAACAACCTTGTCCAGGTGTATGTCCTGGAGTTGAAATAAAGGTTAAATCTGTTTCTCCTAGACTAATGATATCGCCATCATCAACAAAATGATCAATTCTGCCACATGGTCGATTCATATGTGGAGCACCGAACCAGTCGCCTTGTTGTGGCAGTGTGTCGAATAAAGGTTTGTCTAATCTTGGAAGGTAGGTTTGTGCGTCAAATAGATACTGTATGTCTTTCAAAGAGCCAGCATGATCAAGGTGACCGTGTGTTAGTAGAATTTTAGTTAGCTTAAATTCTTCACGTTTAGTTTCAAGATAATCAGCGAGCTCTGTTGTCTCACCGGTATCAATGATGGCAGCCTCATTTGTCGCTTCATCAATAATCAAATAGGTATTCACAAAAAAGGCGCCAACGGTGATACATTCGATTTTTAACATCTAAAATCCATGCCCGTTGACGCCTTTCAGTAGAGTTCTCTCTACAGTTTACTTATCCCACTTTTTGCTTGATTCACGTGCAGTGATCATATTCTGCTTGAACCAATCACTTTTCACTTTTTGTGTTCTTGCTAAGTCAAGATTAGCCTCATACCACTTTTTCTTGATATCAGCATGTGGATCTGGATGCATATTGGCTTCATACCATTTGTTATGGCTGATTCGCGCTTTCTCCAGATTGGCTTCGTACCATTTTTTATCTGTTTCAGTTGTCAGCTCATCACTGATTTCATACCAATGTTTTTCTGTCGGTGTGTTATCGAGATTCGCTTCATACCATTTAATACGTTTTTCACGAGCTTGTTTTAAGTTCGCTTCGCGGAAAGCTAATTTCCAATCAGTGTCGTTAGCCTCTCTATAATCATACCAGTGCGTTTGCGTAGGCTGATTATCATTTGCTTCGTACCAACGACTACGTTCTGCACGAACAGCTGCAACTGCAGATTTCAAGTTAGCTTCGTACCACTTGTTTTTAGTGTGGATGTGCGCTGCAATATTAGCCTCGTACCAAGGTGTATCGGAAACCTTAGCAGGTCGCTGATTGGCTTCGTACCATTTTTGGTTCTCTCTAGCGATAGCCGCGTTGTCTGCAAACCATTTGGTTTTGACTTGACGCGTGCGAATTAAACTTAAATTAGACTCATACCAACGCTTTTTGATTTCAGCGTGAGGATCAGGGTGAATGTTTGCTTCGTACCATTTGCTGTGATTAATACGAGCTGTTTGTAAATTGGCTTCGTACCATTTCTTTTTGGTGTCTGAATATTTTTCATCACTGAACTCATACCAATGTTTTTCGGTAGGAGTATTGTTCAGATTTGCTTCATACCATTTGATACGTTTTTCACGTGCCTGATCAAGATTCACACGCATCCAAGCTTTTTTTACATCACTGTACATTTCTTCACTGAAATGTTGCCAGCGCTTTTCAACCTCAGATTGGCTTCTGTTAGCTTCATACCATTTACGAGTAGCGCGTACAGACTGAACGGCTTGGTCTAGATTAGCTGCATACCATTTATTTTTGGTTTCAATATGCTCAACCAAGTTAGCTTTGTACCAAGGAATCTCAACGTCTTTCGCTGGACGCTTGTTAGCGTTATACCAAGGTTTGGCAATGTTTATAGATGGTTTGAGGTTAGCCTCATACCATTTGCTTCTGGACTCTCTCGCTGTTTTTAGATTAGCTTCGTACCATTTTGCTTTAATTTCAAACGTGCTAGTCATATTTCTTACCTCTCTGGGCATTTAAGTATTCTGATAGTACATGACTTTTAATCAAGTTCACAACAAAATCAGTAGGATATTTGATTGAGATCAGTTTTACTCATAACAGTGCTTTTCTGCTTTTATACGTTGTAATGCTGATATCTGTTGCTCTACTTGTAGCTGTCGTCTATCTTCTTTTTCTTCTACTAAAGCAGAATACCCTAAATAGCCTAATCCTAGCCAGCCTTGAACAATCGGTATGCTATCGATCATGATGAGTGCGGTAGCTGCTTTATTTGCATCATCTTTATAAAAACTAGGCTTATAAGTGTACCGGTAAGGATGTAACTGATTGATTGCTTTATCAACTTGATAACAGCTCATTTGTTGCATATTTTGATCGGGTTTTACCACTGGCGGTTCAAAATAAATTGGCTCAGCAGGTACGGGTGGTAGTCTCATGGCATAAGCATTCATTGAAAAGGCCATATAGATAAAACACAATAGAACACTTAATCTTTGCATGTGATTACTCCGTCATTTTTATATCTACTCTACTTATCGTCATCAACATCAGAGTCTTCAATAAACCCGTCACTCAGATGATGATTCTTTATCGTTACGGTTATGATCACCCCATTTTTGTATTTGCTTCATCACATGCGCATTAAATGTATCATCCGGAAAACCAATTTCTTCATCGTACTCACCTGCTGGCATGCCAGACAATAATGCCAGAGCCTGATTGACATGACTCACACCGTAGATATGGAATTGTCCACTTTCCACAGCATTGATCACATCTTCTCGTAGCATGAGATGCTGCACGTTTGTGGCAGGGATAATCACCCCTTGCTCACCGGTTAACTCACTGAGCTGACAAATATCAAAGAAACCTTCGATTTTTTCATTCACACCACCAATAGCCTGAACTTGCCCCATTTGATTCATGGATCCAGTTATTGCAATTGACTGCTTCATTGGAATGTTGGCGATGGAGGATAATAGAGCGCATAGTTCTGCAACCGTGGCACTATCACCGTCCACTTCACCATAATTTTGTTCAAAAACGATACTTGCTGACATGGATAATGGATTATCAGATGCATATGTTCGTCCCAAATAACCACTCAGAATTAATACGCCTTTAGAGTGTATGTCGCCACCGAGATCAACCTCACGTTCTATATCCACGATGTTGTCATCACCATAACGAGCTGAAACAGTCACTCTGGATGGCTGACCAAAGCTGAAGCCACCAATTCCCAGCACCGATAATGCATTGATTTGTCCAATCACTGAGCCTGATGTTGAAATATCAATAATATTTCGTTCAATTTGTTGATAAATCTGGCTTCGCAGCCGATCGAGCCTTTGTTCTCTTAACTTGATGGCGCTTTGCACATTATCTCTGGTGACAAGTGGATTCTTTTGCTGTTTCGCCAGAAAAGATGCTTCTCGTAATAAATCAGCCATATTGCCCATATGCAGAGAGAGTTTTTGGCTGTCTTCTATGCTCCTGGCACTATGTTCAATGACTTTAGCAATGGCATAGTTATCGAAATCAATTAATTTATATTTTTCAATGGTGCTTGCCATCATTTGAGCAAATAAGGTGTCGTTTTCAACACTTCGCGTCATTTCATCTTCAAAGTCAGCAACGACTTTAAAGAGGCCAGCGAACTCGGGGTCCATCTCATATAACAGGTAATACAATTCTCTATCACCCAGTAAAACAACTTTCAGGTCCAAGGGTATTGGCTCAGGATCTAGAGACACTGTCGCCACGAGATTGTATATTTGCTCTAAAGCATCAAATCTTACTTCACGTGATTTTAATGCTCGCTTCAAGCCTTCCCAACCGTATGGCTGTAAAAGCAGTTGCTCTGCGTCAACGATCAAAAAACCACCATTTGCTTTGTGAAGCGCGCCTGCTTTAATCAAAGTAAAGTCGGTAACCAGAGCTCCCATCATCGCCATATTTTCGATGCAGCCAAGTAAGCTCTGATGATTGGGTAAATTTTCATACACGATTGGTGCACCATGCTTTTGACTGTTATCTACGACCAGATTGATTTGATAACGTTTGTGTATGTTAATGTCACTGGTAGCCTCTTCAGCAGATTGCTCATCTTTCAGAAAAGCATCCACATTACTGCGAAGATCTTTAAGCATAGCGTCAAAATAGTGCTGTAACTTGCTTGAGCTTGGATAGGCATGTTTGAGTTTGTTGACATGTTTACTCAACACTTCCAGTGCGACTTCATCGTTGAGAGCCTGCAGCTGTTTTGTATTGTTTCTCTCCCACTCTCTGATTTCTAATAAGGTGTGCTGAAGGTCTTCATGTAAATCTGCTATGGCATTCTCTGCTTCTTCCTGCTGAGCCGCTGGTAATTGCTCAAATTCTTCAGAAGTCATCGCTTCGCCATTATGCTGAGCAGCAAAAGCATAATTTCCATCTTGCAGCCTTAATAAGACAATACCCTTCCGATCAGCTTCCTTTTGTAATACGCCAAATAATCTGACGCGATGTTTACGGGTTGCTTCATCAAGACTTCTTAGCCGCCCACGATAATATTCATCATCAAAGGCTTGAGGTAGTTCCTCCTTCAATGCATCAATAACATCCTCAATATCTTGACGAAGTTGCTTAGCCTGCCCTGCTGGCAAACTCAGTGCATAAGGTCGTTGTGGATCATCAAAATTATTCAGATAAGCCCAATCTTTGGCCGCAGGAAGATGCTCAACATGTTGCTCAAGATAACGCCGGGTTAAGGTATATTTGCCTGCCCCAGCTGGTCCCATTACAAATAAGTTATAACCATCCGCATCAATATGACTGCCAAACTCGATGGCGCTCAATGCGCGCTGTTGACCAATAACTTCATTCGTCGCTTTAAGATCTTGAGTGGAAGAAAATGTCCACTGTTCAGGATTACAATGATGATATAAATCACTGACTTGTAATTTTGTGCTCTCAGGCATAGTTTTCTCGATTTGAATAAGTTACTTTAAGCTTAAGTCTAAGGAAAAAATAGACAATATACGATGGGAGAATCAGATGTCACCAAATGATTATGATGAAAAACGGGCATATCACCGAATGAAAATCGATACGCCTATTACATTTTCCTTAAGTGGCGATAAAGAAATAACACACAGGGGAATCAGTAAAAATTTAAGTGCCAGCGGTTTACTTATTCAATCAGACTTTTCACCAGCTGAGCATGACAGGTTAGAAATTGTCATGGATACGGGAAATGACAGATTCTCACCGTTTATTATTCAGGGAAAAGTATTGAGGGTAGAAGCTGATACTGAAATGGTCGGGCAATACCTGATATCTATTCTAATAGAAGAAAGTCAGTAAAACGTATTTATATCCAGTAGCTTGTTTTTGTCATGACTTTTGAGGTGATCGACATCATTGTTTTCACAGGACGAGGTAATTCTGCACCACCAGCTTCTAAAGCAGTCGTTCTATGATGAAGTTCATCTTCTCGCATCTGCTCAAGTACAGCACGACTTTTCAGATCATTAGCACTTAGTTTTCCCAAGTGTTCATCAAGATGATTAACGACTTGTTTTTCTGTTTCGGCCACAAAGCCCAAACTCCATTTATCACCTATTTTTCCAGCAACAGCACCTATGGCAAACGAGCCGATATACCAAACTGGATTTAGTACACTTCGATGTGATGAGAGTGAACTTAAACGTTCTGCACACCATACCAGATGATCATTCTCTTCCAGTGCTGCTTGCTCCATAGCCTGACGAACTTCAGGCAATTTAGCTGTTAATGCTTGCCCCTGATAAAGGGCTTGAGCAGAGACTTCACCTGAGTGATTTACCCGCATCAGACCAGCTGAATGCCTTTGTTCTGCAGTGCTTAATGCTGTCGCTTCTTCAATCTCATTTCCAGGTACATGACGTTGTGTTGTCTCAGGCTTTCCGACCACCGTAGTAATGGCTTTGTCTAACTCGATAATAACGTGATCAATCAAACTTAACTGTCTTACTTTGAACATACAACAAGACCTACCATTAAAATAATTCAACACCACCATGTGCTACTTTGGATACTGACTTAACTTTGCCTTCTTGCAACAAACGGCTGTAACTGTGCACCTGATTCCTGCCATTACCCTTAGCATAATACAACGCTTCATCCGCTTCACCGATGACATCTGCCGGTGATGATTGGGCAACAATTTCTACAAAGCCAATGCTAATCGTCACTTGATTAATCTGAGGAAACTTATGGGCAGCGACCATCTCTCTGATTCGTTCAAATGTGTGCATTGCATCATCTTCGTTGGCTGCTTTTAGCACGACAACAAACTCTTCACCACCGTAACGGTAGACTAAATCATCGTCCCTAATCAGGCCTGAAGTCATCAGTCGAGCGACAAGAATAATGACTTCATCCCCGTATAGATGACCAAAATTATCATTGATGGTTTTAAAATTATCGATATCGATCACGCCTAACCAGTATTTTACTGCAAAACTACGTCGACGGGAGTCATTAGGAGAGGTAATCTGATCGTTGAAATGTCGGCCCTGACGAACAAGAATTTTAGTGATTTCGTTATCAAGGGTTTCGCGATTATATAAACCCGTTAATTTGTCTTTCTGCGTTTTTTCAATCAGTGCTAGATAATTAGAATACACGCGAAGTATTCCGTAAATCAGTCTTTGATCGCCATTTGAAGGTACTAGGTCTGTTGATATTAATAATACAGCGAAAATGTCGCCATGAGCATCGAATGCTGGATAAACTAGATTCCAAAGACCATTTTCTGTCGAGCTTAACTGTACATCCCCTGCTTCTATCGCTTGAAAGATAGTCTCACTGATACCTTTGTCTTCAGTCACTAACCTCGGATTTTCATCACTGGAGACAATAACGTCATTAACACAGTATGCGAGCAAACTGAGATCGTGGTTATCACTCTGCTCACTAACCCGGAACAACCTAATGTCTTTTGCCGGAAATAGCTCGTTTATTGTCTTTAGTAAACTTTTTTCAAGAACATGTCGATCGTGGTAACTGGTAATCTCAGCGAGATTATCTATGATCCTAATACTATTGTGATTCATTGCCACATGCCTTGTATGCTCATGAATTAAATGATGGAGCACTCCATGGCACCCAGATTATTTAGTGCGATACTCCAGTATCCAACCAGAAAAGATATACTTTTTTAAGTATGAGTTCAATCCTTAGGCATTGATGCACAAGACTTTAACCCTGGCGTTCCAGATACTTGAAGAGTGTATCAGCCAGATCTCGTGGCTGAAATTTCGAAACATAATCATCAGCACCAGCACCAACGCCCATTGCTTTATTAGCTTTGGCTGTCAATGAAGAATGCATAATGACCGGTAAATTTACCATTCTTGGATCGGATTTTATTTTCTGTGTCAGTACATAACCATCCATTTCCGGCATTTCGACATCAGTCAACACCATTTGGATTTCAGTTGTAATATCACGACCCTCCTGCTCACATTGAGCAGCGATTTTGTTTAGCATTTTCCAGGCTTCGGCGCCGTTTACAGCTCCTATATGCCCAACACCCATCACATCAAGTGTTTTGGTAATTTGCTTACGAGCGATATTTGAATCATCAGCAAAGAGAAGGCGATAGTGCCCTCTTTTATCGACTTGTTTGATACCATCAAACACAGTTTCATCATAAAAGTCACCAGCATCTGCCAGCACTTTTTCAACATCCATAATCATGACTAGGCGCTTGTCACTCAATTCTGCTACGGCAGTAACTAAGCCACCCATTCGTTGTGAGATGAGTTGTGGTGGCTCTTTGACTTGCTCCCAATTCAACCGTTGGATGGTATCTACCGAGCTGACCAAGAATCCTTGAACATGGGTGTTATATTCAGTAATCATCAGGATTCGTGGTTTATCTTTAGATCTGAGTTTGCAAAACTTTTGGAGATTAATGATAGGAACCATATCACCACGAAGACTGACAAAGCCTTCAACGCCATCAGGCATTTCTGGGGCAGTCGTTATCTCAGGAATATTCAGTACTTCCCTAACTTTAAAAACGTTGATACCAAACAGTTCGTTTCTTCCTGTTTCATCACTCGTTCCTAAGCTAAACAACAAAACCTCCAGATGATTAGTACCAGCTAGTTTGGTTCGCTCGTCGATGGAATCAATAAATGTGGCCATATGAATTCTCGCAAAACTCAAATAAATGAACGTGAATATGTCTAGAAATAATAGCGGACATTAGCACGAAAGCTTGAGCAGAGTTAGCCACAATATCTCAAAAATTATTCAGCACTGACATAAGCACTAATCAAATCATATGGTTAGATGTCATGTGGAATTCATTTAATCTTGCACACGACCGATATTTCCTTCGCATTACTATCATTGCACTGGATAGGATTCGTATCTGAACAGAATTGAGTAGCAGGAAAATTCGATGATTGTTAGAGTAGCACTATGAAGTCGTCAAAAGATTGTTGAATGATGACTTTAGAAATAGAATACAATAAAAAATCGAGATTTATACAGCGTATGAATATGCTGTTGGAATGGTGCCCAGGGGGAGACTCGAACTCCCACGTACATAAGTACACTAGCACCTGAAGCTAGCGCGTCTACCAATTCCGCCACCTGGGCAACAGACGCGCAAAGATACAGAGTGAAACAAAAACTGTCAATGACCAATAATAGCGAAAACGATCCCTTTTTCGATAGAGAAGCAGAAAAATACGACAACCCCATCCCAAGTCGTGAATTTATCTTAGATATTCTCAAACAAAACAACACCCCCTTATCGCGCAAAAACATCGCCAAACTGATTGATGTTAAAGGTGAAGATGCTAATGAAGCGCTTCGCCGTCGGTTACGAGCGATGGAACGTGACGGCCAGCTACTTCGCAACAGGAAAGGCGCTTATGGCGTAGTTTCCAAAATGAATCTTGTCAGTGGTCGCGTGATGGGGCATCCAGAAGGCTATGGCTTTCTTATCCCTGATGAGGGAGGTGATGACCTCTTTCTGAGTGAGCGCGAAATGCGTGTAGTTTTGCATGGTGACCGTGCATTGGCACGTATAACCGGCACTGACAGAAAAGGTCGAAAAGAAGGTGCCATAGTTGAAGTTGTTAAGCGTAACAACGAGCGCATCGTAGGCCGTCTGGTTCAAGATGCCGGCATTTTTTATCTCATTCCCAACAATCGAAGAATCAGCCAGGACATCTTGATTCCACCGAGCGATCTGAGTCATGCACAAGTCAATCAGATTGTTGAAGCGGAGATAACGGAACAGCCTAATAAACATCGATCTCCTTTAGGCAGAATCGTCAACGTATTGGGTGATCATATGGCGCCAGGCATGGAAATTGACATTGCTTTGCGTGCTTTCGAACTTCCTTACGAATGGTCACCACAAGCTGAAGAACAAGCCAATAATCTGGGAGACAGTATTCCCGAGGAAGCGATCAACGGCAGACTCGACCTTCGTGATATGCCGCTTGTCACCATCGATGGTGCAGATGCCAGAGACTTTGATGATGCTGTATACGCTGAGAAGCTGGAATCCGGCAACTGGCGTTTATGGGTGGCCATTGCTGATGTATCACACTACGTACTGCCCAACAGTCCGCTGGATCAGGATGCACAGGAAAGAGGCACATCCGTTTATTTCCCTAGCCAAGTGATTCCAATGCTGCCAGAAGCGTTGTCCAATGGGTTATGTTCATTAAACCCAGAAGTCGATAGATTGTGCATGGTCTGCAAAATGGAAATCGATCAAACTGGTAAAACAGTTTCTTATGACTTCCATGAAGCCGTAATGCACTCAAAATCGCGGTTAACATATGACAAAGTGGCGGCCATGCTAGTGGATAACGACACCGCTTTACGTGAGCAATATCAACACGTGTTACCAGCCATAGAGACGATGTATGACCTTTATAACGTCATGCTTGAGGCTCGTCACGAGCGCGGTGCAATCGATTTTGAAATGACGGAAACGCAATTTCTTTTTGATGAAAATAGAAAAATTAAATCGATAGAACCTCGTGAACGTAATGACGCTCACCGTCTCATTGAAGAATTTATGATTGCCGCCAATGTCAGTGCTGCATTGTTTTTGTTGGAAAGTGAATTACCGGTTTTATATCGTATTCACGAAACACCCTCAGAAGAAAAACTCTCTGGTCTACGCGACTTTTTGGGTGAACTCGGTTTATTTTTAGGTGGTGGTGAAGAACCTGAGCCACGTCACTATGCCTCATTACTGGCAACGGCGAGTAAACGGCCTGACGGGCACCTGCTGCAAACTGTGATGTTACGCAGTATGAAACAAGCAGTTTACAGTCCTGACAATATTGGGCACTTTGGTTTAGCGCTTGAAGCCTATGCACATTTCACCTCACCGATTCGTCGTTACCCTGACTTATTGGTGCATAGAGCCATTCGTCACGTACTTAGCCAGAAAAAAGATAAAAAATGGCGTTATTCCTATGAGGACATGGCGCAATTAGGCGAACATTGCTCCATGACCAGTCGTCGAGCCGATGAAGCCACAAGAGATGTCAGTGACTGGCTGAAATGTGAATACATGCGTGACCGCGTTGGTGAAGTTCATGATGGCGTGATTAGTGGTGTCACAGGATTTGGGTTGTTTGTAGAGCTAAGTGATATCTATATAGAAGGCTTAGTGCATGTTACCTCTTTGAAAAATGATTATTATCAATTTGATCCGACAGGGCACCGCCTCACGGGGGAGCGTACGCGCAAAGTATACCGCTTAGGCGATACACTAAAAGTCAAAGTGGTTCGTGTTGATCTCGATGAGAAAAAAATTGATCTGGAATTAGTCGAGACGAAATAATATAAATGGCTGTTATAAGAAACAATAACAGCCATTTATTTCTGAATGAGATGAACGTTGCGTAAGGCTATTTTTCATCTAATCAGAGATTTTCCTTGACCAGAAAAATAATCACAGTAGAATTATCGTCTTTCTTGAGGTCGACATCCTAAGTCATCCACACCTCATACAAGAATAATGGTGAGTGTAGCTCAGTTGGTAGAGTCCCGGATTGTGATTCCGGTTGTCGTGGGTTCGAGCCCCATCACTCACCCCACCTTCCTTAAGATTATTTCCATCGCATCATAAATTAAAGACATCGTTGATACAGTCTAAAAAGACTCGATTTACTGTATTGTCATTTTTAATTGTTGAGTTTCATCATTCTGAAACAATAACTTGCATAAAAACTCAAAATTAATCTCGATTTTGGCTTGCAAGGTCAAAAATGCCTCCGTATAATGCGCTTCTTCATTGCCGGTGTAGCTCAGTTGGTAGAGCAGCTGATTTGTAATCAGCGGGTCGTAGGTTCAAGTCCTATCTCCGGCTCCAGAACAAGAAAAAAGCCTCGTTATTTTAACGAGGCTTTTTTTTGGCCTAAGCATTAATCAACCCCTCTGTTCCAATCTCAATTTGACCTCTACAAGCAACATTAATCTCGCCCTATTTCAATAGGGTCAACTTAATCTCAAAGTTTTTCTAAATTAACTATTTCAAGTTCCGCTAAATAATTATGCTATATAGAAATAGCGAACTTTAGCTATCAACCCAAACCGACTTGAATAGGTTCTTAATGTTCAACCTAGATAATTTTTTTATAACATCAGCACCCAAACAGACACTCATTGTCGGTTCATATGATTTCTTTCTTGTCGTTCTATCAATCATTTTAGCTACAACAGCGGCTTTTGTGGCGTTACATTTTGCTTCAATGGCAAAATTAATCCAAAACAATCGCCACCGCCATATTGCTATTATTGCTGGCGCCATCATTTTTGCTGGTGGTGTCTGGAGTATGCATTTCGTGGGCATGTTAGCTTACGAGATGTCTGAACAAACGACCTACAATATCCCTCTCACACTTATCTCTATCCTTCCTAGTTTGCTTGCTTCCTATATCACTTTGAGAATGCTTGTAAATCCTTCAATGACTCTATGGCAACTGATTATGAGTAGCTTCTCCGTAGGTGCCGGTATAGGGATGATGCATTACGTTGGTATGGAAGCCATGGAGATGGAGGCAGAGCTTCGTTATGTGCCTAGTTGGTTCGCTGCTTCTATTATTGTTGCTGTTGTACTGGCTTTCATCGCACTGTCAGCTCGCCATTATCTATCAATAGTCTGGAAACAACACTCTGTCCACCTCATCAATATCATCAGCGCTGTTGTGATGGGACTGGCTATTTCAGGCATGCATTACACTGGTATGGCTGGGGCAAGATATCTCATGAGCGACAACACTCTGATGACGCATCGCATCACAGAAGATCACGTTCAGTTATCTTATATTATTACTTCTATCACATTATTATTGATTGCCTTGGCCATCACTATTGCTTCTCAGCTCAGATATCGCCAGTTACTGACTGAAAAAACCATCAGTGAACTACGTTTAAAAACTACCCTCGAAACAGCCGTTGATGGCATCATCACCATCGATCAAAACGGAATCATCCAAGACTTTAACTCATCAGCATCAACTATCTTTGGCTGGAAAAACACAGAGGTTATTGGCAAATCTTTCTTAGTTCTGGTGCCTGATGAAGCCAAAAATGAATACCAAGAATATTTGTTTAACTTTCTTAAAACAGGACAAACCCAACTGACCGGTCAAGCCAGAGAAGTCTTTGCTAAACATAAAGACGGTCACTCATTTCCAATACGACTTGGTGTTGGTCGTGTTGAAGTAGAAGACATCGGTTCATTATTTGTGGGTTTTGCTACCGATATTTCTCAACGTTGGGAAATTGAAGAAAAGTTGCGTAAGAGTGAGGAGCAATATAGTTCATTAATTAGAAATATTCCTGGCGCCAGTTTTCGTTGTTTGCTGGATGAACACTGGTCGGTCATTTTTGTCAGCGATGCCATTTTTGATATGACAGGCTGGGCTGCTGAAGACTTTTATAAGAAGCGAATTCATCTCTCAGAACTGATTCATCACGATGATGTGGATTTAACCAATGATGCTGTTCAATCAGCACTTGAAAGTAAAACCAGTTACTCAGTTGAGTTTCGCTGGAAACACAGAGATGGCCACTATATCTGGGTATTTGAAAAAGGATCTATTATTTACGAGAACAACCAACCCGTTTGGATAGATGGTTTGATTCTGGATATTACACACCGCATAGAGATGGAAGACGATCTTCGTCAGGCGAAAGAGAGAGCTGAACTTTCAGCAGAGAGTAAAGCCAGATTCATGGCGAATATGAGTCATGAAATAAGAACACCGATGAATGCCATCATCGGTTTTTCAGATCTGCTTCTTGATGCCAAAGATATCAGTGGCAACAATAAAAAACATCTGCAAACCATTAGCCAATCAGCCCGATCATTGCTTCACCTGTTAAATGATATTCTCGACAGTGCCAAACTAGAAAAGAATAAACTCGAACTCGAAGAATCCACATTCGATTTAACCAGGCTGATTGATTCAGTTATATCTACATTATGGCTTCAAGCAAAAAATAAAAACCTATACCTTAACTGCAGTATACCTGACGACATTCATACCACGTATTTAGGAGATGAAAACAGAATTAGGCAGGTGTTATATAACATTATCGGGAATGCCGTGAAGTTTACTGAAAATGGTGGTGTCACCGTTTCGGTACACCCTCTTAATGAGTCCACTCTTCGTTTTACCGTTGAGGACACCGGTATTGGGATGGATGAAACGACGCTCAATACCATTTTTGAACCCTTCTCCCAGGCTGATGCATCAATGAACCGGCGCTTTGGTGGTACTGGACTAGGCACAACAATTTCCAAACAGCTAGTGGATTTGATGGGAGGAGAATTAAGCGCCAGTAGTGAGACAGGTGTAGGCAGTACATTTTTCTTTGATCTGCCACTACAAAAAACCGATGACATCATTAACGCGACTGTAGCGAACCAAGCCTTGTCGATTCCAGCCAAAAAAGTGTTAATTGCTGATGATATTTCTCAAAACTTAACCTTACTCTCGCTTTTACTTGAACGACAAAATCATACTGTTATTACTTCGGTAAATGGCGAAGATGCGTTCCATAAATTCACCATAGAAAAACCTGACATTGTTTTGATGGATTTACAAATGCCAGTGATGGATGGGTTTACCGCTACCAAGACAATTCGTGAGTATGAGTCAGCCCATCAACTTCAAACGACACCTATCGTCGCTTTAACAGCGAGTGTCTTATCTGAAGACCGACTGCAAGCGACTAATGCCGGCATGAATGGCTTTTCCCACAAACCTATTGATATACAGCTGCTCACAGCTGAAATGGCACGGGTTCTCGGTATTGAGCCACACTTTATTACAACAGCTCCAGAAGTGCTTGGTATTGATGAACATACATTCACGCAGATCAATATTGATAAAGCATTAACGTTATGGGGTAGCTACCCTGTTTATTTAGCTGAATTGGCCCGTTTTATAAAAGCGTATAGCGATATCAGCAAACAGCTATCTGAATTGAATGAAACATCGAATTACAGTGAACTGAAAAAGCTGGCACATAAGCTCAAAGGTGTGTCAGGCAACCTGGGCCTTTTGAAAATCCATCAATCAACTTCTTTGATAGAAAATAAGTCAAATAATGAACATAAAGTCGAAGTAGCGATAGAAATTGCTAAGCTCGACAATGCCTTTTCCACGTTATCAAAAGAGGAAAAATGGATAAAAGCCTCATTGGCTGATTCAAACAGTGAGGCAACTGTAACATCACAAGTCCTGCTAGCTAACGACCGTATATTGACTATCGTCGATGAACTTATCGAGCTTAGCGAGCATGGAGAACTTAACGAAGAGAGAGTAGACGAGCTAGTCAATGGGGTTGAAGCTGACTTACATCGACTTGCTTTAGATGTTAAACAGTCTGTACTCGACTTTGACTTTTTGGTCGCCCAACAACACTTAAACGCTATCAAGCAACATATAACGAACACCACATTATGACTACGATAAAGAAATACCAGCCTAGAATCCTTATTGTCGATGACGAGCCAACCAACTTGAGAGTGCTTCGTCAGATTCTGCAGAACGATTATGCGCTTTCGTTCGCCCGCTCAGGAAAAGATGCTCTGGCATTGATTGATAAGGAAATGCCGGATCTGATCTTACTCGATATCATGATGCCAGAAATGACAGGCTTAGAAGTTTGCCAGCAATTAAAAGCCAGATCAGACACCTCACACATACCGATTATATTTGTGACAGCCTTACAAGATCCAGATGATGAAGCACGAGGTTTTGACATTGGTGCAGTAGATTACATCATCAAACCCATCGTGCCCTCCACTGTCCTTGCCAGAGTAAAAACACATATCTCTCTTGTCAAAGCAGATGAGCTTCGTGCCACCCATATCGACTTGATTGAACGTTTGGGTAGAGCTGCAGAATACAAAGATAACGAAACGGGCTTACATGTTCAGCGGATGAGTCGCTATGCAAAAATTATTGCTCTGGGTTATGGATTTGACGAGAGTACCGCAAACGAACTCATGATGGCGGCTCCCATGCATGACATTGGAAAAATTGGTATTGCTGACAGAATCTTATTAAAACCAGATAAGTTAACGTCAGAAGAGTTTTCAGAAATGAAAACACATACTTTAATCGGGGCCGAGATCTTAGCCAACTCAACATCAAGATTGATTCAACTAGCACATACTGTTGCCCTGACCCATCATGAAAAATGGGATGGCACAGGTTACCCAAATGGATTAAAAGGTGATGAGATTCCGCTTGCAGGTCGAATCGTTGCCATAGCTGATATTTTTGATGCATTAACCAGCGCCAGACCATATAAAGAAGCCTGGCCAGTTGAGGAAGCCATAGAGTTCATTAATGAACAGAGTGGTAAACACATTGATCCCGCTTTGCCCCCCATCTTAATTGAGCACCTGCCAGACATTCTGAAAGTGAAACAAGCATTTTCTGATTAGTTATGGTGCAGCGTCATACATCATGAACTGATCTCTTCCTGCTTTTTTTGCAGAGTAGAGCATCACATCAGCTTGTTGCAAAGCCTTATCAAAATTTATTGTGGCTAATTCAGCTGAACTCACCGCTCGAATACCGGCACTGGCAGAGACCGAAATGGTGTCATCACGTAGTGCAATTCTTATCTCACGCAAATGCTGTAACAGTTTCTCGGTGAACTTAGCTGCATGAGCAGCCTGTGCGCCTGATAAGACAAACAAAAACTCTTCACCACCCCATCGAACCAGAATATCGGAAGCACGAATACTGTCAGCCATGACCTCTGCTGTTCGTCTCAACACAATATCGCCCACATGATGGCCATGTTGGTCATTAATCTGTTTGAAGTAGTCGAGGTCAAGCATAATGATGCTATAGGGGGTCGATAACCGCTGCATCAGAGCCACTAATCGACGCGCACCTTGTTCACCTTCTGTGCGATTGGTCAGCCCTGTGACACCATCAAGAGAAGTGACATCATCCAGCGGAATGTGCAGCTCCATAGCTCCACCCTTCTCTAGAGGTAGCGCCATCACTTTGAATTTCTGAGGACCGCTGTTGGTTTGATGAATATGTAAATGACTAATTGTTGTTCTGAGGGTCTGAGCATCGAGCTTAGGGCAGGCCTCACCATTTTCATGGCAGGGACTATCGTAACCATGACTCATTTTGTAGCAAGGCTCATCAATCTGACTGTATTCATGAATGGCTTCCTGATTGGCTCGAATCACCCTATAGTCATCATCAATAACCGTGACTGGAAAAGGCAAAATATCTAAAAAAGACCATGCAGATTCGATACTCTCCATACTGAACAAATCTGTTACGTTTACTTCTTTTAACCTTGGGTTTGTTTCCATTGACATTTCAACCAGCTATCACTTTTTTAGTATTTATAATAACCATACTCTTAGTATGACTATAGTGTAAATACAGGAATAGTCGTTGAGACAAAATTGTCGATAATCCGGTTTTTCTGATATTAAAAGACCACGCTATACAAGCTTATCGGAGCAAAAAATAGGCAAGCAAACAATTGCTGATGAACAAAAGAAGTGAGCATGCTTGCCAGAACTTAACCGGATAACGGTACATCAGCGGGCGATTGTCATCGCTTAAATAAGCTGGATTCGGTTTTATCAAGTCTGTCGCAAACTCAGACAATGCCTGATAGCGCTTTTCAGGATAAAGTTGCAAGGCTTTCTGCAAGGTTTTATCAACCCAGCTTGGTATATCCTGAATAAACAAAGCGATGGATTGGTATTCAATGCGATGAAGATCTTGTCTGGTATGAACTTTTGCCAGTTTTTCACCATATGGCAGATGGCCTGTGAGCATTTCATAGACAATACACGCTAGAGAGAATTGATCAGACTGCGGCTGACCAGCACGACCCAATAAATACTCAGGCGCCGTGTAGTGTTTTGTCCCCAACAACTCACTGCGTTCTATGGGCGTAGAGATATCAGCAATGCCGGCAATTTTGGTTGAACCAAAATCAATAATCTTCAGCACGCCATCTCTGGAGATCATGATATTTCCAGGCTTTAAATCCTGATGCAACATATCGAGTCGGTGAAAAGCTCTCAGTGCTGATACAAGCTGAGGCACAAGATCACGTACAGTTTTTAAATCCAAACGTCCAACGTCATCCAGCCACTGCTGCAACGTTTTACCGTCCACGTACTCCATCACATAATAAAGAAAACGACGGGGACGCTTCTGCTCTAAGGTCCTGACTACATGTGCATTATTTATTCGTCGCCCTACCCACTCCTCCAAATGGAATCTTTCCAGGTAGGCCGGGTCATCTTCGAAGTTGACCGAAGGGGTTTTAATCACCACTTTCTCGCCCGTTTCTGTATCCACCGCTAAATAAAGCTGGCTTGTAGAACTAGCGTGTAACTCACGACTGATACGATAGCCGTCAAGAATGACACCCTCATATAAATCAGGTGGAAAAGGTAATACGGTGAGTTGGGCAAAAACCTCATCAGGTGCTTGAGTCGGTAATTGTTCAATGCACATTAGCTGGCAACTTATATTGTCTTGGCTGCCAGCCTTCAGCGCTTCATGACAAATCCGTTCTGTTAAATCAGATAAATCAACAGAACCTTCTAATATAAACTGTTTAAGCACCTTATCGGGCAAAACATCATGCACGCCATCGGTGGTTAACAGGAAAATATCCTTTTCCTGAACAGCGAGTGTTTTATAGTCAATATCCAGACAATAATCGACGCCAAACGCTCTTCCCAGATACTCTTTATTTTCATCAATACGAATACGATGATCGGTGGTCAATGGTTCAAACTCACCATCACGTAATAGATAAATACGTGAATCACCGACATGAAAAATATGTGCTGTTGTTGATTTCACAACAACAGCACTGAAGGTAGAGGCCATCCCTCTGCCTGCTTGCTGAAACTGCTGACTTTGTCCATGCAACCAAGTGTTGATAGCGGCAAGCACTTTGCTGCCAGACTGTTTCACAGACCAGGAGTCAGGTGTACTAAAGTAGTCACTCATAAAACCAGTCACGCATGCCTGACTGGCTTGTTTTGCTTCATTACTCGAACTCAGACCATCCGCAATAGCACAGGCGACACCTTTCGTTTCAAGCAAAGCCAATTTGGACGGAATGAAAAAGCCGACGGTATCCTGATTATCAGCTTTCATCCCTTGTGTTGAACACTGGCCAACTGACACTTCTAACTTTGCTGTCATATTCGTCCTGATGATTAATGCACATCTATCATTTGAATCGACCCGTCTGGTAAGACCTCGGCCATCTGTCCGCGAGGCTCATCCATAAACTGCACCGCGATCAATGTCACGACCGCCGTCGCACAAATCACAAAGAAGAAGGTTTGTGCAGAAACAAGTGACAGCACGGTTAGAAACGTGACAGCGCCCACATTACCATAAGCACCCGCCATACCCGCTACTTGTCCAGTCAATCGACGTTGAACCAATGGTACTACCGCAAACACAGCCCCCTCTCCCGCTTGCACAAAGAACGAACATGCCATGGTTGCCAATACCGCCAACACAATAAACCACTCTGGTGTAATCATACCCATTACGAAATAGCCTACCGCCAGACCGCTGATACAAATGGTCAGTGTTTTCTTACGACCCAGACGATCACTAAACAAACCGCCGATAGGTCTCGATACCAGATTCATAAAAGCAAAGCCAGAGGCGAGTAAACCAGCCTGAACAGCACTAATATCAAACGTTTCACTAAAAAACAGAGGCAACATTGACACAACGGCTAATTCAGAACCAAATGTCGCCAGATAGGCTAAATCCAACACGGCCACTTGTTTGAATTTGTAACGGTGAATTTCTGGCGTTTCTTTAACGAACACATCTTTGTTGACTTGATAAATGTGATACACCTGATAAAAAAATAACACCACTAAACCGACATAGATCGCGAGGGTGATTTCGCTGGAGAGCAAACTGACCCCACTGGGTGACAACTTCCATGCTAATAAGGCCAAGGCCGCATACATGGGAATATTCATAACGATATAGAGAAAGAAATCGCCTTTACTGGTTACTTCCATCGCACCCGTTTTTTTCGGTTTGAAATACGTCGATCCCTGAGGCGTGTCAGACACAGTATTGTAATAAATAAAAGCATAAACAAGCGCAATGGCACCAGTCAGGCCAATGGCATAACGCCAGCCATCCTCACCACCAAATAATAATGCAATGGTGGGCAGTGACATTGCCGCTGCGGCTGAACCGAAATTACCCCAACCACCATAAATACCTTCCGCTAATCCCACTTGCTTGGCTGGAAACCATTCAGAAATCATACGAATGCCAATAACAAACCCGGCACCGACAAAGCCCAGTAGAAAACGGGCAAGAGCGAGTTGTTCAAAACTATCTGCAAGTGCAAAGAAAAAACAAATCATGCTTGAAATGCCGAGCAGTAGTGAGTACATGATCTTAGGACCGTACTTATCGACTAGCATACCAACCACTATTCGAGCAGGGATAGTCAAGGCGACATTGAGTATCAGTAACGTTTTTATCTGCTGACTATCGAGGCCAAGCGTATCTTTGATAGCCATCAACAATGGTGCATGATTAAACCACACCACAAAACTGATGAAAAAGGCTATCCAGGTAAGATGAAGGGTACGAATATTATCTTTGAAAGATAATAAATTGAGTTTGTTATTGGACATAAATTCAGCTCTCTTTTGAACATACCGGAATGGGTCCATGTTCGAATAGCGGGAATCATGCCAAAACATAACCTATTGATTTATATATACTTAGAAAAACAAATGCGCATTCTGAATGCATATTTAACTGCTAATTTGGTGCATTCCGCACAGTATAAGTGCGTTATCTCAACTGTTGGGCTGATCTTCGTCGGGCCAGTCTAAATCACAGCAGAAAACATATGTCTTGCCACTAACAACCACTGCTTGTGAAACGGTGATACACATATGAGAACCGGCTACCGATAAGTATGGACGACTTATCTGAGTCATATTCGGATTTTGTATCGCTCTGAAATGGTAATGTCGATGTGACCAGTTAGCATTGACACCAGAAAGTAGCGGTGTAAAACGAATATCCAGTTTGGCTGTATATTTGGGTGAGTTCAGACTTCGACCAATCTGGTAGCCAGACTCATCAAGCAGGTAACAGCGTACAGCTCTGGCATCATCAAATAGGGCATGACCACAATCTTCAAAAGATGCTCCTTGTTTAAACGCGTCGAGCTCTTTTTCAAATATCAACTCAAAGGTGCGGAAATGTTGTTGAAGCTTTCGATTATATTGGCTTCGTACATTCTGATGTTGATGAAGTAACTTATCCATGGCTTGACCGAAATCAATCTCCTGCTGGAGATCAGGCCTTGGCTTAGCAAAATAAAACCCCTGAACCATATCTGCGTTACTGGAAATCGCAACCAAGGCTTCTCTTTCAGTCTCAACACCCTCAATAACCACCAAACTTCCGGTCTCATGAATGAGCGAGACAATGCCGGTCAGAATCCTTTCCACTTTCATTGAGTGGCCTGCTTTTTTTACTAAGCTACGGTCAATCTTGACAATATCAGGCTGTAAATCCCAAATACGATCAAAATTAGAGTGACCAGCACCAAAATCATCAATCGCAATCAAACAGCCCATTTGACGAAAATGCGTAATCAACTCCCGTAAGTAATCGCGGTTATCAATTTCACTTTCTAAAATTTCAATCACAATGCGCCTTGATGGTAAGTCACTCTCGCGCATCAGCGTTTGCATAAATCCAATATCGGGACGTTCCGAAATTAAACATTGGGAATTAAGATTTAAAAATAACCAGGCATCATTGGCGGGATGTTGAGAAAAATTACAGGCATGTAATAGACGACAGGTCCTATCAAGAATCAGCTGTTGATCGGATGCCGTGTTTTTTCTCATCAAGTCTTGTGGTGTCACTGGGTTCCCAGAAACATCCGCGGCACGAACCAGTCCTTCGTATCCCACGGCTTTTCGATGAGCGATGCTAAAGATTGGCTGAAAAACTGACCTCAGGCAGAGAGACTCATAAGCCGCTTCATAATGATCCTCCTTGAATGACAATTCCGTCATACCTGTTTGTACCTTTCTTGTTTGTCTGTAATGGCGTTTAAGCATTACCGTAGCCTTAATCTTAATAGGTATAGTTTTCAATTACTACTATCATCAAACTCAACCATTAATTGGCCTTCCTCACCATTGCTCATACCCTCATGAAGTCAATCAAAAACCAAAATAGAATAACGACCGACATCCGCTAACAAAATAACCATAAAAACAAAACAGCCACTCCATCACTGAAGTGGCTGTAACGTTCTATTACTATTTCATCAGAACTTATACATTTTTTTGTGGCTCAAGTAAGTTAGCCGCCGCTAAAATATTCTGAGCTAATTGGCCTAATCTTATATTCTGGTTCATGGCTGAAGTTCGCATCAGACTATAGGCTTCGTTCTCGGTGCATTTACGTTGCTCCATAATGAGGCCTTTTGCTCTATCAATAATTTTCCTATCAGCCAAAGACGTTTTTAAATCTTTCAGCTGTTTCTGCATACTTTGTACTTGTTTAAACCGAGCCATTGCCGTTCGCAAGATGGCATGGATACGATTTTCATGAAAACCATCAACGATATAAGCACTCACCCCAGCCTCAATGGCTTCTTCAATCGCTTCATCACGGTCATCGTATGTAAATATCACGATGGGCAATGGAAAGCGTTCATTAATGATCTTAAATTTACTCAGAAGCTGACTATCGCTGGTATTCATAATGGCAATAATCAAATCGGGCTCGATAGTCCACTTCAGGTTAAGTAACTGTTGCAAATTGGTGGCTTCGAAAATCACTTTATAATCTGTGTTTTCAAAAACTCTTTGCAGTGTATTCATAAATTCCGTAAATTCACTGATAACTACCGTGTTAATCGTTTTCGTGACTGTATTCATAGCAGCATTGCTCATATCATTCTGGTGTGTTGTTTGGAGGCATATTGAATAATGATGCTGAAAATCTTCAGCACTTCATCAATTGCCCGCGTAGAGAGAGTAAAATATTCATGACTATCAAGCTTCAACTGACCTCGTTGAAGCACGCGTTTATCGACCATTTCCAGCAAAGCATCTATTTGCTGGCGAATGGCGGTAGAGGATGTTTCCAAGGAAGAAGTCAGATCAGTGTTGTTTATTAATTTAACTTCAGACAGTAATCGTTCAGATGTGGTTTTGACTGAAATACGTAAAAACTCAAGCAAGATTCGGTCAGCAGCCAAGCACGTACCTCGAGCACAAACACCTGATCCGATTGCTCTTGTGTAGCCGAGAATCTCTGCAACTCGTAAAGTATCAATACAAATTTCGGAAACCCGTGTACATGAGTCGAGCATTAAGCGATGTAAATCGTATGCTCTCATGACCTCATCCAGCAGCATCAGCTGCCCATCGATCATTAGACTATGCTGTCTGACAATATTCTGTGGCGTCAGATCCCTAGCCAAAGCATGCTGTTTAAGCCTTGGCCAATGCTCTATGAAAGATTGCCATTGAGGAAAATCTGATAGTGAATGACTCATATCACTACCAATCAGATTGTCGATATTATTCTGTAACTGAATCATTTGTGGCAATAATTTCTCATTCCCACTGACTACCGCATTGCTTGTGCCACGATGTTTTTGGCAATGTTCAACCACCAACCGTAAATGGTTGGTCAGTAATATGCCTCGTTTAACTCGCTGTCTGAGCTGATAACGATCAGACAGCAGTTTATAAACGATAAAAAGCATGCCAGTGACAACTATGCCACCGATGATCAATGGATACATCTTTGTTCTCCAGTGAAATTAGCTAGAACGGTGTCATTCCCAGGTTGCGAGATAGCCCGCCATAATCCCTAAAGGCGAAATCATTACCATAAAAATCAACTTCACTACTTCTTTCACTACCATCATTAAGTCAACAAAATATCCCATGACATGCTCCTTGCATTAGTGGACTCAGGTAATAAACTGCATAAGGTGTGCCAACAAAATACTTATTAAAATACAGTCACTTATAAATTTAAGTGGTACATAAACTGCTTCAAAATGGTGTTGTTGATATGACTGATGAACAATTCTGGTGCAGATTGAACAGGCAAAAAAAAGCCGGGCAGTGCCCGGCTCAATGAGGAGTATTCTTTAGAACTTTAGCTGTCCGTATAACCAGAATTTATCCGTATCCACCCCACCGAATTCTTTGTCGGCATTGTAGTCGGCATAAGAGATACCTAGCGTGTAATGTTCCATAAAGGTTTTTTGCAACATCACATCAAACTCATTACCCGCATCAAGGCTGCCTTTATCCGTTTCAAAATTATGGTACACCGCAATCAGTTTTGCACCTGCCACATTACCCACGACGGTGAAATAAGTATCAATAAGACCTGCGTTTGGCGTGGTTAAAAAGACATCAGCCCAACCTTGAAAAGCATGGTTCGTCCCTAAGGGCGTTTTAAAACTATAGGTGCCGTCACCCTCTTGCACTTCATAAGATAGCTTTGCTAACCAACCTTGATATTTACCACCCAGTTCCACTAAGTAGTAGTCCTGAGGGTCCATTTTCCCATCGGCATAGTCATGTTGTGTTGCATACTCTGCAGTGTAAACTGCCGTTACACTGTCATTGATAGGCTTGGCACCTGATAACCTCAAACCATAGGTTGCCGTTGAATTAGGGTTATCTTTAGCCGCATCTTCATAATCCAGCAAGTAACTGTAGGCTTCTAATTTGCCAATGAATAAGCCTGAATATTGCACATTAAACAGGTGACTATCCATATCAATCACCCCATCATCTATCAAACCAGCCGTCAAATCATCACCAAAGATCGTATTCACCTTGTTGATATAGGCATAACTCAATTTAAGATCTTTAATTGACGTATTACGCAGACTCACAGCATCAAAGGATTGATGATTTTGACGCCAAAGCACATTACCGATAAAACGATGAAATGGTGCATCACGGTAAGTCAGCTCTTGTCGACCTAACTTTACCTCTGTATCAAAACCGTTATAACTCAGATAAGCCTGGTTGACTTCTGTGCCATTCGGATCGGCTATAACTGAGTACTTTTTAACTGCTGTTTGTGGGTACTCTTCATAATTGCCTGCCAAATCTGACACATCTTCGAGTTCAAGAAAGGCACCGAAGCCATGGAAATCACCAGTCTTGTAACCTAAAGTTGTACGTAAGGTGACAGCATCGGCATCTTTCAAACTATTATCCTGCTCAACCGACTCATACCGTAAGCGGGCAGAAAAACTGACTTTGCCTCCCGTTAAGGCATCGTAAAAGCTGTCATTTGCTACGACAGTAGCAGGTAGCAAAGCGATACTCGCCAGTCCTGTGCTCAGTAACGACATCACGCTTAGCTTTTTAAGTTTTGGCATTCTTTTTTCCTCTGCAAATTAAGCCACTATTGATAAATAACTGGCTTTAAAATCAACCATTTAACGACTTCACCTCAGCTGCTTCATTGCAGACAGACAGTATTCTAAATAAGGTAGTACTCACCATTAGCGCGCTAATAATTGTTTTAACTCAGGCACACAAGACCCACAATTTGTGCCGGCTTTCAGTTTTTTACCAATCTCATCCACAGAATTAACATGACCGGAATGAATAGCTTCATTGATGGTATTCTGACCGACACCAAAACATGAGCAAACAATTTGTCCTGCATCTTTTTGTCCCTGGCTGGGTTGGCCGACCAGCAAACTGTATCTGTCAGCATCCGACAGACTGCTTAAACTAAATAACTGGGATAACCAGGAACGCGCAGGCAAATCATGACTTGGCGCGATGAAAACAACGCCTTCCAGCCTGTTACGTTTAATTTGTCCAGCTCGATAACGTCCCGCTTTGGCATCAATAAAATCAAGCCATTCGCCCTCTTCCCCTAAGTGTCGTTGTGCCCATTTAGCCGGCTCATCTAATGCATGCTGACCAGCAATCTCATAACGCCAGAATTCAGCACCACGCACTTTCACCCAGTAGTTAGCATCTTTGACCGTGATGGGGTGCCGCGACAAAATAAAGCCATGCCAAACAGGTTTATAGGCGCGTATGTTGACAGGGGTATGTTTCGACTCAGGCTGACCAGAGATAGGGTCATAAACAGCAGCAACTAACGCATCAACCCGTGCCATTGAAGCGTACTGATCACTCCAATGGATGGGGACAAAAATACTGCCCGGCCGTTGCTCATCGGTTACCACAACCCGGACTATCATCTCCCCCCAACGACTCTTTATTTCTGCCAGTGAACCATCCACTAGATGGAAATTCGCTGCATCCAGCGGATGAACCTGAACCATCGGCTCCGGAATATGGGCGTTCAATCTGACGGCTCTACCTGTCCGTGTCATGGTATGCCATTGATCACGAATACGACCCGTATTTAAAACTAAGGGATATTCATCTGATACCTGATGATAAGGCAGCTTAGGTTCAACACTGATCATTCTGGCTTTGCCTGAAGGGGTAAAAAACTGCTTATCGCTAAATAATCTGGCAGTGCCGTTATCAGCTTTATTGATGACTGGCCACTGTATGGGAATCAGATTGTCGTAGTCCTCATCACTTATATCGGCTAGTCCGGCAATGTTAAAGTCACGGCTACCTTCATTTTCAAAAGCCGAGAGTTGTGCATGTTCTCTAAATACATCTGCTGGCTTCTCAAATGGAAAGGCGGCTTCAAATCCCATTTTTCTCGCGACCTGAGTAATAATCCACCAGTCAGGTTTCGCTTCGCCCGGCAAGGGCAAGAATGAGCGCTGACGACTAATTCGTCTTTCTGAATTGGTTACCATACCGTCTTTCTCACCCCAGGCAGCGGCGGGTAACAAAATATCAGCTAACGCTGTGGTATCGGTATTCTCCTCACATTCAGACACCACCACCAATTCACATTTTTTCAATGCGTCCTTGACCTTATCGGCATCAGGCAGACTCACAACGGGATTCGTCGCCGTAATCCAGATAGCTTTGATTTTGCCACTGGCAATCTGCTCAAACATATCAATGGCTTTGGCGCCATTTTCTTTGGCTAAATTATCTGCTTTCCAAAAGCGTGCCACACGATCATGATGTTCAGGATTAGTAATTTCCATATGCGCGGCTAACTGATTACTTAAGCCGCCCACTTCTCGTCCGCCCATAGCATTGGGTTGACCTGTAAACGAAAACGGCCCCATGCCTGGCTGACCAATACGCCCAGAGGCAAGATGACAATTGATAATACTGTTACATTTGTCAGTTCCTGTCGTCGACTGATTGATCCCCTGAGAATACACTGTCACGACTTTTTCGGTTGAGGCAAACAACTGATAAAACTTAATGATATCCTGCTCTTGTAACTCTGTGACAGCGGCCACTTGAGGAATGGAGCCAGCGGATGCTTTTGCTACTGACGTTGCCGAGGCAAACCCTTCGGTGTGCGCTTCAAGAAACTCAAGATCCAGGTAATCTTCTTTTTTTAGATAGTGCAACAAACCATTAAACAATGTGGCATCAGAGCCTGGCCGCAACGGCAAATGTAAATCAGCAATATCACAAGTGGCTGTTTTGCGAGGGTCAATCACCACAACTTTCATTTCTGGGCGATCTTCTTTCGCTTGCTTCAACCGCTGATAAATCACAGGATGACACCAGGCTAAGTTAGAACCAGTCAACACGACAAGATCAGCTAATTCAATATCTTCATAACTACAGGGCACTGTGTCACTGCCAAAGGCTCGCTTGTAAGCCGCCACCGCTGATGACATACACAGCCGTGAATTGGTGTCGATGTTCGCGCCACCAATAAACCCTTTCATCAATTTATTCGCCGTATAGTAATCTTCTGTTAACACTTGGCCCGACACATAAAACGCCACAGACTCTGGACCGTGTTTAGCAATGATCTCACTAAAGCCTCTAGCCACTGATGTTATGGCTTGCTCCCACGGGACTCGCTTGCCATCAACTTTGGGGTGTAGCAAACGGTTACCCAAATCGAGAGTGTCGCCTAGTGCCGATCCCTTAGAACATAAACGGCCTAAATTGGCAGGATGTTGTGCATCACCTTCAATTTGTACTGTGCCAGTTTCAAGTGGGGTTGCTAAAACACCACACCCCACACCGCAGTAAGGACAAGTCGTCTTTGTTGTCGTTTGTTGTTCAGCCAAAATTAGAGACTCTTTATCAGATTACAGAGAAATAAAAACCGTACCGTTTTCAATTTTTGTCTCAAATGTGCGGGTACAGCCTTCATCAGGACCAGTAGCTTCGCCACTATTCATATCAATAACCCAGTTATGCAAAGGGCAGGCCACACGGTTATCGTAAACAATCCCCTGAGACAACGGCCCTTTTTTATGAGGGCACTGATCAAATAACGCAAATATCTGATCACCTGAGGTGCGAAATACCGCCACATCACCCTCGGCTGTCACGAGTACACGTGATCCTTTTTTCGGAATATCGACCAAGGGGCCAACTTCAGTCCAGCTCATAGTTACCTCTACACTACTTGTTTAATCGGGATATAGTTATCTTTGTATTTGGCAGCGTGCTCAGCCCAAGGATCGACCTGTGCATTCTTTTGTGATTCATGGAAACGCTCAGCCAACCGCTTACGATTCACTTCATCATCCACCACAGCTGAAGTCACATGTTTCAAACCAACACGCTCAATCCAAGGTGCGGTACGTTCTAAATAGTGAGCTTCTTCACGATATAACTGCATAAAGGCCGCGCAATACTCCAAGGCTTCTTCTTCGGTGGCAACTTTGGTGAGAAAGTCTGTTGCTCGGACTTTAATCCCACCGTTACCACCAACATGAAGTTCGTAGCCAGAATCAACACAGACAATACCGAAGTCTTTGATAGTTGCTTCTGCACAGTTACGTGGACAGCCAGAGACGGCAATCTTGAATTTATGAGGTGTCCAACTTCCCCATGTCATTTTTTCAGCTTTAATACCCAGGCCAGTAGAGTCTTGCGTGCCGAAACGACACCATTCTGATCCAACACAGGTTTTAACTGTCCGCAGGGACTTACCGTAGGCATGACCAGAAACGAAACCAGCATCACTCAGATCTGCCCACATTTTGGGTAAGTCTTCTTTCTTTATACCGAGAAGATCGATTCGTTGACCACCGGTTATTTTGACTGTGGGAACATTGTATTTTTCGGAAATATCTGCAATTGCACGTAACTCTCTTGGGTTGGTTACACCACCCCAAATTCTGGGTACTACCGAATAGGTGCCGTCTTTCTGAATATTGGCATGCACACGTTCATTAATGAAACGTGACTGAGGATCATCCTGATACTCATTTGGCCAGCTACTTAACATGTAGTAGTTCAAAGCAGGACGACATGAGTGGCAGCCATCTTCTGTTTTCCACTCAAGTGCAGACATCAAATCTGGAATGTTTTTCAGTGATTTTTCAATAATCGCGGCTCTGACTTCAGCATGCGACAAATCGGTGCAGCCACACATTGGCTTCTTGCTGGGTGTGTCATTAAAGTCACCGCCCAAAGTGGATGCCAGTAACTGTTCAACTAAACCTGTACATGATCCACAAGACGCTGATGCTTTGGTATGGGCTTTGACTTCATCCAAAGTAAACAAGCCATGTTTTGAAATCGCCTGCACAATATCACCTTTACAGACGCCATTACAGCCACAAATTTCAGCATCATCAGGCAAACCATCAACCGAGTTAGACGGGCCATGCCCTGAATCACCCAGATGATGTTGACCAAACAACATATTTTCACGAATATCTGAAATATCAGTGCCATCACGCATTAATTGGAAGTACCAGGCCCCATCGACTGTATCGCCATAAAGCACAGCACCGACCAATTGGTTATCTTTTATTACCAGCTTTTTATAAACCTTTCTGGCTGCATCTTTAAATACCAAATCTTCAGTATCGTCATCACCAAGAAAATCACCCGCAGAAAACAGATCGATGCCCGTCACTTTTAATTTAGTTGAGGTCACTGAACTGATATACCGTGCAATCCCCATTTGGGCCAAATGGTTTGAACACACCTTGGCTTGCTCAAATAAAGGCGCCACCAGACCAAAGGTTTGGCTTCGATGTTGAACACACTCACCTACGGCATAAATTCTAGGATCAAAGGTCTGCATGGTGTCATCTACCACGATGCCACGGTCACAATGAATACCGGCTGAGCTGGCTAGTTCGATGTTTGGTCGGATACCCACGGCCATCACAACCAGGTCTGCGTCAATTTCAGAGCCATCTTTAAAGCGAAGTTTTTCGACACGGTCACGACCAATGATGGCTTCAGTCTGATGTTCCATCAAAAACGTCAGCCCTTTGCCCCTAAGTTCTTCCAGCATTAAATCAGAAGCGGGTTTATCCAGCTGCTGATTCATTAACACATCACTAATATGAACAACGCTGACATCCATACCTTGAATCATTAGCCCATTGGCTGCTTCCAGACCCAATAAGCCGCCACCGATGACCACGGCTTTTTTATGGATTTTAGCCGTTTCCAACATCGTATCGACATCGGCAATATCACGGAAACTGATCACCCCCTCTAAATCAGAGCCCGGAATAGGCAACATAAATGGGCGTGAACCTGTGGCTAACAAAAGACGATCATAGTTTTCAGTGCTACCATCATCAGCTGTCACGACTCGATTTAAACGATCAATTGTGGTCACTTTTTTACCAGATAACAGTTTGATGTTGTTATCTTCATACCACTGCAGATCATTAATCATGATCTCATCAATCGTTTTTTCACCTGCCAACACAGGTGAAAGCATAATGCGGTTGTAATTACCGTAAGGTTCTTCACCGAAAACAGTAATGTCATATTTATCAGGTGCGAGTTTGAGCAACTCTTCCAGTGTTCGCACCCCAGCCATACCATTACCAATTAGGACTAACTTCTCTCTCATGGATCTCTCCGTAAATCATTGTCCGCTTACTATGGCAAACACTGTGCCAAAACACTAAGCCATTGATTTTATTAAGAGAGATAACTGAGACGCCTTTAATTAAGTAATTTATATACTTATTTCGCACCAATATGAAATAACTTGCACCATTTGAGTTCAGAGCAAAAAAAAAGCCCTTCAGTGAAGGGCTTTTTTGGGAATTAATGGTGTTAATTTATGGCTGCATATTCCAGATATGAGACTGAATGACCCATTCACCCTCTTCTGTTTTAGCCAGAACTAATGATAGAACACCGCCGAAGCTAATCTTTTCACCTTCAGCATTTTTACCATCAGCTTGCCAATAGCCTATTTGTGTTATTTGATTATCCGACACATAGATACTATCCGTATCAATACGATGATTTGTGACGCCATTATCGACAAAGCTCTGGAATAACTGACCGATGGCATCTCTACCTTTTAATATAGCGCCATTACCCGGTGATAAGGTGGCATCATTTTTATACAACTGTGTCAGCGCATCTACATCGCCAGCATTAAATGCTTTATTCCATTGAGCATTTGCAAAATCAACTTGATTGTTTACAGATAGCTCCTCAGCTACCACTGGTAGTTGAACAGAAAACATACTGAATAAAAAAACTAAAAACTTCTTCATTACATACTCCTCATAGATATAAACGTATTACTAAACGGATAAACTTAATCAAAAATAGTTAAGTTTTGTTTTAACTTGCCCAGTACTCTCATTAAAGTTTCGCCTTCATTTTTATCGATCACCGACATTAGTTTGCCTAAACGCTGGTAATAATCAGGCATCACATCATCTAGCTGTTTCTGACCTTTTGACGTGAGTTTAATCTGCGTTTGTCGCTTATCTTTTTCATCAACAATTCGTTCTATCAACTTTTCTCGTGACAGACCATCAAGCAGGCCAGTCATGGTCGCACGACTGACACCCGCTTTTTCAGCGAGCTTAGATGGTGAAGAAACAAAGTTATCTTCACGCATCAATAGGATGAGGACCCACCACCGGCCTTGAAGTAGTTGATAGCGACTGAGAAATTTATCCAAACCAATAGAAAGCTCAGAAGCCACTCCTAACAGATGAAGAAACTGCATCACTGCATCAACATCCGCATCAGGGTAACGTGAAGCAAATTTTTCTAATATTGCCTTATCTGGCAAGTCTTTGACTTGAAGCATATCTCATTATAGTTAGCTCCCTAACTGAAAGTAAACCTTTATCTGAAATAAATTCAGCTTCGTTTAAGTTTGGGCCACTAATATGTGAACCGTACCTCAACGAAAGGAGCACAAAAATGAAAAACTTGAAAACAATTAGCTTAATTGGTGCGGCCACAATGCTGATGCAGGTAGGTGTCGCTCATGCAGATTTAGACGCTGATGACCTTCGTGAAATCAGAAAAATCTCTGAAGGTTTTGGTCTTATCTCTTTAGAAGAAGCCCAAGCTAAAGCTCTAGAAGCTAAACCAGGTATCGTTGAAGATGCTGATCTTGAAGATCGTGCCTTCGATAAGGGTTGGGATTATGAATTTGAAATCGTCGATGCTGATGCTGTCGAATGGGAAGTTCTCATTGACGCCAAAACCGGTGAAGTTCGCAAAACGACTAAAGATTGGTTCTAGGTCGAAACTGAGGACTGCAGGTGAATATCTACCTGTAGTCCTCCCCATTTCGGGGATTCAGAAAAATGCATTGACCCGTCATAACTCTCGACGATATCAAACACGATTGCTAAACCAAGCCCACTTCCAGGTGTGGTCTCATCCGCTCTGAAGCCGCGTTGAGTCAGTGCAGCTAAGTCATCCCCATGGCAACCTGGACCATCATCTTTAACACAGATACGAATACCATTATCGCTATATATATTGAGCTCTATTCTACTGTCACACCACTTACAAGCATTATCAAGAATATTACCCAAGAGCTCTAATAAGTCTTCCCTGTCACCATGAAAGCGCAGTTGTTTATCCACTCGCCAGCTGATCTTTAATTCTTTATCTTGATAGATACGTTTCAATGTATCGACAAGGTTGGTCACCATTTCATTTATATCGACACCTTTACCGGGCAAAGTCATACCTGAAACACGAGCACGCTTTAACTCTCGGTCGATAATTTGTTTGATTTCATTTGTCTGCGAATAGATTGCCTGCTTACCTTCAGAATTATGTTGCATCGCTTCTGTATCAGCAATCTGATTCAATAATGTTAATTGCGTTTTTAAACGATGTGCGAGATTACCAAGTGATTGCCTCGATCGACGGGTCTTAACCACCATACTGGACATCAAACGGTTTAACTCAACCAGCAAAGGTCGAATTTCATCTGGTGCGTGTTCATCAATTTTTTCAATCTCACCTTGCCCTAACAGTTTTAATTCCTGCTTAGCTTTATTGAGAGGCCTCAGAGCAAGTCTGACAATCCAGAATTGAAAAGCTAATAAAGCTAAAACGCCAAGCAGAGATAACACCGTAAAGGTCCACTGAAAATGAGACTTATCCTCCAACATCCAAGCAATATCTTCTGCCACTGTAATGGTGATCTGTTTACCTTGCTTTAGATAGCCAGCAGAAACGGCCATTAATGGTTGTTCACCAGGGCCTTGAAGGTAAAGTGTCGCTTTGGAGCCGATACTTAGAGCAGGTATAGTGAGATCAAAGTCCCATAAAGATCGTGAAAAAATCTGATGGTCGATGGACTGTATAGAAAAATATAAACCAGAAAAGGCTCGTTGATAGCTGCTGCTCAAACGTCTGCTATCTAAGACGATTTCACCATCAGATTGAATATGAATATGTGCGAGTACGGTTTCCGTCTCTTCTTGTAAACGCGTAATAACCTGTTTTTCAATCAAGCGGTCTATGGTGAAGGTCAGCCATAGCCACTGACCTAATAACAATGCTGCTAAAAAAACAGCCAAGCCAATGGAGAGACGGCTACGGACTGATCGCATCAGTCTTGCTGACCAAAAATATACCCCTGACCGCGACGTGTCATTATCCAGTCTGCTCCGATCTTTTGCCGTAAGCGGTTAACATACACTTCCATTACATTACTATCTTTATCGCTATCTAATTGATAGACATGTTCTGTGAGGGTTGTTTTGGAAAGTAACTGCTTTGGATGCAACATAAAGTAACGTAACAGTTTAAATTCAGTACCTGTCAGGCTGTGTTTGTTACCATTTTTTACTATGACAGCTTGCTCAGCCTCATCCAAAGATAAATCCCCATAGCTCAAGGCACCTGGATTTTGTCCCGTACATCGACGTAAAACGGCATTGATTCGAACAATCAACTCTTCTGTCTGAAACGGTTTGGCGAGGTAATCATCGGCGCCTGCTTTAAAGCCTAAGACTTTATCTTCCCATGCATCTCGTGCGGTGAGAATAATCACCGGGACTGAATTAGCCTGACTTCGCCAGTTTTCGAGTACTTCCAGGCCGGACTTTCCAGGCAAGCCCAAGTCCAGAACGATCAGGTCATAAGGTTCGATTTGTCCCATGGCTTCGCCATCAATACCGTCCGTCGACAAATCCGTAGCAAAGCCTGCTTTGTTGAGAGAGTCTTGAAGATTGGGCCCCAATGAAGGGTCATCCTCTACTAATAACAGGCGCATTAATCATCCTCATTTTCCAGATCAACGAATTCACCTGTCTGCGCATCCAGCTCCAGTTCCCAAACCTGACCGTCTTTGTCGAGAATTTCTAATTCATAGACATAACGCTCATTTTCTTTTTCCAAATCCGTTTCAATGACTTGGCCTGGCTTTATCATGGCCGCCTTTGTCAGTATTTCCTGGAGTGGCATGATTTTACCTTCTTTCAATAATTGTCTGGCCACAGTGGCACTTTCTTCTGCCCGCACAGTTGAAAGGCTGAGCATAGCTATAAACATCAGACATGAATACAGTGACAATGTCAGGAAGGATTTCATCGTATACATCGCTTTTTACTTGGTTTATCAGTAACGAATATAGCGATTCAAACTTAAATCAAACTGAATAAACCCGGCTTATTGCGTAGTAAAAATTCGAATGACCTCACCATTTTTTAACAAGACGTGGGTACTGCCATCCCTGACGGTCTTAAACATCCACTTTTCAAAATTATCCTGGAGTCTTTCACCATCTTTACCTACTTCTAATGCAGGTCTAACCGATTTTACAACATTACTGGGTTGCCAGGTTTGACCACACATCAGTTTGATTTCATCAATATTCATACCTATTTCAATGGCGCTTTTACCACAGGAGTAACTATCCAGATACTCACTGCTACCGGCATGAGAAACACCCGAAAAACCAAGGCCTAAGGCGGCTAAACTGAACCAAAATAAACGCATTTTCTCTCTCCAATCATGCTTATTTTCGGGACAATACCATGAAATAACAGGAAAATCTTGCTACTGTTTATAACCTGATTTAACTGTCCCCAACGATATGCAGGAAATGCATATGTTTTTCGTACTGTATCAGAATGTCATCAATCACTTGCTCTTGATTGTATCCATATAAATCATAATGCTGACTACCCTCAGCCAGGTATACCTCTCCACGGTAATAGCGCTTAGTCTCATCGTCATCATCTTCCAATGCATCCAAAGCAAAACTAGGCATTAAATGTCTGACGCTGTGAACACCATAGACAAAATCTCTTTCACCGCCATACGATACAACTAACTCAATAGAGTCTTTTTTACTGACAATATCAGCATCCACACCCGTTGTTTTTAACTCAGCTGATACTTTTTTCAAAGCAGGCTTCACAACTTCAAGCAGAAAAGTTTGCATAGCTGCTTTGTCAGGATATTCACTCAAGTTCTTCAGGCGTTGCTTCCAACTCACTTGTCTGCCTGTGCTAACAGGTGTTTGGGGAACACCAATAATAAGGCGTTTTATGCCTTCCATTCTGAGTCCCTTCATCAAACCAAAGCACATCAGCAACATGATGACGACAAAGGGTAACGCGCCAGCAATCGAAGCTGTTTGCAATGCTTTTAAACCACCAGCTAACAACAATGCTGCAGCAACACAGCCTTCAGTTAAGGCCCAGAAAATACGCTGCCAAACCGGAGGTTTCGGATGACCATTGGATGTGATCATATCAATCACCAAAGAGCCCGAATCCGAAGAGGTGACAAAAAACGTAACAACCAATATCGTCGCTAAGCCAGCCGAGATCATACTAAAAGGCATTTGTTCGAACATGGCATAAATGGCAATGGCATTATTCTCACTCACAGCATTAGATATAACACCAGACAGCTCCCCTAATTCCATATTGATAGCTGTTCCGCCAAAGAAAGTCATCCACATAAAGGTGAAGCCTACCGGCACAAATAACACACCTAGAATGAACTGACGAATGGTTCTGCCTCTTGAAACTCGTGCGATAAACATACCGACAAAGGGTGACCAAGCAATCCACCAGCCCCAATAGAATAATGTCCAGCCACCTATCCAACCGTTAGGATCATAGGCATATAAATTGAAAGTTTTATTCACCACTTCACTGAGATAATTACCGGTATTTTGCACAAACGTTTGTAGTAAAAAAAGCGTTGGTCCAGCAAATAGAACAAACAACATCAATAGAATAGCCAAGCCCAGATTTAGCTCTGATAAACGTTTGATACCCGAGTCTAAACCAGCAATAACTGAAATCGTAGCGAGTACGGTGATGGCAGCAATCAGGCCTATTTGCAGCGAGACAGATTCAGCTGGTAAATCGAACATATAGGTGAGACCAGCATTGACCTGTAACACGCCCAATCCCAGTGAGGTTGCAACACCGAACATGGTGCCCAGTACAGCAAAGATATCAACGGCGTGACCTATTGGTCCGTAAATACGCTCGCCGATTAAAGGGTAAAGTGATGAACGAATGGTCAATGGCAGGTTATGTCTAAATCCAAAGTAAGCTAAAGATAAACCCACGACGGCATAGATTGCCCAGGCATGCAGTCCCCAGTGGAAGAAGGTAATCGACATGGCTTCACGTGCTGCCGCTATATCACCGCCTTCACCTACGGGGGGAGCCGAAAAATGCATAATGGGCTCTGCAACACCGAAGAAGAGTAAGCCTATCCCCATACCAGCGCTAAATAACATGGCGAACCATGATAAATAGCCATAATCAGGCTCGGAATGATCAGGCCCAAGCTTAATGGCGCCATATGAAGTCATAGCCAGACCAATACTGAACACTAGAAAAAAACCGACAGCCAATAAATAGAACCAACCAAAAGTATCGACTATCCAGCTTTGAGTATCTTTAAATACGGCTGATGCTGTATCAGAAAAGAAAGCAGCAAAAATAACAAAAGCGATAATTAAAATGGCCGAACCAAAAAATACGGGAGGATTGATTTCTGCTTTGCGAGGTTTTTTATTATCTATCGTCTGCTCGGTCATTACGGACTCTCTCTATGATTATTATTGTAAGTACGAATATTCAGCACCTAGAAGTAGTAGCCAAAATTGATATTAAAACGTGTCTGCCAGTCATCATTCTGATTAGCACCGAGACGATCACCAAATGGGTCATCCCCCCCGATAAATTCATTACCGTTCGAGGCGCTTAGATCTGTGTAGATGTACCAATTACCACTCGCCCAAGCTGCACCAACTGTTGCTAAGGCACTATCGTTAAAATCATGCTCTTGTTTGAGAAGGACACTGTACTCGACGTAAGGCATGACATAGTCCAACCAAGGCAGTTGGTCAGTATCGTAACGATAACTTAGAGAGATAGCTGGTAACCAGGCTTCAGCCGCTGTGGTACTGGGGAAGTCGTAAGCGCCCATTTGGACTAATTTGTTGGTACCTAAAGGTTGATTACGATCGACATCAAAACGGTAATAAGTCAGTTGTGTAGCCAATGTGAATGCCTGCCATTTATTCAACATATGGCCTGATAATGCGTAATGATGCCCATCATCCTGCGAGCCTCGGCTTTTTAACTGTGAATATTGAAGAGAGAAGCCTAAATCAGTCCCTACTTCGCCATGTTGAAAATGTCTTATGCCACGCAGGTTAAATTGATTTCGTTCCTCGTAACCATCACCCGATTCATTCACCACATCATAAGAATAACGAGCACTCTGATGAGAGGACCCGGTATATGAACCTTCATCTGAGACGTAATAGGCGACATCCCAATCCCAGTTATCTGTGGATTGATGATATTTGACACCCAAGTCCATGTCATCGGACAAACCAAGATAGTAGTGTTGATCAAAAAACCAACTTTGTGAGATGCCGTATGGGCCTGGCCCGAATGGCACTCTATTTACCCCAACTTGTATTTGCCGATTCTCGTCAAATTGGTATCCTAACCATCCTGTATGCAGAAAGTTATACCCGTTGTACCAGCGGTACTCTAGCTTACCGAGATATGGTCCATTTTCATAATCCAAATTGATACGAAAAGTATCCAAGGCGAAATTACCGCCATCATCAAAAGAACGCGAGGCACCTCCGGTTTCGGGGTAATCACCGATGGCATAATTTGCTCTGATAGCACCGCCCACTTTGAGATGACCAAAACGAATTTTATTGTCAGGCTCTAATGTTGGTTCAGCTCGGGAGAGTTCTTCCAGTTTCGCATTAGAAAGTTGTTTTTCTTGTTCTGCTTTTGCAAGAGCCGCCTGTGTTGATTCTAACTCTGCCTGAAGTGCTTTCAATCGAGATTGCAACTGCTCTACCGTATTTTCCTCAGCAGTGACTGACTGTATTGGCAACACGGCCATAGACGCCACGATGCATTGACTAAAGATCATGCTTCTCGTGGACAAGCTGGTCCTTACTTTCATCATTTATTTTTCCGAATTGACTGCGGGTATGTACTTGAAATGTTATTCACTTGAGTGAATATGGAGATACTTTTGTTTTCTAAAACTTTATTTACCCTAACAATTTGAGACACTGACTTCAAATTGTCAGAACAGGATTTTTGCCACAACAGGCAAATGATCAGACGCTTTCTTGGCTAGCGTTGTTCGATGAACACTCAAGGAAAGTAGGTGTTTACGTGGATGTACCCAGATACGATCTAAGGCAAATACAGGAAAAAAACTGGGGAAACTTTTTTTGGATGGTGTGGTATCAAAATAGGCTTTTAAGCGACGTAATGTCCGTCCCCATAAGAACCATTCGTTTAAATCGCCCATCAAGACCGCCGTATCGACCTCATGTTCAGCAAGGCGACTCATGAGTTTTTCAACCTGAAACTGACGTTCTTTTGGTTTTAAACCAAAATGTGTCGTCATTATCACAAGCTGATGTTGCTCGATTTCCAGCCTGAGTTGAATTGCCCCTCTGGGCTCATGGGGTTCAAGACTTAAGTCAATCAGCTCATGAGACGTTAATGGAAATTTACTTAAAACGGCATTGCCATAGTGTCGACTCTCCCGAAACATGGTTGGGCCTGCAATGCCAATCATGCCGGTCTGCTGAGCAAGAAAATCAAGCAGATCGATATCATTGACCATATGATGTTCGACTTCTTGCAAAGCAATGATGTCGGCATCCATTTCACGTATCACGTCAACAATTCTGAACGGGTCGAAATGTCCGTCAGTTCCGATGCAGGCGTGAATATTGTAGGTTGCTAAGGTAATCTCCATTCAGTGTTTTATTTGTCTTCTTTTCGGTTAATCAGACGTTTTAATCCATACATAATGCTGCCAACGGCAATCACTACAGCAATGAAAATTCCAATCTGAGTGGGGTCTGGGTTTTGGATAGTTCGCATCAAAGAATCAGCAAAAACGGTGATGCCTAAAATACCGGGCAGCATACCGATGACTGTTCCTAAAATAAAATCGCGGGTTTTAATATGTGAGCCACCTGCCACCATGTTGATGACCGTAAACGGAGCCACGGGAATAATTCTGACAGTAATGATAGCTAAAACGCCATGCTTAGCTAAACGACGACTTAGTTTGTTTATACTGGAACCAGCAAGTTTCTGAATGGTATTTCGTCCCAGGTAATGACCAACGGCATAGCCCATCAAACCACTCACTAATGAACCAATGATTGAATACACACTTCCCCATAGCGGCCCAAAAGTCAGTGCCGTCGTAATTATCAATAGTGTTACAGGAAAAGCAATCAGTCCGGCTACGGCAAAAATACCCACAACAATCAGTGGTGTTAATGGATGTGATTTTATGCCCTCTGCTGCATGTTGCAGCGTCTCGGGATTTAACCATTCACTCAGTGGTGTCCACCGCCAGATGGCGGTCATGATGAGCACAACAGCCAACACGGCCACAATTTTCCACCATTGTTTTTTGGCGGATGTTGGCTCATCAACAGGGATAAACATTTTGGTCAACTCTTCAGAATCGATGGGTCTTTCAGGATCCACCACCGCAGATGTCGGTAACATCTGGTTAGCATAATCGGATACACGGCAGTCAAGTTCACGCAGTGTATGTGCGTTATCCTGGCCAGCATCAATCAAACGAATCAAAGAGGTTTCCTGAGAAAGATTTTGTCTAAGTTGGTCTTCTGTTATGCCAAAGTGTTCACTCAGTAAACGCTCTCGAAAACGGCTGATAGTCGCTTTATTCTCTTCTGTATCGGCTTCGATAACGAGATCACATTCGCTATCAAGCCCCATAGAGCGGTTACTCAGATTGGCAGACCCCACTCTCATAAGCCGATCATCTATCACTGTGATTTTGCCATGCACACTGATGTAAGAGCCACCCAGTTCATCGCGATGTGGGTAACAAATCCTCAGGCGATTATGCGTATCTGCTTCTTTCAGCTTACAAGCCACACGAAAACGCAAAACATCCATGGTAGCCTGTTCCAGCCAGCCGCCCGTCATCAATGGAAGAACTAAAACAATATCGGGACCATTTCGTTCTTGAAGTCGCTCAGCTAGTAAATCTGCGATCTTCCAGGACGTGAAATACTGATTCTCCATGTAGATCAAGTTTTCAGCCGCTTTTAAGCTGTCCATATACAGCTGCTCTACCTCACGAACCTCTTTTTGTTCGTGATATTCAGGTATGGTTCGACTGATGGCCACCTCAATATTTTCAAACCACGGCTCAATATAATCCGGCCAGGCAGTCCCTGTTCTTTGTGGCGGTTTTTGCAGCTGTTCTCCCGTGGCTTTAAGCCAGCGTTCTCTAGCCAGGTCGCCCAAAGCGGCTGCCGCCTCACCCTGAACCAGCATTTGCACATCATGAAAAGGAGGATATCGATGCCCATCAGGATCGGTACGTCTGGCATCATCCGCTTTATGTGCAGAGCTATCCCAACGGCTTTTGCCAATATCAAAGCCACCTGAGAAGGCAATATCATCATCGATAACCACCACTTTCTGATGTTGCGATGCCCCTAAAGGACATTCTCCATCTAACTTGAAATGCAGTCTTTTTTGAGACTTCCAAGCAGGCTTATACATGGGTAACCATTCACGTTCCATGGTATAAACCATCGCCCAATCCCAATTGAGAATATAGATATCAAGATCTGGATTGCGGTTGAGCACTTCACTGATAAATGCGCCCAGCTCTGCTGGCAAATCACTAGTTTGCTCATCATTTCTGATAAGCTGCATACGGCTGTCGATATCCCAGGAAAGTATGTAGACGGTATGTTTCGCTTGCTGGATCGCGGCATGCAATGCACCAAAATAATTCTCCCCATCAATTAACACTGCAACTTGTTTTGCCTGCTTTTTTTGCCAACAATTGCTGCCTTCATTCAATATGGGTGCTTTGGTCACACTTCATTCCTAATCTTGTGGTGAAAATAGTGCCACTGAGAATAACATATCAATCACACCACCCTTCTATACATCGATTAACATCCTCTTATTAAATGATCATTTTTTAGCCAACACAAAGTCCATCGCCATTCTCCCGGCTTATGGCTTATCGCTGGATATAGCAACATTAACAAGGTGTCATAGACTAATGATCTCAGCATTAAACTGCTCAGACCAAGATGATAGAAATAGCTATTGATGCCCCGGTCAATGCAAGGTATGTTTGACTCATAACTATAAAAAACATGTTGATTTGAGGGAGAACAGTCTTGATAAAGCGTATTAACAGTTCTGAATTACGCATTGGTATGTATATTCAGAAGCTTGGTGGTTCCTGGATCCAGCATCCGTTCATTCGCAGCAGCTTTCTTGTTACTGATCCCAATGACATTAAACGCATCCATGACGCTGGCATAAAAGATCTTTGGATAGATACTGACAAGGGAGACGATACGTCCGCCCCAGCAACAGTTGAAAACAAAGTCGAGCAAAAAGCATCGACAGAGGCAGTTGAAGAGAGCAAGTCAGCAGAAACCAAACCGGTGCCTAGTTCTTCATCAATAGAGAATGAAATAGAGCGTGCAAGAAAACTGTGTCAGGATGCCAAACCCCAAATCATGTCCATGTTTAATGACATTCGCTTGGGCAAAGCCATTGATCCTCACACCACCCTTCCCTTAGTGGGCGAGATTGATTCTCTGGTTCAACGTAATTCAGCCGCCATCCTTAGTGTTGCCCGCTTAAAAACGCATGATGATTACACCTATATGCACTCTGTGGCGGTTTGTGCACTCATGCTTGCACTTGCCAATCAAATGGGTCTAGATAAAGAACAAACACGTCTTGCTGGCATCGGCGGGCTGATGCATGACTTAGGCAAAGCAGCCATGCCGCTCGATATATTAAACAAGCCCGGCAAACTCACTGATTCTGAATATGACGTGATGAAAAAGCACACCATCGTTGGCGCCAAAATTCTGCAAGATGGTGGAGCCGAAGCTGAAGTCATCGATATTGCTTTAAATCACCACGAAAAAATGAACGGTACCGGTTATCCAAACCGACTGCCTGCTGATGAAATCTCGGTTTTAGCCCGAATGGCGGCTATTTGTGACGTCTACGATGCCGTAACATCGGAGCGAGCCTATAAAAAACCATGGGAACCCGCCAATACCATACGAGAAATGTCGAAATGGGAAGGTCATTTTGATAAACAAATTTTTAATAGTTTTGTTAAATCTGTAGGGATTTATCCCATTGGTTCACTGGTTCGTCTCACCTCACAGCGCCTAGCTGTGGTGGTTGAACCCGGAACAGAGTCTTTACTCAAACCCAAAGTGAAAGTGTTCTTCTCAACGCGTTCAAACGCCCCCATTCCTATACAAGTGATCGATTTGGCAGCAAAAAGCTGTAAAGAGAGCATCGAAGGACCAGAAGAACCTGCTGATTGGGATTTCAAATCCTTAGAAAACTTATGGTTATAGTTTAATATGTGAATTAGACTAGCCATGTGCTCACAGGCAAGGTATATATGAGTGAGAGATATCTCATGAGCGATAATATAAATGAATAGATATTATGGCAGATAATACACAGCCCGCACTGCATAGACTTATCACCAAGCGCTACATGCTGGCTGTTGTGCTTATTGCCATACTGTCCAGTTTCGCTGCCTACACATTAAAATCTGCCATATCCGATGTCGATAATACGGCCTATGTCGTCAATATCTCAGGCAGTCAACGCATGTTGAGTCAACATATTGCACTCGACATCCATCGTTTATATCAACAACGCTTTGTCACACACTTAGCACAAGATATTACCGAGGATGCCTTAACTCAGCATATAAACAAGATGGGTGAGGCTAATCAACAACTTGCCTCAGGCCAACTGAAAAATAATCAAACACTCGAACAGTCAGAAGCTATCCGACACCTCTATTTTGGTGATATCAACCTCTATGATCGTGTCAATCAATACTTGAATACAGCCACACAGCTTATCGACACTGAGGACGAACACACCTTCCTGACATTAATGAATCAAATCGACAATGTCTCCGAAGATTTACTTATTGATTTAGATAAAGCTGTCAATCAATATCAATTCGAAGGTGATGAAAGACTCCGTATCATCAAGAACCTGGAAGTTGGACTCTGGTTAATCACCCTGCTCACGCTTGTCCTTGAAGTGATTTTTATCTTTAGACCGATGGCAAAAGAAGTTATCAAATCACGTGAAGCTGAACAGCGGCTGCTGAATAGTCTCGAAGAACAGATAGAATTACGCACGTACAAACTGGAAGCAGCTAATAAACAACTCAAAGATCTCGCCAGTAAAGATCCACTCACTAACTTAAATAACCGGCTTACATTAGAGTTCGAAATAGAAGCCTTAATAAAAGGCTTTCATGCAAACCAGTGTCCTTTTGGTATCGCGCTTATCGATATCGACTTTTTCAAAAAGATTAATGATGCCTATGGGCATTTAGCAGGGGATCATGTCTTAAAAGAGTTTGCAGAGATTTTACAATCCCAAGGGCGTGATAGCGACAAAGCCTATCGAGTAGGTGGTGAGGAGTTTGTTGTTATATTAAACCGGTTACCATCTGAAAGAGCACAAGACATCATACAAGAGTTAATCAACCAAACCCGGTCACATCACTTTAACTTCGAAGGTCAACACATCAACGCCACAATCAGCGCAGGTCTATACCACACGGATCTGTTCCCCATTGCCAACACAAGAGATTTATTTTGTGTTATCGATAAAGCATTGTACGAATCGAAAGCCAATGGCAGAGACAAACTCACTCTAGCCGTGCCTATTTAGAATAACAGGCATAAAAAAAGCGCTTAAAAGCGCCTGATACTGATGTCTTTGTGTGAGCTTGAAAATGGAGGCTGGGGTCGGAATCGAACCGGCGTTAACGGAGTTGCAGTCCGCTGCATGACCACTCTGCCACCCAGCCATTTTTCATTGAGTCTAAGACTAAAAAGCCGCGATAGTGACTTGACTGACCGCGGCTTTTTATATTCTTGGAGCGGGAAACGAGATTCGAACTCGCGACCCCAACCTTGGCAAGGTTGTGCTCTACCAGCTGAGCTATTCCCGCTGAGGAAGACGTGCATTATAGGCACTTAAATTTTTATGTCAACCCTTATTTCGCATCATTGGCCAAGCCGCTAAAAGATAGTAGTACATTGACTGAATCGTTAACCACGCTGCCGCATACAGGAGTGCTACACCAATTTCAAAAACTGGCAATCCAAATAAGGGCTTATAGTAAATCAGGCAGGCAATGGCCAGCATCTGGAAGGTGGTTTTCCACTTACCCATTTGAGATACCTTAACGGCATTTCTCTGTCCTAATTCGGCCATCCATTCGCGTAATGCGGAAACAATTAATTCACGAGCGATGATTAATGTCACAGGTATCAGGATGTACCAGACAGGACTTTTAAACAGGACCATAATCAACGCCATCACCACAATCAGTTTATCGGCGACCGGGTCGAGAAAGGCACCAAACGCCGAGGTTTGTTCCCACTTTCTTGCGAGATAACCATCCAGCCAGTCAGTAAACGCGGCAATGATAAATATCAAAGCAGCCCAGACTGATGCTGAAGGCATAGGTAAAAAATAGAACAGAATCAGAATAGGAACTAACAGAATCCGTAAGCAGCTTAAAATATTTGGTAAATTCAACATCTTGTGTCACTTAAAATTAAAATCATGTTTATGGTATCACTATGCGTGCTTAATGATCGCCGTGAAAGACATCATAGATTTTTTGAGCAAGGGATTTACTGATACCGTCCACCTTGGCTAAATCTTCCACACCAGCTCGCTGCACTTCCTGAAGTCCACCGAACTGTTGTAACAGCTTTTGTCTGCGTTTGGGCCCTAAGCCATCAATATGTTCAAGTGTGGAAGTTTTACGTGCCTTAGCGCGTCGCTGTCGGTGACCCGTAATCGCAAAGCGATGAGCTTCATCTCGCACTTGTTGCAATAAATGCAGGGCTGGCGAATCGGCTGTCAGCGTGACTTCCCCTTCTCTACCTACCAGAAATAATGTTTCCTCACCTGGTCGGCGTTCCGGTCCTTTTGCGATACCTAATATAGGTAAATCAGATAAATTGAGTTCTTCGAGCACTGCTTGTGCTTCTTTTATTTGGCCTTTACCACCATCTATTAATAAGAGATCAGGCCGCTTACCTTCGCCTTTCTGCAAACGCGTGAAACGGCGTGTTAATGCCTGATTCATCGCTGCGTAATCATCGCCACCGGTAATGCCTTCAATATTAAACTTACGGTAGTCCGCCTTAATCGCGCCTTCCAGCCCAAACACCACGCATGAAGCAACTGTTCGTTCACCGCGAGTATGACTAATATCAAAACATTCGATACGTTTGGGTAATTCATCCAGGCTTAACGCATCCTGCAACATCTCAAATCGCTGTAGTAAATTGGAACGGCTACTTAACCGTTGAGTCAGGCTGATATCCGCATTGGTAGCGGCCATCTGCATCCAGCGAACGCCCTGACCTCGTTGAGGTTTTCTCAGGCTGACCTTGTGACCAGATTCAGTTTGCAGCACATCCTGAATTAAATCTCTGTCTTCTGGCTCATGGCTAAGTAAGATTTCTGTGGGTACATTTTTGCCCAAATAATACTGAGGAACGAAAGCCGATAATAATTCCTCGGGGCTGCTTTCACCTGAGCCTTTTGGAAAATAACTTTTACTACCGAGGTTACGTCCACCACGGATAAAACAGACTTCAACCACAGCCATGCCATCTTTGACAATCGCTGCCAACACATCAAACTCACCTTGGTCTGAGCTGACATATTGGCGTTCCTGTACCCGACGAAGAGCAATCACTTTATCGCGAATAGCCGCAGCCTGTTCAAAGTCGAGCCGATGTGATGCGGCATCCATTTCGGCACTCAGATCATCCATGACCTGTTTGTTTTTGCCTTCCAAAAACATAATCGTGTGTTCGACATCTTTTTTATATTCTTCTTCACTGATTAGACCAACACAGGGTGCTGTACAGCGTTTAATCTGATATTGCAGGCATGGGCGTGAGCGGTTTTGGTAATAACTGTCTTCGCATTGTCTGACAGGAAAGAGTTTTTGCAGCAAGTTGAGACTATCCCTTACAGCCCCGGCACTGGGATATGGGCCGAAATAACGCCCTGCTTTGCGTTTAGCACCGCGGTGATAGCTTAACCGGGGAAATTTATCGCCTGATATTAATAAATAAGGATAGCTTTTATCATCACGCAGCAGAATGTTGTAACGTGGCATTAATTCCTTAATTAAATTGTTTTCAAGGATTAATGCTTCGTTTTCAGTGTGGGTGACGGTAGTTTCAATGGATGCGATCTGAGCGACCATGACACGTGTTTTGGCTGTTAAACCGGTTTTGCGAAAATAACTGGAAACACGTTTCTTAAGGTTTTTGGCCTTACCAACATAAATCACCGTTCCGGTGTCATCAATCATGCGATACACACCGGGCCGGCTAGTCAGGTTTTTTAGGAAGGAGGCTGAATCAAATTCGCTCGTTTTTGTTTGCTTAACTGCTTCAGCCATGTCTCATTTCAAGTGTGGTCGTTTTGTTTGGGTGCGTACTGTCGTTGGTAACATTTATGTGCCTGATAAAAGCTGTTGGCTGATAAGCCAAGCAAAATAAAGCCACCGATTAACGCTGGGACGTCAGTGTAAAAAAAATAAAACATCGCTAAAGCTGCTATTAACTCAGCACTGCCTATCGTTTTTAACAGTACGACATTTTCAATTCGTTTCATTATTATTCTCCCGCACCTTTGCAAGTTTATTCAAGCATATAATCACTTATAAATTATAAGGGATAATGTGCCTTATTCAGGTCTTTGTGACAAGACTTCTTCGTTTTATGTGAAAATAGACGTTTTTGTAACGAATCAGTCTAGTGAATCATACTCAGCCTAATCTGCTCAATCCCAAGCTACCGTCATCTAATAAAGAAGCCCTTTATGCAGGCCAGCTTTATGGCAGCGCTCAAGGTCTTTTATTAGCAAAAGCAGCGCAGCAACATGATGGTCCGTTGCTGGTCATTACCGATGACATGAATAGCGCACATCGTCTGGAATTAGAAGCAAAATTTTTCTTAGGGGAAGACAAAAGGCCTGTTTTACATTTTCCAGATTGGGAAACGCTACCCTACGATACCTTTTCTCCGCATCAGGATATCGTTTCAGAACGATTAGAAACACTGCATCAGTTACCCGACTTTAAACAAGGTCTGCTGATGGTACCCATAGCGACATTGATGCAACGTATTGCGCCCCGTGCATTCCTCGAAGGCAACACGCTGATTCTGAAAATGGGCGATCAATTCGATATTGAAAGCTGGCGTTTAAAGCTTGAAAAAGCCGGTTATCGTAACGTATCTCAAGTCATGGAGCATGGTGAATTTACGGTACGTGGCGCCATCATTGATTTGTATCCCATGGGGAGCAAACTCCCTTATCGTATAGATCTGTTTGATGATGAAATTGATACTCTAAGAACCTTTGATCCGGAAACACAGCGTTCGATAGACACTATCGATAATATTCAGCTATTGCCCGCACGCGAATTCCCGATGACCGAAGACGGTATTCAGTTATTTCGGCAACAATTCCGCCGGCATTTTGAGGGAGACCCACAACGTAGTTTTATTTATCGTGAAATCAGTGATGGTAATGTGCCGGGGGGTATCGAGTTTTACCTGCCTTTATTTTTTGAAGAAACTAACAGCCTGCTCGACTACCTTCCGGATAACACGTTGATTGTTAGTATTGCAGACCCACATGTCGGTGCTGACCGGTACTGGCAGGAAATCAGCGAGCGCTATCGTCAGCATCGTGTGAACCCAGAGCGACCACTGCTCGAGCCTCAACATGTATTCATTCCAGTTGAAGAATTATTCAGCTCCTTCAAAGCCTATCAACGTCTTCATTTGCAAAGCTTTGAGCATCAGGACAAAGCAGGTCATATCAATTACGGCTCAGGCATGCCGCCACAACTGACGATGAATGCGCGTAAGGACAAACCTTGCGAGGCGTTACAACAATTTATTGGTCAGTTTGATGGACGAATATTATTTGCCGCTGAGAGTGCCGGGCGTCGTGAAACATTACTGGATATGCTGCGTCAGCACGATATCAAATGTCAGCCTGTCAGTAACTGGGATGCGTTTATCCAAGGTGATGACAATTTAGCCATGACCGTCGCTCCGCTCGAGCAAGGTCTATTGCTAGGTAATGAAAACCTGGCTGTTATTGCTGAAACACAGCTGTTTGGCCAGCAGGTCATGCAGCGTCGGCGTCGTAGTCGTAAAAAACGAGACACCGATGCCATTATCCGTAACCTTGCCGAACTCTCTATCGGTGATGCAGTTGTCCATGAAGATCATGGGGTGGGTCGGTACCTTGGTCTGCAAACATTAGATATTGGTGATGTCACCGCTGAGTATGTGACTTTGGAATATGCCAAAGGCGATAAGCTTTATGTACCCGTCGCTTCTCTGGATTTAATCAGTCGTTATTCTGGCGCGGCACCTGAATTAGCCCCATTACACAAACTTGGCACCGGTCAATGGGAAAAAGCCCGTAAACGTGCAGCAGAAAAAGCACGGGATGTGGCAGCAGAACTACTGGATATCTACGCTCGTCGTGCAGCGAATAAAAAACAGCCTATGGGTATGCCGGATGAAGACTATGCGGCTTTTGCTGCAGCCTTCCCCTTTGAACCAACGCCTGATCAACAAGACGCCATTGATGCCGTTATCAAAGACATGTTATCTGAACAGCCCATGGACAGGCTGGTATGTGGTGACGTGGGCTTTGGCAAAACAGAAGTCGCTATGCGAGCCGCGTTTATGGCCGTACATTCCGGTAAACAGGTTATGGTACTGGTACCCACTACCTTGCTTGCACAACAACATTATGAAAACTTTAAAGATCGCTTTGCTGACTGGCCGGTGAAAGTCGAAGTGTTATCGCGTTTCCAATCAAAAAAATCCTTGGACAAAGTCAAAGCTGGTATCAGTGAAGGTAACGCTGACATCATTATCGGTACTCACAAATTACTTCAGCAAGATATTGATCCTAAACGTCTTGGCCTGTTTATTCTGGATGAGGAACATCGGTTTGGTGTGACTCAGAAAGAGCAGATAAAAAAATACCGTGCTCATATAGACGTACTCACGCTGACAGCAACACCAATACCACGCACTTTAAATATGTCGATTTCCGGTATTCGTGATTTGTCGATTATTGCCACAGCACCGGCACGCCGCTTGGCGATAAAAACGTTTGTTTTACAGTGGGATGCAGAGAAAATTCGCGAAGGTATGCTGCGTGAAATCAAACGTGGTGGTCAGGTTTATTTCCTTCACAACAAAGTCGAAGATATCGATCGCGTGGCCCGTGAAATTGAGGCCATTCTGCCAGAGGCCAAAGTGGCCGTCGCCCATGGACAAATGCGTGAGCGTGAGCTGGAACAGGTCATGCTCGACTTTTATCATCAACGCTTTAATGTGTTGGTTTGTACCACCATCATCGAAACGGGCATTGACGTCCCAACCGCCAATACTATTTTTATCGATCGTGCAGATAAGCTTGGTCTGGCTCAGTTGTACCAAATCCGTGGCCGTGTTGGTCGTTCACATCATCGGGCCTATGCTTATCTCATCACACCGCCACAAAAAGCCATGACGAAAGACGCGGTGAAACGTCTGGAAGCCATCGAGTCTATTGAAGACTTAGGCGCAGGCTTTACTTTAGCAACTCATGATATGGAAATCCGTGGGGCTGGCGAGTTATTAGGTGACGAGCAAAGCGGCCAGATGCAGGAAATTGGTTTTAATCTGTACAACGAGTTATTAGAACGTGCTGTCAGAGCACTGAAATCGGGTAAAGAACCTAGCCTGAATCAATCTGACCGCCACTTTGTTGAAATCGATTTACACGTTCCTGCTCTTATTCCTTCTGATTATTTACCAGATGTGCATACACGTTTGGTGCTTTATAAACGCATATCTGCAGCTCCTGATAACGAGGCACTACATGAACTTCAAGTCGAAATGATTGATCGTTTTGGTTTGTTACCCGATCAGGTCAAAACCTTATTTGCGGTTCATGAGCTTCGTTTTAAAGCGAAACTAATTGGTATTCGGAAAATTGATGTCTATGACCAAGGCGGGCGTTTGTTATTTGAAGAGTCGCCCAATGTGGATCCGATGACCATTATTAATCTTATTCAAAAACAGCCTAAAAAATTCAAATTAGATGGTCAGGACAAATTACGCTTTGTTGAAGACATGCCTGAAGCTGATGACCGCATTGTTGCCCTCGATAACTTATTAGATGCTTTACTAAACAAAAGCGCATGACCATTCAACACGATCGTAATTTCGATGATTTATTCGATAGGTTTGAAAGTAAAATCTACGATACTGTTAAAGGCGAATGGCGGTTACGTTTATTAAAAGAAGACCTGGCCCAATTCGCTGTCACATCGCCTATTACAGTGTGGGATGCAGGCTGTGGCCAGGGGCAAATCAGTCTCTGGCTGGCAGAGCATCGTCACCAACTGACGCTGTGTGATCTGTCAGAAAAGATGCTTGATACGGCTAAAACTCATTTTGAACAGGCCAATATCAAAGCCACGTTTTATCATGAGTCAGCACAAAGTCTCGCTAAACAGCTACCACCATTTGATTTAGTGTTGTGTCATGCTGTGCTGGAGTGGTTAAGTGAACCACTTGCATCGCTCAAGACAATCATGGACAAAGTTAGGCCTGGTGGCTATTTATCCCTATTGTTCTACAACAGAAATGCCATGGTCTACAGCAACGTTTTAAAAGGCGGCTGGCGACTTCCCCCCATACTTAATGATAGTTACATTGGTAAAGGTAATAAATTAACGCCGCCAAACCCACAGTTTCCACACATTATTCTTGATGAAATGCGCCATGCTGGGTTCTCCATTGAGAAACATACAGGGATTCGAGTGTTTAATGACTACATGAGCCAACAAGCCAGAAACAACAGTGATGAGTCCGTATTGTTTGAGCTAGAGCATCAATATTGTCGCATGCCGGTTTATCGTGATATGGGCCGATACATTCATTTATTAGCGAAACGAGAAAATTGTTAGGAATTTTTTAACACGCGGCTTATCAAACGTATCGTCTCTGCTACAATAGCCGCTATTTTTTAGTGAATCCAATCAATTATCCTTACAAGGTTATTATGTCTAAACTATTAGTTCTGATTGCTTCTTCTACTGTATTTTTAAGCGCCTGTATTCAACAGGGTCCACAAACACCGCCCGTCTCACCTACTGAGTTAGCTCAATCTCTGCAAGAGACCGAATCTCGCCTCATTCAACAAATTCAGCAGCAATGTGAAAGCTTGAACAAGCAAGAGACAGCACAAGCTGATGAACTGCAAAAGATCAGCAAAGCACAACGCCAGTTTGATGGACGTTTTGATGTGATTGAAGGCAAACTGGATACCGTCATCGTCAAACAACACAAAGGTGATGCTGCTCCCCCACTTTGTCCCAAACCTGCTGCATCGGTAAATACAAACAATATCGGTAATAAACTGGTTGTCGGTAAAACAGAATGGCTGTGGATTGAGGCCATCAATCGTGTTTACGAGGCTCGTGTCGATACCGGAGCCACCACATCCTCTATCAGTGCGCTGGATATCACGCCATTCGAGAAAGATGGCAAGAACTGGGTACGTTTCCGTTTAGCACCAGATGATGGTGACGATAGCTTTGAAATTGAAGCTCCCTTAGTGCGTTACGTCAAAATCCGTCAGGCCTCGACTGATACACTCGACAAACGTCCAGTAGCCTCACTAACTGTTCGCTTGGGTAAGATGACCGAAGTAGCTGAATTTACCTTAAATGACCGCACCCATATGACCTACCCTATCCTGCTGGGACGTGAGTTCTTACGTGATGTAGCTGTGGTAGATGTGGCAAAAGACAATAATCAACCCAAACCTGAAATTGTTAAAAACCAGCCACAAGCACCTTCAGTCAGTAAAAGTAAGAAGAAATAAGGAAACCAGGCCATGACATCTCGTAAAGCGTTTTATTTGATAGTGGGCTTACTGATTGTCACAGGCCTGGGATTAACATTACATAGACATTACACCTTTGATATTCCTTGGCTTCCGGGGGAGCAGCGTCAAACCTGGTCTATCGAAGCCAAGGTTGAGTTTGATGCACAAGATAAAGAAGTGCTGGCATCACTTGCCATACCTGGAACACAACCCGGCTTTACGCAACTGAGCCAACAAACTGCCAGCCCAGGCTATGGTTTGTCTTACACTAAACGTGAAAATGGCGGTCAGCGTGCCGAATGGTCAATCCGGCAAGCTACAGGCGAACAAGCCCTTTATTACAAAGTGGATATGCTGTTAGACCCTTACGCTGTTCCACCAGAACCCAGCCAGCCTCCGGCGTTAAAAGTCAGCATAGAAAAAGAGCCTTACGCGACATCCGCTAATCAACTACTTGATCGAGCACAAGAGCGTTCCTCGACGCCATACACCCTGGCTAGAGAATTGATTCAGGAGTTTAAAAATCAATCACAAAACGCTGAACTCTTAGCTCAGTTGAAACCGCAAACGCAATGGATTGTTCAACTACTGCAACAAGCTGGTGTACCCGCTCGCCAAGTACATGCACTATTTCTTGAAGACGGTCGTCGCAGACAAGAGTTAGTCACCTATATTCAGGTATTTGATGACAGTGACTATCAATTGTTCAACCCGGAAACAGGTGAGCAAGGCAGGCCTGAAAATGTCTTACTCTGGGAATATCATTCAGGACCCGTTCTTGAACTGATTGGCGGAACCAATTCACACGTCACTTTCTCTATGATTCAGCAAGAGCTCCCGTTTGGTGTCGCCTTGAATCAGAAGTTTGCTGATGAAGCTTTGATAAATTTTTCACTCTATACCCTACCACTTGAGGAACAAGCACTGTTTAAAGGTATTTTATTAATACCTGTTGGTGTTTTAGTGGTTGTCTTAATGCGAATTCTGGTGGGCTTAAAAACATCCGGTACGTTTATGCCGGTTTTGATTGCCTTGGCCTTCATTCAAACAAGTTTGGTAACGGGCTTAGTCGGTTTCTTACTGATCGTGGGTACAGGCTTGTTGATTCGCTCTTATCTTTCCTATCTCAACCTGCTGCTCGTCGCCCGAATATCCGCGGTTATCATCATGGTGATAGGTATCATTGCGATATTCTCCATTCTTGCCTATAAGCTTGGTTTAACAGAAGGTATGAAAGTGACGTTCTTCCCGATGATCATTCTGGCATGGACCATTGAACGGATGTCAGTTTTATGGGAAGAAGAAGGTCCACATCAGGTAGTTATTCAAGGTGGAGGCTCTCTGTTAGTAGCTGTACTAGCCTACTTAGCAATGAATAACGAATTAATTCGTCATTTGACCTTCAATTTCCTCGGCATCCAGCTGATTTTAATGGGACTGGTGTTGATGGCAGGTAATTACACCGGTTATCGCTTGCTCGAATTAAAACGCTTTAAACCTTTAACCGAGGATCACCTATGAGCCTGAATGTGCTGAATTGGCTGAAAGAGGTCAAGTCTCGGTACGTTCACCCAAACAAGCTAGCCAAGATTGGTGTGCTTGGTATGAACGAACGAAATATTGCTTACATAAGCCGTTACAACCCAAGACGTCTCTACCCGCTTGTTGATGATAAATTACAAACAAAAGAAATCGTTCTGGAAGCGGGGGTTAATGCGCCAGACCTGATAGGCACTATCACTGAACAACACCAGGTCGATGACCTGCTTGATATTATTAAAAATACTGCAGGTTTTTGTATTAAACCGGCACATGGTTCAGGTGGTAAAGGTATTTTGGTGGTGACGGGGTCAGATGATTTCGGGTATCACAAAGCAAATGGGCAAATTCTTAAGCTCGCTGATCTTGAGCGACATGTTTCTAATATCCTGGCGGGACTATTTTCGCTGGGTGGTCGAACTGATGTCGCCATCATTGAAGCGCTGATTCAGTTCGATGATTGCTTTAATGGATATACATTTGAAGGTGTACCTGACACACGGGTGATTGTCTTCAAAGGTTTTCCTGTGATGGCAATGATGCGCTTATCCACATCTGATTCTAACGGTAAGGCGAACCTTCATCAGGGTGCCGTCGGTGTGGGTTTGGATATTGGTAATGGTAGTGCGGTGCGTGCTGTTCAATTTGACCGCCCCGTTATGCTACATCCTGACACAGGTAGAAACCTGCTTGATCTTCAGGTGCCACATTGGGATCAATTACTGCACCTGGCTGCATCCTGTTATGAAATGTCGGGCTTGGGTTATTTAGGTACTGATATCGTTTTAGATAGGAAAAAAGGCCCTATGCTACTTGAACTAAACGCCCGTCCTGGTTTGAGTATACAAGTGGCTAATGGTGTGGGTTTACTGCCACGGCTCAAGAAAATTGAATCTTTAACCAATGTGAAGAAAATGACGCTTGAACAGCGTATCGCGTTTTCAAAAGAGCACTTTTCTCGTCGATCATAATCAACAATTGTTTTACACTGCTGGGACATTCATGCGTTTGCTATAGGAGAGACTTATGTCATCGGTCAATAAAACCAGTAGTCTGATTCTTGGTGTCGCTTTATTTCTCGGTCTTAGTACCCTGGGTTGGTTTCTATCTAATGCTGCAATCGAATATAAAGAATACGAACGAACAGTTACAGTAAAAGGGCTAGCTGAACAAGAGTTCACTGCAGATATCGTCATCTGGCCAATCCAGTTCACTCTGGCAAGTAATAATTTACAAGGCTTATACAATGATGTTGATAGCAATACCAACACCATTATTTCGTTTCTGACCCAACAAGGTATAAAACGTGATGATGTCACCATCAGCGCGCCAGCCATCACCGACAAATCTGCACAGCAATATGGTGGCAATCAACGTGCTGAATTTCGATATACGGCTGTACAGACCGTCACTGTATATTCAGAGGCCATTGACACCGTCAGAGAAGTGATGGGGCAACTCTCTGAACTTGGCAAGCAAGGCATTGTGTTAACTGGCAATAATTACGCGGCTCAACCAGAGTATTTATTTACACGTCTTAATTCAATTAAGCCTCAGATGATTGAAGAAGCGACACGTAAAGCCCGTGAAGTGGCAGAAAAATTCGCTCAAGACTCAGACAGCACCTTGGGTAAAATTCGTAAGGCGCGCCAAGGCCAATTCAGCATCAGTTCACGCGACAACAATAATCCACAAATAAAAAAGGTACGCGTTGTTTCTACCATAGAGTATTACTTATCTGATTAATGTCAGAACACAATAAACGACACAAGGGCCGTGGCTCAGTAAATAACATCGATGGTCGTTTTAATGAGTTTCAACGCACTGAGGTTGATGATGGCTGGTTTCATAGTGAAGTCAGTCCTCTTTCGACAGAGGTAAGTGAAGAAACACCTCGTAAAATTATCAGTCGAAACCAATCACCTGATCTACCATTTCAGCAAACGATTAACCCTTACCGTGGCTGTGAGCATGGCTGCATTTATTGTTACGCCAGACCTACCCACGCTTATCTGGGATTGTCTCCAGGCCTGGATTTTGAAACAAAACTCACGGTAAAACCCAACGCTGCTGACTTACTTCGGCATGAGTTAATGGCAAAGAATTACCAGTGCTCAATACTATCTCTTGGCGCTAACACTGATCCTTATCAGCCAATAGAACGTGATCATAAAATCACACGACAGATACTCAAGGTGATGCTCGAATTTAGCCATCCAGTTAATATTGTCACAAAGTCATCTATGATAGAACGTGATATCGACATACTTAAACAACTTGCAGAAAAACAACTGGTACATGTGCAATTGTCTATCACGACCTTGGATAAAACACTTGCCAGAAAACTTGAGCCAAGAGCCAGCAGTGCACAAAGACGCCTGCAATCGATTAGCACACTAAAAAATAGTGGTATCCCTGTTTCTGTTTTAATTGCCCCTGTCATTCCCGTTCTTACAGATACAGAGTTAGAAGCGATTATTGATGCTTCTGCAAAAGCAGGCGCTAGAAATATTGAATATATTTTTGTGAGATTACCAAGAGAAGTCAGCCCCCTCTTCAATGATTGGTTACACAGTCATTACCCAGATAAGGCTGAACATGTCATGAATCGCATAAAAGATTCCAGGAATGGCAAAACCAATGACCCACGGTTTGGTTTTAGACTTGAAGGTCAGGGGTTCTATGCGGATATGATCAAAAAACGATTCAACGTAGCGGTCAAAAAATACCCCATAAACCAATCTTCATTGGTTCTACGAACCGACTTATTTCACAAACCATCAAAGCAAATGGATTTGTTTTAGAAAAGAGCATCTTTATTAGACATAAAAAAGGGGAACCGAAGTTCCCCTTTCAATCTAACTAACAATTGTTAACTTGATTTTTGATTTCAAGTTTTATGCTGCTACTGCAGTTTTTCTACGCATGCCCAATAATCCTAATAAGGCTGGTGCGAATAAAAATAATGCAGCTGGTACAGGTACTGCAGATACTGATACATCATATTTCAAAATACTAGATGTAGCGTCGATAATATCAACAGCGTAGTACACACCAGCAGTTAAAAATGCTGTAAAGCTAAAGTCGCCAGTGATGTTGAAGTACTGTGTACTACCAGTGTAACCACCTGATGGACCTGTGATTTCACTGAATACAAGTACTGCACTATCAAGAGCAGTAAATGGGTTAAATGACCATTCAACCTTTACTGCAGTATCAGTGTCTGAGGTTAAATCGAAGCCTGAAGACCAACTGCTTGATTCACCTACAGTACCACCTGCTAAAACTGTACTGTTGTTGTTTACATCAACGCTTTGAGAAGCACCTGATGAACCAATTCCAGTCAAATTTAACGTAGCGGCATTAACACCAACCGAAAACAAAAGAGCTACAGCAAATAGCATCGCTTTTTTCATAATAAATTCCTATTTAATCTATGAAGCAATGCAACCCGGCCATCTCCAATTACATTAGAGATCCGTGGCTTTCCGACCCCGCCTCACGACGAGTTTGGCTTTATAAAAAACACATCACAAATAACTAATGATGTGACCATCTGAACTATTTCAGATGACTCGATGGTACAAATCACTGAATTTCAGAACCACACCAGTTAGTTAAATCTGGGATGTAACGCACAGCATTTGCTTGATCGCGTGATAATGATCACAAAAAAACTGTGAACTGGTTGTGAATTATTGCAAGAATTAACAATGAGACTTTCTATACACCGGGAATATGGAGTTGCACTATCAGCTTCATTGCGTTATCGCTAGATAGCAGCGAACGCATGTCACTTTACAAAAGTTAACTTTTGTAAAGAAAATACAAAACACGTTATTTTCTATCGCGTCTGGTTGGGTTAGAATTTCCTTGCTGGTAAAACCCAGCGCTCAATTTCAAAGCCAACCTTGGTGTGAGCCAAGCACGGAAAGCTACAGGTCTCAATTCTACTGATAAAAATGAGATGGCTGAGTTGCATTTTCACTTTGCGAATAAGGAAAATGGCATGAAAAAAACGTTACAAAACCTTCTCTTGGGTGGCTTCATTCTTGGAGCAATATCCACAACAGCTATGGCTGCACCTCAGCCCGTTGATTTGTCTTCATGGAAGGCAAATGGTAACGGTAACTGGGTATTACAGTCGGGTAATAATGCTGTTCAACAAGGAATCAACGGTACTCCAACCGTCTTTCACAACAATAAAAATAGCCAGGGCACGGCATTATCAGGTCAGATAACAGTAAAGACGACTGCTGACGATGATTATATCGGGTTTGTCTTGGGTTATAACAATAACGATCTAACCAACTCATCTGCTGATTATTTACTCATCGACTGGAAACAAGGAGATCAAACCTATTACGGTGCTGGTCAAAAAGGCCTGGCCATCTCACAGGTCAGCGGCGTATTAGGTGATAACTCTGGTGCATGGGCTCATGATCCAAGCAAAAATGTGACCGAATTAGCCCGTGCAACTAACTTGGGCGATACAGGTTGGCTGGATAATACAACATATGACTTTGATATTACCTTTACATCCTCTTTAGTTGAAGTTTTTGTCAATGGTATAAAAGAGTTAAGTATTACTGGTGCATTCAGTAATGGTTCTTTTGGTTTTTATAACTACAGCCAACAGAGTGTGCTTTATGCTGGAATTGAAGAAGTTGATGTACCATCTGCAGTTCCCGTACCTGGTGCATTATTGATGTTTGCTCCTGCTCTATTAGGATTTATCGGCTTGCGCCGTAAGGCAAAATAAAGTTCAGCAATAAAAAAAGCCGTGGTCTTTTTTGTACCACGGCTTTTTCACAATACTCAATATCTTGTCAGATAATTGAAGTGTCTCAGAAAAGTTTAAATTTCCCTAGCTAGAGCACGTTTTTTCTACGTAGACCAAGGAACCCTAACAGAGCTGGGGCTAAAAGAAAAAATGCTGCAGGAACAGGGACTTCAGAAACTGATTGCAATGATACGTCATATTTAAAGACGTTTCGATTACCATTCAGCAAATTAACAGAGGCAACTGTGCCTGCGTAAATCAAACCTGTAAACCTGAAATCACCTGAAATATCAAACAACTGAACTGGATCAACCCCATTATCAAAAGAAATGGTGGCTTCTGTCAGCGCAGCTACAGGATTAAATGACCACTCAATAATGGTAGAGGTATCTTCTGTTGTAGTCACATCGTAAGTTGAACTCCACGGCTCGTCACCGTTAGTGACGGTACCACTACCTAACACCGTGCTTCCTGTATCTACTGAGGTGGTCTGAGTGGCATTAGTTGACCCTGTTGGATTGATGGTGAGTGTGGCAGCATTAGCTGACACTGTGGCAAATAAAGCAATTGCAAATAGCATCGCTTGTTTCATATCATAAACTCCTTGATTTGTTACAAAGCAATGCAGCCCAGCCATCTCGTTCTTCATCAAGATCTGTAGCTTTCCGTCCTCGCCTCGCGACGAGTTTGGCTATGACAGCCCATCACGAACGTGTTGAGCCGAACATACCCGCTATGAATGTAAATCAATACCTTCTTAACGGGTACCAACAACAAATAGTTTGTTGTTGCTTCTACCCTAACATTGATAGATCTCAAGTTAAAGGGTGCGCATTTCGGCTTTTCTACTTAAAGATCCGTTTCTTTATTTCAATGGCGACTATCAGTGTTGCTGACTTTCAATCAATATCAACTTTTTTTGATTGTCGGACTGAAGCCAGAGCAGCACAAATAGCAGCACAATTATTTCTTGCATCTGTCATCGTGAGCTTGGGAGCCTTATTTTGCAGTATGCACTCAGAGAAATGCTCTATTTCCAGATTGAAATGATTGGCCTTTGGAATAGAGACGGTTTGTTCTTCCTCATCATTCCACCAGCTAATTGTGGCCTCTTCCGTTTCCGGTTGCCAAACGGTATGACATTTAATACCGCCTTTAGTCCCGATGATTTCATACTCGCTGCGTCTGGCATGCTCAAAACTCATTTCAAAATGAGCAAACTTACCATCCGTAAAATCAAATACACCACTCAAGCTGACATCCGCTCCACTGTCATTGAGCTTGGCCATCGCCATGGCTGCAACAGGCTCGTTATCAAACCATAGTCTTGCTGTATGAATAGCATAAGGACCAATATCCCACATGGCGCCACCACCATCGTTTATATCGCGATTGATCCTATACAGTCGAGCGGGTTTCATTGGAAAGGCAAACGCCGTTTTCATCGTGCGCACATCACCAATCTTGCCATCATCAATCAACTGTTTTACATAATCATGTTGGGGATGGAAGATATACATAAAGCCCTCCATCACCGTGACATTGTTTGCTTTCGCAGCTGCTTCAATCGCATCAATATCCGCCACCGTTAGTGCCATCGGTTTTTCAATCAACACGTGTTTACCGTGGTTTATGGCTTTCAAAGCCCATTCCGCATGCTCTTCATTCGACATGGGTAAATAGATAGCATCGATCTGTGAATGAGAAAGCAGTGCTTCAGGATCGTCCAAAGTCTCTACCTCAGTTTGTTCTGGCGCTAGTTTTTGCAAAACTTCTGCTGCAGCACCAGGACGACGACTAGCAATGGCGACCAATTTCGCATTAGCTGCTTCAACAATAGCGGGCAGTAATTTTTCGTTTACACGAGCAGCACCTAAAATTCCCCAGCGTAATTGTTTTTCAGCCATGTGTTTATATCCTTTTGATTCGAGTAAGTTACTAACATCATATCGACTCACCTTCACAATTCCAAACTGATAAAACCTCATGTTTCATAGTGTTTTTATCTCATAGCGATTGTCTTATGCTAGTTAACCTGTAAATAAAAATAATGGATTAAGGAGCAAGTATGACAATCGAAGTTGGACAGAAAATTCCCGCGGCGACACTCTCAGAATGTGTAGACTTTTCAGCAAGCAGTGGCTGCCCTGTTAACCCTCAACCACAAAATGTGCAATCACTCACAGAAGGCAAAACCATCGTTCTTTTTGGTGTACCTGGTGCATTTACTCCGCTTTGCTCTGAGGAGCATTTACCTGGTTTTATACGCCTTGCAGATGACATCAAAGCAGCAGGAGCAGATGAAATCTGGTGTATGGCCGTGAATGATGCCTTTGTCATGGGGGCGTGGGGTAGACAAGTCAACAATGAAGGTAAAGTTAGAATGTTGGCTGATGGTAGTGCTGAACTGACCAAGGCTATGGGCTTAGACCGTGACTTAACGGCCGGTGGCATGGGCGTACGCTGCTATCGTTTTGCCTGCATTCTGAAAGATGGCGAAGTGACATATATTGGTGTTGAAGGCTCGGGTGAGTTTGGTAAATCCAAAGCAGAAACCATTCTGGAAGAACTCAAAAAAGGCTAATGTCTTAGACTCTGAGTACATGGGGGAGCTCAACTCCTCCATGTACCATCATGTCATCACGCCAATGAAAAATAGTTTTAACGCCAGTGTTCTTCTACTTCACTTTCTCCACCAATAAAAATAGCGGAGGCGATATCACTGAAAATTCCGTGCTCAACAATACCGGGAATCGTATCTAAAATCATCGTCAATTCTAGACTATCCATATCCTTAAACTGCATATCCAGCACCAGACTACCACTTGCCGTGACAGCAACATTATCACCTGATGCATTTAGCCTGAGCTGCCCTTCTCCGCCCTGATGTTTTAGCTGGGTTAACACTAAACGCCATGCTTGCGGCATCACTTCAACTGGAATAGGAAAATTATCTCCAATATGTTCAACCAGTTTTGATTCATCTACTAATACAAAGAACTGATCAGCCGCAGAGGCCAATAACTTTTCATTCACCAAATCCTGACCGCGCCCTTTCAATAAGGTGAGATCCGGCGTGACCTCATCTGCACCATCAACATAGATATCTAGTGAATCAAGATCCGCTATCGATACGACAGGTAAACCCGCCTCACGTGCTTTGACTGCACTGATAGCAGAGCTACTGACAGTTTGAATATTTAATTTTTCGGCCTTACAACGCTTAGCCAGCGCTTCAATGAAAAAGTTAGCTGTCGAACCGGTTCCTAAGCCAACTACCATATTCTGCTCAACCAGATTGGCAGCATGCAGTGCCACTCGTTGTTTAGGATTAATAGCCATAGACAAACTCCTTATGCCATCATAAATAATCATCAGCTTACATAGCCAACACGTATAAAAAAACGGACAATCCTTGTGGTTGATGGTTCTTCGGTGAATTCCGTGCCCAAATATGATGCAGAAACTTGATGCCTTTCTCTATAGCTCATATCCTTAACGGCAACACTTCACTCGTTTTTCTCAAATCTCATTAAGGAAAAATAATGGCACAACTTGACTCCATTGTTGAACATATCGAATCAACTATCCATCAGAGTCTTCAGCCATACCAATTGAGCAGCATTGGTGGCGGTTGTATCAATAGCGCCTATCAACTGAAGACTGATCAACACACTTATTTCATAAAACTCAACCAACCTTCTTTGTCTTTGATGTTCGAAGCGGAAGCGCTTGGTTTACAAGAAATGGCGGCCACTAAAAGCGTGCGCGTTCCCGGCGTCATATGCCAAGGGACCACTCATGAACACAGCTATTTAGTGCTGGAATATATTTCTCTCAAAGGCTTAAGGGGTAATAGCAATATTGCGTTAGGGGAACAGTTAGCGCACATGCATAAAGTCAAGCAACCTTATTTTGGTTGGCAGATGGATAACACTATAGGCAGTACCCCTCAAATCAATGACCAAACACACGACTGGCTGACATTCTGGCGAGAGCAACGCTTGGGTCAACAACTCAAGTTTGCTGCACAAAATGGTTATTCTGGTCGAATACAATCCAGAGGTGAAAAACTGATGGATGAGCTGGATAAACTGCTCGAAAACCATCAGCCCCATCCATCCATACTACACGGTGATTTATGGGGGGGAAATGCGGCAGCAGATGAGAACGGGCAGCCCGTTATTTATGACCCTGCCTGCTATTACGGCGATCGTGAAACGGACTTAGCGATGACAGAATTATTCGGTGGATTTGGCCGAGATTTTTTTGCTGCTTACAATGCTATCTATCCTGTAGATTCCGGCTATTCAACGCGCAAAACCTTATATAACCTTTACCATATTCTCAATCATCTTAACTTATTCGGGGGTGGTTATATGGGCCAGGCTGAGTCAATGATTGACCAACTGCTTTCAGAAATATAACCGCTGAGATATTGGCTTTATTATATTTAATCTCATTTTTTATAATTAGTATTGAAATAAAAGAAATCAACAATGAATCAAATAAAAGTACTGTTTGTCTGTATGGGTAATATTTGTCGTTCACCTACGGCTGAGGGTGTGTTTACCAAGTTAACCGAAGATATGGGCACACGCGATCGTTTTCTCATTGATTCTGCTGGCACCCATGCTTATCACGTTGGCGAAGAACCTGATAGCCGTGCTCAACAGACCGCAAAACAGCGTGGTATCGATTTATCCTACATCCGTGCCCGTAAATTCAGCCAAGCTGATTTTGAAGAGTTTGATTACATACTGGCCATGGATACCAGTAATTATGAAATTTTAATCAACGCTTGTCCTGATGCATACAAACACAAAGTCAAAATGTTTCTGGACTATGCGCCGCAACGTGAAGAAAGCGATGTACCGGATCCCTACTACGGCGGGCAGAATGGCTTTAATCATGTGTTTGATCTTGTTGCAGACGCCTCTAAAGGATTTCATGATAGCGTCGTTAACTGATATTTATTTGTTCAGCTTAAATTCCGGCGTATTATTGCCCGGTCTCGTCATTCATAAGGATTATTGTCGTGAAATCAATTCTTCAAGGACGCCCATGGCTCCTATTTAGTTTCGCCGCACTGTTAGCTCTGCCTTACCCCGCCATGGCTGCAGAAAATGCGAAATTACTTGATTTAACCACTCACTGGGTCGGTTATGTCTCAATCTTGTTGTTTGTGGTGGCCTATGCTTTGGTTATCCTTGAAGAAGAAATCCATATGCGCAAGTCTAAGCCTGTCATGGTCGCGGCTGGCGTAATATGGGGCTTGATTGCACTCATTTATGCACAACAACCAGACTCTGAATATCACCACACTGCAGGGCTGATGATTCGACACAACCTAGAAGAGTATGGTGAGTTGCTTTTGTTCTTACTAGCGGCGATGACTTATATCAATACCATGGGAGAACGAGGCGTATTCAATAGTCTACGAGCCTGGTTAATCAATAAAGGCTTTTCGCTGCGCAGTATTTTTTGGATCACAGGGTTATTCGCCTTCTTTATATCCCCCGTAGCGGATAACTTAACCACGGCATTATTGATGGCCACCGTTGTAATGGCGGTTGGCGGCACAAATGTCAAGTTTGTGTCTCTGGCCTGTATAAATATAGTTGTTGCTGCAAACGCAGGTGGTGCGTTCAGTCCATTTGGCGACATCACCACATTGATGGTTTGGCAAAAAGGGGTCGTAGAATTTCAAGAATTCTTTAAATTGTTTGTTCCATCTGTTGTGAACTGGTTTGTTCCTGCACTTTTAATGTCAGTAGCCATTAAGAATGGACAACCCCAAGCAAACTCAGACCAAGCAGAACTCAAAGAAGGCGCTTTTGTTGTGGTTGGCTTATTTTTAGTCACTATCGCCATGGCTGTGTCTGCCCATAATTTCCTGCATTTACCACCTGTCATTGGCATGATGACTGGACTAGGCTTATTAAAGCTCTACGGTTACACCTTAAAAATGCGTGATAGAAAAACATTTATCAACACAACATCTGATGAAGAAGGATTACCAGGGGTTGAAGTTGAAGGATTAGATCGACGCAAACCGTTCAATATATTTCAACAGGTTGAGCGTGCAGAATGGGACACATTGATGTTTTTCTACGGCATTATTTTGTGCGTAGGTGGACTTGGCACCATTGGTTATCTCAACCTGGGTTCGCAGCTGATGTACGGAGACTTGGGCCCAACAACCGCTAACATTCTAGTCGGTATTGTGTCAGCCATTGTCGATAATATTCCTGTGATGTTTGCTGTGCTTTCAATGAATCCGGACATGAGCCAGGGACAATGGTTATTAGTCACGCTGACAGCGGGTGTCGGTGGTTCTTTACTATCGATTGGCTCAGCAGCGGGTGTCGCTGTGATGGGGCAAGCGCGAGGCATTTACACTTTCTTCTCACACATCAAATGGATCTGGGCGATTGCCCTTGGTTATGCAGCCAGCATCTATGTTCATCTCTGGCTGAATAGTGCCATGTTTTAATAAAACAAAACACATCTTCTCAATAAAAAAGGCGGTCATGAAACCGCCTTTTTTATCAGTCATATAAGCGTAATAACATTTCCGCGACACAGGCGGGTCGTTTGCTGTTTTCCACCTCAATTGTCACTTCACGAACTAATTCAAGCCCTCTTCTAAGCGGTGTTACAGCAATAATCCGAGTCCGAGCACGAATACGTTTTCCAACCCTCACCGGCGCAGGAAAAACGACTTTATTCATCCCGTAATTCACCAACATTCTGGCTTCAGGATAATCATTCTTTTCGGGGTTAACTGTATCCGTTAATTTTGGAATCAGAGACAGTGTCAAAAACCCATGTGCAATGGTTGTTTTAAATGGAGACTCATTTTCAGCTTTGACAGGATCGGTGTGAATCCACTGATGATCGCCGGTTGCTTGAGCAAATTGATCAATACAGGCTTGATCCACCAAGAACCACTCCCCCACGAAATTTTCAACGCCTAGATCAGCTTCAATGCGTTGATGTAAAGTAGCAAACTTATCACTGAGTTTTATAACAGGTTCTGATTCGTGAGCAATGGTTTCTTCACTGTCATGGAAAAAGTGAAAATATTGCGTCCATGGCAGAGAAAAATTGCGAATATCAGAGACTTTTTTATTGATCGTCTCAGGCCAGCTTCTCAGGGTAGTCTCTACGCGACTTTTTATTTCTGAGTTGATCGATTCGAGCTTCTCTTGGCCCTGTTTAAATGACTCTACCAGCCGCATAGTTGATCCTTTTTTTCAAACTTGAACGCCGAATTTTTGACTTATTCCCTAGTCATTAGTTTTTGTGCATATAGTGTGCCATAGGATGTGACTTGTCGTTGGGCAGATCACATTCTGATTTGTTACACGCTTGAGATAGCACAAAAAGCCCTCAGCGGTTACAATCTTCTGTTTCCATATCGATAACAGACACACCATGCTCTATAGCACAGACGACCTACGAATCACGGGGATTCAAGAAGTCATCCCCCCGGCGCAACTTCATGAAGAATTGCCGATTACTGATCAAGCATCTGAAACGGTTTTTAATGCGCGTAAAGCGACGCAGGATATTCTGCATAAACGCGATGATCGCTTAACAGTTATTGTAGGTCCGTGCTCTATTCATGATCCTCTTGCTGCTCGAGAGTATGCCACAAGACTGCAACCATTAATTGAAGAACTTCAAGATGACTTGCAAATTATTATGCGGGTGTACTTTGAAAAACCACGGTCTGTGGTTGGCTGGAAAGGATTAATCAACGATCCCTATCTGGACGGCAGCTTTAAAATCAATGATGGACTGCACATTGCACGTAAACTATTGCTTGATCTGGCTGAAATGGGTGTGCCTTCTGCTACTGAATACCTGGACTTAATCAGTCCACAATATATTGCAGATCTGGTGTCTTGGGGAGCAATTGGCGCCAGAACAACGGAGAGTCAAGCGCACCGTGAACTGGCTTCAGGTTTATCCTGTCCTGTTGGCTTCAAAAACGCAACAGATGGAGGTGTTCAGATCGCTGTCGATGCGTGTCTTTCAGCCTCAAAACCTCATCATTTTATGTCGTTGACTAAAGCAGGACGCTCGGCTATTTTCTCCACCACGGGCAACCCTGATTGTCACATCATCTTACGTGGTGGACGTGAGCCCAACTTTGATAGTGACAGCATCAATGCTGCGGCAGACGTTATAACCCGTTCCGGTCAAGATGTCAGAATCATGATTGATTGCAGCCACGCCAATAGTGGAAAAAACCACATCCAGCAAGAAACCGTTTGTCGCGAAGTCGCAGCCCAGATTGCGACAGGTGAAAATCGTATTATCGGCCTCATGTTGGAAAGTAACCTAATTGCTGGTCGCCAGAATGCAGAGTCTGGAAAAGAGTTAGTTTATGGTCAAAGTATTACCGATGCTTGTATGGCTTGGGACAATACTGAAGATTTATTAAGAGAACTGGCTGAAGCTGTACAGCAACGCCGACAAAAATAAACATCACTGACGTCAAATCCTCCGTGTCCAGATAACGGATAAGTAGCTCACAAATAAAGCATTAATATCACTCTAACAGCTTCGATATTAATGCTTTTTAAGCTATAATTACTGATTACCGTTTACAGCAGAATTGATTCCGTGCTGAAATGACAACTAATTCCTGAGAAAATCAGTAGGTTATTAAATGGCAGATTATGCCCTCATACTTATAAGTACGATACTGGTCAATAACATTGTCTTGGTCAAATTCCTGGGGCTGTGCCCTTTTATGGGTGTGTCTCGTAAATTGGAAACAGCCATGGGGATGGCTCTGGCTACCACCTTTGTCTTAACGCTGTCTTCTATCAGTAGTTATTTGATCAATGAATATTTGCTGGCCCCTTTTGGTATTGAGTTTCTTCGCACTATCAGTTTCATCTTTGTTATTGCTGTAGTTGTGCAATTCACAGAAATGGTCGTTCACAAAACCAGTCCACTGCTCTATCAGGTATTAGGTATTTTCTTACCCCTCATTACAACAAACTGTGCGGTACTAGGTGTTGCTCTGCTAAATGTACAAGAAAAACATGGTTTTATTGAGTCAGCACTGTATGGCTTTGGTGCTGCTCTGGGTTTTTCAATGGTATTGATTATTTTCGCTGGCATGCGCGAACGTCTTGCCGCAGCCGATGTACCTGTTCCATTTCAAGGTGCTGCAATCGGCCTGATTACTGCCGGCCTGATGTCAATGGCCTTTATGGGCTTTACTGGACTAGTGAAAGGATAAGCCCATGTTGACAGCGGTTATTGCTTTAACGCTTCTGGCGTTAATTCTCGGTTTGCTATTAGGCTTTGCTTCCGTCAAGTTCAAAGTTGAAGGCGATCCTATCGTCGATCAGATCGATAAAATTCTTCCTCAAACACAATGCGGTCAATGTAGTTTTGCAGGTTGCCGTCCTTATGCTGAAGCTATTGCAGCAGGTGAAGTTGATATAAACCGTTGCCCTCCCGGCGGCGAATCAACCATTCAAGCACTGGCGGACTTGCTCGATGTTGAACCTAAACCACTCGATGAAGAGTGCGGTGTTGAAAAACCCAAAATGCTTGCGGTCATTGATGAACAACGTTGTATCGGCTGCACTTTGTGTATTCAGGCTTGCCCTGTCGACGCAATTCTGGGTGCGGCAAAACATATGCACACAGTTATTGCTGATGAATGCACAGGCTGTGAACTCTGCTTAGAACCTTGTCCGGTAGATTGTATTGATATGGTTGAAATGGCACCTAATCCCAACACCTGGCGCTGGCCAGATCCTTCTCACGTCCAGCTAGAACGTGGAGAAAGAACATGACAAAAACATTAGGCTCATTTCCAGGTGGACTCAAGTTGCCCGGTCATAAGAAGCGGTCAACTCAAACCCCCATTCGGAAAACACCACTCGCAAAACGGCTGATTCTACCGCTGCAACAACATATTGGTAGCGCAGCTATTCCTATTGTTGAAGTAGGTGATAAGGTACTTAAGGGGCAACGAATTGCTCGTGCGGATGGCCATGTTTCAGTCTGCCTGCATGCCCCCAGTTCAGGTACCATTGCCGCCATTAATGAGCAGCCTATTCCTCATCCATCTGGTCTGACAGCACCGTGCATCACTATCGAAACCGATGGTGAAGATCGCTGGATTGAGCGTGAACCCGTAAATGACTACCGTTCACTTTCGACTCATGAAATTCGTCAAATCGTACGCGATGCAGGTATCGTTGGCCTCGGAGGCGCGGGTTTCCCAAGCTTCATCAAATTGAACCCCGGCGTTCATCACACTGTTGAAACACTTTTGCTAAATGGTGCTGAGTGCGAACCTTACATCAGCTGTGATGACATGCTGATGCGTGAACGTGCTGACGGCATATTGGATGGTATTGAAATCATGCAATACGCACTTCGGGCTCGTGAAGTCATTGTGGCGATTGAAGATAACAAACCGCAAGCCATTTCAGCTATGGAGTTGGCTCTGGCTTCTCGTCCTGATATGCATAATACACGCTTGGTTGTTGTACCCACTCGTTACCCAACGGGTGGTGAAAAACAACTTATTCAAGTTGTGACGGGTAAAGAAGTGCCAAGCGATGGTTTGCCGATTGATTTGGGTATTGTGAGTCACAATATGGGCACAGCCTATGCAGTGGGCCGTGCTATTTTTCATGGAGAACCGTTAATCTCCAGAATCGTTACGGTGACCGGAAAAGACGTGACACATGCAGGCAACTTTGAAACCCTTTTTGGCACTCCCATCTCTGAATTATTAGCGTACGCAGAAACACAGCGCGAACCTGATGAAGCCTTCATTCTTGGTGGTCCCATGATGGGCTTTAACCTGTCTGGCGATAACTTACCTGTGACAAAAACAGCAAACTGTATTCTCGCCGGTGTGGAGGATGCTGCGCCAGCACAGGAACCTTTGCCATGCATCCGTTGTGGCGACTGTGCAAGTGCCTGCCCTGCCAGTTTATTACCGCAACAACTTTACTGGCATTCACGAGCTAAAGATTTTGATCAAACTCGAGATTACAACTTATTCGATTGTATTGAATGTGGTTGTTGTGATTATGTCTGCCCAAGCAAAATTCCGTTAGTTTCCTATTTCCGCTTTGCTAAAACGGAAATTATGAACCAAGAACGTGAACGTAAGAAATCAGATCTCGCTCGCGACCGTTTCGAAACACGTCAGGCACGTTTAGAACGGGAACAGCGTGAAAAAGAAGAGCGTCAGCGTCAGCGTAAAGCAGCCTTAGCAGCCTCTAAAGCCAAAAAAGAACAACAAGAAAAAGCTGCCGTGACAGCCGAAGCGGATAGTAAGGAAACGGAGTAAATAATGGCGATATTTCGAATGAGCCCGCCATTTCTGGCAGGTACCAACCGCGTGACGCTGCAAATGCTGCAAGTCATTTTAGCGATGATTCCTGCAGTAGCCGCGATGGTTTATTTCTTTGGCCCTGCGGTCTTAATCAATATTACACTGGCATTAATCGTCGCCCTGCTCGCAGAAGCAGTCATGCTGACACTGCGTAAAAGACCGATTAAACCTTTCATCACCGATGGCAGTGCGGCAGTAACAGCCGTATTGTTGGCTGTCGCCATACCGCCGCTCGCGCCTTGGTGGTTAACGGTCACCGGGATTTTATTTGCCATCATTTTTGCCAAGCATTTGTACGGAGGTCTGGGCTACAACCCATTTAATCCTGCCATGGTTGGGTATGTATTGTTATTAGTGTCCTTCCCGCTTGAAATGACAACCTGGTTACCTGTTGACTCGCTTACAGACAAATCTCTCGATTTACATTCGGCTTTTCAATTAATTTTTTACGGTGAAACCAGCGCTGGTTGGACTGCAGATACTGTTTCTGGGGCAACGCCACTCGATACAATGAAAACTCAGATAGGACAATCGATTGCGCCTGTCTATATCGTTAATCAAAACCTATTTGGCAGTTTAGGTGGTTTAGGTTGGGAATGGATTAACATCTGGTTTGCCATTGGTGGTCTTTATTTACTTTATCGTCGCGTCATTAGCTGGCATGTTCCAGTTGCCATGATCGGCACATTGTTTGTGATGAGTGGTGTCACTTATTTGTTTGCCCCTGAAGTCACGGGCTCACCTCTATTCCACCTGACAAGTGGCGGCACGATGATAGGTGCGTTTTTTATTGCCACTGATCCGGTTTCAGGTTCGACAACGGTGAAAGGTCGTCTGGTATTTGGTGCTGGAGTAGGCGCTTTAACCTACATCATTCGAGTATGGGGAGGCTATCCTGATGGTGTCGCCTTCGCTGTGCTGTTAATGAATATGCTGGCACCGCTAATCGATTATTACACGCAACCTAAAGTCTACGGGGCCACGAAATAATGGCAGACCTAAAAAAGCACATCTTACGCGTAGGCGTGGTTTTGGGCATTTTTGCTATCGTCGCTACCACCATGGTGGCGTACACAGAACAAAATACACGTCAACAAATTAAAGAAAACGAACGTCAAGCATTATTGGATGCCATCAATATTCTGATACCGCATGAACAATACGATAATGCGATTTTACAAGACACCATCTTACTGCCAGCCACTGAAAGCTTAGGTACTGAAGAACCCACTCAAGTTTTCCGTGCTCGCAAACAGGACCAACCAGTCGCTGTCATCCTGACCGTTGTCGCGCCCAACGGTTACTCGGGACGGATTAAAATGCTGGTTGGGATTTATAACGATGGTACGCTGGCAGGCGTTCGTGTTATCAATCACAAAGAGACCCCTGGACTGGGTGATAAAATTGATGCCAGCCGCTCTGACTGGATTAAACAATTCGAAGGTTTATCATTAGAAAATCCATCATCAGCCAAATGGAAGGTCAAAAAAGATGGTGGTGCTTTTGACCAGTTTACTGGGGCAACCATTACACCAAGAGCTGTGGTGAGAGCGGTAAAAGGCTCGCTTGAGTATTTCAAAAATCATCGTGAAGCATTATTTGCTATCAATGAGGAAAAATCATGAATGCTTATTATCAGATTGTAAAAGAAGGTCTGTGGAAGAATAACCCCGCCCTTGTTCAACTGCTGGGTTTATGCCCCCTCCTCGCCGTAACGAACACCGTCATTAATGGACTGGGACTGGGATTAGCAACCATCCTGACCTTAGTGGCATCAAATGGTTTGATTTCGCTACTCAGAAACCAGATTCCTGATGAAGCAAGATTACCCGTTTTTGTCATGATCATTGCCTCAATTGTGACCATTATTGAATTATCGATGAATGCCTGGTTCCATGAACTCTACATTATTTTGGGTATTTTTATCCCGCTGATTGTCACCAACTGCTCCATCATTGGCCGTGCCGAGGCTTTCGCCGCTAGAAATTCAGTTGGACCAGCGTTGCTGGATGGGCTAATGATGGGTATTGGCTTTACTGCTGTCCTGGTTGTGCTTGGCGGCATGCGTGAACTGATTGGTCAAGGCACCTTATTCAGTCAGGCAGAGTTGATGTTTGGTGATATCGCAAAAAACTTCACTATTACTGTTATTGATGATTACCGTGGCTTTTTGTTGGCATTGTTACCACCGGGGGCTTTTATCGGCTTGGGATTAATTGTTGCCTTAAAAAATGTGATTGATGCCAGACTGAGTAAGCAACAAACAGTAAAAGTTGAAACCACAGCCGAAGTCGCTACGAGCAGCTAAGATGAACCAGGCTCAACGGCGTGACTTTTTTGCTACTTTAAAAGCACATAACCCGGCCCCTACGACGGAGCTTCATTACTCTTCTCCTTTTGAGTTACTGATTGCTGTGATTCTGTCAGCTCAAGCGACGGATGTGGGGGTGAACAAAGCCACGGACAAACTCTACCCAATAGCGAATACGCCTGAGCAAATTCTCGCCTTGGGAGTGGATGGCTTAAAGCAATACATCAAAACGATTGGTTTATTCAACAGCAAGGCTGAAAATGTCATCAAGACCTGTCGAATTTTAATTGAGCAACATAACAGTCAGGTCCCAGAAGATAGGGAAGCACTGGAAGCCTTACCTGGTGTTGGTCGCAAGACCGCTAACGTTATCTTAAACACCGTTTTTAAACACCCTGTCATTGCCGTAGACACGCATATCTTTCGTTTATCTAACAGAACAGGGCTGGCAAAAGGAAAAACGGTTAAGGCGGTCGAAGACAAACTTATGAAAGTTGTCCCGAAAGACTATCTGTTAGATGCGCATCACTGGCTAATATTACATGGCCGCTATGTCTGTCTGGCGCGTAAACCAAAATGTGACACCTGCTCTGTCACCCAATATTGTGACTATTACCGTGACCAGCAACGTCGTCAGTCACGAACTGCATCATAATGTTTGGTCAAAACCGACAAGAAATCAGACAAGTCTATTTCGATGTGTGGAAGAAATTCCATACTAGCGCCCCCCTCACTGAGCTCGAAAAACACATCGCTCATATCATTGAGCTTCATCCCGAATATCACGCCTTATTTAATCAACCAGATAAAATCGATCAAGACTACTTCGTTGAAGCTGGCGAAACCAACCCTTATTTACATATGGGGTTACATCTGGCTCTGCACGAACAGATTCAAACAAACAGACCCCAGGGTATTCGTGACATCTACCAGCAATTACTTCATGCCAAACAAGACCCACATCACTGTGATCACATGATGATGGACTGTCTGGCGCAATCAATATGGCAAGCGCAACGTGATGGCATGCCACCATCAGAAGACGAGTACCTAAACGCTTTGAAGCAGCTTTTGCCATAAATCACAGCAACTTAATTCATACTATTGGGTCATTAACATCAAATAGCCACAAGCGGAGCAAAGTGAATGAAAGCCTATGGATTTTTTCAAGCCAATGGACAAGCACAAGAACTTGAGCGCGAGACACCCTCACCCAAAGGGCATGATCTTCTTATCAAAATAGAAGCGATTGCTGTTAACCCTGTTGATACAAAAATTAAAGCCAGCCTGGATGACAATAATGACAAGGCCAAAATTATTGGTTGGGATGCCTCTGGCACTGTTGTCGAGACAGGTGACGATTGTGAATTATTTAACGTGGGTGATAAAGTTTTCTACGCTGGTGATGTCACGCGTGATGGCTGTTATGCCTCACATCAATTAGTTGATGAACGCATTGTCGGCAAGGCCCCACAAAATTTCACTGCTGAACAAGCTGCTGCCATGCCGCTTACCAGTATTACTGCGTGGGAAGCCCTATTCTCAAGAATGCGCATTCAGCCCGATATGGATAAAGGTAAAACCATCCTGATTGTTGGCGGTGCCGGCGGTGTAGGCTCAATTGCTATACAACTGGCTAAACAGGTTGCAAAGCTCAATGTCGTGGCAACAGCATCTCGTAAAGAGTCTATCGATTGGTGCTATGCAATGGGTGCAGATCACGTCATCAACCATCAACAATTAACGGATCATTACTCAGCATTAAATATTGCTGCTCCCGATTATATTTTATGCTTAGCAGATACTGACCCATACTACGATGAACTCACCGATTTGCTAGCCCCTCAAGGCATGATTTGTTTTGTTGTCACAAGCCAGCAAACTCACAATATAGACAAGCTCAAAAATAAAAGTGCAGGCATAGTCTGGGAGTTTATGTTTGCCAGACCTATGTACAAAACAGCCGATATGATCGAGCAACATCATATACTGAATAGCATCTCAGAAATGCTGGATATTAAAACGCTTAAATGTACTCACAAACAGACATTGGGGCCGATTTCTGCCAGCAATATTGAACAAGCCCACCAACGTTTACTATCCGGTCGTACTATAGGGAAAATATGTTTATCAGCAATAGAGAACTAATCCTTTCTGTTGCTTTTCGTGGCACAGAAAGTTCGTTAACCGTATAATCATCGCCATTATTAAAATAAGCAGAGGTTTTCAGTGAATAATAATAATTCTGGTCAATTTCTAATTGGTAGTATTGTCACCGTATTAATACTTTTCGGTTTGGTATTAGTTGTGCTGGATAACGCACTTGAATTAGGCAAGAATGCAACTGCTCCGGCCAGCATGGATGAAGAAGCCGTCGCTGAACGTATTAAACCCGTTGCAGAAGTCAATATTGGTGAGCCACCTGCTGTACAAGCAGCACCTGCAGAAGAAGATACCAATACTGGTGGCGCCGGTGAACAAATCGTGACGCAAGTCTGTGCTGCCTGCCATGGTGCTGGACTGATGAATTCACCAAAAATTGGTAATGCTGCAGACTGGGCTCCACGTATTGAAAAAGGTATCGACACCCTGCATAAACATGCTATTGAAGGATTTAATATGATGCCTGCTAAAGGTGGTCGTTCTGATCTGAGTGATGAAGCAATAATGGAAGCGGTAGACTACATGGTTGCTCAATCACAATAGCGTAAAGTCTGAAATGAACAAAAAAGCACTGTAGAGCGCTGCTCTACAGTGCTTTTTCATGTATAAATATAGAATATGAGCACCCGTTAGATAACAGGAAAATCAATGAATTTATTGGCGTTCAACTTACCTTTAGTTGCTCTAATCCCTTTTCTGGGCGCACCTATTGCCGCATGGGCTGCAAGATTTAATCGTGTTGCCTCAGCCTGGGTGGCGGGCATTGTCACCCTTTTAGCACTATTGATCTTGATGCCAGCTGTTCATATTCCTTTCGATAATGAAACACTGGTTCAGAGCTGGTCATGGCTACCTGCACTGGGTTTAGATTTCGCGTTTCGACTTGATGGCCTGTCGCTACTCTTTAGTTTTCTGATCTTACTGATTGGACTACTTGTCATTCTGTATGCACGCTATTATTTATCGGCTCAGGACTCAATGGGCCGTTTTTTTGCGTATTTATTGATGTTTATGGGCTCAATGTTAGGCATTGTGCTTTCAGAAAATTTAATCCAGCTTGTTATATTCTGGGAATTAACATCCTTAACGTCATTTTTATTGATCAGCTACTGGCAGTACAGCCAAGATGCCCGCGATGGTGCAAGAATGGCACTGACCATCACTGGTGCCGGTGGTTTAGCTATGTTGGCTGGCGTATTAATGATTGGCAATATGGTTGGCAGCTTTAATCTCACCGACGTGTTGGCATCAGGCGATCTTATTCGCCAAAATGAACACTATCTGACGGCATTAGTATTAATTTTATTGGGCGTATTTACCAAATCGGCTCAATTCCCTTTTCACTTCTGGCTGCCTCACGCCATGGCAGCACCGACCCCTGTATCGGCCTACTTACATTCAGCCACAATGGTGAAAGCCGGTATTTTTATTCTTGCTCGACTATTTCCGGTTCTTTCAGGCACTGAGGCCTGGGGTTGGTTAGTGGGCGGAGCTGGTATGATAACTATGGTGCTGGGCGCCTATACCGCACTCTTTAAGCATGATTTAAAAGGCTTGTTAGCCTATTCCACCATAAGTCATCTGGGATTAATCACGCTGTTGTTTGGTTTTAGCACCAAATTAGCCGCTGTGGCGGCCATCTTCCACATCATTAATCATGCGACCTTCAAAGCATCGTTATTCATGGTGGCTGGAATTATCGATCATGAATGTGGCACCCGCGATATGCGCAAAGTAAATGGCCTCTTAAAATACATGCCTCACACCGCATTACTCGCCATGATTGCGGCCTCTGCCATGGCAGGTGTTCCCCTTCTGAATGGCTTCCTTAGTAAGGAAATGTTTTTCCAACAAGCTTTAACCGCAACGGATCACCATACTCTTAGCTGGGCGATTCCCGTCATTGTGACATTCGGCGCCGTTTTTTCTGTTGCTTACTCGCTACGGTTTATCCACGATGTATTTTTTAATGGTGAACCTCAGGGCTTAAGCAAAACACCACATGAACCACCACGGTTTATGAAGATACCTGTCGATATTCTGGTATTGCTGTGTCTTGGCGTAGGTATGGTGCCTATGCTGATTGTCGCCCCGATTCTAAGTGTGGCTGTCGCGGCGAGCATACAATCTGTACCACCTGATTATAGTCTCGCTATCTGGCATGGTTTCAATATCCCTTTATTAATGAGTTTTATTGCTCTGTTATTCGGCGTTATTGTCTATTTCTATCGGGAAAAATTATTTCGCTGGCACGATACAAATTTACCTCGTCTGGATGCGAAAACACTGTTTAACAGAATCACACACGGCTTGTTAGTGCTGAGTGGCAGATTCAGTCGATTATTTGATCGTGGCTCTTTGCAAAATGCCATCAGTTGGGTATTGCTATCTGGCGTCGCGGCAACGTTGTATGGATTTTTACAGTTTGATAGCCCACTGTTTGGTGACCGTACTTTACTGGATGCGAACCTGCTCACCATGGTGCAAGTGGGTATTCTTGTGATTGCCAGTATATTAACGGCGTTATTGCATCATCAAAGACTTGTTTCACTGATTATTATCGGTGTGATTGGTTTGATTGTTTCACTGGGCTTTGTGAAATTCTCAGCACCTGATTTGGCTTTGACTCAATTATCCGTTGAAGTCGTCACGATTGTGCTGCTGTTATTGGCTCTGTTCTTCTTACCACAGCACAGTCCTCAGGAAAGAAGTCATAGACGACTGTTTCGTGATCTGGTTTTATCCATTTCTGCAGGTGTCACGGTGATGTTATTAGCCATGGCTGTAATGAGCCGGGATTACGCGAGTATTTCTGGATTCTTCCTTGAGAACAGCAAGCCTGGTGGCGGTGGTACTAACGTGGTGAATGTTATTCTCGTGGACTTCCGTGGCTTTGATACATTGGGCGAAATTGTTGTACTAGCCTTAGCTGGTCTGGGTATTTTTGCGCTACTCAGAGATCTGAAATTACCTGCACCGCAACGTGACATAGAGGGACGTGAGTGGAGTCATGACCCTCACCCGCCGATTATGCAAACACTGACAAGACTGCTATTCCCATTAATGTTAATGGTTGCCGTCTTTATCTTCTTGCGAGGTCACAACTTACCTGGTGGTGGCTTTATCGCAGGATTGATTGCTGCAGTAGCACTCATTTCACAGTATCTTGCAAACGGTATTGCCTGGACAAACGCCAGAATCAAAGTGGATATGCATAAAGTCATAGCGGTTGGTTTAACAGCAGCTTTTGTCACCGGGTTAGCAGCCATGTTCCTGTCTTATCCGTTCCTAACGACGACATTCACCTATCTGACATGGCCGATTGTTGGCAAATTTGAAATTGCCAGTGCCATGATATTTGATTTAGGTGTATTTCTGGTGGTCGTTGGTGCAACCGTACTTATTCTGGTCGAACTGGGTAAGCTCAGTCACGCATCTCATGGTTTAGCTCAACAGGAGAAAAAATAGATGGAGTGGTTAGTTGCCATCGCGATAGGTGTCATGACATCAAGTGGTGTCTACCTTGTGCTTCGGGCTCGTACCTTTCCTCTGGTACTGGGGTTAACGCTGATTTCCTATGCAGTGAATGTATTTTTATTCGTCATGGGACGCTTACAAATTGGCGAGGCTGCCATTATCTCTGCGGAAACAACAAAATATACCGATCCTCTTCCTCAGGCGCTGGTATTAACTGCCATCGTCATCGCATTTGGCATGACGGCATTTTTAATTGTTCTGGCTTTAAAAGCGCGTAGTGAACTGGGTAACGATCATGTCGATGGTATGAGTTATGTGGCTGAAGAACAGGAGAATAAAGTAGCAGGAGGAGATGCCAAATGACACTGTCACAGCTGCCTATTCTGCTCATTTTGTTACCTTTATTGGGTGGCATACTGACATTATTTTCTCGGCCCAAAGGTATCCCGCTGCAGCGTGTAGTTAGCCTGATATTCACTATGGCTCTGCTGCTGCTGAGTATCTACACCGTCACTATCGCCAATAGTGGTGATTATTCTGTTTACTTACTTGGTAACTGGACAGCGCCATTTGGCATCGTGATGGTGTTGGATAAGTTATCTTCCTTGATGATACTGCTGACATCCATACTGGCAGTTATTGCATTGGCTTATGCCATTTCTCAGGGTACCGATAAAAAAGGTCAACATTTTCATGTGCTCTATCAAATCCAGCTTTTTGGTCTGAATGGTGCCTTCCTGACTGGTGACTTGTTTAACCTGTTTGTCTTCTTCGAAGTGCTGTTACTCGCATCATATGGATTATTACTCCATGGCGGCGGCCGCCTTCGCACTAAAGGCGGGCTGCATTATGTCGTCATTAATCTGGTCGGCTCCAGCTTGTTTTTATTCGCTGTGGGCACACTCTATGGCATTTTGGGCACATTAAATATCGCTGATATGTCTACGCACATTGCTCAGCTGGACAGTGCTGATCAAGGTATTGTGGCAGCAGCTGGACTGCTTCTTTTAGTGGTGTTTGGTATCAAAGCGGCTATTTTCCCGCTCTATTTGTGGCTACCTGGTGCCTATGCCAATACCTCTGCTGCCGTGGCTGCTTTATTTGCGATCATGACCAAAGTGGGTCTCTACGCGATTATTCGTGTTCATGGCACGTTATTCTCAGAACAGGCAAGCGCGCTAGCTGGCTTACATGCTGGGGTAGTATTAAGTCTTGGCTTGGTCACGTTAGCAATGGCCGTCCTTGGTGTATTTGCATCCCGTGCCTTAAAAGAACAAACCGCTTTTCTGATACTGGCTTCCGTCGCCACGCTTTTGATTGGTATCGGGATTAATACAACCGAAGCGTTAGCGGCTACCTTGTATTATCTAATTCATTCCACGCTGATTGGTGCCGGATTATTTCTGGTAGCCGACATCATTGCTCGAGCCAGAGGCTCATACTCTGATAGGTTACGTCCTGGCGCCCCAATGAAACATGCCATTCTTTTAGGCTCTGTGTTTTTCATTACCGCTATTGCTATTGTAGGCATGCCACCACTGTCAGGGTTTATCGGTAAAGTAATGATTTTGGAAGCCGCGCTGAGCAGCACATTAAGTACCTGGATCTATGCCATCATTTTAATAGGCAGCTTATTAATGATTATGGCGATGGCACGGTCAGGCTCAATCATTTTCTATCAAACGGATACCTCTCTCGATGATGACAGTGAGAAGCTGAATATACGTGCATTGGCTCTGGCTTTAGTTTTAGTGCTAGCCAGTCCGATATTAGTCATTGCAGCCGGTCCTATATCTGATTTTACCCAGAGCGTGGCTTCACAACTGAATGATCATCAAGCTTATATTGATGCAGTAATGGGCCAGCCTGCCTATCAGGGAGGAGAATAATATGTGGCGAAAATGCTTTCCTCATCCATTTCTCACCCTGGCCTTATGGGCTATCTGGCTTTTATTGAATAACACCTTATCGGCTGGCCATATGATTTTAGGTGGCTTACTCGCAATATTTATTCCTTGGTTCAGTGCTGGATTCTGGGAGGAGCGCGTCATGGTACGTCGGCCATGGTTGCTGATTAAGTTTTTCAGCTCTGTGCTCTGGCAGATAGTGATTGCCAATATTCATGTGGCGCGTCTTATTCTCATGTCCTCAGATAAACTGCGACCCGGTTTTGTTGAGATACCATTGGATTTAACCTCACCATTGGCGATCAGTATTCTTGCCAATACCATTTCACTGACTCCCGGGACTGTCACCTGTGACTTGTCTAAAGACCAGAAAAAGCTGTTGATTCATGCCCTGCATATCGATGATGCCCAAACAACCATTGATGAAATCAAACAGCTGTTTGAAAAACCGTTAAAGGAGATTTTCAACTAATGCTGAATATCGCCATCATTACAGCCTGCGTTATGGTGTGTACGGCCCTGCTATTGAGCCTTTATCGACTACTTATCGGTCCTAGTGTGCCGGATAGAATTCTGGCCCTCGATACACTGTATATTAATTCAATTGCCCTACTTATCCTGCTGGGTATTTTCCTGCGAAGCAATCTTTATTACGAAGCTGCTCTATTGATTGCGTTGATGGGGTTTATGGGTACACTCGCGCTAAGCAAATACCTGCTGCGCGGCGACATAATGGAATAAATCATGTTAGAAATTTTATTATCTATTCTGATTATTCTGGGTGGTTTCTTTACGCTGGTCGGTTCCCTAGGCTTATTCAAACTGCCTGACTTTTATATGCGTTTACATGGTCCCACCAAAGCCAGTACTTTAGGTGTCGGTGCTGTTCTGGTGGCATCTGCCATTCATTTCAGTACCAAAACTGACGGTATCAGCTTGCATGAAATACTGGTGACTTTATTTTTATTTATCACCGCTCCAGTCAGTGCTCATTTGATGGCAAAGGCTGCACTTCATATTAAAGTCAGACAAGAAAAACGTACGTTGAATAAATCTGACCAGGAAGAATAATGCATATCTGGGTCGATGCCGACGCTTGTCCGGCTGTTATTAAAGAAATCCTGATTCGGGCTTCAAGACGCACCTCCCTGCCGCTGACCTTTATTGCAAACCACGCGATTAAGGTGCCGGCAGATAATCAAATTCAGTTTATTCAAGTCGCCTCAGGTTTTGACATGGCAGATGATGAGATAGCCCGCCGTGTTCAAATGAAAGATTTAGTTATCACTGCTGACATTCCACTTGCCAACGATGTGATTGATCGTGGCGGCATCTGCCTCAGCCCACGTGGTGAACTAATGGATAAAAGCAATATTGCTGCACGTTTAACCATGCGTAATTTTATGGATACCATGCGTTCGAGCGGTGTGGATACAGGTGGGCAGAATGCCTTTAATCACCGTGACAGAATGCAGTTTGCCAATCAACTCGACAAAATTATTCAATCATCATTTTAATAAAAACCGAATAACCGGAACAACTGTATTGATAATTCTGTCTCAGCGATGGTTTTCACAAAGGAGAGAGAAATGATAAATGATTCGATAGACCGATATGGCAGTGTGACGCGTTTTTTCCACTGGTTAGTAGCCGTACTTGTTTTCCAACAATTTTTTAAATTTGCTGATCGTATTAACGATGGTAAACACTGGCTGGGGGATACATTTGGTCCCTATCATGTGTCGATAGGCGCAATCATTATGATTCTCGCCATAGTACGTTTGTTGTGGAGTATGAAACAAAAAAATCAACGTCCGATTATTGAAGGCGCCAACAGCAAACTGGTAAAAACGGTACATAGCATCATGTATTTTTGCCTGATTGCTATGCCACCACTGGGTGCACTGTATATCCATGGACATGGGTATCCAGTCAAAGTATTTGGTCAGGTGCTCATTGAAAAACCAGCTGATAAGGTGCAATGGGCTCATGACATCGGCGAGTTACACTCAGTATTAGCTATCGTACTGGCTATTTTGGTGGTCGGCCATATTGGCGCTGCACTCTACCATCACTTTATACGTAAAGACGACACGCTTCGTCGCATGGTTTAGCATAAAAAAGCCCGGTCACTTCAGTCACCGGGCTTTTTTTTATTTCAGCATTTGCCGAATATTAGAGAGATGCGCCTTACCACGCTCTTTGCGTTCTTCCGGATCAGCCTGTGTTTTTTCAGACATCCAAATCAGATCATCTGATGGTAACTCACGAAGAAAACGGCTTTCCTCACACTCCATCTTCTCCCCATAACGCTTACGCGTATTAGCCATCGTCATGACCAGACTGCGTTGGGCTCGGGTTATACCGACATAGGTCAGGCGACGTTCTTCTTCGATGGTGCCTTCTTCGATACTGGTACGGTGAGGCAGGATTTCTTCTTCCATGCCAATCATGAATACATGTGGAAACTCCAGACCTTTTGCAGCATGTAAGGTCATCAAATGCACGGCATCAGCTTGGTTTTCGTCTTCCTGACGATCCAGAATGTCCATCAATGTCAGTCTGGCTGCAATATCGCCAATACTTTTCTCTTCGGTATCATTTTCGATGATACGTTCAATCCAGCTCAACAGCTCGAGCACGTTGTCCATGCGCCGCTCTGCTTTATTCGGATCACCACTGGTCTCTTCCAGCCAACCACGATATTCGATTTCTTCGACCATATCGCGGATCGCACTCATTAAGTCACCACGTTTAGCTCTATCTGCAATATCAACCAACCAGTTAGCAAAATGGGTCAGATTCAGAATCGCTTTTTCAGGCAATTTTTCAGCCAGGCCCATCTCAAAGCAGGCACCAAACAAACTGGTTTTACGCTCAGTAGCATAATTACCGAGAGCTTGTAGAGTGCTTGAACCTATCCCACGGCGCGGCGTATTAATAACCCGAAGGAAGGCATTGTCATCATCCTGATTCGCTAGCAATCTCAGATAGGCCATGATGTCTTTCACTTCGATCCGTGAGAAAAACGATGTGCCGCCAGTTAAGAAGTAAGGCACATTATGTTCACGTAATACGCGTTCAATCGGTCTGGACTGATGATTACTGCGATAGAGGATCGCATAATCTTTGAAACTGGCCTGATGTTTCAGCTTGTGATAAAGCAGCTCAGACACCACTTTTTCTGATTCATGATCATCATCTCGACAGCCGATCACCCGTATCGGATCACCCTCTCCCAGTGCACTCCATAATTGCTTTTCAAATACGTGAGGATTATTGCGTATCAGAGTATTAGCCACTCGTAGAATGCGGCTCATGGAACGGTAATTTTGTTCGAGTTTAATCAGTTTCAGACGAGGATAGTCGGTCTGTAGTTGTGCCAGATTTTCCGGTCGGGCACCACGCCATGAATAGACAGACTGATCATCATCACCTACCACTGTCAGTGCTTCACGAATGCCGACCAGCTGCTTGACCAGCTCATACTGGCAGCCATTGGTATCCTGATACTCATCCACTAACAAATAATGAATACGCGCTTGCCACTTTTTTAATACTTCAGGGTTTTCACGAAACAACACCACCGGTTTGAGTATCAAATCATCAAAATCAACGGCGTTATAGGCTTGTAACGCAGCGGTATAGAGTGGATACACTTTCGCTGCAGCCATTTGCGTACCTGCTTCAGCAATTTGCATGGCCTTGTCAGGCAGAATCAGCTGATTCTTCCACTCTGATATTTGCCACTGCACCTGTTCAGCATGCTCACTATCTGCAGCAAAATCACGTCCCATCAGATCACGTAATACCGCCAGACTGTCTTGAGCATCAAAAATAGAAAAACCACTGCGATATCCGAGTGATTTATATTCACGGCGTAGAATATTCAAACCAAGTGTGTGGAAAGTTGAGACCATCAAACCACGTGCTGCCGCCGAATTTTGACGACTGGCCATCAATTCAGACACACGGGTTTTCATCTCACGCGCCGCTTTATTGGTGAAAGTGACTGCAGCAATATTTTTGGCTGGAATACCACATTGCTCAATCAGATAGGCAATCTTTCGGGTTATAACCCGCGTCTTACCACTACCGGCACCAGCTAAAACTAAGAGGGGTCCATCTATATGACGCGCAGCTTCCTGCTGCTGCGGATTAAGATCATTGAGCATTAACGCCTCTGAAAACTACATGATCAAACGAGTGTTTCCACTCAATAAATAAGGTAAAAAGCGGCAACATTAGTGACCTACATCAAGCCGACGATAGCTAATGGCTTCACTAAGATGTTCAGTTTGTATGTGACGACTTCCTGCAAGATCAGCAATCGTTCTCGCCACTTTTAGAATTCGATGGTAGGCCCGTGCTGATAGACCAAGGCGGACAATCGCCTTTTCCACTAGCTGATAATCGTCTTCACTCAACAGACACACATCCTCAATTTCTTTTTGGTCTAACAAATTATTGGCTTTACGCTGTCGATCGAGCTGTCTCTTGCGGGCTTTTTCTACCCGATGCCGAACCTGTTCTGAATATTCGGCTGTCGCATCGACATGTTGATGTCTTAATAAGCTTTTATCTACCGCAGGCACGTCAACCAACATATCAATTCTGTCCAGCAATGGGCCGGAGACTTTAGCACGATAGCGACGAACTTGCTCTTCTGTGCACCGACAGCGAGACTCGCCCAGATAACCGCAAGGACAAGGATTCATGGCTGCCACCAGTTGAAAGCGGGCTGGAAACTCCGCCTGATGAGCTGCTCTCGACACCGAGATTTTGCCAGATTCTATTGGCTCGCGCAGCACTTCCAACACACGCCGGTCAAACTCGGGGAGTTCATCAAGAAAAAGTACGCCATTATGCGCTAATGATATTTCTCCCGGTCTCGGATGACTGCCTCCCCCCACTAAAGCCACAGCAGATGCTGTGTGATGAGGTGAACGAAATGGACGCTGACGCCAATGACCAGGATCAAAACCGTTAGAAGCAATAGAATGTATGGCTGCCGTTTCTACTGCTTCAGCTTCAGACATCGTGGTTAATATGCCAGGTAATCGGCTGGCAAGCATGGTTTTTCCTGTGCCAGGCGGTCCACAGAACAAAATACTGTGTGAGCCTGCTGCGGCAATCTCTAGTGCTCTTCTTGCATGAGACTGCCCTCGAATATCAATGAGATCTGGATAGTCTGCTGCATCAGATAAATCTGGTGAACTCGCCAGGTTAAGTCGTTGTTGTCCATGTAAATGCGCGCATACGGCGAGCAAATTATCCGCCCCAAAACTCTCGCATTGTTCAATTAAGGCTGCTTCGCCGGCATTGATTTCTGGCAGAATCAATGTACGTTTAGCTGCCGATGCAGCCAGTGCGGTTGGCAATACGCCCCGCACAGAACGACATTCGCCAGCCAGCCCTAATTCACCAATAAATTCCTTATCAGCAATTGTCTGCAGTGGAATCTGGTTTGATGCGGCTAAGATGCCTAATGCTATGGGTAAATCAAACCGCCCGCCTTCCTTGGGTAAATCTGCAGGAGCCAGATTGATAGTGATACGTTGCTGGGGGAAGGTAAACTGGGAGTTCAAAATGGCAGAACGCACCCTATCCTTACTTTCTTTCACCGCTGTTTCTGGCATCCCTACAATCGACAAACTAGGCAAACCATTCGATAGGTGCACTTCAATTGTGACTTCTTGGGCATGTATGCCTGTCACCGCACGGCTGTAAACCTTTGCGATACTCATACTCCATCCTTGGTTGAGTGTAAAAAAGAAATATTAGCCTAACTTTTTTTGAGATGCCGTGAAACTTGTCGAATAAATAAAGGACAAAAAAGCGTTGCGTTTTTACGAGCGAGGTTGCTTGTGTTAGTTTAGTAGTGCGCAACTCATCTAATACAAATCTCCGGAGTTTATATGTACAAGCCTAGCTTGAGGACTATTTTTTTATTAATTTCAAGCACATTGACCAATATCGCAGTAGCTGACCAAGTCGTTCTTGATGATGGCAGTATGCTCAAAGGGACAGTAAAACAAGTCGCAAATGGTCAATTAATCATGGACACAGCCTTCGCTAATGAAGTCACGATTGATTATGCTCGCGTCAGCCAAATCACTACCGATAAAAAATATCTGATTGAGTTAGACAGCCGCGACAGAATAGTCGGCCAACTATCTGTTGATAATAACGGCCAAGCGCAACTGACTAATACAGCATTCGGTAATGTGGATATTAACCCAAAAAATATCAAAAACGTTTGGGCTACTGATGCCACAAAACCTCAAATTCTTGCTGTACAACAAGAATATCAAGACGAAATCGAAACCATTAAAGCTGACAAAGAAAAAGAAGTTGAAGACATAAAAACGTCTTATGAAACAGCAATTAACGCGCTACGTGAAGAACGAAATCGTCTGCGTGATCCATGGAGTGGCAGCATTGCAATGGGTGTCACGGGTGCATCAGGTAATACAAATCGATTTGGCGCGCATGGTCGTGGTGAGCTGAACCGTGAAACAGATGCCGAACGCATGAATCTCTACATGGAAATTAACTTCCAGAAAGAAGATGGCGAACAAACCGCCAACCAAAAGCTGGCCGGACTATCTTTAGAACGTGATATCAGCGAAATGTGGTTTGCTCGTGGTTCAGCCGACTTTGAAATTGATGAGTTTGAAGAATTAGACTTACGAGCCATTGCCGCAGCGAGTTTAGGTCGATTTTTCATTCGTGAAGATGATCTCAAATTCAAAGGCTTCGCCGGTCTCGGTTATCGCTTTGAAAGCTACAGCGATGGCACAAAAGATAAAGACCCAACAGGTGTATTAGGCTATGACGTCAAATACAAAATGAACAGTAAACTCAGTCTATTTCATGATCTGACCTACTACCCCTCATTCAGCAGCCCTGGCACCAATTATCTGATTGTCACCAATTTTGGTGGAGAAATGCCTATTACTGAAAAAGAAGACTGGAAATTACGTGCTAGCCTGCGTAGCAAATATAACAGTCAACCTGCTGAAGACGCTGAGACAACCGATACCACGTATCAAATGAACTTAGTCTATGATTGGGAATAAAGGTCTCTCTTAAAGACATAAAAAAAGGCGCTTGAAGCGCCTTTTTTATTGCTGATAGAAAAATAAAATTAATCTAAGTAAGTACAGCAGTAATCCACTAACTCTAAAATCTGGATATCGAATGATGAGTTAGCAGGCACCTTGAAGGACTCGCCAGCTGTCACATCAATCCACTCTGCATCTCCTTTCAATCGATAACTGAGTTTACCTGCCAGAATTTCCATCAATTCGGCTTTTTCAGTACCAAAGGTAAACTCACCAGGCATCATAATGCCTAATGTTTTGTAGCTGCCATCAGCAAATGTCACTTTACGGCTGGTCACATTACCATCGAAATAAACGTTTGCTTCACGTGTGACCGAGACATTAGTAAATTCAGACATAGTGTTTCTCTTATTTAGGTGGGTTTTCTAACTCGGCGACACGTCGTTCCAGTGCCTCCAACTTTTCACGGGTACGCAACAATACTTGCGCCTGTACATCAAACTCTTCACGCGTGACTAAATCCAGCTTGGTGAATGTCGCGGTGAGAGCTGAACGAATATTCTTTTCAGCATCTTCCTGCATTTGCACTAAACCCGGTGGTAATGCTTTGCTGATGCTTTGTACGACTTCTTCAATTTTCTTAGTATCAATCATCATCTTTCCCCTTATATCTTCATGACTATTCTACGGCATTTAAAAACAGACTCAATTTGTTATTTCTTGCCTAATAAGGAACCCAGAATACCTCTGACAATTCGACGACCTAATTGACTGCCAATTGCACGCATCGTACTTTTTGCAAAGGCTTCCAGCACGGTTTCACGCCTTCTCTTAATTGTTTTGGGTTCGTCTTCAGGCAGATTCTTTTCAGCCTCCTGGGCTTTTAATGCACGCTCTGCCAGCACTTCATAGGCTGACTCTCTATCCAGCGTCTTGTCATAAACACCGGCCACTAAAGACGTGCTCAGCAGACTCTGTCTTTGCTGCTCAGTAATGGGACCAATCTGACTCTGTGGCGGTTTGATAAGCGTTTGCTGCACCACCTGCGGGCGACCTTTTTCATCCAGTGTGGAGATCAGGGCTTCGCCCACACCTAAACTCGTCAGCTTTTCGCGGGTATCAAATTCTGGGTTATCACGGAACGTTTCAGCAGCTGCTTTTAACGCTTTTTGGTCTTTTACGGTGTATGCACGTAAAGCATGTTGAATGCGGTTGCCTAATTGTCCCAACACACTATCCGGAATATCCGTCGGGTTTTGTGTGACAAAATACACGCCAACGCCTTTTGAACGAATAAGTCGAACGACTTGCTCAATTTTATCCAACAATACTTTAGGCGCATCATCAAATAATAAATGAGCCTCATCAAAAAACAGCACCAACTTCGGTTTTTCAGGATCGCCTACTTCGGGTAATTGCTCAAATAATTCAGATAACAGCCAGAGTAAAAAAGCACTATAAAGATTAGGCGACTGCATTAGACTGTCAGCGGCCAGCAAGTTAATGATGCCTCGCCCATGTTCATCTGTTTGCAACAGATCATCCAGATTAAACATTGGCTCACCAAATAACTGGTCAGCCCCCTGCTCTTCCAGTCCTAATAAACGACGTTGAATAGCGCCCACACTAGCAGCAGAAATATTGCCGTATAAGGTTCTGAACTCTGCCGCATTCTCAGCAATAAACTGCAGCATGGATCGGAGATCTTTTAAATCCAACACCAGCCAGCCGTTATCATCGGCAACGCGAAATACCAAGTTCAAAATGCCCTGCTGCGTTTCATTCAAATTCATCAATCGGGATAACAGCAACGGCCCCATATCGGAAATAGTTGCTCTAAGTGGATGGCCCTGCTTGCCAAATACATCCCAACACGTGACTGACATTCCAGTAAAGCCAAAATCTGACAGTCCCATCAGATCAACACGCTCATTAATTTTGGGATGCGGTTTACCCGGCTGACTGATTCCCGATAAATCCCCTTTAATATCTGCTGCAAATACAGGCACGCCTATATGACTGAAGCTTTCTGCCAGCACCTGAAGCGTGACGGTTTTGCCTGTCCCTGTCGCACCGGCAATCAGACCATGACGGTTTGCCATATTAGCTAATAAGGTGACGGGCTGTGTTGACTGACCTAAGAAAAGAGGTGAAACCATGATGTATCCTTTCAGCAATGGCGGATAGAAGTGATATCAATGGCTTATTAAATCACAAAATAAAACCTTTCAATAAAACGGTTTGTCATGAAGACACTCAATGGCTAGACTAGAGCTTATTCACTTTTAACGGGAAGAACTATGACCTCAACCGAAATCTGGGCACTCACGATTGTCATCGCTATCATTGCTGCATTGCTCGGCTTTGCTCTGGGACGTCGCCAAGCCCCCGGCAGTGATCATCAAATGAAAGAAATCGCTGAGTCATATGATCGTCAACTGGCCGATAAACAAACCGAACTTGATGCCTATAAACAAAAAGTACATGCCCATTACGACAAAACGGCACAAGCTTTTAAGGATATGGCGGGTTCATACAAAGAGCTGTTTGATCATCTTTCTCATGGCTATGAAGAACTTGGCAACTTTACTGACCAGCGTGTGTTACCTGATCGTGCTGGCGCGCTCTTAGATGGCCCAGATACGCAGACAGCGAAAGAGTCCAACTTCATACATCCAAACCATAAAGGTGATGAAGACGCCTTGAGCCGATAAAAAAATATATCGATTTATAAAAAAAGCCAGCTTAAAGCTGGCTTTTTTGTTTCACTGACAAACTATTGGTTTACGCTTTGCCTAAGCCTTTGGCAATACGTTCACCGATATCACTGTCAATGTTTTTCCAGTACTCAATGACGCGTGATAATACGGGTTCTTCAACACCATCACTCACGTGGCCAACCACATTTGATACCAGACGATCACGCTGCGCATCATCCATCACTTCCCGAACTAAAATACCGGCCTGACCAAAGTCGTCATCATCTTCGCGTAGCGTGTAAGCTTCGCGTGTGAACTCACCACTGGCCGCCCATGTGGTGTCTTCTGGATAGTTTTCAGGATCGGCTTTCGGCCCACCTTTAGAATTAGGCGCATAAACAGGATCAGTGACATTTTGTACACGCATGGCCCCATCTTTACTATAACTATTCACAGGACATTTCGGCGCATTCACCGGAATCTGCTTATAGTTCACCCCTAAACGGTGGCGATGAGCATCCGCATAAGAAAACATTCGTCCCAGTAACATCTTGTCAGGACTAATCCCTATACCCGGCACTAAATTACTTGGCTCAAATGCGGCCTGTTCAATCTCAGTGTGAAAATCTGTCGGGTTACGATTCAGCGTTAATTGCCCCACTTCATGCAATGGATAATCATCGTGAGGCCAGACCTTCGTTAAATCAAATGGATTCAGACGGTATGTTTTCGCATCCTCAAAAGGCATAATCTGAACGTTCATGGTCCAGCTAGGATTGTTCCCTTCTTTGATCGCATTAAACAAATCGCGTCTGTGATAATCGCCATCTTTACCCGCCAGCGTATCAGCTTCGTCCTGAGTCAGAAAATCAATGCCCTGATTGGTTTTGAAGTGATATTTTACCCAAAACTTTTCGCCCTTTTCATTCACCCATAAATACGTATGACTGGAATAGCCATTCATATTACGCCATGTTTTGGGAATGCCTCGGTCCCCCATCAACCACGTCACCTGATGCGCCGACTCTGGAGACAAGGTCCAAAAGTCCCACTGCATATCATGGTCACGCATACCATTATCAGCACGACGTTTTTGAGAGCGGATAAAATGTTGGAATTTTAACGGGTCACGAATAAAAAACACGGGGGTATTGTTCCCCACCATGTCATAGTTACCTTCCGTCGTGTAAAACTTAATGGAAAAGCCACGTGGGTCACGCCACGTATCAGGACTACCTCGTTCACCTGCCACACTGGAAAAGCGCATTAATGTTTCAGTTTCAGTACCAGGTTGAAACACGGCCGCCTTGGTAAACTGGCTGACATCATGTGTCACTTTAAAATGACCAAACGCACCAGAGCCCTTAGCATGAGGCTGACGTTCTGGAATTCGTTCGCGATTAAAGTTAGCCATCTGCTCAATAAGATATAAATCATGTAGCAGAATCGGCCCATCACGGCCAACGGTTAAGGAATGTTCATCACTGGATACAGGTAACCCGGAATCAGTCGTTGTTCTGTTGTTATTGTTCGTACTCATGTTGTCTCTCCTTTCTTAATTAATAAGATTCTCTGAAAAACCGTGCTGCATGCTTGAACCAAAACAGACTGTATTTGATTCGAATAGACTTTAATCACCCAAGCCTAACATGGGCAGGTGAAATTAATATAAAACGGTCACCATTATCTTGGTCACTATTTGAACTTGAACTAATAAGTATCTTTGAATGATAAAAGTAGAATTTGGGCTAATGATGGCTGTGATTGAAATTCATTCCCTGTCAGTGGGTAATTCAAAATGTCACTGTAGCCAGGAATATGATGCTCATATTCATTATCCAGATTGTAAAACCCCATGGTCCAATCACAGAACTCACGATGGCCGATGGATCCCTCGTTTAAAATGAGAATATTTTTATGGCGCTTGTCACAGCAAATTTTCTCAAAAGTAAACTTCAGTGGCTCTTCCTCACCTTCCAGAACTTGCATAAACTCTTGATCTTTATACAGCAGCTGTCCAGTAAGATTTTCTCTAAGGTTATTACTACGACATTCATCCAGCAGCTCAAATAACTGCTCCTGAGAAAAGGCATGGGTAGCCGAACTGACATAAGTAATGGAATACAAAAGCACCTCCTGACTGAACTTATGACAATCAAGTAACATTAAGTCACTTCATTTTTAGATAAAGTTCACAATTTTGGAGGTGAAAGTAACACCCTATCGACTTCTATGATTTAACGTGAGTTAAAAATGTGGTGAAAGAATATCCTGTTAAACAAAAAAAGTAAGGGACAAGCACTAATGCTCTCGTCATCTGCCTGCCCCTCACCAAACAAACCTAATCTAGTTTGTTGGCGTCACTTTTTCCCATTCAGCTGCGCCGCCACCCCAGTAAATACGGCACGGATAAGGCGCGTTTGTACCGTAACAGTTATTCGCTCGAAAACTACTAAAGTCAAACTTATAACCCTTTTCTTCCATACAGCGGTGAAGAGGTTCAATCTTGCTATTAGGTAGATCCGCCCCTCTTCTTAAATCTTTACTATATCCGCACTCATTCATGTCTTTTATGGTTGAATCTTTATCACTACCTCGTTTATGCCAAGCATCCCAGAGGGGGTCTGGAACGACCTGATATAGGGAACATCCCGTCACACTACAGATAAAAATAGTGATAATAATTCTAGAAAAATAGTTCATTAGATACCTCCATGTATCTTAGTTTGGAAAAGATAATTCACCTCAGTAAAAGCTGACCTCAAACATCACAGTAGTACTCTTTTGGGTAACGTTTACATTGTTCAGTGTTAAGAATTCGTTCTCGGGACTGAGGCTGACAACGTGTTAAATAAGCATTTTTTATACAATACTCACTATTGAGTCGTCTTTCCGTTTCTCGTTTAGGCACGGGCAAATCACATGCTGGAATAGGCTCACTCTCACATGGTGAAAAATCACCAAGAAAACTGAAGCCATCATTGAGCATGCAGCGTTTGATGAATAACAGCTTGCCGTTGTATTCATAAGAAGATAATGTCTTCATTAAGGCATAGTTTTCTGATGTGAGGATATCACTAGAACCACACTCTAATAGGGCCTCATGAATTTCTTGTCGTGTTAAATCACCCTTTTTCCAATTACTGGTCTTTATAATGCTTATTTGATTTTTGTATAACTCCAGAGACGGGATATTGTATTTTCTGACATAGTCCTCATCAATCTTTGGTTCTATAAGAACATATCCGCCAGATCCATTTTGGCATTCATTGTTTCCTTCTTTTTCACAGTCTTGTTGTTGATATACAGAGCTACATGCAGTGACAAACATATAAAAGATCAATATAGCTAGTTGTTTTTTTGTCATTTCTTTAACACTTCCTTGTTATTACTTGCTGGTATTAGGATAAATTTAGCTTTCCCATCGGGACTATCCTGCCAATATTTTTTACTGGCACCATTAGGCTTTCCCTCCCCATAACTATTATGCACAGTGACATCAAAAAAGATCGATTTCAGTCCTTCGATAAAACTGGTACTACCATCAGGAGTAGTGCCTCCAGTAGCTTCATTACCACCAATGAAAGTACCAACAAAATCGTCTTTGTGAACTTGAGCATAAACTTTTCCAGATGTAGCAGACTTTTTATTTAACATATCGGCCATCTTCTGATTATTAAATGCTGAACCAACTGTATAGATATCTAAAAACTCAAGAATTGAATTATCGTTTGAATTTTTATCTATAAATGTTAATGCATTCCCTGTAGTCATCCCACCTCGACTATGAGCATCAATAATCAATCCTTCTTTACCGTATCTTCCCATCACCTTAATATTTTCTTTAACAGCATTCGTGAGTCCAAAACCTTCGCTTTCAAGAAATTTCTGATAACCGGCAACCATTAGCTCCGATAAGGCATTATTGGTTAATGGGAAATGAATCAAATAGTCTGATTGATGATTTTGCAGTGCTAGTTTTTTTGCCGCATCGACTGAATTAAACATGCCGTTATTAAAAATATGTACCTTATTATCCTTACCAGGTTTTAAATTTTGCTTTTCTTCATCCGTTAATTTTTTCCATATCGCTTCATTATTTTCATCTTTGATCACCTCACCATTTTCATCACGCATCACTTGATAAAACTCGATCTTGGTCAGAAACATTTTTCTGAATGCTTCATCGGTAAATACCGTCGCAGCTTCATAAACTAACTGTTTGGAAAGTTGCTCTGCTTCAGCTTTATCTTTGAGGAGGTCTATATCTGCTATATTCAGTTTTCGGTGCGTACTGTCCGTGTCTCTATTGATATCCGAGATCGTTTCTTCTGCTGTTTTGCCATATACAGCCAGTTGTTTGTCAGGATCGGTTAATGTGATCTCTGCAGGGGCAATGGCGCTTAATGTTGAACTGGCATCATCCACACTGGCTTCACCTTTATTACTTAAATTCTGAGACGCCGTTTTTAACAAGCCATATTTTCCAGAGAAGGCATCAGAGCCAACGTTAAAACCTTGTTGACTCACTTCAGCACTCATTGCATTTTCTTTATCCGTCGTATGCAAGGTGGCGGTAGTAATCTGATTTTTGTCCACTGAAGCCTGACTATCAATAAGGGCAGCATCTAATTCAGTGTGAGCACCGACATGAATATCAAACCCTTCTTGCCCAGCGAGAATGGCCGTTTGTTCATTCACGCTAAGATAGTCACTATTCGATTTTTGAGTATTGTGATGAAGGTTAAATGAAAACATGGACGTACCTATACCAATACCGACCCCCATCCCCGAATTGGACTCTTTACCTTTAAGATAATGACTGTCCTGCAAGCTGGATAAAGTTAAGTTGTTACCGGCATCAATAGAAACTTTCTCTCCTTTGGCTTGTGCACCAATCAAACTAAGGTCATTGCCAGTCGTTAGCGATAACGCTTTTGCAGCAGAGATGTGACTATTTTGATAAAACACACCATCACTATCGGTTTTGCCTTTTCCTTTGCTCATAGCCATATCAAGGCTCAAACCTGTATTCTCACCAATACCCAAAGAAAGACCAATGCTGGCGCTACTTGATGTCATTTTGGTTTTTTGCTGTTGCGTATTTTGACTGGCTAAAATATGAATATCCTTAGCAGCATCAATGGTGATATCACCATCCGCCAAAATATCGCTACCAATGACTCCCACATCCTTATCTGTTGCCGTTAAACGCACATTTTGACCTGCCCGAATGGTGCTCGCTTGTGAAGTTTGTGATTGGGTCTGCGTCTGGGTTTTACTCTCTGACTTACCGATACTGATACTTATTTTTATCCCTGAGGTGGATAAGGCTTCATCGGATTTGCCTTCATTGATAAGATCTAGCGTGTTCTCCCCCATCTCAATGAGTTGCTTAGATTGAACATAGGCCGTAATGCCATTCAGGACGCGATTTTTCTTTTTATCCTCTTCCACACTTCCCAGAGCATGATGATACGCTTGGGTGGCGACAGAAATAGCCGGCGCTTTTAGCGATAGTGACAAACCGCTTTGCGAAAACTCCGTTACCTGCTTTGTTTCGGTCTTATCATATAGGCTCGTGATATTGATATCTTTTGCCATAACATCAACATTACCTTTCGCTGCAATCAAATCACTGTTTTTTTGATGAAAGGCTTCTTCGGCAACCATGGAAATATCGCCATTTAAAGCCCCTATAGTTGATTTACTGTGAACCAGTTGCTTGATGTCATTTTCCGTATTCATCTCTCGGGTGCCGATACTGATGCCGGCACCACCTGTGCCTGAAAGACCTGATTTTTTCTCTTTTATATAATGGGACTCAGTAAATGATTGCTTTGCAGCCGTGATATTAATCTCTTTTGACGCATTAAATTGAATGCCTTCATCAGCCAGAACCTGACTTCCCTTCACATTGATATTCGTTGCAGAGTTAACAGCAATATTTTTGGCAGTTAACGAAGATGCCACGGATGTTTGCTGGCTGAATATATCTCTTTGTTGTTTTTTTCGAGTACTAAAGCCACTCGAACGATTAGTGTAAGTGGCAATATCTGATTGATAACGGGCTTCGCCATTATCAATATTGACCTCTCTTGCCGTGAGTTCGAGCTTACCTTGTTGAGAATTAATATCTGCAGCTGTGATTAGCAGAGTATTTCCTGCCATCAAACTGACGTCACCATTTGTACGGAGTGAAGTGCCTCTATCTTTTTGCTCAGACATTTTATTGAAATCACGGCTATTAACTATGCTCAGATTTGTTTCTGACTCATTGACCGTGCCCAATGTTAAATTTTGTCCAGCAGATATCTGCGTCTGGCTCTGCTCTCCAGATAAATCGATATTCGCTGCATTAAGTGCAACATTACGCTGGGCATCAACGATTAATTGACCCGTTCCATCAGACACATAAAGATTGGCGTATCGCTTAATATTATCTCGTTCGAAATGGCTGTTAGCTTGCTCCTGCTTACTGTGAGTCATTGAACTGCTGATATTGATATCGTTATCAGCAGCAAGTGAAAGTGAGTGATTGGCTGCTAAAGTGCCACCGTCCATCGTAATATCTGTCGCATTGATATCAAGAGACTGACTTTGAACATCTCCACCACGCTGTTGGTAACGCTCACTATCTAATGAAACGTTTTTTTGACCTCTGATACTGGCAGAGTTAAATATTTGGCCTTGTACATCAAAGGTCACCTCATTCCCCACCAGCAGACCACTTTCTGGAGCCAAGTCACCTGCTTCAGGCTTAATATACACTTTCGGTACCAAGGCAGTGATTACCTCGCCATTATCCAGTGTCAGCTCTGTATTCACTAACCAAACAATGTCTGTCGTTAATTGGGCGATTTGTTCCGCTGTCATCGCCACACCTGGTGTTAACTGAAGTGTTTCTGCCACGCTCACACCTGCATTCATCAATGCCATAAACTGTGTCTGCTGGTCGTTATATTCACTCAGGTAGAGATGCCCTGTTAACTGGGCAACTTGTTCAGTGACTAAGCGCTGCTCGATATAACCATCACCTAGACGTTTCATTATATTGGCAGGATCAAAGGCGAGTTGTTGCAACATATAATCTGAACTCAACCAATCTCTGTAATCCAGAAACTGTGGATCAGTTTCAATATAAAACTTCGTCGGTTTGGCGACGAGGCTGAACATGGCACTATTAACAACTGGAAGCGTCATCGTTTGAATATTCGCCAGGCTTTTGATATCGGCATGACTATCCTCGAACAAGCTTACCCCTAAATTAAACTCGGTGTTTTTAGGGGCTGGACTGTAGGGTGCTATTCCACCAAAATCGAGTTCTTCATCACCACCATCCCAGTCTCTGAACTGACGTGTACCGTTATAACTGACTCTTTTTTGTCCTGGTGTAGCAGTATTTTGTAGGCTTCCTCCTGAGATATTCAGCTTTTGACCTGCCACAATTTGGCTATCGCTATTGAATACATCGCCTTTTATCTCAATATTACCTGCCGCAATAATTTTGGCGGGTGCAGAACTGATGATATGTGTGCTTTGTGTTTTAGCTGTGTAGTCGTAATAGGTATAGTCTTCGAAGTAGCGAATGATATTGCCGTTCTCATCGGTAAAAGGCTGGCCTTCTACATTATGGTTATGAATCAATGGAAAACGACTCACATCATATTTATGTGCCCAACCCTCAGGCTGCACTTCAATGATTCGCTCAATACTGTCTGTCACCCACTGAGTAGTGATTCCAGCATTAAGATTTTGTAGCTCATCAGCATTTATCGCTATATCCCCTGAGGCTTCGATCCGGCCCCCTGAATTAATCACCTGTTGAGCTGATGTCAATGCATCACCGATAGAGACGCCAGCAATCTGTATATTGCCCTGACTGACTATTTCCGCATTCTCATTATTAAAGAGAGTTTCGGTAGATATCGACACATTGTTTCTGGCAGCCAAGATGGCATTATTATTGAGTGTTGTTGTATTGAGCGTGGCGTTATCAGCATAAATACGTGCGTCTGGCTGATTGTTTACTGTCTCAGACTCTATATGCAATTGACCAACATTGATTAGACCTTCATTGTCTATCATCGAATCAGCCACTATCTGTAAATTATCTGAGATAATTTCGCCAGAATCGGTATTTTGAAGCTCAGTCGTTGCGATAGAACCAGCACCTTCAGCTCTCATCGCACCAGAATTTATTAGGTGCCCATCTGTTGTCAGCGTTAAACGCTGCTCAGCGATTATCTCTCCAGACTGTTTAACACCAACGCCATCTTCTGTGCCGATCAAACGGATTATACCTGCGTACATACCGCCGAGCTCACTGACATCGACACTAAAGTTAGGCTGGTCATCATCAGTATCAAGTTTAGTTATGATGTCGTTAGTGGCACTAACTCGGTTTTTGCCTGTGGTGACAGTGAGATTGTTTGCCCAGATATCGGCATTGACTGACACGGCTCTGGCCATCAGGTCAGTATAGGCTGTACCACTGTCATCTAGTCCAGCACCATGAATACTGATTTTGCCTTCTTCCACCAGGAAACCATTCAATTGGCCATTATTCATCAAAACTCGGCCAGTTGTTAAAGTGCTTCTGTCCGCATTAATAAAACCACAACCATCGCAGCTAATACCAGCAGGATTAGCAATAACAAGCTGTGCTTTGCTTCCAGCAATTTCCATTGGTCCATTCAGGTAGCTGGGATGTTGTGAATTCACTTCATTCAGAATAATTCGGGCTGTGCCACCTGCAAGTAGACTGTTTCCTTGCACCCATCCTGCTAATTGGGTCTGCACATTATTGGCACTGTTATTAAGAATCACACCGCTTTTGTCCACATCAAACTGGCTGTATTTATTTCTGGATACACCAGCCGAACTCGGCGTCTGAATATTAACTTGTGGCAAACCATTTGCTGTTTGCGTAATGATGGCCTGTTGATTTGCCGGCGCAGAAGGGTCGACAGCAATGCCAGCCGCCAGAACACCAGCACCACAAAGTGATGAACTAAAAAGAGCAGCTGAAATCAGTATGCTTAAATAATTTTTATTGAAACGATCTTCCATGATCATATCTCCCTGAATCCGTTCAGTATTGATAGGTCAAATTAAATCCAAGATGTCGCCCGTCCTCAAAACCATCTGGGCTTGAAAAAGATTTTCCAGCAAACACATCATAAAAAAGGCCCTTCCATTGACCTCTGAATCCGACCACGCCGCCCACCAACGTTTGTCCTAATAGAAATTCTGCTGATGAACCGCTGACATGTCCCACATCTGCTCCTAAATAAAGCTGTTGCTGACGCTCTATCGGGAAAGTGATGGTATTACGACTAAGCCAGCCACGTTCAGCAGATAAAGATTGCTCACCATCAAATCCTCTGACGGTGTACCGCCCTGCAATTGAGAATCTGTCCTGAGGCACCAATGGCGTTTTATTCCATTGAGCCTGCCACTCTGACTGCAACTGTATTTGATAATCTGTTAATTGCAGTGGCAGAAACCAATTGAAATAGGCTTTTATAATTTTGGGTCTGGAAGTACCTTCACCAAAGGCTTCCTCTGGTGCAGCAATAGCGTGAAAAGCACCTGTTCCGCGCTGATATGAAATACCTGCATCCATGGTGGATGTACCGATATAGCGACGGTAATCCACACCGGCAATCCAGCCAGCGCTTTTCCGGCGTTGAACCTCAATTTCAGTATCATCAATAAAGTTATTTGAACGTCGATGATAGCCGGTCAATGAGGTGGTTAATTTCGATAACTGATCACGATATAACACTCGGCTTAGAGCAAGCTGCTGCCTCACGCTCTCTCCTTTGTAGACATAGGTCTGGTTGAGTCCAGCAACGCGTTGATCATATTCATATTCACTGTTTGTAAATGCCACTAGCCAGTAACCAAAAGGAAAAGAAATATGAGCAGTCTCCCCCTGACTGCCGCCGACGTTCCCCTTGCCACCAAAGTCTTTATTTTTACTAAGATAGATAAGGTCATTGATTCCCAGCACATTATCCAAAGATAAGGTGGCGGAACCCTGAAAACGCCCTGTTGATTCATAACCACTATCATCAAATGACAGTGTCATCCTGAATGGCTTTGACTGCTTGTGTTCAAATATCAGCTGACTATCACCAGGCTGACTGTTTTCCGTATCATCCGGTTTGATATCGATATTCGTATCCACAGTAGGAATACGCTTCATATTTTCCATTGCTTGCTCGAGCTCTCTCACATTGAGCAAGTCGCCTTCACTACTCGGTAAAGCTGACCACAGTGTTAACTTGGACACCGAATTATCAGGATCGACATTACTAATACGTCCAGGAATAAGGCTATATACCAACTCGCCAGAGTTAAGATCCTGAGGCTCTATCAATATACGTGTCGTAATAAATCCTTTTTTTATGACACTGTTTTGTAGCTCTGCCCGGATTCGGTTAATTGCCTGAATTCCCAAGCATCGCCCCATGATCTCTGGATGTTGATGCAAGACATATTGAATAGCGAACTGAAATCTCGATGACTCATCACCTGTTAATGAAATCTGCTCAATGATAAAGCAGGGATCTTCATCTAAAGGTATATCGCCCGGACTGTCCTTATTATCACGCTCAAGTCTGATGTCGGGTTTCCGTTCCTGCTGCTTGCGTAGCGCTTCTAATTGCTTTTGTTTCCGCTGCTCTTTAGCTGCATCAATATCAGGCAATGTTTGTGAGAAAACAGGCAGACTCAATAAAGACAGAATCAATGAAAAGCAGCATATACCGATATGCCGCAAGCATGTAATTGTCTTCATCGCGCCTAAACGCGATAAATATCAAATTGGAATTTACAAGGAAATTGATTCATTCTGACTGTCCTCCATGACGGTTTAGAAGTATGTTTTTTCGTGTGCATCCATGCACAACGTGATCAATCTAATCAAATCAAAAAATGATTTCTACTGCGTAAGAGGACAAATATTGCAGTTTTGTGACACCACTCACAAGGATAGTGATATCAAGTAGTATTTTGAGCCAGATCGAAATAGCTTACTTTCCGACATTCGGCCACGATTGGGTCAGGTTAATCTTAATAGTCTTAATCTGGTCCAAATATCCTAGGTTATCAAGATCGTGGTCTATAAGCGTTATCGCAGTTCGAGATCCATTAAAGTCCCATCACCTGGTTTGGTTGTAACTCCAGCCCGCACTCCAGATGCATTATTAACAGCTTTAAATTTGAATACCTTGATAAAGGCGCCGACTACTAGCCCCACCTCTAATTGACCAAGAAATTGCCCCGGGCATACACGAGCTCCTAAACCAAATCCAAAATGGGTTAAATTTTTACGCGTTATCCCTCGACGCGTCAGCTCATCCCAGCGTAAAGGTGAAAAAACGTCTGCCGGATATCCAGAAACCTCTTTACCCCAAAAAGCTTCGTTGCGGTTTGCATTCCAAATATCCAGTCGGATGGTGGTATTTTTGGGAATCATGATTTTTCTTGTATCGTCTAATTTAAGCCAAGTATCGGCCGTAGCTTTCCGGGGAAAAAAATAAAGTGAGGGGGTTAAACGTAAGGTTTCATTCAAACACTGATTAAGCAATTTTGCTTCGGTTAAGCTTTCAGGATCGTAAACATCAATGTCTTTTACTTCGTTATATATCTTCTCTTGCAACTCAGGTTGTCGTGACAAATGAGATAACGTCCAAGTCGCAAACGATGAAGTCGCTTCTAAAGCCCCGGCTAGAAATACTCTGATATTGCTCCGCAATGCCTCTTCATCTTCAACTTTATCAATGAAGTTTTTCCAATGTCCTGACTTTTCGCCTCTGCCAGAAAGTGCAATGTCAGTTAAGTCCTCAAGGGCTTCCCTCCAACGCTTTACATCAGCTCCTTTTCCCGTAATAAATTGATGAATAGCCGACAGGTTAGGTGCCACGGTATTAGTAATCATGTAATCAATTAACGAAAGTAACGCAGGGACATACCGTTCGCGTAACTCCTTATAGTCAACCGAACCACCAAAGAAATTATTCACTAACATTTCCAACATGATAGGTTGAATTTCCTGCTCAATTTCGACGCGAGAAATGTTTTTCTTACTCACCTTCTGCGCATCACGTAAAACGATTAATCGTTTCTCTATCGTTTTACGAAACGTTTTCTCAAACTCATGAAACTCTTCAGGTTGGAACAGAGAGCCTTTTCCAAAAGGCCCCGCTGACATCTGTTTTTGTTTTCGCCATACTTTGCCGTTTGCATATAGGAGAGAATTGACTCCGGTGACACGGGCAATTCCAGTCATGGGTGTCGTATCACGATCAAATTGTCCGGACTTATCGCCTGTAGCAAGAAGAACAGCTCTAATGACGGCTGGATCACGCGTAATGAAAACCGGTGGCATACCCATCACATATAAATAGCGGTTATCACGCTCAAACAAATCAGGTGATTTAGCATTTGTATAAAAAGCATCGAAGAGTGCCAAAGGCGTTTTATAGTTCAAAAGATGAGGAAAAGGGAGACATGGCCGCCCTCTTTCAAATAAATATACACGTGACGGTAAAACATCACCCTTAAATGGATTAATATCCATGATTTGCTGCCAGATATTTTTAAATAAACACATTTAATTACCTTGATCAAAAATGCAATGAGGTCTACTTCTAATTGCAGTGTTAATGAGGAAATTCAAGAACCAATACGGTCAGAGTGTTTGATTTTTATAGGATGAATTTTTACTTCAAACCGCTTGGAGAAGTCTTTGAACTTAACTAAATAGACTGAGCCATCTTCATCAGAAAAGAAAACAGCTTGATGGAAATTGTCACGTTGAATGAGATATTGTGGACAATCTTTTTTGAATAATCTTGGTAATCTGGCCATGAGCAATCCTTGCTTAAATGACGATTAAAATTAATTTAATCTATATGTATAAAATCAAACGATATGATTCTATTGATTCCTTATCTACGTTGATTCTAATGGATCAAGACTTTTGCTTTAAACTCTCTCTTAGCATGCACAACACACTTAATTCTTCTTCCGACAAATTTTGATTGTCTTTTATCAAGTGTTTCACTTGATCTAAGAAATAATGTGCTGTTTTACCTTCAATGTAATTATCAATGACTCTGGGATCAATATAAGCACTTTTTGCAACAGCTGGAGTATTACCCAGCTGCTCCGAAACGCTGACGACCACGGATTTAATATTCTTATCAAGCGATGCTTGGTCTTCTTTGCTGACTGTGCCGAGTTCATCAAAAGCCAATGCAGCGATCATAGTACCTGCCCATGTCCTGAAATCTTTCGCTGAAAATTCCTCGCCCATACACTCATGAATGAAATCGTTAAGCTCACTGGCTTCGACTTCTTTTTTATTGTTATTTTCATCATAGTATTTGAACAGACGATAACCGGGAATATCGTCTAAGTTTTTAATAGCATTGGCTAATTTTTTATCTTCGACATGACGTTCTTGTTCCTGACCAGATTTACCCAGATACGAAAATATAATTTCGTCGTCATTAATTTCTACATGTTTTTTCGTAACGTGGTTAAACCATACGTATTGTTTTCTTCCGTGTATCTAGGGCTACCGGGTCGAAAATACGCTTGATCCATTAGACGCAGCATGGTGGATAAGACTTTTTCTCTTGACATCTTACGTTTTCGTAAATGTTGGCCTGTAACACGCCGCATATGCTCTAACTGCTCAGCAAACCGAATGATACGATCGAATTTTTCTTGGTTATGTTTTTCTTGAATATCTGGATTGTAAATATATTGTTTTCTATTTTTAGCATCCCTTCCTGTCGCTAAGATATCGGCTTCTTTATCCTCAGATATTTCAACATCAGTCCATGCCGGCGGTATGACCAAGCTGGCGAACCACTCTCTTATGGATTTATCTTTTACCGTTTTATTCTGTTCATCAGTGTAGGTAAAACCCGTGCCATGTTTTCTTCTGTAGTACATATTCGTTATTTTCAATCAAATAGTCAGGGGATAGACCGTCTTTCACAAAGTCAAAAAATGCCATTAATTCAATCGCTTTTTTTCGACTTCAGGTATATAGGCCAGTGTAAGAAGAGCTTACTTTCGCTAATCGGCCTCGTTTAGTCAGGCTCATCTTAATAGTTTTTAACCTGCCCCCAAATAACCTTGAGCAATACTTGCTTAATAATCTATCTGGGTAAAATCAAACGATCTGACCCTATTGATTTTTAGTTAACTATAATAACTTATGATATTGTTGTAAGTATCAACAACTTACCTGAGAGAGGGGTAAATGGAACTTAGTTACGTTAGTAGGAATCTCCGTAAAACAATCTCATTTAAAGACATAGTTTCAAATCCTTTTCTTGATAATGAAACCAAAAGAGTAAACTTATCGACCCAAGCGGCGACGCTCACTAATCAATCGGATGTTTTTAATAACTCTCTAAAAAAAATATCTATCAAATCAAAAGATGCCTATCAACCAAAAACTATCGAAATAGCCATAATACTTAAACTCTTATCATCAAACCTTAGGCGAGTGCATAATATTTCGCCGAGCAGCAGGGTTCAAATAGTGTCAACTCTAATTGCTTTTCTGAAAGAATCCTCCCCTTACAGTATTCACCGATTTGATATAAAAAACTTTTATGAAAGTATCGACACATCAAAGATTGTTCATAAGTTAAAAAAACAGGGCAAAGTTTCAAAAAAAAGCAGAAACCTCGTCGAGGCTTATTTAACGGCTCTCAATCATGAAGGAGTCTCAGGCTTAGCCAGAGGTCTAAGCCTGAGTGCTACCCTATCAGAATATGTTCTGGAAGATTTGGATAGGAAAATAAGGGCATTAGAAAATATTTTTTTCTACGCTAGATTTGTCGATGACCTTGTACTGATAACAGAAATTGGATTTAACAAAGAAGAGTTGAAGAGCTTGATTAATAGTGTTCTTCCAGAATCATTAGAACTTCACACAGCAGGAAAAAAGATTTTCCACGGGAAAGCTATTAAACCAACCGATAGTAAGACAACGCCTATCAATTCATTTGAATATCTTGGATATAAATTTGTTATTTCAAACAAAAATCATCCGAAAGAAAAATTTATAGACATTAAAAGAAGGGATATAGAAATTGATATCTCAGAAGACAAACTCGATAAATTAAGAAAACGTCTGATTAAATCATTCACAAGCTATATATGTTCTACAAAGAATCCATCAGACTATGAATTACTTCAAAAACGTATCAAGTTTCTCACTGGGAATTATGAGTTAGACAGGAACCTCAAAACCGGAAAAATCAAATCAGGAATTTATTACAACTATTCTCTCGTTAATACGTCTAAAGGACTAAATAAATTAGATAACTTTCTAAAAGGTCTTTTATTTTCAAAAAAACATAAATTATCAAGAAGAATCCAACAACATATATCTCTAATTAAAAGACGAGAACTAGCAAACTTTAGTTTCACAAAAGGCCATAATAAGAAAAGATTTCATACCTTTACTTACTTGGATCTTAAAGAAATCAAAAAGGTTTGGTAATGAAAACATTCAGCAGAAATATAAAGCTTAATGATTACAATAGAATTTTATTATCAGACACCGCACCATTCGATGTACCAATCATTTTTAGTAATAATTCTTTTTATAAAAAAATCGAAGTCCTTGAAAATAAATCAGCTTTTTTAAGATCGACTTTTGACTATCTGTTTACTCCCAGAAAGTTAGATAAATATACAATTCCTATGCGGTACAAAATTAGAAAATCTGATTTTAACTATCGCCATATGGGCCTGCTGCATCCATCCAGTCAATTGATGATTCTAGAATTCTATAAATCTTTCTCACATCAAATTATTCATTATTGCTCTCAGAGTACTTATAGTATTCGAAGACCAAAAAAAGTTGCCTCATTTTTTTTCGTAAGAAATGCCATAGAAAATAATCATAATTTGCGCACAGGAGCTGCTGAGAGTGTTAGTGATGAAAACAAATACCGTCATGCAACCTCTTACTTTAGTTATGATCGATACACCCGTCTTTATCAATTTTTCGAGAGTGAAGAATATTTAAATCTAGAGACTAAATACACTGATTTCTGGTCATTAGATATTTCAAAATGTTTTGAAAGTATTTATACCCACTCAATAGAGTGGGCAACAAAATCTAAATTTATATCGAAGGATTTCAATGTCAAAGATTCTTTTGGAGCCATTTTTGACAAACTGATGCAGAAATCAAATTACAACGAAACCAACGGCATCATCATTGGTAATGAGTTTAGTCGAATTTTTGCTGAAGTGATTCTGCAAGCAGTGGATCGCAAAACCCTTGAGATGCTGGAAAAGATTGGCATTAGAGAAAATGAAGATTACGATATCAGAAGATATGTAGATGATTACTTCATTTTTGCAAACAGTGGAGATACAGCACAGAAAGTTACAAATATTCTAGAAGATAACTTAAGACAATATAAGTTACACCTTAATAGTAATAAAACTAAGAAGTTAACTAAACCATTCATTACCAAGATTACGAAATCAAAAATAGAGACTTCAAAAGCTATAGATGAACTTTATAATATACTTTTCAGCTACGAAGATAAAAAAATAAAAATAAACCCAAAACGAATTAGACGTAATCATCATGTAATCAAATCATTTTTAAATAGAATAAAAGCTGCATGTAGTGATGATATAGATTCATATAATGTAATGACTGGTTATGTTCTTTCAGCATTTTTAAACAATGTGAAAAAGATAACTGATTCGATTACTGATGAGAATCGTTCTAACTTCTCATCATCAAAAAACGCTTTTGTTATTATCCTTCGCATTGCATTTCATTTATTTAGTGTCAACCCATCCAACTCAAACAGCATAAAACTCAGCTCACTGATGTATCTTTCTTTTGTTTTTTTTGAAAAAAACTTCAAAGAAGAAGATGAGACAATTAAACTCTTAATTAACTCATTTATTAAAGATTTTTTTTCAAGTGGAAAATGTAAACAGTTATTAGATAATTCATATAATTACTTTTCGATTGAATTTGCTAATTTACTTTTTGTATCGAGAAACATGGGAACTGATTTTCTTCTCACTCCAAAACAAATCGACCAGATATTTGACTTGGATGCTATTGAATCAAAGAACACTAGCTTTGCTAAAGAGGAAGAGAATTCAGATTATTTCAGGTTAATGGCTTTTTTGTATTATGTAGGTGACGAACAGGAATACAACAGATTGAAAGAAAGGGCGGTTAAGCTCATAAATCAAAGGCTATCCAATTTAAGTGCAATTACTAAAGATGCAAAACTGAGTTATTTAGCCTTAGACTCTATAGCATGTCCTTATATTGATGAAAAAGTTCGAACAAAGTGGGCATGTAGACTATTCAAAGAAGTCTTCGGTAAAGAGATTCCTCTCTCAGATAAAAGTTCATTCTTCAAAGCAATTTCAGAAGAAGAATGGTTTATTTCATGGAAACACCCAGAGCTATGGAATTTGCTAGAAAAAAAAGAATTGCACTTCGACTATTAATAAAATAGCATCATATCTGTTACTTGAGCTGTAGCGTTTTAGCCATTAGTTTTAATTGGCGCGACTTGATAAAAGTTTCTCATCAGTCTCTGATGATGGTGCTTCGGCACACACACCTTACGTGCAGCTCAAGTAACCTCAATCGAACCTATAAAAAACTATAAATACTTATTCACCATCACTTCATCAATCTGCTCAGGTGCCAGGAATTTTTCGGCATAGACTTTGTAAGTTTCGGTGGTCAGGAATAAATCAAACACGTCTGCATCGATATGTTCGTCTGCTACCATTTTGGCCATAATATCAATGGCTTCACTGACTGTTTTGGCTTTTTTGTATGGTCTGTCTGCTGCGGTAAGTGCTTCAAAGATATCGGCTAATACCATAATACGTTCGGGTATCGAGAGTTGGTCTTTGCTGAGTTTTCTGGGGTAGCCGGTGCCGTCCATTTTTTCATGATGAGTGGAGGCATATCGAGGTACAAGGGACAGTTCTTCTGGGAATGGTAAGGCGTCCAGCATACGAATAGTGCTGATAATATGTTCGTTGATTTTAAAGCGGTCTTCTGAGGTGAGTGTTCCCCGTTCTATTTTGAGGTTATAGAGTTCGCCCTGATTATAAAGATGCTCAGGTATCGCCATTTTGATGCCCAGATGTGGCTCAAAACCGGTTCCATCATCACGAGGAATAATATGCTCAGGCTTATCTGACAATAAGGTCTCTTCACAGGGGAGGTTATTTTCTAGTGTTGTGAGGCGGTCTTCATCAGCGGGTGATAAACCTAATCTATCGCTGAAATGTCGTATCCATGTGATCTGAGCAATTTCATCGAGACGTGCTTTTTTATCCTCACTTAATGCTTCGCCTCCTACATTCATGGCTGCCACAAAAGCAAAGTCATCTCTCAGTTGTTGTTGCGTGCTGTCGAGTTCAGCTTGATGCTGTGCCTGGTTGTCAGGTGATTGCGTCATGTTTTGCCAATAAGTGATCTCAGCATCACGCCACAGCACTTCAAAGCGAGTGCGTATTTCATGAATACGGTTGTAGATGGTTTCGAGTTTGCTGCCTTTATCGACGATATGTTCTGGTGTGGTTATCTTGCCGCAGTCATGTAACCATGCCCCAACTTTGAATTCACGCCACTCATCTTCAGAATGAAAACGAAAGTCACGGAAAGCCGGGGCGAGAGAGCCTTCCGCCTGTTCTGCCAGCATGAAAGCCAGCTCTGGTACACGTTCACAATGGCTGGCCGTGTAATGTGATTTATCGTCGATGGCCTGAGCAATCAGCTGGATAAATGAGTCCATCAATTTATCCTGATTGGTTTCATGCTGACGAATAGCTGCCACCATGTCTTCCATGGAGTGTCCTAGCTCATCTATCTCTCGAATAAAGCTATCAGGAATGAATAAGTCTTCAAATTGACGTTCACGTATTTTCTGATTTTCTTCAGCTAACTTTTTAATCGGCGTCACAATAGGTGAGGCAAATAACCATGGTGCCGGTAGGAGTAACAGCAAAAAGCCAATCGACATAAGCAGTGAGAGCGTCACTTTTTCCTGAGCCCCACTGAGTACTTCTTTAACGGGTATGGCAATACCTAAATAATCATTTCTCCCACCGTAACTGCCAAACGGCGAAACATAGACATAGTTCGCTTCACCGTTTAAATTCGCTTTTTTTAACTGACGCTGATTATTTTCCTCACGCGCGTAATCCAATAAGGGTGAATAAGGCACGCTTAACAAACCCTGCTGTTTACTGAGAAACCACTTATGTGCCATCGCTGTTTTTTGCTCATCTGACACATGGGCAATGGCTTTGTTGATAATGGGTAACAGGGCTTTATTTTTATCTGAAATAAGCATTTTCAAATCAGTCGGAAATGGCGTAGGAGAAAACGCAATATCATCATGATATTGCACATCCTGATAGAAAAAACGTTCACCAACATAATGAAGAATCTCTGTGACATCCAATCCAGCATCCGCCTCCCCCTTACTCACCGCTTCAAACACTGTTCGGGTAGAAGACACTTCTTGAATCTTTATTTCTGGAAAGGCCTGCTTTATGACCTGAATAATAGACCAGCCTTGAGGGATAGCAACGGTTTTGCCTGTCATTTGCTCAAGGTGAGATATAGTTGGAATACCGCTTTTGGTCACCAGTGAATAGGGCAAATGCACATATGGGTCAGTGAATGTACCGGAGTATAGCGGCTTATCGATATCAAACACCGACTGCAAAATATCAATCTGCCCGGCTTCATATTGTGTCACCAGCTCTTTCCATGAGAAGCCATTGATATAGTCAAATTTAAGCCCAGTCATATCAGCGATAACGCCGAGATAATCAATGCTATAGCCTTTAGGACGACCTGAGCTTGAAAAGTCGATGGGCGCCCAGTCCATTTCATTAGAGACTTTTAAACGGGCAGATGAGGCTATCAGTGCTTTTTCTTCTTCCGTTAAATCCATTGGTGTACGTGTTTCAGGAATCACAATAGCTTCATTATTCGGCAAGTTAGAGGCTAATAATTCACCTGTAGAGCGGTATAAAAAAACATGCCCAAAATCACTCAGCTCGTGCTGGCTCAGATAATCTGACATTGAACTCAACGCAATATCTACAGCTATCACCGCACCATTACTTAACTTTTTAGAATAGGTCTGGCCGGGTGCTTGTATGTTGTGAAATAAGTAGGGGTCTGTTTTGTTGATGCTATTTTCGTCTGCATTCACAAACCAAGGGCGAATAATGGACACATAATTACTGGGTTCACTGCGTTCTAGTCTGAGCTTAAAGTCACTGGAGTAATATTCAAATGTGCGTTTACGATCGACGCCATCACCACTAATCGTGACGACAAGCCATCTATCCTCAGGTTCGGCGTTGAGTTGTTTGCGAACTTCCTCGCCGCTGTTCAGATTAATGACTTCATAGAAATCACCATTAGGTAAACCGAGGTAAATCGCATAAAGCATGTCGCGGTTAAGCATCAGAGACGAAAAAATACCACGTGCATTCTGGCTAACCGTATTGCCATTCATCAGGTCAGGATAACTCGCGAGAATCCGCGTTGTTTCCACGGCCTGGCTATCGATGGTATTGAGTAGTTGGCTGGTTTTATCTGCCAGATAATTGAAGCGTTCAGTAGCAGCATCGGTTGCCATCTGCTGCATAAAATAATATTGCAGTGTCAGCGCTGCAAAAGCAGTAATGAACGTGGCGATGATAAACGTCATTACCACCGTAAGGCGTATTGTAAGCCGAAATGTAAAGCGATACTTTCTGTGTTCTGTCATTTGCAGTGTCCGTATTGCTAAATGCTGAAACCACATTAAATTAACGATGTTTATCGCTACATTGTTAACTTAAAAACTTGACTATACACCTTAAGCCATCGGCAGAAATACGAAATTAATGAATAATAAGATCCAATAAACAGTTTTTTATTACCGACTCAATTTGCCCTGCCAAGCAGAAAGAATATTTTGGCTTGTTTATCCCATTATTCAGGCATGGTTAAGCTGAACTCCTTCACTATATATATCTCCCTGTTGACGTCATAGCAGATAGAAAAATAAAAAAGGACACCGCATGAAATGGGCTAAGTTGGGCTTACTGAGTATCTGCCTTATAGGGATTATTGTTGGACTTGGCCTGTGGTGGCAGCATCAGAAAGTTTACCCCTCAACCGATGATGCCTATGTTCAAGCCAATATTCTGACTGTTTCACCACAAGTGACTGGCCGGGTAACCGAGTTAAATGTTACTGAAAATGACTTTGTTAAGGCCGGTGACATACTCCTTAAAATTGATGATAGTGATCTGCAAAGTGCTGTTGATGAAGCCACCTCAGAGCTTGAGAAAACAATTCAGAAACACATGATGGCGGGTTCGGATGTCAGTAAAGCCATCGCCAATCTGAACGCAGTACAAGCCACACTTGGGGATGCAGAACTCGAATTTGAACGTCAGCAAACGCTGTATGAACGCCGAATAATTCCTAAATCCACCTTAGATAAAACCCGAGCTAACCTCGACAAACTCAAAGCAGATAGAGATAGCGCCAGAGCAGCACTGAACACGGCACAAACTCAACTGGGTGGAGAAACCGATCATGATCCTGCGGTTCGCGCCGCGCGTGCTGCATTAAAACGAGCACAAATTGCACTCAGTTATGCGGTGGTCTACGCCCCGGCTGATGGCTGGATTGCGAATCTGTCTCTACGTCCGGGCGACGTAATAACGACAGGTCAATCTCTATTCTCCATCGTTGAGAAAAATGACTGGTGGGTCACGGCTAATTTTAAGGAAACCGCCCTCTCACGGATTCGACAAGGACAACCCGCCAGCATTAGCGTTGATATGTATCCAGATATGACATTAACAGGAACCGTCGCCAGTTTAGGTATGGGTTCAGGCGCTATTTTTTCACTGCTCCCACCTGAGAATGCCACCGGAAACTGGGTGCATGTGACACAGCGTTTCCCTGTCCGGATTCACTTGGACTATCAGCCTAGCCCAGAACAAGAGCAGCATTTACGGGCGGGATCCAGTGTCACTGCCACAGTGGATACAACAGAATTAGATACAGCTAATGACTGAGAGCGAAAACCAGCCTGTTCACTGGTTAATCGTCTTTGCGGTGGTGCTCACGGCTGTACTTGAAGTGCTTGATACCACCATCGTTAATGTCGCTTTACCTCACATTAAAGCGGCATTTGGCATCACCAGTGATCAAACCGTTTGGATCGTCACTAGCTACATTGTTGCCTCGATTGCCGTCATGCCTCTCACAGGCTTGTTATCACGTAAGTTTGGCCGTCGTCGGTTAATTATCTCTGCCATTGTGGGGTTCGCGTTTTTCTCAGCATTGGGCGGCATGGCACAAACCTTCGAAATGCTGGTGTTTTTCCGTTTAGGTCAGGGCTTTTTTGGCGCCTTTCTCATCCCCTTATCTCAAGCCATATTATTTACCAGCTTTCCAAGAGAGAAACGCGGTCAGGCTATGGCGATATTTGGTTTAGGTGTGATTGTCGCTCCTGTACTCGGCCCCACCATCGGTGCGATTTTAACTGAGCATTTTTCCTGGCGTGCAGTGTTTTACGTCAATATGCCGATTGCCTTTATTGCTTTATTAATGGTCAGTGGCGAACTCAAAAAAGAAGAGACACAAGCGGTTGATATTGACTGGGTGGGGCTATTGTTAATGGTCACGGCTATAGGTGCCTTACAAATGACCCTGGACTTAGGCGAAAGTCATGATTGGTTCGATTCTCACCTGATTCAGGTGACCGCCATTGTCTCAGCTGTCACCGGCTTTATTTTCTTTGTGCGTGGCATGGGGCGTAATCTGAATATCATCGATTTTTCACTACTGAAAGATAGAAGCTTTGCCGCGGGCAATGTCGCCATCGTTGGTTTTGGTATCTCCATGTTTGGGGCCATTGCTATTTTGCCTTTATTTGTTCAGGGACTATTGGATTACCCTGTGCTGGAATCAGGCCAATTATTTATTCCACGTGGTATTGCGGCTGGTTTTTCTATGGTGGTGACCGGCTCATTTCTAGTAAACCGGTTTGATCCACGGATGTTATTAGCCATCGGTTTGATTCTCACGGGTACGGGGAATGTCATGCTGGCTAACTTGAACCTTGACGTGAGTTTTTGGCAGCTTGCCTGGCCGGGAGTTATCTCAGGGTTAGGTATGGGGCTGTTTTTCGTGCCTATGTCGACACTGGCTTTCCAGAATATTTCCTCAGAAAAACAAGATGAAGCTTCTGGCATATATAGTGTGATGCGTTCGCTTGGTTCATCAGTCGGTATCGCCATTATTGGCTGGCAACTTGCTCGCAGAACCAATCTTCACTATGCCATTCTGACAGAGCAGATCACGCCTTTTAACCCAGCTGTCTCTCAGTATTTAGCACCTTTAGGCTTGTCACCTGACACAGGGATGGGGGCCAAGGTTTTAGCGAATGAAGTCATGGCTCAAGCCTCAATGCTAGCGTTTCAGGATGCCTTTATTCTGTCGGGACTCGCGGCATTTGCCATGTTACCGATGGTGCTGTTAATTCAAAAACCTGCAAAATCAGAGGTGGGTTCGCCAGCCACTGTGCATTAACTCAAACAACATCGTGTGATAAAAAAATCCCGGACCAACAAGCTGGTCCGGGATTCATTTCTTTCAATGTAATGCAGTCAGTGGTTTATGCAACAAATAACGACTTCGCATTCACAAATTCTTTTATACCAAAGCCTCCGTGCTCACGACCATAGCCACTTTCTTTTACACCACCGAAAGGCATATTGGCTTGAGGACCAGCGTAACCATTAATGTTCACCATGCCCGTATCGAGTTGTTCACGGGCAATACGAATAGCACGCTCCTCATCTTTAGAGAAAATGCCGCCACCAAGTCCATATCGGTGGTCATTAGCAAGCTCAATGGCTTCAGCTTCATCAGCGACTTTGAATAACGCAGCCACCGGGCCAAATAACTCATCGTCATACGCCGGACTGCCAGCTTGGATGTTTTCCAATACCGTGGCTGGGTAATAGGCACCTTTTTGGTCAGGTACTTCACCACCACATAAGCATGTGGCCCCTTTCATCACCGACTCCTGAACCTGCTGATGCAGCTTGTCACGCAGATCAACACGTGCCAATGGTCCCATATCATGATCACTATTGGTTGGGTCACCAAAGGTCAGCTGTTTCATTGCCGCGACATATTTATCTCTGAACTCTTCATAGACAGGGGCTTCAATAATAAACCGTTTCGCTGCAATACAGGTTTGACCACTATTCATGACACGTCCCTGAACACAGGTTTTGACGGCCAGATCGATATCGGCATCTTTCAGAACAATATAGGCGTCACTCCCACCCAGTTCCAGTACATTTTTCTTCAGATGCTCGCCAGAAATTTTGGCAATCAGTCGACCGATACGAGCACTACCTGTAAACGTCACACCCCGAATATGAGGATGAGCAATCAATTCATCTGCCGTTTCACCATCAACAAATAGGCAGCTGAATACGCCCTTGGGTAAACCCGCTTCTTCATAAATCTTCTGAATGGCCTCTGCTGTTTCAAAGCAGGACTCATCATGCTTAAACACTGTCGTATTACCCGCCATAATCACCGCAATGCTGTAGCGGATACATTGATAAAGGGGGAAATTCCAAGGCTGCATGCCTAAGATCACGCCTTCAGGCTGATAGGTAATAATGCCTTTCTTACCTACAGCGATGTCACGCTCTTCATCAGCCAGAGCGTCAATGCCATGCTCAGCGGTATATTCACAGATAGCAGCACACTGCTCGGCTTCACCTTCGCCTAGTGCTAAGGGTTTACCCATTTGTTTAGCCATCATTTGAGCTAATTTAGCTTTGTCACGACGGAGCAATTCAGCGATTTTTTTGATAATGCTGGCACGCTCTTCAAGTGAGGTGTCTCTCCAGTGCTGAAAGGCTTTATGAGAATCATCAATTAACGCTTCTGCTTCCTGCTTGGTATGCAGATAGTAGGTTTTATACACCTCTTCTGTGGCAGGGTTATAGCTATCAATTGTTTGACGAGAAATAGCGGTTGTTTTCAATTCTGCTTGAGTCATATTTTATCCTCTTTGATAGTAAGAAAATTCGCGTTGATTGCAGATTGGAAATTAACGAGCATCCTCCAGAAATGGATAATCGGTGTAGCCTTCAGCACCACCACCATAGAAAGTATTTTGATCAGGCGTGTTCAGTGCAGCGCCGGCTTTGAGGCGTTCCACCAGATCCGGGTTAGCAATATATTGACGACCAAACGCTACAGCATTAGCACGTTGGCTTTTCACCGCATCCTGTGCTGTCAGCAGATTGTAGTCACCATTGGCAATGTAAAAGCCCTGCCACTGTTTGATTATCTGCTCAACGATGTATAAGTCTTCATTACTTACATCAATGCCAGGAAAACGCTCAACGATGTGGACATAAGCTAACTTATGCTCGTTAAGCTGTTTGATGAGCGCACTGTATGTAGTGAGTGGATCACTGTCACTGACATCGTTGAAAGTACCGGTAGGTGATAATCGAATACCAACGCGGCCAGCATCCATCACTTCAAGCACAGCCTCAACTACTTGATTAACCAGACGAATACGGTTCTCGACGGAACCACCATAATTATCTGTACGCTGGTTACTGCTGTCACAGATGAACTGATTCAACAGATATCCGTTGGCAGCATGAATTTCTACGCCATCAAAGCCTGCTTTGTCTGCATTACGAGCAGCTGTTTTGTATTCTTCAATCAGATTATTAATATCATCAGCGGTCATGGCTCGTGGCTCAGATACATCCACCATTTGCCCATCGACGAATGTTTCTGCTTCAGCGCGAATTGCTGATGGGGCTAAAGGTTGCTCGCCTTCAGGGAGTACCGAGTGATAACTGATTCGGCCAACATGCCAGAGTTGTAAGAAAATCTTTCCACCTTTGTCGTGAACGGCATCCGTGATTTCTTTCCATTTTGCTACTTGTTCGTCAGAGTAAATACCAGGGGTCTTGATATAGCCTTTACCCATCTTGCTGATTTGCGTGCCTTCAGCAATGATGAGACCAGCACTGGCACGTTGTGAATAGTATGTGATGGCGAGATCATTGGGGATATCCGTATCATCATGGGCTCTGTTTCGTGTTAGTGGGGCCATAAAAATGCCGTTTTTGAGTTCCACCGAGCCCATCTTCACAGGACTGAATAAGTCATTCATATACTTCCTCCTTTGTTGTCCAGATGATCAGTTTGATAACAAAGTCATCAAATAGTTCGTTGGCTAACTATAGGAGAGAAACTGTCTTTTCTATGTGAAGAGACAAACTTGAGCGTCTATAAAACGACACTCTAAAATAAAAAGTCCCTTTAATCCTTTCTCGATCACACTTCTACATTATGATGTGCGTTCTCTGATGTTAAATACTGGCACTTGTTCGTTTATGTTTGGGTAAATACAGCGATATCACGGCTGTTATGACGATAAATAAAGCAGACACCCATAAACAAAACCCTAAACCATAAGACTGGTAGAGCCAGCCTGAAAGCACCGTACCTATTAACCTGCCCATGGCATTTGCCATGTAATAAAAGCCGACATCAAGTGATACGCCGTCTTCACCTGCATAACTGACAATCAGATAACTATGCAAAGCTGAATTAATGGCAAATAAAACACCAAAGATCATCAGCCCCACTATCAGTACCAGCTCTTTATGCCAGTTATAGGTCAGTGCGACTGCGATCATTACTGGAATTAAACTTAAGGCGAGCGCCCAAAACAAGGCATCTTTGCCATCTGGAAGTCTCGTTTTAGAGCGGGTCGTTAATCTAGGTGTAAACCCTTGTACCGCACCGTAACCTATCACCCATAAAGCCAAAAAACCGCCTACATACCAGTGATCCCAACCAAAGCTGGTAGATAAATAAACGGGTAAGGCCACAACAAACCAGACATCCCGTGAACCAAATAAAAACATTCTGGCGGCAGAAAGCACGTTAACTGACTGGCTTTTAGAAAAAACATGACTAAATTTAGGCTTATTTTTAGCTCTGCCTAGCTCTTGTTTAAGAGAAAACAGACTAAATATCCAAACCATCATTAATCCAAGGGCCATCACTAAGACCGCCCCTTTAAATCCAATCAGCGTGAGCAGCCCGCCTCCGAGAAAAAAGCCCACGCCTTTTAATGCATTTTTTGACCCGGTTAACGCAGCAACCCATTTATAAAGCTGACCATTTTCCTCTTTTGGCACCAGTAACTTGATGGCACTTTTGGCACTCATTTTATTTAAGTCTTTGGCGACACCGGATAAGGCCTGTGCCGCCATGACCCAAATAACAGTTAACCATTCACTCGGCACAAGTAGCATAGATAAGGCGACAACTTGTAGCAGCAGCCCTATATTCATCGTTTTATTCAGGCCAATATGTGCGCCTAGCCACCCTCCAACGAGATTAGTGATCACCCCAAAAATCTCGTAAAACAAGAAGAGCATGGCGATCTGCAATGGGCTGTAACCCAAACTATAAAAATGCAATACCACTAACATGCGTAATGCACCGTCAGTTAAGGTAAAAGCCCAGTAGTTTGTGGTGATAATAAGATACTGGCGAATCTCGTCAGATAGCTTAGCCAAGGCTGTCATTGATGGTTACTCCGAATCCTGGCGACCGACCAAACGCACTAACTCAGCAGTACGGTTAGCATAGCCCCACTCGTTGTCATACCAGGCGTAAATCTTCACCTGCGTGTGATTGACGACCATGGTGGATAAGGCATCAACAATGCTTGAACGCGGGTCACCTTTGTAATCTATCGATACCAGAGGGCGCTGTTCATAACCTAAAATACCGTTCAGCTCTCCATCAGCCGCTTCTTTTAATAAACGGTTGACTTCATCAGCTGTTGTTGCACGCTCAACCTCAAACACACAGTCTGTTAGCGAGGCATTGGTTAGCGGCACACGTACAGCATGCCCATTAAGACGCCCTTTTAACTCAGGAAAAATTTCTGTAATCGCCGTTGCTGAACCTGTTGTTGTTGGAATCAAGCTAGTGCCACATGACCGTGCGCGACGTAAGTCTTTATGTGGTGCATCAATGATCGTCTGGGTATTGGTAATGTTATGAATGGTCGTTATAGAGCCATGTTTAATACCTAACTTATCGTGAATAACTTTGACCACAGGCGCAAGAGAGTTTGTTGTGCATGAAGCGGCTGTCACAATTTGATGGCGGTTTTTGTCATAACTATCATCATTGACACCCATCACGACATTTAAGACGCCCTCTTCCTTCACGGGCGCCGTCACAACGACACGCTTTACGCCTTGTTTCAAATAATCTTGAAGGATGGCCTTGCTTTTCATTTTGCCACTGGCTTCAATCACAACATCACAGGATGACCAGTCAGTCTCAGCGATGCTTTTATTCTGACTGCAGATGATGTTTTTACCATTGATGTGAATGACATTATCTTCAGACATCGCCTCATGATGCCAAGTACCTTGGACTGAGTCGAAGTTGAGTAAATGAGCCAATGTATCTGCATTTGCAGCAGGATCATTAATCTGAACAAACTCAATATCATCCCAATCAAATGCAGCTCTTAAAGCTAAGCGACCGATTCGACCAAACCCATTAATACCGACTTTGATTGTCATATTTAATCCTTAATTGCGTAGTATTTTTCTAAGAAATTCAGATGTGCCGTTGCTGTTAAAGCACGGGGTCTTACAGACTGAACAAGCTCCTTAACCTCTTTCCACTCCATACCCATCTCCAGTAAAAGTATGGCGGCGATCAATCCTGTTCTACCCGAACCACCACGACAATGAATAGCAATGGTCGATGTATGCTTTAACCGTTTAAGTAACTCAGTTTTGACCTGAGATAATCTCGTTAAAAAAAGAGCATCTGGAGACATATCATCTTCGATGGGTAACTGAAACCAGTGCATCCCCTTCTTCTGGATCAACATTCCCAAGTCAGGCACACCTAAATCCACAAGCTCATGATCGGGTAAAGCCGTTATGACAGATGTTGCTCCCGCATCATATAAAACGTCTAAAGCCTGTTCTATGTCAGTCTCTTTTGTGCCAGGACATGGCGTAAAAATAAATTGCCCGCCGCTTGGCAGGGGAAGAAATGTAATAGGATGTGTATTCATGATTTAACAACGTTCTTAAAAGTTATCCGCAGCAATTTTTTTGATTATCTGGACGATCAGACATTTGTTGTAATCGTTGCAGGTCCTCATCGATAAGTTGCTGATTATGTATTTGGGTGGTTGAAATGACAGATACCATCCAGAGAGGAAGGTCAGTACTGATACGATAAAACACCCACTGTCCCTGACGTCTATCCTGTATGAGCCCACATTTTCTGAGTTGAGCTAAATGCCTGGAGATTTTTGGTTGAATTTCATCTAATGCTTCTGTTAATTCACAAACACATAATTCTTCCTGTTTGAAAATCAATAAGATACAACGTAAACGGGTTTCATCGGAGAGACATTTATAAAAATCTACTGGGCTCATCACTCTATTCCAGGCTTGGACCTAATTAAGGTCAATAAACGAATTTTTAATATATGGTAATCGATATATATTTAAACAATATGACATACCAAAAATAAATGATAAAACCCAATAAATACGGCTAAAAATCAACACTAATATTGGAGCCACTCTGATATACATCATGACTTACATATGCAATATTGCATATCAATATTCGTATTCTTATATACATTACTGAATATATGGGTAGGTGGACCTAGTTGTAATTATTAAAAAGTGTTGAAAATGGCAACGTATTTCATCGATAAAAGCCCTGAGAGCTATTCAATCGTGGCCTATAGCTTGGTGTTGATACGCGCAATAGAAAATGTTCGAGACTGAATAGTTTGGAGGCTGACTGACACGCAATATCGCGCTGGGGCTCTGTATCACTTCCCATCATCAGAACGCATTATTTGTTCATAGCAGCCAGAATTAAGCTCACATAAACAATGTCATTTCTCATGTGACTTACTTCTTTGAAAAATTTAAGCATTCCTTGGAATCAAAGCCGTAGTCAGTTGTCGCACAGATCAATGCGTTGATTCATCTAAAGATAAGCTGTGTGCAAAATCAAATAACATGAATAAAAAGCATTTCACACCATACAAACATGTGCATTGCTATCTTTAGTTGAATTTGAATTTACCACTGTCAAGGAGATATAGATGAGTAACGATATTCGAAAAACCATGTGGAAAGCGATGAGTGACAGTCCTTTTCTGATGATCGGGCTGGATCACTCGCTGCAACACAGTGAACCCATGACAGCACAATTAGATGAAAATGCCGATAGTGAGTTCTGGTTTTACACGACTAAAACTAATCGAATAGCAGAAGGTGGGCCGGCGAAAGCCACATTTGTGAGTAAAGATAACAAGGTGTTTGCATCCATCCGCGGCGTATTGAAGCCAGAAACGGATGAGGCGGTGATTGATAAATACTGGTCAAAAATGGCCGCATCATGGTATGACCAAGGACGTGAGGATCCATCTCTACTTATGATGCGTTTTGAATTAGATGATGCGGAAGTCTGGATTTCAGATCCAAGCATTCAAGGCCTATTTAAACTATTCACCGATGGCAAAGTGGAGCCAGACATGATGGGTGAACATAAAAAACTCGGCCTCTAGTCTCGCGATTTTTCTGCCATATAAAAACACAAAGCCCTGCTCGCTCTGAGCAGGGCTTTTTTAATGCCACAACGCCAGGCCCACACACGCACTGGTCAAATAAAACTAATCGTAATAGATAAAAGGCTCTGCTTCATGCTCAGGCAAGTTATGAATATAATGCTTATCTGAATAAGCCGTGCACTTGAGGTCAGCCAGAAGAAGCTGGTCTTTCACCACATAAATACCGCCTAACTCCACCTTCTCTCTAATACCCGCCTCAGCGTCTAACCATTCCCCATTGGTAATGCCGGAATAGACAATATAGTCATAACGTCCATTTGAGAATCGTAAACGCCCTTCGCCACCACCACTATAGGCTGTTGAACTAAATTGCACTGGTGCGTGAAGTTCCAGCTCAATCTGATTTGGTTTGCCATAACGATAAACTAATGTGTCCTGTTTAGTGACACACACTGAAACTGATTTAGCCTTAATATCGCAGCTAAAGGAAACCGTCTCCTGTTCACCACATACATTCTCAGCACTGAGGTCGCCACATAAAAAAAGCAGTGACATGAGACCGAGGATAGTGCCCGGCCAATAAAAAGCAGCTTGTTTCATGAGCCGGCCACGTTAAATAAGGACACGGCTAAAGCCAAGCTGAGTATTGCCACAATAAGATTGGGTAATATCCCCCAACGTGCTTTATAACCTTCAGGGATTTCTGATTCGCTTAATTGTTTCAGCACGATCCCGTATTGATAGGAAGAAACGAGCGCACATACCGCCCCGAGAAGAATAAACGCCAGACCCAGAATAAATGTTGATGAGGTGGTATGTGGCGTTTGCTGTCCCTGCATGACAGCGAGTAGCAGCCCTGCTCTCTCGACAACAAAGCCAAAGGCAATCAAAGCCAGACTGGTACGGTTCCAGGCAAGCAAGGTACGTTCTGCCGCAAATAAAACTCTGGGATCATCTAAATAAGACATATCAAATCACTCATGCACTCATACTTAAAAATCAGGTCTCAACAATATCGTCTAACGACATAAATCACCACCAGTAAATTGCACACCCTACCTCGAGTTCACTTCAGACTGAGAACAGTATTTTCATACACACGCATTGTAAAAAAGGGTAAACCTAAGTGCGTAAACTTGACTCATAAACGCTATCGCGTTTCACTAAAAGACCAGCTAATTAAATAGGAGGTTGAAATGATTTCAACTGAAATTAAAGAAGCTCGGTCAATACACGATGTCGTTCAACTGATTGATAGTGGCGGCACACATCATGACTCGCCAGAAGAAGTCGCAGGCACCTATGCCTATCTCGCTGTCATTGATTCAGACCATATCAATAAAGAACATGCAAAATCTCAATTAGACGACCTGATCGAAGCCGGTGCGAAATTTGATTACGATCTGGCGCTGGAACATGCAGAGTCACACCTTATCGAAGCCCAACATTAACCCAATCAAACAAACCCTGTGAACGCGTAATACATAGCGTCATGGGGTTTGTTTTTATTGTCTTCTCACTTTCCCCTCATGTGCGGTAATGGTCTTACAAGAAAAATCGCTAGATCACTGAATTAAAATAAGAAACTTGCAGTTACCGGAAAATACTATATTCTGAGTCATTCTCGTTTTGTCATTTATCACACATAACTGACCAAGCACCCATTGCTTTTCAGGATAAATGATGACCAAGCCTATTCGTGTTCGTTACCAGACCATTGAGGTCGGTGATATGGATATCCACCTTTGTACACTTCGGGATAAACAGCAGTTTAGTGATCCAGAAGGTGAAGCCAATGACATGGGCATATCTTCAGCTACCTGGCCTTTGTTTGGTGTTGTCTGGCCTTCGAGCATAGTGCTTGCCAATCATATGCTGAACTACGACATTAAAAATAAACGTATTCTTGAGATTGGCTGCGGTATGGCATTATCAAGTTTATTACTCAATGAACGCCTGGCGGATATCACCGCCACTGACTACCACCCGCAAGTCAGTCACTTTCTTGATCGCAATACAGAACTAAACAGTGGTAAAAGCATCGCTTTCGAACAAGTCGACTGGGCAAATGACACCAGTCAGCTTGGCAAGTTTGATTTAATTATCGGTAGCGATCTGCTTTATGAAGATGAACACGTTCTGCTTTTAGCCAGCTTTATTCATAACCATGCAAATCAGCACTGTGATGTTATTTTGGTAGATCCCGACAGAGGCCGGAAAAACAAACTCGATCGTGAAATGATGGCTTATGGTTTCACCAGCGATTACATAAAGCCTGAACACACAGACTATCTCAGCGAGAAATATAAAGGTTCTATCTTACGATTCTCACGTTAGACACCGCTTTATTGTGGCACCACACCGGCGACTTTTAGCTTACCTCTTCTCACCTTATTCATCGCAATGGTTGATGAAATCAGTAGTGGCGTCACCACCAGCAATGAAGGCACAATCGCGATGCGTATAAACGCGATCATCATGATGGAACGTAATTGTGTGTCATGTTGAAATGACGCCATCAGACCACACACCAAACCGATAGAAATTGAAATACAGTAGGCAATTAAAACAATACGACAGCGTTTCCACACGATATACCAGTGAGCATTAATCAGCGGTGTTTGATGAACATGTTTCGACCGATACCAAATATAAAAAATGACCGATAAGGAACAGACACTGGCTATGGGTAGCAATAAAAATTCCATTCCCAGTAACAACGAACCTATTGGGATAAGCAGATTAAAAACCAACAGGTTAAAGACTAATAATTGATGAGGGATAACAGCCCGTTGTTGTTCAGTAAGCATAGAAATACCTCCAATGTATTACAAATATTTAAACTGCTTGCGCATCACTAATCTAGCTAAGTGTAGCGTTATCTCATTAAAATTTGTTGACGATGTTAGCCATAAATACATTGACGCATTTATGACTACAAACGAGGCATCACTGCTTAATAACCGACATTGGAGTTAATTAGAAAACGACCTCATTTCGCTATGAAATTCGGTTTATCCTGGCCTGGAAACACTGAGCTTAACGGCGGCTAACAGCCTGGCTGTTAGCATTTGGTATCACCGTTTATTGCATGCATCATCGCATTCACAAGCTCATATCCACCACGATTCTGCCACGAATTTTTCCGGCAAGAATCTGCTGAGCAGCATCGGGGACCGCATCAAGCGGAATCACTTGAATCAGTTGTTCCAAGGTCTTCAGATCGATGTCTTCTGACATGCGACTCCACGCTCTTTTCCGCAACCAAGACGGACACATTACGGAATCAATGCCTAACAAGTTCACACCACGCAGTATGAATGGCAGCACGGTACTCGGCAGACTGGCCCCACCGGCTAAACCACAGGCGGCAACGCTGCCCCGGTACTGAGTTTGACGAAGAATACTAGCGAGGGTTTCACCACCCACTGAATCAATCGCACCAGCCCAACGTTCAGAGTCCAGAGGTCTGCCACTCGGCGACGATAATTCTTCTCTGTGAATGATCTCAGACGCACCAAGACGCTTTAGATAGTCTCCCTGTTCTTCGATTCTGCCAGTCGATGCGACAACGTTATACTGGCGTTTAGCGAGTAACGAAATAGCGATGGACCCCACCCCGCCAGAGGCACCTGTCACTAATACTGGTCCAGAGTCGGGAAGTACATTGTGATCTTCAAGCGACAATGTCGCTAGCATGGCCGTAAAACCAGCGGTACCTAAAGCCATGCAATGCATGGCGCTGAGTCCTTCAGGTATTAACTCTGCCCATTCGGGCTTAACCTTGGCAAATCCGGCATAGCCACCGGAAACCTGCTCACCCACACCCCATCCAGTGACAAAAACCTGGTCACCCGCTTTGAATTTTGTGCTCTCACCGGCGTCTTCCACCACACCAGCCAGATCGATTCCTGGAACGATAGGAAACGACCTCAACACCTTGCCTTTGCCTGTAACAGCAAGCCCATCTTTGTAATTCAAACTGGAATGGGTAACGCGAATTAGAAGATCCCCACCTTGATTCGGTAAAGCATCCACGTTTTCCAGTTTGGTAAGCTTTGCTTGAGACTCCTTATCCTCTACTAGCAAGGCTGAAAATGTGTTTTTAGACATTAGCGACAACTCTCTTTCTCTTGTTTATTGTGTTAAGTGGTGTGTTTAATTAGCCAACTATATAAAAGGCTGGCTTAGGCGCCTGCGGCTGCTATCAGTCCTGAAAACAAAGGGTAATCAAGGAGTCAGGCACTGACGGCTCCCTTGCTGAAGTTAAATCAAACAGTCTGACCTTATTGATTTTTTTATTAACTATTTCGTGGGGATTGGTCAGAGTCTGCCCCCATTGGTCGCCACTTATTGGCAATCCCTTTTGACTTTATTGTTATGGCCACACATTAGTAAACTTTAATTGTGACATTTCACGAATAGCGAATTGTTCTGTGACCTGATTAAGGTTACTCCCCATAGACACAGTTACAAACTGTCCAAGTGCAGCTATATCATCTACATTTGCTGTAAGCCTGTAGAAGTATCTATTACCTTCTTTAATTTTTACTACGAAATCTATGTTGCCAGCAGACCAGTTAGCATTGTTTGATAATTGAAATTTGTGTTCACCTGGGAGTAATTCATAAATCATATAGCTTCCATTGCGAACCCCTTCTGCTTTTTCATCGTCAATTTTTATTGTTGGTATAGCTCCTCCCATTACAAAGCTAGAAGGACGATATATATATACTTGACCAGTATTTGGCTTTATATCGTGTAAACCATTAAAGGGGCTCCCCTTAGAGCCACCAAAACTTGAGCAGCCTGATATGTAAAAAATGAATATAAGTAATATTAATTTCTTCATTATGATTCCATAATTAAGCCATAGCACCCGCAGTAGATGTGGCTTTGGGCAATCAAGGGGGCAGGCACTGACGGCTCTCTTGATAAAGTTAAATCAAACACTCTGATCCTATTGATTTGGTTATATACTTCTGTAATTAGCAATAAAGTCATCCCACAATGCTACGCATTCATTTGCCAAATCCAGTGCATCAATAGTTTGTTTATTGCTCATAATCCGATATTTACATTTCATAACGCTAAGATCATCACCGTACGTTGACGTATATCTTTCTCGGCCGCTCACGTGCGGTTGGTCTTCAGTACGCTTTGTTCGTATAAGCCGACAATGTTTTGAGCCATTTGCTAAATCAGCGCATACACTTAAAGCTCTATTATTATTTATGTATTCGTCTACTTCTGCCGCACCGATGCCAAGCTTGTTAAGGTGGATTATCCAGTCTCGAACATGGTAACAATGAATGAAGAATGATATGACGTCATCGTCATAATATTCCTTATTATCACTTGGCAATAATGGAACTCCTTTATATATTGCTTCAACTCTTTCTAGATATCTTTTTACAATCTCAAGTTGTTCCAAGATTTAATCCCCTGACACATAACGCCCAAATCATGTGCGCGTGGGCGTCACCTGGATTTGCTTGTTAAGCGCCTACTCTTGCCTTATTTCTGAGAGATGTTTTGAGGGAATCTGGAAGTACAACATCACTTTCAATGATATCTATTGCACTTTCTACCCACTTAACATCATCATCTTTGTATTGCTCAAGTTCTCTGTATGTGTCTGTAGTCAAGACTGTGCAGAGTTGTTCTTTGACTGTGCCTGCACTTTCATGAATTGAGTATAAATTAATAAAGTTATTGATGGCATTTATTCGTTCTGATTGAAAATGGTTGTTCACCAATACAATATCTTCGGCATGAACTTCTTGCTGCCTATCTCGTACCCATTGATAGAAATCTATAATTTGTGAATGATATTCTTTAATAGTGTCTTTTAGATCAATACTTTCACCTTGTTCTCTGATGAATTTTTTGGGTAACGATTTAATGCTGCTTGACTTTAATAATTCAGAAGAGTCAATGCTGACTTTGAAAATAAAGCCTTCATCAGATTGAGAGTCAAAACTCATTGATGTGCCAATTGATGGAAGTTTTTCGTGCTGGCAGTAAGTTCTTAAAAATTCAACAAACTTACTTAATGGGTTTTCTTCAAACCGATTTTTAACCTCAGTTTCATAGTCATCAAATTTCGGGGCATTTTCTTTATAAACCCTTCTATACAGCACTCTTGAGTGATCAACTAACGATTTTGCTGCACAAACATAATTGTGTAGCTTAAAGCCGAGATGAGTTAACACCTCATTTAGTTTCCAGCGGTTCACTACTGCAAACAATTCAAGACCAACCCTCTCATTACACATAAAGTCAATTACAGATAAAAGCTCTTGGTAATTGCTTTCAAAGAGCCTTAATGAATAATCAAAATGCTCTAAAAGATCGATTCTGCTCTTTGCTACTTCGAGGCTCATTGTTTCTCCTAGCGCTTAACAGTATGTTTTATGAGGCCACCGGCCCCATAAAACATATTAAACAGGCCGCCTTATAATTCCTTTTCAATGACTTTAACATATTGATTATTAATAGAAGTAATTTCTTATCCATGGAATTATAAGGCCAGAGTCTTGAACTGATGATGAAAAAATAGAGCCAGTCCTTAGATATCTTCAGATAATGATTTATACGGATGAACTCGTTATTGTCGCTATCACAAATCTAACTTTGCTTAGGTCTTAATTACACTTCCCGTAATAAATGCATCGGTGGCACGCTGGATACTTTTCTGCTGGCAAATAAACCGATTGCGGAAATAACGACTACACCAATTAGTGGTCCTAAACTCCACAACAAAGGATGCCAACTTGCTTCTGCTTTAAAGACAAATACCTGTAAACCATACAGGCAGGCTTCGGCTCCAGCGGCAGCAATCAGTCCTGAGAATAATCCCAGTGCGCCGAACTCGACAAATAAGGCTTGTTGTACCAAAGATTTTTTAGCACCCAGCACACGTAATAAAGCCCCCTCTTCCAGACGCTCTTCTAGTGTTGAGCGAACACTCGCCAGTAATACCAACGCACCGGCACTTAATATGCACAGCAACACTAGCTGAATAGCTTGTGACAATTGTCCTATTACCGTTTGCACTTGTTTTAATAAATCACCGACATTCAACATCGAGACTGTAGGAAACTGTGACATGGCTTTATAAAAAGGTTGTGCATTTTGCTGGCTGATAAACACACTGCTGACAAAGTTAGCGGGATAGTCTGCTAGAGCTTGTTTTGGCAAAATCAAATAGAAATTTGGCTGCATTGAACCCCAGTCGACCTCTCGTACTGAGGTGATAGGTAAAGTAATCTCATTGCCACCAATATTAATGGTGAGTTTGTCGCCCATATTCAAATTCGCTTCTTGCATCACCCGTTGCTCGATAGAGAGTCCATCGGCATTAAAGTCACCCTCAAGCAACTTGCTACCCTTACCTATTTCCTCAGACCAGGTCAGGTTTAACTCACGTTCAAACAGTTCCGGCTCAGGTTTATCTTCAGGGTAAAGCGTTTGCACCGCTGTATCATTGATAGTGGTGACACGACCGCGAATCATGGGGTACCAGTTTGAACGTTTAATATTCAATGAATCAGTGACCTTATCTATCTGCTCAATCTGATCGGCCTGAACATTAAACAAATAGTGATTAGGTGCATCTGCCGGCAACTGCTGTTGCCAGTCTGAAATCAGGTTCGATTTCACTCCAACTAATATCAGCCCCAGCATAATGATCAGCGTAAACACTAATAACTGAAATAAGTTGGGCAACAATCGACGATATAAAGCAGCAAAGCCTATCTGCCAGCCACTGGTAGCGCCGGAGGTGAGTGAACGGCCGAAGCTAAATACGCTATAACCCAGTAAGGCAACTAAAACGCCAATGCCGACAATGGCTAACATCATAATGCTCGGTAGAATTAAGCCGCCTGTATACAGGCACATCAAACCAAACATACCGACAAAACCAATGCCATAAATAATGACCGTGTTTTGTTCTACTTTAAAACCTGGCTGCAACACCGACATCGGTGACACCTTAATCAGACGCTGCATCAATGGAAAACAAAATGCCAGCATAGAAACCAGCCCTGTCGCCACACCCAGCCATAAGCGACTTAATGAAGGCTCGGGCAAAGCGGTCGACATTAGCCCCGCCAGCATGGATGAAATAATCAGTTGCCCTGCCCACCCAGCTGCCAGACCAATACCTGCCCCTATTACAAACAGGGCGATAAACTGAATAAGGAATACCTGCACTAGCTTTTTCGGTGTCGCGCCTAGTGTTTTTAACACGGCGACCTGCATCAAATGGCGTTTTACAAACCGAGATGAAGCTAAGGCCATAGCAATCCCAGACAGAATAACCGCGAGTGTTCCAGCTAATAATAAAAAGGATTGTGCTTTACCAATAGTGTCACCGATACGCTCGCCTTTTTGTGTCGGCGTACGCCAGCGTTGACCATCATTAAGCTGTGGCGTTACCCATGATTCATATTGATCTAGTAAGTCCTTATCACCAGCCAGTAACAGGCTGTAACGTACCCGACTGCCAGGAATAATGACTTGTGTTGCTGCCAGATCGGCCATATTAATCACCGCACGAGGTGATATAGCAAACGCCGAACTACTGGCATTGGGGTCTCTGACCAGAAAGTGACTGACGGTTAAGCTTGTCTCGCCCACCTCAATCTGGTCACCAATCTTGACGCCTAATAAACTAGCGAGGCGTGAAGACAGCCATATTTTCCCCGGCTGTGGAGGCTGAGTATATTCATACCCGGTACCGAACAAAGTATCGTCAACCAGATAAACACCTTTGAGAGGATAAAGTGCTGTTACCGCACTGACCTGACTAAGTTGTAAATTATCACCAGCAAATATCATGGTACGGAATGAGGTACGTTGCGCCTGTTTCAGCCCCAGCTCATCGGCTTTTGTTTGCCAGTTGTCAGGTATCGCATCATCAGAGCTAATCAAGCGATCTGCCGCCATTAAATTGGCTGACTCGCTTTCAAATGACAGTTGTAGGCGATCAATAAATAAACTAATCGCAGTGACGGTGCTGACGGAAATAATCAACGCAAAAATCAACGTTAGAATGTCGCCACTACGGATATCACGCAGCAGTAATCGTAAGGCAAATTGCATTAGTTTTTTTCCACCAGCTGACCCGCAGACATCACGAGTTGACGATCACATTTTTCTGCCAGATGGTTATCGTGCGTCACCATCACCAGTGTCGTACCCTGCTCTTTATTCATCTCAAAAAGCTGCTCGATAATAATGCGACCATTACCCTCATCCAAATTGCCGGTAGGTTCATCGGCAAACAGAATTTTCGGGCTGGATGCAAAAGCTCTGGCAATGGCAACACGTTGTTGCTCACCACCGGATAACTGGTTTGGGTAGTGCGTTAAACGATGCGATAGCCCTACTTTTTCCAATAAGGTTTCTGCCTTTTGACGAGCGTCTTTATCGCCTTTTAACTCCGCTGGTAACATCACATTTTCAACCGCCTGCAAACTCGGTAACAAGTGGAACGATTGGAAGATAAAGCCAACATATTGCCCACGAAGTAAGGCTCGTTGTTCTTCATCCATGGCTGAGAAAGCATGATCATAAAGATAAATCTCACCCGATGTATTCACATCTAGACCTGCCAGTAAGCCCAGTAAGGTCGACTTACCGGATCCAGACGCCCCCACTATGGCGACAGACTCACCTTCCTGAATATCTAAACTAATTCCTTTCAAAATGGTCAAATCGCCTGTATTCGCCGAGACCGTATGGGTTAAATTGCTTACTTTGATTGCAGTTGTAACTGCCATGTTTTTCACTCTTGAAGGTTTGTATGTTTTTTAAAAGACAATATTGGCTCGTATTACTCATCAGTTTATTGGTGAGTAACCTTGCTTCAGCATCGACATTGCTAGTTATGGGAGACAGCCTGAGTGCTGCCTACAACCTACGACCAGAATTAGGTTGGGTTAGTTTACTGGAAAATCAATTATCTGAATCGAATCCAGAGATTAAGGTCGTCAATGCCAGTGTCAGTGGTGAAACCACCCAAGGCGGTTTATCCCGTTTTAAACAACTGCTGTCAGAACACAAACCGAGTTGGATTATTTTAGAACTGGGTGCCAATGATGCTTTACGTGGTTATCCACTAACTCAAACCAAGAGCAATCTTGAAACCATGATAAAAGCGGCACATGAGACTGATGCCAAAGTGCTACTGTTGGGCAACCAGATTCCACAAAACTACGGCAAACGCTACACAGAAATGTTTTTTAATTTATACAAAGAATTAGCCGAAGAATATCAACTGGCTTATGTGCCCTTTATGCTGAAAGGTGTCGCCCTTAACAAAGCTTTGATGCAGGCTGATGGCTTGCATCCCAATAAGGACGGTCAGCCTGTCATTCTAAACACTGTTTTTCCTGAGTTAGAACCTTTACTAGAGCAGCGATAGATAAAATCGAGCGAATGAAATTCAGACGTTATAAAAGCTAATCGCCATATCGATGCCAGGATTCATAAGGAATATTATGCTCTTCCAAAAAAGACAACAGACCGGCTGATTTTTCATCGTTAAAATGCGTTTCAATCAAGTTGATGATATATCCATCCTCACCTAGTGCTTTTTGTATGATCGGCACATGCTCAGCTTTTATAGTCCATCGCCATTCATACTCGGAGGAGCCAAAAAACTCTTTAACAACAGGCCCTATATCTTGTCCTTCAAAAACCAGATCGCCATTGTGCAGAGTTTCAGCACTCAGAAACCGCAGCCCGCGCCTGTCTCGTTCGTCTCGAAGAACGGTTTTCTTTTTATTCGTTGCTCCACACATTGATTTCTCTTGAACTTCCACTTTAATTAATTAGCACGCATACTCACTTATACTCTGGCACGTCGCACAAAAAGACGCAGCTGCTTTTCCATTTCAATCATGATAAATAACATCACACCAATACCGATCACCAGAACGCCATCCCAAAAAGGAATGCTTTCGGTACCAAAAATAGTCTGAAGCCACGGATGATAGGTAATAGCAAACTGGGCACAACTAATCACAAAAACCACTCGCCAAATGACTTTTGTGCCACAGATAGCTTTCCAGGTGATCGATGTACCGTGAATATTCCGAATAAAAAACAAGTGGAAAATTTCCATTACAACTAGCGTATTGACGGCCAGTGTTCGGGCCAGTTCAACCGAATATCCCTGACTGATAGCATAGTGATAAATCCCGTAAACACCACCCAAGAAAAGCAAAGAGACCAAGACAATATGCCACAACAACTCGGTGCTTAATAATGACTCATTTCGTGAGCGTGGAGGTCGGCGCATAGTATTTTCTTCTGTCGGTTCAAAAGCCAGAGCAATACCTAAAGTCACTGCTGTGATCAGATTAATCCAGAGAATCTGAACCGGTGTAATAGGCAAAGTCATACCAAACAGCAAAGCGACAATGATCGTCATGGCTTCACCGGCATTAGTGGGTAAAGTCCAGCTGATGATCTTTTTCAAGTTGTCATAGACCGTTCGCCCTTCACGGACCGCTGACACAATGGTGGCAAAATTATCGTCTGCCAGTACCAGTTCAGCCGCTTCTTTTGCTGCTTCAGAACCTTTTAGGCCCATGGCAATACCGGCATCTGCACGTTTAAGTGCAGGGGCATCATTCACACCATCACCAGTCATGGCGACAGTCAATTCATGAGCTTGCATCGCTGTAACAAGTCTTAATTTATGTTCAGGACTGGTACGGGCAAAAATATCGCAATCAATCACATTGGCTTTTAACTGCTGCTCATCCATGCCATCAATATCTCGTCCTGACAGCACTTTATCTGAATTCTTAAGGCCAATTTGTTTACCTATTGCAGCAGCGGTTTCGGCATGATCGCCCGTAATCATTTTCACTCGAATACCCGCCTGGTGACACTCAGCCACAGCGCTTATGGCTTCCGATCTAGGAGGATCAATCATGCCGACCAGTCCTAACATAATCAGCGACTCGTTTAGATCATCCTGCTCCAAAACAGTATAGTCAGTCTTAACCGGTTTAATGGCAAACGCCAGCACGCGTTGGCCTTTTGCTGCAATAGTCAGCATTTGTTGCTGCCAATGGGACATATCTAGTGGTTCGACTTTGCCATCATTGCTGCGCTGGCTACCACACATTTCTAATAAGCGCTCCGGCGCACCTTTAACAAAAATACAGGCATGATGTTGATGGTCATGACTTAGCGTTGCCATGAAACGGTGGCGGGCATCAAATGGGATCGCATCACTTCGTTTCCATACGGATTTTTCCAGCCTGACATCGAGATTCATTTTGCCAGCAAAAGACAATAAAGCGCCTTCCATGGGATCACCTTCGCTATACCAGACGCCCGACTTTTCTACTAGCGCAGCGTCATTACACAGCGCGGCCGCACGTGCCATTTCTTCTAATACACTATGCTCTGTTGGTGAAATACACCGTTCATTTAACTTCAAATCACCTTCAGGATTATAGCCCTCACCCTCTAAACTAAACGCGTGCTGAGAAGTCACAACCGTGGCCACCATCATTTCATTTCGAGTCAATGTGCCGGTTTTATCAGAACAAATCACAGACACCGAACCTAATGTTTCAATCGCGGGTAAGCGACGAACTATGGCCTGACGTCTGGCCATAGCCTGAACGCCAATGGCCAACGTAATTGTCAACACCGCTGGGAGACCTTCCGGAATAGCCGCTACAGACAACCCCACAACGGACATAAACATCACAGCAAGATCATGCTGAGTAAAGAGATAACCAAAAACCAGCAGTAGTGAGGCGAGTACCAGAATAATCAGCGTTAACCATTTAGCAAACACATTCATCTGCCTGATGAGCGGCGTTGTTAACGTCTCTACCTCTGAAAGCAAACTACTGATACGACCAATCTCAGTATTTTCACCAGTAGCAACAACAATGCCTTTCCCCTGTCCAGAAGCCACCAGTGTTCCAGAAAAGGCCATACAACTTCGGTCACCGAGCGCTGCTTGCTCTTCAACTGAACGGGTCAGTTTTTCTACCGCTACAGATTCACCTGTCAGAATTGACTCTTGTATAGATAAGCCATGGGCATCAAATAAGCGTAAGTCCGCAGGGACTTTATCGCCTGCTTCAATCAAGACAATATCACCCGGAACCAGCTCTTCACCCTCAATACTGACTCGTTCAGCACCACGAATAACATGGGCAACCGGTGCCAGCATTTGTTGGATCGCCCCCATAGCTGATTCGGCTTTACCCTCCTGAATAAAGCCAATAATCGCATTAGCCATAACAACGGCCAGGATGACACCGGTATCAATCCAATGGGCAAGAGCGGCAGTAACAACTGCAGACCCCAGCAATACATAGATAAGAATATTATGAAAATGACTGAGAAATCGGATAACAGCACTGCGTTTTTTTGCTGTTGGCAGACTGTTTTTGCCGTAATGAAAAAGCCTCTCACCCGCCTCCTGCGAATCCAGTCCTGCTGCTGAAGTATTTAATGTTTCAAATGAAGAATCGACACTCAAGGTATGCCATGCTGTAACGCTACTTTTTGATGAACTCATCTTCATAGAGCCTCACATCATCATCCATCTATCCGTAATAAGACTATACCCCGTATTTTTCTTGCCTGAAAATGATGCTCGCCAGGCAAAACGCCAGCATCGTATTGATATGACAAGGATCAATACTAAAAGCTATTTGCGTCTTAACTTAGGAATAGTACCGGTTAACTGCTCTCGCGAAATGGACCAACTCATATTCAATGCTTTTTGAAGAGCGATACCATCTTTCGCCAAAAAACGAATAATAATGCCGCTATTATTAGGTAACTCTGAAGCACCAGCATAGATATCATTAAAATGCGATAAGCCTTCCCGTATCGCTCCAAGAACACAATTTAATGACGGCGACTGGTCAATGATAAAAAGTGAACCTTGTGCACGAAAAGAATCGTGAATAGCGCAGTTATGCTGGAGTACGTCTTTTCCTTCCAGTCGGAATCGCTCCAGAACTAATAGATTCATATGCTGATCGACAACTTTTATATTGCCATCATAACCAGCAAAAGCATGTTCCCCCTGTTCGGTGACGAGTTTGTAACTGGGGTCATGCCACATAAAACTATCGGTAAACAAAATTTTTGAACCTTCTCCTAATTTAATCTGAATATTTGAGCAAAAAGCGGCACCACTAAATAACACCGTGGGATCAGGAATGTACTCACAATAACTGCCTTTTCCTAATACCAGATCAACAGACTGCCTTGCTTTAATACCTCGCGTGTTATGCACAATCGTACTGGCTTGTGTTGTCAGGTGAAGCTGTGCCTGTTCTTCCAAAAGCACATCCATACTTAAATCATCACCTCGATAAATACCACCAGAGGATGACTGCAGATACAGTGTCACCATACCCTCCGGATCTCGTTCGTAATGATAAGGCCGGGTGATATGGAAAGGATGTTCCGCATGCTGATGAGAAATAAAGGTGTTACCTGACGTATTTTTTGTAAATCTGAGTTCTGCACGCGCCTTACGTGATTGCATCGTATTGATACCCATCGGCGTGACAGCAGGATTATCGAAAGGTGAAAAATCTTCGCTTCGCATGTGTCTACCTATGACGTTGCTTTATTAAACAATAAACTGGAAACGATGTAATCAACCACTTGTTCAACGCCCTCTCCTGAGCGACTATTAATCGCCACAACGGGTCTGTTTTCACGAACATTTTTTGCTTCAGAATACATAGCGTCAAAATCGACACCGACATAGGGCGTCAGATCTTTTTTATTAATAATCAAGAGATCGCTTTGTAAAACGCCAGGCCCTTTTTTACGCGGTATATCATCACCACCAGCGACATCAATCACAAACATCCATTGATCAACCAGATCCAAAGAGAAAGTAGAAGCCAGATTATCTCCTCCACTTTCAATCAGAATTAATTCAATCTCAGGAAAGTTAATGGTCATCTGTTCAGAGGCTTCTATATTTAACGTCGGATCTTCCCGAATGACCGTGTGAGGACAAGCCCCGGCTTCAACAGCCATGACCCGTTCAGGATCGATCAAACCACTTTTTCTCAATCTCTCAGCATCTTCTTTGGTCACCAGATCATTGGTAATAATGCCAATTTCAATCTGCCGTTGCTGAAATGCTGGAATAAGCTTTTCAATTAACGCTGTTTTACCAGAACCAACCGGACCACCAATACCAACTCTGGCTGGCCCGGCTAATGAATTTAAGTCAAAAGATGTGTTCATCGCAGGATATACCTTTGTGTTAGTGGAAGTTCGCTAGAGGGTTCGCAATAAGCCAGCTCACCATTGATATGAACATCAAAAGTCTGTGGGTCAACAGACATCTCAGGACAGGCATCGTTATGTAACATGTCTTTTTTGGTGAGATTTCGAGTCCCCGTGGCCGGCAGTAAGGTTTTTTTCAACTCCAGCTTCTCAGCTAATCCTTTTTCAATCGCCAATGGATTCACAAAATTAGCACTCAGTTTTTGTTTGGCAACACCAAAAGCACCCCATTGAGGACGCATTATGATTGGTTCACAGGTCATTAATGACGCCGCACTGTCACCCATTGCACCATAAGCAATAAAACCACCTTTCACGATGATTTCAGGTTTAACCCCAAACATGGCTGGTCGCCAAAGAACAACATCCGCCATTTTGCCTGGTTCCAATGAGCCAATATGCTCAGCCACACCAAAGCTTTTCGCTGCATTAATCGTATATTTAGCGATATAGCGTTTGATGCGTTCGTTATCACCAATACGTGATTTTTCTGTCTCCAGCCTGCCGCGTTGATCTTTCATTTTGCTGGCTAATTGCCAGGTTCGGGTTATCACTTCATTAATACGTCCCATTCCCTGACTATCTGACCCGAGCATGGAGATGGCGCCAATGTCATGCAGAATATCTTCAGCAGCAATGGTTTGAGCACGAATCCGACTTTCGGCAAAGGCGACATCCTCTGGAATAGCCGGGCTAAGATGATGGCAGACCATAGTCATATCCAGATGTTCATCAAACGTATTACGGGTAAACGGATTTGTTGGGTTAGTTGATGAAGGCAAACAATTGGCCTCACCTGCAACAGAAATAATATCCGGAGCATGACCTCCGCCAGCGCCTTCAGTGTGATACATATGGATAGTTCGCCCTTTAATAGACGCCAATGTATTTTCTAAAAAGCCACTTTCATTCAAGGTATCGGTGTGGATTTGAACCTGAAAGTCCAGTTCATCAGCGACATTAAGACAGGTATCAATAACAGCAGGCATGGCGCCCCAGTCTTCATGGATTTTCAGACCAACACAACCGCCTTCAATCTGCTCATATAAAGACTCAGGTTTACATGAGTTACCTCTTCCCAGAAAACCAAAATTAACAGGGAAATCTTCGGCCGCCTGTAACATTTTTCCTACATTAAATACCCCGCCACAATCAATCCCTACGGTGATAGGTCCCAACGATCCACCGAACAAGGTGGTAATGCCTGCAGCAATGGCATGGTCACATAACTGAGCACTATCAAAATGGACGTGCACATCAATGCCACCCGGTGTGGCAATTAGCCCTTCGGCATCTCTTACTGTGGTCGATTGCCCCACTAATAAGTTGTGATCTACTCCATCCATAGTGGCTGGATTACCGGCTTTACCAATGCCCACTATCTTGCCATCTTTAATACCAACATCGCCTTTCACAATGCCAATGACAGGATCGATTACCAGAGCATTACATAACAGCATATCTAATGTACCGTCTTCACTTCCCAGCCCTGAGGTCATTCCCATGCCATCTCGCAGTGTTTTACCACCACCATGAAGGCACTCATCACCATACACGGTGAAATCGTACTCCACCTCAGCGATTAAATTGGTATCACCAAGGCGAATACCATCACCGGTGGTTGGTCCATACATTTCTGCATATTCTTTACGACTCATTATTGCCATCGTTATGCTCCTAAATAATTTTCTTGCTTGGCTTTGTTCAGTGCCGCTTGTTTCACCGCCTCATCATCAGCTAAACCATTGGTCAGTCCATTAAGGCCATACAGTGCTTTTTCGCCACCAAACTCACATAAAATGCATTCTTTTTCCTGGCCTGGCTCAAACCTTACTGCTGTGCCGGCAGGAATATCCAAACGCATTCCAAATGCGGCTTCACGATCGAATTCCAAGGCTTTATTCGCCTCAAAAAAATGGTAATGACTGCCAATCTGTACCGGTCTGTCACCGGTATTCGCCACCCGAAGAGTGCGTTTTTCACGCTTTGCATTCAGTTCAATTTCGCCTTCTGCTGGAAATAGCTCGCCAGGAATAGGGTAGTCAGGGACCTCTTGCTCTCCTGAACGGATAGGATCATGTATGGTGACTAATTTAGAACCATCTGGAAAAACACCTTCCACTTGCAATATGTGCATCATGTCACTGACCCCTGGTAACACATCATCAGTACTCAGAATGGTGCTGCCAAAACTAATCAGCTCTGCCACAGTACGACCATCCCGTGCACCTTCAAGCACTTCATTAACGATCAGTGCTGTGGCCTCTGGGTAATTCAGTTTTAACCCTCTCTCACGCCGCTCTTGTGCAAGTTTTGCTGCGGTATAGATGGTTAAACGTTCAAGTTCTGATGGAGTTAAATACATAATTTCTCCTTAAATAGTTAATTGGCAAATAGCCGTTGGTCACTGATTTCATGACGCATTGCCGCAATTTCAGTTAATGGCACATAGCTATGCATAAGTTGTTCATCTGAAACAGGCTGTTCGAGAAGTGAGGCAATAAAAGAAGACAGTTTTTGACGTATCAACTGAGCATGAATATGACCTAGTTTGCCCAGCCGCATGCAGGCACCCAGCATGTCATTGCATAAGCCATGGGCACTTGCTATCTGTGCCTGCAGCTCCGTTAATCCACAATGACGAAACATTAAACCCTGGACGACAGGAATATGTCCGGGTGCTTTTTTTTCCATAACACGTTGCCGATATTCCGCACTCAAGGGTGTGCCTAACCGTGCATGGATACCTAATAATGCAGCGCCATTCCGTTTCGATCCTGTTCTTAATCCAGCAGAAAGGCTTAAGGCTTCAACTTCATTATCAATCGCGTTGATAGCATCCAGATTCTCTGCTTGCCGATAGACATGGCATAAGGCGACACGATCCAAACTGTTCCAACGCCCCTTAAGCTGCACTGTAATCAAGTCATATATTTGTTCTGGACCTTTGATCTTATTGTCGTTGAATAAGGTCTCCAGGCCATTTGAGAAAGCAAAGCTGCCACTTGGAAATTGGCTATCTCCAAACTGCATCATGCTCAACATGGCTAATGCTGAAGAGGTCATTTCTTCTGGTACAGTCGTAGTCAAGGTTGAACGACAGTCACACGATTGGCATCAATCAGCCCGCTAAGCCTGTCGATATAACGTTGTGCAGGCCCTTCCAGAGCCACCAGCAGATCAGCACCATCAAACCGTATACGCCAGTGCAAATTACCTGCGTTGTAACCAAGCTCTAATGCGGCATCGGCACTGACAGGAGATAATCGAAGCCATTCTTCTTCATTGACCCGTATCACCACAGCCCGCTGCTCATCCATGAGCAATACCGCACCGTTATATAAGCGCTTATCACGGGATAGGGCTATCCCATATTCAGTGCCTTTATCCGTCACAACTTTCTGCCGACTACGTGCGGTATCAGCTACATTCATTCGAATGAATTCAATACGGTCATGATGTCCGTGATGATGAAGTTTCTCAGCAATGTCTTCGTCGTTCACACTGCCGATAATGTCGTTTAAGACAAGCATTTATTTATCCTCATATTCGTCTTAGATGGTCAAATACTGATTAGCCAGATCATCGGTCAGTTCATTACCGCTTCCCTGACAAACAAGGCGTCCGTTATCCAGAATAAGAAACTCATCAGAAGCCCTCTTCGCGAAACGGATATTCTGCTCGACAAGAATAATAGTTAAGTCCAGCTCCTTATTCAGTCTGAGAATGCAGTCTTCTATTTGCTCAACGATATTGGGTTGAATACCCTCGGTAGGCTCGTCCAGTAATAGCACCTGAGGATTGGTAGCTATGGCTCTGGCAATAGCTAATTGCTGCTGCTGGCCGCCAGATAACAATCCACCCGCCCTATCCAGGTTATCCATTAAATAAGGGAATAGCTCTGGCACAATATCCGGAATCTCTGCCTTACTGGATTGGTCAGCAAATCGTCCCATCAAAATATTTTCTTTCACCGAAAAGTCTGGAATGATTTCACGACCTTGAGGTACATATCCCATCCCTGAACGTGCCCGATAGAAGGTTGTCTGATCACCAAGCTCAAGCTCATTGAGTGTCAAACTCCCTGTCATGGAGCTGGTCAATCCCATCAGTGTTTTTAGCAAGGTACTCTTGCCTACCCCGTTACGGCCTAATACCGATAAAATCTTGCCCGTTTCCAGGCTGAAATTAATATCGTGCAAAATATGGCTGCCACCATAAAAACTGTTTACTGATTGCAACGTCAACATTAGTGAATGCCCCCACTTCCCAGGTAAGCATCTTTCACTGCCTGGTTATTTTCTATATCGCTGATGTGGCCTTCAGCCAAAAACTCTCCTTGATGCATCACAGTAATTTTGTCGGCAATTTCACGAACGAATGCCATATCATGCTCAACAGCAATAATCGTATGTTGGCCTTTCAGATTATTCATAATTTGAGAGGTTTTAAGTGTTTCATCCGCAGTCATACCGGCTGTGGGCTCATCAAGTAAGATCACTTGAGGCTTACGAATAATCAGCATGGCAAGTTCAAGCCATTGCGTTTCACCATGGGAGAGATTTTCGGCCAGCTCATGTGCTTTGTTTTCGAGATTAGTCATCGACATCACCTCGTTCATACGCTCATGATCAACTCGTCGTTTCATTGAGCCTAAATTGGCAAGTACTGTACTTTCCTGCATTGCTGCCACTGACAGATTCTGCAACACAGAAAGCTCTTTAAAAACGCTGGGGATCTGAAATTTACGCCCTATCCCCAAACGAGCAATTAAATGTGGTGGTTTATTGGTGATCTCCTTATCACCAAGAAAAATTCTGCCCGCCGTTGACTGGGTTTTACCGCAAATCATATCCATCAATGTCGTTTTACCCGCACCATTAGCGCCTAAAAGCACACGCATTTCACCGTGTTTTACGACCATGCTGAAATTATTTACTGCCTGGAAGCCACTGAAGTTAACTCCTAAGCCATCGATATAAAGATCACGATTTTCAGCTTTCATCAGCCTTCCCCCCGGTTTACAGTTAGTTTTCTACAAATCCCATGAGCAATACCGGCCAAGCCTTTTGGCATATACAACACCACCAAAACAAAGAATAACCCCAGAATGGCTTGCCACGATTCAACAAACAGCTCGCTTTCACTCACCGAGGCCCCTAACATCGAGATAGAAATGGCACCTATACAGGCACCTAAGATAGAAGCACGTCCACCCACTGCTGCCCAGATCACAATGGCGATACTGAAGGACAAATCCATAAATGTAGGTGATGCAAACTCTGCGGTAATGACATACAACATCCCTGCAAATCCAGAGATAGCCGCTGACACGCAGAAGAAAAAGGTCTGATACGATGCAGCATCAAAACCCAGGTATTTAGCTCGATTCTGATCGTCGCGAATAGCTTGTAATATCAAGCCTGCCCGACTATTGATTAATACTCGAGTGATAAGCAAGACAATCACTAGTGAGATGGCAACCAGGTAATAAGTACCGACCGTATAGGGATCAAACTCATAACCATTTATCTTAAACCAGGCCAGATCCGTTAAGCCGTTAAAACCGCCGGTAAAAGACTGTGCATCAACGACTAACAGGCGAGCCAATAACACCATGGCTAATGTAATAATCGAAATGAAAACACCCGCAATGCCTTTACGGAAAATGATCGTGCCTATCAGCCAGGCAACAAGGACAGGTAAGGCGATAGCCATAAAGATGCCAAAGCTTTGTGATTGAAATGGCATCCATAAGAATGAGACATCATTGATGCAGCAGAGATCAATCACCGCATCAGGCTCCGCATTCCACATCATAAAGTCAGGAATTGGTGTCTGCCCACCTTGTTCCATACTGGTGGGACTGGCTAACTTCAGACTCATGCCTAACATGTATGCCCCAGCGCCAAAGAACAGGCCCTGCCCTAAATTCAAAATGCCGGCATAGCCCCAACTCAATGAAATAGCGACACCTAACATGCCGTAAATTAAATATTTTGCTGTGCGGTTTAGCCAGAACTCATCTAAAAATAAAGGCAGAGACAGGATGATCGCGATAAATATGGCGTAAACCATTATTTTCAGGTGTGAATATGTCAATTTCATCATTAACGCCCCTTGTAGTTAAATAAGCCACGGGGACGCCAGATAATGATGGCGATAACAGCCGCAAAAACAACTGCCCTAGCAATAATATCGTTACTAAAGAAAGCAACCACGCCGTTTAACTGACCAAGAATGCCAGAGGCGACAATCGACCCCACTAAGCTGCCAACACCGCCAACAACAACCACTAAAAAGCCATCGACAACCAGTGAGCTGCCCATATCAGGCATAACGGTTTTAAACCCAGACATCATGACACCAGCGACACCAGCCAATCCGGCACCATAAGCAAAGGTTAAGGCATTCACTTTTTTGACATCGATGCCACAGGCCGCTGCCATATCAGGATTACGCATGATTGCTCTTACTTGTTGACCTATTCGGGTGCGATACATCACAAACCACGTCAACAATGCCAACAGTGCAGACACTAAAATGATAAATGTTCTATAAGGCTGAATAACAAACTCACCTACAGTAAATGACTCTGTCATGATCTCGGGCAGAGTCACAGACTGTAGCCCTGGTCCAAGGCCATCGATATGGATGCCGAAAAAAGACAAACCAAATTCAAGACGAATAGCTTGCTGTAGTAAAATAGCCACCCCCCATGTCGCCAGCAAAGTATCAAACAGCCGGTTATATAAGCGACGAATCACCAGCTTTTCAATGAGTAACCCCAAACCAGCACAGACGAGAAAAGCTAAAGGAATAGCTGCAAACAGATTAAAACCTAAATAGGTTTGAGCCAGTACGGTGGTATAGGCACCCATCATGACTAATTCACCATGAGCCATATTAATGACCCCCATCGAGCCATAGACTATGGATAAACCCAATGCGACCAATAGCAAGATAGAGCCAATACTTAGCCCAATGAATACAGTATCTAACATATTAAAATTCTCCTCTTACCGGCCTGTTCACCTTGAGGTGACAGGCCGTAAGGATATAAATAATTACAATTTAGAACTGTCCAAACCGGACACGGTGCAGAACAGATTGTCAGCTGTTTCACCGTAGGCGGAATAAGGTAATGGTTGTAATGGCACATCATATTCATCGACGATTTTGCCCTGACCATCTTCTTGCCATTGAGCAATACGAGGCGTCATCGAGTTATGAAGGTTTTCAGGACTTACTGTCATCACGCCCATAGGTCCATCTATAGATACCCCTTTTGCCGCTTCCATGATGTCTCGTGGTTTGGTTTTACCCGATTTTTCTACCGCTTTAGCCCACTCGTAAACACTCTCATATGCTGCAACCATAGTGACGTGTGTGACAGCATTCGGATCGTTAACATAAGCACGATAACGTTTGATGAAGTCGTGATTTTCTTTGGTATCAATAGCTTGGAAATAAGGGAATGAGGTATAACTACCGGCAGCATATTTACCACCTAATGCCGCCACCTCAATTTCAGAGGTCACAGTTGAGGCAATAGGAATATCTTTTTGTGAAATACCCTGGTTGAAATATTCACGATAGAAAGAAATGACAGAGTCACCTACCACGTTCGACAGCACAACATCAGCACCGCTGTCTTTGATTTTTTTGACCATTGAGCCCCATTCAGAATGGCCTAACTCCAGATATTCGTCTGCCACCCATTCAGCACCATTCTCTTCAATTAACTTTTTAGCCACTTTTGCCATTTCTTTTGGAAATAAGTAGTTAGAGCCAACAATGAAGAACTTCTTCTTACCTAACTTATTAACCAAATAAGGAATGTAATTATTCAACTGCTGGTTAGGAACAGAGCCGGTATAAATGACATTTTTTGAGCACTCATATCCTTCGTAAAAAGTAGGGTAAAACAATAGGTTTTTACGTTTTTCGATAACAGGTAGCATCGCTTTACGACTAGCTGAAGTGTAACCACCAAAGACGGTAACGACACGATCACGAATCACCAGTTTGCTTGTTTTTTCATTAAATGTTTTAGGATCACTCGCGCCATCTTCTACGATAGGTTTGATCATCTTACCGTCAACACCACCATTGGCATTGATTTCATCAATTGCCATTAAGGTGGCATCAGACAGAGACTTTTCTACAATAGACAAGCCACCCGTTAGTGAAAAAAGTACGCCCACTTTAATTTCATCGGCCGCACTCGCTTGCCCGATAAACGGTAAACTAAAGGCAACAACCGCAATAGTTGCCTTAAGATTTTTTAGTAATTTCATTAATGCTTCCCCTTAAAACGCAAAAAGGGCCCCCTAATAAATTAGGGAGCCCTTTCGCTCGAAAAATAACATGACATTTAGAGACAGATAATCACACTCCGCTTTTGGAGATTCTGGATGATGAATATATAACTGAACGCGCTTTTGCGGGCAGTTATCTCATGCAGAATAACTATCAATCCTCACTTAGGGTTTAGGCACAATTTATGCCAAAGACAAATATCACAAAATAAACAACAAGTTACAAAAATTGACTTTTATTTTTGTAAAAAGATTGTTTAATTTTGGTGCAAAGCTCATAAACATCGCACCATTTTTGCGTGTCATCCGAATCGTTTGTTTTATATTCAGAAGCGAATTGACAACAACAAAGCGGTATGGTCCACTGAAATAGACATTTAGAAACTCATTATCAATTGCTGTTTATCTACCCGAATTCTGGGTACAGATTCTGCAAAAACGCAGAATGAATAACATTTATGGCTCTATGCCTGGTATTACATGAGGTTTTTAATGTCGAATACGTACCCCGCTGAAATCCCTGTTGGTGTCATTTTTTCTCAGACAGGTGTCACAGCTAATCCAGAACAGACCATGCTCAGGGCAACCCTGCTGGCAATTGATAGGATCAATCGTCAGGGCGGCATCAATGGTCAACAACTCCATCCTATTTGTGTTGATCCCCAATCTGTTCCAGAAAATTATGGCCCACTTGCACAAAAGCTGATTGTTGAAGATAACGTCAAACTTATCTTCGGGGGCTATACATCCGCTAGCCGCAAAGCCATGCTACCGATTATCGGGCGTTACGATGTTTTACTTTTTTACCCAACGCAATATGAGGGATTTGAGTATGCACCGAATGTCGTTTATACCGGTGCGGCACCAAATCAAGGTTGTGTTCAACTTGCCCAATACATGCTTCAAAACGTCGGTAAACGCGTCTGCATGGTTGGCTCCGATTATATCTGGCCTCGTGAGATTAACCGCATCATGCGTGAACTCATCGAAACATCAGATGGTGACGTCATATCAGAAATGTTTCTGCCATTAGAAACCAACAAAGAAGCTGTCTATGAGGTTGCCAGGCGGGTCAGCTCAAAACATCCCGAGTTTGTCTTCTCTAACTTTGTCGGCAAAAGCATCGAGTATTTTTATCAAGCCATGCTGGAATTAAATGCCGATAAACCTATTCCCATTGCCAGCCTGACAACGACCGAAACAGAAATTCAGGCGATGGGAATTAAGGCAGGTTTTGGACACTACACCGCCGCGCCTTATTTCCAGTCAGTTGAAACCCCGATAAACCAGGAAATCGTCAAGGAATATAAGGCCACCTATGGTCAGGATGAGGTGACGACAATGTGCTGGGAAGCCGCCTATTTCCAAGTACATCTGGCTATCAAAGCCGTCAAACTGGCCGAGTCATTCCATGCTGATAAGGTGATGGAAAAAATAGCCGATATTCGACATTCGGCACCACAGGGTCCGGTAAAAATTGATCCTGATAATAATCATTGTTTTTTATGGTCACGCATAGGTCGAGTCAATCAAGAAGGTCAATTCGATATATTAGTGACTTCCGACACGGCGTTGAAACCTGATCCCTACTTAGTCTCATATTCGACGAGCCCTCTGGAAACAGCCAGCAGAGAGTCGTTATGAGTAAGCGCTTAACTGCTGTTCAGCAGCCTCTGGAGCTCTCCACCTTAGTTAAAAACTTACGCCAGCATGAAATCTTGCTGATCATGCCAGAAGGTGAGAATCGTAAAAAAATCGAACAACAGATCCGACGCATTGGCTTTCCACTAAAAACAGAATGGCCACCACCTGAGGACTTTTCATCCAATTATCAGGTCGTGATGCTGGGGCTTACCCCTATCATTGAGAATGATTATGACTTTCACTGGGATATCAGCAACCCACCGGCCGCTTTAGTGTTGGTGGTGGACTATGAAAACCCACTGGTTTTGCAATATTCATTAAGTTTGAATGCGCAAGCGATTATTGGTCTTCCATTTCACCCTTTGGGTGTACTCAGTAACTTACTGCTGAGTTTGCAAGAGTTTAAACAAACTCGCTCTATGGTCAAGACGATTCGTAACTTAGAATCCAAACTCAATGCCAGTCAACATATTGAAAACGCCAAGCATTTTATCAGTGAAAAACAAAATATTAGTCTTGAAGCAGCCTATAAATTATTGCGAAAACAGGCGATGGAACAACGTATGCCAGTAGGTGAGTTAGCAAAAGAAATTATTGCAAAACAGTCATTTTCCAATGAAAAAACATAAACAGCTATTAACAGGCTTCTCTTATTTCAGTTTGATTTTAGTCAAACATCATAGGTAAAAATTAATGGATATTTCTACTCTAACACTTATGTTTACCGGCCTCAGTTTAGGCATGTTACATGCCTTTGATGCGGATCATATTATGGCTGTGACCAGCCTTTCAGCGAAACGATCCTCACCTCGCCAAATAGCCTTCTTTTGTGGACGCTGGGCATTGGGCCATGGGGCAACCGTGATGATACTGGCGATTTTATTTATTGCTTTTGACTGGCATCTGAGTGAACAGGCCAGTCTCTGGGCTGAGCGATTTATTGGCGTGTTATTACTCTCTGTTGGTTTATTTTTGGCTTATCGTTTTATTCATCCGAACGCTGGATTGAAGATAACAACTCATCAGCATGCCGATGGCACCAAACATACTCATATTGTTGAAGTCTCCAAGCCTCATCGCTCTCACTTGCCGGTATCGGTTGGCATTGTGCATGGGGTTGCCGGTAGTGGTCCATTATTGGCCATTTTGCCAGCACTCATTGCCAAGTCTTCCAGTCTTGGTATTTTATATGTCGTCCTGTTTTCAATCGGGGTATTACTGAGCATGTTGTGTTTTGGTTTACTATTAGGATTTGCTCAATCACTTTTGTATGACCGAAGTGAAACGCTGTTCCGTTATGCCAAAGGGATTTTAGGACTGGCAACAGCTTTACTCGGCTTTGTCTGGCTAAAAGGGACTTTTTAACACCACAATAAAATGGGGCCAGTAAGGCCCCATTTCGTTTATTGAAATACGTTATTACTTCTACCAACGCATCATACGTCTCACAATGCCATCATTACGGAAGGCATGATAAATCGCGCCACTGACATGCACGGCAATAATGCCCAGCAGTGCCCATGCCGTCCACATATGCAGCTCACCCCAGAACTCGTTCATTTCCTCATCAGGTGCAGCAATGCGAGGGAACTCAATCGACCACCAGAACACGGTGTCCCAACGGGTATGGGCTGATGACAGATAGCCAGTCAAACAGACCGCAAGCACTAAACCATATATTGCCACATGTGCAGCAATAGCAGACCAGTGCATCCAGGGTGCCATATCCGTTGAGTCTGGTGGTGTAGGTCGGTGCCTGAGACGGACATACAGCAACATCAGAATAATGATCACTAATGTGATACCAATGTTTTTATGTAACTGAAATGGAAATGCCCGGAATTGTAATTCCGGTGAGGGCAAAGGTAAGCCCATCATCCACCAGCTTGAGATAAATAAAAAGAAAATTGAAACAGCCAGCAACCAATGCAGGATTACCGCCGTTCTACTAAAACCTTGTCTTTGCATAACAGCTTCCGTTTATATTTCGTTGCAAATGTGGGAGATTAAGCATTGGCTTCACTGTGTCTGCCAGCTAATGTACCCACGACTAACATTAAATGCAGAATGAACCAGAGCAAAATACCGCCCAGATACACTTCACGTAGCGTTGGTCCTGTATTGACTACAGCAGCAAACTGCAATAAATCAACGGCTGCGAGACCACTAAAGACGACCATCGCCGCTTTCGATGCCCATGGCGTGTAATTCACTAAGGCGCCACCGATGATGACAGAAATAAATGCCAACACAGCCCCAATACCAGCCAGTGTCATTTGCACATTCGGGAACCAGTCTGGCGCTGCTAAAGCCACGCCTTTGACATGCTCAATGAGGTATTCACATTCAGCGATGGTAATCCCCTCCTCTTCCAGCTCTTCCTCTGGACAGTCAGCTGCCGGCATCACACCATCTGCTGGCATATTGCTGGTCACCACGGCCTGTTTCATCGCCTCATTACCATGCACAGCCGTCAGAAAGACACCGAGCATAATCGCGACAACACCGAGGATACTTGCCCAGTGTGGCAGTGAAGTCTTGTTGTTTTCATTAGACATGCAACACTTTTCCTCTTGTTATAGTTAATAAAATTTCTCTCTCTTGAATTGAAATAAAGCTAAAACAGTTTTGTGTTTCAGCTTTATATTCAACCTATTAGATAGTGCCAAAATGCTTGTATTAGCACAATCAGTTAAGTGACAGGAAGAAATCAGAATGGTTCAGAGGAAAAAAGAAGTGAGCATAGAAATCAAAACAAACGCCGAACATATCCATAAAATCATGGACTACAAAACATATGGAGTCGCTTAAAACATCTGTCTGACTAAGCAACCTCAGCTTGCTCTTTCATCAGTTCAATCAACGCTTGCGCCGGAATCGGTTTACTGAATAAATAGCCTTGCAACTCATCACAGCGATGCAGACGGAAGAATTTTGCCTGTGCATCTGTCTCAACCCCTTCAGCAATAATACGAAGATTGAGTCGTTTAGCCAGGTCAATAACCGACAAGGTAATTTCAAGTGAACTTTTATCTTCAATATCACGAGTGAAACACTTGTCGATTTTCAAGCAGTCCAGTGGAAACAGTTGTAGGTGTTTGAGTGACGAGTAACCTGTACCAAAGTCATCAATCGCCAAACTCATACCATGTTTTTTAATATTCATCATCGCTTCAACGGCGGTATTCATATTTCGCATCAGCGTGCTTTCAGTAACTTCAAGCTCCAGTCTTGATGGATCAATATGGCTGCTTTTTAATATCTCGGCAATATCATCAGCAAGCGACATATTGGCAAACTGTAATGGTGATAAATTCACAGCAATGCGAATATGTTCCAGTCCGGCTTCTTTCATCAGTTTAAGATCGTCACACGCTTTTCTAAGGACGAACTCACCCAGAGAGTTAATCAATCCTGACTGTTCTGCAACCGGTATAAAAGTCTCTGGTCCAATTGATCCTAAGTCTGGACTATGCCAGCGTAGTAAGGCTTCTGCTCCGATTATCTTTCCTGAGCTGGCTTCCACTTGAGGTTGATAGCAGAGTTGGAATTCGTTCCTCTCTAATGCCCCTGTCATCGCTTTTTCCAGCTCGACTCGGGCTTGTATTTCTTCACCGATATCGGCCGTGTAGAGACAAATCGGTAAGGACTCATCCATTCTGGATTTAAACATCGCGGTGAAGGCTTTGCGAAGTAATTCCGAGCTATCTCTGCTATCCATTGGCCAGACACTGATACCCATATTCGGCGACAGCACAATTTCTTCATCCAGGTAATGAAAAGGGGTTTGAATTTGAGCCAATAAAGCATTCGCTGATTGTTGAATAGAGGCAAGATCGCTTTGTCCAGAGAGTAAAATTGCAAAATCGTCTTCTTCTAAATGCGCGACAAAGACCTCATCTCCTACAGCCGCTTTAATACGGTTGGCTATTACTACCAGTAAGGAGTCACCAATTGCACGGTGAATCACACTTATCGCTGATTCATGCTTATTCACATGAATAATGATCAAAGCGGTTAATTTGGCCGGTTGGTCGAGTGTGCCTAGTTTGTATAGCTCTTCCTGCAACGTAATGTGATTGGGTAAGCCAGTAATAATATGCTGTCTAGCTTGTGCATCTAACTGAACAATCAGTTTTTCAATAAAACGATCCGACATACGGTTTTGCCAGACAGTCCATAACGGCCAGGCGATGGCTGTCAAAATGAATGCTGTCGCTGGAGCAAACCATAGTTTGTAAACCAACAATAAAAACAACGAACAACTGAGAATAAAGATGAGGCTACAAACGGCTGTTATCAATGAATATCGCAGTGGTGACAGGACGATAGCACCCACACTTACTATAATCAGCAGTATGGTTAAGCCGGACTGCATGGACGGCGATAACTCATACAAGTGTGAATCTTGTAAAAGCGTATTCATCTCCTGAGAAATAATCTCAACCCCTGGCATACGTTGATGAGAGCGACTGGCTGGTGTTGAAATCATGTCACCGATGCCTGCTGATGTTGCGCCAATTAATACATACTTGTCCCTGATAAGCTCTGAGTCGACACGCCCCTCCAGCACATCTTTGAAAGAAATACGTTTGGCGAGATTGTCAGCGGAAGTAAATGACAACATCATTTTATGGCTTCGTACCCAACCTGCTACCGAGTACTCACTCAGGGGCTGACTTGGTGAACCATAATCACCCGCATCCTCCCCTACTTTAAGCATAGCCAACGCAACATTAGGCCAGTGGGGATTACCCAGTCCTGTATATAGATAAAAATGACGATTAGTACCGTCAATATCCAATTCCACATCAACATGCCCCAGAGCCGCTGCGGCTGACGCTAATAAGGGAATGGGTAAACGTTCAACAATCAGAGAATCAGAGGTTTCTTTGATGGGCGCCACCACTAGCACCGTGTGTTGATTCTGAAGCATAGCCTGAGCGAGAGACTGATCAGCATTACTGTTGATTTCAGGCTCAGAAAAGATCAAATCAATGCCAATAGCTTTTGGCGACATTTTTTGAAGTTCTTGGAGTAATTTCGCATGCTGGTGACGCGACCAAGGCCACCTTCCTAATGCCCGTATGCTGGCATCATCAATAGCAATAATCACAATTTGCTCACTCATTTTCGGTGAATGCAAAGGCAGCATCACGTCGTAAATCAGCAAGTCTAATCGTTGCAGTGTTTTTTTCTCAGATAAGAAAAACCCTGCTGCAACAAAAAAAAGAACTAAAAATGAGCCAATAATCCAACTACGATGAGAGTCAGAAAGCCTCACAGTATTAGATAAGAATAATGGTAAAGATAGTCCACAAACCCAAAGGCCAGTAGTTCACTGGTTCTTCAGGCAGAGGCTGGATAGTTTGTGTCGAACCCCATGGTCCTTCGTAGCCATCCTGCTCAATACTCTTGACACGAAGATAGCGTTCATCCCCCTTAAACGGTTCAAATGCATATTCAGCTTTATCAATTGTTTCATCAATAATGATGTCATTGAATGCCTTATCATTTGCAATTTGCACACGATAATTGGGTTGGCCCATCCCAACATTCCAGCTAGCGACTAACTGACCACTCTCTTCTGCCGAGACAGCCGCTTCAACTTTCTCAGGAATCGGTTTGATTTGATACGAACGTGCTGGTCCGACAGGCCCAACTTCACCGTCACTAGCAATACTGGATAAACGCCAGTAGTAATATCCCAATGCTGATAAAGAGGCAGTATCAAATTCTGAATCACTGAGCGTTTTGTCCAATAGCGGCAGGGTGAACTTGTCATCAGCTGCGATTTCAAGGCGATAGGCTTTAGCATTATCCGCTGCTGTCCATTGTAAGCTGGGCGACTGCTCACGGAAAACCTGCTGATCTACCGGTTTCAATGCAATCGGTGGTTGCGGCTGAGCATTAAGCTGAATCATGGCCTGCTGATTAATGCCCTCAAGCCCCAGTGAGTCAATGGCACGAACGCGGACAGCGTAGTGGCCATCGAGCAGATCGGGAAAAGCAGCACGATTGTATTCAGTGATGCCTTCCCAAACCAAGGTGTCAAAATCATTTTCTGTCGCTACTTCAACTCGATAGGCTTTTGCCCCAGCAACTTCTGACCAGGCTAATCGCCAATTGATTTCAGTGATGGTGTCAGGAATTGGCTCAAAAATGGGGGCAGGCAAAAGTGCTTTTGGTGGCAAAGGTGGTTGACCAGTGGCCACTTGGGTTCCATAACCTTTGTTCACCAGTAATTGCTTGTTGGCGCCTGAAACAGCGACCTTCCCGTGTAAGACTTCTATATTCGACTTATCGCCATTATCCATCACCAATGCTCGGTAAACCGTACCTCGAACAGCACTTATAGCAGAGGGTGTTTCAATTTCAAATCGTGAACCAGGACCCACAGCAGGCGTGACTTTTGTGTCCATACGGCCTTTTAACAAGTTCAGTCTGGAGTCGACCATGCCGGTGACACCATGAGCACTTAAATGGTCAAAATGCACAAGACTATTCTCATGAAGTGACAACACTGACTTATCGGCAAACTCGATAGCCACACTACTGTCATCCTCTGTCGATAGCTGATCACCAAGCTGCATTAACGATCCGACTTTTGCTGGCTCCGTTGTCGAGCTTCTGGCACGTTGAATTTCAGCGATACCGGTAATGGAGATAATTTTTGCAGCAACCGGATTGCTGCGAATCCAGGCTAGTGGCACACGGATTCTGGTGCCAGGCTGTAAACGTTTGGGATTCTCAATATTATTCAGTTTACGTAACTGTTCAAACCGGGTGACTTTATCAAGATGTTGTTCGCTTAGATTCCAGAGATTGTCTCCGTCAACAACGGTATAAATCCAATCCTGGGCATAAACACTACTCGAACACAGCAACCAGATAATAGCTAAACAGATAAACCGGTAAACACTAAGACATGACTGTTTCATTGACGGTCCCACGTTCAAATAGATTTGTCTTTCGAACTATATACTAGCACTCTGCTTAAATACAAAAACACTGTTTTCCTAAAAAATCAGGTGTGTCTTATAAAACGAGATGATGAACTATGCATAGACCTTTGTGTGACTGAGTCTCATCTCTGTCTGTGAAGATAAAATGCCCTGCCTCTCACAGATAATTTCCGATTTTTTCAACAATTTTCTATCAATTTAACAATTGTTAAAGACGGAGCATTCAAATAGCCATATCTTGGCGTCCTTGATGATCAACAGTCACTTTATCCCAAGGTTGGTGTGAATTTTTGATGATTGATATTTATTTCATCGTTCATCTAAAACGCTCAGCAATTTATGAATGATGATTATCGGAGACATGCTTTCCCCCATTTCCGAGGGAAGTAGCGCTTTCATTTAACATTTTTCATGTGAGTTTTAATGGATCTAGCTTTTGGTAATGTACGGAGTTGTATCGTTCATCAAATTGAACGGGTGGTTGATTTAACGGAAGATGAAGTCAACTTACTGATGACTCTAGAAAATAATGAACGTGAATTTCAAGTCGGTGAAGAACTGACACGTAAAGGTAAGTACAACAATTATTTCTATACACTCCAGTCAGGTCTGGCATGTGCCATCAAAACTCTGGCTGATGGCCAAAGACAGGTGTTGGATATTTTCCTGCCAGGACAAATTATCGGCTTACAAGAAATTGGATTGAAAAACTCATTCACAGAGTTTCGTGCGTTAACGAGGCTGAAAGCGCATCCATTTCCTAAACAATCACTAACGAAAATTTTTGAACAATCTCCTAAGCTGGCTAAAATTTTCTTCACCATCATGGCCAGAGAGCAAGCTATGTTAATTGAGAGAATTGTCAACATCAGCAGGCGAAATGCGCCTGAGCGACTAGCTCATTTTCTGGTAGAAATGAAAATGCGCCTGGGATCATGTGCTTGTGATTTTCATCTGCCCATTAATCAAAGCCTGATTGGTGACACGCTCGGGATCTCCTCTGTTCATGTCAGCCGTACCTTAAAACACTTACGTGATTTAGGATTAATTGATAATAAACAGGGTCATATAGTGATAAATGATCTTGATGGACTGATAAAATTGTCCAGTTTTGATAGTGGCTATCTGGAAACGTTAGCTGAGTGGAATTAAGCATCTAACGCCAATCAGAACAGACTTTAAGCACGGATTTTCTAAACACCATCATCAGCTTGCTTTAACTGTTTATTTAAACCACTTTCACGTTGATGTCGGGTTTGAATGGTGTGACGCAGCGTGCCTTCTTTACTCAGAATAAACACCTGTTGTTTGGCTCGGGTAATCGCGGTGTACAGCAGTTCACGATTAAGAATAGGGCTGATTTCATCCGGTAATAAAATACTGACGCTATCAAACTCTGAGCCCTGGCTTTTATGCACCGTCATGGCAAAGGCGGTTTCATGAGCGGGAAGCCGGTTAATCGGTACCCAACGTACCTCCTCATCAAAACAAAAACAGGCGCGGAGCTGGCCGCTATCGTCATACAAAATAATACCGGTATCGCCATTAAACAGCCGTTGCCGATAATCGTTTTGGGTGATCATGATTGGTCTGCCAGCATAAAACGGTAAGCTGGTTCGCCAGCCGCGTTGTGCTAATAAACGCATCAACAAGCGGTTAACCGATAACACCGATTGTGGCCCTTGTTTTAAGGCGGCCAAAATTCTGAATGAATCAAACGCTTCTACCACCGTTTGCGGGGTTTGTTTAGACTCAACCGCGTCGATAAAGGCTTGGTACCCCTTTAGAAACCGTGATTGCTGTTGCTTTTCATCCGTGTCATACCAGATGTCACTGGCTGCTGGATTCAATAACGCGAGTGACGCTAACACATCACCATCATTCACCTGTTTAGCTAATTGTCCGATAGTACTGTCTTTATCAAAGCGGTAACTGTGTTGCAGACGCACAAAGCTATTGAGCAAAGTGGATGGCGCTGATGTTTCGGTCACTGGAATCTCCAGCTCAGGAAACTGCTCACTAAATTCAGCGGTGAACTGCCCTTGTTTACCTTCACTTAAATTTGCCAGCACTGCACCCGACTCAACTGAAGCTAGTTGCTGACTATCACCTAATAAAATCAGTCTGGCTGACGGCGATAAAGCTCGCATTAATTTGGCCATCAAACTGATATCGATCATTGAGGCTTCATCGATAATTAACACATCTAAAGGCAGCGGTCGTTCAGCATGGTAACTGCCCTGATCGTTATGCTCGGTAATACCCAATAAACGGTGCAGCGTTTTAACCTCATAAGCATGCTGCGTACTAATGGATTGCTGCAATCTGGCAGCCGCTTTACCTGTCGGTGCAGCCAAACCAATATGCAGCTCGGGAGATTGCTGCTGCAAACTATTGAGCATGCTTAATACTATCGTGGTTTTGCCCGTGCCAGGACCACCGGAAATAACGGCGAACTGTCTGCTCAATGCCACCGCCACAGCGATTTTTTGCCAGTCTGGCCCTTCAATCACACTGGTCCATCGGCCTAAATCCTCATTGAGCTGTTCAAGATCAATATCATTCACAGGCTGTAAACGTTGTTGAATCAGACTGGCAACATCCTGCTCATCACGATAATAACGATAAAGGTAAAGCAAACCTTGTTCTGTCAAAATCAGCGGTGTGTAATCGCCGGGTTGCCCGACTGTTTTGGCTAATGACAAGATTTCCATCCAGTCATCAACGATTTCAGGTAATACCGATTTCAGTGGCTGACAAAATGTCGGTAATTGCTGCAAATTCAGACAAACATGACCTTCCGCAATCGCTTCAGACAATAATGCTGCCGTGATACTCACTACTGGGCGCATGCCCTGCTCTTTACGATCAATATAAGCGGCAAACTGGCAAGCTAATTCGCTTAAACCGTGCTGCTGTAATAACTTCAGCAAATCAGACATCGCCTACCTCAGACATGCACAAATCAAGTGCCTCAAGTAATGCTGGCGATGGCCGCTCAAAATACACACCCGATTGTCCCCAATCAGGATGCATGCCACGAATGAATAAGTAATAGACCCCACCAAAATGCTGTTCAGGGTCATAGTCAGGCAATCGTGTTTTTAAATAACGATGCAAAGCCAGGCTGTAAATCAGATATTGCAATGGATAACTATGTGCCACCATCGCCTCATCCAATAGCGCTTGTTGATAGTTTTCTGCCTGAGTCCCTAACCAATTGGATTTATAGTCAGCAATATAAAAGCGACCATCCTGCTCAAAGACCAGATCAATAAAGCCTTTCATAAAGCCACTCAAATCGGCGAAATGTAATGACTTCACTATAGGATTGAGAATCGGATAATCAGCCACAAATGGCAGTAAGGTGTCTTTTAAATGTTTTGTTGTTAGATGCGTCACTGGAAAGAAAAATGCCATTTCATCTAAACGCTGATGTGGCTGAATATCACGTAAGGTCAATCCGCTTTGCTTATCTAATGACGTGGTGACAACGGCCTCTAACCACGATGACACGGTGGCAGACCATTCTGTATCAATGCCAAATTGGCTCAATGTTTTATCCACCAGTAAGCTGAGTTCTTCATTCTGCTGCTGGAAATCCCAATGCTCAAATAAGCTATGTAAACAGGTACCCGCATTAGCGCCTTTTGGAAAACCAAAACGATCCTGGCGTGGTTCACTGTTAGGCGTTTCGACTGGCAGCAATGGTGCGTCATGGTCTGGCAACTCCATATGCTGGCCATGACTGAGGCCAGTAAAGCTGCCGATATGCCATGGTGTCTGAATCAGCCCCTGAAACTCTCGGGCCTGTAATGTCTCTGCTGTCGTTTCAGCTTGTTTGACAATAGGTGCTGCTTCCAGGTCCCAGTTCACCGTATCCATATTCGTGTTTTGTGCATTGACCATCTCCTGCAAATCTTGCTGCATCTGACCCGCATCAACACTCTCTAACTCGGGATGAAGTAGCTGAAACAACGCACTCTGCTGCACATTTTTCACCGGTGCCCAGACAATCACACAGCGCTCACGAGCACGGGTCAATGCCACATAGAGTAAACGTAAATCCTCGGCTTGCTGTTCTTCAGCCACAATCGGCTGAGCTTCAGAAAAACCAGGTTCACCAAATGCCACACAGGCTTGATTATCGTCTTCACGATGAAAGGTCATCACGGTAGGTGATTGATTAAACTGGCTCTGATGCCAAAGGAAAGGACAAAACACAATCGGGTATTCCAGCCCCTTACTGGTGTGGATGGTAATGACTTTGACCAGTTGCTCATCACTTTCCAGACGGATCTGAGCTGCATCGCCACTTTTATCGGCCGCCTGACGCTGTGAAGCTAACCACATCAAAATGGCTTCCGTCGTATTATTGCGGCGGGTCGCATGTGCCTGAATCAGTTCGGCTAAATGCAATAAGTTAGTTAATTGCCGTTCACCATCAGCAAAAGCTAACCAGCGACGCTGCACATCCAGTGCAGCAATTAAGGCACGAAACATCACAATAAATCCGGCCTGCTGCCACTGCTCGTGCAGAGAAACAAAAAAGTCAGTTTGTTGTAACCAAAGCTGTTCGTCTTGTTGTAACTGGTAGATATCCAACGCCGTTTTGGCAAATAGTGGCGTGGCTAAAGCTGTGGCAATCAAGCTGTCATTGCTTGGTTGAGCAATCGCCATTAAGACCCGCTCCAACATCACTGCTTGAGGGGTTTCAAACACACTGTCACGCGACTGTTGCACACTGTTCACACCACGAGCCCGTAAAGCCTGTTGAATCGTTGTTGCTTGTTTGTGACTTCTGACTAAGATCGCAATATCACCACCATTCAAGCCACGCTGGCTGCCCTCTTTATCGGTCAGTATGACCTCACCAGCAGTAGATTGATTTAATAAATCAGCTATCTGATCAGCTGTAATATCTGCGGCGTTTTGCATCATATCACTGACATTAAATGGCTTGTCATCTGCCATCCATACCCACGATAAGGTCGACACGGCTTGTCCAGTGATGGTTAAACACGCCTCGTCAGGACGTGCAGCCTTGACCGCTAGAAACGGAATATCTTCATATAAAAATGGCTGCGGCACGCGTTCGAACAGATGATTAACGGCCTGCACTAAACGTGGATGTGATCGCCAATTAGTATCCAGATTAAACTCATTGCTAGCAGCATGTTTGGCTTGCAGATAGGTAAAAATATCAGCGCCACGAAAGCTATAAATCGCCTGTTTAGGATCGCCGACAAAAAACACGGGCTGCTGCGTATTAGCAAAAATCGTGTGAAAACAATCGTATTGAATTGGATCGGTATCCTGAAACTCATCAATCAATGCTGCTTGAAACTGTTCACGAATTTTAGCAATCAGCTTATCTGCCTGCGGTCCGTGAAGCGCCTGTTGCAGATTAAGCAGCAGATCATCAAAAGCCTGCAGTTTTAATTGCTGCTTGCGTTTTGGTAGCTCACTCGCCAGATATTCCGCCAACTGCTGACGTAGTTGTTGCAGCTGTAATGATCGGGCTGTTTGCAATTGTTGCTCAGTATCAAGCAAAGCATCACAAGCCCGCCATAAATCGAGTTCAGGTAACTCCTGACCTTTTTTTAATGCCTGAGTCAGTTCAGCCTGACCAAACTTGGCAAACTTCTCAAACAAGCCCGCCTGTTTTCCGGCCTGCATCAGATTATCCATTTCAGCAATCCAGCTGCTGACACTGGCAGTACGATATTTATTACCGTTAAGTAAATTTTTGTCCTGCAATACAGCAATAGCTTGTTCACGCTGTAGCCACCACAGCGACTGAACGTGATCGAATTGCTCATTAAATAAACTTTGTAATGGTTCGGTTGCCATCTCAGGTAATGGGATGACTTCAAGATAAGGCTTGCCGATCACACTGCTCACCGACTGCAATAAGCTTTCCGGATTTTGGTGTTTTTGTAATAAATATCGAGCAAAGGCTTTATCAGCCGAGCTAATATGGCGACGCCAGAAATCATCAGCTACCGCTTGTCGAAGTTCTTGTTCGTCAGCCACCATTTCCATATCAAAAAAATGGCCGCTCTCAAATGCAAAATCTTGTAGGGCTCGCTGACAAAAACCGTGAATGGTGTAGATAGCGGCTTCGTCAAAACTTTGAATCGCCAGTTGCAAACGTTTAATCGCCTGAGGGTCCGCCTGCTGTTGTTGGCTAAGCTGTTTACGCTCACTCACCAATCTTGCCCGTAAACGTCCTCGTAACTCTTCGGTCGCTGCACGGGTATAGGTCACTACCAAAATCTGGCTGACCTCCAGTTTTTGTTCTACCACCAGTCGGCAATAAAGCTCTGCCAGCGTAAACGTTTTGCCAGTACCAGCACTGGCTTCAATCAGATTAATGCCTTTGAGCTCAACCGTATTCACATCAAATTGGGCGCTCATAATTGCCCTCCCTCAATGTGTTGTTGAATCGGCTCGTACACTTGCAAAGCAATGTCGGCAAAGCGTTCATCCAGAGGATTAGCAGGAAAACAGCATTGGTAATAGGCATCATCCTGCTCAGCCATCACAAATTCACCGGCTGGGGCCCAGGTGCGTTCAGCAGCTTGCTGGGCTTTTTCTGGTTTATCACTCAAGGCTTGTTTGGCATAAGCCAGACTGGTTTTATCAAACAAAGGCAGTGGTTGCTGACAGCCTTGCCAATATAAGTTCAGATAATGTTCTAATAAAAACTGAGCGTCGATGACTGGGGTGAAGGTGATCTCTTCATCTTCAAACACCAATTGTGTTTCCAGCGTGACGCCCTCGGGTTTAAGAATATTAAGAATCAAATGCTCTAACCAGCCGTTGATCAGATCTCGTCCTTTTTTACGAGATAAACGATATCTCAATAATCCTGATGCACTCAGCTTATCAAGCTGACCACTCAGCGTGAATTTACCAATTTCTAATTCAAATGGCACAGCAGGAAGACGCTGCTCAGTTAAATATGGCGTTAAGGTATCAATAAACGCTTCGACTTTCTGACTCTCCTGTTGCAGCCATTCATCACCAAACTCACCTTGCGGTAACATGCCCGTCGCCTGCACCAGCTCAGAAATATTCAGATCCGGCGTATCACTCAGTTTGTTTTCTAATAACCACTGCCGCAGTTGCCAGGCTTCCAGCCCGTTTAATTCAAAGGGTTCTCGGCTGCTGAGTTCATCTTCATCCAGTTCCAATCTGACTCCCAATCGTTCACGACAAAGAAACCGGGCCGGATGCATAAAGAACTGATTCAGTTGCATCAAATTGATATCACGCCATGCGTCATCCGCTTCTGGCAATGGCTCTGCAAACCACAATTGTGACTGGCTATCTTCAGATGAAACCGGACATTGCAGAGCATTAAAACTAAACAGTTTGTTATGTTGCTGATCAAAATAACGACGGCTAAATGCCTGTAATGGATGATGTGTCACCAGCTGGTTTATTACCGACTGGCCTTGCTCATCGATAAATCTCTCACCTAGATAATCCAGTAAATCACTAATCAACACAGACGGTGGGATCTCGGCATTATCGGTAATGCTGGCACCGATATAACTGATATAAAGTGTTTGCTGAGCTGATAATAAGGCTTCGAGGAACAGATACCGATCATCATCACGGCGAGAACGATCACCTTCACGATGATGGTGTGCCAGCAAATCAAAGCCTAAACTCGGTTGGCGGCGTGGGAAAACATCATCGTTCATTCCAATCAGGCATACCACATCAAAAGGTATGCTCCGCATCGGCACCATGCCGCAGAAGGTGACACCATGCCCCATAAAACGATGACTGTTATCCAACGGTTCCAGGTGAGATTGCTGCCAGCTTAAGATCACGTCAATGCCAAGTGGTTCATCAAATCCGGCCAGTTCAGTACTTTCAATCATACGATCGAGCTGGGTACGAATAGAAATCAGCTCGCGTTCTGCCAGTGGATCATCCAGATGCTCGGCATCAAAAAAACTATCCAGGCACAGATTAAGCTGCTGTTGCCAATCCTGTGGTGTACGAGGCTGAGCTAACCATTGTCGCCAGTTATCCAGTGCCGCAATAAACTGCGAAACTGATGCCACAATTCTGGCTTTATCGCCACTAATGCCATCCATCGCCAGTTGGCCATCAAACAAACGCCATGGCTCGCCCTGCTCTGTCAGTGGCATCGCATAGCCCAGTAACAAACGATCTAATCCGGCACGCCAGGTATTGGCGTCATTAGCAGGTAAATCTAATGCCATTTTATCTTTGCCATCATGGCCCCACCGAATCCGGGTTTGCTGACACCATTCGCGTAGCCATAACAAAGCGTTTTCATCAAGCTGGAAACGTTGCTGGATGGCCGGACATTCCAGTAATGCCAGCACACTTTCCACATCAAACCGTGACTGTGGCAAAGCCAGAATACTGAACCAGGCATTGAGCAAAATACTTTCCTGCTGGCCGCTGCTATCAGCAATACTAAAGGGAATAGCGTGGGCAGGATCAGCTGCTCCGAATACAGCTTCAATCCACGGTGCATACACATCAATATCCGGCGTCATCACCACAATATCGGTGGGTGATAAATCAGGGTGCTGTTCAAATAAAGCCAGCAATTGATCCTGCAAAATTTCCATTTCCCGCATCGGGCTATGACAGACCTGAATCAGAATAGAATTATCGTCAGCACTCGCCACTTGCTGCTCACCGACCTCCAGCTCAAACATATCGCTTTTCAACATGCCAAGCATGGTGTCTGGTATGGGCTCAACAAAACAGGTCTCAGCTTCATGAGGCAAGTCCTGACATTGGCGAAAAAACTCCTGACCTTGTTTGCCTAAGCTTGCCAATAAAGGGTGACCCACATCCGCATTCAATTCTGGTTCGGGATCGTCCAGCATCAATTCCAACTGCTGACGTTGTTGCTGTTTGGGGTCGATCAAATCCCCCCAATAATGCTGACTGGGTGATAAATAAAACAAGGTGATATCGACAAACTTCGCCATCAGGGCAAAGGTCTGTAAATAGACAGGTGGCAGCGAAGAAATACCAAAAATACTGAGTCGTTCTGGCAGACCTGCAGGCTTTTCTGTGGCTGTTTGTAAAAGCTGATTGAGCTGGTTTAACAATCTGGCCCGGTGCATGGGTTCAGCATCGTCAGCCGTTATTTTCTGCCATAGATGCCCTTGCCAGTTTGCGCTTTCTCCCTGCTCCCACTCAGCTATCCAGTCCGGTCGATACATCAGATATTGGTCATAGGTATCGGCCAGCCGTTCGGCTAACTGGAAACGCTTTAACTCATCGGCTTGTTCACCTAAGTACGCTGCAATCGCCTCAAACTCGGGCTCATTGGCTAACTCAGGCAGCATGGCAAATAAACGCCAGCTAATCGGCGCTTTAGCATAGGGAGAATGTAAAGGAATATCGGGCCAGATTTGCCGAAACAAACGCCAGATATAGGCCGAAGGAAAAGGGAACTCGGTATTGGCAGCAATGCCTTGTTCATTGGCGATAAATAACGACAACCAGCGCGCCAGCTCGTTACTTTGCACAATAATATTTTCCTGCTCAAACGGACTGAGCGGTTCAGACTGAAGCTGTTCAGCAAGCCAGGCAGCAAGTTGTCTGCTGTCATTACTGTACACAATCTTCAGCATGTGGATTCCTTCACGTCAAAAGCCACATATTACGGGATGTAGCGGTTGAAACAAACTGCTTTTCTGATTCTTTGCTTAACTTGGTCTCATCGAATTGTTTTCGACAAAAGCATCATTGATACACACTTAAAATTTATATTCGCTAGCATATTTTATTTTTCTCATTTGTGTCATAACTCACATTAATTCCAAAATTCATAACATTGTCATAAAGCATCACTACTCTAGCCATCGATATCCATTATCTGACCTGGAGGTAACGTGAAAAACACACACAAACTACTTTTTGTTTCGATGCTAGCAGCACTCTACAATGCACCGGCTATGGCGGCGGATTGTGTTGAAGGTGGCACAAGCGGCTCACCCACTCTGCTATGTACTGCGACAGACAGCAATAATATTGATGACGACCGCGACAATTTATCTGTGACCGTTGAAAACGGTGCAGAGCTGGTTGATGCCAATGATCGTCCAGTGCAACTGGAAGGTGCAAACCAATCTATCGTCAACTATGGCCTTATCGAAAGCGGCGATGATGATGCGATTCGCGGTAAAGGCAACAACCTGACCGTTGATAACTCAGGCACCATTATTGGTGGTGACCGTGGCGTTCGTCTGCAGGACGATGCTGACAACTTCACGTTAATTAACCGTGAAACAGGCATCATTTCAGCTGAGAATCAGGCCGTCAGATTAGATAACGATGCCGAATTGGAAAATGCCAGCATCACCAATTACGGCCTTATTGAAAGTGAAAAGGGACGTGCTATTCAAAGCCGCGGCCCAGGCACAACAGTCGTGAACTACGGCACTTTACGTGGTGATGAAGAAGTCATCGAAGCACGTGAAGACTTCACACTTGAAAATCACGGCACTATCGCTTTGAATGGTTTGTCATGGGATGCAGGCACTCAAACATGGACAAATGCTGGCGCGACCGATGATGAAGACGGTGTGCAATTTGCCGGCGGTACAGCAGATAACTACGGTGTCATTCTAGGCACGGACGACGGTATTGATATTGACGAAGGTAAAGTACATAACCATGCTACAGGCGTCATCGTTTCTACCGGCACAACCAGTGACTCACTCAATGGTGGTAATGGTATCGACATCGATCCTTTATTCGAACCGACCAAAGGTGATGACCGTGTCGCAGGTCCCCTGACTATTGTTAATGAAGGTTACATCGAGGGTGTCCATGCCATTGGTGCAGACGAAGCCGCTACATCTGAAGTGACGGTAACGAACAGTGGCACTTTAGTCGGCCGCTCAGGCACCGCTATTCAATTTGCGCCTAACCAAGGCAACAGCAGCCTGACACTGACTGGCAACAGTGAAATTGCGGGCGATGTGATATTTGGTGGTGGTGACGATAAAGTCGTTGTTGATGGACTGACGTCCACATCAGGCTTATTAAGCACAGGCATTTTTGACGGTGGTGAAGGTATCAACAGCATTTTCTTCAATGATTTCGAGCTGTCAGATATTTTGTCATTTGAGATTTCTGATGCCCTCGTCTACTTATCATTAGGTGTGGATAGTGGCGAACTGTTATCAGGTAAGTTCAAAAACTTCTCATCATGGGGCTTCGGTGGTGATGGCATGTTCTCTACTGAGTATCTTGCTAGCCAGTTCTCTAACCCAAGCGCTGTACCATTACCAGCAGCACTGCCTCTGTTTGCTTTTGGTTTAGTAGGTATGTGGGCTGGCCGTTCACGTCTGAGAGGGGCTAAAGCAGCCTAATTTGGTTGTCATTTAGAGACCTGAGTTAGGGTCAGTGTAAACACTTAATATGGCGTGTTTGCACTGGCCCTAAATTATTTTTAAGCCGAAAAAACGCTTGTTAAGGCAACCACCATTCTGATTAGGTATGTTAGTGTCTCACTCATTATTTCAGTGTCAGAAAGAGGCCAGTTTTGAATTCTCGACATATTGTTTGGTTCACTTTTTTATTGCTGCTTCAGGCATGTTCCTCGATACCGACGACACAAAACCGCTCGGATACTGCATTACACTTGGCTAACAGCCAGGGCTGGCAATCACAAATCCTCACCACGTCTTCATTTCATTTGCAAAGCTTTGTTCCTAAAAATAGCAAACCATCAAAACGTTTAACAATTTATATTGAAGGTGATGGTTTAGCCTGGTTAAGCCGTCGAAAAATATCTTCTGATCCCACCCCGGTCGATCCGCTGGTACTCAAACTCGCAGTTCAAGATAAACAAGCGGTCTATCTGGCTCGCCCTTGTCAGTATGTGAAGTCAGACAGTTGTGACAAAAAGCTATGGACCTCAGCCCGATTTTCAACCGAGGTTGTAGAATCCATGAATCAAGCTGTGACTGAACTCAAAAATCAGTTTCAGGCTTCATCGCTACGCCTAATTGGTTACTCAGGTGGTGGTGCCATCGCTACTCTATTAGCCTCTGAACGAAATGATGTCGACCAATTGGTCACCGTGACAGGTAATCTTGATACAACAGCCTGGACAGAAATGCAGCATATTTCAGCGTTAACAGACTCACTTAACCCGGCAGATGCATGGCAAAAACTCACTGATGTTCCACAAATTCACTTTGTTGGTAGTGAAGACAAGATCATGCCTGAGGCAATTGCCAGATCGTATCAGCAACATTTTCCTGACGCGCAACAGCCTGAAGTCAGAGTGATTACTGGCATGACTCATCACTGTTGCTGGGCGGAACACTGGCCGGAGTTGTTAATGGAAATAAACACGTTCAAGTAAATTTTGTTTATGCCACTTTCACAACATTTATGTGTCAATACACGCAGAGCATAACAATCAAAGGATGAATATGACGAAGATATACCATAAAAATGACGCGGCCATTTCTGAGCTTGATGAACTGCAATATCATGTTACTCAGCAATGTGGTACCGAACCGCCTTTTAACAATGCTTACTGGGATAACAAAGAGCCAGGTTTATATGTAGATGTAGTGTCTGGCGAGCCTTTATTTACCTCGTTAGATAAATACGACTCGATGTCTGGCTGGCCTAGTTTTACCCGTCCACTCGACGCCAACAATATCACTGAGCATAGTGATGACACACTAGGTATGGTCAGAACCGAAGTGCGTTCGAAATACGGTGACTCGCATCTGGGTCATGTCTTCCCTGATGGGCCAGAAGAACATGGTGGCTTGCGTTACTGTATTAACTCGGCCAGCTTACGCTTCATCCCCCAAGACCAATTAGCTGCTGAAGGTTACGCTGACTACCTGCCCTTGTTTGACAATGACGAATCAACGGATACCGACACGATTGAAACAGCTATCTTGGCCGGTGGCTGCTTCTGGGGAATGGAAGAACTGTTCCGTCACCAACCCGGCGTGATTAATACCCGTGTTGGCTACACTGGCGGCCATGTGCCTGATGTCACTTATAAAGATGTAAAACAAGGCGACACTGGTCATGCTGAAGCGATTGAAGTGATGTTTGATTCTTCACAAACCAGCTACCGTGACATCCTGGAGTTTTTCTTTATGGTGCATGACGCCACCACCAAAAACCGTCAGGGGAATGATATCGGTGACAGTTATCGCTCGGCTATTTTTGTGGAAAACAGTGAACAAGCCAAAGTCGCCGATGAATTAATAAAAGAACTTGATGCCAGCGGCATTCTCCCCGGCCCTATCACCACCGAAGTCACTAAAGCCGGTCCATTTTACGAAGCCGAACCCGAACATCAGGACTATTTACAGCATTACCCCAATGGTTATACCTGTCATTGGATTCGTAAAGACTGGAAGTTGAAAAAATAAACCATCTTAATAAATCAGGGCATCAAATGATGCCCTGTTTTTAAAGATTAATACGTCCAAGTGACTGAACCGATGGCACTTCTTGGCGCTCCGTAATTAGCCTGTCCCCATTGAGGACTTTCCAGGTACTTTTCATCACCGACGTTATATAAGTTCAGTGCTACAGAGACATTTTTATTTAGCTGATATTGAGCAAATAAGTCGACTAAAGCATAACTTCCCTGAACTTCGGTATCACCATAGTAAATTTCATTCTGCCAACGAACACCACCGCCCACATTTAATCCGTTAAAGTAAGGAACTTGATAGCTAGCTGCTAACTTAAATTGCTTGGTTGGAATAAAGACGCGCGTGTCATCGCCGTTTTCATCTTCCATATCAAGATAGGTATAACCTGCACTCATATTCAGGCGGTCGAGAACCTCTCCAGATAACTCGATCTCATAACCTTTACTCTGTAACTCAATACCACGATAAATATTCAGGCCTGTTGCCACGTTACGTGTCACATATTCACCAAAGTTTTCTTGTTCAGATTCAAAGCGTGCAAGGGTCAATACAGCATTGCCATCATTAAACTCCTGCTTGATACCAAACTCACGGCTTTCCCCTTTTACAGGACCCAGTGGTGCCAGACTGGCATCAACCCAAGTTTGTGCTTTAAATACTTCACTGTAGCTGCCATAAAGCATCGTGCCGTCAATCACTTCATACGTTAAACCCGCATAAGGCACGGTTTCAGTATCGGACACTTTTTGAGGTGCACCATAACTTATCCCATCCTGATCAATCTTCACGGTGCGTGCTCCTAGCAATACAGACAGTCTGTCAGTTGGTCGCAGGCGAGTTGAAAAGTAAGCGGAATCTTGTTCTTGATCGATATCGGTAGATTGTTGGGAGGCATCATAAACATCAAATACTGGTTTTGGTGTCAACCCAGCTGACCAGTTGCCACCAATGGGATCATAATTCCATGTACTTGAATAAACTGAACGTCCAGTCAGCTGGATATCTGCGACATTAATCCCTGCAACCACTTCTTGCTCTCTGCCAGCTAACTCAAACTTACCGCTCACATATAAATCAAATATTTTTTCTTTGTCCTGCGCTTTGTAATCACTGGCCTGAGCAGTCAAACCTGACTCTGTAATTGGATCAGGATTGCCGGCTAAATACAGTGAGTTCCATTGCTTTTCTTGTTTGTTTTGGGTGTACATGGCTTTGATTGCCCAATCATCACCTATTCTTTGTTCCAACTCGATGAAACTTCGAGTTTGTTTCACATCTTGCTGAGCCCAGCTAGGCGCCGTATTGGTTGACTCATCGTAATCGGTCAATGTGCCATCACTATAGAAAAGTGGTAATGCTCCTGATGAGTTACCATCACTATGATGGTCGTTCACACTGTGAGAAAAAGTTAGCTCAGTGCTGTCCGTCAGATCTGCTGAAACAATGCCGTAAAAGACATCACGGTCTGTGGAGTAGCGATCAAGGTATGAATCTCCTTTTTCTTTGGCAACGACTAAGCGACCACGAACGCGATCATTAATAGGCCCGGAAATATCGGCATCAACACGACGAGTATTCCATGAACCATAAGAGGCTTTAGCTGATGCCTGAAATTCATCAGTGGGGCGTTTACGCACAAAATTGATGGTGGCCGAAGGATTAGCTAAACCAGTAATCAGACCACTCGCCCCTTTAATGACCTCCACTTTTTCATACATCGCGGTGTCATCGTGACCTTGTGTCAAACCATATGAAAAAGGCACACCAATGCCGTCATACTGAAAGTTAACGATATCAAAACCACGTGCGGTGTAGTACGTTCGACCCGTTTCTACCTGCTCCACCGTCACACCCGGCACATATTTCAGTAAGTCATTCACCTCATTTAAGGCAAAATCTTCAATCTGATCTTGTGAAATAACCGAGACAATCTGAGGCGTTTCAAAGATGGTTAAATCCAGTTTTGTTGCTGATTTGGTTTCCTCTGGTTCGCCATAAATGCGCAATGAATCCAGACTAATTGTTTCGCTAGACTCTAACGTTTGTTGAGCTGGTTCTGCATTCGCTAAACCACCATACAGCGAGACCAATGACAAGCTAATGGCATATCGTGTGCTCCGTTTCATATGTCTTATCTCATGATTTGTTATTTAAAAAATGACAGCACTTTACAGATCATAAAATCTAAACACAAATCATTATTATTTAATAACTAATATGAAAACACTGGCATTCAGTCTCCTAATTCAATCAAGTGAGTAAGTTTGAGAGTTTCCTGAGATGAAAAGAGTGATTCTATTTTTTCCAAATACATTTAAAAATCTGGCATGCTACGTATCAACTAAAAATAGAAATATTGAACAGAAAAGAGTTATATGAAATCTAGACAAAATATCAAACACAATGACCCAATTGGTTTCGACTTGAGGCAAGGCTGAGATGTCAGACGATATACAAAATAACCACACCATGCCAGCAGATGCCAGCCCCGAGTTAGTGTCAAACAATATACCTGCCACCAACATATTTAAGTCAAGTTCACACTGGGCAATAGTCGGTATATTTTTACTGCTATTACTGGGCAGTGTTGCTCACGCTCGTGATTTTCTCGTGCCGGTAGCGCTTGGCGTGTTACTGGCACTAGTGTTTAGTCCGGTGCGCCGTTTCCTTGAGCGCCGTCGACTACCACCAGCTGTCTCCGCATTTATTATTGTCAGTGGACTGATGACACTAATAGGCTTGGGCTTAAGTACGCTCGCTGATCCTGTACAGAGTTGGATTAAAGAAGCCCCCACCATCGGCTTTAAAATTGAACAGAAATTGCGTGGTGCCAACCAGTCAGCGAAAGAGGTCATTGATGCCGGTAAGCAGATTGAGCAGATCGCCTCTCTGGAAAACGAGACAGAGCAAGTACAAAAGGTCTCACCACGCGAGCCAGGAGTGCTTGTCAAACTCGCTACTTCGGTGCCTGAAATTCTGGCGCAAATGGTATTCACCCTAGTATTGCTGTTCTTTCTGCTGGCTTCAGGTGATATGTTTTACGAAAAGCTAGTTCACATTATGCCGACGTTTAAAGATAAGCGTAACGCAGTCAGAATTAGCTATGACATCGAACGCAAGTTGTCGAATTACTTATTCACGATCACCCTTATTAATGCTGTGCTTGGTATAGCGGTTGGCGTATCAATGTGGCTGCTGGGCATGCCAAATGCCATCCTCTTTGGTGTGTTAGCGTTCGCCTTTAACTTTGTGCCGTATCTTGGCGCTATTGTTGGCGTTGTGATCGCGGCCCTCGTAGGTTTGCTTACCTTTGACCATACCGTTGCCGCGCTGCTGCCGGCCTTAGCCTATTTGACGCTAACGATTATTGAAGGACAGCTTGCCACGCCTTATTTCGTTGGTCGGCGTTTAGAAATGAACCCCGTCGTGATTTTCCTCTCGGTCGCATTATGGGCCTGGCTCTGGTCGATTGTGGGTATGCTTGTCGCAGTACCGTTGTTGGTCGCTGTTCGCACCTTTTGTGAACATATCCCCAGCTTGCAGGCATTCGGTACTTTTCTCTCGGCACGCGGTAGCGAAAATTTTCATCCAGAAAATGCCGATACAGAAACCTGATGTGTTACTAGTGGAAGAATAGAGATAGTTTCTGAAAAGAGAAGCTTGAAAATAAAGAAACAAAATCAAACATTCTGACCAGATTAATTTTTCTGTTAGCTGCAAAAGGTGATTTTTGATGGTGTCATTTGTTATTAAAAAATCTGCAATTCCAATTGTTTGGATAGATACTTCAATAATAACGAATATGACCATTGCTAGAGTTAACCCTAAACAATTAGATCAACGTCAATTAAAACGTATTAGAACGCTTTATAACGATATTAAATTTGCTACTAGAGAAGGTAAAGTTATTTGTCCACTATCTAGTCAAGAGCAAGAGGTCTGGATTAACAGAGACGAGTGGATGAATACTATCCATGATCTTGGGTTAGGTATTACTTGTAACTGCAGCAAAAATATACAAGATGCTCAGATAAAAGCAGCAATGGAAGCCTATTCCTCGGGAAAAGAAAAAGTAATTCTATCCTATACGGATATGTTTGAGTCTGACCCAGTAGAAAAAACAAAAGAATTACAAAATCAGTCTCTTTTTGTAACTGTAAAACATGGTGTATTTAGAGGACAGGAATATCAAAAATCAAAAAAGACAGTACTGTTAAAAAAACTAAATAATCAGCGGCTCCGTAATGTTAAAAACAAAGTCAAATTCTCTGACCAATTAAAAAAAGAACAAACCGGAGAGCTTGAGGCACTAATTATATCTGCAAATAAAGTGTTGAAAGGTCAGACTAATAAAGATACTGATGGAGAAATAAGTGATTTGTTTGCCCAATATGAGCTAATAAAGCAAATTAAAGAATTGGCTCAGCTTAAAGGTATGAAAACTGACATTTCTGATTTAACTGATTTTTATAAGTCTGAATTTAATACATGCCTTCCTTATAACAACATAAGCGCACATATGTATGCAAAAATCATGGTAGATCCACAAGAAATCAAGTCTGGAGATCCTATGGATATAGAGCATGCATCGATGATGCTTCCTTACGTTGATTTATTTATTACTGATAAACATTGGAGAACCTTTTTAAATCAGCACAAGTTCGACGAAACTTATAAAACTAAAGTGTGTTACATAGGTGACACAGAAACAATATCCAGTTTTTTTAGTAAGTTAGAATAAAGCCGTAAGTCAACTTGATATTTTTTCAGATAAAATAAGGGTGCGCTTGCGCGCACCCCGGATGACTTAGGCTGCTTTAGAAGTGTCAGCGTTTTTATCTTCCACATCATGTTCCAAAGCTTTGTTAACCGTTTGGCTAATCGGAATCGATTTAGGCTTCATCGCTTCAGGAATTTCTTTCACAAGGCTGATAGTCAGTAAGCCGTTGGAAAGATCGGCGCCAGTCACTTCGACGTAATCAGCAAGATTGAACTTACGTTCAAATGAACGATAAGCAATGCCTTGATGGAGGTATTTACGCTCTTCTTTAGCCGCTTTTTCACCTCGTACAGTCAGCACACCATTTTCAACCTGAATATCAAGCTCCTCTTGGGTGAAGCCGGCAACGGCTAGCGTGATGGCATAGCGGTTGTCCTCGATGAGCTCAATATTGTAGGGAGGGTATCCACTGGAAGTGGAGTCTGCAGTAAGTGCATGGTTAATCAGTGATCCCAAACGATCAAAACCAACACTACTACGATAAAGAGGGGTTAGGTCAATTGCATTCATGGTATATCCTCCGTTAGAAGCAATATAAAACAAAAACAATCAATGGTGAGGGCCCCTTCATGACAACCTCTCACGTTATTTTTAATAAGGTTTGACTCAGCAGATTTCAAGTCGTTTTATGAAATTTTTTATCTGGACAATATGAAAATGGCAATGTACTTATCAGCACAAACGAGGATATGAAAAGCTTCCATTCTCCCGTTTATTGCCGCCAAAAATTAGGTTTGGTTGATGGATTAAGTGGTCGAGTGTCTGACCGAAGGGAGTTATCGACCACGCCATCAAACAAGGCTAATTTTTGGATCAAAGGCAATATCGGGTGCCCTTTTGTTTGGTTCGTTTATTTTGGGCATGCAAAATAAATGAACGCCTCGCGGCAGCGTGTGGTTTACAATCAAGAAACTATCCGTTGGCTTTCGTTCCTTACTCCAACCTATCGTACTAAAAGTGAGTTTACCAGCGTTGAATAAACAAACAATTATCGGGGTACTCTCTACTCTCATTGGAGTTGTAGCTGTGCTTTCTCAAGTTGGTATAGATGGACTGATGAATCTTTTCATTTTATTTTTTCTGTCAGTTCTTTCGACGTTTCTATGGGAAATGAAAATAAACAGTTGGAATAAATTCTATCTATTGAAGCTGCCCTTAAATCTATTGTTGAATATTTTTTGGCTGATTTTAGTTGTTAAATGGTGGACAACAAGGGATTTAATCAGAGAGATTAAATCAAGAGAATCAAAAAACTAATGAGAAGAAATCAAGGAAGAAAATGAAGTTTCAAGGCAAAATCTCAAACTGGAATGATGATAAAGGCTTTGGTTTTGTTGAACCCAATGGCGGTGGTGATCGCGCCTTTGTTCATATCAAAGCATTCAATCTCAGAACACGTCGGCCAATGTATGGTGACATTATCATCTATGAGTTAGTGCAAGATAAAGACAAGCGCTATCGAGCTGAAAATATTCGTTTTGCTCGTGATTCAAGACAAAAAAACAAACCACAAGCTAGCAAGAAAAACCGATCATTTGGAAGCATATTGATACTCTTGTTCAGTATTGGACTCGTGATATCAGTTTTAACAGGAAAAATGCCTTTCACCATAGCCATTGCTTATGTAGTGATGAGTATAATCACCTTTATTGCTTATGCTATTGATAAGTCGGCGGCTGAAAAAGGACGTTGGCGAACGCAAGAGAGCACATTACATCTCATGGCTTTAATCGGTGGCTGGCCCGGCGCTATTTTGGGCCAAATGACATTACGGCATAAGTCCAAAAAGAAAGCTTTTCGTATGGTCTTTTGGTTAACCGTCATCTTGAATGTTGCTGGTTTATTTTGGCTTCATACTTCATCAGGAAGCGTATTTTTACAGAGTCTAGGCGTGTAAACAAAAAAGGGAGTCAGCATCCGCTAACTCCCCCTCTTTTATTTCTACTAATTGTTATTGTTAATGCAAGGTATTTGGATCGCTTGCTGAAGCAACGGTGTCATTAAACAACTTGGCGACATCAACTTTATCGAAGGTGTAATGCTGATTACAGAACTCACAAGCGACTTCGATTTCACCTTCGGTAGCGATAATGTCATCGGCCTCTTCCTGCCCTAACATGGCAATGGTTTCTTCAACGCGCTGACGTGAGCAGGTGCAGGAAAAACGTAAATCTGTTGGCTCAAACAATCTGACTTGTTCTTCATGAAACAGGCGATGTAACAGCGTTTCTGACTCTAAGGTCAGCAATTCTTCATCGGTAATGGTGCCTGCCAGTTGGCTGATACGGAACCAGTCTTCCTGGGCATCTTCTCGTTGGTTTTCTTCGCTGGGTAATTGCTGTAAGAATAAGCCAGCCACATTATGTTCATTAGCTGAAAGCCAGATTTTGGTGGCTAATTGTTCTGAGTTTTCAAAATAGCTTTCCAGCGTTTCTGACAGATTGTCACCATGTAAACTAACCACGCCCTGGTAAGGTTGTTTTGCGCCTTCTTGTTCAATGGTGATGGCTAAGGTACCGCCACCCATCATGTCAGTCAGACTGGCATCATCGGCGATATCCCCATCCCACTGAGCCAGACCACGTAAGGTATTTTGGCTGGTGCATTCCACCATCATTAGAGAAACCGGACCTTCAGAACGCACTTGTAAAACCAGTCTGCCAGTAATTTTGACTGTGGCTGCTAACAATGCTGCCGCGCCCATCATTTCACCTAAGACATTGCGTAAGGCTTGAGGGTAGTCACGACGCTTTAGGACTTCTTGCCAACTTTCTTGCAAATTGACCCATTCACCACGAATCGCTGCATTATCAAAAATAAACCGTTGTAAACAATCTGATTTCACTGCTGTGATACCTATTTCTTTGAGTTTGGGAGTGAGCGTTTTTTAGCAAATCAGGAGATAAGAAATCACCACATTTCTTTCACCCAATAAAAAAGCCGGACAACTACTTGCCCGGCTATTCTATCGCATATGCGTGTTTTAACTAAGCAATCTTCAACAAAATTTCGTTGATACGTTTGACATAAGTGGCTGGGTCTTCCAGTTGTCCACCTTCTGCCAGTAGTGCCTGGTCAAACAGAATCGATGTCCAGTCGGTAAAGCGACTTTCATCTGATTCATCTTTCAGTTTTACCACCATTGGATGCTCAGGGTTCAGCTCCATAATCGGTTTAGTCCCTGCCACATCCTGGCCGGCCGCTTTTAACATACGCTCAAGATTCATACTCATATCGTAGTTATCGGCGACTAAACAGGCTGGAGAGTCTGTTAAACGATGCGTGATACGCACGTCTTTGACTTTGTCATCCAATGATTTTTTGACTCTTTCTACTAAGTCTTCGAAGTTTTTATCGGTTTCTTCCTGTGCTTTTTTCTCTTCTTCGTCTTCCAACTCACCTAAGTCTAAGTCACCTTTAGCGACAGATTGTAGGTGTTTATCATCAAACTCAGTCAGAGAATTTACTAGCCATTCATCGACACGGTCAGTCAGCAATAAGACTTCGATACCTTTCTTACGGAAGACTTCCAGGTGTGGGCTGTTTTTCGCCGCGGCATAGCTTTCTGCGGTGATGTAGTAAATCTTCTCTTGCTTGTCTTTCATCCGGCTGACGTAGTCTTCCAGAGACACGGTTTGGTCTGACGAGCCAGATTCTGTGGTAGCAAAACGGAACAGTTTTGCTAATGTTTCTTTGTTAGCAAAGTCTTCGCCTGGGCCTTCTTTTAAGACCTGACCAAACTCTTTCCAGAACTCAGCATATTGTTCAGGCTCATTTTTCGCCAGTTTACTGATTTCACTCAGCACTTTTTTTACTGATGCCGCACGAATGGTATCAATCGTTTTGCTGCTTTGCAGAATTTCACGTGATACATTCAGTGGTAAATCATTGGTATCAATCACACCACGAACGAAACGCAGATAACGTGGCATTAATTGTTCGCTGTCTTCCATGATAAAGACACGTTTTACATACAGCTTGATACCGTGCATGCGGTCGCGATCCCACATATCAAACGGCGCTTTAGATGGAATATACAGCAGAGAGGTATATTCAATATTGCCTTCGACTTTGTTGTGACTCCACAGCATGGGGTCTTGGTAGTCGTGGGCAATTTGTTTATAGAATTCTTTGTACTGATCTTCAGTGATGTCGTTTTTTGACAGGGTCCATAAAGCGGTGGCTTTATTGATGGTTTCATCACCTTTATCAGCTTCATCAATTTCGCCATTTTCATTTGGCAATGGCTCTTTTGCCATCAGAATCGGTAGATTGATGTGATCAGAGTATTTAGTGATGATGTTACGTAGGCGCCAACCATCAGCGAATTCTTCTTCGCCTTCACGTAAATGTAGGATGATTTCTGTACCGCGTTGAGGTTTTTCGATGGTTTCAATAGTGAACTCACCTTCGCCGGCCGATTCCCACTGCACGCCATGCTCAGCCGTCAAACCAGCACGACGTGTTTTCAATGTCACTTTGTCAGCCACAATAAAGGCAGAGTAGAAACCGACACCAAACTGGCCGATTAATTGTGAGTCTTTGGTTTGGTCACCGGTTAAGTTGTCAAAAAACTTACGTGTACCACTGCGTGCAATGGTACCGATGTTTTCGATTACTTCTTCACGTGTCATACCAATACCGTTATCACTGATCGTGACGGTATTTTTGTCTTTATCAAACTCAACACGAATCTTTAATTCCGCGTCATCTTCATAAAGTGCATCATCTGATAACGCTTCAAAACGTAATTTATCAGCTGCGTCAGCTGCGTTTGAAACTAATTCACGTAAAAAGATCTCTTTGTTGGAGTACAAAGAGTGAATCATCAGATTCAATAGTTGTTTGACTTCAGTTTGAAAACCTAGCGTTTCCTTATGTGCATCAACACTCATTGAAAAAATGCCTCCGTATGGCTATTTGTTTGAACATGGAAAGCAGATGGGGACGGCGCTTTTTAAAATCAAGAGCAAACCATCAATAACTGTGACTTGGATTTTTCTTTCAGGCCAACCATAATAGAGATTCATTTTCTCAAGCCGGATAGTGCTCGGTTGACACAAGTACATTGGATTTAAATACATGTCGAAAAACCAGCTCCGCATTCTGACCTACAATCTGCATAAAGGCTTTAACACCAGCAATCGCCAATTCACGTTGCATCCCATTCGAGATGCCTTGGTGGAGACCAATGCCGATATCATGCTATTGCAGGAAATTCAGGGCGAGCACAGCAAGCATGGTTTGATTCATGACACCTGGCCGGAAGGTCTGCATTCTGAATTTTTAGCCAAAGATGTCTGGCCGCATCATGCCTATGGCAAAAATGCGATTTACGAAGTGGGTCATCATGGCAATGCCATTCTGAGTAAATTCCCACTTGTCAGCTGGGAAAATATCAATGTGTCTCCTTTCACCTGGGCCAGCCGTAGCCTGTTGCATGGTGAAGTACAATTGCCCTGGTCAGACGATATTTTGCATATCATTTGTATACACCTTGGACTCACCGGCATTGAGCGACGCAAACAATTTAGTTTGTTGTGTGATCGCATTCAGGCACATGTACCGGACAGTGCACTACTGATTGTTGCTGGTGACTTTAATGATTGGACCGGGCAAGCTGAAAAACGTCTGGCACAGAGTTTACATCTAAAAGAAGCGTACCGCACTTTGCATAACCGTTATGCACGCACCTGGCCCTCATGGATGCCTATGTTAAAAATGGATCGCATTTATTATCGGGGCATGGAGCCAACGTTGTGCGGTAGACCACCTCATTCATCATGGAATCAGCTGTCTGATCATGCCCCGCTTATTGCTGCTTTTGATCTACCCTGACTACTCATAGCTCCGCGAATGAACATTTTTGGGCAGCTCAAAGATTGGGCAAAGGCACTAAAAACTCAAATATCGGCTTTATATATCGCCTATCAGCGCCCTGATGTACCACTCATCAGTAAAATGATTATTAGTCTTGTCATTGCTTATGCCGTTAGCCCAATCGATCTGATTCCGGACTTTATTCCTGTATTGGGATGGTTAGATGAACTGCTGCTGTTACCCATTGGCTGCTGGCTGGCTATCCAATTTATTTCTGATGAGGTTTGGTTCGATTGCAAGCTAAAAGCGAAGGAAAACCCTATTCAGCTTCCAGAAAACCGTTGGGTCATGTGGGCAATTATCTTGTTGTGGTGTGTGCTGACGGCTTGGCTTATTTATCTTATTTGGCTCACCTTCACAGGCAGTGTCTAAGCTCTGCTTACTTGCAGAGATAAAGTAATTTTCATTTAATGTACTGCTTTGAGTTACACAAGCCGTGTGTAATGTCATCTGAAAAGTCCGTCTATATCTGAGGTGAACATGTCTGAGTCAAAAAAACTCGATAGTCCATTAACATTCACAATAGGTCACGAACAATTACAGATTCGTCGACGCTATGAAGTGCTCAGTATTCTTAATGACTTTCTGATTGCTATCTGGTTTTTGATTGGTAGTATTTTATTTTTGTATCCCGTCTATGAAAAAACTGCGATATGGCTGTTTATTATTGGGAGTTTTCAATTTCTATTGCGTCCGACTTTACGTTTAGCCTCACATATTCACCTGCAACGTATACCTGAATCTGAGTGGCAAAAATAGTAATTCGACAATCATTACGATCATCATGACTGACTACATAGGACGCTATGCCCCCTCTCCTACCGGGCCATTACACTTTGGTTCACTGGTAACCGCTGTCGCAAGCTATCTTGATGCCAAAACGCAGTCTGGCAAGTGGTTATTACGCATGGAAGATCTGGATAAACCCAGAGAAATGCCAGGCGCAGCAGATGATATATTAAGCACGCTCGACGGTTATGGCTTTGAATGGGATGGTGAGGTCATATACCAAAGTGAACGCAGTGAGCTGTATCAATCCTATCTTGAAAAGCTAAAAGATAAACAATGTGTTTACCCCTGTAACTGTAGTCGTCGCGAAGTAGCAGATATTGCACACGCTGGCATAGAAGGCCCGGTTTACCCTGGCTCTTGCCGACATGGCCTATCATCAAATCGCACACAGATAGCCTGGCGGCTACGCGTGGATAGCGACAATCTGATGTTTAATGACCGAGTGTATGGTGATATTCAGCATCATTTACAAACAGATTTTGGTGACTTTGTTTTAAAACGTGCTGATGGTCTTTTTGCTTATCAACTGGCCGTGGTTGTTGATGATGCAGAACAAGGTATCAATCACATTGTTCGTGGTGCCGATTTATTAAACTCTACCAGCCGTCAGGTTTATCTACAGCAACAAATAGAGGCGATATCACCGAGCTATGCTCATATTCCTCTGGTAACAAATACGCATGGTGAGAAATTGAGCAAGCAAACTGCTGCGCCAGCTATCGCCATCCATGATGCCTCTGAACAACTCATTAATGCTCTTTTTTTCCTTGGCTTGGATGCGTCAGCCCTATCTTCAGCTATGCCGATAGCCCATGTCTGGCACTGGGCTTTAACGAATTGGCAACTCTGCCAAGTTAAGAAAAAAATCATATAAAAAAACAGTGAAAAAGGCTAAGGAAATGAAGTGTCTGACCGCTAAGTTGGTTAGCGTTGTCAATCAACATGACCTGTTCATGTTTTTTCAAGGAAAACCCCATGCTCAATCAACTCACTGTGAAAAAGAAACTCTTTGTATTGTCGGTCCTCGTTGGAATGACAATCTTACTGATGATTATCTTGGGCCAGATATTCCTGTCTAAAATTATTCGACTGGAAGAAGCTTCGATTCAGGCAGTGAAGCTAGAAACGAATATGCTGATGTTGCGCCGCCATGAGAAAGATTTTCTTAACCGACATGAGCTGAAATATCAAGATGAGTTCCATCAATCTCATCAGCTCTTCCTTACCAACCTCGATCAGCTTGGACAGCGTCTCGACGCACTGAATCAGTCACATGAATCAGAAAATCAACTTCATGATGTGCTTGTTAAATATGGTGATAAATTTGACCAAATAGTGAATATTGAACAAACCATTGGCTTAACACCGACTGATGGCCTTTATGGTAAGTTACGTAGTGCCGTGCATCAGGTTGAAGAAACCATCAACACATACGATGACGATAGTTTATTAGCTGCCATGTTAATGCTCAGAAGACATGAAAAAGACTTTATGCTTCGCTCTGATAAAAAATATGTCAGTAAATTTGAAGATGGGTTTATCGACTTCAATCGTCGTCTGGAAACCAGTTACCTGAGTAGTAGTGTAAAAAAACAAGTCCGTAGTGAAATAGAATCGTATCGTGCTGATTTTCTGTCTTTAGTGAAAGGCTACGAAACGCGTGGCATGAATGCTGAGTCAGGCTTACTGGGTGAGTTGCGTAGCACGATTCATCAAAGTGAAAGCGCACTTGATACGCTTGAGCAACATATCAATAATGAAATACCCACTGCTGTTAAAAATGCAAAAATTACTGTGTTTGTGATTGCTTTGACACTGGCTGCCCTGATTCTATGGCTCATCAGACTAATAAGCCAAAGTATTATTATTCCGCTTCATCAGCTTTCTGAAACCATGCAGGAAGTCGAAAAAAATCGTGATTTAAGTTTACGTGTTGATGATAGCGGCAAAGATGAAATTGCTGAAATGGCACGTTCATTCAATCTGATGACCGCATCCTTTCAAAAATTGATCCAACAAGTCATGACTTCTGCTCTCACTGTAAGTGCCGCAGCAGAAGAACTATCCGTGGTCGCTGAACAGACCAAAAAAGGTGTTATCAATCAACAAAGCAGTAGTGAACAAGTGGCCACGGCCATGAATGAAATGACGGCAACTGTTCAAGAAGTGGCTCGATACGCTGCAGAAGCGGCGAATTTATCTAAAAGCTCAGATAGTGAAACCAGTCAGGGTCAATTGTTAGTTAAAGACACCATCAGCTCTATCAAGCAGTTAGCCGACCAAAGCTCAACCAATGCCGATGCAATTAAAAACTTACAAGCTGAAAGTGAAAACATTGGCACGGTCCTGACCGTTATACAGGGTATTGCTGAACAAACTAATTTATTAGCCTTGAATGCCGCCATTGAAGCTGCCCGCGCCGGTGAATCTGGCCGAGGTTTTGCTGTTGTTGCTGATGAAGTCAGAACCCTTGCTCAACGTAGTAAAGAGTCTACTGAAGAAATTAAAACCATTATTGAACGTCTGCAAAATGAAGCAAATCAGTGTGTTGCTGCTACCTTGAAGGGTAAAGAGTATGTCGAAGCCACTGTCACCAAAGTGGGAGCGGCGGGTGAAAGCCTGACCACCATCTCTGAAAAAGTCCGCTCTATTATGGATATGAATACGCATATTGCCAGCGCAGCTGAAGAGCAAAGCGCTGTGGCTGAAGACATCAACCGCAATGTGAATCATATCGCCCAAGTAGCAGAAGAAAATGCAGAAAGCACTTCACAAACAACGGAAACCAGTCAGGGCCTTGCCGGATTAGCGGCAGACTTGCAAAAACTCATCACTCAGTTCAAAGTCTGAATCTAAGATACGTCATGGATGACGACTTGATGTGATAGCTTGGCTGTACAGGTTACATTTATGATGCATACTCAGGACTAGATTCAGGATGACATATTATGCCCTTGTACCGTTTGTTCATATTGGTGTTGATGAGTCTGATATTACTCGGATGTGATTCAGACTCTGCTCAACAAACACTCAAACAACAACAGCTCACGATCAGTGGCAAAATAAGCTATCGCGAACGTATCGCGTTACCCAAGCATTCCAAACTCATCATTAAACTCGAAAACATCACCAGCGCCCAAAAAAATGGGGAAGTGGTAGCTGAAAAAACTATCTCTCTCGGCAACCGCCAAGTGCCTATTGATTTTCAGCTGCAGGTGTTCAAAGACCAACTCAATGCTGATGAAAATTATGCACTTCGTGCTTCTATTCAGAATAAAGAAGGGGAATTAATCTGGACCACAGATGAGCTGAATCTGATTCCCACTGACACGCATGAAGTATCACTGGGTGTGCTCAATTTGATCTCTTTCCAGCCACCTGAACATCAAAACAGTCATACGGTCATGTTTCAATGTGGCGAGCAGCAGATCACCACCGTTATTGAGAATGAATCCATGCAGCTCAAAATGAATGATGATTTGTATATGCTGTTTCAAGTACCCAGTGCCTCAGGAAGCAAGTACCAGTCTAAAGATAAATTGGTCAACTTCTGGAATAAAGGCCATCAGGGCATTTTGACGATTGCTGATATGAGTTGGAGTCACTGCACTGCTGTGAACCAGGATCAAGTCGAACAACTCCCATTTCGCGCTCAGGGACACGAACCAGAATGGTCTCTTTCAGCCACATACGACCAGGTCATCATGACATGGGATGGTGGACAGAAACAGAGCGTCCTCGGCGAAACTGAATTGCATATTTACCATGCTGGTTTTGAATTGAAAGCCTATTCAGACACTCGTTATATCAAAGTTGAAACCTTAGCAACGCTATGCCGTGACGATATGTCGGGATTACCCTACCCGTATCAGGTCAATGTCCGTTTAGATAATCTCGATTTTCAGGGATGTGGAGGGCACAGCCGTGACTTATTGGTTGGACAGGAGTGGATTGTTCAGGATATCAATCAGCAAGGCATTATTGATTTTTCACGTCTGACCATGACCTTCGATGATCAAGGCCGCTTATCAGGCTTTACCTCTTGTAATCAGTACAGCACAGCTTATGAGTTCAATGAACGGCTGGACGTTGCTTCTGCCATCACTACGCAGAAAGTCTGTCCAGTGGCCATCATGAATCAGGAAAAGGTATTTTTGACGACCTTAGCCGATGTTGAGTCGCTGGATATCAGCATTAATGGTGCACTAGTCTTGAAAACAGCAGACGGGCGGACGATTACCGCCCGTCGCTGATAAAGCCGGGCTTTATTTCATTACCACATGATTGTGACTATGGTAACGGCGTTTACCTTCCAGTTTTCTTAACATCACATAGAAAACCGGGGTAAAGAACAAGCCGAAGAATGTGACCCCGAGCATGCCTGAGAATACAGTGACACCAATATCATTACGCATTTCGGAACCGGCACCGGTAGATAAAACCATCGGTACCACGCCCATAATGAAGGCGAATGATGTCATTAAAATTGGTCTTAAACGCATACGGCTGGCTTTGATAGCCGCTTTTACCGTTTCCATGCCATCGATTTCAAGCTCTCGGGCAAACTCAACAATCAATATGGCATTTTTACTGGCCAGCCCCGCCAACACAAAGAAACTGATCTGGGTGAAGATATTACTATCCCCATCGGTTAACCAGACACCCGTTACTGCAGCCAGAATCGATAATGGCACAATGGTGATAACGACCAATGGCAAGATTAAACTCTCATATTGTGCCGCTAAAACTAAGAACACCAGTAACAAACACAATGGGAAAATAAATAAGGCAGTATTCCCACTAATGACTTGTTGATAGGTTAAGTCAGTCCATTCAAACTCCATGCCTGAAGGTAGGGTTTTCTCCAGAATTTCGCTAATGGCATCCTGTGCTTGTCCACTGGAATAGCCAGGCGCCGCATTACCATTTAAATCTGCCGCGAGATAACCATTGTAGTGAGCGGCACTTTCCGGCCCATAACTCTCTTTCATCTCAAGCACGCTTCCTAATGGCACCATATCACCATTGCTATTACGTACTTTTAAATTCAACGCATCATCGGGCGCATTACGATAATCTGAATCAGCCTGAGCAATAACCTGATAGGTACGACCAAACTGGTTAAAGTCATTGATATAAAGCGACCCCAGATAAATCTGCATGGTGTCAAAAATATCTTTGATGTTTAAGCCGAGCTGTTTCGCTTTTGTTCTGTCCAAATCAGCATAAAGCTGTGGCACATTGATTTTATAGTTTGAGTACACACTGGTCAGCGCCGGACTCTGCCAGGCTTGACCTTGGACTTGCCCAACGACTTCAGCCAGTTTCTCATAGCCCAAATCAGCACGATCCTCAATCTGTAGCTTGAAGCCACCCGTCGTCCCTAGACCACGTACAGGTGGTGGTGGGAATATGGCGATAAAGGCCTCTTCCACCTGCGCATATTTTGCCTGCAAGCGGCCTGCAATCGCAGCAGCAGATAAATCAGGTGAATGCCGTTTATCAAATGACTCCAATGTCACAAACACAATCCCAGCACTTGGACTATTGGTAAAACCATTTACCGAAAGCCCAGGAAACTGAACGGCGCTCTGTACGCCTGGTTCTTCCAGTGCCAGTCGTCCCATCTCCTTGATCACTTCCTGAGTACGAGCTAAAGAAGCGCCATCGGGCAGCTGGGCAAAACTGATTAAATATTGCTTATCCTGTGCAGGGACAAAGCCTTTGGGTAAACCATTTAGTCCGTAAACTGTCATCCCCAACAGGATGATATACAAAAATGACATTAAGACTTTATGTTTAAGCAGGCCACCAACTGAGCTCGAGTAGCCATTCGACGCTTTTTTAAAGGTCTTATTAAAGATATTAAAGAACCAGCCAAACAGAAAATCCATTATTCGTGTCAGCTTATCTTTCGGTGCATCATGCCCTTTCAGTAACAGTGCCGATAATGCCGGGCTCAATGTTAAAGAGTTAACAGCAGAAATGACGGTTGAAATAGCGATCGTTAAAGCGAACTGCTGATAAAACTGCCCGGTTAAACCACTGACAAAAGCGATTGGCACGAACACGGCCACCAAGGTCAGGGATATCGCTACAATCGGCCCGCTGACCTCGCGCATAGCCTGATAACTGGCTTCTAACGGTGACAAGCCATTTTCAATGTTCCGCTCCACGTTTTCCACTACCACGATGGCGTCATCCACCACGATACCAATCGCTAGAACCAGTCCAAATAAAGACAACGTATTAATTGAAAAACCAAACACATGCATTAAGGCAAATGTGCCGATAATCGATACCGGTACAGCCAACAGCGGAATTAAAGATGCACGCCAGGTCTGTAAGAACACCACCACCACGATAACAACTAAAACAAGCGCTTCCAATAAGGTTTTAATAACCGCCTTAATCGAATCACGAACAAACACTGTCGGGTCATAGACAACGCTGTAATCAACACCTTCCGGGAAGTTATTTTTTAACTTCGCCATGGTGCTGCGAATATTATCAGAGATATTAATCGCGTTTGCGCCAGGTGATTGGAAAATAGGAATCGCGACGGCAGGTTGGTTATCCAGCATTGAATTCAGGCTGAATTCAGCCGCTTGCAGCTCCACTCGCGCGACATCTTTTAAACGCGTCACCTGACCATCGCTACCCGCTCGGATAATAATATTTTCGAATTCTTCAGGTGACTCCAGCCGGCCTTTGGCATTGATAGGCAATTGCACATCAACCGGCTCCGTCATCGGTGAACCACCAATGATACCTGCTGCAACCTGAACGTTTTGTTCTCTGATCGCAGCAATCACATCCATGGCTGTCAGACCACGTTCGGCCACTTTTTCAGGATTAAGCCAGATACGCATCGCGTAGTCACCTGAACCAAACAGACGTACCTGCCCCACACCTTCTACTTTGGCTAATTCATCTTTGACATGTAGCACGGCATAGTTACGCAGATATAACTCATCATACTGCTTATCTGGAGAAGTTAAATGCACCACCATCGTCAGGTCAGGTGCACTTTTCACTACCGTTACACCAAGCTGACGCGTGACTTCGGGCAGCCTTGGTGTTGCCTGAGTGACGCGGTTTTGCACCATCTGTTGAGCAAGATCAGGATCGGTACCAATTTTGAACGTGACCGTGAGTGTCATACGACCATCTGAGGTAGCCTGAGAAAACATATAAATCATGTTTTCTACACCACTCAGCTGTTCTTCCAATGGACGAGCCACGGTTTCAGCGATGACTTTTGGGTTAGCACCTGGGAACTGAGCATTAACGACAACAGATGGCGGTGAGACTTCCGGATATTCTGATATCGGTAACTGAAACATTGACAGTAAACCGGCAATAAAAATAAGAATGGATAAAACACCCGCGAAAATGGGTCTGTCCACAAAAAACTTTGAGATATTCATCGCGTTCCTTCGTTACGCTACAAAGCGATTTAACTGATTGCCATCATTATTCTGTCGTGGCGGGTTCATCTGTTTCAGCCACTGATTTAGGCGACACCACCATATTCGCACGGATATGAGACAAGCCATTCACTACGACTCGGTCACCCGTGTTTAATCCAGATAAAACCAGACGTTTACCTTGATGATGTCCGCCTAACTGTACTTCCTTATACACAGCCTGATTTTCAGCGTTGATAACAAAAACAAACTTCTTATCTTGGTTAGTGCCAATAGCCCGATTTGGGATCAATAAAGCCTGTTGTTTCTCAGCAGCCCCGACTCTGACATTGGCGTACATTCCAGGTGTTAATGCCCCATCTTTGTTATCAAAAATGGCGCGTGCTCGGATAGTGCCGCTAGCAATATCTAACTGGTTATCTAAAGAATGGATTTCACCGTGATAGACCACACTTTCATCTGCTGCCAATGTCATATCGACTGGCATTTTCTGCTCGGCATGATTATTTCTCATCATTTTGATATAGGTTTGCTCATCTATATCAAACTCAGCATAAAAACGATCATTCGCCACGAGAGTGGTTAATACAGGCGCACTTGGTGTAGTTTCAATAATGTTACCTACCGTTAATTCTGCGCGGCTGACTCGCCCGGCAAAAGGAGCGCGGATATAACAATAGTTCAGATTAAGCTTTGCTTGTGAGACAGCACTTTCGGCTTCACGTATGGCAGCCACAGAGACCTGATTCTCATTTTTTGCTGCGTCAAACACGCTGTCTGAGACTAATTTATCTTTAACTAATCTTTCCGCACGGACTAACTCATCTTTCGCTAATGTCGCTCTTGATTTAGCTGATGCCAGTTGTGCCTCAGCGCTGGCTAAAGCGGCTTTGTATGGACGTGGGTCGATAACAAACAGCAGTTCATTCTTCTCCACTAATTGACCATCATCAAACAAGACTTTTTGAAGTTCGCCACCAACCAAAGGTTTGATATCCGCTTTATCTACCGCACTGAGACGACCTGAGAAGCGAGTCCAGATACGGACTTCTTCCGGTTGAAGTGTAATGACCTCTGCGACAGGTGGCGGCGGCGTGTTGGGCGCTGCTGCTTGAGCCGGCTCTTCACCTTCATTTGCATAAGACATATACGCTGCGCCAGCAGCAATACAAACAAAAATAAACAGAATCAGCTTTAACCAGCCACGGTTTTGATGATTTGATGATAATTCAGACATGAAAATCTCCGTGAGCCAGACAGCTCTGGCAGGTCCCTATAAAAACTATCCTTGGCAGGATAAATCGCAATAGAATACATACCGACCGGTATGCTAGTCAATATGGCTGATAAAAATAGTCAACTTTTCACTAAGTTTTATATAAAACAACCATATACCCCTTAAAAAGGTAGATGTAATATGTCTGATGACAAAAACAGGAGGGATTTATTCAGCCATTTTTCTTGTCACACAAACCAAGCGGTATTTATACTATCCAATTAAACGAACGGTTTATACATATATGTCTGTTACAGAGACTCGAGAAAGACTATTAGCCACAGCACTGGAGCTGATCTGGCAAAGCAATTATAACTGCGTGGGCGTCAATCATATCTGTCGTCAGGCAGGCGTCACTAAAGGTGCGTTCTATCACCACTTCGAGTCTAAAGCCTCTTTGTTTTGTGAAGCAGCGAGTTATTACTGGCAAGTGATAAGAGCTGATCTGGACTCGGTTTTTTCGCCGCTACACACCCCACTTCAACAACTCGAAAATCTCATCGAATTCGTTTTTAAATCTAAAATCAATACCCCAAACAAACGCATACCAGGCTGCCCATTTTTTAATGCGGGCGCTCAAATTGGTACAGATGATGAAATGGTGTTAGAGGCGTTACGCTCTCTATCACAAACCGCTATTAACTATGATATTGCACTTGTTAGAGCACTGGACTCTGCGGGTTATTTACACTATAAAACAGAACCAGAAAGCTTAGGCCGGATGATGTATAACTACATTCACGGTGTGATGAGTTTTTCTCATCTTCAGCCTGATATCTCGACCGTGAGAAAAGATCTGCCTGAGGGCTTGTATCGTTTACTTGGGGTGAAAGAAGAATTCTGGTTTGCTGAATCGGCTACCTGGCAATCTGAGCCGACATTAAGTAAATAAAATTATCCCTCACGAAGTGGCCAACTCTCTATAACCTGATACTGGATACCATCTTCAGTGGATATAGACTCAACCAGTGCAAAAGATTCAGCTGCTAATGACACGGGTTTAAATGTGATGCGAGGCCGTTTTTTTGCTTTTCTTGCTAGCGTGATGTGGGCACGAAATGGACGAGCTTCCTGTCTTATAGGTAGATCTGCCATCATCAGATTTAATGCATTCACCAAGTTATATAAAGACATGGGTTGTCTTTGACAGGTCAGGCACAATACTTTTGGTTTCGGCCAATAATCCAGCTCGTTAAACTCAAGTGATATTGGCGTTACTCGAATATTTTTGGCTCGCTCAAGCAAAATGGTGACAAGTCGTTCTTCGACATTGCCAATAAAAAACAATGTCATGTGAAAATTACTTGGCTTTAATTTTCTCAACCCAAGCTGATCACACTGTTGAGATAACAACTTGAGTCTCGTTCTGGTGAGCTCATCTGGCCATAATGCAAAAAATAAACGTCGCACTATTGTTCAATCAAAACACAATGGTTTGATTTCTGCCTTGCTCTTTTGCTCGATATAAAGCCATATCGGCACGTTTAATACATTCATCAACTGCTTCATTTTCATTATATTCAGTGACACCGAAGCTTGCCGTGATGTGTATAGCCTCCAAACCAAAGTCGGTACCCGCAATAAACTCTCTCATATGCTCGGCTACCGCTCTTGCCCCCACATTATCGGTTTCAGGACAGACAATTAAAAATTCCTCACCGCCCCACCGGCCAACAATATCAGTATCTCTTAAATTATCAGACAACATATCAGCAATCTTCTTGATAACTTCATCGCCAACAGTATGCCCATATGTGTCATTCACTTTTTTGAAATGATCGATATCTATGATGATCACAGAAAATTGATGCTGATAGCGGTGATATGTTTGTAGGGCTTTTTCAAATGCTTCGTGTAAATAGTATCGGTTAGGTAAGCCAGTTAACTGGTCATTTTGTGACATACGGACCAGTTTTTTATTTACGGCTTGAAGCTCGTGATTATGACGGTGAATGACGCGGTAGCGATACAAGGACAGTGCCAGAATAATCAGCAAGCCAGCGAGTAGCTTCCACACCAAACTATAATCAGAGTCATATTGCACCGTCACAGATAACCATTGATTCATAATCTGCTGACGCTGAGACTCATTTGTTGCGTCAATGGCTTTGTTATAAATGGATAACAGTTCAGGTAAATCGCGTCTTATTCCCACCGACATATCGTAGTGCTCATCAAGCACACCACTTATTTTTAAATGTGAAACGCCGTGAGCCAGCATTTGATAATTGATACTCGGTACAGTATCGATAAAGGCAAACGCCATACCTTTCTCAACTAATTTAAGCCCCTCACCTGCATTATTGACTTCAATAATAGTCAAGTCTGGATAATTATTTTCGATTAATTTAATCGCTGCATAATCTTTCACCATGACAAATTTTTTGTCTTTGACCTGAGCAAGGTTAATGATGAAAGGAATATCAGGATGAGTGGCTAGAGCTAGAGAATACTGAATATGGGGTTTAGTAACGGTTAGATAGTCGCGTCTTTCAGCCAAGTCCTGGGCGCTGGATAAAACATCACACTTTTTTTGTTTAATAAACGCGAGGGATTGTTCCCAGCTATCTGTGTGAATCAAAACAACGGGTTTGCCCATCATTTGAGACCATAATTCATGAAAGCTGGACATGATGCCTGTGTACTGGCCGTTTTTATCGATCCCCTCATAAGGCATCCAGTCGGGGTCGGTGCACAGATGAATTTCATCTATTGAGTCAATAAAATTCTGCTCAGTCTGCGTTAATGTGAGTTCAGACTGAGCATTAACCGGCGCCTGCAGTAATATGAAACACCCAAATAACAATACATACTGCAAGCGCATTTTTATCTTCCTTGACGCTATCATTTAACTCACATGTCAATTTATTCTTGGTGTCGAATAAATACCCATTCATCTTTTTTTGACATATCGGCACTGAAACGATAGCCATCAGTGTCAAAATCCTTAATTCTATCAGGATCTTGTAACTCATGCTCAATGATGTAACGACTCATCATACCTCGTGCTTTTTTTGCATAAAAACTGATCATTTTGTACTGACCATTTTTCCAGTCTTTAAACACGGGTGTAATGATTCGAGCCTTTAATTTTTTTGCTTCAACTGCTTTAAAGTATTCATTCGAAGCGAGATTAATCAGCACCTCATCCTGCATGGCATCTTCAGCTTGTAATGATTGGCGAATGTCACTACCCCAAAAAGCATAGAGATCTTTACCTTTGGCATTGTCTAATTTAGTCCCCATCTCAAGACGATAAGGCTGAATCAGGTCCAAAGGTTTCAATACACCGTATAAACCAGACAAAATTCTGAGATGCTTTTGTGCAAATGTCAGCTGCTTTTCATTAAGCGTTTCTGCATCGAGACCTGTATAAACATCCCCTTGAAAAGCCAATACGGCTTGTTTTGCATTATCAAGATTAAAAGGCGTTTGCCAGGTCTCATATCTTGCTACATTCAACCCGGCTAACTTATCACTGAGTTTCATCAGACTGGCAATATCTGCTGTGCTCATTTGACGCAAGGTGTCAATCAATTCTTGTGACTGAGATAAAAATCGGGGTTGTGAGTGTTCTTGTGTTGTGGGTGGCGTATCAAAATCTAAGGTTTTTGCCGGAGAAATAACGGTCAGCATAAATTTTCCTGATCAATTCAAATAATTAAGTTAAAAATGTCAGCGAGTTAGAGGGTGTCATCTTTATCAGGTCTCACCTCAGGTTGAAACGTATTACTTTTCCAGTCATTAAATGGAAAAGGACGGCGTTCACTCGTGTAGGTTAGAAATGCCACCACACGATACACATATTGAGATAGATCAGCTGCAAAATCAGCGATATCCGGATTCGGCTTACCTGTGATGAGGGCAAACAGTAACTGAACCAGCACAACAAGCCAGACAACCATCATGCTTAAATACAAAATAATGGCAAACAGCACCATGTAAATGATGCGTGTCCATTGATTTTTGTTACTCATATTTTCTTTAAGTTGTTCATTATCCATATCTTCTCTCCTTGTATCAGTTCATATTTAACTTTATCACTTCCGCTTTTATCTGGTGAATGCATTTTCACATTGTCAGAGACAACTAGAGCTCAATCGTGATTTATGGGACACTTATTTAATTGTGGCAAAGATAGATAAAATCAACATGAAGACACTCATTGAGCCCGTCATTAACGCGATTGAAAACTTTATTGATCTGACCGGCCGGATGGTTTCTTGGCTGGTGTTAGCTATGGTCATTCTTATCTGTTATGACGTCGCCATGCGCTATTTATTCAACTATGGCTCTGTCGCACTGCAAGAATTGGAGTGGCATCTGTTTGCTCTGGTTTTTTTACTGGGTGGTGCATATACCCTTCGCCATGACGCCCATGTCCGCGTCGATATTCTTTATCATAGCCGGTTTGTCAGTGACACTGGCCGCGCTTGGATATCATTACTCGGCACCCTACTATTTTTGTTTCCCTTCAGCATTATGATAGTGATGACAGCATGGCCCTTTGCTGAAAATGCATTTTTTTACAATGAAGGTTCTCCAGACCCGGGAGGGCTACCCTATCGGTTTATTTTAAAAGGCGCGATATTAGCCGCGTTTGTCTTGATTATGCTGCAAGGCCTTGCAGAAATATTGAAAAATCTACAGTTTATCTGCTTTAAGGAGTCTAAATAATGGAGTATTGGGCTCTGGCCATGTTTCTGGTTTTATTTTTACTGCTGTTAATCGGCTACCCGGTTGCTTTTACTTTGGGTGCCATTGCACTTGGGTTTGGTACGGTTTTTCTGGGTATCGAATTTTTCAGCCTGCTACCGCTCCGCATCTGGGGCATCATGACGAACTTCACTTTATTGGCTGTTCCGTTATTCGTATTCATGGGCGTTATCCTGGAAAAGTCAGGTATAGCAGAAGAATTACTGGACACTATGGGCAGATTATTTGGCAGCTTGCGTGGTGGTCTGGCTATTTCGGTGGTTGTGGTCGGTGCTTTGCTTGCAGCCACCACTGGCGTGGTGGGCGCTTCGGTCGTCACCATGACGGTTATTGCTTTACCATCCATGCTTAAACGTGGTTATTCACCAGAGCTCGCCAGTGGCACTATTGCCGCTTCTGGCACCTTAGGTCAGATTATTCCTCCCAGTATTATTCTTATCCTGTTAGGTGATGTTGTCGGTGTCCCTGAAGGTGAACTATTTATGGCAGCGGCTGCACCGGGAGCGATGCTGATCTTGGCCTACATTCTTTATGTTGTCTGGACAGCCTGGCGCCACCCTGAAACTGCGCCCGCCGTCAAAAGCCTCGCTAATCAATCACCAGACTTACTTTTCAGCGTTATTAAAAGCCTTGTACCACCACTATTATTAATTCTAGCCGTGCTGGGCTCTATTTTTTTTGGTATTGCATCGCCGACTGAGTCCGCTGCTGTGGGTGCGTTAGGCGCGATTGTGCTGGCCGCTATCCATAGACGTATGAACCTGAATAACTTACGCGAAGCACTTCAACGCACGACTCGCCTAACCAGCATGGTATTTATTATTTTTATTGGCGCGACCGCATTCGGCCTGGTCTTTGTCGGTATGGGTGGCGATAAGCTCATTCTCGACCTCTTTACTGCGTTACCGGGTGGGAAATGGACCTTTCTTGTAGTCAGCATGTTGCTTATCTTCTTCTTAGGCTTTTTTCTGGACTTTATTGAAATTTGTTTTATCGTCGTACCGGTCATTGCTCCCGTTGCCATACACATGGGCATTGATCCATTGTGGTTTGCTTTATTGATAGCATTGAACTTACAAACCTCATTTTTAACACCGCCATTCGGCTTTTCACTGTTTTACTTGAAAGCCAGCGCACCACCCACATTAAAACTGGAATCCATCTATCGCGGTATCGTGCCATTTGTCGCGATACAAGTGATTGTTTTAGGCTTAATCATTGCCTTTCCGCAAATTAGCCTGTTGTTGCCCGATCTCATGTCGAAGTAAAGCTTATTGCCGTGCTGGAGTTTTCTTCTCCAGCTTTGCACCAGCTTGCATATATGGGCTAAAGCTCACTCACCAATAATTGGATATCAAGATTTAAATTGTAAAGTTAGATTAAAATACCTATTCTATATCGTTAATAATAACCATTAACATTTAGATTAAAAATGAAACCAATTACTCCCTTAATTTGCCTGAGCTGCGGCCTATTGCCTTTTCATCCAGTCATGGCCGACGACAATACCACCTCATTATCAACCCTCGTGGTAACAGGTCAACAAACACCCTATATTCGACTCTCGGAAACAGCGACCAAAACCGATCAGGATTTATTAGACACACCATTTAGTGTCAATATTGTTAACCAGAGCTTTATTCAGGATTTACAAGCTGAAACGCTGGCCGATGTCTATCCCTATATTGTCGGGCTAAGTCAATCAGGCACAAATGCGAATAGTTTTACCTTGAGGGGCTTATCGTCGAGCTTACAGAATGTACAGATTGATGGCTTACCGGGCCTTGCCTCCCGCTTTGGTTCTCCCTCCACAGCCAATATTGAACGCGTCGAAGTCCTCAAAGGACCGGCTTCAGTGCTTTATGGTTTGATGGAACCGGGTGGCCTGGTCAATATTGTCACTAAAAAGCCACAGGCAGAGGCACAAACCAGTCTCAGTGTGAGTGGTCGCAGTTATGCATCAAGTGACTCAGGGTTCGGTTCAGATGTCGGCGGTACCTTTACCTACGACTCTACCGGTGCGCTCACTGAGGATAAAGATTTACTCTACCGTTTTATTGGCAGTGTCGAAAACATTGATTCCTTCCGTGATGGTGTCAATGATAATAATCTCTATCTCTACCCCACCCTTTCTTATCAGATTAATTCGGATATGAATGCCACCATTGGCATGGAGTATATTCGTGAACGTCGTGATGCCGATGATGGCCTGGTCGCCGCCAATAACGATATTGATCAAACAGCTTCATTGTCGACTCGCTATCAAAGACACAGCGATTCGGATAATGATGACGGTCTGGCGTTATTTGGTCGACTGGAAAATCAAATTAATGACAGCACCGTATTCCGTCTCAACCTGAGAAGTGTTTATCATAAAGATGAGCGTGAACTTTATGAAAACAATAGAGTTAATGATGCCAGCGATATAACTGATTCAACTTTAAGAAGACGTGACCGCTACCAGGTCAATAAGCGTCAGTACCATTTCTTTGATGCCAATCTGTCTCATAAATTTGAGACAGGTGAGTTATTCCATAACACGCTGATTGGTATTAATGGCGGTTTTGAGCGTGCAGATTTTGATAGAAAACGTTTTGGAGCAGCAATATCCCCAAACCTGAATGTTTTTAATCCAATTCCTGACTCTGGTCAGCCCGGAGTCATCCAATCTGGCAATCACCGAATTACCGATAATTACAATCTGGGTTTGTACGCACAAGATACGGTAGATCTGAATGATTATATCTCTGTGATGCTTGGTGGACGCTTTGATACACAGCGAACACGCTTTGTGGAGAAAAATGTAGGTCAGTCGGATGAATTTGAAAAACAAAATACCAAAAAGTTCTTGCCTCAAGCGGCCCTTGTTTTCAGAGCAACAGATGAGATCTCACTCTACTTGAGTCACTCTGAATCATTTAATCCAAACAGTATTGAAAGTCGTAATGCTGACGGTGAAAGCTTAGATCCGGAATTAGGTAAACAAAATGAGTTTGGTATCAAAGCCGCGTTATTAGATGACAGGCTGAATTTGACTGCCTCTAGTTTCAAAATCGTAAAAACCAATATTACCGAAAGCGATCCCATTAGTGGCGATAACATATTAGTTGGTGAGCTGGAAAGCAAAGGAACAGAGTTCGAGCTACAAGCATTACCAATCGACAACTGGCAAATTAGAATAGGCTATGCCAACGTCGACTCATTCATATCGCATAGCCTTAACAGCGATACAGTTGGCAACAGAAATGCTTTTGCCCCTAAACACAATGGCTTTATCTGGACTCGTTATAATATTCCAAAACCTGTTTGGGGAGGAAAGGTCGGCACCTCACTAGGCATCAACTATCAATCGGCTCAAAACACCAGTTCCGATAAAGAAAAACGCGTTGAACTACCAAGCCATAGCCGTGTAGATCTAGGATTTTATTACGATATCAAACAATATCGCTTTGCTTTAAATATTGAAAATCTGTTTGATGAAACTTATTACACAGGTGGCTCAAACGATACCAAAATTTATCCAGGTGATCCGCGCCTAATCACCTTATCATTTAAAACCACTTTGTAAACATAACCCTGAACAGCCTAAACAGGTTTGAGTTAGAGAATCCAAATCTGTTTAAGCTGTCTTTACACGGTTACGACCACACTCTTTTGCACGATAAAGCGCCTGATCGACTTGCTCTACAAAGTCGACAATTTCATCTTTAGGGCTGGGAACAATCGTTCCTAGGCCTATACTGATAGTCAGCAGTTGTGAAACCTCAGATTCCTGATGGCTGATTTGTAATTTCATCATTAATTGCTGGCAGCGTTCAGCAATTTTTATTGCGGCACTAGCGTCTGTTTCTGGCAGTAACATCACAAATTCCTCACCGCCAAAACGAGCAAAAAAGTCTCTAGAACGCGTTGCCGCCGAGGAGAGTGCCTGGGCGACCTGTTTTAAACAATCATCTCCCTGAATATGACCATAGCAGTCGTTGTATTGTTTAAAAAAATCAATATCCATGACCAGCAAAGAAAGCGGTAGCTGATGGCGTCTGGCCGTCATCCATTCTTCTTCGAATACTTTGTCTAACATGCGTCGGTTAGGTACACCTGTCAGACCATCTTTAAAAGAAAGCTCTTCCAGCTCTTTTTGCAAATCCAGTAACTTTTGTTCAGTTTCTTTACGTTCAGTAATATCGAACATAAAACCGATTAGCGCTTCGACTTCACCTTGTTGATCTCTAATGACATGTACCACATCTCGAATCCATACATAGTGACCATCTTTTGTCAGTGCCCGGTAATCAGCTTCGTGATCAACACCAGCTTTGGATTGCGCCACACAGAAATCAACCACCCATTGCTGATCTTCTGGATGCATTCTTTCAGCCCACTCATTAACTGTTTGCCAGCTTTCTACCGACCACCCCAATAACTTCTCGATTTGTGGGCCGATGTAAGTAAAACACATCGTTTTCCAGTCAATACGCCAGGGAATAGCTTTAGTCGATTCTAATAATGTTTTATACACATCAGAATCTTGGGATGTCATTCTATCGTCAGCCATTTCAATGACCCTCTATACGAAAATGGGTTTAATTCCTGAGTATGAGATTACTCACATTCATGCATTAACTCTGCTCAAATGTAAAACTTTTTACAGCATCAATATGCTGCACACTGAGTTTTAACATCAGTAATCTATCTACCCCAATTGCTACGCCGCAACAGGCAGGCAAACCAGCTTGCATGGCCGCCAGTAAATGTTTATCAACCGGCATGGCAGACTTACCTTGCTGGTGTCGGATAAGATTATCTTCTACAAACCGTTGACTTAACTCATCTGCATCAAGGCATTCATCATAACCATTTGCCAGTTCAAGTCCTTGAGCATAGACCTCAAATCTGGCAGCGACAATATGGCCTTCCTCTGAACGATGCAGTTTTGCCAGTTGTGCCTGCGAGGCAGGAAAATCATAAATAATATATGGGTGAGCAGACAAGGCTAATTGCGGTTCAATTAACTCACTCATCAATAGCTCCAGCCAACCGTCTTTGTCTGTTTGCCAGTCTTGAGGGAGGCTTTTTATTCTGGACAGCGCATATTGTTTGAGTTCATCTTGCTCAACATCTGTGACATCAATCGACAAGTACTGTGAAAACAGTGTTTGATAGCTCATCTTGACCGCGGGAGATAAGCCAACCACGGTTTGTAATAAATCATCCACTTCCGTCATAAGCTGATGATAACTCAGGCTGGGGCGATACCATTCCAGCATCGTAAACTCAGGAGAATGATGCCTGCCCTGTTCACCATTACGAAATACTTTTGCTATCTGATACATATCCCCCAGACCAGCAGCTAACAGACGTTTCATCGCAAACTCGGGTGAAGTGTGCAAATAACAGGGGCTTTTCTGCCCACCAGCAGCAATATAATCAGTGGTAAAGCTATCAAGGTAAGGTGCTGTAGGGGCCGCATGAGAAAGAATGGGTGTGTCGACTTCCAGCACCTCTCGCTGATAAAAAAAACGACGGATCTCAGTCAGAAACTGAGCCCGTCGTTTTAGATTTTCCAGACTTGCAGAGGGTTGCCAGTCTTTATCGTACATAGTGGGTTTTAGTCTTTTGCGCGTTCAACATAGGATGAAGAGCGGGTATCGACTCTCAGGACTTCACCGATTTCAATAAACAGAGGAACACGAACAACCGCACCTGTTTCCAGTGTGGCTGGTTTACCACCACCACCTGAAGTATCACCACGTACACCCGGATCGGTTTCAACCACTGCCAGATTAACGAAGTTAGGCGGAGTCACCAATAACGGTGTGCCATTCCATAATGTCACCGTGTAAACATATTGCTCTTTCAGCCAATCTTTACTTTCGCTGATGGCATTGGCATCGGCACCATATTGTTCAAACGAAGTTGGATCCATGAAATACCAAAACTCACCATCGGTATATGAATATTCCAGATCGGTTTCGATAACGTCAGCGCTTTCAACCGTATCACCAGATTTAAACGTCCGCTCATTCACTCGGCCAGTTTTCAAGTTACGGAACTTAACACGATTAAATGCTTGGCCTTTACCCGGTTTAACAAACTCATTTTCGATGATGCTGCATGGGTCACCATCAAGCATAAACTTCAGGCCGGATTTGAATTCATTTGTACTATAACTTGCCATCTTAACCTCTTTTGGGGGACGATCTTCGCTTGCTTCAAAATAAAAGCCACTATGATACCGCAAACCACTAACCTAAAGACAAAACAAAACTGGCAACACGCATTAGCCAACGCTATAAATAGTGCCGATGAATTATTAGCTTTACTGGGACTTTCCGGTCAGTTAGCTGCAATCGATAAAGCACAAATACGTCAGTTTCCGGTGCGTGTCCCACGCAGTTACATTAAAAAAATGCGCTATGGCGATGCTTCAGATCCGCTGCTTCGTCAGGTATTTCCTCTCATTGACGAGGGTTTTAGAGTCGATGGATATAAGGCTGATCCGGTAGGTGATCATTTAGCCATTAAGTCGCCCGGTATCTTACAAAAATATCAAGGACGAGCACTGTTATTAATGACAGGTGCCTGTGCTATTCATTGCCGATATTGTTTTCGTCGTCACTTCCCTTATTCAGAAAGTAATCCACTCGCCGGTCAATGGCAGCAGTCACTTGATGCTTTAAACGCTGATCAATCCATTACTGAAGTTATTCTCAGCGGCGGAGATCCCTTATCCCTCAATGATGAGAAACTGGCGAATGCTATTGAAGATCTTAATCAGATAACACATTTAAAACGATTGCGAATTCATACCCGACTGCCAGTGGTATTGCCAGAACGTATCACCGGCTCACTATTGGCCTGTCTGCAAAATACCCATCTGAAAGTGGTGATGGTGATTCATGCTAATCACGCCAATGAAATTGATGAAGAAGCTGCACAGGTGCTGAATGACTTAAGGCAAGCTGGTGTGCAGTTACTGAATCAAACCGTTTTGTTAAAAGGGATTAACGATTCTGTAGACGCACTTGTGGGTTTAAGTGAGCGTTTAAATGAAGTGGATGTACAGCCTTATTACCTGCATTTATTGGACAAGGTGGCCGGAGCGCATCACTTTGATGTGGAAGAAGAACTTGCTGTGAGTTTGATTGAAAACTTGAGACAACAATTGCCTGGCTACCTTGTGCCCCGTCTAGTACGTGAGCTACAAGGTGAAGCCAGTAAAACGGTAATCAGCTAATTAACGTTGATCAATCGGTGTGTAGTCACGCATATCGCTACCGACATAGATTTGTGTTGGTCTGTAAATGCGATTATCACAAATTTGTTCACGCCAATGCGCTAACCAACCCGCTGAACGAGCTACAGCAAACAACGCGGTGAACTCATCTTCAGGAATACCCATTTCGCTGTAGAGAATGCCGGAATAGAAATCAACATTCGGGTAAACGCCTTTATGGCCTAGGCGATCAGCACAGACTTCTTCCAGTTTTAGGGCGGTATCGAACATATCATCCAGATGACCACCACGTTCCGCAACTAACTGTTCTACCAGTTTGTGCAAAATAGTGGCACGAGGGTCTTTAACCTTGTACTCGCGATGCCCCATTCCCCAGATAACTTCTTTATTTTTTAGTTTCTGGTCAACCCAGCTTTCGACATTTTTCGGAGAACCAATCTCTTGCAACATACCTACGACGCGTTGATTTGCACCACCATGTAACGGGCCAGATAAGGTACCGATGGCAGCGGAAATCACGCTATAAGGTGTGGCCAGTGTCGAACCCGCGACCAATGCTGCAAACGTTGAAGCATTCAAGGTGTGTTCTGCATGCAAAATCAAACACACATCCATGATCTTAGCCATGAGAGGATCCGGTTCTTCACCGTTAAACATGTACAACAGGTTTTCCGCGACCGACAGATCATGTTTTGGATTGATAGGGTCCCAACCATTGCGGATGTGTTCCCACATTGCCACCAGCGGTGCCATTTGCGCAATGATATTCACCGTCATATTACGCACATAATCGAGGTCTTCACAGCTATTGGCGTCTGTCAGACACTCCGTACCCGGGTAGAACATGCCCAGACTGGATACCGCTGTTTGCAGCATATCCATGGGATGACCGGTATGGGGGAAATGACGCATCATCTGACGAATATGATATTTGATGCGGTAGTTGTCTTTTAACTGTTGGGAAAAATCATTTAAGGCTTTCTTAGTCGGTAACTCACCGTCTAACAAAAGCAGTGTGGTCTCTTCGAATGTACTGTTTTCAGCAAGAGTTTCGAGAGGATAACCTCGATAACTCAGTATGCCTTTTTCACCATCAATAAATGAAATGGCTGACTTTGTTGCGGGTACACCTTCCAGGCCTGGTAAAAAATCACTCATCTACAACCTCATAATTATCTTGATGGTGGAGATTATCGGAAAAGCTGGCATTATACTGCATTGCAGGTAGAGCAGCATCTCCGATGTTATTAGCTACTGATTTTATGGAGTTATCTCAAGATATCTGACCAGATATTGTGTGCCCAGGCATCAGCAAACTCCCCTTGCAGCAGTGTTGGGGTGGTGGTTATTCCTCCGCCGGGCATCACCGCCATTTTTTCCGTCTTTGGATCATATCTGAATACGGCCGCGACATAGCCTGCTTTTTCGCCGTCAGTAAAACTATAACAGGTATTGCCAAACACCGGTTCAGGTTCAACTTCCTGTTCGTGTAATAGAGCAATGACTGCAGCGGCACAGACTTTTGCCTGCACATTGGCAATATGGCCTGATTTGGGCAAGGTGGCTGCCACGGCATCACCTATCACGTGTACATCAGGTACAGCTGTCGACTCATAAGTGCTGAAGTCGACCTCGCACCAACGTTTATCGACATTCATCACACCTGCCAACTCAGCCACTTTTCCTGCGCGTTGCGGTGGAATGACATTCAGAACGTCGGCTTGGACTTTATCGAACAAACCTTCAACCGTTAACGTATCAACATCAACTGTTTCTATGCCATTACTGGGTTGATAATCAATGATGTCGGCATAGTGATCATCCCAAACGCCCTTAAATAACGCTTTTTTGGACACAATATCGCCATTGGCATCCAGAATGATTAATTTGGCTGTAGGATTATGTTGTTTTAAAAATAAAGCGATTTGGCAAGCACGTTCATAAGGGCCGGGGGGACAACGAAATGGAGCTTGTGGAATCGTCATTACCACCTTACCACCTTTACGCATCGCTTTTAATTGTTCATGAAGCAACTGTGTTTGCGGCCCAGCTTTCCAGGCATGCGGAATTTTAGTCTCAACAATCTCAGGTGTCAGAATGCTCAGCTGGTCATAAATAAAATCCACGCCAGGAGCAATGATAAGGCGGTCATAATCTACCACTGTGCCATCATCAAGACGCACATTTTTGTTATCAACATCCACCGCATTGACTATGGACTGAATCATCTTTACACCGTAGTGAGAACTCAAACCGTGATAATCAAAGGTTAATTGTTGTAGGGTTCGATGACCACTTAACACGAGATTACTTTGTGGGCAGGAAACAAAAGCCGTTTTTTTCTCAATCAGAATCACTTCAAGATCCGGCGACCACATGCGTAAGTATTTGGCAGCCGTGGCACCCGCAAAGCCACCACCCACCACCACAACACGTTGTGATTTTTTCGAAGGCGTTATTATGGCCGAACTCATGTTGGGAAATGCAGCCAAAGCTGAGGCTGTTATCCCTGTCTTTATCAGTTGCCGACGGTTAATGGCCATAATAACTCTCCACACTAATCAGGAAACATGCTCACCCTGTGCCTGTAAATCGGCATGATAAGAAGAACGTACCATCGGACCACTGGCGACATGTTCAAAGCCCATTTGTTTGCCTGCCACGGCAAGATCATCAAATTCGGCTGGCGTGATAAAACGTTCGACCGGTAAGTGATGCCTGCTCGGTTGCAGGTATTGGCCTAATGTCAGCATACGACAACCATGGTCTCGCAGATCTTGCATCACTTGTTTGACTTCATCGATGGTTTCACCCAAGCCCAGCATCAAACCGGATTTGGTCGGCACATCGGGATGCATCTCTTGAAATCGTTTGATTAAATCCAGAGACCACTGGTAGTCAGAGCCAGGTCTGACCGCTTTATATAAGCGGGGAATACTTTCCAGATTGTGATTGAAGATATCCGGCGGACTTTGTTTCAGAATATCGAGCGCCACATCCATACGACCGCGAAAGTCTGGCACCAGTACTTCAATATTGGTTTGCGGTGACTGTTGACGAATTTCATCGATACAACGAACAAAATGGGCCGCTCCACCATCACGTAGATCATCACGATCGACTGAGGTCACCACAACATGCTTCAGTTGCATAGCAGCAATGGTTTTTGCCAGATGTGCTGGTTCGTTCTCATCTAATGGATCAGGACGACCATGCGCCACATCACAAAACGGGCAGCGTCGAGTACATATATTCCCCATAATCAGAAATGTCGCAGTGCCATGGGAAAAACATTCCCCTAAATTAGGACATGCAGCCTCTTCGCAGACGGTATGCAGCTTGTGCTCACGAAGCATGTCTTTAATATGTTTAACCTTAGGGTTGCCATGCGATTTGGCCCGAATCCATTCTGGTTTTCGTTTTGGCTCGCTTGGCTCGATTTTAATGGGAATACGGGAAACCTTTGATTCGCCTTTTAAAGCGCGAACGTCACGTCTACCGTCTGTTAATTCACTCATGCATTTATTCCTAATTGTGTCTGTTGCTGAAAAGCAGACACAAATTGTTGTTTCGCTTCTGACATTGATATATCAATACCGAGCGACGTCATATCAATCACTTCCATACCCGCATAACCACATGGATTAATGTAACTGAAAGGTACGAGATCCATATCAATATTCAAGCTAAGGCCGTGATAACAAGCCCCACGTTTAACACGTAAGCCCAGAGAGGCAATTTTTTGTTCATCGACATAGACACCAGGCGCGTCAGGTCTGGCATAGGCATCGATATCATAATGAGCAAGGATGCTGGTCACTGTTTGTTCGAGATGCGTAACCATCTGTCTGACACCCATCTTGGCTCGCCGTATATCCACTAAGGTATACACAACTAATTGTCCTGGACCATGATAAGTCACTTGTCCACCACGATCTGTGGTCACAATGGGAATAGTCGAGTCCATCAAAATATGAGATGGGTCACCATTTGCGCCTTGGGTAAACACGGGATGATGTTCAAGCAACCATAATTCATCTTCAGTCTCAGCATCACGTTCAAGCGTGAATGACTGCATGGCATTAACTGTAGACTGGTAGTCCACCAGCCCCAGATCTTTAATTTGCATAAACGTTAAAGCACGTATTTGATAGCGTCGTGATCACTCAAATCCTGGTAAATAGCATCGAGCTGAGGTTTACTTGTTGCTCTTATCGTGACCGTGACCGATGTAAATTTACCACCGGAGCTATGCTTCTGACTGACTGCACCCTCGGCAATATCATCGACATGGCGCCGGACAATTTCGACAACAATGCTATCGAGCTCCTCACTCGCTTCTCCCATCGCCTTGATAGCAAAGTCGCAGGGAAACTCTAATAATGTCTCAGATTGTTCTTGTTCACTCATACATTCATCTCCAACTTATGACGTTGGTATAGTTCATTTACTGTCTGCCATATTGGGCCTGGTAGACCTTGGCCAACAGGCTTATCATCCAGAGTCGTCACCGGTAATAACTCTCGCGTTGAGCTGCTAATCCAAATCTCGTCCGCCTGGGTGAGTCTATCTGCAGTCACCGATTCTTCTCTAACTGGAATACCGGTCATAGCCGCCAGTTCGAGAACAAAATCACGAGTAATACCGGGCAGCACTGTATTGTCTTTTGCTGCGGTATAAATAACGCCATCAAAAACCGCATAACTATTACTGGCAGAGCCTTCAGTCATCACACCATCACGAATCAAAATGGCTTCTCCAGCACCCTGCTCGTGCGCTTGCTGTCTCAGCATGGTATTGGGTAACAAAGCAATGGCTTTGATATCGCAACGCTGCCAACGAATATCATCGACCGTGATTGCTTTAATTCCTTGTGTCTTATATAAGCTTGGGACAGCATTAAGCGGATTGCTCATCATAAAGACAGTCGGCTTAACCCCTTGCGGAAAGACATGCTCACGCGGTGCCACACCTCGAGTTACCTGTAGATAAACGGCCTGATTTTCACCCTCGTTATGTTCAATTAACTGAGTGATGAGCTGTGTCCAGTGCGCATCGTCGAAGGGATTACTTAAATGAATCCCATCCAGACTATTTTGCAGCCGGGATAAATGCGCTTTTAAACGAAAAGGCTGGCGACCGTATACAGGGATGACTTCATAAACCCCATCACCGAATAAAAAACCGCGATCGTAAACAGATACTTTTGCCTGCTCAGCAGGCAAAAACGTATCGTTCAGAAAGACAGTCGCCATGACTGCTTAGCCCCAGATCCATAGCATGATTTCATCAATCAGACGGCGCCACCAGCTACCTTGCTCAACATCATTCAGTGCCACTAATTCTTGTTTAGCGACCACTTCATCACCAAGACGAATCTCCACTTCACCTAACACAGTACCGGCTGTAACAGGCGCAATGACGGGTTGCTGAATATTGGTAGTCGCCTCTAGTTGATCGTATTGACCACGTGGTACTGTTACAGACAATGGCTTAGTCAGACCTAAAGCGAGTTGATCCGTCGCGCCTTTCCATACTTTAGTATCGATAATACCGGTATTGGCTTTATACAGCTGATGCGTTTCAAAGAAGCGGAAGCCGTAGTTCATCAACTTTTGCGTTTCTTGAGCACGTGCATTTTCGCTGCGTGTGCCTAAAACCACAGAAATCAACCGCATATCGCCGCGTTTTGCTGAGGCAGCAAGACAGAATCCAGCTTCTTCGGTATGTCCTGTTTTTAAACCATCAACACTGTTATCACGCCAGAGTAATTTGTTACGGTTGTGCTGTGTGATGCCGTTGTAGGTGTATTCTTTTTCTGAATACCATTCATAGTGTTCAGGAAAGTCACGGATTAAGGCGGCCGACAAAATCGCAATATCATGTGCGGTTGTGTAGTGATCAGGATCAGGTAAGCCTGTCGCGTTCATGTAGTTGGTGTTGTACATACCAAGCTGCTGCGCATACTGATTCATCATCTGTGCAAAGGTTTCTTCACTACCCGCAATATGCTCAGCTAGTGCAACTGCAGCATCATTACCTGACTGTACAATCATGCCTCGCATCAAAGACTCAAGGCTGACTTTGGTGTTTACTTCCATAAAGCTGCGTGAACCTTGCATACGCCAAGCTTTTTCACTGATCAACACTTCATCTTCGAGTTTAATGTTGCCGGCATGCAGTTCATGCGACACCACATAAGATGTCATTAGTTTAGTGATACTCGCAGGGGGTAATTTTTGGTCCGCGTTTTCTTCAGCCAGAATTCGACCACTGTCATAATCCATTAAAATGTAGGATTTTGCCGCGACGCTCGGCGCGGAAGGTTGAGGTGTGATAGCACCAGCAAAAACCTGGGTAAATGCGAATAAAAAGGACAGAAATAAAACAACTTTCGTGTGTTTCAGCATATTGAACTCTCTGAATCTAAATGTTTAATCAATAACAATGTGCGAATTGGGATAACCAAGATTAGCTAATTTCGTCGCCAGGCTATCGCCTTGTTCAACGCTGCTTATTGGCCCTATACGCACACGATATAGGGTTCCCTGCGAACTTTTAAATGGCGTAATACTAATGACGCCAGTGACTTCATGCTGTAATTTTCGTTTTATTTGCTCAGCGCGACTCAAGCTGCTGAAAGCCCCCACTTGCAGGAACATTTCTGCTGAGCTCAGTGGCTTTACCGAAGCGGTCACCTTAGGTGCGGCTTCCTTGATTATAGGCGCCACAGTGGCTTTACCTGGTGTGGTTAGCGCTCGTACTTCCACTAGCCCAGTTCCTTTAGCAATAATCCCGAGCTTAGTTGCTGCGCTATATGATAGATCAATCACACGGTTTTCGTGAAACGGACCGCGATCATTCACCTTCACAATGGCTTTTTTACCGTTTTCAAGGTTAGTCACTTCCACATAAGTCGGTAAAGGTAATGTCTTGTGCGCAGCGGTCATTTTGTACATATCGTAAATTTCACCGCTCGACGTTCTGCGACCGTGAAACTTCGTACCGTACCAAGATGCAATCCCTTTTTCACGATACCCTTCAGCACTACTTAAGGTGTAATAGTTTTTGCCTAAAACTTTATATTGACGGGGATTACCATATTTACTTAATGGTTCATTTTTAGGTACTGCATCAGGAATATTACTTAAATCCGGAACGCGTGTGGGCGCACTATCCTGCTCGAGAACGCCAACTTTACCTCCACATGAAGTCAAAAAACCGATTAGCAATAACAACGCTAATCGGTGTGAACTCAAACTCATTTGGTCTTATCCATTTTTTCTCGAATAGCTTGTGCCAGCTGATATACAGCCATGGCATACATACGACTATGATTATAGCGGGTGATCGCATAAAAATTCTGTCTGCCTAACCAGTATTCCTCACCGTCAGCTTGTGTTAAACCAACCACAGATAACACATCATCAGCCGCTGGCACTTGGGAGAGTGAAAAGCCAGCTTCTTTTAGCTGCTGTCGAGTGAATGCGGGTTTGAGATCGTTGGCTAACATGGCTTCAGGAAGTGGTTTACTCGCCCGTGTGCGATGCACGATAGATTGACCAGGTACCCAACCATGTAACTTCAGGTAATTGGCGATACTACCAATAGCATCGGTCGGATTCGTCCAGATATCACGATGGCCATCACCATCAAAATCCACCGCATACGCCAGATAGCTACTTGGCATAAACTGTCCCAATCCCATCGCTCCTGCATATGAACCTACAGGATCCAGTCGAGAGATTTTTTCCTGTTCAGTTAGCACTAAAAACTTTTCCAGTTCACTGGTAAAAAAAGGACTGCGTGGTGGATAACGGAAAGCCAGTGTTGATAAAGCATCAATGACACGATAGCCCCCCATATGCTGACCATAACGTGTTTCCACACCCAATATTGAAATAATGATCTCTGCTGGCACGCCATATTGTTTTTCAGCGGCTTCCAGCGCTTCTTTATGATGTTGCCAGAATTCGTAGCCACCATTGATACGTGAATCGGTCAGAAATATATTTCGGTATTCATACCAAGGCTTACTTTTTTCAGCCGGCCTTGAGATAGCCTTAAGAATGGCATCTTTGACGTCGACCTGGTCAAATACATTGTCTAACTCAGCACGATCGAAACCGTGTTTAGTTACCATCTTATCGATAAAGGAATCGACACCTGGTAATTGGTCATTAGCTTGCACATGGATACTGGCAAGCAGCAGCAAAGAACTAAATAGCGTTTTTTTCACGGTGACATCATCCTTCGGTGAGTATGAATAGACATCAGGATACCGAAGCCTGCCAGCAGGGTCACCATTGACGTGCCCCCATAACTGATCAGGGGCAGCGGCACCCCTACAACGGGTAACAATCCTGTTACCATCCCAACATTAACGAACACATAGACAAGGAAAGTAATAGAAATACTTCCTGCCAGCAGTCTGGCGAAACTACTTTGAGCCTGACTGGCAATATATAGTCCTCTGCTAGCGACCAGTAAATAAACAAATAATAAAATTGCGACACCGACCAAACCGAACTCTTCTGAGATCACAGCAAAAATAAAATCTGTAGAACGTTCAGGTAAGAACTCTAAATGCGACTGTGTGCCCTGTAGCCATCCTTGACCGAATAAGCCTCCAGAGCCAATAGCAATTTTTGACTGAATAATATGATAGCCGGCGCCTAAAGGATCATTTTCCGGATTGAGAAAAGTCAGCACGCGGCGGCGTTGATAATCGTGCATGAAATACCACAGTACAGGAGCAGCAGAGGCACAGGAGACTAAAAAGCCAATAATAATTTTCCAACTGATGCCGGCTAAAAATAAGACAATCAGCCCAGAACTGGCAATCAAAATAGCCGTACCTAAATCAGGCTGTTTCGCAATAAGGAACGCCGGCAGACCAATTAACACTAACCCAACGAGAATACGCCATGTGGATGGAGGCAATGGCCGTTCAGCAATATAGGCTGCTACCAGAATAGGTACAGCCAACTTGATAATTTCTGAAGGCTGGAACCGGAAAAAGCCTAAATTCAACCAACGCTGAGCGCCTTTTCCCTCATGCCCAAACAACAACACAGCAATAAGTAAAACCAAGCCGAAGCCATAAAGCAGATAAGCATTATCGCGAAGTCGGTCAGGATCAATCTGAGCTATCGCTAGCATAACCGTCACTGCCATACCGATTCTCACCAGCTGACGAATAATAATGCCAGTATCCTGCCCACCAGCACTGAACAGCATCATTAATCCTGCACCCAACAAAACAAGCAGGCCGAGTAACAAAAGAGGATCGATATGAAATCGCCGCAACATGGTGGAGAATTGCCACTGATGCGGCTTTCTTCTATCGCTTAGCAGGCTACTACTCATCGACTTCAAATCCAAAATACTGTTGAATTAATTTTCTAGCAATAGGTGCGGCTACTTTACTACCACTCCCCCCATTTTCGACCACAACAGCCACAGCAAACTCGGGTTTATCGGCTGGAGCAAAGGCAATAAATAAAGCATGGTCATGGAGCTTTCGTTCCAGAGTTTCAGCATCGTACTCTTCATCCTGTGCTATGCCGAATACCTGGGCTGTCCCTGTTTTACCCGCCACTTTAAAAGGCATGTCTTTCCCCACTGATCTGGCTGTACCCCGCTCTCCGTGGATCACTTCAACCATGGCTTGCACGACGGCTTCCCAGTTTTGACTATTTTGCATTGGCAGATTGTTCATAATCTCACTGTTCCTGAGATTCATATCTGCTTGCCCAGCCGGGCGACTTGCCCTCACCACTTGTGGCTGCATTGAGATGCCTCGCATAGCCAGTGTCGCTGTAGCATGAGCCAGCTGAACGGGTGTAGTTTGGTTAAAGCCCTGGCCTATTCCTGAAATCAATGTTTCACCTGGAAACCACGCTTGATTTCGACTGGCTCGTTTCCATTCACTCGATGGTGACAAACCTTCACTTTCATTGGGTAAATCGATACCGCTGCGATGGCCAAAGCCAAAATAATCAAGAAAATGATGCAAACGATCGATGCCCAGCGCATGAGCCAAATCGTAGAAATATACGTCGCAAGACTGAGCTACTGCATCTTTCATATCAACCATACCATGGCCATAACTTTTCCAGCAGCGATAACGATGACTACTGCCTGGTAAGCTATACCATCCAGGACAATAGGTTTTAGAGCGTTCATTGACAACGCCCAGTTCCAGTCCTGCCAAGGCCACAAAAGGTTTAAGTGTCGAACCAGGTGGATAGTGACCACGAAGCGCTCTATCAAACAACGGTCTCTCAGGCGAATCCCTCAACGCCCCGTATTCTTTACTACTGATACCTGAAACGAATGAATTCGGATTGTAGTCAGGCTTGCTCACTAGCGCTAAAACCCCACCATTGCGTGGGTCAATCGCCACCACTGAGCCATTGTAGTCCCCCAATGATGTCGCTGCGACACGTTGCAGGTTAATATCCAGGTTTAAATATAAATCATCGCCTGACTGTGAGGGTTCAGACAGAAGTTCACGTACAATACGGCCTTGAACATTTGTTTCTACCTGACGGTAGCCCACACTGCCATGTAGTTTATCTTCGTATTCCTTTTCAATGCCTGTTTTACCAATCTGAGAAGTCCCTTTGTAGTCTTTCTGATCGATGATTTGCATATCACGCTCGTTAATACGGCCAACGTAACCAACAGCATGTGCAAACAAGTTATTCTGTGGATAATGTCGTATCAGACGACCTTCGATATCCACACCAGGAAAACGATAACGGTTAGCAGAGAAGCGAGCGACCTCTTCTTCTGTGAGTCGTTGCCGGATCACGACATGGTGAAAGCGGCGCTGACGCTGCATACGTTCCTTGAAGGCCTCTATGTCCTCCTCAGACAAAGCGAGTAATTGACTCAACTCATGCAGGGTTTCATCAAGATTGGGGACTTTTTCAGGTACCATTTCCAAACTGAATGTTGGAATATTTTCAGCCAGCAAGACCCCGTTACGATCGTAAATGAGTCCCCGCTGGGGCGGTAATGGCTCGATATCCACACGGTTACGGTCTGAGAGTGAATCAAAGTGTTCATATTCAAACACTTGCAAATACACTAACCGGAAGATCACGATGCTAAAAATAATCACTGACAGTAGACCAGCGAATAACAAACGTCCGTTTACAAGGCGACTCTCACGAAAATGATCTTTAAGCGTAAACTTTGAAGCCATATAACGTTCACGTTACCTGAAATGTACGGCGAATTTTACGCAGAATCGCATACATCACCGGCCATAACAGCGTACTTGTTAGCACGGGCATCCAGCTTTCCCAGTGCAACGTTGCTCGAGTAGCGACAACATCAACAAACTCCACCAACAGCACAACAGAAAAAATGGTTAAGGCTTGTTGCCAAAGTGGATATTGACGTAACTGCAAATGGAAACGTGCTATCAAATAAATAGCTAGTGCATAGCTGAAAGCCATCACACCCAATATCCCACCCATGGTGATATCCATGACAAAGCCTGTAAACCAGGCCACACCAATACTGACACGATGAGGCAACGCCATCGCCCAGTAAATGAGTGTCATCACTACCCATTCCGGCCGGAAAAAACGCGCGTAATCTGGTAACGGCACCAGCATCAACATAATGGAAATGATGAGCGTGATAACAATCACAAAACCATTACGGGTCCTAATTGTCGTCGCCACTGTCGACCTCCGTGGTTGATGACGATTCCTCAGCTGGTTTCGTTGTTGTGCGCTCTGTTTGAATTTTTTCGCCTGGCAGAACTAACATCACTTCACGACTTGTGGATAACTTGGCTGCTGGCTCCACTTTGATATCAGCAAATGGTTTACCTTGAGGAAACTCAACGGATACCACTTTACCTACCGGATAGCCAACAGGAAACCGACCACCAAGCCCTGATGTGACTAATAAGTCGCCTTCTCGAATATCCGCATTATGTGGTAGAAAATCCATTTGAAGGTACTCGCCTAAACCTCGGCCCGTGACCACAGCCCGAAGACCATTACGATTGATTTGAACAGGGATGCTATGACTTGGATCGGTCAACAACACAACACGACTTGATACGGCAGAGGTTTCGGTCACCTGCCCCATTACCCCTGTGGCATCCAACACCGGTTGCCCGACATACACACCATAATTTTCACCCTTATCAATCACGACTTGTTGAGAAAAAGGATCAAGATCTATGGTCAGCAATTCTGCTACTTGAACACGTTCTTGCAGACGAAATGATGAACCTAACAACTCTTTGAGTCGCATGTTTTCTCGTTCGAGTGACTGCAGTTTCTGCAAGCGAATATTCTGCAACATATTATTCGCTTCCATGACGGTAATTTTTTCTCGTAATTGTTTACGATCCTGAAAAAAATCACTGACCCATTCACTCAAATCTGTAGGAAGCGATGCCGCCGCCTGCACAGGATAGACTGCCGTTGACAACAAAGAACGCACAGGTTTGAAGTAATCCAGACGCGTATCAAGGAAAAACACCATGATAGAGGCTACAAGCGCCAGTAGCATCCGGGTGTTTAAAGAAGGTGTATGGGCAAATAAAGGTTTAATAACTCAACGTCCAAAACTAAAAGACCTTCGCAAATGCATAACACTCGCAAAGGTCTTACGACTTATTAACTAAAAATCATTATTCAAAGGTAAAAACGTCTGTACCTTTTTCATCAATCATTTCAAGCGCACGACCACCGCCACGAGCGACACAGGTAAGTGGATCTTCTGCAATAATTGCAGGTAAGCCTGTTTCTTCGATAAGTAAGCGATCCAAATCACGCAGCAATGCACCACCACCGGTTAATACGATACCTCGCTCGGCCACGTCAGCACCTAGTTCTGGCGGAGTTTGCTCTAAAGCAGTCTTAACCGCTGCTACAATACCAGAAAGTGGATCCTGCAAGGCTTCCAAAATCTCATTACTGTTTAGAGTAAAGCTTCTCGGCACACCTTCAGCCAGATTCCGTCCACGCACTTCCATTTCACGCACTTCATTACCGGGGTAAGCTGAACCAATTTCTTTTTTAATTTTTTCCGCGGTTGATTCACCAATTAACGTGCCGTAGTTTCGACGCACATAGTTGACTATGGCTTCATCAAATAAATCACCACCGATACGTACTGAAGCAGAATAAACAATACCGTTTAATGAGATAACCGCGACTTCTGTTGTACCACCACCGATATCCAGTACCATCGAGCCGCTGGCTTCATCAACAGGCATACCGGCACCAATGGCTGCTGCCATCGGCTCTTCAATCAGAAACACATCTCGTGCCCCTGCGCCAGCAGCAGATTCGCGAATTGCACGACGTTCAACTTGCGTTGAACCACAGGGAACACAAACTAAAACGCGCGGACTCGGCTTGAGAAAACGTCCTTCGTGTACTTTACGAATAAAATGCTGCAACATTTTTTCCGTCACGGTGAAATCAGCGATAACACCATCTTTCAATGGCCTGATGGCAGTGATATTACCTGGCGTTCGTCCTAACATGCGCTTGGCTTCGACACCGACCGCAGCTATAGAACGAGGACCACCAGGGCCTTTATCCTGACGAATAGCAACAACAGAAGGCTCGTCTAAGACAATTCCTTTGCCGCGCACATAAATCAGCGTATTCGCTGTTCCAAGATCGATCGACAGATCGTTGGAGAAAATTCCACGTAAACGTTCAAACATTGAAGAAACCACACCTGAAAGGGGTAAAATAGATACTTTAGCAATGCTCTGGGCTGTTGGGCAAGCAACTAATCATTTAAACTTACTGCTTTGTTGAAGCAATTAACCTTTGGAACTGTCGATGAGTTTAGATAAACACGATGTAGAAAAAATCGCGCACCTCGCACGCCTGTCGATACAGGAAGATGATATTCCTCATTATGCACGGGATTTGAATAATATTCTTAATTTAGTTGACCAATTAAGCGCAGCTGACACTAACGACATACTTCCTATGGCTCACCCCCTCGATGCACATCAGCGTTTACGCCCCGACAGTGTGACCGAAGTCAATCAGCGTGATGCATTTCAGGCGATTGCACCTAAAACTGAAGCCGGTGTCTATCTGGTTCCTAAAGTTATTGAATAAAGCAACACAGGCAAACACATGCATAACAAATCACTTTCAGAATTATCGGCAGCCCTGCACAACAATGAAATAAGCAGTGTTGAACTCACTCAGCATTATCTTGACCGCATCAATCAGCATAACGGCACTTTAAATGCCTTCATCACTGTGACCGAAGAGCGAGCACTGGAACAGGCAAAAGCCGCAGATAAGTTATTGGCAGAAAACAAAGCTGGTGTTTTAACTGGCATTCCTCTCGCCCATAAAGATATTTTCTGTACAAAAGGTGTTCGCACCAGTTGCGCTTCCAAGATGCTGGATAAGTTTATTGCTCCCTATGATGCCACTGTCGTCGAAAAGATTGACCAGGCCGGCATGGTCACATTGGGTAAAACCAATATGGACGAATTTGCTATGGGTTCGTCGAATGAAACCAGCTGGTATGGCCCTGTAAAAAATCCGTGGGATACCGACCGCGTACCTGGTGGTTCATCAGGTGGTTCAGCAGCAGCCATGGCGGCACGTTTAGCGCCCGTTGCTACAGGTACGGATACAGGTGGTTCGATTCGTCAACCTTCTTCTCTGTGTAATCTGACCGGTTTGAAACCCACTTATGGCCGTATTTCTCGCTACGGCATGATTGCTTTCGCTTCAAGCCTGGATCAAGCTGGCCCCATGGCCAACAGTGCTGAAGATGCTGCCTGGCTGATGAACGTGATGTCAGGGTTTGATGAGAAAGACTCTACGAGTGTCGATCGTGATGTGCCAGATTACACAGCGAGTTTGAATGATTCACTTGAAGGCCTAACTATCGGCCTGCCAAAAGAATATTTTGGTGAAGGCCTCGATCCGCGTGTAGCCGCTACGGTAGAAGCGGCCATCAAGACATATGAAAAAATGGGCGCGACATTAAAGGAAATCACCTTACCCAACACGGATCTGGCTGTGCCGACATACTATGTCGTAGCGCCAGCAGAATGTTCGTCTAACTTATCAAGAATGGATGGCGTACGTTTCGGTCACCGCGCTGAAGATCCGAAAGACTTAATGGATCTCTACACCCGTTCACGTGGCGAAGGTTTTGGCGAAGAAGTCAAACGTCGCATCATGATTGGTACTTATGCCTTATCGGCTGGTTACTACGATGCTTACTACTTAAAAGCACAGCAATGCCGTCGTCTTATTAGTAATGACTTCCAGGAAGCATTTAAAGAAGTCGATGTGATTATGGGACCAACAGCCACCAATCCTGCTTTCCGTTTTGGTGAGAAAACAGACGATCCGGTTGCGATGTATCTGGAAGATATTTACACCATCAATACCAATCTGGCTGGTTTGCCTGGTATGTCTATTCCAGCTGGTTTCGTTGAGGGCTTACCTGTCGGTTTACAAATTATTGGTAACTACTTTGATGAAGCGAGATTATTAAATATCGGTCATCGTTATCAACAAGAAACAGACTGGCATCAACGTATTCCTGATGCGTTCAAATAATCCTACTTTAAAGGGGCTCACCGCCCCTTTTTTATGGGTCAGATATGACACTTATCTGGTATTCTTGCAGCACACATCAATCAGGGCATGAGGAAACCGCCAGATGAAGGCAGCAGAGCTATTTGTCAAAGCGCTCGAAAATGAAGGCGTGGAATATATATTTGGTATCCCAGGTGAAGAAAATCTGGATGTCATGGATGCATTGCTGGATTCATCTATCCAATTTATTACCACTCGCCATGAACAGGGGGCGGCTTTTATGGCCGATGTTTATGGTCGACTTACAGGTAATGCCGGTGTTTGTATTGCTACCCTGGGGCCAGGCGCAACGAATCTCATCACGGGTGTCGCGGATGCCAATATGGATCACGCCCCACTCATTGCTATTGCCGGACAAGCGTCGACGCATCGACTCCATAAAGAGTCCCATCAAGTGCTGGATTTGGAAGCGATGTTTCGGCCAATAACCAAATACGCATCGCGTATTGTCAGCCCTGAAGTTATTCCAGAAGTGGTTCGTAAAGCGTTTAAAGTCGCTCAAACAGAAAAAACCGGGGCCTGCTTTATTGAGTTTCCTGAAAATATTGCCGAAATGGACATTGATGATGTGCCGTTACGTGTCAAAAATGCAACGGCTCCCGAACCCGCAGCAGAAGAAATCGAACGTGCGGCAGAAGTTATTTCAAATGCTAAAAGCCCGATTATTTTGGCAGGCAACGGGGTTATTCGTGCCAATGCCTGTGATGAACTAGCTGAATTTTCAGAAAAGCTGGGCATCCCTATTGCCAATACCTTTATGGCAAAAGGCGTCGTACCCTTCCGTCATCCAATGGCCTTGGGCAGTGTGGGCCTGCAATCGAATGACTACGCCAACTGTGGTTTCGCCAATGCCGATGTCATTATCTGTATTGGTTACGATATTGTGGAGTACCACCCATATCTTTGGCACCCATCGCGTGATCGTACTATTGTTCACATAGATACCACTCATGCTGAAGTGGATGGACACTACAGTATCAGTTTGGCTGTAGTCGGTAATATTCGTCATAGCCTCAATCGTGTAGCCGCCATCACTACCCCACACCAGGGCAAGGCGATGCGTACATTGAGAGACAGTTTGATTACTGAGATGAATATGCATCGTGATGATCTGGAATTTCCAGTGAAACCACAAAAAATCATCTGGGATCTGCGCACAGCCATGGATTTACAAGACATTGTCATCTGCGACGTAGGTGCTCATAAAATGTGGATGTCACGGATGTTCCGCTGTGAATACCCTAATACCTGCATCATATCCAACGGATTTGCCAGTATGGGCATTGCCGTACCGGGTGCTATCGCCGCTAAATTAGCCAATCCCCAACGTAAAGTTGTGGCCGTGACAGGGGATGCTGGATTTTTGATGAACTCTCAAGAAATCGAAACCGCGATGCGCCTGAGTATCGCTATAGTCATTCTGGTATGGAACGATGCCAGTTACGGCCTGATTGAGTGGAAACAACAAAACCAATTTGGTCGGACCAGTCATGTACAATTTACCAACCCGGATTTTGTTCAGTATGCGCAATCTTTTGGTGCAGTTGGTGTCAGAGTTGAGGAGACGGAGCAGTTAATGCCCATTCTAAAAGAAGCTTTAGACAGAAATACCGTGACTGTTATTGATTGCCCGGTTGATTATCGAGAGAACCTCAAACTAACAGAAGCATTAGGCCAACTCACTTTAACGATTTAAATAACTGATGACACACATAATTAAACCCGCCATTGGCATTCTTATTCTTGGCATTATCGCGGCACTTATTTTTAATTCAGTGCAAGGACAACAAGGCCTTCCGGACAAGACCTTCACTGATTTAGACGGAAACACCCACTCACTTCAGGACTACAAGGGCAAACCTTTATTAGTCATTTTCTGGGCGACAGACTGTCCTGCTTGTGTGCAAGAACTTCCGGAACTCAAAGCCATTTATAAAGAATATGTGCCCAAAGGTTTAGAAGTTATCAGTGTGGCGTTGGCTCATGACAAGCCTGAGCATTTATTAGCGATGCGCATAGAAAAACAAATTCCCTACACCATCACTTGGGATAAAACAGGTGAACTGGCAAATGCATTTAGTAATGTACGCGTCACTCCAACGCATTTTTTATATTCCGCTGAAGGGGATGTCGTGATGCGCAAAATTGGTAGTGTCTCAAAAGAGATGCTCAGCGAGAAACTCAGCAGTATGGGGCTGTAGCAAATTCGAATACATTTACACTACACTTCTATAGTCTTGTATGGTATAAAGTACGGCTTTGTAAATGCAGGCAGGGACCAAAATCGGCGCCCTGTGGTAAAAGTGTATCAGGAGCAGGTTTTAAAATGGCCAGAGTATGTCAGGTAACGGGCAAGCGCCCTATGAGCGGTAACAATGTTTCACACGCTCATAACAAAACAAAACGTCGTTTCTTACCCAACCTTCACTCACACCGTTTTTGGGTTGAGTCTGAAAATCGCTGGGTCAAGCTGCGTGTCAGCAACCATGGTCTGCGCATCATCGATAAGAGAGGGATTGATTCCGTCCTTACTGACATTCGCGCCCGTGGCGAAAAAATTTAGGAGAGTAAGACATGCGCGATAAAATTAAATTAGTCTCATCTGCTGGTACTGGTCACTACTACACCACAGATAAAAACAAACGTACCATGCCTGAAAAATTAGAGATCAAAAAGTTTGATCCTGTTGTGCGCAAACACGTTATGTATAAAGAAGCTAAAATCAAATAATATTGCCCACAATATTATTTTGGAAAAACCCGCACTAGCGGGTTTTTTTATGCCTGCATTAACACTATGATATCAACTCATTTCTTTAAGTTGTAATTCATGACCAACGTTGCTGATTTATCCTCCATCGTTCTAGCCAGACAACCCATTTTTGATCGTCAATATAATATTCATGCCTATGAATTATTATTTCGCAATAACACTAGCCAACAATCTGCTGATATTGGGCGCTATTCCGGCGATATTGCGACTACCCGGGTAATCAATTACAGCTTTCTCGAGCTTGGGATAGAACGGGTAATCGGCACACATCTGGCATTTGTTAATCTGACCCGCAATTTCATTTTAAGTGATGACCCAATCCCATTTGGTGGAGAAAGGGTTGTGTTAGAAATCCTCGAAGATATTGATATTGACGACGAGTTAATCCATGCCGTAAAAAAGCTGGCATTAGCTGGTTACCATATCGCACTTGATGATTTTATTTTCCATGAGTCTTTACGTCCACTTATCGAGTTAGCCACCATAATCAAAGTGGATATTCTCGCCTTGTCTGAAGCAGAGTTAAGACAACATGTTGCCCTACTCCGTGAATATCCGGTTAAGTTACTGGCAGAGAAGGTGGAGACTAAATCTGAATTTGAGCTATGTATGGCACTTGGGTTCGATTATTTTCAAGGCTACTTTTTCTGTCGGCCAGAAATCATTTCAGATAAACCTATTCCTGATAGTAAGCTTAAACTGCTGGAGCTGCTAAGCAAATTACAAGATCCTGATATTGAATTTAAAACGATCGAGTCAATCATTCGCCAAGACCCAGGCCTTAGTCTAAAATTACTACGTTTACTTAACTCAGCCGCTATTGGGTTTCCCAGACAAATAAACTCGCTACGTGAAGGCCTTGTTATTTTAGGGCTAAAAGCGATAAAAACATGGACCACATTAATCGTCATGAGCGAGATGAGTCCTGGACCAGCAGAACTAATTCAGGTGACGTTGGTCAGAGCCAAGATGGCAGAAAAGATAGCGCCTGAATTTGACTGTCATTCTGAGGCTGGTTTTTTATTAGGCTTGTTCTCAACGATTGATACGATGCTGTCAAAGCCCATGAATGAGGTTATTAACTCGATCCCTCTAAGCAATGAATCAAAGCTTGCACTAATTAGTCGAGGTGGTATAAAAGGCCAACTATTGAATTGCATTATCGACTACTGTGAAGGCCGCTGGTCTCAGTCATCAGAAGACGGGCCTTCATTGGAAAAGCTGAGCAATGCCTATATTGAAGCTAATGAGTGGGCCACTATGACTCTTAATACAATTTAGTATTCATGACTGATTCCAAACTCTTACTCGAAGCAAAAGAACTATCTCGGTTTTTCGGCGACACTGCCGCCGTGAACAATGTCAGTTTTAATATTAAACAAGGTGAAGTCCTTGGATTTTTAGGCCCGAATGGTGCTGGCAAAAGTACGACAATGCGCATGTTGACCGGCAATCTCGCTCCAGATAATGGTCAGATAATAATCAATGGTATTGATTTACTGGATGACCCTAAACAGGCTAAAGCCTGTATTGGTTACCTACCTGAAACGCCACCACTTTATAAAGAACATACCGTCACTGAGTTTTTACAGTTTTGTGCCCGGCTGAATGGCATAGCTAAAAAACAGCAAAAATCTGCAGTCGACACAGTGATAGAACGCTGTGGTCTGACAGAAGTGAGCAAACGATTAATTGCGAATTTATCCAAAGGCTTTCAGCAGCGTGTTGGTATCGCACAGGCTATTATCCACTCGCCAGCCGTAGTGATCTTAGATGAACCGACCTCTGGGCTCGACCCCATCCAGATTCGGGAGATTCGTCAACTTATTCGTGATATTGCCAATGAACATAGTGTCATTCTGTCTACTCATATTCTGCCCGAAGTGCAGATGTTATGTGACAGAGTGCAAATCATTTCTAAAGGCCAGTTATTATTTAATGACAGTCTGCAAAAGTTAACCGAACAAATGCAATCAACCGCTATTGTAGTTGGTTTCTCACACAGTGTAGATATAGGTTCTTTGAGTGCTATCAATGGTGTGAATAATGTCGTAAAGATAGATGAACAGCATTTTAAACTCTCTTATCTGCCAGATCATGATCCAACACAGGCCCTTTTAAGAGAGGCTGTTGAACATAACTGGCCACTCACATCATTAATGCCCGAACAGCATTCTTTAGAAGATGTATTTATGAAAATCATTCGTGAAGAAGATGCCCATGTTTAACATCGCCCGTAATGAATTACATCGCTTGTTCTTATCACCTCTGGCTTGGGTAATCTTGGCATTGAGTCAATTATTGCTGGCTTATCTGTTTTTAACGCATATGGATTATTTCAACAGTATCCAAAGTCGCATTTCTGCTATTCCTGGTGCCCCAGGGGTCACAGAACTGGTAGCCATGCCACTCTTAAGTAATGCTGCGATCATTGCCCTGCTGATTAGTCCCTTGTTGACCATGCGCAGTTTTGCTGAAGAACGCAGAAATGAGACCCTTCCTTTACTCTCATCTGCACCGCTGAGCATGTTTGATATCGTTATTGGTAAGTTCTTAGGTACCCTGACATTTTTCCTGATAATGGCATCACTCACTGTTTTGATGATTTGTTCCCTGGCCGTTGGTACCACTTTGGATTTTTATCAATTAAGTGCAGGTGTTATTGGTCTGATTTTGTTAGTCGCCAGCTTCAGCGCGGTAGGCATTTATATGTCCAGTTTAACCAGACAACCTACCATCGCTGCTATCAGTACCTTTGCCATTTTATTTTTGTTTTGGATTATAGATTGGGCCAGTCACAGCACAACTGAATTCTCATTACTGAGTTGGCTGTCGTTGTTAAAACACTTTGAACCCATGATGCAGGGACAAATCAATACCCAGGATATCAGCTACTTCGCACTCATTATTTTTGCTTTTCTATTACTGACGGTTCGTCGACTGGATAGAGAACGTCTAGACCAATGAAAATCACCAAACGCGCACAACTCCTCATTCGTTTTCAGCAAGTTATATTTTATGCTTTGCTGCTGGCTGCCGTTGTCTTACTGGGTCAGCTGTCAATTGCCACCAATAAGCAGTTTGACTGGACACAAAATCATAGACATACGCTATCTGAAACCAGTTTAGCGATTCTCGATAATCTAAAAGATAATATTACTATCCAGGTTTTTGTGAGTCCTGATTATGAATACCGGGCTGCTATTGTTGAATTATTACAACGCTATCAACAGCATAGCGATAAGTTAACCATACAGTTTGTGGACCCAAGTTTTTCACCTGACATCGTCAGACAATTTAATATCCAACAGCAAGGTGAAATGGTAGTCAGCCATGGTGAACAAAAACAGCATGTGTTTGATCTGTCCGAACAATCACTAAGCAATGCCTTGGTCACTGTCTCCCGACAATCACAGCCCTGGTTAATATTTGTTGAAGGCCATGGTGAACGCAGTCCGTATGATAAAAGCGACTTTGGCTTGAGTACACTGGTACAAAATCTAGGCAATCAAGGCATAAAAGTCCGTTCACAAAACTTATTGGATACACCAGACATCCCGGACAACAGTGCGGCTTTAGTCATTGCCAGCCCTGAAAAAGAATGGCTACCTGGTGAAATCAATATTGTTCGCGACTATTTAGACAAAGGTGGCAATCTACTCTGGTTAGCAGACCCAACTCAGACTAAGTCGTTGGGAGCTTTGGCTGAAAAATTAGGCATTGAATTTGTGCCAGGCACGGTACTTGATCCTAACTCCAGCATGCTGGGGATTGATGACCCACGCTTTGTTCTGATTACCGACTATGCCAATCATCCTGTCGGTCAGGCCGCCAAAAGTGTCACCATTCTGGCCGAAGCCAGTGCCATCCAAATAGCTGAAGATAACTCAGAAAACCCATGGCGTTATATCAATCTTTTGAACAGCCAGCCTAATGCCTGGGTGGAAACTTCTAGCATTACACAAGCAAACCTCAGTCAGCAAACATTCGATAAAGGTGCTGATGTGGCCGGCCCAGTTTCACTCGGCATGCTCATTACCTGCGATACGGACAGCAATATCGATAAATCACAAAGGATTGCCGTTATCGGTGATGCCGACTTTGTCGCGAATAGCTACATTGGTAACGCAGCCAATCTGGATTTGGGATTAGGTCTTCTGAATTGGTTAGTAGAAGACGATGGTCTTATCACGATTCCAATAAAAACCAGTGTTGGTACACAACTGACCTTATCCAACACGGAATCGATGATTATCGGTTTTGGCTTTTTATTTGCTATGCCATTACTTCTCCTTACAGTTGGACTCACTCTGTGGTGGCGGAGAAAACGTCGATGAAAAGCAGCTATTTCACTAATTTTATTTTGTTGTTATTAGTCGTTGGTTTATTCTGGTTTTCTCAACATAACGCTAATCAGCAGAATGATCATTCAGTCCAATTATTAACATCACTAAATCCTGCTGATATCAATACCATTGATATCCAACAACGACAAAAAAATGATATCAAGCTAATCCGCGATAATGCATCCTGGCGCTTGATGTCACCTTACCCTGCCCCTGTCAGCCAAACCCGCATCAATCTCATTCTGAGCTTGTTAAAAACACCCGTTCATGGTGAGTTTCAGCCCATGGATACCTCGTCGCTTGCTCAGTTTGGTCTCCATACCCCCTCGGTGATCGTCAGCTTAAACAATGAGAGTTTTGCGTTGGGTGATGTAGAGCCTATTAGTAAACGTCGTTATGTGCTTTATCAACACATCATTTATCTTATCGATGATGATGTTATGCCCTTATTAACTGCGAGTGCTGATAGCTTTATTGATAACAGGCTTATTGCTGAACATAAAAACATTGAAAAACTCACACTGCCCCGCTCTCTGAATAATCCAGAACCGCTGCAACTAACTCTCTCAAATGGCCAATGGCAATCTGATGATAAAAACTTAACAAGTGATGCGTTAAAGGTGTTGATAGATAGCTGGCAATTTGCCTATGCAACTCAGGTCAGGAAAGTCACATCAGCCGAGTTAATGGCAAAACCTGGTCCTCAAATTACACTTTGGCTGGAAGGTCAAAAACGGCCTGTTTCATTGATCATGCAGACCACTGACAATAACCTTATTCTGACCAATCAAGATTTAAGCTTAGAATATATTTTCCCTATGGCGATGAGCTCCCAGCTATTACCTAATACGCCCACTCAAACTAACGAATAGACATGCCTGAACTGCCAGAAGTAGAAACCACGCGACGTGGTATTCAACCCTTTATTGAGAATCAATCCATCACAAAAATGGTGGTACGTCACCGAGGATTACGCTGGCCGATTCCAGAAGGATTGGAATCCATCGTTAAAGATCAACGGGTAAACAGTATAGAGCGCCGGGCAAAGTACTTGTTGTTACATTGTGACAACGGCACATTGATTATCCATTTGGGCATGTCAGGACGTTTACGCGTACTCGATAATGATGACCACATCAATAAACATGATCATGTCGATATCTTTTTTGATAACGGTTATGTATTGAGATTTACTGACACTCGCCGTTTTGGCGCCATACTCTGGACGAACGAGCCTTATGAGCAGCATGCTCTTATCAGCCATCTAGGTCCGGAGCCACTATCAGAACAGTTTGATGTCAACTACTTACATCAACGCGCTAAGGGGCGGACCAGCCCGATTAAAACATTTATTATGAATGGTGAAGTCGTAGTAGGTGTAGGTAATATATACGCCAATGAAGCCCTGTTTATGGCAGGTATTCATCCAAGTACGCCTGCCGGAAAAATCAGTAAAAAGAATCTATCTCGATTAGTCGAGGCCATTAAGCAGGTTTTGGAAAAAGCCCTACTCGCCGGGGGAACAACCCTACGCGATTTCAGAAAAAGTGATGGAAACCCAGGCTATTTTGCGCAAGAACTTCATGTATACGGACGAGAAGGCTTAGCCTGTTTACGCTGCCAAACCCCAATCAGTCTCATTAAGCAGGCGCAAAGAGCCACTTATTTCTGTAGTCAGTGCCAGCCACGTTAATCATTTTTGATTAGAAAAATAGTGTGCCAAAGCGCGTATTTCTTCCTCAGAATAGCCCGCTGCATGCTGCATCATAACGGTACCATCACGCTGACCATTTTTAAATGCCAGCATTTGTTGAATAAAGTAATGTTTATTAAGTCCGGCAAGGCTAGGCGTTCCACCCTGACTATGACCATTTGTACCATGACACGCTGCACACGCTGAGGCGAGTAATGCGACATTGCGTGGCTCGGCGTGAACCACCAGAGATAAAAGCAATACCACCCCAGCGATGACAAAATGAGAAAAACGCATTTTTAGCTCCATATTCCAACGTCAGCTATAAGCCTACGTTATAATACTGGTTTAATCACCAGCTAAGTCTATATGTCAGAAAAAATTCAACTAGAAGATATTATTCCGGAAAACTTGATGGGTATGCGTATCGATCAGGCTTTAGCCAAAATGTTTCCCGAATATTCTCGTGGTCAACTGACAAAATGGCTGAAAGCGGGTGATGTCCTCGTTAACGGACAACTTCTCAAACCTAAAGAAAGCATTCAGGGCGGAGAAAGAGTCACCATCGGCACAGAGCTACAAGTACAGGATGAAAGCTGGCAGGCAGAGTCCATCGCGCTCGACATTATCTATGAAGATGACGATGTCATCATTATTAACAAACCTGCCGGCATGGTCGTTCACCCTGGTGCAGGCAATCACCAAGGCACGCTCGTCAATGCCTTATTAGCCCATGCTCCCCAATTAGCCAACATCCCACGTGCGGGGATTGTTCATCGTATCGATAAAGCCACCACGGGCCTGCTGATGATAGCCAAGACCTTAACAGCCCATAACTCACTGGTATCGCAACTGCAGGCACGCACAGTTAAACGTGAATACCTGGCTGTAGCGTGCGGTGTTTTTACCGCGGGTGGAACTGTTGATGAGGCTATCGGTCGACATAACGTTGATAGGAAAAGAATGGCCGTAAGTGCGACAGGTAAACCCTCCGTCACACATTATCGTGTCGAGCAGCGTTATCGGGCTCATACTCTGATCAAATGTAAGCTTGAAACCGGACGGACGCATCAGATTCGCGTGCATATGGCGCACATCAGGCATCCTTTGTTAGGTGACCCAGTCTATGGCGGCCGTTTAAAACAAGCCAAAGGCATGACCGAGACGTGTCGTGAGGTTATTCATAACTTCCGCCGTCAAGCCTTACATGCCGGTTTGCTGGGTTTTGTGCATCCCACAACAGGCGAAGAAGTCTCATGGCAAATCGATTTGCCTGAGGACATGCAACAGTTAGTCGATGCGCTGGCAGCAGATGCAGAAATAACTGACTCACTTTAACCTGTGACATTGCATTGAACGCTGTGGCATGGACAATAAAGATCCGTCATGCGTACATTACATTTATCAGTTAATGCGCCAAAAGTATTTCAGATTATCTAATCAAGGAGAAGATACAGCGTGATGACTGTTAATCATCGATGTTCATTTTTATCGGCTTGGCTCAAAGCTGGAAGCATGTCTTTTCTGTTACTACTGAGCTTAAGCGTCATTGCTTCTCCACAAGATAAAAAAGAGGTGACCTTCAGTCACCAGACTGTATTGGATTTAGCTAAAAAACGTGCTCAGAAACCATTCAAAAATCCCAAACAAGCGCCAATATCACTCACACGACTGGATGCTGAAACTTACCAAAAAATCCGGTTTCAGCAACAATCAGCCATCTGGGGCAACAGTCCAACCCCATTTTCCATCCAGCTTTTTGCTCCAGGTTTCTTGTATAAAAACCTCGTCGATATCGATATTGTCGAAAGTGGAAAAAGTGTTCCTATTAATGTTACCGAGTCATCATTCAAGGTCCCTAATCCTGAGGTTGCCAACGCGCTTGCTCAAGTAGGTAAATATGCTGGATTCCGGCTTCACTATCCTCTTAGTAAGGGGCAGGAAAAGAATGAATTCATCATTTTTCAAGGAGCCAGCTATTTTCGGGCGGTATCCAAAGGTCAGTTATACGGTATTTCGGCCAGAGGGTTGGCTATTGATGTGGCCGAACCAAAAGGTGAAGAACATCCCACGTTCACTCATTTCTGGATAGAACGTCCGGGAAAAGACCAAACAGCCATTGTTGTCCATGCCCTTCTCGATAGTAAAAGTGTGACCGGGGCATATCGATTCGGTATTTATCCTAATGACCCAACTCGTATGGATATTAAAGTCACCCTATTTCCACGCGTCGATATTCCTCACATCGGTCTCGCCCCGTTAACGTCTATGTTTTTGCATGGCAGTATGGTGCCTGCCAAATCCACTGACTATCGACCACAGGTACATAATTCACAGGCTCTGGCCATAAAAACAGGCAATGGTGAACATCTATGGCGGCCTTTGAATAATCCCAATTCACTGCAAATAAGCGGATTCATGGATGAGCATACCAAGGGATTTGGGCTTATCCAGCGTGATAGACAGTTTGTGAACTATCAAGATTTAGAAGCCCACTACGAGCTTCGTCCTTCTTTATGGGTAGAACCTATTGAAGACTGGGGTAAGGGGCAGGTTCAATTGTTTGAGATACCGTCAAATGCTGATACCAATGACAATATTGTCGCTTATTGGCGACCGGAAGGTGGATTAAAGAAAGGTCAGACCTTCAGCTATAACTATCGCTTGATCTGGCTAAATGATATTAACCCGATGCCATCAAAAACAAAGATTGTCCGTAGTGCTAAAGGAAAACTATTTGAAGATGGCAGCAGAGAAATGATCATCGATTTTAGTCGTATTGATGTGAATCAATTGAATACCATCAGTATGAATGCCTCTAGTAACCACGGCAAAATCATTGCAACTAAATTGATTGCTAATCCAAACATTGATGGTGCTCGCGTATTTCTCCGATTTCAACCTGATGATGCTGATGTGGCAGAGTTACGTTTGCAGTTGATGAATAAAGACACGCCTATCAGTGAAACATGGCTTTACCGTTGGATTAAACCCAGTCTATTTGCAGGCGAGTAATGAAAGCACACAAAGTTTTACCGGAACGCGCACCGCTGGATATGCCAAGACATCGTGTTAACGAGCCTGGTCAGGCATTACGCCAGCATTCCATCCCCTTTTTCACATCCTTTAGTACCGTCTTGTCACGCTTGTTTATTTTGCTGGTGACAGTTGGCCTTTCGGTCTATGGGATTAGAGAGATGCATGGTGTCCTCAGTACCAACAGCATTACCTCATTACAGTGGGTATTTTTATGTTTATTCAGTTTAAATTTTATCTGGATATCTTTTGCTTTTTCACAAGCCTTGTTAGGCTTTTTAATTAACCTCAAACCCAGACTAATCAAAAAAGCCGAAACTGAGCCCAATTTTAAAACCGCGATATTATTCCCCGTCTATAAAGAAGAACCCGGTCGAATCGTAGCGGCCATTAAAGCCATGCGTGAAGACTTATTAAAACAAGCGCCAGGCAAGTATGCTTTTTTTATCTTAAGTGATACCAATCAGGCCAATGCCTGGCTTGCAGAAGAAAAAGCTTTTATTGAACTCTTCGAAACACAAAATGAAGACTGCCCTGTTTATTACCGCCGACGAGCCAATAATCAGGAACGTAAAGCAGGCAATATCGCACATTGGGTCAGCAACTGGGGCGGTGCTTATGAAGCCATGATCGTGCTGGATGCTGACAGTTTGATGAGCGCACAAAGCATGCTGACTCTATCGCGCAGATTGGCAGCAGCACCTGGGGTTGGTTTAATTCAGACCTTACCCACCCTCATCAGCGCCAGTAGTCTATATGGCAAGCTACAACAGTTTGCTAATCACTGTTTTGGCCCCATTTATGCCGAAGGTCTGGCTGCCTGGCATGGCCTCTCATCTAACTTCTGGGGACACAATGCCATTATTCGTACCCGGGCTTTTGCTGAATCATGCTCACTACCGATATTGCCAGGCAAAGCACCTTTTGGTGGACATATCCTCAGTCATGATTTTATAGAAGCAGCATTATTACGTCGTGCTGGCTGGGGGGTAAGATTTGATACTGATATTCAGGATTCTTATGAAGAAGCGCCTCCTTCACTAACTGACGTGATCGTACGCGATAGACGCTGGTGTCAGGGAAATTTACAACATGGACGAATACTTCTCGCACATGATTTAGCCTTTCCCACCAGACTGCATATTTTCTCTGGCATGATGTCTTATCTGAGCGCGGTGCTTTGGCTTTCACTTATTATGGTCGGTTTAGCCATTGCTGTGCAGGCACAGTTTGTTCGTCCCGAATATTTTGCAAACCCCTCCCTCTTCCCTCTCTGGCCAGTATTCGATGCTGAACGGGCGCTGGACTTGTTTGTCGTCTCGATGGCAATTGTGCTTGCACCAAAATTGTTTGGCTGGTTTGCAGCTCTTGTAAACTGGTGCCGTTGCAAACAATTTGGAGGCCCGATTTTACTCACTTTTAGCGTCCTGTTTGAAACCATTATGTCAGCCCTTTATGCGCCTATTTTGATGGTCGCTCAGTTTGGTGTTGTCTGTCATATCCTTATGGGAAAAGATAGCGGCTGGAACCCGCAATCACGTGATGATGGTGCTTTAAGCCTAGGACAAGTGACCCGTGCCCATCGCAGTCATACCCTATTCGGTTTTATTCTGGCCGGCATTTCTTATAGCTTAAGTATTGAAATGTTCTACTGGTTGTTACCCATATCCGGTGGACTAATGTTATCTATCCCACTTTCATGGTTAAGTGGTGGCGCAAAACGTGCCAGACCTCTTACGATTCTAGGTCTGCTGCGGGCACCAGAAGAAAAGCGGCCAAGTACTATTGTGAAAAGCCTTATCGAGCAAATTAAAAAGACGCCTCAACAAGATCCTGTTGATTCTCCGCTTATGTGTTTGGATCAACATGCCGAACTGTGTAAATGGCATCTGGCCCAATTACCACTTATCGATGCGCCTAAACCAGATGAGTTCCATGCTCCGACTGTCACTGCTGAGTGGAAAATTCGTCATGCTTCATCTTTGCATCAGCTGGAAAAATCACTGGAGCCTGTGGAGATGATTGCATTGCTGTCGCAAGAGGTTGCTGTGAAACAACTGAAAACCCATGGTCTGGTCAGACATCATGATTAAAAATCAGGCTGAAAATTAACTCTCTATGACCACGTTTGTTCATATATCCGACTTACATTTTGGACGCATTCTCACTGATGTCTTAGTAGGCTTAAAACAGAAAATTGAGTCTATAATGCCTGACATGATTATCATTAGTGGTGATCTCACACAGCGAGCGACAGAAAAAGAATACCAACAGGCGGCTGACTTCCTTAACGACATTAACACGCCTTATTTCATCATCCCCGGCAATCATGATCTTAGTACTTTCCGAATTATCGAACGCTTCTTTTGGCCTTGGCGGAAATGGCATAAATGGGTTCAGAGGGAGCTTGAGGCTCAGTATACGAATGACAACTATCAGCTGATTGGCATTAATACTGCCAGAAAAGCAGGCTTCTATATGGACTGGTCCCGCGGAAGAATCAGTTCGTCACAAATCAAGCATATAACAAAGCAAGTTATGGAGGCGCCTGAACATCAACTTCAATTACTGGTAGCTCACCATCCTTTCTGGCTGCCACCTGAGTATGAAGCCAGACATTTAATTGGTGGACGTGACAAAGCATTGGCATCATTCAAAGATACAGGGTTGGATCTGATACTGAGTGGACACGTGCATGTTGATTATTGTCGTGTGGTGGATGGCATCATTGTGTCGCATGCTGGCACAACTACTTCGGACAGACTCTTACCCGAACATGCCAATAGTTTTAATATCATTCGTGGTGATAAATCCACATTAACCATTGCCCGCCACCACTGGCATCAGGATGAGTTTCAATTATCAGCGACACAAACTTTTTATCGTGATAATGGCGGCTGGCATGAACAATGATAACAACACCGGTCAGCCTGAAAAAATACTGACGTTTGTCAATAAACATGCCGGAACAGCACCGGAAGTCATCAAGATGCTCGCGCATCATTCAGCCATTTCACTTCATACGCTCTCAGCATCTGAAATAGAAACGGCGATTAAACAGGCTATTGCAAACAAGCAAAAACGGATTATCGTGTCCGGTGGTGATGGCACACTGGCCCTAGCCGCAGGTTTAACGATTGGCAGTCAAACAGAACTTGCCATCATTCCCGGCGGTACACTCAATCATTTTGCTAAACGTTTATTGATCCCGACGGACATTCACGCAGCATTGGAGCTCGCGATACAAGGTCAAGCTTTCAGTACCCATGTTGCTTATGTGAATGACTATTTATTTTTGAATACCAGCTCGGTTGGTGCGTATGTGACCTTCGTTCGCACACGTGAATACCTTGAACGAAAAATGCAATATTTGTTGGCCAGCCTTTTGGCTGGTATCAGAAGGTTATATCACTTCAGACATGCCAATATCATTCTTAATCAGCAGAAAATTAAAACGCCGCTTCTATTTGTCGGGGTGGGTGAGCGTGATCTACAAATACCCGCTATGGGACAAATAAAAACAGGGGGACGTGACGGTCTCCACCTGATTGTTGTACGCTGCAATAATAGCTGGTCGGCTATTAAACTGGCGTTTAGTGCGATGTTAATGGGTGTGGATCCACTATCAAAAGCAAAAATGATAGAAACCACCATTCTCGACGAGTTTAACGTCACACTGCACTCACGTAAGAAATGGCTTACTGTAGCAGTGGATGGTGAGTTAATAAAACTGAAACCGCCACTACAATACCGTTTTCAACGTGATAGTTTGAATGTTGTCATACCTGTTTCAGATGAGGCCCTATGAGTAAGAAAACACGTTTTATACATAAGTTAAGCTGGTTTCTTGATGAATCCATCACCTTACCTGGTGGCTTTAAAATTGGTGCGGATGGTTTTTTTGGTCTGATACCCGGATTAGGTGATTTTATTGGTGGCTTATTATCCAGTGTCATTATCTATCAGGCCCATCAAATGGGTGTACCAAGAACCATTCTCATCAAAATGGTGATTAACATGCTTATTGATACCACCATCGGCGCCATACCGGTCATTGGTGATGTGTTTGATTTTATCTGGAAAGCCAACCAGAAGAATGTCGCTCTTCTCCATGAGTATGAGCAACAACCCCAGCAGGTGTATCGCAAAACGTTGCTGGAAAATATCGCTTTTATTGTGATTCTAATCACCATAATTGTCTTAGCGATAAGCTTTGCTGTCTGGATTATCAGCTTAATCTGGACGGCATTATTTCAATCCTACTAAAACAACGATGATTAAAAGGGAGTTATTATGGACTTAATTCGAATTCTGATTGCCATTCTGTTACCACCACTTGGTGTATTTCTACAAGTTGGTTTGGGTGGTGCTTTTTGGCTCAATATCCTTTTAACTATTCTGGGTTATATCCCGGGTATTGTTCACGCAGTCTGGATTATTGCCAAACGTTAGTACTCTGATGATGCTGTTCTAATCAATACAGCCACATTAGATGTTACGATAATGCCGGGACTTCTCCCGGCATTTTTGTGTTTGTCTATACCAGACAATATTGCGATCATATAAAGTGCTAGCTCTTAGCGACATCTCTAAGGTGAAAAATGAATAAAGTATTAATTTCTGTTCTGGGTAGTGATCAACCTGGCATTATGTCTGTGATTGCAGATGTGATAAATCAGCGTAACGGCAATATAGAAAACTTAAGTCAAACACTCTTAAACTCGGTTTTTGGTGCCCTACTGCTGGTCGATGTTCCACACGATGAAAATTGTGATGATCTTCAATCCGCGTTAGAAGCAAACTGCAAACAGATGGGTTTATTTATCCGTGTTCATCCTTGGAATGAACAAGCTTCAGATTGGTATCAAAATAAACCTGAAGTACAACCCTATATCGTCACGGTGATAGGCCCTGATCGACAAGGCATTGTCGCTGAAGTGGCTGGGCAGCTCTTTAAACACGGTGTCAATATCACCAATATGCAAGCCATTTTCAAAGGGGGTAAAAACCCAATGGACAATTTAATGGTCTTTGAAATTGATGTGCCTAAAGCCACCATCATGAATGATTTACGCGATGCACTGGCAGACATATCCCAACGACTCGATCTCGAGGTCAGTGTACAACATCGTAAAATTTTTGATTCTGTCAGCAATATACTTAACTAAATACGCTATATTCCGACTCGTTCATATCAGGACATAAAATGATTAATCCCAAAGATATTATTTCTACCTTGCAAATGGTACGTGAAGAGAACCTGGATTTACGTACTGTGACCGTAGGGATCAGTCTGGCTGATTGTGTCAGTGATGACATTAATACCTTTAAACGCAAAATCTACGACAAAATTACCCGCATTGCAGGCAATCTTGTTAGCACCTGTAATCGCATTGAAAGACGCTACGGCATTGAAGTAGCTAATAAACGTATATCGATTAGCCCTATTGGCGTTGTCGCTGCCCCATTTAATTCTGATCAAATGGTGGAAATCGCACTCACGCTTGATAAAGCTGCCGCAGAATTAGGTATCGACTTTATTGGTGGCTTCACTGCACTGGTGGAAAAAGGCATGACCCATGGTGACAGAGCACTCATTAATGCCATCCCGCAAGCTTTGACTGAAAGTCAACGCGTCTGCTCATCTGTTAATGTGGCGAGTACACGTGCTGGTATTAATATGGATGCCATCAAAGATATGGGCGTCATCATCAAACAAGCGGCAGAAATGACAGCCAAAGATGATGGCTTGGCAGCGGCTAAACTCGTTGTTTTTGCTAATATCCCGCAAGACGTACCTTTTATGGCTGGCGCTTATCTCGGTGTGGGTGAAGCGGATGCTGTAGTCAGTGTCGGTGTTAGCGGTCCAGGCGTGGTTAAAGCGGCTCTGGAACGAGCCCTTGAAGAAGAAGACGGTATGGACTTAAGCCGTGCAGCGGATGTCATCAAACAAACTGCAGCAAGGCTCACACGCGCTGGCGAGCTAGTTGGTCGTGAAGTCGCTCAATTATTGGGATTACCATTTGGTATCGTTGATCTCTCACTCGCCCCTACCCCCAATAAAAATGATAGTGTCGGTGAAATTTTTGAAGCTATTGGGCTTCCAGCAATTGGAGCGCCAGGCAGTACCGCCTTTTTATCTATGCTCAATGATGCCGTTAAAAAAGGTGGCGCATTTGCCAGCTCTCATGTCGGTGGACTGAGCGGCGCCTTTATACCCGTTTGTGAAGATCTGACCATTGCTGATTCCGCCGTAAACGGTACTTTGTCATTGGAAAAACTGGAAGCCATGACCGCTGTCTGTTCGGTTGGCTTAGATATGGTGGCTATCCCTGGAGATACCTCTGCAGAAATGATCTCAGCCATCATTGCCGATGAAATGGCGATTGGTGTGATTAACAAAAAAACCACTGCCGCTCGCCTTATTCCTGCACCAGGGAAAAAAGCAGGTGATCATGTGGTTTATGGTGGCCTGCTAGGTGAAGGCCCAGTCATGGCTGTTAATATGGGTAGCCATGAAAATCGTTTTGTTCGCCTGGGTGGACGAATCCCCTCACCAATACAAAGTTTAGTTAACTAAACTTGAGACATAAAAAAAGGGCTGATAAATCAGCCCTTTTTTATTTCTTCAGAAATAATCGCTTATTTCTTATCAGCTTCACGCTCTTTTGTTTCTTTAATCACTTCGTCAGCAACGTTACGTGGACATGGCATGTAGTGCAAGAACTCCATAGAGAACTGACCACGACCAGATGTCATTGTACGAAGTGAACCGATATAACCAAACATTTCACTCAAAGGTACTTCAGCCTTAATACGAACGCCTGTTGCACCTGCATCCTGAGACTTAATCATACCGCGACGACGGTTTAAGTCACCGATAACATCACCCACGTTATCTTCAGGTGTGAACACGTCAACTTTCATGATTGGCTCAAGTAATTGTGGGCCCGCTTTAGGAATTGATTGACGGAAACCACCCATTGCAGCTAATTCAAACGCGATAGCAGATGAGTCAACAGCATGGAATGCACCATCAAATAAATTCACTTTAACGTCAAGTAATGGGAAGCCAGCTAATACACCTTTATCCATCATTTTCTTGAAGCCACCTTCAACTGCTGGCCAGAATTCACGAGGAACAGTACCACCAGTAACCGTTGATTCAAAAGCAAAACCACTACCTGGTTCACCTGGTTCGATGATGTAGTCGATACGACCAAACTGACCAGAACCACCTGATTGTTTCTTGTGAGTGTAGCTGTCTTCAACACGTTGTGTGATAGTTTCACGGTAAGCAACTTGAGGCTCACCAACAATAACATCAACGTTATGAGTACGTTTCAAGATATCTACTTTAATATCTAAGTGTAGCTCACCCATACCTTTCATGATGGTTTCGCCACTATCTTGGTCTGTTTCAACACGGAAAGATGGATCTTCTTTAATCATTTTACCCAGAGCGATACCTAACTTCTCTGCAGCACCTTTATCTTTAGGTGCAATGGCGATAGAAATAACGGGATCTGGGAAAACCATTGGTTCAAGTGTTGCTGGATTTTTCGGATCACATAAAGTGTGACCTGTTTGCGTGTCTTTCATACCAACGATAGCGATGATATCACCCGCATGAGCGTAGTCTAGCTCGTTACGATCGTTCGCATGCATTTCCACCATACGACCAACACGTTCAGTTTTACCGGTAAACGTATTCAGGATCGTGTCACCTTTACGTACTTCACCAGAGTAGATACGAACGAATGTCAGTGCACCAAAGCGGTCATCCATAATTTTGAATGCCAATGCACGTAATGGACCATTAATATCAACAGTCGCTACTTTACCTGTTTCGTTACCTTCTAAATCCACTTCTGGTTGAGGATCAACCTGAGTTGGATCAGGCAGGTAATCAACAACCGCGTCCAGAATTAACTGAAGACCTTTGTTTTTGAATGAGCTACCGCAATATGTAGGGAAGAAGGCTAATTCTAATGTACCTTTACGAATACATTTTTTCAGGTCATCAACTGAAGGTTCTTCACCTTCCAGATATTTTTCCATTAAGTCGTCGTCTTGCTCTACAGCCGTCTCAACGAGTTTTTCACGCCATTCTTCGATCTGATCAGCCATCTCTGCAGGTGGCTCTTCAATGCTGTAGTTTTCAGGATCTTTTTCGTCAGGCCAGTACCATGCTTTACGTGTCAGCAGATCAACCACACCCTTGAACTCGTCTTCGATACCGATTGGCAGAACCATAACTAGCGGTGTAGCTGCAAGCACGTCTTCAACTTGCTTAACAACACGGTAGAAATCCGCACCCATACGGTCAAGTTTGTTGACGTAAATCAGACGTGATACTTCTGATTCGTTGGCATAACGCCAGTTGGTTTCTGATTGAGGCTCAACACCACCACTACCACAGAAAACACCGATACCACCATCCAGTACTTTTAAAGAACGATATACTTCGATAGTGAAGTCAACGTGTCCTGGTGTATCAATAACGTTTAAACGGTGACCTTTCCATGCACATGTGGTAGCAGCAGACTGAATGGTAATACCACGTTCAGCTTCCTGATCCATGAAGTCCATAGTTGATTCACCTTCGTGAACCTCACCAGTTTTATGAATTTTACCGGTCAGTTTCAGGATACGCTCAGTTGTTGTGGTTTTACCCGCATCAACGTGGGCGAAGATACCTATATTTCTGTACTTGGATAAATCAGAAGCCATAATCCTGTCTCTATTATTTGAATGAACAATTCGTGCATTTACACGGAGTTAAACCCGCCAATTCTAAACTAGAATCTTTGTATATGCACACATTTATAAGTAAAAAAGCGACAAAGTGCTATATGTCGCCATTCGATAAATTTACACGCTGCTAATGTCAGCATGATGTTAAAGCATTTGCGGGATATGCAAGTGCTATTTGAATTTATATTGCATAGGCAACCATTGGTAACGATATACAACCCCCGGCACTGACAACACCAGAAATAAACTCAAGACCGTCACAAAAAATTCCCAGCCTTGTGTATACACCTCACCAGCAAACCGAATTTCAAACGCGATACCGATACCAAGACTAATGAAAAAATACACCGTTAGCTCAAAAAGTCTTATCCAGTTTGATTTATGTTCCAGTGGATAAACAAAAAAAACACGATCACCAATCCACGGTAAGTTAGCCAACACAAGAAACAGCCCTAACATAAGCCAGATAGACATCTTATTCCTCAAGAAAAAACAGTCGAACAAATCGACATTAATAAGCCAGGAAATATCCCCAATACCAGTACCAACAGTGCGTTAATACTCAATACAAACGCCGCTGAACCAGAGTAATTAAATGCGTATGTCTCATCTGTTTTATCGAAATACATCACTTTGATTACCCGTAAATAATAAAAAGCACCAATGACTGACATCACCACGGCAACTAATGCTACGGCCAGCATATCAGCATCAACGACGGCTTTTATCACACCTAATTTGGCATAAAATCCCGCTAATGGTGGGATACCGGCCATTGAAAACATCAAAACCATCATTAACAAGGCTAACCATGGATGCTGTGAACTCAGCCCTTTATAGTCATCAATATTATCCGCCTCGAACCCATAACGACTCATCAGTAAAACCACACCAAACGTCGCTAAGGTCATCAATGCATAAATTAATGTATAAAAAAGTGATGCGGCATACCCTGCTTCAGTCCCAGACAACACACCCATCAATAAAAAACCAACATGAGATATCGTTGAATAAGCCAGCATACGCTTAATATTGGTTTGTGCGATAGCGACAAGATTACCGATTATCATCGATAAAACAGCCATCAACATCAGCATCGGTTGCCAATAGGTTTGTAAGTCTATCAGTCCATCCACTAATAATCGAATCAACAAAGCAAAGGCGGCCACTTTAGGGGCAGCAGCAATGAAAAGAGTCATGGCGGTGGGTGCCCCGTGATACACATCAGGTAGCCACATGTGAAATGGCGCAGCACCAAATTTGAAGCCAATGCCAATAATGACAAAAACCAGAGCAAAGCTCAGAATCGTATCACTGCTCGATGAAGCATAGATGGCCGTTGCCACCTCCTGCAACATCAAGCTACCTGTAATGCCATAAATAATGGACATGCCATACAAAAGCATCCCTGAAGCGATTGCACCCAAAATGAAATATTTCATTGCAGCCTCGGTAGCCATCACAGAGTCTCGATGCATGGCGACCATCGCGTAGAGGCAGAGAGATAGTAACTCCAGTCCTAGATATAAGGTCAGAAAATGATTCGCTGACACCATAATGAACATACCCAGCGTCGCAAATAAAGCGAGAACATAAAACTCGCCCTGAAGTAATTGGCGTACCCGTAAATACTCAACGGAATATAATAAAACGCACATATTAATCAGACAGATAGCTACTTTTAATATGTCGCTGAGAGCATCCTTAACATAGGTATCAGAGAAAGTTGTGCCTGACTCTCCCCATGACAGCATGACTGTCAGCAGGACAAGGAATAAACTGAGTTGGCTGAGACCATAACTCCAGTTAATTTTTTTATTACCGGTAAAAGCCACAAACAACAAGACAACACAGGCCATTGCCAGCATGACCATTTCCGGCAATGCAAACAACATATTTGGCACTTGATAGTTCATTATCCGCTGTCCTTTTTATAGCTTGGATTGAGCCACTTGCGTTAATAAATTCTCAACAGAAGCGTGCATGACATCTAATAAGGGATCAGGCCATAGGCCCAGTAGTAATATAATGACAGCCAAACTGGCTAACAGCATAAATTCACGCGTATTAATATCTTCCAGCTGAGCCACCTGTTGATTCATGACCTCACCAAAAAATACGCGCTTAACCATCCATAAAGTGTAAGCCGCTCCCAGAATCAAGGTCGTTGCCGCCAAAAATGCAAACCAGAAATTTGCCTGAAAAGCGGCTAAAATCACCATAAACTCACCCACAAAACCCGATGTGCCTGGCAAACCAGCATTCGCCATCGCAAAAAACACGGCAAATGCAGTAAATGTCGGCATGGTATTAATCACCCCGCCATAAGCACTGATTTCGCGAGTATGCATACGGTCATACAACACGCCAACGGACAGGAACATGGCCGCTGAAATAAAGCCATGTGAAATCATCTGCACCATCGCGCCTTCGACAGCCAAGACAGCGCCACTCCCGGTGGATGAATTAAAAAATATTCTAAAAACAATAAACAAGCCCAAGGTCACAAACCCCATATGAGCAATACTTGAATAAGCAATGAGCTTTTTTAAATCCGACTGTACGAGAGCAACAAAACCGATATACACCACAGCAATCAAAGACAAACTGATTAATAACCAATCCAAGGCCATGCTGGCATCCGGTGCGATAGGTAAGGCAAAACGAATAAAACCATAACCACCAATTTTTAACGTGATGGCCGCCAAAATAACGGAACCACCCGTTGGTGCTTCCACATGCGCATCAGGTAGCCAGGTATGCACTGGCCACATCGGCACTTTGACCGCGAAGGCGATCAGAAAAGCAAAAAATAGCCACGTTTGTTCTGTCATAGACAACGCGACCGAATGATAATCAAGTAATGAAAAGCTGCCCGCTACATGATGCAGATACAGCAACGCGATTAATAAAAAGACTGAGCCAAAGAAGGTATATAAAAAGAATTTGATTGTGGCATAAACTCGATTCGGCCCCCCCCAGATGCCAATAATCAAAAACAACGGAATCAGCATCGCTTCAAAAAACACATAAAATAAAATGGCATCAAGCGCTGCAAAAACCGCTAGCATCAAGCCTTCCATAATCAAGAAAGCGGCAAGATACTGATTCAAACGGTAGTCGATAACACGCCAACCAGCGATAACGACTAAAATCGTTGATATCGTGGTCAGTATGATCAAGGGCAGAGAAAAACCATCAATACCGAGATGATAATTGATATTGAATGACTCAACCCAGGGATAGAACTCAACGAATTGCATGTTTGCAGAGGCTTTATCAAAGCCTAGATAAAGCCCAAGTGATAAAACAAATGTGAGGCTACTAGCCGCTAAGGCCAACCATTTACTCATATAAGGACGCTCATTCAGGAATAAGCTAATCATCCCTGCCAGAATAGGTAGCCAGATAATGAGACTGAGTAAAGGAAGTTGAGCCAACATGAATGCCTAGTCCGTCCTTGTCACACTACAAAAAAAGTGAGAAGTAGTCCCACCCCGATGATCATTGCAAACGCATAATGATACAAATAGCCAGTCTGTAACTGTCTGGCTAATCGTGAGCACCAAGCTACCGTCTTCGCTGTGCCATTCACCAACGTACCATCTATCAACAAGCGATCACCAATTCGCCATAAAAGCTGTCCCAAATGTCGGGAGCCGCCAGCAATGACTGTTTGATTAAAGTCATCAAAGCCATATTTATTGATGAGAATACGATAAATAAACTGTCCCTTTTCTTGTATCACAGCAGGTAACTCAGGACGACGCAGATACAAAAACCAGGCGATGACTATACCAGCCATGGCAAGCCAGAATGGCAGCGCAGTCAGGCCATGAATGATAAAACTGACAATGCCATGGAAGTCCTTTGCTTGTTCAGCCAGCACATCATGTGCAGAAGACACGTAGATGGCCTCAGCAAAAAACTCACCGTAAACCATACTGCCTATCCAATAACCGGCAATCACAGAAGGAATCGCTAACAGAACCAGTGGTAATGTGACGACCCAAGGTGATTCTTTAGGCTGATGCCCATGGTCAGTGTTAAATCGGGGTGTGCCATGAAACACCATAAAAAACAGTCGGAAACTATACAGAGCCGTGATCAATACTCCCGACAACACGGCAAAGTAGGCAAAGCCATGTCCGGTTAACTCGGAAGCATGCACCGCTTCAATGATGGCATCTTTAGAGAAAAATCCAGCCAGACCAGGAAAGCCAATCAAGGCCAGCGAACCAATCAGACTTGTCCAGTAAGTGATGGGCATATACTTTTTCAGCCCACCCATTTTTCGCATATCCTGCTCATGGTGCATGGCAATAATGACTGAACCCGCCGCTAAAAAGAGTAAAGCTTTGAAAAAGGCATGAGTCAACAAATGAAACACACCTGCCGCATAAGCAGAAACACCAAGCGCTACAGTCATGTAACCCAGCTGCGATAATGTCGAATAAGCAATGACACGCTTGATATCATTTTGAACCAAGCCGAGCAGTCCCATAAACAAGGCTGTAATGGCACCGATAATCAACACAAATGACAATGCTGTTTCAGAAAGCTCGAATAACGGTGACATACGCGCCACCATGAAAATGCCTGCGGTGACCATAGTGGCGGCATGAATCAGGGCTGAAATAGGCGTCGGCCCTTCCATCGAATCAGGCAACCAAACATGTAATGGCACCTGTGCTGATTTGCCCATGGCGCCGATAAACAACAAGATGCAAGTCAGCGTCATGACAGACCAAGCCGTATCTGGAAAAATGCTGATTGTTTGCTCTGCCATTTGTGGTGCTTGTTGAAACACAGCCAGATAATCCAGACTACCCGCATACATCAACACGGCAGCAATGCCCAATAAAAAGCCGAAGTCCCCGACTCTATTCACTAAGAAAGCTTTGAGGTTTGCATAAATCGCCGTCGGCTTTTTGTACCAAAAACCAATCAGTAGGTAAGAGACTAACCCCACCGCTTCCCAGCCAAAGAATAACTGCATGAAGTTATTTGCCATCACCAACATCAACATGGCAAACGTGAATAAAGAAATATAACTGAAGAAACAACAGTAGCCATCATCATCGTGCATGTAGCCAATGGTGTAGATATGCACCATCAATGATACAAAGGTCACCACCGTCATCATCACTGCACTCAGTGCATCAATCATAAAGCCGACTTGAAGCTGTAATGAGCCGGCTTGCAACCACTGATAGACGGTGTCGTTATATGTCATCCCATCGACTATCACCAGTTTTAATACCCAGGTGGACAGGAAAAAAGCCACACCGACTGAAAAGATTGTAATGCGATGCGTCCAGCAACGGCCTAAATGACGACCAAACAAACCTGCTGCAATACTGCCAAATAACGGCGCGATAACAATGGCAAGCAGTAAGCTCTGTGGCATCCCCTACCCCTTTAACCTATCCAGATCAGACACATTAATGGTGCTGAGGTTACGGAATAACACCACCAGAATGGCCAGCCCAATTGCCGCCTCCGCTGCTGCCACTGTCAAGATGAAAAACACAAACACCTGACCAGCGGGGTCGCCGAGAAAGTGTGAGAAAGCAATAAAGTTAAGGTTGACCGCTAGCAGCATTAACTCAATACACATCAATAAAATGATGATATTTTTACGGTTCAGAAAGATACCCGCTAAAGACAAGCTGAACAATATGGCAGCGAGAATAAGATAGTCAGATAAAACAATCATGGTTCAGAGCCACCTCCATCTTGTTTTTTGCTGCGTAGATCAACCATTCTCACCCGGTCTGTCGATTTAACGGCCACCTGTTTGGCTGGGTCCTGCAATTTACGATGGTGCTCACGTAATGTCAGCGTGATAGCGGCAACAATGGCGACGGTCAGGATCACAGAAGCAATCTCAAACGGATACACATAAACGGTATACAACAAACGACCCAGCATTTTTGTATTACTGCCGTCAGTCGCTGCTGCGTCACTAATATCAAATTGAGGCGCATTCAGCACGGCAATCATTTCCACCACAATCACAGCAGCCACAATAATCCCTAATGGTAAATACCGTGTAAAACCTTCTTTCAGCGGGGCCAGATCAATATCCAGCATCATCACCACAAATAAAAACAGTACTAATACCGCGCCCACGTAGACCAGCACCAAACTGATAGCAAGAAATTCTGCCTCCAACATTAACCAGATACCGGCACTGGTGAAAAAAGCTAAAACCAAGAATAAAGCGGCACGCACGGGGTTACGCACAGTGATAACCATGGTGGCGGCAAACACTAAAATGGCTGCAAAGAAGTAAAAAATAATTTTTTCCACTAATTTGTCATCCTAACGATAAGGTTCATCAGCAGCACGATCCGCAGCAATCTCTGGCTCATATTTATCCCCGATTGCCAGTAATTTATCTTTTGTAATGATTTGTTCACCTCGGTTTTCAAAATGAAACTCAAAATGTCGTGTTTCAACAATCGAGTCGACCGGACAAGACTCCTCACAAAAGCCACAATAAATACACTTAAATAAGTCGATATCGTAGCGTGTAGTACGGCGACTACCATCATCTCTGGGTTCAGTTTCGATAGTAATGGCAAGTGCAGGACAAACCGCTTCACATAACTTACAACCAATACAGCGCTCTTCCCCATTGGGATAGCGCCTTAAGGCATGCAGTCCTCGGAATCTTGGTGACTGTGGTGTTTTTTCCTCGGGATATTGCACCGTGACTTTGCCGGCAAACAAATAACGCCCAGTTAGACGAAGTCCCTGAATCAGCTCCCACAACAAAAAGCTTTTAAAAAAATGACGGAGACCTGACATCATCCCCCTCCCGCAGTGATGACTGGACTTTCTGTAAACCATGGCCCGATATCAAACACCTGGGCCGTCGACACAATAACTAACCAAACCAAGGTGACAGGAATAAATACTTTCCAGCCTAACCGCATAATCTGATCGTAACGATACCGAGGAAATGTCGCTCGGAACCACAAGTACATAAACAAAAAGATAGCTGTTTTCCCAAGCAGCCAGACTAATCCAGGCACCCAGGAAAACGCACTTTCCAACACAGGAATCCCATCAAAGGGTGACAACCAGCCACCCATAAACAGGGTCGCGGCCAGCATAGAGATCAAAATCATATCGGCGTATTCGGCCAGGAAAAAAATGGCAAACGCCATACCGGAATATTCCACATGGAAACCAGCGACAATTTCTGATTCGCCTTCTGCAATATCAAACGGCGCCCGATTTGTTTCCGCTACCCCGGAAATAAAATAGACAATAAATAAAGGAAACAGTGGTATGAAGTACCAGTGCCAGAAACCTCCTTGTTGAGCCAGTACAATTTCGCCAAGGTTCAAGCTACCGGCCGCAATCAGCACACCGACCAAAGCAAACCCCATCGCAATCTCGTATGAGACCACTTGTGCAGCACTACGCAATGCACCTAAAAAAGCATAACGGGAATTAGACGCCCAACCAGCCACCACTACCCCATACACACTCATGGAAGTAATCGCCAGGATATATAACAGTCCGGCATCAATATCTGCCAACACCATGCCATCATCAAAAGGCATCACCGCCCAGGCAGCCAATGCTGGCCCTATTGCCAAAACAGGTGCAACCAGAAACAAATATAAATTGGATTTTGCCGGGAAGATGACTTCTTTCATCAGCAATTTCAGGCCATCAGCTATCGGTTGCAGTAATCCCCAAGGACCGACTCGGTTAGGACCAATACGCGTTTGTATATAACCAATGACTTTACGTTCAGCGTAAGTCAAATAGGCGACTGATAGCATTAAAGGCACAATAATGAGTAAAATTTTAAATAGATTCGGCAAAATATCCTGTAAAAACATATCGATCATATGGCTGCCTCACTTTGAGAAACAGCGACCTGTCCAAACAGGCTGGCTAGACGGCTAGCGGCTTCCGTCGTTGCTGCAACATAAACACAACCATCTGCAATACTGTCATCAATCTCTAAGGGCAGTCGAATCACACTATCTTGTTGTGTCAGCGTCAATGGCGTTTGATGATTTAAACCGTGTTTTTCGGCTTCTTTTCTGTTGATGCGTGCAAACTGTATACGTTGCGTTTCTGGTGTTTTTTGTAGCGCTTCACTATGACGTAATAATGCATCAGTCCGGTACATCGGCACCTCAGAAATCATCATCAAGTCTGATTCCAGGTTAAGCGAATCGGGGATGTATGGCGGAGCCGGGTCAGTATTTCTCTCCGCTTGTTTCTGACGAACCTCATCCACCACGTCCTGTGACGAGATATAGTCAAACCCTTCTAGTTGGCTGACATTACCCAATACCCGCAGAATCTTCCAACCAGGGCGACTATCGCCTCTGGGCGCGACCGCACCAGCAAACTGCTGCCATTGTTTATCCAGGCCGATAAACGTGCCAGAAGTTTCAGTAAAACAGGCCATGGGTAAAATCACATCGGCCGTTTGTCTCAGAAACTCACTATCGTAACTATGTAGTGCCACAACAAAACTGGCGCGCTTTAGTGCTTGTTTGGCAATGGCTGGGACAGCAGTATCATGCAATGCGTCTAACCCCATCAGCACGTAAGCTCGGAGACTCTGTTGCCACATTTGCAGACTGTTTTTCGCTTCCTTACCAGGTAAGGTGTTGGCAAAGACATGAGCTTGGCTATTCGCAGATGGCATCACCATACAGCGACTGCCCGACAATTCAGCAATTTTCTGGACTAAAGCACGTATTTTTGCAGCATCGGGGTGATGATTAGCTAAGTCTCCCACAATCAAGGTGGCGGTCGCTGCGTTCGATAACTGCATAGCCACATTTTGTTCAAACGCAGTGGGCGTACGTTCCGGATATAGAGCATGCCATGCATCATCATCATTGGTCATTGACGATAATACTTTGGCAATGCCCGCTAAGGTGGAGAGCATGGCCTTGATATCCACTGCCATTTCAAACTCAACCGGCATCAGCAAGTCTGTCAGAAAGAAATTGATATTACTTACCACGGCACCATTTATCGCCGCTTGTCTTATACGATGAGCAAGAATAGGTTGCTCAGCCCGAATATGACTGCCGATAAGCACAATCGCATCACTGTCCTGTACATCTGCCAACGTCCAGCTCTCTATTGCGTACTGCTCGAGAGAGTCAGAAAAATCTTGCTGACGCAGGCGATGGTCAATATTCTCAACACCTAAACCGCGTAACCATTTCTGGAACAGAAAGGCTTCTTCCAGCGTCGCTGTCGGTGAAATCATGCCGCCCATTTCTTCGGCGCCATGTTTATTGATAATGGTTTGTAAACCTTTTACCGCTGTTTCCAATGCGGTTTGCCAGTCAACGACCTGCCAGTCACCCTCTACTTTAATCATGGGCTCAGAAAGTCGTTTAGGATGGGCCAAGCCTTGATAGGAGAACCTGTCTCTATCCGATAACCAGGCCTCATTGATAGACTCGTTATCTCTCGGTACCACACGCATCACATCATTTTGTCTGACATGCAGTTCAATATTAGAACCGATGGCATCATGAGGTGCGATGGAAGGATGGGCTTTCATTTCCCAGGCACGCGCTTTGTAACGGAAAGGTTTAGACGTTAACGCCCCAACAGGGCAGAGATCGATAATATTACCCGACAACTCAGAAACCAAGCTGTGCTCAACATAGGTACCAATTTCCATATGTTCGCCACGCCCAGTTGCACCGAGTTCTTTGACGCCAGCGATTTCCACACCAAAACGAACACAGCGTGTGCAATGAATACAACGCGTCATGTCCGTGCGAATCAAAGGCCCAATATCTTTGTCTTTGACGACACGCTTACCTTCTGTAAACCGACTGACACCTTCGCCATATCCCATCGACAGATCCTGCAACTCACATTCACCGCCCTGATCACAAATCGGACAATCCAGTGGATGATTAATCAATAAAAATTCCATCACACTGCGTTGAGCATTAATCGCGACTTTAGAATGAGTGAATACTTTCATGCCTTCAGTCACAGGCGTCGCACAGGCTGGCAGCGCTTTACGGGACTTATCAACCTCAACAAGACACATCCGACAATTGGCTGCTATCGACAGTTTTTTGTGGTAACAAAAACGTGGAATATCAATACCTGCCTCATCAGCAGCCTGAATAATCATTTTTGTTGAGTCCACTTTCAGTGGAATACCGTCGATTTCGATATTAACCATATCTACTCAGCCTTCACGCTGTGTTATCCATACACCGACCATGATCGATGTGGTATTGAAATTCTTCACGAAAATGTTTGATAAAACTGACGACAGGGGCCGCCGCCGCATCACCCAGAGCACAAATGGTATTGCCATTAATATTTTCAGCCACATCCACCAGCCGGTCTAAATCTTCTTGCTTGCCCTGCCCCTCTTCAATGCGCTTCACAACCCGATAGAGCCATCCAGTGCCTTCACGACAAGGTGTGCACTGACCGCATGATTCTTCATAATAAAAATAGGCAATACGTTGCAGTGCTTTTACCATACAAGTTGAATCATCCATGACTATGACTGACCCGGCTCCCAGCATGGAACGTCCTTTGGCAATCCCGTCATAACTCATATCGAGTCCCATCATAATCTCAGCTGGTACCACCGGCGTGGATGAGCCACCAGGAATTACGGCTTTTAACTGATGACCGTGCCGAACACCACCAGCCAACTCCAGTAGCTCAGCAAACGGCGTACCTAACGGCACTTCATAGTTACCGGGTTTATTAACATGCCCCGTCATACAAAAAATCTTACTGCCGCCATTATTTGGCGTGCCTAATTCATGAAACCAGTCCGCACCATGCTGCAATATCACCGGAATCGAGGCTAAACTTTCTGTATTATTAATCGTTGTCGGCCTGCCATATAAACCATAGCCAGCTGGAAATGGTGGTTTATAACGTGGCTGCCCTTTTTTCCCCTCCAAGGATTCGAGTAAGGCAGTTTCTTCACCACATATGTAAGCACCCGCGCCAATATGAGTATGAAGCTGAAAGTGAAAGCCACTGCCGAGAATATCCTTACCTAAATAGCCGGCTTCTCTGGCTTCTTCCAGCGCTGCCTCAAAGCGTTCTATAGGTTCAAAAAACTCACCGCGGATGTAGTTATATCCAGTCTGGGCTCCAATCGTATAACCGGCGATAATCATGCCTTCTATCAATTGATGCGGGTTAAACCTGAGAATATCGCGATCTTTACACGTCCCCGGCTCGCCTTCATCCGAATTACAGACAATATATTTATCACCGGGCAAACGTCTGGGCATAAAGCTCCATTTCAGTCCGGTAGGGAAACCAGCGCCACCGCGACCACGTAATGCCGAGTTTTTGATCTGCTCAATAATAGACTCAGGTTTGAGTTTATTGCTCAAGATATCTTCAAGTACCTGATAGCCACCGACCTGTCGGTAGGCATCCAGTGTCCAGGATGGTGAAAGGTGGTTGGTACGAAAACACACTTGATCCAGCTTCATGATTGGACCCCATCAATCAAGGCATCAATCTTTTCTTTGGTCAGGTACTCGTGGTATTGCTTATCCATCAGCAACATAGGTGCACCAACACAAGCGCCAAGACATTCCACTTCTTTTAGCGTAAACAAACCGTCTTTCGTTGTTTCACCTGGCTTAATCGCTAACCGTTGCTGAAGATGTTCGAGTATTTCCTCAGAGCCACACAACATGCACGAGATATTGGTGCACAGACTGATCTTGTGCTTACCGACGGGTTCCAGCTCAAACATGCTGTAAAAAGTCGCCACCTCATAAACACTGATATTCGACATGGATAAATATTCTGCCAAGGCATCCATAATGGCTCTGGAAAGCCAGCCACCATTAGCCTCCTGCAGGATATGTAAGCATGGAATGACGGCAGATTGAGCACGACCTATCGGATATTTAGCTATCCATTTATCCAGCGCTGCACGCAGTTGCTCAGTGAATAAAGTCTGTTTAGGTCCGGTCAATACCATCTCTGTCATCGGTCAATCTCACCAAACACAATATCCATCGTACCGATAATGGCAACGACATCTGCCAGCATATGGCCTTTTGCCATTTCATCCATCGCTGCCAGATGTGGAAACCCCGGCGCTCTGATTTTCACGCGATAAGGCTTATTAGCCCCATCCGAAATCATATAAATACCAAACTCGCCTTTGGGATGTTCAATCGCACTGTAAACTTCACCTTCCGGCACACAATAACCTTCGGTAAATAGTTTGAAGTGATGAATTAAGGCTTCCATATCATTTTTCATGGTGCTGCGTTTAGGCGGGGCGACTTTGGTGTCATCAACAATCACTGGCCCTGGATTCGCTCTGAGCCAATTAACGCATTGCTTAATAATACGATTAGATTCACGCATCTCAGCGACACGGACTAAATAGCGATCGTAACAGTCACCTTCCTTACCTATCGGAATATCAAAGTCCAATTGGTCGTAGACTTCATAAGGCTGTTTACGGCGTAAATCCCACTCAATCCCCGAGCCTCTTAACATCGGCCCTGAAAAACCGAGTTGAAGTGCTCGCTCAGGACTGACCACACCAATGCCTACAGTGCGTTGTTTCCAGATACGATTATCAGTTAATAATGTCTCATACTCATCGACACAGTGCGGAAAACGTTGGGTAAAGTCTTCAATAAAATCGAGCAGACTGCCTTCTCGGTTTTGATTCTTTTTCTTTATTTCTTTGTCGTTGTGCCATTTGGAAGCCTGATATTGAGGCATTTTGTCGGGCAAATCGCGATATACGCCGCCAGGTCGATAATAGGTAGCATGCATTCTTGCGCCCGATACCGCCTCGTAACAATCCATTAAGTCTTCACGCTCACGGAAGCAGTAAAGAAAGACCGTCATCGCACCAATATCCAGACCATGCGCCCCCAACCACATCAGATGGTTTAATACCCGGGTAATCTCATCAAACATGACCCGAATGTATTGGGCTCTTATGGGTACATCAATGCCAATCAGTTTTTCGATGGCCATCACATAGGCATGTTCGTTACACATCATCGACACATAATCGAGACGGTCCATATACCCAATGCTCTGATTGAATGGTTTCGATTCCGCCAGTTTTTCTGTACCCCGATGCAGCAGCCCAATATGCGGGTCGGCTCTGACTATCACCTCTCCATCCATTTCCAGAATAAGACGAAGGACACCATGGGCAGCCGGATGTTGAGGACCAAAGTTGAGTGTGAAATTTTTTATCTCAGCCATTATTTCTCATCCTTGAGATAACGGTTATCATCACGAATCACCCTGGGTACTAAGGTTCTGGGTTCGATACTGACCGGTTCATATACGACACGTTTTTTGTCTTCATCGTAACGCATCTCAACATTACCAATAAGCGGGAAATCTTTACGAAACGGATGACCGACAAAACCATAGTCTGTCAAAATGCGTCGTAAGTCAGGATGTCCATCAAAGAGAATGCCGAACATATCAAAGGCTTCACGCTCATACCAATCAGCACCAGTCCATACCTTTGTCACGCTGTCTATAATGGGTTGCTCGGCTGCCAATCTGACTTTTAATCGTAAGCGTTGATTATGTGTAATGGATTGCAACTGATAGACCACGGCAAAACGATACCCGTCTGTCACGGGTTCTGCATGTCCCAAGCCATCTACAGCCCGGCTAAAACCAAACTCTGTCGACTGTTTGGTTTCCCAACTACTCCCGCCATACTCTGAGTAATCTACACCGGCCAAGTCCATCAACTGTTCAAATTGATAGTCATCTCGTAAGGTCGTACAAACCTCAATAATGTGTTCAGCCGCCACATGCAAAGTAATTTCATCTCGAACCAGCTCACAATCCAGTAACGCATCTGAAAAATTCTGTTCTAGTTTGGCTTTTAAGGTTTGCATCATAAAAACAGGTCGCTATCAGGTTTGTCTGGCTATGGTGTTAGTACGATGAATTTTTTTCTGCAGCTGTAATATGCCATACAGTAAAGCTTCAGCAGTTGGTGGACAGCCTGGCACATAGATATCGACGGGGACAATCCGATCGCAGCCACGAACAACGGAATAAGAATAATGATAATAACCACCGCCGTTGGCACAGGAGCCCATTGAAATAACCCAGCGTGGTTCGGACATCTGGTCATAGACTTTACGCAAAGCAGGTGCCATTTTGTTTACCAGCGTGCCAGCCACAATCATCACATCCGATTGACGTGGACTGCCTCTGAATACAATGCCAAATCTATCCAAATCGTAACGTGCCGCCCCGGCATGCATCATTTCTACTGCACAACAGGCCAGACCAAATGTCATTGGCCATAAAGATCCGGTTCTTGCCCAATTAATGAGTTTGTCAGCCGATGTGGTGACAACGCCTTTTTCGAGAACACCTTCTATTCCCACTCCAGCGCTCCTTTTTTCCATTCATATACAAACCCAACCACCAGAATGCCTAAAAATAGGAACATGGCCACGAGACCAAACACACCGATCTCATCTAAAACGATGGCCCATGGGAAAAGGAATGCAATTTCTAAATCGAAAATGATGAAAAGAATAGCAACAAGATAATAACGAACATCAAACTTCATGTGGGCATCTTCAAAAGGCTCGAATCCACATTCATAGGCTGATCGTTTTTCACTGTCAGGATGCCGAGGCCCCAATACAAAGCCGGCCAACAATGGCAGAACACCAAAACCGATGCCGATGATGATAAACAACAAAATCGGGAGATAATTCTCCAGCATGCTGTGCTTCCTTCGGATGTCTCGACAATTCAGCATGAGGGACTCGCGTCTCTACTCATGCCCCTGACTACATTCTTAAATATTTGATGTAATCATCATCCTCGATACTACACACTAAAAACGTCAATGAGAAGTCACAATATGCGTTAAATCATGATTTTGAGAACGGCTTTAATACTGGACAGGATAGGAATGTTTGTGCTCGAATAGCCGCTGCTTTAAATTTGGTTGATTATGCCAACAAAATGGCATTGACACTTTCATAATAAAAATAAAAAGGTACATCATTTCAGGTGAGTAAGAGTAAGTGGTTAAGTAAACCTGTTGTGGTTGCCATCGTTATTTTATTAGTCGCAGTGATAACAGCCACTGTGGCTGCGTCGCACCTGTTTTCCTTGATTCAGGAAGACGTGACTACACGCCTCAATACCGCACTGACCACTTCCATCAATCGCGTTAAACAGTCCTACACCAATCATCAACGTAACAGCCTTTACTGGGCAGAAAACACTGTTATCCAACAGATTGCTTTATTAGCGAATAAGCAGGATAACAAAGTGATGCAACAAGATTTATATCGACTTGTTGATGGCAACATCAAAGCGATATTGAGCAATGAAGGTTACCTTGACTACAAGCTGTTCTCAACGCATGGCGAGATGATTTTATCGGGCGTGAGTGGCTTTGCAAATGAAGACAATCAAGTCCAACTTCCACTCAACATCCGTACGGATTTACCGACAAACACAGTCTACACTTCCCATCCTTTTATGCCTTCAAGCTCATGGCAGAAAACACTTGGGCAGAATTACCCCACGCCAACCATGCTCTTTATTGCCCCCGTTCATGATTGGGCTGGAAAAACAGTTGCTTTTTTTGCTTTCGAAATCGATCCCGACAAGATTTTCAACCCTGCTTTTCATGAGAACCAAGTGGGGCAAACAGGCCAAGCCTACGCGATAGATGAACATGGGCGAATGCTCACTCAAAGTAAGTTTACTAAGCAGCTTATCCAAGCCGGATTAATTGATGCAGCTCATCCATTAAGCGAATTGGCACTGGAAGTGCGAGATCCCGGCGTTAATCTCTTAAGCTCTGAGAAAAAACCAGTTGCTGCCAATGCTCCGCTCACGCTAATGGCGAAATCATTGACCCAACACCAGACGGGCGTGAGCCTAAAAGGATATCGTGATTATCGCGGTGTCAAAGTCATCGGTAGCTGGCGCTGGGATGACCATCTGAATATGGGAATCGTGACGGAAACAGAAGTCGCCGAAGTTTATAAACTCTATCGTTCCCTATTATTCAGTGTGGTTATCAGCATCGTATTTGTGATTTTCATGACGGCATTTGGTACCTATTTCTACCGCCGCTCAACGCAACAACGCATTGCCTCACTACAACAACGTGATGCCATCATAAAACAGACTGATGATGGCTTTGTCACTATTGATGATGTTGGAAAAATCACCATGGTGAATCCCGCTGTCTGTCTGTTATTTGGTTATCAGGAAGCGGAACTTATCGGGCAACCAGTTTCCATTCTGATAGATAAAAATGAACGGCATAAACATGATAGTTATCTTAAGCATGCCAATATTCATGAGCCTAAAATCATACACAGAACGCGTTCTTTATCTGCCACCAGAAAAGACGGCACCGAATTTCCCATTGAACTTAACATCAGTCCGATGCAATTTGGCCATCGGAAATTCTATATTGGTGTAATTCGGGATATTTCAGAACGTCACCAATATCAGCAAGAGTTAATCAAGGCCATGCAACAGGCCAAGCACGCTAATGAAGCAAAAAGTGAATTTCTGGCAAAAATGAGTCATGAACTTCGCACACCACTCAATGCCATCATTGGTTTCTCGCAGCTCTTACAGCTAGATAATCTAAATGAAGATCAACGTGAATCGGTCAGCATGATCGAGAATTCAGGAAATCATCTACTCTCACTGATTAATGACATACTGGACTTATCACGTATTGAAAGCGGCCATATGTCAGTCTCAGTGGAAGATGTGCAATTAAAACCACTTATTGATGATCTTATTCCCTTTATACAAACTCAAATTCAGTCTTTAAATCTGCATATTGAAGAGTCATATCCAGCCAATATTTCATCTTTATTTGTGAAAGCCGATCACATTAAACTCAAACAGGTGTTACTCAATCTTTTATCTAACGCGGCCAAATACAATAAACCGAATGGCAAAATTAAGATTATTATAAGCAGTACTTATAAATCCTCTCTTCGTATTGCTATCCAGGATACCGGCTACGGTATTGATGAAAAATTACAACGTTGCCTGTTTGAACCTTTTGATCGTCTCGATAAAGACAACTCAGGTATACAGGGCACCGGTATTGGTTTAGTCATCAGCCGAGAGCTGATTAAACTCATGAACGGACGCTTTGGCTTTGAAAGTGAGCAAGACAAAGGCGCCACATTTTGGATTGAACTGCAACGTTCCAAGGTGACAAACGGCTCTCTATTATCATCAGAACATCACGAACCAGAACAAATGGAGGATGACTCCAAAGAGCACGTCAAAATCTTATGTATTGAAGATAACCCAACTAATCTCAATTTGATTAAAAGAGTCTTTAGACAATATATTCAGTTTGACCTTATCGCTGCTAGCGATGCTGAAATAGGCTTGGAATTAGCCAGACAATATGAGCCAGCAGTCATTCTGATGGATATTAACTTACCTGGGATGAACGGCTTTGAGGCATTAGAATCACTCAAACGTTCGGCGATCACCCGTGACATCAAAACGATTGCACTGAGCGCGAACGCCATGCCTCATGATATTGATAAAGGGTTGAAGGCGGGTTTCGATTATTATCTGACTAAGCCAGTCAACTTTGAATTATTAATTGAAACCATTAACCGGGCATTGGAAAGACCTATCTAACCCTGGAACCATCAACATTTAGATATACAGACTTTTATTAAACAGATTCAGACCAGTCACTCATCGCTTTCAGAGCAAGTTGATTCAGCTCTATGGCTCGTTCTTCACGACTAGCTTCAGTATAACAACGTAATTCAGGTGCATTACCAGAAGGCCTGATATGAATGATTTCATCATCTGCAAAAGATAGTCTGACACCATCAGTGGTATCCACTGCTTTGATCTCGCCCATAAAAGGAAACAACTGTTGTACCTGCTCGCTATTAATCTGCTTATCCACTATTAACGTATCCAGCAATAAACGGCTTTTTTCCAATGCGAAGTTTTTCAGGCGATCGCTGCTGGTATAAATCGCAGGCATCGATGCATTCAGTTCAGAGACTGTCTGTTGCCTTTGTTTTGCCAGTAATAAGACACTTAAAATCACAATGATGGCGTCACGTGTGGGTAGTGGACTTAGAGTTTTTCCTGATAGCTCAATGGCTGATTGCTGCAGAAATCCTCCATTCGCTTCATATCCAACGACACCTTCTTCAGGCGAGTTTGTAGCCGCTGTTTGCATGGCTGCTATCACATAGGGTGAGCCGATTCGTGTTCGCAACACCTGTTCAAAAAAGTCGGCGTTCACGCAAGAGTTACTACTGACAGGCGTAACCACGATATCCGCCCCCAGGTAGAGCGCGGTTAATAAGCCGACAATATCACCTCTGAGCCAGCGTCCATGTTCATCACTGATCAAAGGTCGATCACTATCCCCGTCTGTTGACACAATGGCATCCAAAGCATGTTCGCTTGCCCACTGTTGAGCAAGTTCGACATCTTCAGACCGAATAGCTTCAGTGTCTACTGAGACAAACTGCTCACTCCTGCCTAGACAAATAGTGTTGGCTCCTAGTGCCGACAAGATTTGTTGCAGCAGGTCTCGACCCACAGCAGAATGCTGATATACACCGATCGTCATACCTGCCAAACAATTATCAGGTAAAAACTGAGTAAAGCGCTCAATGTAGTGTTTTTGAGCAGAGAAAGATGGCTCACTTAACACAGCATCTTGTTTGATAAATGCACCATGGTCATCAAACAGCTCATCCGGAATATCAACCCATTGTTGTTTGATAGCTTGCTCATCAGCCTGAAGTATTTCACCAATTGGCAAATTAAACTTCATACCATTTCGATCATCAGGAATGTGGCTTCCGGTAACCATAATGGTCGCCATATGATGTTGAATTCCGTACAAGGCGACTGCTGGGGAGGGAATAAAACCCAGATTCAGTGGCTGCAGACTATAATACTGGCTAGCTTTGGCCACTGCATTCATAATACGTGGACTGCTGGACCTTAAGTCACCACCGATACCAACTTGATCCCCTTTCTGTATCTGCTTTTCGTGAATTAAATGCTGCAAAAATGCTGAGGTATAAGCAAAACACACTAAATCTGTCATGTCTTTGACAAGACCTCGGGTACCACTTGTACCAAATTTGACGCCAGAATCTGACATCAACTGTTCAATATGGATGTTCATTTAGATAGCTTAATGTCGATGGTAATTATCCTGGAAGCGAACAATATCGTCTTCACCAAGATAGCCACCGGATTGAATTTCGATAATTTCTAGAGGTACTCTACCAGGGTTATGCAATCGATGTTTTTGCCCAACAGGAATAAAGGTGGATTCATTTTCTGACAGTAAAAAGACTTCATCTTCTCTGGTCACCTCTGCTGTACCTTGAACTACTACCCAATGCTCAGCTCGATGATGATGCATTTGCAATGAAAGAGATGCCCCCGGTTTTACTCGGATACGTTTGACCTGAAAACGTTCGCCAAGATCGATGGAATCATAATAACCCCATGGTCGATAACAAAGCCGATGATTTTCGGCTTCAGAACGTGATTGTTTTTTTAGCTTGGCGACAATGTCTTTAATGTCTTGTGCTTGGTCTTTGCTGGCAACCATGACCGCATCAGCTGTTTCCACAATGACCAGATTTTCAACACCTATAGCCGAGACAAGTCGGTGCTCACTGTGTATATAAGCATTCTTTACATTCTGTATTTCAACATCACCCTTGAGAACATTATTGTTCTCATCCTGTTGTGAACACTCCCACAAGGATGACCAGGATCCAACATCGTTCCAGCCAGCATCAAGAGGAACCACCACTGCTTTTTGTGTTTTTTCCATTAAAGCATAGTCGATGGAATCAGATGGACAGGCCTCAAAAGCCTCTTTACTCAAGCGTACAAAGTCTAAATCCTGTTCACTGTTGGCAACAGCTAAACGACACTGTTCAATGATGTCGGGATGAAACTTGCTCATTTCCTCAATTAATACTGACGCTTTAAACATAAACATACCGCTGTTCCAGTAATAATCACCTGAGGACAGATACGCTTCAGCCGTAGCGGAGTCAGGTTTTTCGACAAACTGCTGAACAGCAGAAATCGTGGCTTTTTCCTCAGCTTGAATATAGCCATAGCCAGTATGTGCGCAAGTTGGAACAATACCAAATGTGACTAAATTTCCGACCATAGCTTGTTGTTCAGCGAGCTTTATTGCTTGATGAAAAGCGTCAATATCGGCAATCACATGATCAGCTGCCAACACTAAAAGTACGGGGTCTTCTTCACGTGACAATGCCTGAAAAGCGGCACTGACAATTGCCGGTGCCGTATTTCTACCTACGGGTTCTAACAGAATGCTGGGTTTCTCAATATCAATTTCGAGTAATTGTTCCGCCACCATGAATCTGTGGCTCTCATTACACACCACTATAGGCGGTGAATTATTCAAACCACCTAATCTAAGGATGGTTTGTTGAAACATGGAGTCATCACCAAACAAATTTAAAAATTGTTTGGGTTTATGCTTACGTGAAAGTGGCCACAAGCGTGTACCACTTCCTCCCGACATTACGACAGGTATCATTGAAATTCCCGATTTAACTTATTATCCGTTATCAATTGTTCAGTGAGCTGATGGCTGAATCAATATCCACTATTAAGTCACTTTCATTATTTTGTGATGCTTGCTGTTTAGCCGTGTTCAGATATTGTCTTGCTAGCTCACTATTACCTTGTTTTACATGTAACACACCTAGGTGATAATTAAATACAGCGACATTGGGCTCTAATGCTACCGCCTGTTCAAGTACTGGCTTAGCTTCATCCAGCTGATTTAATTTCACATTAGCCCAACCATAGCTGTCGAGGAAATAAGGTTGTGTTGACGTTTTAAACCGTTGGGTAATTTCCAAAGCGCGGTTTAAGTTCTCAGGCGACTCAAACCGATCCGTTAATAAGCTGGCCAGATTATTGGCAGCAATATCGACATTATTATTTTTTGCAAGAATGCCTTCATATAGATCACGTGCCTCAGCATAATTGCCACGTGATTCTTCAATGGAGGCTAGCTGTAATGAGAATCGAATATTGTCATCGACATTATCAACGGCTTTTTTCAGTATATTTGCCGCTTCGGATAACTTGTCATTCCGCAAATAATAGTCGATTAATAAAGAGTAACCCAGCGTCCATCTTTTCTGTTCGACAAGCTTTGATTCAAGAATATCGATTGCCTGTTCCGCTTTTTCTACTCTGAAATAATGAATGGCCAGTGTTGCAAATCCATTCATAGAGTTAGGATTTTGTTGGTTGAAATTGTTCAGATACGTTTCTAACTGTTCATTTTCTCCCAACGCTTCCATCGAGGTTGCCAGACCTTGCATCGCACGACTTGAATTTGGAGCTAATTCAAGCGCCGCTTGATACTCAGCTTTTGCCAGAGCATAGTCGCCTTGCCCTTCGTACAATTGCCCAGACAGTAGATAAGAAAGTAAGGTATCGCCTTGCTGATCTTTAAGTAGATCAATGGTTTCAATACCCGCCTGCCAGTCTTTTTTCAGAATTCTGACTTCAGTCAATTGCTGTAGTAAAGTGGCGTTTGTAGGGTTTTTCTCTAAAGCGGTGACTAAAACCTGCTCAGCTTTGTCATAATTATTTTCGTTAACTAACAACCCTGCCACTGTTAATGCTGCAGTGGCGTTATGTGGATTGGCTGCTAATGCTTGTCTGAAGCTATCTTCTGCGAGCGCATCAGAACCCTGTCTTTGATACGCTTGCGCCAGCAAGATCATGGCTTCATCTGAATCAGGTGAGTTTCTTAACACTGTTCTCAGGTCAGTCACCGCTTGATCATATTTTTCATCCATCAAGTCCAGTTTTGCTCTGACCAGCAATGCCCCACTTTCTTCTGGCGCGACATCCAAAACAGCTTGAGCCAGCTCACGTGCTTTTTTGAAATCCTGCTGTGATGCGTAATATGACGCAAGCATGACACGAGCCTCATTGCCATTGATACCTTGCGGATCTTCGTTAATGATATCATTGAGCTCTTTGACAGAACCTTCAACATCACCGTTCTTGTCTAACAACGCGGCTTTTGCGAAGCGTAACTCATAATTCTCAGGATCAGCTTCAATCATCTCATCGAGTTTTGATAACGCTTCTTGTGGGTTTTTCTGGTTAATTAAACCTAATAAGAATTGCTGAGCTTCATTATCCTCTGGATGATTTTTTAGGAAGGTTTGCAGAAGCGTTAAAGCCTGATCATATCTATCTAATTTTGATAGCAGCAATTTGGCATAAGACATGACCACTTCACGTTCATCAGGTTTACGAGCCAAGATATCTTCGTAGACATTCGCCATGCCTTTAAAATCTTTCATGTCGTTATACAAGCTGAGTTCGATCAAACGAAGCGACATATCTTCGGGATACTTTTCAACTGCCTGTTTTGTTTTTGCCAGTGCTGCTGGTAGGTCACCTTTATCTTTTAAAATTAAAATCTCCAGTGAAAGAATATCTTTATGTTCTGGATAATCCTTTGATACTTCAGCAAGCAATGTTGATGCTTCATCAAATTTTTGCTCTTTCGCCAGAATAGACGCTTTCAGAATTCGACCATCAAAACTTTCCGGTTTTATTGATAATGCTTTATCAGCTCGTGTTGTCGCCTCGTCAAGTTTTCCACCGAGCAGATATAATCTACCTAACTTTATCTGAGCATCAACGTGATTGGGATCAAGCTGCTCAACAGTGGTCAAGTTGGCAAACATTTGTTTCCAGTTTTTGTTTTGCTCGTCTAACAATGCCAGTCGATAGTAGGGCTCTGCTTGTCTGGGATCTATCTGAATAGCATTTTTGTATTCCAGTCGAGCCTTATCGTAGTTTCCATTATCAAAAAACTCATTACCACTTTCTACATAATCTGCTGCGCTATCAGCTGAACTGCCACAGCCAGCTGCCATTCCCAGCATCAACACCAGTAATAAACGTTTACTCGCTTTCATATCCCTACCTTATTCTGCAATATATTGTTTTAACTTCGGCTCGGCGACCTGCATAAATGACAACAAACGTTGTTCAGCCTGAGCGACAGTTTCATTATCCGCTACCATTGTTACCATTCTTACTAGCGAGCCATCGGTTCTGTTTTTTATAATTGAATCTTGTAATAAGTACCACTTATTGATGTACTCATTAGCCACAATACGTCCATGCCCTTGGAACCAATAATAAACCAGCTGTTCTTGTGTGCCTTTTTTGATAATGACGCGATTAGCTGGATGGCCATTTGCTTCAATTCGGTCAAATGCTGCAATCTCCCAGCCACCGCCAGGGATACAGACACGTGGTGAATGCGGCGATTCGCCTTTCCTTTGAGTTTCGTAATAAGCCACATAGAAGTTGACGGTTTGCTTTTGTGCATTTTGATAGTTGGCTAATAAATAATCCGTCATAGCCAGCTTCGTCTCAACTTCATTATTCAGTGGCAATTGATAACCAGTCCATTCATCCAGCTTCATTGGGAAATTCACTAAAGCGTTGTGCTCTGGAATAATTTCCTGGCGATTGTCGATGTAATGTGTCACGCCAAAACTTGAGACAAGAGTTAACACAGTCAAACTAAAAATCACCATATTCCGGGATGATGAGCTACTGTCCTCCTCCTGGAATATGGATTTTGTGTTTGAGTATTGCTCTACACCAAATACATCGGCAAAAGAGTTGCCTGTAGTCAGCTTTTCCATTAACCAAATCAGTAAGGCAAGTAGACCCGCACAAGCCATGAAGATGATCCAGCCTTCAAAATCATGCAGAAAGCCTTCTGCTTGAGCTATACCCCAGTTATCAACCAATACACCAATCACGCCAATGCGAAAGCTGTTCATCAATATCGTGATAGGAATCGTAGCGAGAAAAATCACGGCTTTTTTCCAAAAGCTGGCACGATAGAAATATGCAGCAATAAAGCCCAAGCTCATTAGCGGGAACAGGTAACGTAATCCACTGCAGGCTTCCACTACCTGAAGTTTATAGACCCCCAGATCAATGATATTGCCTTCTAAATAAACAGGAATATCAAATAAACGGATAACCTGGACCCCTAACCAAGAAGATACCAACTGTAGCTTCGCCGTCAGAACCACTTCAATGACATAAGGTAACGGTATGGCAAATAAGAGTAATAAGATAGGCGCGAGTGTGTAACGACTGGCTTTGCCCAGGAAAATCATAGACAAACCTACCAATGTCATAACAAATGAATATTGGATCAGGATGAATAACGCGCTCAGCTCACCAAGAATATATACAAGAAGTGAAAGAAGAATTAAAAAATAGCCACTCCACATGGGACGAGTGACCGAAGAGAGAATCAGGTTCTTTTTCTCCCATAGAATGTAAAGGCTGACTAATGGTATGAGAAAACCATGGCTATACTCTTCCTGCACATTCCAACGTCTTACTGCCTCAGCAATCCCCCCCCAGTAGGTAATAAAAGCCAACACAAGCGTGACGATAAATACACTTGCTTTTTGATAGCTCAACACTGTGCCTGCTCCTTGCCTTTACTTAATATAAATTAACCTGAGATTACCTTGAATCGTTTTAAAACGCCAGCTAATGACAACAATCGTTTTATTTTCTGCTGTGGATTCAATATGAGAAGCTCAGAACCAGCCGAATAAAGCTTACCTTGGAGCGTTAATAGTCTCGCCATGAATGCACTATCAATATAACTGACACTAGCAAAATCAATTTTTAATTGAGAACGATTGGCTAATAATGTCGTATTTATCAATGCGTCCATTTTTTCAAGGTTAGTTGACTGAAAACAGCCCGTAAGAAGCAGTGTCTGAGTATTTGGTTGCCAATTAACGGTATTCTCGTGACTTTTACTTTTTTTATATTTCTTATCAACAAAATAATAAGGAAGTTGCTTGGTGAGTAATAACAAAGCCAAGCCCCAACCATCTTTAAGATAACGCTTCCACAAATTCGGCTCTTGTTTAATCCGCCACAACCATTCCAAGCCAAGTTTTCGCCACTTTTCTGGTGCACGTTTCACCGAACCTGCAACAAAGTTAATCACCGCTCCTAGATGGCTAATGACGGGCGCATTCAGATTAGCCATATTATTCATAATCCAAGCCTGACCTTTTTTAGCACCCAAGGCAACAAGGACAAAATCTGCCTGAGAAGCGTTGATTTGCTCAATAATGTGATCCTGACTCATCTCTTCAATGCTCACAAAGCCTGGATCATAAAATCCAACACTGACCATACCTTTAGAATAGCTATTGAGTTGCTCATGAGCTTGTTCGGCAACACCTGGTTCGCCACCGAAGAAAAACACCCGAATCGGTTTTTCTCGATGTGTGTCAGACAAAAATTGAAATAAGTCAGAGCCAGCTACGCGTTCCTTGACGGGTAATCCCATCAGCTTGGCCAACCACACCAAAGGCATGCCGTCGATAACAGACAGATCACTTACAGCAACAGATTGATAAAAAGCGTCATCCTCGTGAGCTGCAATGGTGAAGTTGATATTCGGTGTGGAGAGAAAACAGCGTTTGTTTGATGAAATGGCTTGCTCAATCAGCTTTGCGGATTCAGTAATACTGAGAAAGTCGAAAGGTAGCCCCATCAAAACATGCTGTTTATGGCGCTCATGAATGCCAGGAAACGTGGAAATATTAGTCATTTTTGAGTCTCATCACGAGTTAATCCCCACATTTCTTGGTGAGAACCCTTGGCAGGTAACTCAAAACAACAATGTGCATACACCCAGCCGATAAATTCAACTAATACCGTTTTCGCTCCAGCACTGGTTTGCCACCAATTGGCTAATCTGAATTCTTCAGGAGATGCACTGATAATACCGATAGGAATAGCTAAAGCATCAAATGCCTGTTTGTACAAAAAATGGGTTCTGCGACTATGCACATCAGCTGAAAACACATTAATCCCTTTCATCTTGTCTATTAAAGGCTCTGCTTCAATAAACTTTCGTACCATCACTGCGCTGAGATAGGTCCTATCCTGAGCAGAAGCAGGCGTTGGAATTACCTTAAGACTGTCCATACTCAGACCTAACAAATTCAATTGATGAGCCGCTTGCTCTGCATAAGAATCAAACTGATCGGTAAAATTTCTCGCTTCAGGCCCCCCCGTGGTGATCACTAGATCATAGTGGCCAGATTTATATTCTGCATAAGCCTGGCTGAGCGCATCTGGCTCAAGCCAGCCCTCTACAACCAGAATATTAGCTTCAACAGGCGCTTGTTTAGCTAAAAAAAACGCAACATTGTGTATAAAAAGTATGGCGATAGCTAGCGATAATAAAATAAAAATGATGACTGACCATATAGTGGGAACAAGCATAAAGCGTCGCCTAAAAAACCATCCCTGTTTCTGCATCTATTGATTACCAATTGATTCAGCAAATAGTGTCTCTAAACGCTTAGCGTTAATATCTTGTGCAAATTCCTGCTGCACTTTTTTCTCAGCATGACTGATGAGCGCTCCCCGTAAAGCTTCATCCTTTATCAGTTCGAGTATAGCCCCAGCTAATTGCTCACTATTACCTGGCTCAATTAATTTACCTGTTTCCTCATCAATCACAAGCTCTGGGATACCGGAAATTCTAGATGAGATGACAGCAGTCCCCACCATCATCGCTTCCATCAATACAACAGGAATACCATCCATATCGCCCTGTTTATCTTTTTTACAAGGTAAGACAAATAAGTCCAACTCTCTGACAAATTTGACGACCTGATCATGAGGCAATGGCCCCAGAAATACGACATTGTCATTCAAATCAAGTTGTGTAACTTGCTGTTTTAACTCTTCTTCCAGTGGACCCGACCCAGCTATTTCGACAGTAAAATCAGAAAATTGAGTCTTTAGGATAACCAGAGCAGAAATAAGCGTATCAATCCCTTTTTTCTCTACCAGCCTACCAACAACACCTATACGTACCGGGCTTGATAGTGCTATTGAAGACTTACGAGTGAACACGCGACTATCTACACCACAGCGAATAATCTCTAACTTGTCAGGATCAACTTGATAAGTTTGCTGAATATAGTGACGATTAAAATCTGATATCGTGGCAAAAAAACCTGATCTTTCCACTTTTTTATCCAACAATAAACCACGCTCGAATATATCATTGGCATGGGCTGTCACGCTGAAAGATATGCCCGAGAGCATACTGGCATACATAGCAATATCTGTAGGTACATGAGCAAAATGCACATGCAGATGTTGAATAGAATTCTCTTTTAATTCTTGAGCTAGCTTAGCGGCATAAAAAAACCGATAAAACAAGGCTAATGCATCACGGGATAATATGTTCACTTTGAACATATCCTTCACGCACTCACCAAGTGCTTTTACATAATGAACAGGTTTTTTTGTCAGTAAGTTGAGGTGGCTAAAAAAAACTTTCTTCTTTGGTGTTGCATAAAGATAGTTCACCTTTGAGCGCAGTGCGTCAAGATGTTTATCAGTGGCAGGCATTATCGGTTTATGAACAGAGAACGGTATTATCTCGTGCCCTAGCTCACTTAGAGCCAAAATCTCGTTATACACAAAAGTGGCAGATAACGCGGGTATATCTGGTGCAAGATATGCCAGTTTCAAAGGTTGCTCCTACTAGCTGTGTGATTGTTGCCAAACAACAACTTGTTGTTCATTTAACTGCTGGGTTGCTTCAGCTTTCCCTTTAACAAGACACTGCCATTGGTAATGGCGAATAAACGCAACCAGTGCTTTATCAGCAAATCTTGGTTGACGTGTCAGCATACTTTTCACATAGCCCCACCACATCGCCGCGCCTCCGAGAAAATATGGTGGGTGCAACATACGGAATACAGATGATGCCGTCATGTAAATCAGCCCGGTGCCCATAAAGTATTGGCCAAAGCCATGGCGCATACGGCCAGTGAAAATACCTTTTTGGCTTGACCCCATAGGTCTGAGATGGATGAATTGTAAATCAGGCTCATCCCAGCTAACGGCAATCCAACCTAGCTGGCGACATTTATGACAATCAATGCCATCCCACATCACCTGGCGAACAAAACCTCCAATTTCTTCAAAACACGTACGACGATAAAATTTTGTCATACCAACCGACATCTCATCACCACACTTTTCACTGATAAGCTGGCCCGATTTTTTATCTCTAAAATAGGCTTTACCACTGCAAGTACCAATGCGTGGGTTCTGGTTCATACGCTCAATTAGAATCTCAAAGTAACGTGCTGGCAAGTCTAAATCCAAGTCAAACTTACAAATAAAATCAAACTGACTGACATCGACCTGATCATAGCCATAATAAAAAGCTTCGATCACGCCAGGGCCAACACTACGGTGACCACGATTTTCACGGGTGATGACTTTGATAAAGGGATATTTCTGAGCATACTCAGCCAGAATTTGTGGTGTTGCATCAGTGGAGCCATCATCAACAATCACCCAAAGGTCTGGCTTGATGGTCTGATTCACAACACTATCCAGTGTTATCCGCATATAGTCAGATTCATTGCGACATGGGGAAACTAAAAGGTAACTATTTTCCATTGCTAATCCCTAACATTAAAACTATTGATAACTGACACCATGTAATTTTCTAAACATCGCATATGAACCAATAAAAAATAATATCATTGGGACAAGTAGCGCGACCAAGCTGCTCACACCAAATACCATCAAAATCGCTTTAGAAGGCATGACCATCTCGTGAAATACAAACAATGGAAACGCAAGCATACCAATGATAGAAAAAGCTTGAAGTATGAATTGTTTAGTTTTAGAGCTTCTGTCGTAACTCTCTAAAATATTAACTGTGAAGGCGAGAAAAATCATAACCACACCAGCATAAGCTAGCCACCGCCATATATATAAGGTCTTAATAGGCCAATAATTCCATGGGTCAATATTGTCAGCATACATCCAAACCATCATTCCTGTGATGAGTATTGTTGCACCTAAAAGGTAAAAAGGCGTTAATGTTTTTTTATCTTCAGAGAGCTGCTTAAGCATAAACCCTATCGCAACACCTAACAGTGTTCCTGATAACATTAGAAAATAAGCATATTTAGCTGTAAAAACCAGCTTAATGAGTTCAAAAATACCCTGTGTATCTAAAACAGCAAACTCTTGAATAACAAACACATGAAGACAGTACGCCATTACAGCCAATAATAACGTGAAAAACATTGGATAGGACGATCTATCGATCAGCTTAAACCAGAAATACAAGGTACACGATATGAATAAGTAATAACTTAAAACAGAGAAAAAACTATTTGTATAGTCAGTGACGCTAACAGTTTGTTTTGTCAATAACATCTCAGTAATTCTGACGACAGCCAAAAGTAAAATACCGACGAACAAAAAGGTAGCTGTTTTTCTTAAAATAGACTTTAAACGCTGAGGATCTTTATAAAATAAAGGAAATAAAGAATAACCTGCCCCCACACCATAAATAATAGCGAAGCCAGGGGTTCCGAATGACAAAAGTGGACCTGCATATGAGGTGAAAAGCTCAACATCAATAGCGGGTATTCTCTCCATTAACCCCTGATGCCAATGAGCGAAGATAACTAAAAGCACCATCCACCCTCTCACAATACTGATAGTCATGGTGTTTTTAATAGATAAAGAACGAATCCTGTGCTTCGACTCTTGAGAAACACCATCAGCCTTAGACATCTTTCTGGCGATTTCGCGCACCGTCAATCCTTGCAGCATACCTTTCGATATATCTTTTGGTACGCCTTTAGACTCCATAGCTACCAGAGCACCAATGGCTGACAAGGAGTCGCCACCTAAATCATAAAAATTTCGTTCAGGATCGACATGTTCCAGCTTCAATACTTCACCCCAGATTTGTGCAATCTCAGCTTCTTCGGCACTCATTTCATGACGTGATGCCGTTGAATCTTTAGTATTTTTCGTTTTTACACTCAATGATTCGTAAAGTTTTGCCAATTCTTTTCGTTGTACTTTATTTGTGGAGGTGACAGGAAACTCATTAAGCTCAAGTAACTTTATGACATTTTTATTGTTTATCCCCAAACCTTTAAGCACAGAAGATAATGAATCTATCAAATCATTTGGACTTATTGCCAAATCATCACGATACGCCAGTAAAACAGCATGTCCTGTTAATTCATCTGGAACGGCGCATATGGCAATCCCTTCTTTTAACTTCGTTATTTCTCGTACTTCTCTTTCAAGGGCATCGGGTGATAATTTAACACCACCGCAATTGATAAGATCATCAGCACGACCTTTGTAATAGAGGAAACCATCCTCTAGAACACCTAAATCACTTGTCTCAAACCAGCTGTCATCATCGACGTTGGATATGTACTGACCTGATTTAAGCAATGTCTTGGCGACATGCGGACCACGGATGCAAATACGTCCTGCTTCAGAAATTTTAAATTCTGTTTTACCGTAGGCCCTGCCTACAGACTCCAGCGATTCACCTGTCGTTTGGTCGAGACGTAAGAAGCTACTCCGCGAAGCTTCTGTTAAGCCATAATGTTGAGCAATTTTTGCTTGTGGAAATAACTCAACGAGTTCTTCTTTCTCAGCACGACTCATGTACTGACTACCAATCTCTATCCACTTTAACTGAGCACGCTCATCACCAAATATCTGTTTATTTTTCAATAAAACACGCCACAGACTTGGAACGGCAGAAACAGCATTTATTTGATCCGAAGCCAGCATATCTCTGATTTCGATAGGGTCAAAACCATGCTCAGGTAGAAATGCCATGCCACCGATAGCCGCTACCGCACGAAAACGCCCCAAACCAAAAGAAAAATTAGCAGGAATACCAACATATTCCCTAATTGAAGAATCCACCTCCATGATCGAGTTCAATCGTGTAGTAACGTCATCCAGTGCTTGATGTGTTAATAAAACGCCTTTTGGCTCACCTTCCGTACCTGATGTAAATGCAATTTGTGCTAAAACATCATCGTTTCTGAATTGTATATGCTCATTAAACCATCCAGTCTTTACTGGAGGATTAATTACTTTTGTTACACCAGTCAGATCTATTCGACTATCGTCTTCATCACGAAGCAAAACAACAGTTTCACTAGATGAATAACACTCAAATATGGCTTTGACATAAGCGATCGAGTTCTTTGAAACAATCCCAGTAATATTCTTATTCTTCACTTGTGCCTCGCAGAGCAATATTATGTAAACCCAATCTTTCGTAATGAGATGCCAAGAGCGTACAATTGTCTAAAAAGGTATTAAAGTTAAATCCATATGCGGCTGTGTTGTTTTCCAGAAAAAATTTATTTTTCATTTAGTTTTTCAATGATTCGTATAACCAAGTCTCCCCACAACTGATCGGATTTTTTAATTTCATGAACGTAATGTTCGAGGTTATTTCTGAGAGAATTGTAATAATCAGGATTTTCTATGATCTCAATCAACTTTGTTTTTAAATCTTCTTTGTCATCAGCTCGAAAAATTGAGCAAGCACCATTAAAGTAATCTTTTGCAGGAACAACATCAGAGTATAAGCAAGGAACTAGATGAACCGAAGACTCAAACCCCACTTTGGCTAATCCTTCATTAAAGCTGGACATAGTAGGCACGACTAACAAATCACAAGAATGTAAAAATTCATGAACCTCTTTTCCTGATAAGGCTCCCACATAACGAAGAGTATCCTTAGGCGAGTTGCTGATGTGTTCTTCGAGAAGTCTCACAGCAGTACCTGACCCTGCAAATAAGCATTCTATCTCAGTGTTATGTTGTCTTAATTCATTGACTGCTTCAGCCAACATTAAAACTCCTTTATCTTTTTCAATCCTGCCTAAATATGCAATTCGCCTAACAGTTGTTGATTTATTCGGAGTAAACTCATGTGTAACAGCAGGGACTTGTGTAAAAACTGGTACATCATTGATTTGCATAGATTTATATTGTTTCGCGCATGCAATAGATGTACATAAAGCGCCATCTGTGATTCTGATGTTACTTCGAGTTATGTAATATTTTATTTTTGACTTGAAATCAAAGTAAGGACGTCTACCAATGTTCCAATATGTATTATGTATCGATAAACAGAGCCTCCAGTGCTTACTTCTCAATAAAAAAAGAAATATCACGGGAATATCAGAGCCAACAATGACTATATCAGGACGAAAAGCATCCAGATTTTTTCTAATGTTTTTTACTCTTTCGAACTGTGCAAGAAAATAATTTTTCTTAGTGGATGTTACGGATATTTGAGAAAATGTAATCCAATCATCTTTCACCTCAGGAGGCTCATAAGTAGTGATAACCTGTAATGCAGCTTTCAACTTTGAGATAGCTGTATACATCATAGAAGAATAAGTTAAAACTGGTATTCGAGGATCTTCTAATCCTTGTGTCCAATATTGGTATGTACCTACAACATCACCAGGACCAGGAATGTACGTTACTTTAAGCATTTATTAACCTTATCGTATTAGACTATTCTTCAGCGGAAAGCTTAATTTAATTAAATATGATAAAGACAAAAAAGAGCCTCTTGTTTACAGATAGTCATTTATATTCAATTAGGCGTTGCTTTCTTCCCATCAAGATATTTTTATAGAAAACAAAAATTCCTAGAGTTTGTGGCAATTTAGATAATAGATTTGATATTGATACCAGTAATTTTTGTTGAAAATTTTTATTATTTGATTTATCTAGTAACACTGCTCGCAGAATTTGCACTATAAAAAATATTAAGCACAACAAAAATGACGGGCTCCATACAGATAATGACAATATGACAGCTAAAAAACCAGTCCAAAATAGATTACTTCTGACTTCTTTCATTCTGAACTTTTCTGAACTTTGACCATGTAAATAATAAGACTCAGCATAGGCATGTCCAGCTCTTGTATGACGCTTCCACCATTGTGAGATTCTAGTCATGTCTGCATCATGTAGAGTCATTTCTACATCCAGGCGCATGATTCTCCATCCTTTCCTCCGCAACCGAAAACACATCTCTGGCTCTTCTCCTGCGATTAAACTCTCATCATATCCATTCACCAGTTTAAGAGCTTTTACCCTTATCAAAGCATCTCCACCACAAGACTTTGCATCACCGATAGGTGTGTTCCACTCAAAGTCACATAGTTGATTGAATACTGAAGCATTTGGGTAGCGTTCCCGGCGTCTTCCACAAGCAATCGCATAATCAACTGATTCTTTGAGAAAAACATAGGCTTGATCAAGCCAACCCGCTTGAACCTCACAGTCACCGTCGACAAACTGAATAAACTCAATTTGTGGGTTGATCTTTAATAAAGCTTTTGCCCCTTCATTACGAGCTCGTGCAGCGGTAAATGGAATAGTGAGGTCAAGATTAACTACATAAACGCCTAATGACTCGGCTAATTCTACACTAGAGTCTGTAGAACCAGAATCTACATAGATCACATATTTCAACTGTTCTCTAATTGACTCGAGACAAACTCTCAGACGATCGCCTTCATTTCGACCAATAACAACAGCACCTACCAAATTGTTATTCAAAATCAACTATCCATTTCTTTTGTGGAACCAATGACTTTCGCAGGTACACCAGCAACAATAGCAAAGTCTGGAACATCTTTCGTTACTACTGCATTAGCACCAATCTGAGCATGTTTGCCAATAGTGATGTGCCCGATTATTTTTGCACCTGCCCCAATATCTACATGTCCTGCAATTATAGGTGCGCCGTCATTGCTAGACTTAACACCAATCGTGACTTGTTGATGAATCAGGCAATTAGGCCCAATCATAGCTGCAGAGTGAATAACAATTCCATTTGGATGTGGAATCAACACACCACCACCTATCTGGCAATTCAATGGAATATCAGCTCCAGTAATCACCGTCCAGAACCTGTGACGTAAAACAGCAAGTTTCTTTAATAATTTATTCAAAAATCCCGTGTTGGCTGTATATCTCTGATAGTCTCTTATGGCACGTAATAATTTTTTGGAAGGCGACCAAAAACATTCACTCTGTTCGCGTGTCCAGTCAGGTATTTCAGCTGAGATATTATTCATTTATCCTCACTTCTGATTTTATTTTTTATTACCTTCGCTGGAATACCAACAGCAACTGCGTAATCAGGTATATCATGTGTTACAACAGCATTGGCACCAATACTGGCATGATGACCAATAGTCACTTTACCGAGTATTTTAGCTCCAGCGCCAATATTGACATAATTGCCGATAATCGGCGCATCGAATGGCGAATCAAGACTTTTATTTCCAATAGTGACACCTTGTCGAATAATACATTCATCACCGATTTTGGCATTACCATGAATCACAATGCCGTGTTGGTGTTCAAACACAACACTTCTGCCCAACTCCACTGTGTATGGTAACTCTATGCCATATTTAAAACGGACATGCTTTTCGAGCATACGATACACAATACTCAACCCTGCCCTTAAAAAACGAGGTTGAACTGACATACGCCAACGACCAAAGCGATAAACAATCAATGTTCTAAAACCAGCGTGGTTAATCGCTTTATTATTAGCTTTATGGTCATCTCTTATATTGGGAAAAAACATGTTAGAACCTATCTAACCATGACAAAAAGATACTATTTCGCCAAAAATCTCTAAGCATGTGTTCGGGATCAGTTCTTTTCTTCCGCTGTATCAAATAGCGGAGTTTCAATAAGCTGAAACCTAAACCCCAAGCTAAGTCTGCCAACATAGTGTAAATGACACCATAATTTTTTTTGAAATAATACTGCCTTGACTGAAACCAGTACTTTGGACGTCTTCTTCTCTGAACATCACCACTAACAACACCTGTACTCTGTCCTACGTAATGCACGACACGACTTTCTGGTACATACCAACATTCCCATCCAGCTCGTTTGGCCTGCAAACAGAAATCTGTTTCTTCGAAGTAGAGAAAGTACGTTTCATCCATTCCCCCTGTATCTTCAAAGACTTTATAGCGGACAAACATGCTTGCTCCAGCTACCCAGTCCAGTTTTTGTTTAGATGAAATAAGTGCTTTTGGGGAAACCAAGTATTTTTCGAATAAATTATCTAGAAAGCCTAGTCTTAAAGCAGATAATAATTCACTTGTCGCTGTATGATACCGAAAACCAGAACATTGATAGACTCCATCCTCACTTTCCAAACGGCTGCCCAAAATTCCTACCTTTGGTTTATCCATCATACAATTAACTAAAGGAGTGAACGAATGTTCAAAAAGATATGTATCGGGGTTTAGAAGCCAAACATACGATGGTTTAGTTTTATATTCTTCGATACTGGTTTTTATGGCCTTGTTATTACCAGCAGAAAAGCCATCATTACTATCTGAAGCAATTAGTCTAACAACTTCTGTTAACTCATGAGATGATAAAAATTTTTCTAATATAGCTAATGAGTCATCTGGAGAATTATTATCAACAATGAAAATTTTATCAGTAGCGAAATCTAATTGTTTCAGTAGTGTAGGTAGCATATTACAAATAAGCTTCGCTGACTTGTAATTTACAATTGATACTAATAATCTAAAGTTATCCATCTTCCCCAAAATAGCCTCATTTTTTCTTATTTTTAAAGATATTCGAATAAAACAATTCTAAATGCTCTTTTGTATTATCTAAGCTATATTCTGATGCTTTGATATAACCATTCTCTCTGATACGTTCTTTAAGGGTTTCATCTTCACTTAGAAGATTTAAGCTATGGATAACACCTTCACAGTCACCGTCATTTGAAACAAGCGCAGTTTCACGATCCAGCATAAACTCACCTGCAGCACCTCCAGTGAACCCAATGACAACACAGCCACAACGCATAGCCTCTAATGGTGGTAAAGAAAAGCCTTCAGGATATCCGAGGGCTATAAAAATATCTGCAGATTGATACTCTTTAATCAATTCTTCTTGAGATAATCCATCGACTACTCTGAGGGAATAATCACTTCGTTCTAACAAACTAGATATTTTTGCAAGATCGCCAGGGTTCTTTCTTGACATGGCTAAAATAGTATTAGGCTTTCTGCTGGAGTCTTTTCTACAAAACTTAGATAAATCAATCCCATTAGGAATAATTGTAACTGGAACAGACATTTTATCTTGTATGTATTCTGAACAGTACTGTCCACATGTCAGTACATAATCATATCCCATATCAATGTAAGACTTACTTAGATCGTCTTTTTTTCTTCGATGGTCAACACCCCACCAATTCTGAACGAATATTATTTTCAATGATTTATTCTCAATAAGTCCATCATATGGAGCAAATTCAGTTGCAACAATAACATCAGTCTCGGAAATATAGGGTTTAATATCATCAAAATGCTTGACCTCAACATTAAAACCAAATACGTTTCCGTCATTTTTGCCCATACTCACAGGATAGGCCTCAAATCCGAGCTCCTGAAGTAAAATACAATGCTGATATATTACTTTTATACCACCTGTGGGTTTTTGCACTTGAAATAAACATCGTCGAAGATAATCTAAAGCATTTTTTTGAATAAGATGCCTTAGAAAACGTTTCGGAGAAAATGGCAGTCTTCTGTACAAATCTGGTATCAAATAAAAAATTCGAGTCATTAACTGTCCTAAATTTAGAAAACTAAATACAAATTCATTAGTTATTGCTTGTAAAACGTGTATGTTTTGTTAATTCATCAAGCCTACCCAGCAGACTTCCAGCCAACAACCAATAAAGAGAGTTGCTTGAAAATGAAGAATTGGGTATCTGGTCAATCATTATCAATGAAATGATTAGGGCATGACTAACTAGTAAAGTCTTTGTTGATTCATATTCAACATTCATTTTTGTATAGTTTTTAAACAAAAAAACAATCGGTAAAAATAAAAATAAAAACTTTGATAGAAAACCAACCCAGCCAGATGTCCCCAAAACTATTACCCAATAGCCATCAGTGACTGTGATATCTTCTCCTGTTATAGGATCAAAAACTCTATTTCTCCCCCAACCTCCCCACCCAAATAATGGTTTCTCATTTGCATGACTAAGCAAGATATTCTCATTTTCAAAACGATAATTAAGAGATGCAGCTCGATCCGCACTTAACTCTTCAGCTATAGAAATAAGCTCTTTGTGAGGAAATAAACCTGTAGCGGATGAAATAGGGTACGTAAGAAACAACAGCGCAATCAGCATTGATGCAAGTATTTGCTGATTCTTCGGTAAAAAAGTTATTGCAACATAGACAAACAAACCATACAAAAACGCAGAATATGTCTTCATCAAGATTAGCGTCAGAGCGAGAATAGCAAGAACAACAGTAGCACTATAACGAAAAACTTTGAGCTTACTCTTCTGTATTGCAGCCCAAAAGCCCACTCCCAAAGCTATGAAAATTGCAACTAATAGGCCATGCCCCATAAATACTACGGCTCTAAAACCACCATCTCGGTATTGTTGTCGCCAGGAATGTGGGAAATAACCATAAAGCGTTGAATGTAGGCTCGGGCTCATCCTAATTTCGTATAATGCTAAAAAAGCATACGCAAGCGTAGCAAGTGCAAAATATTGGAATAATTTAGTGTGAGATTCTTGGTCTCTAAAATATTTAACACCGATGAGAAAAGGAAAAAAATATAAAAAACTAACAATTGATGTAGTTAAACCATCATAAAGAGTTAGTCCAGGAATATGCATGTATCGCTCACTGTTGTTCATAGCTGTAAAAAATGGGGCTATGAAAATTACCGCAATTAACCATCGATAAATTCTTGGTAAAAAATTGAATCCAAGTGAGAGCTTCTTGGCTACTAATACTGTAAGTATGGTTAGTGTGGTTACACTAAACTTATCTAAGGGTGGTAAGACAGGTAGATCTACACTCATGTTAGCGGGTAGAAACATATATGACAGCAGAAGTGCTAATAAGGAACCATTACCGATTTTAAAGCGGTTCAGAAGATATAGAACTACTAATGGCCAAGATAAGAGAACAACGTAAGCAAAGTTATTTGGCATTTTTTAACTCTTTTTTGTGTTCTCAATATATAAAAGTTAAGAACCAGTATGATTTATCACAGTTAAAGTTTAAATAACATTTCGCACAAGAAATCAGATAAAACTTTACAGCAAGATTAGAGATATATGAAACTGAATTAATCTAATGATTTTTTATTCATTGCATGGAGTTTCTTATTTAATAATTATCAATAAAATATTTTTCCATGCAGCAAATCTAAAAGGATAAAACTTTATCAACTTCGCTGCTTCAAGAACTGCCCGCCACTTATTGCTATGCTTATGCCAGTACCATGATTGTGAAAGGAGTTGATTGAAAATTTTCGTACTACTGTTATGAGGCTCATCGATCATTACCATGTCAGGCTTCATTTTAATACCTTGTTCTACTGAGTCATTCTGACCTAATAACCGCTGCCGATGGCATTTTCTAGCGACTGATTCGTAAAACACCCTATGGGAGTTAGACTGAGTGTGTGTTATTGATATATCGTGTAGCCTGTAATAATAAAAATTTTTGGAAAGAAAAAATATCTTCCCTTGACCAGATAAGCGTAATTGTAAATCAATATCTTCACCTGTCACAAAAAACTCTCTACAGCCACCAATAGCTCTCAAAGAGTCAGTTCTCGTCATGAATGTACAATAATGAGTGATAGTTTTTTGCTCTAAGAACTCAGCATCAATATTTTTGCTTTCATTATCACGGTGGTATTGAATAAGATGCCTGCCTTTTTTATCAATGGATGCATACACTCCGCAAACAGCAATATAATCAGAATGCTCTTCAAGCCAATTCACTTGAGTTTCAATCCTGTCGTGAGGATAAATGTCATCGGCATCACACCGACTAAGATAATCACCCTGAGCATGACTTAAGGCAAGGTTAAAAGCATTAGAAATGCCTGAAGCATTTCCAGGCAATACTTTAATTCTGTCATCATCAAATTGTTCAATTATCTCTAAGGTGTCATCAGTTGATCTGTCATTTATAATGATCAGCTCTAGATTGGAATATGTTTGGTTTAGAATTGACTCAATGCTGGTCTTTATGAATGCTGCAGCATTTCGTGCCGGCATAACAACAGTTACAAGCTTGGACATCAGGCTCCTCAAAGTTTAAAAAGGCTAGCTAAGAATAACTTCCAACTTTGCGTGTTTACAGGACAAAGTATCATAGCTCGCTTAGCGTATTTGATAGCTGCTTCTTTATTTTTGTACTGAAAAGCCCACCACCCAAATTTTAGCGTAAACTCAAATTTTGATTGTCTATTCTCCTTCATACGCCACTCATTACTGGCAGTGTATTCAACTTCAATGCCACGTCGTTTGCATGCTTGCTCACAGGCCAATCTTGTTATTTGAGCTTGCTTAGTTTGATTTTTAGCACTAATCGATGTGCTTAGGTAGCGGTACTTCAGAAGAGGTTTATTAATATTAGCTAACTTACCAATTTCACCCAATCTTAACCAAAGGTCATAGTCTTCTGCAGTCTCAAACTCTCTACGGTAGCACCCTACGCTCTTGATACTCTCTGTTCTATACATCACTGAAGGATGTTCAATTGGACAATGTCCAGATAACAAAAGCGATTGGATTTCATTATTATTAGTAGGCACACTCAGTACCGTTAACTCATCGCCATCTTCATCTATGATTATGGGAGACGTACCTACACAAACCACATCTGGGTTTTGATTTAAATATTTAACCTGCTCATCAAAGCGAGATGGTAAAGCAATGTCATCAGCATCCATTCTTGCTATCAGTGTTCCTTTTGCTTCCGCTATTCCTTCATTTAGACTTGCAACTAAACCTTTATTTCCGCGAGATATAATAGTTATTCTCGGATCAGATTTTTGATGATGAGCTAAAATTTGTTGAGTATCGTCAGTGGATCCATCGTTGATAACAATTAGTTCGAAGTTTTTGTAGGTCTGATTCATTATACTGGTTAACGCCAACCCCAAATACTTTTCACCGTTATAAACAGCCATCACAACAGAAACTTTCGGGCACATATTTAACTCATCGTTTGACATTGTCTATTTTACTCATCTAAAGCTCTAAAATTTTGAACATCTAGTTTGGATTAGTAATATTTTTGAAGGTTGAAGGTTTAAGATTCAATAAATATGCAATTAACACCCTTTCTGTCTATTTAATACCATATTGTTATGATTTAGGTGATAGCAGTACCACTGTTTTAATAAGGATAAAATAGTGAAAACTATCTATTCATACATAACATATCAAACGCTCTCAACATTTGAACTCCTTCCTTGCCAGTTATAGCCAACTTCACTCATAAGTTTTCTAGTATAACGCCACACAATGGCTTTTTGATACCAGTTTAGGTCCTGTCGCCAAGCCTCAGAAGACCCTTTTCTAAGAAAGCCTTCAGGCTCTTTTTTTCCAATATCCTTTTTTCCAGGAATTCTTGCTCCATCCTTCTTATTCATTTTGAATGATTGATTAGTAATAGAGTTTTGCAATTCAATCTCATCAATTGGTAATCCAGCAAATTCGTAAATCTTTAGTAAATTGGACAGAGGGTTACTTAGAAGGTCTTCATAATGGATTTCCATATATCGACTTGAGTCCTCAGCTGTTTTAGAGGCTCTCGCGTACTTCACATGCCGATACCATTCGAGAGCAGCTTTTTTTGTATCATTCGGAGCCCAGTAATCCCCCCAACTTTTTGATGCTGCCAGTAGTGAAGCCGTAACAGAACGACTATCCCTTATTAGGTGAATAAATTTCGATTTGGGTAAAAACTCTGTAATTTTATCTATATACAAAGCATGAAAAGGCGTTTTCTCCAGCAAAAGTCTAGATTGAGGTTCACACAATGAGGCAAAGGTATTAATCCAAACCTCACGCATCTGCTCATTAAAACGCTCATGTGTCCAATACGATGATAATCCAATTCCTCTTCGATCTGTCGTGTCTAGAACAGAAGAAAAGGCTGGATAAAATAGTGAATAAAAATGAGATTCCTGCCCACCGAAAATATATTGAGATTCCAATAGAAGGTTCTGCAGCCATGTTGTTCCACTTCTTGGGGCTCCGACGATAAACATCGGTGATAGCAGCAGCTCTTTATCAACTGTCATAATTTGATAGCTCTTGGTTTGTTATAAAAGTTCTTCATAGTTCGGAACTCTAGTACACTCCTGAGTATATGGCAACAAACAGAAATGACCACTTACATTCACTCAATAAAGTTATATTAAATGTTTCACTCAGTTAAAAGACAAAAAAATCATCATTCCCTTAAAAGTCTTGTTTTAACTAGCTCTACTTGGGCTATTAGCGGTTATGCTTTCGCGCAAGTACTTCGCTTAGTCAGCAATGTAATAATGGCTAAACTGCTCTTCCCCGAAGCTTTTGGTTTAATGACGCTTGTAGCTGTCTTTATGCAAGGTATTAGTATGTTTTCGGACATAGGAATCATTCCAAGTATCATCCAAAATAAGCGTGGTTCCGAACCAATTTTTTTAGATACAGCATGGACTATGCAAGTTATCAGAGGGGTTATTTTATGGGGGGTTGCGATTATTGGTGCTTATCCTTATTCGATATTCTATGATGCACCTTTATTAACCAGCCTAATTCCCGTTGCTGGCTTTACTGCAGTCATAGCTGGGTTCAACTCCACGGCATTGGCAACAGTAAATAGAAATCTCAAACTAAAAAACATTACCCTTCTCGAAATTGTCGCACAGTTTATTTCAATAATTATAATGATTGTATGGGTTTACATATCACCAACTGTATGGAGCTTAGTAGCAGGAGGTTTAGCGAGTGCCTTTATCAAAATGATTTTGAGTCATTTATGGATAGCAGATAGACGTAATCAGTTTCGTTGGGAAAAAGAGGCTGCTTTAAGTTTATTTAAATTTGGAAGATGGATTCTAATCAGTACAGCTCTATCTTTCTTTGCTGCACAAATTGACAGAATTTTACTAGGTTATTTGATGGGTACAGCTACTTTAGGTATCTATTCGATTGCAGCTATGTTTAAAGAAACGGCGTCTAAAGCAATTCAAATGTTGGGAAATAAGGTTTTATTTCCATCTTACTCAAAACTCGAAAGAGAAAACGATCCAAAGAGACTCTACAGAGCATTAAGAAAATCAAGAGTTTTAATGATAGTTGCGACATGGCTCGCTACTTTAGTTTTACTTTTACTTGGTAGTCAGATCATTGAATACTTATATGATGAAAGGTATAAAGCGGCAGTATGGATGATTCAACTATTGCCACTTGGTACTTTAGTAGGTGTGCTATCGACCACATACCACAATGCATATTTAGCAAAAGGTAAATCGTCATTCATATCACTACTCTTGTTTTATCAGATAATTATTCAGTCAGGCGCAATATCAATAGGATACTACCTACACGGTGTCCACGGGGTAATAATTGGGCTATCAGTAATAGGTTGGCTTCTATATCCCGCTAATCTTATAGCAGCTATAAGACTAAAAATTTGGCAACCTGAAGTTGATATTCCAATTATTATTATGTCGATAACAGTTATCGCTGCTTATTTTCATTATACTGATATTATGTCTTTAGCAATGTTATAGATGGATATTATATTAGTCTGCACCATATTTGTGGTAAGGCCTGAGAAGTGGAGATTTTTGTATGATAAAAAATGTAATTAAAACCATAAGTCAAATATGGGAACAATAATCCGTCATATGGACGGGTTTATGTAAGAAGCTGTTAATCAAACCAGTCTTCATGGCTGGCTATGAAGTCACTGATCTCGTAAGTCGACTCGACGTCAACACGAAGCTTCTATTAATGGATGGAGCTTTTCATGAAGCCAACGACGATGCCAGCTCTAAAACTGAGGTTGCTCGACAGAAACGTGTCCAACAAGAACGAGGTATATTAAAAGACAACGCCATGCTCTTTGCCAGCGAGAGAAAGAACTTACCCGTTCATAAAAGCCCGTAGTACTTATCGCCTGTTCGTTTGCTTTATGATGCGTTGAGCATTCTCACTCTAGCAGTCACTATGCCTCGCTGAAACAACCAATAAGCCACCATCAGCATCAAGATAAGTTACTTATTCCCAACATCAACTAGTTCTGATTGGAAAGTATTAGTCATTATAGTTACCGTAGTATCTATCTGGATTTGAAATAAGCAAGAATTAACTGTGCCGGAGACAGAGTTTTATGGCTAATGTAGGATCCGGGTTGAAAGCGCAGCATGAATATACCACCCCAAAAGGCGATACGAGGGGTGCACCCGATATAATTCGGCTCAACATGCATTTGATGTTGATAAACCAGAACTATGGTAGAACAGTGATATTACCTATATTAATACCCAGAAAATTTTTTTCTAACTGTAGTAATGGATTTATAAGTTCAATATATAGTGGGTCGGTCTATGAGGAACCGAATCAAACATGACCTGCCCCTCGATGCGTTCGCTATGGCTTCTTAGCGACAAAAACCAATTAATCAGGTCTGGTTATATTCCGATCAAAGTGCTCATTACTCCAGTCAACGATTCAGAAAATTACTAACTACGTTGAATATAGAACCGAGGTGTGATGCGCAGTGGTAACTGCTGGCGATGATACAGTCGCAAAAAATTTTTTAGTAATTTGAAGAAAAAAATTCGACGAACCATACTCGAAAGCAAAGTGAAACCAGACACAGATTTTTTCAATACATCGAAATGTATTAGAAAACCCAAAGCGTCGCCATACTAATAACAACAAAACATCACCTAAGAAGTATGAACGACTATTTTCAGAATATGATAAATGTCTAGAAACTCCAGACGTCGTCAATTGCCGATTTATCTTCACGTCATTAGTTATTTGTAAAAAATCTAAATAAAGTCGAAAACCAACTGAGAAGAGTGAACAATTTTAATTAATTGTATTCAATGACTTATATATCTTAACTGCATCTAGAGCTCTTGCCTCCCATGAATGCTGTTCAAGCGCCCTTTTCCTCGCACTCTTTGAGAGCATTTCAACTTTCACGCTGTCTTTAGATAATTCTTCCATACTTCTGATATAAGCGTTTAAGAAAGTTTCTTTATCAGAAAGAGGAATCTTAATGCCAATAGTTTCATCCACTAACTCACTTGGACCGCCATAGTTAGGAACAATGCAAGGAAGTCCTGAAGAAAGCGCCTCTATAATCACATTCCCTCCCACCTCTCTGATCGTCGGGAATGCAAAAATATCAGCATTCCTCATGTATTCAGCGACTTCTGACTGAGTCTTCCAGCCTTCAATTTTGACGATACCATCTAAATTATTACTTGATATAAGCTCTTGAAGATATTGTCTTTCTGGGCCGTCACCTACGATGATTAATTCGCTATTTATTTGTAATAATTTACTTTTAACGAATGCATTTATAAGTACGTGGGCACCTTTGTATGGTACTAACCTTCCAACGAATAAAAAACGAGTTTTATTTTTATTATATTTTTTTGACTCCAACGGGCTATAGCTTGAAGTATCAACACCCAATTCATTATATCGAATAATTTTATGCCTCTCTGTCAGAGGTACATCGTTATCGGAATGTTTGAAAGCTGACAAAATTACTGTTGATGATTGAAAGCTCTTTTTATAATAAGGGAAATATTTAAAGATATTCCTGATATGAGAAATCAGCTCTCGTTCTTTCTTTATTTCTTCCGTATACTGCTTAGGCCAAGGTAAAGACCCGTTCAAAGGGCCCAAAATGAAAGGTGTAGTTACCTTACTTGACAACAAGCTTGGAAGTGTCGGCGAGACTGGAGAGATGCGGTGAATACAGGAAAATTCTCCTTGTTCAATTCTTTCTTGTAACAGATTATAAATTTTCTTCTCAAACAGAATGTATTGTGGATACTTTAATGCCATTTTAGTCATCCAGCCACCAATCCCGATCTTTCTCAAAAATTCGCTGAGTTTATGTAATGGTTTAGCAATGACTTCTGTATCTATATAGATAATTTCTTTTATTACTTTATTTTCTGTGGTTTCGATATTTTGTTTATTTCTAATATGTGTGACTAATACTACAGTTGTTTTTTTTGCAATTTCATTAGCAAGCGCATATGAGAAACCAGGCAATGAAGGCCAATCAGGATTACACTGCTCTGCCAGAATCAAAACTTTCATTATTTAATTTATTCCTTTGCCTGATAAATCTGTTTTTCATTTGCAACGCTACTATTAAAGTCTCTAATCAATTTATTAACATCATAGTAAGTTGCAGGATTATTTTTGAGTTTGTCTAGAACTGATGTTATGTATGATTCATAATCAGAAAATCCCTGACTCTTCACATACAGATCAAGAACATTTAGGTTATCAATTTTCGCTATATAAGTATTATTACTTCCAGTAATATTCTCTGCAGAATCAAGAACTGATTTGTCTTGAGCAATTCCAAGGTTTATAAAACTGTTATTTTTTACTGTTAAATCACGTGAGTGGCCAGCCACACTTAAACCATACGTGTTTGATATATTGGCAGCATTATCAGTGACAGTATTTCCGCAGACAACACCAGACTGCCAATCATTAACGTCAATATTGAAAGCCAGAGATCTATTTGTTGGTTTTGTTCGGCCTATATTAGTCAACACGTTATTTATAACTTGTATATTGTCCCATCTATAACCATTATTAAAATCTCTATTTCCTCCAATTGAGAAACCGACCTCGCCTTCCACTACAACATTATTCTTGAGCAACATATTGTAAGAGTTAATACTATCTAAGTTAGTGTTTTTGTCAGAATTGGAAGCAAACTTCATTCCAATGCTTGATGAACGTGATGAGAGATTGTTTTGGATTATAAGGTTTGTACTGTTGCCAATATAAACATTATGATTAAAGTACGTTGCATACCCATATTTTTTTGTATTCATAGGAATATTAGATGGTCGTTGTTGATACCAGCCATTGTGATCAAAGATATTTTCTTCAACAAGTACACTATCAGTTAGATACATATACAGCCCTTGTGAATGGCCTGCTGTACTGTATGAATTCATAATTTCATTTCTTCTGAATACAATATTTTGTACTATTCCGCCTTCAACACCACTTATGCTGACTGCCAAACCATAAAAATTAAAGCGGTTATTTTCAATATGCAACCCTTTAATGCCGTTTCCTGCGATGTTACTGAATACCTTAGGACTATTCGTGTCAACATCCCATCCGACAAAATTACTCGATTTAGGGTCTCGCTTACTTGCGTAAAACTCGATACCTGTTAAAGTCACAAAGCTCCTATCTTTAATACCTGTTATCACATCACTGAACCCAGAATCTACAATTGGTCTCTTATCAGTGACATTACCGTAAGCACCAAAAACAAGGTGTGCAGATTGCGACTTGCCTGACTTCAACCAAATTCTATCGTTCAATTCAAAAGTATCGCCTTTTTTTAACAATATCCAATCTGGTTTACCATTTCGAAGCTGCGAATAAGCAGCTTTAATAGTTCTATAAGCTCGTATGCCAGATGGGTTAAATGGGTCGTTCACTTCAGCGCTAAGATATGGCCGTGCTAGACTGTCATTGCCCTCTGTCGAGCTAACGTAAACAATTCTTGTTTCAGTATCTGGTGTAATTATGGACCAGCCATTGCTATCTTGAGGATATGTTTGTATAGCTGATCTCCAAGGCGCATTTACTTCACAGCTTATCGACTCATAATTTGGGGCAATATCTTCTCCAGACTCCACTACTTCATCAGAAGTTAGCTGCTCCAAGTCTGATATTTTTTGCTCATCAGACTTCTCAGTAAGATTTTCTACTTTAATGGAAGTTGTATTATTGAGTCTTGCTCTACCATTAACATTAGTACTGATTGAAGGGTCTGACAGGCTTTGATTTGATACTTCCAACCTCTGGTTAGAAGAAGAATTGGTGTTAGTTCCCCTGCTTGAGCCTCCCGAAGAACTACTTGATGAGCTGCTTCTTCCAGATGAACTTGAAGACTGAGTTGTATCATTCGTATCGGATGAAGTGATACCAGGTAACCTAATAGGGGACGTTTCTTGTGTTCTGGCCAGAGTCACTTCGTCAGGATTGCTGACAAAATCGGTTGTTACGGGTTGTTGATCAGGTTGGTTATCATTAACAGCGGAAGGAACCCATGTTAGTGACTCACCTTGACACTGTCTTTGTGACATGCCACTTGCCTTCATGACTTCTTTATTAAAGTCCGATAACTTGTTACCTTCCCATGCTTCGTAATTTGTCCACTGACGGCCAGTTTTGATTAAAATGAGATCACCGTTTCGTTTATCGGCTAATAACTTCGCTTTTTCAATACTCTGAAAAGCTGCCACGTTGTTGGCTTCGTATGGGTTTCGAATGTTATCAAGAGAGTATGTTTTTGCGAGCTGATCACTTCCGTTGTATTGGTTTACGAAAATAATCTTTGATGACTTATTGAAGTTATTGTTAGTAACAATGCAATCAGCGAGTACATGCGTTATTGTCAGAAACATGCCAAAAATTGCTAAAAATATTTTATATTTGATAGACATAACATGTACCTCTTAATACGTTAGCGTTAACGGTAACTCTAACGCTATCCGTTACTTAATACTAGCTTCATACTTGATGAACTTCTCATTTAGAGAAATATTCTTGTGCAAAAGAATATCTTAATTAACTTGAAAGAAATCAGACCAGATGGACGTTGTATAACTCAAGAAGCCAACTACGAACACGCTTAACATCAGGATTTTGACTGTCTTTTGTTTTAATAATGGTAGATGAGCGTTTGTCTTTAATCATGTCGATTACAGTATTGACATTGACCTCTTTCGAATCATCAGCAAAAGCATATACTAGAGCAAAGTCACATAGGTTATTGATACGTCTTGGTACACCTTCGCTATAGCAGAAGATAGCAGCGCAGGCTTCATTGGTAAAAATCTTATGGTCTGCACCGGCAATTTCCATCCGATGTTCGATGTATTTTTGTGTTTCTGGATAGCTCAATGCTTTTAAGTGATATTCAACGCCAATTCGTTGAGCAAACTGTTCAAGCTCGGGTAAATTAAGTTTATCACTGAGTTCAGGCTGTCCAGTTAATACCAACTGCATAAAGATATCTGCATCAATATTGACGTTTGAGAGTAGTCTTAACTCTTCCAAAGCCTTAACGGATAAGTTTTGAGCTTCATCTACAATCAGAACAATTTTTTTACCTTTTGCATGTTGTTCAATAACAAAATCGACATAATCACGATAACGACTCGCATTATCAGTGGCTGAAGATGGTATTTCTAGTGCATCAAGCACCCACTCCATCAATTCGCCGAACGATTCACTCGTGTTATTAATCAATCCGATCAGGTATTCATCATCCAGTTTTTTTAAGAGAGACCGAATTAATGTTGTTTTACCCGCACCAATCTCTCCGGTAACGACTGTAAAACCCGCCTGACTCATTAAGCCATATTCGAGCATAGTTAAGGCTTTTTTATGTACAGGGCTAAGATATAAAAACTTAGGATCAGGGACCAGGTTAAACGGCTTGAAATTCAGACCAAAATGTTCTGTATACATGAATTAATAATTCTGATGGGTTGGATGTCTTTCTGCTTTATTAAGCACAGTCCCGACAAGATGTGAACCTTCTAACAACTGTAATGACTTTTTAATGTTCTCTTCATTATTTTTTCCGTCTTCCAGCACCAGTAAAGTACAGTCAAAATAATTCGAAGACATTAAAACATCGTCCGTCTGTAATAAAGGCGGTACATCAAAAATAATTAATCGCGAGTTGTATTGCGATTTAATATCTTTCACTAAAGATGCCATTTTTGGGCTTGAGAGTAACTCGGCTGAGTCTTCAGCTCTTCCCTTCCCTGGTAATATCACCAGCCTCTCTACGCCAGGGTTTACTAGAACATGGTGAAGATACAAATCATCTTCTAGATATTCTTTTAAGCCCACTTCCACATTTAATCCAAAGTAGCTGGCAATCGAAGGATTTCTCAAGTCCATATCGACTAAAAGCACTGTCTGATTGAGTTCCATTGCAATGGCAACGGCCAGATTAGCGGAGACCAATGATTTACCTTCCCCTGCTGTGGGCGATGTAATCGCTATTGTTTGCCAATCATTCTGCCGCATTTTCTGCAGTACCTGTGTACGCAACATACGGAACACTGCTGATTGAGGATTGTTGTAATGACCGGCAATAACCCGATTGTTTTCCAGAACACTGGGTGGCGTTTTAACCACTTTTGTTTGCGTATATTCAATATTCTGTAAAGGCGGTGCTAATGGATCTTCAGGAAAAGAAGTGTTTCTATCGTTTTCCGTAGACACAATTGTATTTTCTGGCTCACCCTCGATCCCTGCATGCTTTTGCTTTGCTTTGTCCAAGGCTTTTTGAATTCTATCCATTCTTATTTCCTACTCGAAGAATCAGGTGACAATTAAAGCAAACTGACTTTTCGCATTAATCGATACCACAGCACTTCGAGATTCATGACGTAAAAGTGTACAGCTATCACTGATGCGATAGCTAACAGAATAGCAATAATGATCCAGCGGTTTCTTAATGTTTTTCTGCGAGCCAGCTCTCGTGTTGTTGTGATAACAGGGATGACTACCAGCGGTGATTTACCAACAATATGAGCAACTTGTGTATACCCTCTTACGCCACCGAAGAACATCTCAACTAAAAGAGCTAATCCTAACCCTGCACCTACAGATGCGCCTAAGCCGAGAACAAGTAATTTGGGTCTATTGGGCTTCTCTGCCTTTGAAGGCACTGCTGGCGGTTCGATTAGTGTAAAGCTTTCACCTTTGTTTTCTGACTCTAAATTCTGTGCTAATTCAGCTTGTAACTGTTTGGCACGTAACTCACGATATTTAGCTACTGTATTTTCGTGATCGCGTGTCAGCTCATCATATGCCCGCTGAACTTGGTATGTTTCCGAAACACGGCGTTCAAATTCAGCAAGTTTTGTTTTAATCTCTTCCTGGCGAACTCTTAAGCGAGACACTTCATTTTCCGTTGAGTCTATTTTGGATTTGAGTTGCACATAAGCGGGATTCAATCGTTCGGATGATGACGTTGTTTCAGCTGGCTGACTGTCAGCGTTTTCCAGGCGTTTTTCCAGGCCAGCAATCTTATTTTTTTGTGCTTTTATATCAGGGTGATTATCAGCATATTTTTCACTCAGCGTGTTTAACTCTGTTTTTGCTTGGTCCAATTCAGCTTGAATGACTTGAGCATCATTCCCTGTGACACCCAGCTCTTTTTCTAATGCATCAATTTGTCGTTTAACTCTTACTACATCTGGATGGGTGGGTTCATATTTTGATAATAAAGTGCTGTATTCAATTCTTAATTGTTCCAGACGCACTTCAGAGGTGTTTGGTTCATTTCCACTGCTTGCAGTTACACCCAGAGGTAAATACATTGGGATAGTAGAAAGCTGAAGACTTAATGTGGTGATTTGATCTTTCAATAATAAGATTTCATTTTGATTGGTACTTTGTTCGTCACCAAGCCGTTCAATCATCGAAAGATTGTATTGTAATAACTCCGGCAGGCTACCGCTGTAACGATCTTTAAATTCGGCAATTTGTTTTTCTAATTCACGTACTTTTGCCTGAAATTTATCGCCCTCCTCCTTAAGGAAGTCTTTGGTTTCTGCAGCTCGGTCTGTGCGTGCTTTGACATTTTCATTGAGAAACTCTGTCACCAGCTCGTTCGCTACTTGCTGTGCTTTTTGTGGTGATTTATCCATGAATGAGACAGTAAAGGCGATACTTGCCCGTTTTGCTCGCCCACTGACAGGGTCTGTTACGTTAGCTTGAACCAAGTCCACACTGACATTGGATTTAAATAAATCGACAATACCTGATGTGGCAGCTGTTTTTTGACGCTCAGCACGATAAAGATCATATTTTCTGACCATGCCCATCACTCTGGATGTCGTCATTAATCGTTGCTTAATCACTTCGATACGCTGATCAGCATAGCTGGTGACTGTTGAACGAACTAGATCACTGGGAATTTCTTGTGACTCAATCAGTATTGTGCCTTGAGATTTATAAGTAGCCGGTAGAGAGAAAACCACCACTACAGTTGCAATGGCTAACAGCACAGCGGGAAAAATAACCCAATATTTTCTGCGCCAGAGAATATTGAGATAGTCCCCTAAGCCCTTTACTTCTTCTTCCATTTATTATTGCTCTTTGCTGTGATTTAGCGAGAAAAACGAATACCATTCCAATTGTAATCGATGTTGAATGTGAGTGCATTGCCATCTACATTCTTTCCGTCTGATTCATCGACACTTCGATACCTGTATCCAAAAACAAGGGACCAGTCTTCATCTAACTTCCAAGATAAACTAGGTGAAAAATCAAAATATTTTGTTTCTGTGCTATCTAAATCATCAGCACTACTATATTTACGATAGCTCGCAGATAAGTTACCTGTAAGCTTTTCTGTGAAGTTTCTACGATAAGTAATGGTGTAGGCATCTTGCTCATTGACATCCCCCTCACTTGAAGGTGTTAATGATCTACTTGCAGATAAGGTATAACTATTCAGCTCATCTTCTCGGGTTGTGCTGACTGAGTAATCTAACCCTGTACTTTGGTCTGATGTTTCTGGACCTATTACCGGGCTATTTACACTATCCAGATAACGTGCACCCAGTAAGCCATTGACCGACCAAAGTTCAGACAGTTGATATTCACTAGTCAAACCCAGTGAATAGGAATCATATTGATTATCGAGCCTATCTGATTCAGCTTGATAATTAACGTAGGTAAACGATAAGCCACCATTTAATCTTTCTGTGTATTGATGCTGCCAAGCTAAGTTCAAACTAGCTGTTTCATTATCTGTGAGGTTAGATGACGATCCAAGAATTGAGTTATTGTTGCTTGAGTCATCAGATTGCTTACGCGTTTGATAAGATAAACTCGTGCTTATGGTATCTAGCTCAGTTAGCCTGTAACTAAATGATGGTGAGATACTCTTTGTAATCGTTGTAGAAATATTACTGAAGTCAGCTGTATCCTCTTCAGCAATATCCCGTGACTCACGTTCAGCATAGTCTAATTTCAGTCCGTAAGTACTTCGCTCAGTGGCATAAGTCGTATTAAAACTCGCAAATGGATTTTCTTTATCAAGTTCTTTTAAGTCTTGATATCGACTAATTCTATACCCGAGACGTATTTCAGATGTCGAGTTCTCTAATGAGCGAGTTAGTGAAAGGGTTGGATCAATGTTCAAGCTAAAGTCATCTAACTCATCTTCTCGTAGTAGTTCATTATCATCGTATTTAAATTTAGGATCTGCCTGAGCATTAAATACCCATTCAGCTGCCGACGCAGTGTTGCTTAGTAACATAGGCAACAGTAGCGGAATATATTTTATCATTGACACGCTTCTCAGCTATTATTCTGCTTAAGGTACGATGATGACGTCACCGCTTTCTAGTGTGATATTGGTATTCAGTGCTTTACCTTTTTTTATTTCAGCATATTTCACCGGTAAGACTTGTTGAGTTGTGCCGTCTCTTCGTAGCACGATAATGTTATTTTCTTCTGCATATGGAGATAATCCACCAGCTAAGCTTAAAGCCTGCATAGCATCCAGAGGTTGATTCATTACAAACGAACCTGGATTTAGGACTTTGCCCAGAATGTGTACCCTATTACCTTCAACGCTAGTAACAGAGAGTGTGACAACAGGATCAGCTAAGTATTCACTGAGTTTTTTGGTTAATTCTTCTTCGACGTCAGCTACTGTTTTATCTTTAGCAACAATTTCACCGGCTAGTGGGAAAGTAATAATACCGTCTGGCAGCACGACGGCTTGTTTTTGTAACGCTTCCTCATTCCATACTGAAATATCTAGGATATCGCCCGAATTTAATAGATAACGCTGGTCTGCAAAGACGCTTGAGGAAAATAGGGAAGTGAGAATCAAAAAGAAGAAAATGAAGCGTTTTGACATGAGGGAAAATCCTTATCTATAAATGACATTCAAATTTGATATTAACACTCTATTTTTCAAAAAAAAAGGGAGCTTTTGCTCCCTTTCATTTTGTTACAGTAAGTTACTGTTAATATGAATCTTAATTCTTATGCAGCAACTGCTGATTTTCTTCTAAGCCCTAAGAAGCCTAATAAAGCAGGGGCAAACAAGAATAATGCTGCTGGTACTGGTACGGCAGATACTGACACATCATATTTTAGGATGTTAGAAGATGCATCAATAATATCTAAACCATAAACAACGCCAGCTGTTAAAAATGCTGTGAAACTAAAGTCGCCAGTAATATCAAAAGTTTGTGCGCCAGGTAAATAATCTCCACCTAAATCTAACTCACCAAATACTAATGTAGCCCCTGTTAAAGCTGCGAACGGGTTGAAAGACCATTCCACTTTGACTGCGGTGTTGTCATCTGATGAAAGATCAAACAGTGAAGACCAACTTGTCACTTCACCAACTGTTCCACCAGCTAATACAGTACTGTTATTATTGACATCAACTGACTGTGTTGCGCCACTTGACCCTACACCAGTAAGAGTCAATGTTGCAGCATTAACACTGACCGAAAACAAAAGAGCTACAAAAAATAGCATCGCTTTTTTCATAATAAACTTCCTTATGCATAAGTTAATAAACAAGCAATGCAACCCAGCCATCTTTATACACAAAGATCTGTGGCTTTCCGACCCCGCCTCGCGGCGAGTTTGGCTTTAAATCAATTATCAAATTGTTAGTTTGATAATTACCTATCTGACTTTTCAGATGGTTTCATCTTACGAGTCCAATCGAGTTCGTGTCTATTGTACCTTGGTACAATGTCTATGATTAATTTTCGTGCTTAATAAAATACTATATTGAAGGATAATATAATTCCAATAAAAAAGGGAGCTTAAGCTCCCTTTTTTAATTTTGTGTAACTTTTACTTACGCTGCAACAGCTGTTTTTCTACGCATACCCAAAAAGCCTAATAAGGCAGGGGCAAACAAGAATAATGCAGCTGGAACAGGTACTGCAGATACTGATACGTCATATTTAACCACACCTGAAGTCGCATCAATGATTTTTAAGATGTAGTTTGTGCCAGCAGTCAGCATAGCAGTGAAACTGAAGTCATCGGTAATTGCATATGACACTGTGTCACCCAATGTACCGAATACTAATGTGGCACCAGTAATCGCTGGATTAAATGACCATGCAATCACAACTGGTGTAGCTTCGTCAGTTGATAATGCAAACTCAGAACTCCAAGTACCAGCAGTAGAAACTGTACCACTACCTAATACAACTGAACCAGATGTGACATCAGCACTTTGACTTGCGACAGATGAACTTACTTCAGACAGAGATAACGTCGCGGCGTTAACACTTACTGAAAACAATAAAGCTACGACAAATAGCATCGCTTTTTTCATAATAAACTTCCTTATGCATAAGTTGAAAAAACAAGCAATGCAACCCAGCCATCTTTAAAAGTTTAAAGATCTGTGGCTTTCCGACCCCGCCTCACAGCGAGTTTGGCTTTAATTACACAACATCTAACCCGCTGACGTTGTGTAAGATCATATGATTAAGATCTTGCTACAAAGCCATCACCGTTGATGTCTATTGTTCTGATTGCTATTGAAAATAATGACGATAACAAGTGTTATCTGGCATCGATGATTGATGCATCTATTTCAATAGTAGTTATATGATACCGTGTCTCATTGCAGGCAACAAGTTTATTTTCCTAAGTAAAACTACTGATACTCAGTCGGGAATTCAATAGGCATTTTTACCCACAAACCCTTTGAATATCGTTAAGAAAATAATCTCAATATCTAATAACAATGACCAGTTCTGGATATATTTTAAATCGTAATGCACGCGACCTTGCATTTTGTCCAAGGTATCAGTTTCCCCCCTAAAGCCATTTATCTGGGCTAAGCCCGTAATACCTGGTTTGACTTTATGTCTCAACATATACCCTTGAATCTGAGCGCGGTATTGTTCGTTATGTGCTACAGCATGAGGCCGTGGGCCTACAATGGACATGCTTCCGCCCAATGAATTAAAGAATTGAGGTAACTCATCCAATGATGTTCTTCTCAAAAAACCGCCAAATGGTGTGATACGGCTATCATTCTTTTGTGCCTGTGTGACAGTATCTCCATCTTCTGTTACCGTCATCGTGCGGAATTTCCAGACTTTAATTTTTTCACCATCCATGCCATAGCGTGTTTGCTTGAAAAACACAGGGCCCTTAGATGTCAATTTAACCCCTGCGGCAATCACCATCATAGGAATAGCGATCATCGTCAGAATAAGGCTGCTTAGGATAATATCTTCCAGCCGTTTAAGGATACTGTCGATACCAGCAAAAGGGGTTTCATAGACTGAAATGGCGGTAATTCCTTGGTAATCAACCCACCTGGAATTAAGCAAGTTAAATGTGAATAAGTCCGGAACAAGATATACAGAAGCCGTACTATCGGCTAATAGCTCAGTAATGTGTCTGATTCTATGCTCAGCAGACATAGCCAAGGTGATGTAAACAGTATCCACCTTCCCTGCCTTACAATCTTCAATGAGTTGATTGAAATCACCTGCTTTATTATTTGTTACGACCAGATTAGGTTCTGTTTCTACCCGTTTTTGTGACCGGTCATCATAGTATCCAACCAGTCTAAATCCAGACCAATCCATTTCGTTAAATGCACGTTCTAAGCGCTTACCTAGCGTTGTTTCACCGACAATAGCCACATTTCTGGTATTTACACCTCGAGCTCGAAGAATAGCCAATGACGTTCTTACAATGGCATGCCAGGAAATTAACTCTATAGGTGTCAGTAAAAACCATAAGAAGACAAAGCTATCGAGGTAGGTGCCAGAATGGATAAAGAAGATATCAATCATGACCAGAATGAAAACACTGGTAAACCATGAAAACATGACGGCAGAGACTTCTTCTCTTAACGCCGTGCCTCGCCACGAGCGGTAGGCATCTTGTGACTCAGCAAAGAAGTTAAACAATACAATAGCGAACAGAAGACTCCAGATGTAAAGTACATCCCAGGTCGCATGGAAAATATCGAATAATGCTAAAAACGTTAGCAGGATAATACCGCTATCAATCAGTCTTGATATGGCATTAATTTTTGCATCGTATTGTCTGATCCTGCCCTGAGCCATCTGTGCTAATTTATCCTATCGTTTTTTAGTCTTTTGATTATAAGTATAAATGACTTTGTATTAGTTGATATTGCTACTGTAATAGTCCTGAACAGTAGAAATTAGTCTTGCAAGCTCAGTTTCTTGTAATAAGTTTATGCCTGCTGCTGCTTTTCTGCCGCCACCTGTGTCGAACTGACCTGCAATAAAATCTGCTCCTTCCTGACGTATTTTAGGCGCTCTGATACTCACGACATAAGCGGCTGAATCAGGTATTTCTGTAAGAATTAAATGTGCTCGAGAAGGAAACTGGTTACTCAAGTAGTTGCTGTAGGTCCCGCTAATACGTCTCGCCCATTTATCGTCAGGTAGGGTAATAACGCCTACCATATCGCTCTCATAACTCATTTTCTGCTGCTGTGCTTGAGACAAATCTGAGTTATAGCCAGAATCCAGAGTCTCCATTATCTCTGTATTTTCATTAATAAAATCTAAAGGTGATGAATAGTATACACATTGTCTATAGAGTTCATCAGGTGCAAAAAACAAATCATCCAGACTCGCACCATAGCCATTGTAATTAATATGCTGCCCTAAGGTTTTGAGTTTGATTGTCTGAGTTTCAGTGAGGTGTAGTTCCTTTGCATACTCCTCGGCAACACTAGATAGATTATCACCAAAAGCTGCCGTGATTGCCCATAGCTCATAGGCATGATTGAGGTGCTCATTGACAATTAATGCTGTGCATTTATTGGGGTGCATATCAATCAACGCCTCTAAACGCGGATGACTGATTTGATCGCCTGGATTGTGGTGATCGGCATAAAAGACATCAACATCATTTGATAACAAATTTAACAATGCTTCGCGGTTTTTCTGCATTGATATATCTAAAACAGTGACTTTTGATGCATTTTCAACATCCACCCTGCTCAGTAATTTGATATCTCGCTTAACGCCTGTAATTAGTTCTGTCTTACTTGGGTTGGCCAGTCTTAATTGAACTAAGGCACATATACCGTCAGCATCGCCATTAAAAACATCAAAGTTGGTCATGGATTTTAAATTATCTCGTTTTGTTTTAGATAGGAAATCACTCTCTCTACACACTCATCCACATTGAGCTCAGCAGTGTTTAATGTCACTTCTGCGGAGACCGGCGCTTCATATTCTGAATCTATACCTGTGAAATTTTTTATCTGTCCACTTCTTGCCTTTTTATATAGGCCTTTCGGATCGCGTTGTTCACAAGTACTCAGTGGGGTGGAAATATAGACTTCAACAAATTCTTTCTCTTCAACGAGATCTCGAACCAGTTTTCTATCACTGCGGAAAGGTGAAATGAAAGCACTCATGACAATGAGGCCAGCATCAGCAAACAGCTTTGCCATTTCACCGATACGTCTGATGTTTTCAACGCGGTCAGCATCTGAAAAGCCTAGATCTTTATTCAAGCCGTGTCTGACGTTGTCACCATCAAGTAAATAAGTGTGATGTCCTAGCTCAAACAACTTTTGTTCCACCGCATCTGCAACTGTTGATTTGCCTGCGCCACTGAGCCCTGTAAACCATAGAATACATGGCTTTTGTTTTTTTTGTGTTGACCGGTCTAACTTTTCTACTTTGTGTTTATGCCAGACAATGTTATTCATAGTAAAAAAACGTCCTTATCTGAGTAAGTAAGTAATCTATTGAAATAGATATTACCGACTTCAGCAATTATTCCTAGTCTTATTAGTGTAAAAGTTAATTATTTCTTTGTTTTGACAAAGTCATTGGGCAAAAAAAAGCCTGACAGAAAGTCAGGCGTTTTAATTTGGTACCGACGGCCGGAGTCGAACCGGCACACCCGAAGGCACTACCCCCTCAAGATAGCGTGTCTACCAATTCCACCACGTCGGCAAGGGTAATCAAGGTTGCGTATTCTACGGTAATTCAGGCAAATCTGCAGGTGTTTTATCGACTTTTTGTTCTGTTGTAGGCACAGACTCTGTCACACTTTTCGCCTTTCCTGGTGTATCGACTGAAAAATAGGCTAATGTCAGGCTGGTGATAAAGAAAATTGTTGCCAGCACAGCACTCGCACGACTTAAAAATGAAGCCGAGCCTTGGCTGCCAAACAAGCTGCCTGAGGCACCACCACCGCCACCACCGAATGCAGCGCCTGCATCAGCGCCTTTACCGTGCTGAATCAGAACAAATCCAATCAGCATAAGACAGGCAATAATATGAACTGTGAGAATAATCGCGTGCATGTGTTGTTAACCTAATTTTAAAACTGCGGCCTGACATATTTTAACAAACTCATCGGCATCAAGCGATCCACCGCCGACGAGCCCACCGTCAATATCAGGTTGTAGAAACAATGGCGCAGCATTATTACCTTTTATGCTGCCTCCGTAAAGTATTCTTATATTTTCTGCTATTTCTTTATCGTGTTTTGCTACACGTTGACGCATAAAGCTATGTACGTCTTGCGCCCATTCTGGCGTGGCTGAGCGTCCTGTACCAATAGCCCATACAGGTTCATAGGCTAAGACAGTATGCGCTAAACCTTCAACGCCTTGATGCGCAATCACGGTGTCGAGTAATCGCAATACAACCTCTTCTGTGCGACCGACCGCATGCTCGTCTGGACTTTCACCAATACATATGATGGGGGTGATACCAGCCCTGACTGCCATTTCATATTTCTCAGCGATAATACGATCTAACAGACATTGGTCTAAATCTAACTCAGCATATAAACAACGTCTCTCTGAGTGCCCTATCAGCACATACTGGCAACCAAAATCAGCCAACATGCTTGCCGAAATTTCTCCGGTGTAAGCGCCTCTTTCAAATTGAGATAGATTTTGTGTACCCCATGCCAAGTCTGTTCCTGAAAGAGCTGACTGCACCTGGCCCAGATAAACGGCTGGAGGAAATAATGCGACTTCTATATCGGAGAATGTATCGGCTTTTGAAAGTATTCCCTCAAGTAGTGCTTTGTTACTCTCACTAGAGCCGTTCATTTTCCAGTTGCCAGCGACTAGTGGTTTTCGCACCTAAGACTCTCTCTGAATATAAAATGAAACATCAGACTACATACCCACCATGAATAATGCAATGTATGAAATATGACAAGGATTGTACTCATTGATCCATCAGAGCCAACAGACATGGAAATTAATTTTTCAGTACCTGTTCAATTACCGATGCCAGTTCTTCTGCTAGTTGTTTAGTCAATGTTGCATCAATGCCTTCCACCATCACTCTGATCACAGGCTCCGTTCCCGATGCTCTGAGTAATACGCGTCCCTCATCACCTAATCTTTTCTCTACAGATCTAATGGCGTTATTGATATCTGCATTACTGCTGATATCGATCATTTTATCTACCCTGACATTGATTAAATGTTGAGGATATTTTGTGACGACTGAGCGTAGATCATGCAGGCTATTATTGGTTTGCTGAATTTCGGCGACAACTTGAAGCGCTGCCACAATACCATCACCTGTCGAGGTTTTATCTAAACAAATAATATGGCCTGAGGCTTCACCACCAAGCAGGCCGCCTACCTGTTGTAGTTTTTCCATCACATAGCGATCACCAACTTTGGCTCGGTGAAGTGACATATCAAACTTTGCCAAGGCATGTTCTAAGCCCAGATTAGACATCTGAGTACCGACCACGTCAGGCATGCTCGCACCCATGCGCTGTCTTGCTCTGGCGATAATAAATAAGAGCTCATCACCATCAACAATCTCACCACGATGATCCACCATGATAATGCGATCACCATCACCATCGAGTGCCAGCCCTAAGTCTGCTTTGTTTTCCAGTACTGCTTGTTGTAATAACCGAGGTTCAGTTGAGCCACAATTTAAATTGATATTAAACCCATCAGGTTCAGCGCCCATCACAATGACGTCAGCGCCGAGCTCTTTGAAGACATCTGGTGCAACGTGGTAAGTAGCACCGTGAGCACAATCGACCACGATTTTGAGTCCATTCAGATCCACGCCGCTCGGTATGGTGCTCTTACAAAACTCAATATAACGACCCGCTGCGTCACCAATACGGTGCGCTTTACCTAAGCGAGTCGAGTCAACTGTTTTTAACGGTTGCTCCAGCATGGCTTCAATTTCCAGCTCTATCGCATCAGGCAGTTTTGTGCCTTGGGCAGAGAAAAACTTAATACCGTTATCATGATAAGGATTATGGGAGGCGCTGATGACGATACCTGCTTGCGCATGAAAGGTGCGCGTCAGGTAAGCGACGGCTGGTGTCGGCATGGGTCCTAATAAATAAATATCAACACCCGCGGCAGATAAACCTGCTTGCAGGGCAGACTCAAACATATAACCTGAAATGCGGGTATCTTTACCAATAATGACGCGACTATTACGCTCTTTGGCCAGAACACGGCCAACTGCCCAGCCCAGCTTTAATACAAAGTCTGGTGTAACAGCACCATCACCGACACGACCACGGATTCCGTCCGTACCAAAATAACGTCTTTGTTTAGTCAAAATCTTCTACCTGCATTACAGCCTGACTTAGTTTTACAGCTTGATAAGTTTCTTTTACATCATGTGTTCTAATGAGCTTTGCTCCTAACCATGTGGCAATTGAAGCCAGCGACAAACTTCCTGCCAATCGCTCATCTACAGATACTTTCAACATATCCCCGATAATAGATTTACGGGAAACCCCGACGAGCACTGGATATGGTAAATCCGTCAGTACAGACAAGTGCTTCATTAATCGAAGATTGTGACGGGCACGTTTACCAAAACCAAACCCAGGATCAAGCATGATATGTTCTGCTTTGATACCTGCTTTTAGACAAGTATCTACACGTTCCAGTAAGAATGTTTTTACTTCTGTCACCACATCATCATAGTGTGGTTCTTGCTGCATAGTTTGAGGAGTGCCCTGCATATGCATCAGGCAGACGGGGACATTTAACTCAACTGCAGCTTCAAGTGCACCTTCCATGCGTAAGGCATTAACATCATTGATAAGACCTGCACCCGCTTTGACTGCTGCTGTCATCACGCCAGGCTTCATAGTATCAATGGAAATTGGGATATCGAATTCAGCACTTATCATTTCGATGACAGGCGCGACACGTTCGATTTCATCCTGCTCAGCCACGATATCTGAACCAGGTCGCGTGGACTCACCACCAATGTCCAAGATATCAGCACCGTCTGAAATTAACTTTTCAGCTTGTTTTAAAGCAGCATCACGATCAAAAAATTTGCCACCGTCAGAAAATGAATCTGGGGTGACATTAATGATGCCCATAATACGAGGAACGGACAAGTCCAAGGACTTGCCCGCACAGTCAAAAATCACGTGATAACTTCCTGATATTTAGTGTAACTGATCAGCTGGTTTGCCAGATGGTGTTTCAGACGAATCAGATTCAGTATCACCTGATGCTGGTGGCGGTGAAGAACGGTCAGTCCAGTCTTTAGGTTCACCCGGTTCACGGCCTTCCATGATGGCATCAATCTGATCACTATCGATGGTTTCATACTTCATCAATAGTTTTGACATGGTATGTAATTTATCCATGTTATCAATCAACAGTTGTTTTGCACGCTCATAGTTACGATTGATGACTCGTCTGACGTCTTCATCAATCTGTTTAGCTGTCAGATCAGACACGGCTTTATGTTGAGTAACACTTCGGCCTAAGAAGACTTCGCCTTCATCTTCACCATAAGACAAAGGCCCCATATTGTCAGACAAGCCCCATTTGGTCACCATATTATGGGCAAGTTCTGTAGCCCGTTGAATATCGTTCGATGCACCAGTAGTTACTGCTTCTTCACCAAAGATAAGTTCCTCGGCTAAACGACCACCATACAGACTTGAAATTTGGCTTTCCAAAGTCTGCTTACTGTAACTGTACTTATCTTCCGTCGGTAAGAACATAGTCACACCAAGAGCCCTACCTCTCGGAATGATGCTGACTTTATAAACAGGATCATGTCCAGGCACTAAACGACCAATAATGGCATGGCCGGCTTCATGATAAGCCGTCAATTCTTTCTCTTTCTCGTTCATGACCATGGAGCGACGTTCTGCACCCATCATGATTTTATCTTTGGCGAGTTCGAGCTGTTCCATGCCAACCAGACGTTTGTTACCACGAGCAGCGAACAATGCCGCTTCGTTTACAAGGTTAGCTAAGTCAGCACCTGAAAAGCCGGGTGTACCACGAGCAATCACTCTTGCATCCACATCATCTGATGCTGGGACTTTTCGCAGGTGGACGTTAAGAATTTGCTCACGACCACGGATATCAGGGAGCGGTACGACAACTTGACGATCGAAACGACCTGGGCGTAATAGTGCAGGGTCAAGTACGTCAGGACGGTTCGTTGCAGCAATAACAATGACGCCTTCATTACCTTCAAAACCATCCATCTCGACCAATAACTGGTTAAGCGTTTGTTCACGCTCATCATTACCACCGCCCATGCCCGCACCACGGTGACGACCAACAGCATCAATCTCATCAATAAAGATGATGCATGGGGCATGTTTTTTAGCTTGTTCGAACATATCACGAACACGCGAAGCACCAACACCAACAAACATTTCAACGAAGTCAGAGCCAGAGATAGAAAAGAATGGCACTTTGGCTTCACCAGCAATTGCTTTAGCCAGTAATGTTTTACCCGTACCAGGTGAACCCGCCATCAAAATACCGCGTGGGATCCGACCACCTAATTTTTGGAATTTGCTTGGGTCACGAAGAAAGTCGACAAGCTCGGCGACTTCTTCTTTGGCTTCTTCTACACCAGCCACATCTTTGAAGGTCACTTTGACTTGGTCTTCATTCAGCATGCGTGCTTTGCTTTTACCAAATGACATGGGGTTTTTACCACCACCACCTTGCATTTGTCGCATAAAGAATATCCAGACACCAATCAGCAGCAGCATTGGGAACCAAGAAATAAAAATCTGCATAAGAAGACTGGTTTTTTCAGCAGGCTCTGCTTTTATCGTCACACCATTGTCTAGCAGATCACCAATCAAGCCTGGATCGTAGTCAGGACTGTAAGTTGTAAACTTACTGCCGTCAGTCAGTTCACCTGAAATGGTTCTGCCCTGTATATCGACTCTGGAGACTGCACCGTTTTTAACATTGCTGATAAAGCTGGAGTAGTCCATGGTGCCTGAATCGTTATTTTGCGGACCAAAATTATTAAAGACAGACATCAGCACTACGGCGATGACGACCCACAAAATAATATTTTTCATCATGTCATTCAATGTAAGGTACCTCTGGTTACCATTAAATGTTACTTGAGACCACGTCCCAATAAATAAACTTCACGACTTCTTGCTCTGGAAGCCCCCGGTTTACGGGTCACTACTTTCGTGAAATTGTCTCTCATTTCTTTCAAAAAAGCGTCAAATCCTTCGCCCTGAAATACTTTGACAAGAAAGCAACCGCTTTTACTTAAGTTGTTCAATGCAAAATCTAAAGCCAACTCAACCAAGTGCATACTTGAAGGCTGATCAATCGACCCTACTCCTGTCATATTGGGGGCCATATCTGATAATACAAGGTCTATTTGTCGGCCATCCATTACTTTATTCAATTCATCTAGTACATCGTCCTCACGAAAGTCACCTTGAATAAAATGTACACCCGTCAGTGGCGTCATTTCTAAAATATCCAATGCGATGACTTTACCATTGTCGCCGACTTTACCTAAAGCATAATCAGACCAGCCACCTGGGGCTGAGCCCAAATCAACAACACTCATACCAGAACGGATGAGCTTATCTTTATCATCAATTTCTTTTAGCTTAAACGTGGCGCGCGAACGATGACCTTCTTTCTGTGCCTGTTTGACATATTGATCATCAAAATGTTCTTTTAACCAGCTTTGACTTGATTTACTTCTTGCCATATCAGGACACTTGCTCTGCTTCTGCACGTTTATCGTTGGTTAACACTAACATTAAACCAAGCAAGCTCATCAGCATATACAGGCTTTCACTGAATTGATGTAATGTGTTAAATCGTTCACTAAGAACAGCATCTGCACGCCAGTCTAATAACTTTATTGATGTCATCTCTGGCTGAATAAATGCCAAAAAGATAAAACTCATAATAAGCATGGCTAAAATAAGCCAGCTGCGCCAATAACGATGAAATGTTTTCAGACCGAAAATAAATAGTCTACTCACTAATAATATACAAGCACTAATGAGGCTGATTATATTAACGGCATAAAACAATTTGCCGGCATAGTCACCGGCAATTGTTACATCTAAGTTGGCAAAGGCCATGGGAACAGCTAAATAACCTATTGACCATAACGCCCCTATCCATAGAGTCAGAAGTAGCCGTTCACCTGTATAGCCAGACAGCATGCTTATGCCTCGTAGCCTATCTCAACGATTTCATATTCAATGTTACCGCCGGGCGCTTGCACTGTCGCTACATCATCAATTTCTTTACCGATGAGAGCTCGAGCAATGGGTGACGAGACTGATATACGATTTAATTTAATATCAGACTCATAATCACCCACGATTTGGTATTTCACTTCTTGGTCTGTATCGATATTCAATAACGTAACGGTAACGCCAAACACCACCCGACCTTCTTGGGGCAATGTTGCCGGGTCAATAATCTGTGCATTCGATAATACAGACTCAAGCTCTTGAATACGGCCTTCGATAAAACTTTGCTGTTCTTTTGCTGCATGGTATTCGGCATTTTCTTTTAAATCACCATGTGCACGGGCTTCTGATATGGCAGCAACGACTTCAGGTCTTGCTACCGTTTTCAGATGTTTCAATTCTTCTTTAAGTGCTTCAGCACCACGTGAAGTAATAGGTACAGCCATTAATTTAACTCTCCATGCAAAGATTGCAGTCTGTTAACAGAACCAACATCTTCACTATTTAATGCTTGAACAGTGGCCCTTGCCGCTGCCAATGTGGTTGTATAATTGACTTGATGCTGTAAGGCCGCGCGACGGATTTCTCTTGAATCCGCGACAGACTGACGACCTTCTGTGGTATTCACAATCAAGTCGATTTCATCATTTTTAATCATATCAACGATATGCGGTTGACCTTCTGCGACCTTGTTTACGGGTTCACATGACACACCAGCTTCTTCCAGCACACGTTGTGTACCTCTGGTGGCTAGTAAAGCAAAACCAAGTGACGACAGGTCTTTTGCAATTTGAATAACTGCTACCTTATCAGCCTCACGAACGCTGATAAAGGCTTTACCACCTGTCGGTAACACGACAGAGGCGGCTAACTGTGATTTTGCAAAGGCTTCACCGAAGGTTCTGCCAACCCCCATGACTTCACCCGTTGATTTCATCTCAGGCCCAAGGATCGGATCAACACCTTGGAATTTGATGAATGGGAATACCGCTTCTTTAACTGAATAATAAGATGGAATTACTTCTTTAGTGACACCTTGATCAACTAGTGATCGGCCAGCCATTGCCCTAGCAGCAATTTTAGCGAGCGGTTCACCAATTGATTTCGAGACATAAGGAACCGTTCTGGACGCACGTGGGTTGACCTCAAGAATGTAGATTTGCTCACCCTTGATAGCAAACTGCGTGTTCATTAAGCCTTTTACACCCAGCTCTAAAGCCATTTGGCGTACTTGTTCACGAAGTTGATCTTGTGTTGCCTGACTTAAACTGTATGGAGGTAATGCACAAGCAGAGTCACCAGAGTGAACACCGGCCTGCTCAATATGTTCCATAATGCCACCAATCAGCACATCTTTACCGTCACAGATGGCATCCACATCAACTTCTATCGCATCATCGAGGAAACGATCCAGTAAGACTGGTGATTCGTTCGATACTTTGACAGCATTTAACATGTAACGCTGTAACTCATCTTCGTTGTAAACAATTTCCATCGCACGTCCACCTAATACATAAGACGGACGAACAACTAATGGATAACCAATTTCAGAAGCAAGTGACACTGCAGTATCAACAGAGTGTGCCAGTCTATTAGGTGGTTGCAGCAAGTTCAGTTTTTCAACCATTTGCTGGAAACGCTCGCGGTCTTCAGCATGATCAATAGCATCTGGCGAAGTACCAATAATAGGCACACCTGCCGCTTCAAGTGCACGCGCTAATTTTAGAGGTGTTTGACCACCGAACTGAACGATGACGCCTTTTGGCTTTTCTAACTCGACAATTTCTAATACGTCTTCTAAAGTCAATGATTCAAAATATAAACGGTCAGATGTGTCGTAATCAGTGGAAACAGTTTCTGGGTTACAGTTGACCATAATGGTTTCATAACCATCTTCACGTAAGGCTAATGCAGCATGAACACAGCAATAGTCAAACTCAATCCCTTGACCGATACGGTTAGGCCCACCACCCAAAATCATGATCTTGTCACGGTCACTTGGGTTGGCTTCACATTCCATATCATAGGTTGAATACATATACGCTGTGCCAGTGGCAAACTCAGCACCACAGGTATCAACACGTTTGTAGACAGGACGGACCTGCATCGCCTGACGGTATTCACGGACTTGTTTTTCAGTCTTCAGTAACAGTTTAGCCAGACGTGAATCAGAGAAACCTTTGCGTTTTAAGGCATACATCTCTTGCTGATCGATATCATTCAGCGAACGCTCTTTGAGTTGGTTTTCTAATGTCACCAATTCTTCGATCTGGATCAAGAACCATGGATCGATATGCGTTAGCTTTTGAATTTCGTCAAAACTAAAGCCATAACGGAAAGCATCTGCTACAAACCATAAACGGTCAGAACCTGGCAGACTCAACTCACGGCGTAATGTTTCCGCTGTGTTTTCCTCTGTCAGTTCAATGATTTCTGTCAAACCATCACGATCAATTTCCAGTCCACGCAGGGCTTTTTGTAATGATTCCTGGAAGTTACGGCCAATCGCCATCACCTCACCAACAGACTTCATCTGTGTGCTCAGACGGTTGTCGGCTTGAGGGAATTTTTCAAAGGTAAAACGCGGTACTTTTGTTACCACATAGTCAATTGTTGGCTCAAACGAGGCCGGTGTTGCATTACCTGTAATTTCGTTTTGCAATTCATCCAGCGTGTAACCCACTGCCAGTTTTGCAGCAACTTTTGCGATAGGGAAACCTGTTGCTTTAGAGGCCAGCGCAGAAGAACGTGATACACGAGGGTTCATCTCAATAATAATGAGGCGTCCTGTCTCGGGATTAACGGCAAACTGCACATTTGAACCACCGGTATCGACACCGATCTCACGCAGTACTGCCAAAGAGGCATTACGCATGATTTGATATTCTTTATCTGTCAGAGTTTGTGCTGGCGCAACCGTGATTGAGTCACCCGTATGCACGCCCATTGGATCCAGGTTTTCAATGGAGCAGATAATGATGGCATTATCTTTACGATCGCGCACCACTTCCATTTCATACTCTTTCCAACCAATGATGGATTCTTCAATCAGTAGCTCAGATGTAGGGCTGAGGTATAAACCGCGCTGACAGATTTCAATGAAATCTTGTTTATTGTATGCGATACCACCGCCACTGCCACCCATTGTAAAAGATGGACGAATAATCACTGGGAAGCCAAATTTTTCTTGAACTTTTATTGCTTCATCTAATGTGTGAGCAATATCAGACTGCGGCATATCCAGACCGATTTTACGCATCGCTTCACGGAATAAATCACGGTCTTCAGCTTTGTTAATCGCTTCACTGTCAGCGCCGATCATTTCAACACCAAATTGTTCTAAGATGCCGTGTTTTTCCAGATCTAATGCACAGTTCAATGCCGTCTGACCACCCATAGTAGGCAAGATAGCATCGGGGCGTTCCGCTTCAATGACTTTACTTACTGCTTGCCAGGTAACAGGCTCAATATAGGTTGCATCGGCCATATTGGGATCGGTCATTATCGTGGCTGGATTCGAGTTCACCAGAATCACACGGTAACCTTCTTCTCTCAGCGCTTTACACGCTTGTGCACCAGAATAATCGAACTCACAGGCTTGACCGATAACAATCGGTCCTGCACCCAGAATCAGAATACTTTGAATATCAGTACGTTTAGCCATCGTGTGTTATTTACCCGTTGCTTGTTCAAGTAGATCGATGAAGTGATCAAAAAGAGGAGCTGCGTCTTGCGGACCAGGACTTGCTTCTGGATGTCCCTGAAAGCTAAATGCAGGCTTGCTGACATGATGGATGCCTTGCAAGGTGCCGTCAAATAGGGACCTATGCGTTGCTCTTAAGGTCTCTGGCAGCGTTTCTTCATCAACAGCAAAACCATGGTTCTGACTGGTAATCATCACCAATCCAGCCAGTGATTCTTGTACTGGATGGTTAGCACCATGATGACCAAATTTCATTTTGACTGTTTTGGCACCACAGGCCAGCCCAAGTAGTTGGTGGCCAAGACAGATACCAAAGGTAGGGATATCTTTTTCCAGTAAGGTTTGAATAGCGCTGATGGCATAATCACAAGGTTCTGGATCGCCAGGTCCATTAGACAAAAACACGCCATCTGGATTCATCGCCAGAACGTCTTCTACAGGTGTCTGTGCAGGAACAACTGTCAGTTTGCAGCCACGTTCCACCAGCATTCTAAGAATATTCTTTTTCGCGCCATAGTCATAAGCGACCACATGGTATTTCGCCTCAGCTGTTTTTGCTTGCCCATCAATATGCCAGCATCCCTCATCCCAAACATAGCTTTGTTTGGTGCTGACTTCTTTAGCCAGGTCCAGTCCTTTTAAGCCTTGAAAGTCTTTAGCTACTGCAATAGCTGCTTCGACATCAATATCATCACCAGCAACGATGCAGCCTTTCATTGCACCTTTTTCACGAATCAAGCGTGTGAGCGAGCGAGTATCAATACCTGCCAGGCCGACGATATTGTGTTTGACCAAGTACTCATCTAGTGCTTGTTCACTTCTCCAGCTACTAACAACCGGGGACAGCTCTCGAATAATGAGTCCACTTGCGTAAACATTGTCAGACTCTTCATCCTCCACATTCACACCCGTGTTGCCGATATGAGGATAAGTTAATGTGACTATTTGTCGACAATAAGAAGGATCAGTCAGGATTTCCTGATAGCCAGTCATTGACGTGTTAAACACCACTTCACCGACTGACTGGCCAATGGCTCCAATCGACTCGCCGTGATAAACCGTGCCGTCTTCAAGAGCAAGTAACGCACTCGTTCGCAAGGGAAACCTCCACCAGATAAAAATAATGGGGCTAACATGACGTTCTCCCCAGACAAAATCTTTGCAATTTTATCGCAAAACAGCAGGTCGAGTCCACGCTAAAAACGATTATCCCTCAGTGCTTGTGATAACTGTTTCAATTTGCTGAAAAGTAGTCTGCCTGTCAGACGTAGAGTTCTGGTCTGCGATGCGTATGCAGCGGCATATTCGAACGAACTTGTCGAAGGTACTCAATATCAATTCGACTCAATGTTAATCCCACTCTTTCAGGTGCACAGCAGAGGATGCTTCCCCATGGATCAATAATGACACTGCTGCCGTATGAAGTTCGATCACCGTAGTGATGCCCCCATTGATTCGGCGCAACGATATACACCTGATTTTCAATAGCCCGTGCAATTAATAGCGGTAACCAATGGTGTTTACCGGTATGAAGAAAAAAGGCGGCAGGCACGAAAATGATTTCAGCCCCTTTGTCAGAAAGTGAACGAAAGAGATCGGGGAAACGAAGATCATAACAAACGCTAAATCCGAGCCGACCTAGTTCGTGATCAATCACTACGGTTTTGTCCCCAGGTTTAATACCCGCAGATTCCATGTACCCCAAAGGCACTGCATCACACATATGGATTTTTCGATAACGAGCCTTTTCTTTGCCATCACGATCAATGAAAATGGAGGTATTGAATAACCGCCCACTATCTTCATCTGTCAGCTCGTAGACACTGCCCAGTAACAAAGCACAATGACTCTGTTTTGCAAGTTGGCTAAAGCGCGGCAATATCTCTGTTTCCAGTTTTTCTGCCACTTTACGCTTAGCTGAGTGATCCTTGCCGACATAGAGAAAGGTTTCAGGAAAGGCTAAAAGATTAAGTTTGCGTTCCGATGCCTCTGCGACCATGTTCTCAGAAAAAGCCAGGTTATATTCATAGCTTTCCGATGAATTCATTTGCACGATACCGACGTCTATTACCATCACATCACCTTACATTTTTTGTGCCTATTCCTATTTGACGAAAAATATAACAAAAAATCGTTCAATACAAACTCATACGCAACACATCAGAAAATCACTGGTGACATTAGCTTTGCTTAGGTATATTGGGGTGTTTACTCTGTAATCAATGAGGTCAGGCATGACGCAATCAATTATCACTAGTGGTTTCCCTAATCAGCGCCCAAGAAGAATGCGTAAAGATGATTTTTCCCGACGCTTGATGCAAGAAAATGTCCTGACAGTCAACGATTTAATTTACCCCTGTTTTGTGCTTGAAGGAAGCAATCAACGTCAACAGGTTAGCTCTATGCCTGGCGTAGAGAGATTGAGTATCGACCTGCTTCTTAAAGAAGCTGAAATTATTCATCGTTTAGGTGTACCCGTGATGGCTTTATTTCCAGTGACGCCTGTTGAGAAAAAAACAGAAGATGCCAGTGAGGCTTATAATCCAGAGGGTCTTGTTCAACAAGCTGTTCGAGCGCTACGACAGGAGTTCCCTGAGCTAGGCATCATGACCGATGTGGCGTTAGACCCTTTCACGACGCATGGGCAGGACGGTCTTCTCGATGACAATGGATACATCGTCAATGATCACACTGTTGATGTATTAATTAAACAAGCCTTATCGCATGCCGAAGCTGGCGCTCAAATTGTGGCACCATCCGATATGATGGATGGCCGAATCGGTGCTATTCGTGATGCAATGGAGTTCAACAGCCATATACATACCCGCATCATGGCGTATTCAGCCAAATATGCTTCTAGTTTTTATGGCCCATTCCGGGATGCTGTTGGTAGCTCAGGAAATCTAGGTAGCGGTAACAAATTTACTTACCAGATGGACCCCGCTAACAGTGATGAAGCCCTCCATGAAGTCGCATTAGATATTCAGGAAGGCGCTGATATGGTGATGGTGAAGCCAGGCATGCCTTATCTAGATGTTTTATATCGTGTGAAAGACACTTTCAAAAAACCCACTTATGTCTACCAAGTCAGCGGTGAATATGCCATGTTAAAAGCGGCTATCGACAATGGCTGGTTGACTGAGTCAGTTATTTTGGAAAGTCTTCTGGCTTTCAAACGTGCTGGGGCTGATGGCATTTTGACTTACTTTGCCAAGGAAGTGGCTCAGCAATTAAAAGCTGGCATCTAATTTTAAAAATACATTTGCAATGACTCTATGACTGATAAATACGCCGTTATAGGCAACCCAATTAAACACAGTAAATCCCCATTCATCCATGCTGAATTTGCCAAGCAGAGTCAGCAAGATATTGAATACACGGCTATCGAAGTGCCAGTAGACTCACTGGCTTCAAGTCTTCAGCAGCTGCGAGATATTCTCAAGCTTAAAGGGATTAACATCACTGTTCCTTTTAAAGAACAAGCCTGGGCCTTGGCAGATAGTCTGTCAGATCGTGCACAACGGGCTGGTGCCATCAACACAGTCATTTTTGAGAATGACGGCACTATGCATGGCGACAATACTGATGGTATTGGATTATGCCGAGATTTGGAAAACCATGATATCAGCCTTAAAGGTAAGCGGATTTTGTTAATAGGTGCAGGTGGTGCGGCGCGAGGCGTCATCGCCCCGTTAATGACTTATCAACCAGCCGAATTATTTATTGCCAACAGAACAGCCAGTAAAGCGACTCAATTAGCTGAGTTATTTTCCGATTTAGGGGATATCAAAGGCGGTGGTTTTACTGACGTATCCGGGCATTTCGATATCATCATCAACGCAACGGCGGCGAGTTTGCAAGGAGAAATACCTGACTTACCTGACAGTATTTTTACTACACAATCATGTTGTTATGACATGATGTATGCGGATAGTGATACCGCATTTATCAAGTGGGCAAAACAACATAAAGTCAGTCAAACCATTGATGGCCTGGGAATGTTAGTCGAGCAAGCTGCTGAAGCCTTTTATCTTTGGCGACAGATCAGGCCTGATACCCAAGCTGTTTTGCAGCAACTTCGTGAGAACATGAAATCAGGCTAGCCTAGCCTAATAAAAAAAGCCTGCTAAAAAGCAGGCTTTTTTTTGCGAAAGTACAGACTTCATTTATGTTCCTGAGCTAATTCAGGATGTGTGTTTTGCACATGATGTTTTTCTCTAACTGGACGAATAGACAAATTCGCCAGGAATGCCACAAGAAGTAATCCAGCCATGGCATACATAGTTGAATTATAAAGGCTTGGAGTAGGATCTAAAGTCCCTGCCGGTGCAATCTCCATCAGCTGTGAAATGGACACTGTTTTCGCGGCAATCAACTCATCGAGATTATCAATACTCGCCCCAAACTTTTGCAGGAATGCAGCTGGATCAACTTTAGCTGCTAATTCATGTAAAACCTTATTCATCGAGTGCTCACGCAGATGCGTAATCACATATGGTCCTAAAATGCCAGCGGTACTCCAGGCTGTTAACAATCGACCATGAATACCACCCACATGCATCGTACCGAAAATATCAGCCAGATAAGCTGGAATAGTGGCAAAACCACCGCCATACATAGTGAATATGATCATGGTAACGGCATAGAACATGATTAATGCAGTCACACTCGGACTCACACTAGCTTGTGTAGCTATAAAGGGGATAGATAAATACAACAATGCCCCCAACAAGAAGAAGCAATGATAGGTATTTTTACGCCCGATGTAATCAGATGCTGTAGACCATAAAAAACGCCCTGACATATTAAACACGCTAATCATCAATACATAGGTAGCAGCGAAGCTGGCATCAACAATTCCTGGCAGGCTCGGACTAAAAATATCAGTAATCATGGTTTTTGCCACCCCGATCACCCCAATACCTGCCGTCACGTTAAAACACAATACAATCCATAGTTGATAGAACTGCGGTGTTTTTATCGCTTGATCAATATGAACATGGTTGTCAGAAATCAGACGGTTTTTTGTAGATTGATCTTTGGCTGGAGGCGTCCAGTTGTCTGGTTTCCAGTCTTTAGCTGGAACTCGAAAACTAAACGCTGCGATAGTCATCACGATAAAATACACGATACCAAGCGTGATGAAGACACTGGTCGCTCCGGTATCACCTGTGCCCACGACATAGACCCCTTCTGGCCCAGGCACAGGGGTCTTTAACATATCCGCTGCGGAAGCAATAACAACTTCAACTTGTTGACCTGCCACTTCAGCATAGCGCCTACCCGATTCAGTAATCAGGTTAACGTCGGTGACTTTGCCTAAATATTCAGGCATTCGATAATACAAACTCAATAGGTAAGTAATTAATGGCGCGCCTATCATCGCACCACCACCAAACCCCATGATGGCGATACCTGTCGCCATACCACGTCTATCAGGGAACCAGCGAATCAAGGTACTGACTGGCGTGACGTAGGCAAGCCCTAAACCACAACCACCAATAGCACCATACCCCAAATAAATGAGCCAAAGCTCGTGTGTGGCAATGCCGATACTGCCAACGAGAAAGCCACCACCCCATAAACAAGCAGCGAGAAATCCGGTCGCTCTTGGCCCTACTTCTTCAAGCCATTTCCCCCCAATGGCTGCTGCTAATCCCAGAAACACAATCGCGGTAGAAAAAATCCAGACAACAGATGAAAAGCTCCAGTCATCAGCAGCACTGGCCACCACACCAAACTGTTTCGTCAGGGCTGGATTAAAAATACTCCAAGCATAGACCGAACCGATACACAAATGAATAGCGACAGAAGCAGGGGCAATTAGCCAGCGATTAAACCCAGGTTTGGCGATGATATGTTTCTTGGATAGCCGACTGGCCAAGTTATCAAACCATGACATCAGTAATATTCCTCTCTTTAATATAGTTTTTATGTTTTTCAGCAACATATCACAACTATTGATCAAGACGGAACCGCCACAGAAAAAAAGCCTAAAAAAGCAAACCATTGGGAAATGGTGGTGATGGTGAAAACCAACAAGGAAAAACATCCCCACCGATGAGATCGGCTTCTTTTTATGATTAAGATCGAGGTGAGGATGAAGGGGGAAATTGAGCCCCACAGTGTCGGTGCGACGGGGGTTCTTGAACCATGAGATTCAAGAGGGAAACTTCATGAAGATGGCAAACTTCCCGTCAAGCGGGCCTGTTTTTCAACTTCGGATTGTCAGTTTCCTTAAGCATTTGCTTATCGGCTCAAGACACACATGTCGCTATCGAGCACCGCAGGGACATAACCTATGATACGCAAATTCCCTATGCTTAGCTCAAGTTTTTCAGAGCTCCAATTGTCTATCTTCTTCCAGAAAAGCGCTAACACGCTCTTTCAACTGCATAATTTTGTTGTTTACTTTTTCCATGTCATGACCTTCGTCATGTTTGAAAATAAGCAACTCGTGCGCTAAGTTGAGTGCTGCCATGACTGCGATACGATCGACACCTACCACTTTGCCACTTTGACGAATCTTTTCCATATTGTCATGGACCATCTTGGCAGACGCAATCAGCGCCTCTTTTTCTTCTTCCGGACAAGCAATTTGATATTCCTTGCCCAAAATCGTCACAGTTACCGGTGAACTCATAATTCGCTATCCAATTCTCTTAAACGACTCACCATCTTCTCAATCCGGCTTCGAGCCACATCGGTTTTTTCGATCAGTTGAGAACGTTCTGAGAGCCACGCTGTTTGTTGAGAGCGCAACAGCATGTTCTCTTCCCGCAATCGACGACTGGTACGAAGTAGCTCATCCACTTGTTGCTCCAATTGTTGTATCGCGTTCTTATCCATTAATATGAGTTCTTTCGCTGTGCGAGAATAAAGCCTAACTATAGACGTGCGCTGCCGACTCGGTCAACAACTGTCATAATAGGAACAATTTATGTTCCAATGCATAACATTGAACAAGATATCTTTTTTGCCATTATTCAGGTTTTAAGTTTATGTCACAACTCTACTTTCCATCTCTATCGCCCGATAATCAAAACGGTGATGGGCCTGCCAGTCTCGCTGAACTCCAGGGCGCTTTATGTGGTTTGCTTTGTATGGACGCTCTCGCCGATCGTAAAAGCTGGTACACACGATTATTTGAAGATTTCTCGCCTGCCGAAGAAGAGAAACAAGATTTAACACACCTGTTTGATGACACGATTCAGTCTCTTAACAGCTTGGATTTTGACTTTCAAATGGAACTTCCGGATGACAATGCACCAATTGTCTCACGTTTATCGGCGATGGCAGACTGGTGTCAAGGGCTTGTATTCGGTCTCGGTACATCAGGCATGACCAATGAAACGGAACTCTCTGATGATTGTCAGGAATACGTGACTGATGTCATCAAAATCAGTCAGGTTAATTTTGACAATGTAGAAGACACAGAAGAAGAACGTGCCAATTTTGAAGAACTCGTAGAATATATTCGTATGGGTCTTTTTTTACTTTACGGAGAATTGCAACCTACCGACCCAACTGAGGAAGCGACTGAACACTAATGCAAAAGAAAGAATTCGCCAAACGCCGTCAACATCTGATGGATATTATGGGCCCAGATACGATCGCTGTATTACCCAACGCGCCAGTGGCTAACCGTAACCGTGATGTCGACTATCCCTACCGAAGTGATAGTAGTTTCCACTACCTGACAGGGTTTGATGAGCCTGAATCCGTACTGGTGCTGATTCCGGGAAGAGAACATGGCGAGTATATTTTATTCTGCCGTGAGCGGGACCTGGATAAAGAAATCTGGGATGGCTATCGCGCAGGTCAGGAAGGTGCCATCGCTGAATTTGGCGCCGATGACTCTTACCCAATAAGTGATCTTGACGATATCCTGCCTGGTCTGCTGGAAGGTAAAGAAAAAGTCTATTACACCATGGGAAATCAGCCGAGCTTTGATCAGCACATGGTGTCTTGGTTGAATCACCTGCGTCAGGCAGCACGCTCTGGTAAACATTCGCCAACAGAGATTATTGAACTGGAGCATTGCCTGAATGAGCTGAGATTATTTAAAAGCAGTCAGGAAATCAAAGCCATGAAACAGGCAGCAAGCGTGTCGGCCCAAGCTCATATTCGTGCTATGCAATTTACCAAACCAGGTAAATGGGAGTATGAGGTCGAAGCAGAAATTATTCATGAGTTTATGAAAAATGGCTGTCGCTCCCCTGCTTACCCGTCTATTGTAGGTGGCGGTGAGAATGGCTGTATCCTGCATTACATTGAAAACAGTGCCAAGTTGAAAAGTAATGAGTTATTGCTGATTGATGCCGGTGCAGAATTCGAATGTTACGCAGGCGATATTACTCGCACTTTTCCTGTTAATGGTAAGTTCACTACCGCTCAGGCAGCCGTATATCAAATCGTTTTAAATGCACAAAAAGCCGCCATTGCTGCAGTGAAGCCAGGCAATCATTGGAATCAACCACACGAAGCAGCGGTTGAGGTCTTAACACAAGGCTTAGTTGAATTAGGCATTCTCAACGGCAATGTCGATCAACTCATCGAAGAAGGCGCTTACCGTGAGTTTTATATGCACCGAACTGGACACTGGCTGGGAATGGATGTACATGATGTCGGTGACTACAAAGTCGGAGGTGAGTGGCGCTTATTAGAACCCGGCATGGTATTAACGGTAGAACCTGGTCTCTATATCCGCGATCAAGATCATGTCGATAAAAAGTGGCACTTTATCGGTATTCGGATTGAAGACGACGTACTGGTGACAAAAGACGGTTGCGAAGTACTCACTGAAGCGGCCCCTAAGGAAATCGACGAGATTGAAGCATTAATGGCAGAGGCAATCTAAAACGTGAATCACAGCCTGTTTGATGTGTTGATTGTGGGAGGCGGTATGGCTGGCGCCAGCCTGGCTATCGCTTTGAAAGAGAGTCGGCTGAAGATTGGTCTTATAGAAGCGAAATCATTAGAAACAAACTCCCAGCCCAGTTACGATGATCGTGGCATTGCACTTAGCTATGGTTCGCAACGTATCTTCGAAACAATGGATGTCTGGACTGCTATCGAAAAGCACGCCAGTCCCATCCAACACATTCACGTGTCTGAGCGAGGCCGCTTTGGTGTGACACGCTTATCGGCCGAACAGGAAAAAGTGCCGGCACTCGGCCAAGTCATTACAGCCAAATATTTAGGCCACGCACTCAACCAGCAATTGCAGCAACTCGATAATTTGACATTATTCTGTCCAAGCACGGTGAGTGCAGTAGTCACTGAAGCTGAACATGTGAAAGTCACGTTAGATAACCATGACACTCTGACTGCCAAACTGCTTGTTGCCGCTGATGGGCGTGAATCGACTATCCGTCACTGTTTGAACTTAAGTGCCTGGGAGCAAGATTACAGTCAGGTCGCTATCACCGCCAATATTTCTACAGATAAACCACATCATGGTTGGGCATACGAGCGTTTCACTACATCTGGTCCCATGGCTTTATTGCCGATGGATAAAAGAAGCAGCTTAGTATGGACAGTCAAAGCGGGTGAAGAAAGTGCATTGCTCTCACTTCCAGAGGAAGCATTTCTAAAGCAATTACAACATCACTTCGGCTATCGTGCCGGACGGTTTATTCGTGTTGGCGAGCGTAACAGTTACCCATTGATATTGATGCAAGCTGACATGCCAGTTCAAGCTCGAATCGTATTTATTGGAAATGCCGCACACAGCCTGCACCCCATTGCTGGTCAGGGATTCAATCTTGGCTTACGTGATGTCGCGGTATTGGCTGAACATATTTTTGATGCCAAAGATTGCGGTCACGCTGAGTTATTGCAACGTTATCAGCAGCAACGTCAGCAAGATCAGGATCAGGTTGTTAAATCCACAGACCAACTGGTGCGATTATTCAGTAATGATATTCCGCTATTAGGTCATCTGCGAGGGGCAGGACTTACGCTGATGGATACGATGCCTGTTATGAAACACTGGCTGGCACAGAAAAGTATGGGATTGGCACAAGCACAGCCCAAATTAGCTCGAGGTGTTCCCTTATCATGAAACAGCAATATGATATTACGATTGTCGGTGGTGGCATGGTGGGAGCCTGTCTGGCGCTGGCATTATCACGTTATGACCAATTCACCATTGCCTTAATAGAGGCTCGTCATGTTGAACCATTAACTGCTGACGATTCCTTTGACATCAGAGTCAGTGCATTGACCAAAGGTAGTGAAGCCATTCTGAAAAATCTGGGAATATGGTCAATGCTGCCACCAGCACGACTATCTGCATTTTCTGATATGAAAGTCTGGGAAACCAGTGAGAGTCAGATTCATTTCAATAGTGCAGATATGGGTACCAGCAACTTAGGTCATATCATTGAGAATCGGCAGCTGCAACAAACCAGTTTCAGCCTCTGTCAGCAACAAGCTAATATTGATGTGATTTGCCCAGCCAAACCAGTGGCTATTGATAACCAGCAACTCCGTCTCGAGGATGGACGCATAGTAAAAACACAACTGATTATCGCGGCAGATGGTGCTCATTCCGCCATTAAAGAGCTGGCTAACATCCAGACAAAAGGCTGGTCATACCATCAAAAAGGCCTGGTGTGTAATGTCACCACTGAGCATCCTCATCAAAACACCGCATGGCAGCGCTTCTTAACTGATGGTCCGCTTGCGTTTTTACCTCTAAAAGATAATCATCAATGCTCAATCGTCTGGACACTTAAAAATGACGATGCTGATCGTCTGTTATCGCTCAGCGATGATGAATTTATCGATGAACTGAATGTGGCATTTGAAGAACGTTTGGGAAAAGTCACCCACATCAGCCATCGTGATGCTTTTCCGCTTCAACTACGTCATGCCGAGACATATATCAAACCAGGCATTGTTCTGGTCGGTGATGCCGCACACACAATTCATCCATTAGCTGGACAAGGCGTCAATATCGGTTTGTTGGATGCAGCAACGCTAGCCGAAGTTATTATCGATGCTGCCATGCATAATCGTGATATTAGTCAGCTACATACGTTACAAAAATACCAACGACAACGACATGCTGATAATCTGCTGATGCAAATGAGCATGGATATGTTCAAGCGTGTCTTTACTAATCGCATCGCTCCGGTGAGATGGCTACGTCAATTTGGCTTGCGTCATGTCAACCAAAGTCGCTTACTGAAAAACCTTTTTATGCAGCAAGCAGCAAGCCGTTCTTTTGCCACGCCTAAACTGGCTCAGCGTCACTATGGCCGTGATTAATTTATTCCCCTTTCGTCTTTCTCAGATCAGATGACCACACTTTCATTTCGCGGAGCCTAGTTTATGTTTCGATTTCTTACCCGTCAGTTTTTGACCGGCTTAATCACTATTCTGCCTATCACCATTACGCTCTATCTGATTTATTGGGTCATTTCTTCTGCAGAAAAAGCATTAAGCCAAGTCATCATGTTTCTGTTACCGGATTACATGTATTGGCCGGGGATGGGTTTTTTAGCCGCTATTGCCTTGATCTTCACTCTCGGTATTTTAATGCGCCTCTATGTTTTCAAGCGCTTGTTCAAGGGTGCAGAAAGCTTGCTGTATCACCTGCCAGTCATCAAATCAATTTATGGCAGCATGCATGACTTTTTTCATTACTTCACACCGGGACGAGAAACTGAGTTTGAACAGGTTGTTTCCGTCAAACTGGATAATGGTATGGAGATGATTGGCTTTATCACATTGGACAGTGCAGAGCATCTGCCAACCAAAGATGATGAAGATCGTGTGCTGGTGTATTTACCAATGAGTTATAACATCGGCGGCTATCCTGTGATCATGCCAAGACGCATGTTAAAACCGATTGATATGAGCATGGAACAAGCCATGCGTTTTGTATTAACTGCTGGGGTCGCTGGTCACACAAAACCTAAATAGGTAAGAAAACAAGCGTGGCCGCTCGCACGACAAATGTCTTAATAATACGCCCATTCTTCTGCGCAATGATTTGAGCAAGATTATCTTGGGTAGCAATCATTTTTCCAAACAGTCGTTGGTAACTTAAATTACGTATCTCGCCTGATAAGCTATCGCTCAACATCAGTAGATTACCGTCACGATCACGTTTCTTTGCCAACAACCATGCCGCAATTTCTATATTACGAGCACTGTTATAGAGTTTTTGCTGATCGATAGAGGTCAGATAAAAAAATTCGCTGTGGTTATCATAAGATGCCATCAGCATTTTTCTTAAGCCGACAATATAGGCAAGTACACGATCCCCCTGAAAACGTTCATCAAGAGAGAGTCGGATTATATCGGTTGGTCTTTTGATAATAGCCCATTCGGGATAGATGAAATCCACCTCTCTGGAGAATGTCCGCTCTACACTTTCTTTGATGGTTCTGATATCCCTGTCATGACGAAGATTGGGGTTACGTTTGTAAAGCTTCAACATTAATCTTTTTAACTGCACCATCACTGCTTGTTGATGAAGTTCTATTACTTCATCGATGTCACTCTTGGCCAGTCTAGAGACACCGTTATTTGACTGACTATTATTTCCGCTTGTCGCACATCCCGTAATGAAAAAAACAAGCCATAAAACGCTAAACCATCTCATCCACTAACTGCCCTCCTGATGGCTTTGAGTCATTATTCATGTCCTTGATATATAAATATTGCTGTACAGACTTTGGTAATAGATTGTTTTGTCGTTCAGATGAAGATGAGTCACGTTCAGTGCCGATAAACTGCCTGACAAATTGCGCTTGCTGACTATCTTGTGTAGAGACCACTGGCACAACGACATTGCTTGTATCAGCTTGTTCTTTATCAACGATGGTGGCGGTGTATTCAGCGGCAGCATCAAAAGTAACAGGCAAACGCGCATTATTGCGTGGTTCAGTAGGAACCAGCGGGTAAAAATTCGCTTGTCTGTTATTGTTGATCTGCATCTATCATTACTTTTTTTCTTGCCTTGGACGCCTGCGTCGTGGCTTTGATGATTTATTCGCGTCGTGTCTTTTTCGTTGTGGTGAGGCTTCTTTTTCCTTTTTTACTCGTGGCTTGGGTGTGTCGAGTTGCTCATCAGAGGTTGATGCTAATGGTAATTTATGTTTGATATAAGCTTCAATATCTGGCAGTGAAAATACATATTCTTCACACGCTAAACTGATGGCAACACCGCTAGCCCCTGCTCGAGCAGTCCGTCCCGTGCGATGAACGTAGTCCTCTACATCTTGGGGTAAATCATAATTAAATACATGACTCACCTCAGGAATATGTAATCCTCGCGCAGCAACATCAGTGGCGACGAGGAAGGGAAATTCGCCATCTTGGAAATGTTGCAATAAGCGTTCACGTTTTTTCTGGGGCACATCACCAGACAATAATGAAGCCTTGTAGCCATTCCCCTCCAAATATCCCCAGACAACATCTGCAGCTTGTTTTGTATTGACAAAAATAATGCCCCGTTCAGGATTCAAACGTTTAATCAATGCCAGCAGCAGAGGAATTTTTTCATCATTCGCCGGGTAATACACCCATTCTTCAATACGATCCCCCATCATTTTTTCAGGTTCGACCTGAACCTTTTCTGGGTTATTCATATGTTCGTAAGCTAATTCGCTAACTTTGTAGCTCAATGTCGCTGAAAACAACATCCCTAAACGTTGCTCGGGTTTAGGGATACGACGCAAGAAATAACGGACATCCTTAATAAAGCCCAGATCAAACATCCGATCGGCTTCATCAAGTACAACGACATCAATGAATTTTAAACTGAACACGTGTTGTTTCTGATAATCCAGCAAGCGCCCAGGCGTGCCGATTAAAATATCCAGCCCCCCCGTAATCATATCGCGCTGACGTTGGTAATCTTTGCCTCCATGTGCGATACCAATACGCAGTCCTGATTCAGCATTAAGTTTTTCTGCATCTTTCGCTATTTGAATGGCTAATTCGCGAGTCGGAGCTAAAATCAGTGCGCGTGGTTGTTTTCCGTCCCAATTTTCGGCAGGCTTTTTTTCAAGCAGGCATTGAAAGGTAGCAAGTAAAAAAGCAATGGTTTTGCCCGTTCCTGTCTGTGCCTGACCAGCAACATCACGGCCTGATAGTAATAATGGCAGCGCAGAAGCTTGAATCGGGGTACAGAATTCGAATCCGGCCTTTGCCAGCCCGGCTTTTAGTGAAGCGTGGAGTGGCAAGGATGAGAAGGCCTGCTCGGTTAGATGTGCACTCATAGAATACTTGCATTACCTTTTGTGATAGGAAAAAATGTTAGGCTATATCGTATGGGAGTATAGACCCACGATACTTTATATACCACTGGAGATAAAACATGAGCGAAAACGTCACCCACGTGACCGATGGCGACTTTGATAGCCAAGTACTACAGTCTGACCTGCCTGTGTTGGTCGATTACTGGGCTGAATGGTGTGGTCCATGCAAAATGATCGCCCCTGTATTGGATGAAATCGCGACCGAATACGCTGGTAAGTTGAAAGTTTGCAAGCTGAATATTGACGAAAATCAGGACACTCCACCACGCTACGGTATCCGTGGTATCCCAACATTAATGTTGTTTAAAGATGGTGAAGTTGAAGCCACAAAAGTAGGTGCTTTAACAAAATCACAATTGGCTGCATTTTTAGATAGCAACATCTAAAAAATACATACTCCCCGCAAGCATTCTTGTTGCGGGGAGTTTGATTTTTACAATGAGCGTTATGCAGATACGCTATCAGTCCCCCGCCCGACTGATATGGCATAACATCAATTGACCAGTTCATATCCATCAGACCGGGTAATGTGCTGGTTTATTTATTTCTGAACGATATGATCACAAAATGGATGTCTCAGAGCTTTTAAACGATCTAAACAAACCACAGCGTGAAGCAGTTGCTGCACCTCTAGGCCACGCCAGGATTCTGGCGGGAGCCGGTAGTGGAAAAACACGGGTATTAGTCCACCGAATAGCCTGGCTGATACAAGCAGAAGGTTTTTCAGCGGGTAATATTTTAGCTGTGACCTTCACCAATAAAGCGGCTGCAGAAATGCGTGGTCGTATTGAAGAGATTCTGGGTTATCCACCAGGCGGCATGTGGGTAGGGACCTTTCATGGCTTAGCTCACCGCCTATTGCGCTCACATTGGAAAGAAGCCGACCTGCCTCAAAATTTCCAGATTCTGGATAGCGATGATCAACTTCGGATGCTGAAACGCATCATCCGCGCGATGGAACTGGATGAAGCTCAATGGCCACCTAAACAGGCCCAGTGGTACATCAATGCACAAAAAGATGAAGGCCTGCGTGCCAAAGATATTCAGGCAGGTCATGACCCTTATTCAAAAAATATGCTGGCCATTTACCTTGCCTATGAACAAGCTTGTCAACGAGCTGGGGTCATCGATTTCGGTGAAATTTTATTAAGAAGCCATGAGCTCTGGTTAAAACGCCCCGATATTCTGGCGCACTATCAGCAGCGGTTTAAACAAATTTTAGTCGACGAGTTTCAGGATACTAATACCTTGCAATACGCTTGGCTTAGATTACTCGCCGGAACTAGCGGACACCTGTTTATCGTGGGGGATGATGATCAGTCTATCTATGGCTGGCGTGGTGCACGTATAGAAAATATTCAACAGTTCGACACCGACTATCAGGGTGCCAGCACCATCCGTCTAGAACAAAACTATCGTTCTACTGGCAATATTCTCAAAGCAGCTAATGCGGTTATTGCCAATAATAGTGAACGCTTAGGCAAAGAATTATGGACAGAGGATGATGATGGCGATCCCATCCAGATTTATAACGCCTACAACGAACGTGACGAAGCCTCATACCTTGTCGAGCAAATCCGTAAATGGGTAGAAAACGGTGGGAAAAGAAGTGATGCTGCCGTGCTCTATCGTTCGAATGCGCAATCACGGGTCATTGAGGAAGCCTTATTACAAGCCGCTATGCCCTATCGGGTTTATGGTGGCTTACGCTTTTTTGAGCGGGCTGAAATAAAAGACGTTCTGTCTTATTTGCGTCTGGTGTCAAACCGTCTCGATGACGCCGCTTTTGAACGTATCGTCAACACACCTACGCGCGGTATCGGCGCTGCCACTCTCACACAAGTACGCCAATATGCTCGTGAACGCGGTATTTCAATGTGGCATAGTGCCATAGAGATGCTCGATGCTAAAGCCTTTGCGGCACGAGCAGGTAATGCGCTAGCGGGTTTTATCACACTGATTGATTCACTGACTCCTGAACAAGACACCGTGATGGGCTTAAATGAACTGACACAGTTAGTCATTGATGAAAGTGGCCTAAAAGCCCACTTTGCCAAAGATAAGACCGAAAAAGGGCAAGGTCGGATTGATAACCTGGACGAATTAATCTCAGCGACCAAACAGTTTCACAAACCTGAAGAAGCAGAAGACATGTCGGATCTGGATGCATTTCTTGCCCATGCTGCACTCGAAGCCGGTGAGAATCAGGCTGACCGCTGGGAAGATTGCGTGCAATTAATGACATTACATTCCGCCAAAGGTCTCGAATTTCCAATCGTCTTTATGGTGGGCATGGAAGAAGGTCTGTTCCCCGGACAAAAGTCCAGTGATGATCCTGTCCGCCTTGCCGAAGAGAGACGGCTTTGTTATGTCGGCATGACACGCGCGAGAAAAACCCTCTATCTGATGTACACAGAATCGCGCTTTCTCTATGGGCAAGAAATGATTCAACGCCCGTCACGTTTTCTGAGTGAACTTCCGGCCGAGTGTACAGAAGAAGTTCGTGCTCGCAAAAACCATATCTCTCCCAGCCTGAATGGTGTTCGTGGTCGAGACACGCAGACAATGAACGAAACAGGCATCAAAACCGGACAGCAGGTGCATCATCAAAAGTTTGGCCCGGGAATCGTGGTTGATACCGAAGGTTCAGGCAAAAATGCGCGAGTGCAAGTCAACTTCAAACATGCTGGTAGTAAGTGGTTAGTACTGGCTTATGCTAAATTAGACATACTTTAATTAGGGACATACATCTATGTTGGCATCTTGTTTTTCACGTTCTGTCATTGTGGGTCTAATGACTTTCATGCTGGCCTCATGTGGACAAAGTGAGCAATCACAATCTGTCACTGATAATACAGACTATAAAAAGAGTTACCGATGGAAGATGGTCACAACCTGGCCGCCCGGTTTCCCTGTATTACAGGAAGGTGCTGAACGTTTTGCTGCCAATATCAAGTCCATGTCTAATGGACGACTGGAAATTAAAGTCTATGCCGGCGGTGAACTCATCCCTGCTTTACAGGTGTTTGAAGCCGTATCACAGGGCACGGTAGAAATGGGGCACGGCAGTGCCTATTACTGGGCCGGTAAAGTCCCTGAAGCGCAATTCTTTTCCACCGTCCCCTTTGGCATGACAGCATTAGGTATGAACTCATGGTTATACGATGGTGGCGGCCTCGAATTATGGCGTGAAGTCTATAAGCCATTCCATGTTATCCCTTTCCCGCTGGGTAACACTGGTGTCCAAATGGGCGGCTGGTTTAATAAAGAAATCAATTCTGTTGATGATCTGCAGGGATTAAAAATGCGTATTCCAGGCTTAGGTGGCAAGGTATTAGCCAAAGCCGGTGGTAACCCTGTTTTATTGGCCGGCAGTGAAGTCTATAGTGCGCTTGAACGCAATACGATTGATGCGACTGAATGGATTGGGCCATATCATGACGAGCGCTTAGGTCTGTATCGCGCTGCAGAGCATTATTACTATCCAGGTTGGCATGAACCTGGCACCGTCCTGGAGTTAACGGTGAATGAGCGTGCATGGAACAGCCTACCACCTGATCTGCAAGCTATCGTCGCGAATGCAGCTCAAGCAGAAAACCTGGCCATGCTGGCAGAGATGGAGCATAAAAACGCTGAGGCATTACAAATTCTGAAAGCACGTGATGACATTACTATAGCGCCCTTCCCAGATGATGTGTTGCAACGTTTAAAAACCCTGTCAGATGAAACTTTAGTCGAAGAAGCCGAGAAGAATCCGAAATTTAAACGTGTCTTCAATGCATATCAGGCATTCCGGCAAAAGGATGCCGATTGGTCTCAAATATCTGAACGAACATACTTAAACCTTGAACCGGCCCAATGATTTTCTTGATTTTTACAGCCGATGGTTTAGCTGAAGCGGCTCCAGATATACAGGCAGAGCAAGCGACGGTCTGGTTGAATCCAGATCTAAAAAACACTAATGATTATGCCAAGTTAGTCGAATATGGCTGCGACTGTTTTTTTCTCAGCGAACAGGCTGACCCAACTAATGAAAGATCGGTCATCAATGCTTTGAGCCAGGTTGAAAAAAGCAGTCACGATACTGAAATCTATGTTGAATATTTATAAATGAAAACGCTTCTTTTTTTACTGATCTGTTTGTTGAATACAACTGCTTATGCAGACTCAGAGTGGTCTGAATCAACTATCAATTTAGATAAACCAGTTGATATCAAGGTTTACCGTAACCCGAATTGTCAGTGTTGTCATAAGTGGATCAGTCACCTTGAGCATCACGGATTCAATGTCACCGATCAATTAACACACAATCTTGATGCCGTTAAAGAAAAGTTAGGCGTCCCTCATGCTATGCACTCTTGTCACACGGCCGTGATCGAAGGTTATGTTATCGAAGGGCACGTACCAGCTGCTGATATCATGCGTTTACTGACACAAAAACCCACTATCACCGGGCTCGCTGTTCCTCAAATGCCAGTAGGTACGCCCGGCATGGAAATGGGCCCCCGCAAAGATAATTTTGCCGTTATTGAGTTTACCCCAAACCAACAATACAGCATTTTTACTACCTATCAGCTTGATGAAAATCAGCATTACCAGGCCAGCACAACTGAGGAATAACCATGGAAATCCTCGTTGTGCTGAGCAGGTTACTGTTCTCGGCATTCTCTAATGTTTTTCAAAAGCAACTGACTCACCGTGGCTTTGACTCACTGTTTATTGTTTTTAGTTCTTATCTTGTTCTAGCCGTTATCTGTCTGCCACTACTTTCTTTGCTTGACCTGTTTACACTGACAAGCAATTTTTGGATAAATATTTTCTTTGCCGCCTTATTGGATATGGCGGGTACGGTCTACCTGGTCATGTCTTTATCAAAAACAGATCTATCTGTGTTTGGGCCTTTGAATGCCTACAAAGTCGTTATCTCCATGATACTGGCAATGATATTTATTGGAGAAATCCCCAGCCTTCAAGGCTTTTTTGGTGTCGCGGTCATTGTGGTGGGGAGCTATTTTTTATTTCCGCCCAAAACGACTTCGCAAAGCCGCATGTTGACCTTGTTCAAAGACAAAGGCGTTCAATACCGGTTTTTATCGATTTTGCTTTTTTCTATCGGCACTCTACCGCTGAAAACAGCAGTGATAGAAGGTGGAGCCTTAGCCACAACCGTGTTCTGGTGTTTATTGGGTTTGCCGTTGGCAGCCTTAACTCAATGGCTTTTTATCAAAAAAGATATCACCACCAATATCGCAAAAGCGCGACATAACATCCGCCCTTTTGTTTATCTGGGCTGTCTGATCTTTCTGATGCAATACATGACTATGCTGGTATTTTCACAGCTTTTGGTCGCTTATTCTCTGGCATTATTTCAACTAAGTATGGTGCTACAGGTATTCCTTGGCTACCGCATTTTTAATGAAGAACATCTCTGGCGACGCTTATCAGCTTGTCTGGTAATGGTGGCAGGCAGCTTACTGGTTCTAAACGCTTGAGCGGGATAGAGCTTGGCCTGTTATTATGCACTCAGATTGTTATTGGAGAAGATGATGAAACGGTTAACGCTATTGCTGACCGGCTTATTAATGTCAGTACAGGTCTGTGCTAACACAGTGCTGTCACCTGTATGGAGCAGCCCGGCAGAACTTAAAACACCTGAGTCTGTTATCTATGATCCCATCACAAAACATTTATATGTCTCGAATGTTAATGGCAATCCCCTAGATGCAGATGGTAATGGCTTTATTAGCCAATTGTCAGTCAAAGGTGAGATTGAAAAACTGCATTGGCTGGATGGCCTCAATGCCCCAAAAGGATTGGCACTCAGTGGTAACCATCTCTATGTTTCTGATATTGATGAACTGGTGGTCATTGATATTGCTGAACAACGCATCATCAAGCGTTACCCCGCGGAGAATGCCCAATTTCTGAATGATGTGGCCATTGATAAACAGGGACATGTTTACGTCAGCGACATGATGACAAACCGCATCTATCGCTTGTCTGGTGATGAATTTAATGTCTGGATGGATGACCCTGCTCTAGAATCCCCCAATGGTCTTTTGGTTGAGCATAATAATCTGATTGTCGCCAGCTGGGGCAATATGACCAAAGGATTTGAAACCGAGACGCCGGGACATTTAAAAATCATTGATCTGATTACACAGCAGATGAAAAGCCTGGGTGACCAATCGCCCGTGGGTAATCTGGATGGCATCGAAGCAGATGGTCAGGGGAATTACCTGGTCACCGATTGGATGAAAGGCCGATTATTAAAAATCACACCTGAAGGAAGAAGTGAAACTTTGATTGAATTTAATCCAGGTAGTGCTGACCATACAGTCATGCCTGAGAAAGACCTTGTTATTGTTCCAATGATGATGGATAACGTCATCACTGCATTCCGGATACACCGCTAAATGTCATTTGAAGATCTCATGTTAGAAGACAGCCTGTTGAGCGCTATCGCTGCTCACGGCTACACCACTCCTACGCCAATTCAAGAAGAAACGATCCCGCTTATTTTAGCCGGTCAGGACGTATTGGCCTGTGCGGCCACAGGGACAGGCAAGACCGCAGCGTTTGTTGTGCCTTTATTACAAAAACTCTGGGACAGAAAGCATCGTTCACATGAACCTGTCGCTCTCATTCTGGCTCCGACACGTGAGCTGGCTTTCCAGATTCAACATGTGCTGAAGACCTTCAGTAAACAAGATCCAATTGATATTGCCATGATTACCGGCGGTCAGGCACCCACCGCTCAACAAAAGGTTTTGGATGAAGGCTGTGATGTCATCATTGCCACACCCGGCCGTTTATTAAACTTAGTTGAACAAGAGCAGGCCGATTTATCACTGATTGAGTTTGTGGTGATAGATGAAGCGGATCGTATGCTGGACATGGGACAAGGTCCTGATGTCGCGACATTATTAGCTTCAATTACAACAGCATTCCAAACCTGCTTGTTCTCCGCCACACTGGCTGGTGCCGGTGTGGAAATTTTTGCTAACACCTTACTGCCTGATGCTACCCGAGTAGATGTGAATGCTTCAAATCACTATGCCGAACAGGTCGAGCAGCGTGTCTATTTAGCTGATAATCGTGAACATAAACAAGCACTGCTCAAAGCTGTGATTCAATCGGACGAGTGCGCAAGTGCTTTGGTTTTTTGCAATAAAAAAGAACGCGCAGATGAAGTAGCCGACTATTTGCAGTCACAAAATATCTCTGCGCAGGTGGTGCATGGTGAATTCTCTCAGGCAGATCGCCGAGAACGAACACGTAAATTCCGTCAAGGAAAAATCAAAGTCTTAGTTGCAACGGATGTAGCTTCACGTGGACTGGATTTACCGCAAGTGAGCCACGTCGTTAACTATGATGTGCCATTTCGTGGTGATATTTATATTCATCGTGTTGGCAGAACCGGGCGGGCTGGACAATCAGGTATTGCTGTCAATCTGGTGGAAAGCCATGACCAAAAAAACCTTGAGCGGATCGAACATCATATTGGCCAGTCATTACCTGTAATAAAAATGAAGGGCTTGGCACCGAAAGGCAAAGTCAATAAACAAAAGAGTAAAAAAGACCCCAAAGCCAGATACATTTCTAAAAAAGACCGTGCCCAAGAATAAATCTACTTATTTATTACGCGGCTTATTGTTAATCAGCAGCGTGTTATTGATTGCCGGACTTTTCATGCCGATGTTGACCATCACGCAATTTCTGGTCATTCGTGATGATTTCTCTGTCATTTCAGGTATCACAGAATTGTGGAAAGCAGAAAAATACGTGTTATTTTTTGTTATCGGCTGTTTCAGTATCCTCATGCCTTTCGCTAAATTAGGCTTACTGTTCCGATTGTTATTCGCTGACAGCCACCCTACGCCACTCAAGATGACCTTATTGAATCTTATGCATGATTATGGCCGCTGGGCAATGCTTGATGTCATGGTCGTGGCGATGTTGATCGTCACTGTCAAACTTGGTGCCATCGCCAGTATTCAGATTCATCCGGGCTTATATGTGTTTGGTGCTGCAGTGTTACTGATTATGCTCACCACACAGCTCACTGTCAGCACCTTACGAACTCAGACGAATTAACCTGTATTTCGCATACCGGCAGAAATCGCACTGATCGTTCTCAGCAACGGATCCAGCCACTTATCTCGTTCATCTTCAGATAAGGCGTTCTCACGATATCGTTGCAATAAAAGAATCTGAATATAGTTAATGGGATCCAGATACGGTTCACGTCGGCGTAAAGAAGATCGTAATGCCGGTGTTTCTGACATTAACTTGTCCTCCCCCACCACAAGCAGGACTTGTTTTACCGTGCGATGATATTCTGCTGAAATGACTTCGAATACTTGCTGTCCTTGAAATGCATTTTCACACAAAGCGGCATAGCGCCGTGCGATATTCATATCGGCTTTTGACAGGGACATTTGCGTATTACTTAAAAGCGCACTGAAAAAACGCCATTCTTTGACCATTCGATGTAACGTTTCAATTTTCTCAGGATCATTTTGATGCCACTGTTCTAACGCCGAACCAATGCCATACCATGCAGGTAAGGTGTGTCGTGACTGTGCCCAGGAAAAGACCCAGCCAATAGCGCGAACCGATGCTTTGGAACGATCACCCTGTTTACGATGTGAGGGTCTGGAACCGATATTCATCATACCGATTTCAGTCACTGGACAGACCTCATAAAAATAATCGAGGAAGCCTGCGGTGTTTTCGGTCAATTTACGGTAGCTCTGCTCGCCGTAGGCCGTGAGCTGATGCATTACATCCATAAAGGCCGGCTCATCGTGATGCGTTTTAGCCACCAGACTTCGTGAAGCCTTCATTAAACCAGATACACCCATCCCCAATTCATAGGCAGCTGTCTCGATATTGCCATATTTGAATGACAATACTTCGCCCTGCTCTGTGAATTTGATTTGTCCCTGCACCGTGCCAACCGGCTGAGACAGAATAGCATCATGAGTTGGACCACCCCCGCGACCAATCGTACCGCCACGACCGTGAAACATACGACATTGCACGCCATGCTGTTCGGCCAGGTGACTGATTCTCTGCTGGGCTTGATACAAATTCCATACAGACGCCAGAATCCCCCCATCTTTACAAGAATCGGAGTAACCCAGCATGACTTCCTGTAAATTGCCTGAGGCACTTAATAAACGACGATAATGTTCATTCTCAAGTAATGCCGACATCACTGGTTCGATATGAGATAAATCTTCAATGGTCTCGAATAAAGGTGACACTCGGAGGTGGCAGTAGGTATTGCCATCTTCTGTATAACCACATAAACCAGCAAACCGCCCCAAGGTTAATACTTCCAGAATATGACTGGCCTGGTGGGTCATTGAAATCACATAACTGCCGAATGCATTGGTGCTGACTTCCTGTTGCAGTCGTGTCATTAACTGAAATACCGACAGAATTTCTTTGTTTTGCCCTTCTAATTCAGGCAAAGAGGGTAAATCATGACGTGCTAACAAATCCGTCAACACTGACTGACGTTGCGTTTCATCTAATTGCTGATAATCTTCACACAGGCCTGTTTGTCTTAGCACCTCGCTCACCGCTTCCGTGTGTAATGTCGATTCCTGGCGCACATCCAAGTGATATAAATAAAAACCAAAGGTCTCCACCAATCGGATCAAATCGGTCAGTTCACTGCCCGCCAACTCGGCATCCCCGTGAGCGATCAGGGACTGTTGAATTAAGCGTAAGTCTTGCAGTAATTCATCTTCGTTGTCATAAGCCAGTCCCAATGCAGTGGGCTCAAGATCAGGCCGAAAATATTGCTGCAATAGTCGTAGATTATCTTCCAAACGATGCCGCATCATGTAAAGTTTTCTGCGGTAAGGTTCATTCAGAAAACGGTCTGGTTTTGCACGAAATGCCCCAGCGTAACGTTGTTCCGATTCATCAATATTGGCAGCTAATTCATCACTTATTTCACACAAAGGTTGTGAGTGTGTGAGTTGGTAGCTAAGTTTAGTCACGTCTTCCAGATAACGGCGAATCACTGTGCGCTTTTGTAACTGAATCGCCATGTCGGTGGTTTCAGCCGTTACATAAGGGTTTCCATCTCGGTCACCGCCAATCCAGGAACCGAATTGAATGTAGCCTGGCACTTTGAATGACGCACCTGCATCAATCTCGTCTTTATAGACGCGACGAATGGCATTTTCCATATTGCGATAACTTCTGGGCACCGCATCAAACAGACTTACGTTAAAGTAATACAAACCATTTTTGATTTCATCGCGAACGGTGGGTTTAACAGCCCTCACTTCATCGGTGGACCACAACAACTGCACTTGTTTTTTAATTTCTGACCGTGTGCGTTCTTCTTCAAATGCCGTCAGAGGGTCATTGGTCAGCTTTTCGTCTAATAAGAAAATACGGCGTAGAATTTCCATCAAAGTCCGACGCTTTGACTCAGTTGGATGAGCGGTGAATACAGGCATGTATACCATCGTATCCATCATATGCTGAAGTTGTTCGAGGGTAACGCCCTCTTGCTTGAACTGGTTTAATGTATCCAGGTACGATCCATGCCATAAATCACGACCATTTCTTAACTGAATTAGACGGTTATGGTAATTAAAGGCTTCTTCTGCTGTATTCAGCAGACTGAAATACAAATTAAACGCACGAATGACTTCACGTAATGTGGTGGCATCCAGCGTATTCAGGAAACTCAACAACTCCGTGCGTAATAGAGCGTTATCGTCTTTGCGAAGATTAATAAACCCCTTACGCAATCGCTCTACCGTTTCATAGACCTCACGACCAGCACGCTCATCAATTACTTCACCAAGAATATGGCCAAGAAACCGAACATGTTGACGTAGCTCTTTATCGCCCAGCATAGATAGCTGCTCGACAGTACTCAATACAGGTTCATAATCTGTCATAGTATTAACGTTCATTTACATGGTGATAGAGATCGATATAGATATTGGCGCTGTTTTCCCAACTGAAATCCCCCTCCATTGCGGTGATCATCAGTTTTCGCCATATCCGCGGATGCTGAAACAGCGCGGTCGCCCGTTCCAGTGTTTCGTATAATGCTTCTGCTGAAGCCTCATGAAAACAAAATCCATTAGCAATACCGATTTTACGGTTTTCGTCGTTAGCATCAACAACTGTGTCAGCTAAACCGCCAGTATTACGTACAATCGGTAGCGTACCATATCGCAGGCTATACATCTGATTCAGGCCACATGGCTCAAATCGTGATGGCATCAGAAACACATCTACCCCCGCTTCAATCTGATGCGAGAGTTTTTCATCATAGCCAATGGTCAATGCCACTTTATCAGGAAACCGCGCACGAAGTACACGCAAAGCTTGCTCAAAATCTGCTTCACCACTGCCCAGACAAATCAGCTGAATATCCTGCCCCTCTTCCAGTAAGCGTGTTATGGCTTCGATGGACAAATCGATACCTTTCTGTGATACCAGACGACTGATTAAGCCGATAAAGAGCGTCTGTTCAGATTGAGGTAAATAAAATTGTTGCTGGAGCGCCTGCTTGTTTTTCTTTTTACGGTTTGGTGTTTTAACTGAGTAATGGTGTCTTAGATAAGGATCCGTAGCCGGGTTCCATTCTTGATAATCAATACCATTCAATATGCCACTTAAGCGCCCTTGTTCGGCTCGATAAGATAATAATCCCTCCAGACCATAACCAAACTCAGCGTCACAAATTTCTTTAGCATAAGTAGGACTGACTGTAGTGATGTGATCACTCAATATCAGCCCGGCCTTCATAAAAGACATCAAGCCATAAAACTCTAGCCCATCGATTGACCAAAGAGACTCTGGTAAGTCCAGCGCGTCAAAAACCGGCCGCTCAAATAGTCCCTGATAGGCCATATTGTGAATAGTAAAAATAGTATGGGGTGCATTCTCTCTCAACGAGAGCAGTGCCGGTGCAAGCCCGGTCTGCCAATCGTTGCAATGCAAAATATCTGGCTTCCAGTTCAGTTCAGCATCATCCATGGCTAAAGCCACAATAGCGCGACAAAACAATGCAAACCTTGCGGCATTATCTTCCCAGTCATGTCCGCCAGGGTGGCTGTAGGGTCCACCACTGCGATCAAAGTGATAGGGGGAATTCAATAGCCAGACGATGACCTCAGTACCCGGAAGTGTGGTTTCAATAATTTCCACAGGGAGGTGGTAACCATCCAGTTTAATTGTAGCAACGGTGTGCGAGCTTTCTATTTTTTGCAGACACTGACGATAAGCAGGCATAAAAATTCTGACATCTTGTCCATGCTCAGCCAGAGCCGCTGGTAAGCTGGCAGACACATCTGCAAGCCCCCCCGTTTTCATTAACGGATGGACTTCACTACTGGCAAAAAGAATTTTTCGCACGCTTATCTCCCAAAAATTGTACAATTCTCCAAATTATATACGGTCAACGGCTGAGTAATAGCCTGAAACGGGAGAAATCATGCAATCTTGTACCATTGTTATTTTTGGCGCCACAGGCGACTTATCTAAGAAAAAGTTATTGCCTGCTTTATACCATCTTGATGCGGAAAAACGCTTAACAGCGGATACGCGCATTATCTGCATGGGTCGTCGTGAGTCCAGTCAAGAAGACTGGAAAGCACAAGTAACAGAGTTTGTCACACCTAAAGCACGCGGTGGTGTGAATAATGAACTTCTTGATACATTTCTGGATCGTATTCACTACTTTAAATGTGATATCAACGATGCTTTCAGCTACCACGAACTCAACAAACTGATCACGTCAGAAGAGAATAATTTCTCTCAAAATATCGTCTTCTACCTCTCAATTGCGCCAGCACTATTTGGCGTCGTAGGTGATCAATTAGCCGCTGTTGGTTTAAATAAAGAAGATAATGGCTGGCGCCACTTGGTCGTTGAAAAACCATTTGGTTATGACCAGAAGAGTGCTGAAGAATTAGAAGGCATCTTGCGCAAAAACTTTACCGAACAACAAACTTACCGTATCGATCACTACCTGGGCAAAGGTACCGTACAAAATATTTTTGTATTCCGCTTTGCTAACTTGTTGCTCGAGCCATTATGGAACCGTAACTACATTGACCATGTTCAAATTACACATGCTGAACAACAAGGTGTGGGCGGTCGTGCTGGTTACTATGATACCTCTGGTGCACTTCGCGATATGATTCAGAGTCACTTAATGCAGGTGATGGCATTAGTCGCGATGGAACCACCAGCAGATTTAGGTGATGAATCTTTACGTGATGAAAAAGTAAAAGTCTTAAAAGCCATCCGTCCCATCACTGAAGATATTGTTGATGATCATGCCTTCCGTGCGCAATATGCGGCCGGTGAAGTCAACGGCAAAAAAGAGCCTGGTTACCTGGAAGATGATGAAGTACCGAATGACAGCGTGACTGAAACCTATGCGGCTATGAAACTGTACATCGATAACTGGCGCTGGCGTGGTGTGCCGTTCTACTTAAGAACGGGCAAATGTATGCCAGAATCTAAAGCGATGATTGCCATCCGCTTTAAGAAACCACCACAAGAGTTATTCAAAGATACTGTGATTGGTGATAGTCATGCCAACTGGATTGTAATGGGTCTGCAACCTGACAACACTTTACGTATCGAACTGCAAGCTAAGCAGCCTGGTCTAGAATTAAACAACCATACTGTGGCGCTTGAAACCGTTGAAAATGAAGACACCAAGCATCGCTTGGATGCCTATGAGGCATTAATTCTGGATGCCATTTTAGGTGACCGTTCATTGTTCTTGCGTTCAGATGAAGTTAATCTGGCTTGGAAAGTGGTCGATCCTGTCATCGAGAAATGGGCAAAAGATAAAGGCTTTGTTCATACCTACCCTGCAGGTACATGGGGCCCTGAAGAAGTGAGTCGTATTCAGGATAATTCATGTCACGCATGGCGTAACAATATCTAAGCAGATACGCTCACAAAAAAGCCGGCAAGTTGCCGGCTTTTTTATTTCATCAGCAAACAAACTTAGTTCATCGCCTGTCCCAATTGAATTTTTTCCTCTGGCTGCCATGCTTGATTAAATGGTTTCATGCCGGCAGGTAGTAACATCACTACCGTCGAGCCCATATTGAACCGGCCCATTTCCTGACCTTTTTCGAATGACAACGCTTCATCACCTTCATAAGTCCAGTTTTGTATGCTTTTACCGTAAGGAGGCGTTATCTGACCTGCCCATACCGTTTCCATACTGCCAACAAAAATAGCCCCAACAAGCACGAGAGTCACCTCGCCAAAGTCGGTATCGAACACACAGATAACGCGTTCATTTCGAGCAAAGAGTCTCGGCACGGCTCTCGCCGTCCGCGGATTTACTGAAAATAGTTTACCCGGCACATAGCGCATGGACTTCAGTTTTCCCGCTATTGGCATGTGAATACGATGGTAATCACGCGGCGAGAGATAAATAGTGGCAAATTGTCCTTGCTGATACTGCTCTGCCAAGGCCTTATCTCCTCCCAACAATTCTTCTACTGTGTAGCTTCGTCCTTTCGCTTGCACAATACTTTGCTCAACGATTGGACCCAGCTGACTAATCGCACCATCAACAGGAGAAACGATAACCTCTTCACCTGCAGCGATGGGACGAATACCTGCTCGCAACTCACGAGTAAAAAAGGCATTAAAACTAGCGTAATAAGCGCGTTCTGAAACGGCGGCCTCGCTAAGATTGACGTTGAACTTCCAAGTAATAAACCGAATGAATGCATTTTTAAACCACTTTACCTGGCTACGAGTTAAGGCATGCATGACAACAGATAAGGCATGCTGTGGAATCACATATTGTGGCAGCGTCAAAATCACATCAGAGACTTTGCTGAACCAAGAAGCATGTGGGTGTTTTTGCGTTTTACTCATGCCTGCCTCTTTAACCAATTGCCTAAGCTTGTCATAATTCTGTGTAAACCTTTTTCATAAGAAATCATGGAGTATATCAAGCAATGAAGAAATCGCTGTCGCTAATCATTTTATTATTCTTTTGTGCCTTAGTGACACCAACATTTGCTGATGACGATGAGAGTGAAAAGACACCCTCTGTGTATTACAAAATTGAAGAGCCATTTACAATCAACTTTGTGAATCAAAGTCAGAAACGGGCCCGTTATCTTCAAATCAAAGTTGCTCTGATGGCTAAAGATCAAAAAGCACTCGACAATGCAGTGTTAAACCTACCAATGATTCAAGATGAACTCAGAACATTATTTTCACAGCAGACCTATGAATCACTCAACACGCTGCAGGGACGAGAAGAGTTAGATAAAAAAGCCACAGAACAAGTGAGAAACATTTTAGAGCAAGAAACAGGTAACCCTGAAATCGAAAAAGTTTACTTCACAAGCTTTATCATCCAATAGTCGGCACATTACTTGCTAACTTGAAATTAACAAATTGGAAACAGCATTATGGCAGAAGAACGCGAAGATATTGAAATTACTGAAGGCAAAGGTGGTAAGAAAAAACTCATCATCATTATCGTTGTCGCTCTACTACTGATAGGCGGGGGTGTGGCTGCCTTTTTCATGATGAGTGGCGGTGATGAACCCGAGGAAGAAAAAGCTGAAGTCAAACAGCCACCTATCTACTACGCGATTGAAGACCCCTTTATCGTCAACTTCTCTGAACAAAGCAAAGGGGAAGTGAAATATATGCAGATCAAACTCAAGGTAAAAGCGCGTTCTCAAGATGTTATTGATGCTGTGACATTGAACTTACCAGCCATTCAACATGAATTAAATATGCTGTTCTTTAGTCAAAATTATGACGAATTACAAACTATTGAGGGAACAAAAGCACTTCAACAGTCCAGCTTGAATACCATCAATGAGATTCTTAAAAACGAATCTTCTGTTGATGAACAGTTGGAAGCCGTCTACTTCACCAGCTTCATCATGCAATAACTATGGCCGTTCATGACATCCTCTCACAAGATGAAGTAGATGCGCTGCTCAATGGCTTGGGCGATGGCGATATTGAAACAGATGGGTCAGAGAATAGTGACAATGCCGGTACCCGTCCCTACGACTTCGGTAATGAAGAGCGTATTATCCGCGGCCGAATGCCGACCCTGGAAATGATTAATGAGCGTTTTGGTCGTTATTTAAGAATTAGTCTGTTCAATATGCTGCGGCGGTCTGCCGAGATCTCTGTCGGCGGTGTTCAGGTAATGAAGTTTTCTGAATACATTCATACTCTTTTTGTGCCCACCAGCCTCAATCTGATTCACCTGCATCCTCTGAGAGGCACAGGGTTAATTGTTTTTGAACCTAAACTGGTATTCACCTTTCTGGATAACTTCTTTGGTGGAGATGGACGCTTTCAGGCTCGTATTGAAGGTAGAGAGTTCACCTCAACCGAGCTTCGAGTCATCAATATGGTACTCAACCTGTGCTTTAAAGATCTGACAGAAGCCTGGTCACCCGTCATGCCGGTTGAATTTGAGTTTGTTAACCACGAAGTGAACCCACAATTTGCCAATATTGTCAGCCCGAGTGAGGTCGTGGTCATCTCTACTTTCCATGTGGATTTAGATGGTGGCAGTGGCGATATACACATTACTTTTCCCTACTCCATGTTGGAACCTATTCGGGAATTACTGGATACCGGTTTACAAAGTGATCGCAGCATGGATGATGGGCGCTGGGAAAAATCCATGCGCGAAGAGATCATGCTCGCCGATGTAGAACTTTGGGCAAACTTATCTCAAGCGACATTATCGCTTGGACAAATATTGAAGTTAAAACCAGGGGATATCATCCCGATTGAGATGCCCAAACATGTGACGACCATGGTTGAAGATATCCCCATGTTTCGTTCCACATTTGGTGAGCATCATGAAAAAACAGCGTTAAAAATCATGGAGATTATTGAACATCCTCATGATACGAATTCTACAATCCACCTGAAAAAAGGTAAAAAGCTATGAGTGAAGACACCCAAACACAAGATCAGGCGCTGGCTGACGAATGGGCGGCTGCACTGGAACAACAAGGTGATGCAGCTGAAACAGAAGAAGATCCCTGGGCAGCCGCTTTAGAAGAACAAGCAGCATCAGAATCCACACAACAAGCTAATCCAGCTCCGGTTGCCAAGCTGGATGATGAAGGCAAACCAAAATCGGATGTTGATCTGGATATGGTGATGGATATTCCGGTCACGATATCAATGGAAATCGGCCGTACCAGAATCAGTATTCGCAACCTGCTTCAATTAAGTCAGGGGTCTGTGGTTGAACTCGACAGATTAGCTGGTGAACCTATGGACGTGCTTGTTAACGATACCCTTATCGCCCACGGTGAGGTCGTGGTGGTCAATGATAAATTTGGTATTCGACTGACCGACATCATCAGTACTTCAGAACGCATCAAGAAACTACGCTAATGAAAAACGCATGGTGCCTGTTAACAAGTATTTTTGTCTCCGCCCCCGTTTTTGCTGCAGCTGAATCGGGCGCGCATACGCTCAACCAGTCGCCCCTGTCAGCAGTCAACTTATTGCAAACGATATTGGGCTTAGCTCTTGTTTTAGCTTGTATCGTGGCAGTGGCTTGGTTATTGAAACGCACCAACCGTTTTCATACTGCTGCCAATGGAAAACTTAAAGTCATTGCTGGCATTGCATTAGGCACCAGAGAACGATTAGTTCTGGTTCAGGTAGGTGAAGAGCAATTGCTTTTAGGCGTTACCGCACAACAAATCAATACCTTACACAAACTAGAAACGCCATTAAGCGAGGCGGAATCCTCAACACCGAATGAGTTCGCCAATAAACTCCGTCAGTTTATGCAGCGAGGTGACGCATGATTCGCCTGCTTCTCAGTTTATTCTTACTGACATTTCCATTAGTCAGTCTCGCTGAGCCGGGAATTCCAGCCGTAACAGTGACGGATGGTGAAGGTGGACAAAGTTATAGTGTCACCCTGCAAATTCTGGCGTTAATGACTTTACTCACATTATTGCCTGCGGCATTAATGATGATGACCTCCTTCACTCGCATAATTATCGTATTGTCGATTTTACGTCAGGCGATTGGTGTGCAGTCCACCCCCTCGAATCAAGTATTAATTGGTCTGGCATTATTTCTGACTATTTTTATTATGCATCCGGTATTCAATAATGCCTACAATGCGGGTGTTGTGCCGTATATGAATGGTGATATTGAGTTTACCCAAGCTATTGAACAAACTGGACAGCCGTTTAAAGAATTTATGCTTGCTCAAACACGGGAAAGTGATATTGCTTTGTTTGCCTCTATTGGTGGCTATGAAGAGATGCAAACACCACAAGACATTCCGTATAGCTTATTACTACCTTCATTTGTCACCAGTGAATTAAAAACGGCTTTCCAAATCGGCTTTTTGATTTTTATCCCTTTTTTAATCATCGACCTTGTCGTAGCCAGTGTCTTGATGGCCATGGGTATGATGATGCTTTCGCCTATGCTGATTTCCCTGCCTTTCAAATTAATGTTGTTTGTTTTGATTGATGGTTGGGCCTTGCTCATGGGTACCTTAGCTTCGAGTTTTTACGTGTAATTATGACGCCAGAAACTGTCCTCACCGTTATGCAGCAAACCCTACAGATCATTTCGATTTTGATTGCTGCCATCTTGCTTCCCGCTCTGCTGATTGGCTTATTGGTGAGCATGTTTCAGGCGGCGACATCGATCAACGAACAAACCTTAAGTTTTATTCCGAAACTATTTATCACGCTATTGGTTTTAGTGATGGCAGGGCCTTGGATGTTGGAAATGGTGCTGGGTTTTACTCGTCGCTTGTATGAAGAAATACCATTTCTCATCGGTTAACTATGGAAATCAGCACCGCTGAGATTACTGGCGTGTTAGGGCAATACATGTGGCCCTTTATCCGTATTGCAGCCATGATTATGGTCGCTCCCATTTTTAGTAGTAATTTTCTGAGCGCGCGCACCCGCATCATCATCGCTTTAGCCATTAGTATCGTACTGGTTCCCAATATTCCTGCGAATGTGCCTACCGTCGAACCGTTGAGTATGGAAGGTTTTTTGATCATTGCTCAACAGATCCTGATTGGGGCCTGCATGGGGTTTATGCTGCAACTCCTTTTTAACGCCTTTATTGTGGCTGGGCAAATCATTGCCATGCAGATGGGGTTGGGGTTTGCTTCCATGGTGGACCCTCAAAATGGCGTATTAGTCCCTGTAATAAGTCAGTTTTATCTTATTTTCATAACTTTGTTATTCATCACGGTAGATGGTCATTTGATTCTGATAAAGGTGTTATCAGAAAGTTTTGTCACCATGCCCATATCCAGTAGCGGTCTAACACCTACTGATCTTCGTGATGTTGTGGCACAAGCGAGTTGGATGTTCGCTGCTGGCGTAATTATTGCTCTACCTGCCATAGGTTCTATCATGATGGTGAATCTGGCGTTTGGCATCTTATCGCGAGCGGCTCCTCAGATCAGTCCATTTTCTATCGGTTTTCCGATGACCATTGTGATGGGTTTTATCATTATGTTTGTCACGCTCCCTTTAGTGGCCGATCACTTAATGGACATGACGGATCATATACTGCAATTGACAAGGCTTATGGTGGTTCAGGATGGCTGAGCAAACCGGACAAGAAAAAACAGAACAGCCTACGGGTAAGCGTTTAGAAGACGCCCGGCAAAAAGGCCAAGTACCTCGTTCAAAAGAATTAACAACTGTCTTGGTCCTGATTGCTAGTGCCATCGCCTTATTCATCATGGGTAGTAGCCTGATTGAGGATATGGCTGCTGTGATGAATGAGTCACTGGTATTGAGTCGTAAAGAACTGTTTGATCCTATGGCGATGGTGCATCACTTCATTCACATGATCGAAATCATCTCATTTGATTTAGGTCTGTTTCTCGCTGTTACCGTCATTGCTGCTTTGGCTGCTCCGGCCTTAATTGGTGGCTGGAATTTCTCTACACAAGCCATGGCATTCAAGCCAGAAAAAATGGATCCTATCAAAGGGCTTAAACGTGTTTTTGGGCCACAAGGTCTGGTTGAGTTGGGTAAAGCCTTAGGGAAATTTATTCTTATCGGTGCGATATCGACGGTTATCTTATGGGGAATACGTGACCAATTATTGACGCTTGGCACTCAGGAAGTGAACGTTGCCATGACAGATTTAGCGTATTTGACCTTGTGGGTATTTCTGGCAATTACCGCGAGTCTGATCTTAATTGCATTAATTGATGTGCCTTTCCAGCTATGGAATCACAGCCGACAATTGCGGATGACAAAGCAAGAAGTCAAAGATGAAATGAAACAGACGGATGGTAACCCTGAGGTCAAGGGCCGAATCAGACGTATGCAAATTCAAATGTCTCAACAGCGAATGATGCAGGATATTCCTTCCGCTGATGTGGTTATCACCAACCCAACTCACTATGCTGTGGCAATGCGTTATGACCAATCTCGATCTGGTGCTCCAATTGTTGTTGCTAAAGGCGCTGATTTAATTTCACAACAAATCCGTTTGGTCGCAGAGAATAACGATGTACCTATTTTAGCCGCCCCTCCTCTGACTCGTGCTGTTTATTACTCAACAGAAATCGGCGAAGAGATCCCATCTGGTCTATATATTGCAGTAGCTCAAGTACTGGCTTTTGTATTCCAGTTGCGGCGCTACCGTAAACAAGGTGGTAACAAACCGCATCTGAATCCAGAAGATTTGCCCATACCGGATGAATACAGACGAGATTAATGTTAGATGGAAAATAATGTACTGGCGGCCCGTTTTAAATCAGTCGTAAACGGTCAATTAGCCACACCAATGCTTCTGGTGGCATTGCTGGCCATGGTGATTCTGCCTTTACCAGCGTTTATGCTGGACATGCTCTTCACTTTTAATATTGCTTTATCACTGGTGATCGTATTAGCCAGTATTTACATGCTAAAACCGCTGCATTTTGCAGCCTTCCCAAGTATTTTGTTGATAGCGACCTTACTCAGGCTCGCCTTAAATGTGGCTTCAACCCGTATTATTTTGATGGAAGGCCATACCGGTGCTGCTGCTGCAGGAAACGTTATTGAAGCCTTCGGTGAGTTTGTTATTGGCGGTAACTATGCTGTGGGTTTTGTGGTCTTTGCCATCCTGGTTATTATCAACTTTGTCGTTGTCACCAAAGGTGCCACCCGTATTGCTGAAGTCAGTGCTCGGTTTACCTTGGACTCCATGCCCGGTAAACAGATGGCTATAGATGCCGATCTCAATGCCGGCCTTATCGATCAAGATGAAGCGCGTCGTCGTCGTGAAGAAATCATGCAGGAATCAGACTTTTACGGTTCTATGGATGGTGCCAGTAAATTTGTTCGGGGTGATGCGGTAGCCGGGATATTGATTCTGTTTATCAACATTATCGGTGGTTTTATTATTGGCGTTGCCCAACATGATTTAAGTTTTTCTCAAGCAGCACAAAACTACACGCTGTTAACCATTGGTGATGGCTTGGTCGCTCAGTTACCTTCACTTTTATTAGCCTCAGCAGCAGGCCTGCTGATTACACGCTCAACAAAAGAGCAGGATATGGGACAGCAGATTGTTAGTCAGTTGCTGAGCGATCCCAAAACACTGGCTGTCACCTCAACCATTATCGGTGGATTAGGCTTGATTCCAGGCATGCCTAATATCCCTTTCCTGATTCTAGCTGCTATTGGTGGCACCTGTGCATTCCTGATTCATAAGCGTCAAAAAGTTGCCACGGAAAATGAATTAGCAGCAGCACAACAGCCCACTTCAGAAGCTGCAAGAGAACAGCGTGAATTAAGTTGGGACGATCTTAGCCCTGTGGATCCAATCGGCCTGGAAGTCGGATACCGTCTGATTCCTCTGGTAGATAAATCTCAGGGTGGGCAGTTAATGAATAGAATCAAAGGGATACGTAAGAAAATATCACAGGAAATGGGCTTTTTAATCCCTCCCGTGCATATTCGAGACAATCTTGATCTGGCACCAACGGCCTATCAAATCACTCTGTTTGGTGTGACCTTTGGCGAAGCTGAAGTTTATCCCGACAGAATGTTAGCCATTAATCCTGGACAGGTTTTTGGCGATCTGGAAGGCATCAAAACGCAAGATCCAGCTTTTGGGTTAGATGCTATCTGGATTGAAACTGGGCAGCGTGAATATGCACAAGCACAAGGTTATACCGTGGTAGATGTAGATACGGTCATTGCAACCCATCTGAGTAAGATTCTCAACAATCATGCTCACGATCTGCTTGGTCGTGAAGAGGTTCAACATTTACTTGATAACCTGGCCAAGTCTGCGCCTAAGCTGGTTGAGGGGCTGGTGCCAGATACGGTACCACTTGGCACGGTACAGAAGGTTCTGCAGAATTTGCTGGAAGAGAATATTCCTGTGCGTGATATACGTACCATTACTGAATCCATATCAGAGCAGGCCGCCCGTAATCCCGATCCGGAAGCGATCACGGCAGCAACCCGCATGTCGCTCAGTCATTCCATCATTCAGCATATTAATGGTACACGCACTGACCTTCCTATCATCACACTGGATCCAGAACTGGAACAGATATTGCTAAAAACTTTACAGGCATCCGGTGAAGGTGGAGCCAGTCTGGAACCAGGTCTGGCAGAAAATATGCACAAGAACTTGCAAGAAGCGACACAAAGACAGGAAATGACAGGTGATGCAGCCATTCTTGTTGTTCAAGCAGGTTTGAGAAGTTGGATTTCTCGCTTTATTCGCCACTCTATTCCCGGATTGAATGTATTGTCCTACAACGAAATACCGGACGATAAACAAATAAGAATAGTGGCCAATATTGGTCGATAAATTTAGAGTTTGAGGTTGATGTATGAAAATCAAACGTTTCCAAGCAGCTGATGTGCGTCAAGCTATTCGTGAGGTTCGGGATGTACTGGGCCCGGATGCGGTCATACTGTCCAATACTCGTGTCGATGGTGGTATTGAAATTGTGGCTGCTACTGACTATGACGAATCACAGTTTCGTCGTCAGGCGCAAGTCGAAACAGCTTCTATACAAGCACAGCAACCTCCTCGAGTTGAAATAAATCCAACTCCAGACACATATGCGCACGAACAACCACAATCAGCGCCAAAACAAAATATCTGGTCTCAAGAACCAACTCTGGTTCAGATGCGTAAAGAAATTGCTGGCTTACGTAATATGCTACAAAATCAGCTATCGGATCTCACCTGGAAAGATATGGAGCGTCAGAATCCAACCCAGGTACAGCTACTAAAACGTTTTATGCAGATGGGAATTGATGTAGAGCTTGCTAAATCTATTACCGCAAAAATGCATGGTATTGATGATTTGGAAACAGCATGGCGGCATTGTCTGGGCTCATTAGCTTCACAAATTCAGCTCACAGAAGAGGACATTCTGACTCAAGGTGGCATCTATGCTTTGGTCGGTCCAACAGGCGTTGGAAAAACGACCACCATAGCTAAACTCGCCGCCCGGTGTGCTCTAAAGCACGGTGCACGACAAGTTGCCTTGATCACCACCGACTGCTATCGCATAGGAGGTCAGGAACAGTTACGTACCTATGCCCGAATTTTGGGTGTACCTGTGAGAGTGGCCAGAACCCATGCTGAACTCACTGAAACTCTTAATGACCTGCTTGATCGCCGCTTTATCCTGATAGATACTGCGGGAATGAATCAACGTGATATAAAACTGACAGAGAAGTTTGCTGTGATAAAACAGCAGTCCCCTCGTGTCAAAACATACCTAACCATGTCAGCAAACACTCAAGCCAGTGCGATGGATGATATTATTCATGCTTATTCTCACTTGAACTTGAGCGGCTGTATTTTAACTAAAACAGATGAAGCCAGCAGTCTCGGTGGTGCAGTATCGGCTTTAGTACGTCACCATTTACCCCTAGCCTATCTGGCAAATGGTCAGCAAGTGCCGGAAGATCTGAGTCTCGCTCGACCCAATACATTAGTTAACCAGGCCAGCGAATTGATGAATGATGAGCAACAACTGGATCCCCAAACAGTATCCAGCTACGGAGGTTTTGCCGCTTATGGCTGAAAATACCCAACCCCATGATCAAGCTGCAGGCCTTCGCAAAATGACGCAAGCCATCAGGCCCGTTAAAGTGATTGCTATTGCCAGCGGCAAAGGTGGTGTAGGTAAAACAAATGTGACGGTTAATCTCGGCGTCGCGTTAGCTGCTTTAGGAAAAGAAGTTGTCCTGCTTGATGCGGATTTGGGCTTGGCAAATATTGACGTGATGTTAGGGCTCCATCCCCAATACAACTTGTTGCATGTATTAGATGGAACCAAATCACTCAGAGACATTATTGTTGAAGGCCCTTCTGGCCTGAAGATTATCCCAGCCGCTTCTGGTGTGAAAAAAATGGCTGAACTCAGCACGGCTGAACATGCCGGCATGATCCAAGCCTTTAGTGAGATGGATCAACACATCGACGTGCTATTGATTGATAGCGCGGCAGGTATTGCTGACAGTGTTATCACTTTTAGTAAAGCGGCTCAGGAAGTGATTGTTGTGGTTTGTGACGAACCAGCCTCAATCACAGACGCCTATGCTTTGATTAAGCTTCTCAGCCGTGAGCATCAGGTTGAACGCTTCCATATCGTGACTAATATGTGCCGAAGCGTGCAGGAAGGTCGTGAACTTTTTGATAAGATTTCTTTAGTCTGTGATCGCTTTCTCGACGTGACCCTGGACTTTATGGGTATAGTACCGTTTGATGAAGATTTAAGACGGTCAGTGAAAAAACAACGTAGTGTAGTAGAAGCATTTCCACGTAGTAAAGCGGCTACGGCATTTGCACATTTAGCCAAAAAAATTGAATATTGGCCTGTACAGAAACAACCTCGTGGCCACATGGAATTTTTTGTTGAGCGACTCATTCAGGCAAGTATGGAAATGGCATGAGTAACAGAGCAGTCATGTATACATCGGGTCAAAGTAAATCAGAGTTGATTGAGCAACACGCGCCTCTGGTCAAACGAATCGCTTATCACATGATTGCGAGATTACCAGCGTCAGTTGATGTTGAAGATTTAATTCAGGCAGGCATGATTGGCCTACTCGATGCCTCTCACCAGTACAACTCCGCTCAAGGCGCAAGCTTTGAAACCTATGCAGGCATCCGTATACGTGGTTCCATGCTGGATGAAATCCGCCGCAATGACTGGGCGCCCAGATCGGTGCACAGAAAAGCCCGTGAAATCGCGGAACAAATGCATAAAATCGAACAGGAAAAAGGACGGAATGCTTCAGACAGTGAGGTAGCCGCGGCGCTTGGTATCGATATCAACGAGTATTATCAACAACTGCACGATTCAAGTGGTTATCAGGTTTTTAGCCTGGATGAGTTTACTGATAATGATGAAACCCAGGCTCACCCTATATCTGTCGGCCCCAGTGGGCCAGATGATGAAGTTCAGGATGATGATTTCCAACAGGCATTGGCACAAGCCATAGACACACTCCCAGAGCGTGAGCGCTTATTAATGAGCCTGTATTATAATGACGAATTAAATTTAAAGGAGATCGGCGAGGTTCTGGGCGTAAGTGAGTCCAGAGTCAGTCAAATTCATAGTCAGACTGTGATTCGACTTCGCGCCAAACTTCGTGACTGGATTATGTAATTTTGGAGGTGTGCTTTGGATAAAAATATGAAAATCCTGATCGTGGATGACTTTTCCACTATGCGTCGGATCATAAAAAATCTGTTACGGGATTTGGGATTCAACAACACGCAAGAAGCCGATGATGGCTTAACAGCTTTGCCCATACTTCAAGCAGGTGGAATTGATTTTCTGGTCACTGATTGGAACATGCCCGGCATGCAAGGGATTGATCTACTAAAAACAGTCCGTGCTGATGAAAAACTCGCCTCATTGCCAGTACTCATGGTAACCGCAGAGACCAAACGCGAACAAATCATTGAAGCTGCACAAGCGGGTGTCAACGGTTATATCGTCAAACCATTCACTGCAGCGACGCTCAAGGAAAAAATCGAAAAGATTTTTGAACGCATTAACGCACAATAAGGAGCACTCGGCTCATGGCTTTAGTAAATCAGGCAACCCAATTGGATGCAGCAAAAGCCCTCGTTGAGGCGCTTGAAAAAAATGATGAGAAAGCGGCTGAGGAGCAATTGACTATTCTTGCAAAAGCACAGGAAAGTCAGTTATTCAAAGAAGTTGGCAAACTGACTCGCGAATTACACGACTCCTTAAATAATTTTAATCTCGACGCCAGACTCATTGATTTAACTCAAAATGATATGCCTAACACACGTGACCGACTTAACTATGTCATCACCACGACTGAAGAAGCAGCACATAAAACGTTAGGTTATATAGATAACACCCTACCTTTGGCTCAAGAACTCCGAAATACTGCCGAAAAGATAGATGAGAGCTGGCACCGTTTTCGGAAAAAGGAAATGAATGCAGATGAGTTCCGCATATTGGTAAAAGAAATCGAAAACTATTTACCGACAGTGAAACAACATGCTGATCAAGTTCATCATAATTTATCTGAAATGATGTTAGCTCAGGGCTTCCAAGATTTGACCGGACAAGTGATTCGTCAGGTGATTAGCTTGGTAGAAGAAGTGGAAGATAGTTTGGTGCAGTTAGTCAAAGTGGCTGGCAAACCTCAACCGTCTTCTAATAAAAAAGAAATTGACCCAATTAAAGCTGAAGGTCCACAGATAAACGCACAAGATAATCCGAATGTGGTGAATAACCAGGATGATGTGGATGACTTGTTATCTAGCCTTGGCTTCTGAGGAAATGATTCATGGCGCTGGATACAGATGATGAAATCCTGCAAGACTTTCTTGTTGAAGCAGAAGAAATATTAGAAGGTCTGAACGAACAGCTTGTAGAGCTCGAAAATAGCCCACAAGATGCTGATCTCCTTAACTCTATTTTTCGTGGTTTTCATACCATTAAAGGTGGGGCAGGTTTTCTCAGCCTGGAAGCAATGGTCAATCTTTGCCACAAAAGTGAAGATTTATTCAATCTGCTAAGACAAGGTGAACGCTTTGTTGATGCCGATATGATGGACACCTTTCTTAAGGTGCTCGACATATTGAATACCATGTTTGCGGAAATCAAATCCGGTCAATACCCCAGCCCGGCTGATGCTGAAGTCATTGAGTCATTATCAGCTTATTTAAATAACGATTCAGCCCCCGCTGCTGCACCTGAGCCCGAACCAGAACCTGAAGTGGTCGAAGAAGTCACTCCTCCCCCTGCTTCAACTGAGTCAAGTTCAGCTGATGCGCCTGCAGATGACGAAATCACAGATGATGAATTCGAAGCCTTGCTAGACCAGTTACATGGTAATTCAGCACCTGGCATAAAAGACTCAGAAAAAGCACCAAAAGAACCGCCTGCTCCTGCGGCTTCCGCGTCAAGCTCATCCAACAGTGACGATATCACTGAAGAAGAATTTGAAGCATTGCTTGACGAATTACAAGGTGCGAAAAAAGCAGAAACGGAAAAACCAGTGCCGCCACCAGCAGCACCTAAAGCAGCGCCCTCTCCTAGCACTGATAAAGCGGCAGAACCTAAGGCTCCTACACCTACACCAAAGCCACCAGAAAAAGCAGCATCTGAAAAGGTCGAAGCAAAGGCAGCACCAGCTAAACAAGCTGCTGATACCAGTGTACGTGTTGATACAAGTCGTCTCGATGAAATCATGAACATGGTCGGTGAATTGGTGCTGGTACGAAACCGGATCAGTACACTCGAATCTTCATTTGAAAATGAAGAGATGGCAAAAGCGGTCAATAACCTTCGTGTTGTCACGGGTGACCTGCAAACGGCTGTAATGAAAACGCGCATGCAACCGATCAAAAAAGTATTTGGTCGCTTCCCGCGAGTGGTTCGTGATATTGCCAGAAGCCTGAAAAAAGATATTGATCTTGAACTACGTGGTGAAGAAACTGATCTCGATAAGAACTTAGTCGAAGCTCTCGCAGATCCGCTTGTGCATTTAGTCAGAAACGCTGTTGACCATGGTGTTGAAATGCCTGATGTCCGAGAAGCTGCTGGTAAACCGCGTCAAGGTAAAGTCGTACTATCTGCAGCTCAAGAAGGTGATCATATTCTTCTCACTATCGCAGATGATGGTGCGGGTATGAACCCGGAAACGCTGCGTCGCAAGGCGGTTGAAAAAGGCATGATGGATGAAGACACCGCCGCCAGACTTACCGAATCAGAGTGTTTTTCACTAATCTTCTCTCCCGGTTTTTCCATGAAGCAGGAAATTTCAGATATTTCTGGCCGTGGTGTGGGTATGGATGTAGTGAAAACCAGCATATCTAAACTCAATGGTGTCATAGATATTCAATCTGAAGTGGGTGTGGGCACAACCTTGTCCATCAAAGTCCCTCTAACGTTAGCCATTATGCCGACATTAATGGTCATGCTCGGTGAGCAGATTTTTGCTTTCCCACTGGTGAACGTGAATGAAATTTTCCATCTCGATCTTTCTAAAACCAATGTCGTTGATGGACAACAAACCATTATGGTGAGAAATAAAGCCTTACCCTTATTCTACCTCAGCAAGTGGCTGACCAAAGGTCGAACTGATGGTAAAAAACCAGAGATCGAGCATGTTGTTATTGTGAATGTGGGTACTCAGCGTGTTGGTTTCGTTGTTGATGTATTGCTAGGTCAAGAAGAAGTTGTAATTAAACCACTTGGAGCTTTGTTACAAGGAACTCATGGGTTTGCTGGCGCGACTATTACTGGTGACGGCCGCATTGCATTAATTTTGGATTTTCCAGAATTAATGAAAGTCCATGCTAACCGTGGATACTAGGAGTAAAAGTGACGGTTAAGGTTCTGATAGTCGATGACTCAAGTTTTTTCCGTAAACGTCTTGCTGAAATCATAGCAACTGATCCGCGACTCCAGGTTATTGCCACGGCCAGTAATGGTGAAGAAGCCATTCGAGAAGTACAGCGTCATCACCCAGATGTAGTGACTATGGACTTAGAAATGCCGGTGATGGATGGCATCACAGCTGTTCGAAAGATTAAAACCATTCGTCATACACCGGTTTTGATGTTGTCCACCTGGACAACTGAAGGCGCCAAATCGACTTTAGATGCATTGGAAGCCGGAGCCACTGACTTTTTACCAAAACGCTTTGAAGATCTATCAAGCGATAAAATTGAAGCTCAGCGTAAGCTCTGTCAACGTATTTACCAGCTAGCCAGTGGTTTTCAGGCCAGTCAATCAGACATACCTGCCAATAGAGCCACTAACAGTCAAACACAAGTGGCTGCCGCTAAACCCGAAAAATCATTCAATACCACACCTGAACTGGTTGCTATTGGCACTTCAACAGGTGGGCCCGTTGCTTTACAAAAAGTGTTAACGCAGTTACCAGCGAGTTTTCCCTGCCCAATTTTACTCATTCAGCATATGCCGGCCACCTTTACGCCATCATTTGCAGAACGTTTGAATACACAATGTGCGATTCGAGTAAAACAGGCTGAAAATGGTGAGCATTTAGTACCAGGAACAGCTTATCTCGCCCCTGGTGGTGAACAAATGTTGCTTAAAGGCCGGCCGAATAATCTCTATCTCAGTATTGAGCCGGGGGATGTGAAGGAGACCTATAAACCCTGTGTCGATTTGACATTTGACTCTATTGCACACATCTGTGGCTCAAAAACCTTAGCGGTGATTTTAACGGGTATGGGTAGTGATGGTCGTAATGGCTGTGAAAGTATCAAGAAAAAAGCAGGCAAGATCTGGGCTCAAGACCAGCAAAGTAGCACGATTTATGGCATGCCTATGGCAGTGGCCAAAGCCGGATTAGCTGACAAAATATTGGATATTAATGAAATTGGCCGTCAACTGGCGGAATTGAGTTGATATGGATATTTTAAGTATCCTCGGTCTGATAGTCGGTTTTGGTGCCATATTAGTGGGCCAGTACCTCGAAGGCGGTCATATCGACACCATACTGAATGCCGTTGCATTATTAATCGTTATGGGAGGTACGCTCGGTGCTGTGATGCTGCAAACCCCAATGAGCACTTTTCTTCGTGCGATGCGTATGTCTTTATGGATTATTAAGCCCCCCAAATTATCGGCTCATCAGCAACTAGAAAAAATACTGGAATGGAATCAGGTCGCTCGTCGGGAAGGCTTAATCCGATTAGAGTCTATGGCGATTGATGAATCTGACCTTTTCACTCAAAAAGGTTTGCAATTGATTGCTGATGGCATTGAACCAGAAGTGCTGCGAGAAGTATTAGAAAACGACCTGGATATTCAAGAGTCGGATGATTTTCAGGCAGCAAAAGTGTTTGAAGCTATGGGTGGCTACTCGCCGACTATCGGTATTATTGGCGCAGTAATGGGATTAATACATGTCATGGGTAATCTCGCCGATCCGGCCTCACTTGGCTCAGGAATTGCAGTTGCTTTTGTGGCTACCATTTATGGCGTTGGTCTCGCTAATTTATTGTTTTTACCCATAGGTAATAAGTTAAAAGCCCTGATTAATAAACGTAGTCGCCTTCAAATGATGTTAATCGAAGGTTTGATTGGTGTTGCAGACGGAGACAACCCAAGAAATATTGAAAGTCGTCTTCAGGCCTATTTAAATTAAGTGATGCTCTATGGCACGTCGAAAAAGACATGAAGAACATGAAAATCACGAACGTTGGCTGGTCTCTTATGCTGACTTTATCACCCTTCTATTTGCGTTTTTTGTTGTCATGTATTCGATTTCATCAGTGAATGAGGGTAAATATCGTGTACTTTCCGACACACTTGAAGCCGTATTTTCAGAGTCTGTTCGAAGTAAAGATCCAATACAAATTGGTGAAATCAGTCGAGGTGAAGGTGAAATTAAGCTTGAGCCTATAGCCCCTGTGCCGGTTATACTTGAAGAAGCACCTCTTCCTGAACTGAGCAATAAGATGCCTCTTACTGCGTCGGATAATGATATCCGAACGATCAACGATTTATCTCAGCAATTCACCTCCGCTTTATCGGACTGGATAGGCACAGAAGATGTAACTATCAAACAAGGTGAGGACTGGTTAGAGCTCGAAATCAAATCACGGGTGCTATTCGAAAGTGGTGAAGCCAGATTGGCCCGACCCGCCATACCGGTACTTGGCGAGATTGCCAGTATTCTGCAAACATCGGCTAACCCTATCCAGGTCGAGGGCTTTACTGATAACAACCCGATCAATACTCCCCGCTTCCCTTCCAATTGGGAATTATCTGCTGCACGGGCTGCCAGCGTTGTTCACCTACTAGATAGATACGGTATCCAACCTGATCGCATGTCTGCTATTGGTTATGGAGAATACAAACCCATTGCCAGTAATGATACTGAAGCAGGTCGTCAAAAAAACCGTCGTGTTGTGCTCGTGGTATTAGGTAATGATATGAGTCGCCGTGACATCACTGTTTTTGAACACACTGATGCCTTGACTACTCCACAGGCCCCCACAGCCATCAGTAATGATGGCAGCCAATTAGGCATTGATAATAGAGGGGGACAATAATCATGGCCGTTTGGGCAGTGTGTAATCAAAAAGGTGGGGTAGCAAAAACCACGACAGTGGTATCGCTTGCCAGCTTACTTGCTCAACAAGGCGAACCAGTGCTTATGCTGGATCTTGATCCACATGGCTCCTTAACGACTTACCTTGGTTATGATCCAGACGCTATTGAAACCAGTATTTACACCTTATTTCAGCAGTTAGATAACACCCCTAAAGAAGCGATTTTAAAAAGTCTGAAGAAAACACGTCATGACAATATTTTCTTGTTACCTGCCTCTACAGCTATGGCCACACTTGACCGACAACTTGGCGCACAACAAGGTAAAGGCTTAGTCATACGAAAAACTCTCAGCTTTTTCAAAGATCGCTTTAAACACGTACTGATTGACTGTCCCCCAATGCTTGGGGTGTTAATGATCAATGCTCTGGCCGCCTGTGATAAGTTGGTTATTCCTGTACAAACAGAATTTTTATCGCTCAAAGGTCTGGAGCACATGCTACATACCGTGTCGATGATTAATCATTCTCGACGTAGTGCTTTGCCTTATTTTATTGTGCCTACCATGCATGATGGCCGAACAAAAGCTGCAATAGATTGCCTTGCAGAACTGCATAAACGTTATGAAAAGAATGTCTGGAAAGGCTTTGTTCCAGTTGATATAGGCTTTCGTGAAGCCAGCAAACTTGGACTCCCCTTACCTGAGATGGCCCCTGATAGTCCTGGCGCAAGCGCCTATCGGCAGCTATTGACCGTCTTGAGCGAGCCAGAAGTGAGTGTATCCAATGGCTAAGAAGCCTATTTACGATCAGAAAGATGCCCTGTCAGCCTATTTTGATGACATGTTGGCTGACTCACATACACGCCAGCCAATTGTTGAAAACAAAACTGAATCGCCTCCAGTTTCGCCGTCATTGAAACAAAATATTGTGTTCCCCGTTGAAGAGTTGGCCGTCCCTGTTGATGCAGAGATATCAGCGCCAACACCTTTACCTTCAGTCACGCAAAGTGAAGTAGAAACATCGTTAAATGTCACTGATCACAAAGTCGCGACTGAACAGGTACAAGACACGGATATTGACACGACTGATGCGATAGCCTCGGACCCGATACAAACAGAGAATGCTGTACTCAAACTATTACTCTGCGATATTGGTGGAATAAAAGTGGCGATCAAAGTCAATGCTTTGGACAATATAATCCGTTGGCCAGAGAAAGATTTGAGTTATATTCCAGGACGTAAATCCTGGGAAATCGCCTTATATAATGACAATGGACAAAATACCAATGTCATCGACATAAGAAAGCTCTTGCACTCACCTGAACAGACATCACCACTCAATGCCCATTACATATTACTGGTCAATGATCGTCGAACCGGTATTGCATGTGACACGATTGAGCAAATTATCAATAAAAACAATAATGAGATTAACTGGCGCAATGATACTCATCAGCGACCATGGTTTACAGGGGTACTGAGCGAGACAATGCACAGTGTTTTGGATATATCAGCCATTATCAAGGCGTTAGAGTGATAAAAATGGCATGAAGCCTGCATAATCTTTATCAACAGCTCGCTGTCATAAAAATGACAGCCATATCAGAAGGTCATAAAAATGAGCGAGAAAGATAACAGTAACGAAAATCCCATACTACAGTGGGTCACTTATCAACTTGAAGACGAATACTACGGTATCAACGTCATGCAGGTGCAAGAAGTCTTACGTATGACAGAAATCGCGCCTGTACCTGGTGCACCACCGTATGTACTTGGCATCATTAATCTACGCGGCAATGTGGTGACTGTCATTGATACGCGGATGCGTTTTGGTTTGAGTGCCATTGAGCCTGATGACCGTGCACGCATCATTATCGTAGAAGTCTCCGGTCATGTGATCGGCATGCTCGTCGATTGTGTAGCTGAGGTGGTGTATTTACGCCAATCTGAAATTGATACCGCTCCCAATGTCAGTGATGATAGCTCACGTTTTATTCAAGGTGTCTGCAAACGTGAGAAATATTTATTGATCTTAGTAGATGTCAATAAGTTGTTAAATGATGAAGAGATTGCTGATATCTCAGGTTTTTAAAGGGTAACGTTCATGGCTGATGATATTAATCCAATTCAGCCCACGACGCCCCTGCCGGTGAGTCATCCTGTGTCTGATGAGGATAAACCGGCTTCACAGGAACAGCACAAGAAGAAAAAAGACAAAGAATCACCTGAAGAAGAGAAGCCGCGTCCTAAAGAGGACGATAAAGGTGAATTTATTGATGAGTATGTATGAATTCAGACGGATGTCTGGGGAGTAAAGACAATGACTATTTTTGTCGTATTTACAGTGATGAGTGCCGTATTTCTGGTCATCGGTCTTGCCACTATGCGTCTGTTAAAACTGTATCAATTACAAACTAAGCGTATTCACGACCTTCAGAACCAAATTACCGCCTTGTGTGCTGGCGCAGCTGGTACAGATGAACGCATCCACAAATTTGAACAAACCCTGGTTAAACTCAAAGATCACCAGCATAGTCTCGATTTGAATGCCAATCATCAGCCCGGTTATGACCATGCCATTCGTTTAGCCAAAAAAGGTGCTGATATCCAACAGCTGATTAATCACTGTAATTTGAGTGATGAAGAAGCTCACCTGATTACAACGTTACACGGACAACGTCACGTACATTAGTCCTTTGGTTTAGGAATCTTAGCGTTTGGTTTCCCCACCAAAAATCCTTGAACCATATCAACACCATAGCTTTTTAACAGCTCTAATGTGCTTTTTCTCTCAACAAACTCTGCGACCGTTTTTTTACCCAGACTGTGTGCAATATCAATCATCGATTTCACAAGTTGCTGATCCACGGGATCATTATCTAAATCAGTAATGAATCCCCCATCAATTTTTAAGATATCAACAGGGAAGTGTTTCAGATAACTATAAGAATTAAAGCCTGCGCCAAAATCATCCAGTGCAAATCGACAACCCAAGGCACGTAAATCCGATACCATTTTTCTGGTCTGTTCAAAATTAGAGATAGCGTAAGTCTCAGTAATCTCAAACACAATCCGATTGGGATCAATTTGTGTTTGATTAAGTTTATCTCTGACTAGCTTAAATAAGTTCTCATCCAGAAATACATTGCCTGACAGATTAATGGCAAATGACAGGTTTTCTGGCATATTCACGATAAGTTCAAATACTTTCGCCACCACCCAGAAATCAATCTGATGAATCAGTCCCATCGATTCAGCAACGGGGATAAATTCTTTCGGATAGAAAATGACGTTACCTTCGCCACGCATCCGGATTAAACATTCGTAGTGTGAGACTTGTTCAGTATCGAGAGAATAAATCGGTTGAAACTCTAAAAGGAACAAACCTTCCTTCAGTGCAGCGCGTATACGAGGGGCCCATTCCACACTATGACGCAAAGTATGCATTTCGCGGTCTTCAGGGCTGTACAGGTGCACTCGATTACGCCCGCGCTTTTTGGCTGTATAGCAGGCTTGGTTAGAATGCGATAACACTTCACCAACGGTGGTTGCATTATCTGCATCAATAATCTTCAAACCGATACTAGCCGATAGATGGTAATGGTGACCATGATGTTCAAAATCATAACCATCAAATAAATTTCTGAGCTCTTCTGCAAGCTCAATGGCAGTTTGTTTATCCGTGTTATTGACCAGCACCGCAAACTCGTCTGATCCAATTCGTACCAGGATATCGTTGATATTAAAATAACGTCTCAGAGAATTAGCCACTTGTACCAGCAGAGTATCCCCTGCTTCATGGCCCTCAGCATCATTTAATACTTTGAAGCTATCTAAATCGATGTAAAAAAGCGCGCTCACGCTCATAAAATTACGCACCTGACTCAGAGTCATATCCAGTGCATTTTCAAGACGACGTCGATTCGCTAAGCCTGTTAAATCATCATGATTAACTGAAAACTGCAGGCGTGCTTCCATGACTTTAAGATTGGCTAACTCATCTTCAAGTTCTGTTTGTCGCTTAAACGTTTTATCACGCTCACGTTTCACTGCCAGAGCCGTCATAATAGCCGAAGGTAATGATTCTGCAGTCATAGGATGATAAAGCAGCGAGGTCACGCCATGCCCCAAATCCGTCAAAACCTGAGCATGATCCCAGACTGACTGTCTACAGAGTGAGATAATTGGAATTAGACGCCATTCATCAAACTGATCCATCACCAGACGAATATCTTGGGTAGAAATACCCGGTAAATCATCGTCCATTATCAACAGATCAATATCACATAAATCATTGTGGATACTCTGACGAAGCAAAAGCATGACGCCATCAGTATCTGTTGCACTTTCAATATGGGTGAAACCACTAATCTCGAGCAGGGTCTTGGTGAAAGCGGTCTCTGCTGGGTGTCGACCACCAATAATGATCTTTGCATCAAGGAGTTCTTTGACTGAGGCAACGCTAGCAGGAAGATCAGATTTCTGATCAAGCGCTATGTCACGCATCAACGTTTCCTTGATTTTATTTTTCATCAGATAGTGGAGCTACATTCAGTAGACCGGAAATTAAACATGCACTGACGATATCGGATATATATATTAAAATCAACACTTAATGTTAATTTTGTAATGCTAATTATAAAGTTTATGAGTCGCTCGGAACGAAATCTTCATACCTCAAAAGTATTTAGCTCAGTTTCCATTTTTATTTTCTCTTTTATTTACAGGAACTTTTCCTGATATCAGATAGGCGTAAGCAATCACTTCTGCTATCACCCGATAGAGCATCGGTGGAATTTCTTCACCCAAATTCAGTTCACTTAACATCTCAGTCAACAGCGCATCTTCACGCAAAGGAATATTGTGCTCCCGAGCAATCCGGATAATCTCTTCAGCAATATCCCCTTGACCACTCGCCGTGACAATAGGAGCATTCTCGCCATCATATTCCAGGGCAATCGCCTGTAATACATCCTTTTCACTCATACTGAAATATCCACAAGATAATCGTTCAAACGTGTCGTGTTTACAGGCGTTACCGGAGTAACAAGCGCCTGTCTACAACTCAGGTGATGAATGGAAAACCCCATCTCATTGAGTCGTCCATCTAAGTTATCTAAGTGACTTGAAAGTAAGTCTGCACTCTGCTGGCGTTCGGCCAAAATCACCACACTCACATTTTTGTCTTGCAGACTAATACGAGCCTGCATCGGACCTAAATTTTGCGTTTCCAGGTTCAACTGCACTTGCCACAGCACGGAGTCGTCATCTGTATTTTTGTTGGGAAAATGTTGCTCAACTCGCATTTGCAATAGTTCAAGTTGCTGCTTTTCTTTAACAGGTAAATCAAACAACCAGACATTCGCATTGGTATTCAAATCATTATCCTGCACCATCGATAATTGATTGAATTGAATTTTTGCACTGACCGATTCCACATCCTGTAACAAATCTCTCATCATCTGATACTCAATAGCACGTGTAACAGCTTGTTGAGCTGTTGCTGTCATATTCGTGGCCGGCAATGGCATAGCAGTTGACGTATTGGGCGATGCTTGGGGGGATTGTGTTTTTTCAGCCGTTGTAGCTGTTGTTAACCCCGCCAATAAACTGAATAAGAGCTGCGTTGGTGTCTGTCCTCTATTGGCTAAAGCAGGTGAAATTTGCGCAGGTAGCGCACGCAGTTCCTGAGGGGCTGATAACACTTGTTTGATTGCTGTCTGAACCTCCGTAGGCAGTTGTTTAACCAACTCAGGATTATCCAGAATTTTAGGTAGTAATGGTGACTGTATATGTGCTTTCAGCGTATCAGCTAGACGCATTAAGTTGGCTTTCAAATTCTGCTGTAAATTTGGTTGTGCTACATTTTGTTTCAACTGACTTTCAAGAAAAACACCGCTATTGTTGATAGTTTGTTGTAATTTTTCTGGCTGTTGTAATGTCTGCTTATCGACTAAATTTTGGATTACATTGGTCAATGCCTGCCTGACAGGCTCAGGCAAGGTGGGTGTATTTGTGGCCGAGGTATTCATTGTCGCCGGCTTAGTGACGAAATTTTGTAATAACGGTAATAACGCTCTTTGGTAACTGACAATACGCTCTTCACGTGTCGCATTATCTGGCATTATTTTGACTGATAAAGGTAAGGTTTTTAGAATCTCAAGCGCCAGCTTATCGCCAACCTTAAATCCTTGATTAAGGTGACTGACATTAATTTCCATATGCTTGGGTAAAGCCGCATTTAATTGACTAAGTTGAGCTGCTTGCGAAGAGTTAACTGTCGGATCAGTCACAAATTTAGGTGTGACTAACAGCTGGTTTTGTGCGAGTAGCTTCACCACATCGGCAGCGATGACCTGTCCGGCTTTTAATAGCGTAGCTAATGTCGCTGCTTGAATTTCAGGCTTAGCTGACACTACGGGTGTGAGTTGAATCACGGGTTGGCCCGACTCAATAGACTTCTGCAATATAACCTTCTGTCCAGCAGAGAGATCTTGTTGTGTGTTGACGTGGACAACCTTATCTCCGAGCTGAAGTTTGACTTGTTCGGCATTCACTCTTGCGATGACGGTTGCCTCCATTTTTTGTCCGGCAGGCAGCGTGTCTACCAGTTTTGCAGAGGCATTTGAAATCACTTCCGTGTTAGGCTGTTGGAATCTATTTATTTGCATAAAGCCACTATACAAGTCGACATGGTGCTAGTATAGCAATCTGGTTATTGCTAAGAGCAATGGCAATGAGACATAAACACGGACAATGGTATATTCGTAAGCAAGGGAAAATTTCTGGCCCTTTTACAGCTTCCGTTATCAGTAATCATTTAAAAGTGGGGAGACTTACCTCAGATGATGAGGTATCCAGAGATCGACGACATTGGCATACTTTAGCTGATTCTGACGATTTCACTGTCCCCCAACAAAAGGCGTCACCCATCAAGGGTTATCTGGATGAGCGTACTGGTGAGGACAGACGCAATAGCCCACCCACAGAAGTTGACGAGACTATTCTGCAACAACGCAAAGGCGAGAGACGCGAGGAAGAAGCCGACATTGCTCTAAAAAGACGAGCTCTGCGTCGCACCTTAATGCACCGTCATCGCAACCGTCATCAGAAAATACTTTGGCCCAGCTTAATCATTTTAATCATACTCAGCGTGGTCGCCAGTTTAGCCTTTTTTTATCCAACCGAACTGCCAACGCCGCAATCTGATTGTCAATCACCAGCCGCCCCCAATGTTAACTGGAATAACTGTCAGCTTTCTGGTCAACTTCTGACAAATGCTGATCTCTCAATGGCCCAAATGCGGGGTAGCATTCTCACTGATAGCAACATGATGAATAGTCAGTTATCAGGAGCAGATTTAGCGTATAGCGACCTACGTAAAGCAAATTTGAGTTATAGCCAATTAAATAATGCTGATCTTAAAGGTGCTAACCTGCGGGAAGCGGATTTAGTCGAAGCAGATCTATCGAATGCGGACTTATCGTATGCTGATCTAACCAATGCTAATATCAGCGGTGCCATTACTCTCACGACTAAATTAGACAACGCTATATGGATTGATGGCAAGGTGTGTGGCAAAAATTCTACCGGAATGTGCCGACGGTCAGGGCAGTAACGCACCCAATTGACGATCTTGGATGCGAGCAAAAAACCATTGAGCAAATAGGCTGCCGTTTAAAGCCAAGAACATATCCCATTGTGTATCCCAGTTATCACCTTGTGTTCCCAGAAAAGCTTCTGCAGCCTGGGCATTAATCACTGCAGCCGCCCACTCCACAAATTCATAACAAGCACTGATGGCAAGACTGATGGAACACACTATAAAAAATAACCACTTGCCACGTTGCAGTGGTGAAGTTCGTAATAGTATTTCACGGGATAACAGAGCCGGTACCACGCCCTGGATAAAATGACCCAACCTATCATAATGATTGCGGGCTAGATCAAACGTTTGTTGAATCCATTCAAACAATGGATTTTCTGCGTAAGTGTAATAACCACCCACAATTAATATAAAAGCAAAGAGACTGATCGCTCGAACGGAAATAATCGTCAGAGGAAACTGTCTGTGAGTGATAAGCAATGTGGGTATGGCTATCATCACGGGCACGGTTTCCATAAACCAGGTCAACCGGTCTGCCACTGGATCAATAGCAGAAACAAGCAAAGCTATTGAAACTAAACTTAGCCAGACGATTTTCTCTTTATTGCTTGTCAGCATTCTGAAAAGCTCAGAAGACAATCAATGTAGCGTGCGTGGAACAGCTAGGGTAAATGCCGGAATATTGACTTCGAATCGCTCACCATTATCTCCCAGCATCTTGTAATGACCTTGCATCATACCGACAGGTGTATCCAACATTGCTGCGCTGGTGTAAGTGAATTCCTGCTCAGGTGCAAGATAAGGATGCAGACCTACCACACCATCCCCTTCCACTTCCTGCTCATGACCATCACCACCGGTAATTTTCCAATAACGGGACAATAATCTGGCCGATGACTGACTCTGATTCTTAATGGTGATGGTATAAGCAAACAAATAGCGTGCTTTTTCTGGATCAGATTCTTCATCCAGGTAGGTGGTTTCTACATCAACTGAAATATCGTTATTATGTTCATTCATATGTTAATTATACATGGCTTTTTGTGCTAAGAAGCGAGCACCTTTTAGCCCGACTTCATCATCAAGCACGATATGAACCGGTATCTGCTCCATCAACATTGTCATGCGGCCTTTTTCAACAAAACTGTTGATAAATGATGGCGCTCTGAACTTGGCAATATTTTTCAGCAGAATATTACCCACCAGATAAACGCCCCCTCGAGCCAATGTGGTCAGCGCTAAATTACCAGCTTGAGCAGCGTAAATACGTACGAACATATCTAAGGCTTCATTTGCCAAAATATCATTCTTTTCTATGGCGAACTGGCTGATAGCCGATGCGGCATCACCGTTTACCATCGCCAGACGTAACGCGTTATTTTCATCAATTTGCTTATAGTCCCGTAGGAAATGATAGAGACTGACAAGCCCGCTTCCGCAAACAATACGATCATAAGAAACATGGCCATGTCGCTGCTGGAGATGCTCCAGGAAAAGCTGCTGGGTTCGATCTAAGGGGGCAAAATCAACATGCCCGCCTTCTGTTGCAAAAACTTGCCACTGATTCTCCTGCGGAATCAAAATAGCTTGTCCTAATCCGGTACCAGCACCTAATACAACACGGGGATATGACTGATTCGGTTCACCCGCTTGTAACGTCTCAACCTCGCTATCAGCTAAACCCGCAATACCATAACCCACTGCTTCGAAATCGTTACAAAGTATGACCCTTTCAATTGAAAACTGCTTTTCAATGACACGGGCATCTAACTTCCAGGGCAACTTAGTGACTTGGCCATATTGTCCACTCACCGGACCCGCCAGTGCGACACAAGCATTGTTGATAACACACGATTGAGGAAGCTGTTCAATAAATGCCGTCAGGATGGCATCGAAGGTATCAAAGCGCTGACTGTCTAATTTCAGCTTATGGGTCACTTGGCCATTTGCATCGGATAACTCAAATAGCGTTTTAGTCCCACCTACATCGACAGCCAGCACATGTGTCATGGTTACTTACCTGCAGCCGCCTGATCCATAAACCAATAATAATCGTGTTGAGGCGCCAAACGCTGAACGGGTAAGCCTGATACAGCATCGCTGGTAATATCACTCACGATAGCCGCTTTTGCTTCTCCTGCGATGAAAACAATCACCTGAAGTGCGGCATTAATAACAGGATAGGTGATAGTCACACGCCATGAGTCAAATTTCTCAACATAAAGATGAGTGGTAAGTGTATCCGTCACATCTAAAGCAGGCGTGTCTGGAAATAAGGATGCAATATGTCCATCAGGCCCCAATCCGAGCAGCACTAAATCAAATGGTGCATCTTTCATCACAAATTTCATAGTATCGGCATAACGAACAGCGACATCAGCCGCATCCCCACTCTCAGTTGGCATGCGATGCACATTCTCTGTTGGAATAGGAATTAAATCGATCATGGCCTGACGCGCCATTTTAAAATTGCTGTCATCGTGAGTAGCGGGAACACAACGCTCATCACCAAAAAACAAATGTACCCTAGCCCAGTCAATCTGTTCTAAATAAGGTGAGGTAGCTAATTTTTCATACAAGCCTTTAGGTGTTGAACCACCCGCCAAGGCCACATAAAAAACACCTCTTTTTGCAATCGCTGATCGAGCTGTACTGACAAAATGTTCTGCGGCTGCTTTAATTAAACTCGTCGCATCAGGCAGGATTTTTTGTTCTGCTTTCATTGTGTTCCTCAATTTTTGATTATGTAAACTATGCTGAAATACAGACGGTGAGTTTTATACAACGCCACCATCAATTTCGACTGATTATTGCCAGCATGATATATCAAAACTTAACGCTTTTGAGCTAGTCTTAAAAGACGCAGCATTTTTATTCAATTAAGGAAGGACCTATGAAACACACTTTGGCATTTATTTCGCTTTTAGCCATGAGCCCCCTCACTTTTGCTGAAGACCTTGCTCAAATGGGTATAGTCTCACTCGATACCAGTGCCAGCATGGATGTTGAAAATGATGAACTTATAACGCGTTTACAAGTATTTGAACAAGGAAAAGACCCTGCCAAATTAACTGACATGGTCAACAAAAAAACAGCGCTGGTTCTGGATGCGGTGAAAAACTTCAATGCGATTCAAGCTGAAACATCCAATTACACCACGCAGCCCGTTTATGATGAGGGCAAAATTGCCAGCTGGCGCGTTAGTCAGCAATTGACGCTTGAAACCCGCCAGTTTGATCAAATGAGTCAGTTTATTGCGGACATCAATACACTAGCCAATATTCAATCTATGCAGTTTATGGTCTCAGACGACCGTGCTGAAAAAGTCAAAACAGATTTACTTAAACAAGCTATCAGCAAATTCAAAGATAAAGCACAACTCATCAGCACTGAATTTGATCGCAGTGGTTATGAAATTGTGTCCATATCCATTGATGGTAATTCATTTACCCCAATGCCAATGATGGAACGCGCCAATATGATGTCAGCGGATATGAGAGTCAAAGCTGCACCAGCTGCATTAGCTGGCGGCAGTAACGAAATTTCAGTGAACGTTCGCGGCAGTATCAAACTCAATCAGTAAAGCCCAAAGCCACGGCAGCATAAAATGACTGCCGTGGCTGCCTTATTACTTCAGAAACAGATCGTAAGCAGGATTGTCGGTCTCTTCCCAGTATGTGTATCCAAGCGTATCCAAAAAGATTTGGAACTCCTGTTTATAATCATCACCCACCTGAATGCCCACCAGCACACGACCATAATCAGCCCCATGATTACGGTAATGGAAAAGGCTGATATTCCAGCGCTGACCAATGCGCGTTAGAAACCGTAGTAAGGCGCCAGGTCGCTCTGGAAATTCAAAACGAATTAGACGTTCATTATCTACCTGAGGGGCATGACCACCCACCATATAACGTACATGTAACTTGGCAGTTTCATTATCGGTGAAATCAACCCAGTCATACCCAGCTTGATCCAGCTGAGAAAATAATTGTTGGCGTTCTTCTTCCTGGCCGTTCATTCTGACACCAACAAAAACCTGAGCTTGTTTGTCATCAGCGTAACGATAATTAAATTCGGTAATCCCTCGCTCACCCAGTGTTTTACAGAATTTTTGAAAGCTGCCTGGTTGTTCATCAATTTTGGTGGCAAACAAGACTTCTCGACGCTCACCAATTTCAGAGCGTTCAGCAACATGACGTAAACGATCAAAATTAATATTGGCACCACTATTGATGGCAACGAGTTGCTGATTTTCCATCGGGTTGTTGGCTAAGTATTTTTTCACGCCAGCCACAGCGAGTGCGCCAGATGGCTCAGCAATAGAGCGCGTGTCCTGAAAGATATCCATAATGGCTGCACATAACTCATCACTACTGACAGTCACGACCTCATCCACTGTTTCACGACAGATTCTGAAAGGTTCGACACCAATTTGTCTGACTGCCGTGCCATCAGCAAACAATCCGACTTGATCCAGTTTGACACGCTCATCCGCCTCCAGCGCCGCTTTCAGGCTAGCTGCATCGGCCGGTTCAACCGCAACGATTTTAATGTCTGGCCAGAATGCCTTGATATAAGCCGACACACCGGATATCAATCCACCGCCACCGACAGGCACAAATACGGCATGAATAGGATCAGGGTGTTGACGGATAATCTCCATCGCAATCGTGCCTTGTCCGGCAATGACTTCAGGATCATCATAAGGGTGAATAAAAGTGCGACCATCTTTCTCAGCAACGGATAAGGCATAAGCACTGGCATCGTCATAACTATTGCCGTGCAGTTTAATTTCCGCACCATAAGCCCGCACCGACTCCACCTTGATAGGTGGTGTAGTTTTGGGCATGACAATCAAAGCAGGAATATTCATTTTATTCGCTGCCAGCGCTACACCTTGCGCATGATTGCCCGCTGATGCACAAACAACGCCACGTTCTCGCTCATCAGCAGATAACTGACTCATACGATTGTAAGCGCCGCGTAATTTAAATGAAAAAACCGGTTGAAGATCTTCTCGTTTAAGCAAAATCGTATTGCTTAATCTCTTCGATAAACGAGGCATAACCTCAAGAGGTGTCTCATTTGCCACATCATAAACGCGCGCTTTAAGAATTTTTTCTACGTATCCAGTCAGCATTTCAGCCCAAATCAGTCAGTTATGTTGAAAAAAAGACTCAGTGATCAACAGCTAAATCCTGTCATCATTTTCTAAGCAATCGCTTACGTTACCATTGACCGCCATTTATCTCTATAATTGCCGGGATAATTTTTAAGTGTATTGAAACAAAGGAAGCTGCATATGAATGCTGATGAAATGAAAAAACAAGCTGCGTGGGCAGCGCTTGAGTACATCAAAGGTAACGGAATTGTCGGTGTTGGCACAGGCTCTACCGTGAATCACTTCATTGATGCGCTGGCCACCATCAAAGATCGTATTGAAGGCGCAGTATCAAGCTCAGAAGCCTCAACACAAAAATTAGAAGCGAATGGCATCAAAGTATTTGATTTAAATGATTGCAACGACATCGAAGTGTATGTCGATGGCGCAGACGAGTCTAACCACTTACTCGAATTGGTCAAAGGTGGTGGCGGTGCGCTGACACGTGAAAAAATCATTGCCGCAGCCAGTAAACAATTTGTTTGTATTGCTGATGCATCTAAACTTGTCGACGTTCTGGGTAAATTCCCTCTTCCTGTGGAAGTCATTCCAATGGCACGCAGCTACGTTGCTCGTGAAATCGTCAAGCTGGGTGGTCAACCTGTCTATCGTGAAGGTGTGATCACAGATAATGGCAACGTAATTCTGGATGTTCATGGTTTAGATATCATGGAACCTATTAAATTAGAAAAAACACTGAATGATATCGTCGGTGTAGTCACCAACGGTTTATTTGCGATGCGCCCAGCAGATGTCCTGTTACTGGGTTCACCAGAAGGAACCAAAACCGTCTTCGCGAAATCATAAAAGGCGAAACATGGACTGATCCTGCTTAGCAGGATCAGTTTTCTCTCTCATCACTATTGGCGACATTATGTTCAGACCGCTCAGTCTCTATATCGGCATGCGTTATACACGCGCCAAACGTCGTAATCACTTCATTTCTTTTATTTCATTAACCTCCATGCTCGGTGTGGCATTAGGTGTAGCCGCTCTCATCACCGTGCTGTCTGTCATGAATGGGTTTGAAAAAGAACTGAAAGATCGCATTCTCGGTATGACCTCACATGCGTTCATCACTGGAGAGGATGGCACGCTGAGAGACTGGCCAGATTTACAGGATTTAATTAAGCATGATCCCGACGTGATTGCCTCAGCTCCATTTGTAGAGGGTCAGGCCATGCTCAGTCAGGGAAGCCGTGTCAGAGGCACGCTGGTTCGCGGTATTGATGCCGATATGGAACAAAGTGTTTCTACGATTGGTGAGAAAATCATTCAAGGCAAATTAGCTGATTTAACTGACGGTAGCTTTGGCATTGTCTTAGGTAAAGATTTAGCTTCCGCTATGGGCGTGACAACCGGTGACAAAATCACCATGATCACACCACACGTTAGTCCCACACCCGCAGGCGTGATTCCTCGTCTTAAACGTTTAACCGTTGTCGGTATTTTTGAAATAGGTATGTATGAATATGACAGCGGTCTAGCCGTGATGAATATCAACGATGCCGCTAAATTATTCAAAATTCCCGATCGCGTCACTGGCTTACGCTTAAAGTTTGATGATGTCTTCAAGGCACCACAACTACTTCGCAAAGTCATGCAGGATGTTCCCGTTAATTATCGAGCTGCTGACTGGACATTCCAGCACGCCAATTTTTTCCGCGCCCTAAAAACAGAAAAAACAGTGATGTTTGTCATCCTGATGCTTATCGTGGCAGTAGCAGCATTTAATATCGTATCGACCTTAGTGATGATGGTCACCGACAAACAATCTGATATCGCTATATTGCGTACCTTGGGTATGAGTCCACGCAGCGTTATGGGTATCTTTATGGTGCAAGGCACGTTAATCGGTTTAATCGGTACCGCCATGGGTGTTGTTGGTGGCGTACTTTTAGCTTGGAATATTGAGTCTTTGATCGCCAGTTTAGAAAAACTGCTCGGGTATCAATTCATGCCTGCAGATGTGTATTACATCAGCAGTTTGCCATCACAGCTAGAATGGAGTGATGTCACCGTCATTGCTATTACGGCTTTTGTCTTATCGATTCTTTCCACGCTTTACCCTTCATGGCGTGCATCACAGATTAAACCGGCCGAGGCGCTTCGTTATGACTAATCAAGCAGTATTATCTGCCAGCCAATTATCAAAATCTTTTACAGATGGTCAGTTAAAAACCGATGTGCTGAATAATGTGAACCTGACTGTAAACCGTTCTGATCGTATCGCCATTATAGGCAGTTCTGGTTCTGGTAAAAGCACCTTATTACATATTCTTGGTGGGCTTGACTCCCCCACAGAGGGCCAGGTACTGGTGCAAGGTCAAGATATTCATGCCATGAAAAATAAAGCGGCAAGTCGATTACGTAACCAGCAGCTGGGTTTTGTGTATCAATTTCATCATTTGCTGCCAGAGTTTACGGCTGTTGAAAATGTCGCTATGCCATTAGTGATTGGAGGCATGTCACCCACCTCAGCTCAAGAACAAGCGACTGAACTGCTTGATAAAGTCGGACTAGCCCATCGTTTTCAACATAAACCCAGTGAATTATCGGGTGGTGAACGCCAACGGGCAGCCCTGGCCAGAGCATTAATCACCGAACCCGCCTGCTTACTGGCGGATGAGCCAACGGGCAATCTGGATCATCGAACAGCTCAAGGGATTTTTGATCTGATTTTGAAATTAAATGAAGATTTTGGCACGGCATTAGTCATTGTGACTCACGATACAGGGCTTGCCGCTAAAATGGATCAACAACTGACATTGATTGATGGCTGTCTGGCTTTAGGAGCCTGATTTATCTTTTTGTTGGCGCTGACGTTGTGTCCATGTATGGATAACAACCAGTCGCCAACCTATTCGAACAAAAAGAATCCCCGCTATGGCGGATACCAGTCCCAGAATTGTGCAACCTAAGAGTAGTGGTTGCCATATGGCTAGAAACTCTTTTGAAAACCATTCCCAGGTCAGACTAAAAGCCGGGGCGCCCATGGGGATACTCAATACCCAAGCCCCGAGTTTATAGGCGTAGAAAAAAATAGGTGCCATGGTGAAAGGATTAGTAATCCATACTCCCATCGCTGCAATAGGAAGATTCACCCGGAATAAAATGGCTAATGCCGCTGCAATAAACATTTGACCAGGAATCGGCATAAACCCAACAAACAGCCCTAACGCCACCCCACCTGAAATAGAGCGTCGATTGGTATGCCATAAACGTGGTTCAGTTAGTCGCTGACCAAACTTACGCAGATGTGGGTGTTCGCGCATCGTGTTGTGATCTGGCATGATGCGTTTTAGGAATTTACGAGGCATGGCGTCTCAGTAACATGCTAAGTCGGGCGTCATTATAGGGATATATGAATAAAACTGCCATTGCATTTTTGCTCGGCACATTGCTTGGTCTATATGTCAGCTCTCCACTGCTAATAGGGAGCTTACTATTACTGTCTTTCGTGGCATTAGCCTACTATCGAAAATTATGGATTTTAGGTTTTATTGTCGGACTATTGTGGTGTGCATTTCAAGCTCAATCAGCTATTCAAAATAAACTAGCTACATACACGCCTGCAAAAACAACACAAGTACAAGGCCTTATCGCCTCCATACCTCAGACAGGTGATCACCATATTAGTTTTGAATTTTCTCCAGAAGATTCATCCCTCCCCAAAAAAATAAAACTCAGCTGGTATTACCCACCTAAAGACATCCCCCAAGCTGGAGAGCGCTGGCAATTCAGTGTCAAACTCAAACCACCCTATGGCATGATGAATCCCGGTGGTTTTGATTATGAAAAATGGTTATTCAGCCAAAGCATTGGCGCAACAGGTTATATAAAAAAAGCCGAAGATAATCAGCGACTGGCCATATCATCTCAATGGCAGATCAATGTCTGGCGCTCTGAACTCGAACAGCATATTCGTTCACTCATTCCTCAAGCGGAACAATTACCTTTAATACTCGGTTTAGCTATAGGCCAACGTGACGATATCAGTCAAACCCAATGGCAAGTATTACGCAAAACTGGCACCAGTCATCTAATGGCAATCTCTGGCTTGCATATCGGACTGGCCGCCGCTTTAGGTTTTTTACTGACAAGCGCTTTCTGGCGCTATTGTCCGTTGATATCCGTTCGAATCCCTGCGCACAGAATAGGCGCACTGGGCGGACTGTACACTGCTATTTTTTATGCTTGCCTGGCAGGCTTATCCATTCCCACTCAACGTGCATTGATTATGGTGAGTCTGGCTATGCTAGCTGTATTTTTTAAACGTGCATTCTACCCTTCACATGTGTTGTCACTCGCCTGCATCATTGTTTTATTCCTTGATCCTTTTGCCGTGTTAAATGCAGGATTTTGGTTATCCTTTGGTGCCGTAGCCATCATTTTGATGAGTTGCACTCAGCGTTTCCCAAGTATCAAACTGGCCTGGCTGAAAATTCATTTCCTCATGGCTGTGGCACTGATACCGCTACTGATCACTTTCTTTAACGATGTATCAGTCGTATCGCCGATAGGCAATCTGATGGCAGTACCTCTGGTGAGTGTATTGATTGTGCCGCTGATTATCCTGGCTATGATGCTCTTGCCGCTCAGCATGAAGCTTTCATCATTATTGTTAGCCGCGGCAGATTATTTACTCAATTGTCTCTGGTCTATTTTGTCCTGGCTAAGTCACTTGTCATTTGCCAGCTGGCATACACCCGTTTATCCCTGGCCAATACTGGTCATGTTGGCGCTGGCTGTTTTATTAATGATGTTGCCTAGGGGCTTTCCAGGAAAATATCTTGCTGTCTTGTTGTTAATACCTCTTTTGTTTTACAAGACTGACCGCCCTGCTTCGGGGGATGTTTATGTCAGCGTTTTAGATGTCGGACAAGGCCTGGCTTCTGTCATCGAAACAAAACACCACACGTTAATCTTTGATACAGGTCCAAAATACAGTCAGAGTTTTAATACTGGCGAAGCTGTTGTGGTGCCTTTTTTACGCTATAGAGACATTGATGATGTTGATATGGTTATCATCAGTCATGGTGACAATGATCATATCGGTGGCTTATCTGGCATTCTCAAGCATATTAACGTCACACAAATCATGACCAGCCAACCCTTCGAGCATAAAGTCACCACCTTGTGTACCGCGGGCCAACACTGGCAATGGGATCAGGTTGAATTTAAAATTTTGCATCCGTTTCAAAATCAATCAGGCTCGGACAATGAACGTTCCTGTGTCCTCCAGATAAAAGGCAAAAACCTGTCAGTATTATTACCCGGTGATATTGAAAAACAAGGCGAACAAATATTAGTAGCCAGCTATGGAAAATCGCTTAAATCCGATGTGTTACTTGTACCTCATCACGGTAGTAAAACGTCTTCCAGCCGTCATTTCATCGAGTCCGTTTCTCCAAAGTATGCTGTGTTTTCTGTTGGTTTTCGTAATCGGTATGGTTTTCCTGTGACTGACGTAGTTGATCGCTACAGAAACATCCCTAGTAGCATTCTCAGAACCGACTTGAATGGCGCTATCCTCTTCGGTAAAGGCGATAGTCCAATATTCTGGCGTCAACAACAAGAACAATTGTGGACGTCGAAAGCTACTGAGTAAGTCAATTTTCACGTATCATGAGCGCTATTTTCATTTAAACAACTGAGACTGACATCATGCTGGAATTGTTTAAAGCAGGCGGATGGTTAATGATCCCGCTATTTATCTGCTCGGTCATTGCCATTGCTATTATCGCAGAACGTTTTTGGAGCCTGCAAAAGAAACGTATTGCCCCCAAGGAGCTCATTACCCAAATCTGGCAATGGTTAAAGTTTAATCAGGTTGATGAACATCGCATTAAAGCGCTACAAAGCAATTCTCCTCTTGGCCAGATTCTGGCCGCTGGCCTCGTCAACCGCAACAGTTCACGTGAAATAACGAAAGAAAGTATTGAGGACATTGGTCGTCATGTCACCGTTGCCCTGGAACGTAATCTCAACACATTAGGAACAATCGCAGCCATCTCACCGCTATTAGGCTTATTGGGTACGGTTTTAGGCATGATTAAAGTCTTCGCCGTTATTACCACTGCAGGAGTGGGTAATCCTGAAGTGCTGGCAGGGGGTATTTCAGAAGCTTTGATTACCACGGCTACCGGCCTGGCTGTCGCCATCCCTAGTTTGATTTTTTATCGCTATTTCCGCGGTAAAATTAATATGTTAGTGGTAGGCATGGAAGAACAAGCGATGCAGCTTATCGAGATTCTGCATGGTGACCGTCAGTATGATCCAGATGAGGAAGCAAGACGTGAATCTATCACCAAAACGCTCTGAAGAACCCGATGTCAATCTGACCCCGATGATTGACGTCGTTTTTCTGCTGTTATTGTTTTTTATGGTCTCCACCAGTTTTATTCGTGAAAGCTCTTTAAAAGTAGACCTACCTGAGGCGACGGGCGAAGCCATGGCTGAGCAGATCGATCCAATCGATATTGTGATACAAGCGGATGGTAAAGTCCTTATCAATGATCAGGCTGTCACTAACGTCACCTCCGCTGGGCTAGCCGAGGTGTTAAAACGCGTTGTTGGTGAACAAAATGATCCCCATGTGATTATTAGTGCTGATGCCAAAGCAGAATATCAACTTATCGTCACAGCGATGGACACAGCACAACAACTCGGCTACACCAAATTGACCCTGGCGACACGTCAAACAACTGCGGAATAATCAATGAGTCAAACACCTGTCACCCTGACAGCCGTCCAGCTTTACAAGCGTTTATTAAACTACGTTAAACCCTATTGGCTGGCTTTTCTGATATCGATACTGGCAATGATTGTCTTTGCTGGCACAGAAACCGGCATGGCCGCCTTAATGAAACCTCTACTTGATGGCAGCTTTGTAGAAAAAGATCCCACTACGATTAAGTACGTGCCACTGATGCTCATCGGTTTGTTCTTTATCCGGGGTGTGGCTAATTTTCTGACGACTTATGGACTGGGGTGGATTGCACGTAATGTCATTAAAACCTTACGTGAAGAAATGTTCGAAAAACTCATTACGCTACCTGCGAGTTTTTACGACAAAAATAACTCTGGTCAGCTTATGTCCAAACTGCTTTACGATGTCGAGCAAGTTGCGGGCGCGGCTACTGATGCTATTTTGACTGTTATACGTGACACATTAACGATCATTGGTCTGATTGCCTGGATGATTTATCTGAATGGTTTCCTGTCTCTGATCATTTTAGTCACCGTCCCCTTTGTGGCTGTTCTGGTTTATTTTGTCAGTATACGATTTCGTCGAATCAGTAAAGAAATCCAGGGTTCTATGGGCAATGTCAGTCATGTCTGTGGAGAAATCATTGAAGCGCATCGCGAAGTCAAAACATTTGGTAGTCAAGTGTATGAAACTGAACGGTTTGATCGTATCAACAGAAAAAACCGTGGCCAGCAAATGAAAAAGATAGCCACGGATGCCTGTAGTGAGCCGGTGATTCAGTTAATTACTGTGTTAGGCCTTGCTGTCGTCATTTATCTGGCCACGCTGCCAGAAGTACTTGAAGCCATCACAGTCGGGAGCTTCATTTCCTTTATCACGGCAATGTTTATGCTGCTGACACCGTTAAAGCGTTTAACAAAAATAAACTCAAAACTACAGGCAGGTATCGCAGCAGCCGAGAGTATTTTCACCTTACTGGATGAAGAACCTGAGCATGACAATGGCACACTTACCATGGACCGTGCCAAAGGACAGATTGAATACCGTCACGTCAGCTTCAGCTACGATGAGGGAAAAGGAAGCGTACTCAATGATATTTCTTTTCATGCAGAACCTGGACAAACCATCGCTTTTGTTGGTCATTCAGGCAGTGGTAAAACCACATTAGTCAGCTTGCTGGCACGGTTTTACAATATTGAAAAAGGACAAATTCTGATTGATGGCGTTGATATCAGTCAGCTCACATTAAAAGATTTGCGTAAACAATTGTCTCTGGTTAACCAACAAGTTGTCTTGTTTAACGACACGATAGCTAACAACATCAGTTATGGTCAGGCAGGTGACGTTAGTGAAGAAGCGATTATACAAGCCGCTAAGTCAGCTCACGCCTGGGAATTCATTCAGAAACTCCCTCAGGGACTACACACTGAAGTTGGTGAAAATGGGGTACTGTTATCCGGCGGACAACGACAACGTCTGGCTATTGCAAGGGCACTGCTCCGAAACTCACCTATTCTGATTCTGGATGAAGCCACCTCTGCCTTGGATACTGAGGCTGAACGCCATATCCAGGCGGCGTTTGAAGAGCTTATGCGTGAACGCACTACGCTGGTCATTGCTCATCGCCTATCTACCATCGAAAAAGCCAATAAAATTATTGTCATGCATGATGGTGAAATTCTTGAAACAGGTACTCACCAGCAATTATTAGCTAATGGCAAACACTATGCCGAGTTGTATCGTCTACAATTTCAGGATGACTGATCATCATGCGCTGGTTAACTGACAGTTGGTATCAGTCCGGCACCAGATATTGGCTTTTATTACCGCTTAGCTGGTTATATCGGCTTGTCATATTCTGTCGTCGGTGGGCTTATCGTCAAAACTTGCTGACCAAGCACACCATGCCTGTACCAGTCATTGTTGTGGGCAATATTACGGTTGGCGGCACCGGTAAAACACCCTTTGTTATATGGTTGGCTCAACAGCTTAGCCAAGCGGGTTATAAGCCAGGGATTATCAGTCGTGGTTATGGTGGCGCCAGCAGAAAATATCCATTAGAAGTCACAGCAAACAGCAATGCAAAACAATGTGGTGATGAACCCGTACTTATCGCAAAACGCACAGCATGTCCGGTCGTCGTTAATCCTGATCGTCCACAAGCAGCAATTCATCTGCTCAGCCAGCATCATTGTAATGTGATCATTTCTGATGATGGTATGCAACACTATGCATTAGCACGTGACCTGGAAATTGTGATTATCGATGGTAAAAGACGTTTTGGAAATAAACAGTGCCTGCCGGTAGGTCCACTGCGGGAACCCTTGTCTCGTTTAAATTCTGTTGACTTGATTATCTATAATGGCTCTAGTGATGAACATGGTCATTCCATGCAGCTAACCCCTATGCAGTGGCTCAATTTACATGATGAGACCGTGACCGTGCCATTAAGCTATTTCCAGCATAAAGAGGTCCATGGGGTCGCCGGAATCGGTCATCCTAAACGGTTTTTTGATTCTTTAACCGCTCATGACATTATTGTTCACCCTCACGACTTTGCTGATCATCATCAGTATTTACCGGATGACCTGAGATTTTATGATGACCTCCCCATTCTAATGACCGAGAAAGATGCCGTAAAATGTCAGTCTTTTGCTCACAAAAATATGTGGTATTTGCCGGTTGAGGCCACACTCGATAGCCCTGTATTTCCGGCTATTCACCAAATATTAAAGGAACGATCTAATGGATAACGCGCTTTTAGAGATACTCGCCTGCCCTGCTTGTAAAGGTAAATTGCATTATAAAAAAGAATCTCAGGAATTAATTTGTAAAGCTTGCCGTCTTGCTTATCCGATTAAAGACGATATTCCCGTCATGTTGATAGAGGAAGCACGTCAAATGCCAGCAGATGAAGAGGTCTAATGAATGAGCTTTAGTATCATTATTCCAGCTCGTTATGCATCAAGTCGCCTGCCAGGTAAACCGCTAATGGATATTGCTGGTAAACCCATGATTCAACATGTCTATGAACGTGCTCTGGAGAGTGATGCTGACAAGGTCATTATCGCAACAGATGATGAACGTATTGCTGACACAGTGACCGCTTTTGATGCCGATGTATGTATGACGGCGGAGACTCATCGCTCCGGAACAGACAGACTGGCCGAAGTCGTTGAAAAACGTCAGTTCAATGATAAGGAAATAGTGATTAATGTACAAGGTGACGAGCCTTGTTTACCTGCCTTACTGATTAATCAGGTTGCCGCAGACCTAGCTCAACACAAAGAAGCAGATATGGCTTCGCTATTTAGTCGAATTCATCAAGAGAAACAAGTATTCGATCCTAATGTGGTCAAAGTGGTGATGGATAATCAAGGCTATGCTTTATATTTCAGCCGTGCTCCTATTCCGTGGATGCGAGATCACTTTCACAAAACGGAATTACCACCAGAACTTCCTCATTATCGCCATATTGGCTTATATGGTTACCGCGCTCACTTCTTGAAAAACTACACAGGGATGGCGCCGTGTTTGCTTGAAACGGAAGAATCATTGGAACAGCTACGTGTATTATTCCACGGGAAAAAAATCCACATGTCAGAAGCTCTTATCAGTGCCGGACATGGGGTAGATACAGAAGCAGACTTAATTGAAGTCAGGCAGTTATTGGCAGAGTAACTTATCTAAACCTGCGGCAATAAGCTCAGCGTGTAAATTTCCCTCACCATCAAATACAGGTAGGGTATACGTTACTGGCACCGGTCGGTGTCCTTCACCATATTGGTTGGGCTGAATGTTGTGGCCCGATTCGAGCACTTGCAGGATTAATTCAGCGCCATCCAACAACTCAATAATCTCACAACGTTGTTGTTGATACGAAACCTGCTGGCCAATTAAGGCCAGCAGTTCTTCATGCGGAATATTACTCTTGCGTGGCATTCGTCTCACTCGCTTCAGATTTGGCCTTATTTTTCTTTTCAGAGCCATTATCATCCGAAGACGAATTTTTTTCTACCACCGGTTTTTTTTCCTCAGCTGGTTTTTCTACCTTTTTATCAACAGGCTTATCTGTCGCTTCTGGCTTGGGAGCTGGTTTTGCAGCATCCTCGTTGCTAGAAGCATTGTTAGCAGCAGCCGCTTCTGCTTTATCCTTATCACTCGGACGACGACGTCTATTTGTCGGGCCTGACGAACGTGGTCTGCGTGGTTTTGAGGCAGGTACTTTGTTGCCATCCACTTCGGGCTCTTTTTCTGCCTTAATCACATTACCATTCACTTCTGGCTCAGGCTCAGGAACGGCATTGCCATTAACCTCAGGTGGCGGCGGTGGAGCAATGTTGCCTTTCTGAGTGTCAGCTGAGTTATTATTCTCAGGTGATGTATTTTCAGCGCGAGCAGGACGACGGCGACGGCCTCCACGACGTGAGCGTCGACCATTACTGCTACGTGTCTGCTTATCGTCATTATTGTCTGAAGCAGCCTCTTCTTTTACTGGATTTGCTGATTCAGTCTTCTTCTGCTCAGTATTGTCCGTATTTTTATCATTTCTACGGCGTGGTTTTTTACGTTCATTATTATCAGCAGATTCCTGATTCTGATTATTTGCTGAATTATTCTTAGAACGACCACGTCCTCGACGATTCTGTGTGCGTTGTTCTGGTGAGCTTTTTTCTTTTTTTGTATCCACGACAGGCTTTTCTTCCTTCTCTGGCTCACTTTTTCCTGTCAGCACATTTAACAAACGTTTCAGCAGGCTAGGTTTTTGTTCAGGCTCTTTTTCCTTAACAATCACCGGTGCAGGTGCTGCGGGTGATATTCCCTTCACTGCTGGTTGTTCCATGACGGGTTTATCGCGTAATACTACCGGAACCTCTTGTTCTGGTTGAGAGATAAGCTGGTGACTGACTTCATTTCGCTCACCGCCATCTTTGATACGTTCGATATCGTAATGAGGTGTTTCAAGGTGTGGATTCGGTATCAACACCACTTTCACACCGTGACGCTTTTCAATAATATCGACTTGTTCGCGTTTATCGTTAAGAATGAACGTAGCAACAGGTACAGGCAGTTGAACGATTAATTGCGTGACCTTATCCTTGGTTGCTTCTTCCTCAATCAGGCGTAATACCGCCAGCCCCAAGGATTCCACACCACGCACATGGCCAAGACCAGCACAACGTGGGCAAATTTCCTGATGGGCGTCACCAAGAGCAGGACGCAAACGCTGGCGAGACATTTCCAGCAAACCGAAACGAGATATCCGACCAACCTGAACACGTGCACGATCGGCTTTCAGATGTTCACGCAGGCGATTTTCAACTTCGCGCTGATTACGGCTAGGCCCCATATCGATAAAGTCAATAACGACCAAACCACCCAGATCGCGTAATCTTAACTGACGTGCAATTTCTTCGGCAGCTTCCAGGTTGGTGTTAAGTGCTGTTTCCTCTATATCACCGCCTTTATTAGCGCGTGCTGAGTTAACATCAATCGAGATCAACGCTTCCGTTGGATCGATAACTAATGCGCCACCGGATGGTAAACGCACTTCATGTCGAAAAGCGCTCTCAATCTGGCTTTCAACTTGATAACGAGTGAATAGCGGCACTCTATCCTGGTACAGTTTAAATTTACTGAGTTCATGCGGCATAACCATGCGCATAAAGTCATAGCCTGTTTGATAGACTTCAGGCGAATCCACCAGAATTTCACCAATGTCTTTACGCAAGTAATCACGTAAAGCACGGATAATAATATTGCTTTCCTGGTAAACCAAAAATGGCGCGTTACGATCTTTGACAGCCACGTCAATAGCCGTCCAGAGCTGGACAAGATACTCAAGATCCCACTGCAACTCTTCTGGCTGTTTTCCAACACCAGCAGTTCGCACGATCATGCCCATGCCTTCCGGGACTTCTAAGGAGCGTAAAGCTTCTTGCAACTCTGCACGGTCATCCCCTTCAATCCGACGAGAAATACCGCCTGCACGAGGACTGTTAGGCATTAGAACTAAATAACGACCAGCCAAGCTGATAAAAGTCGTCAGAGCCGCACCTTTATTGCCACGCTCTTCTTTTTCGATTTGGACAACTAATTCCTGACCAACAGAAAGCACATCCTGAACGTTGAGACGCCCATTGTTGTCATCAGAATCATCACGTTTTTTAAAATACGTTTTTGAAATTTCTTTCAGTGGCAAAAAGCCTTGTCTTTCTGCACCATAGTCAACAAAAACAGCTTCTAAGCTCGGCTCTACTCGAGTGATTTTTCCTTTATAGATGTTACCTTTTTTCTGTTCTCTGGATGGGGTATCAATATCCAGATCAAATAGGCGTTGGCCATCGACCATTGCCACACGCAACTCTTCTTCATGTGTTGCGTTGATTAAAATTCGTTTCATGCACTAACCTCAATGTTGAGGTTCGCATATCCTGCCGCCCACCATCGTAGGGGACGCGTTAGCCAGTCGGGCTTTACAGAGCGACGATGTCTGTTGTTCAGTAATTAATTGTCTATCGTATCGTTTCTTTCATGCGCCATCCCATCAAGGCGAACATGAGTCATCTTTTTCTTTCATCGGGTTGCAATAGTGTTCTGCAACTTTCATTGGTTTCTTAGCTTACCTTCAAGCCTAAATCTGAACCATTTTTTGTTTATATTAATTACTTAATTGTCGTCCTGTCTGATGCGTCTTTCTACTCGTTTTGATGGCAATCAAGACATGGGAACCTGATATTCTTACAAGGGCTCCCTATGAGCCCACCCGCTGAACCCCTGTCCAGCGAAGATATATATTTGTTTACCGGGCGCCGCATCAACCTCTTTTTCGAGGGCGCGACGCAAAATTCAGTCATCGTGGACAAAAGTAGGTATACTGACCTCATTTTACGCACGGACCAACGTTCGAATATAGCAGTCTATTGCCATCTCAGCAACTCAAAATTTAACCTATTTCTATGGCAGCTCACAAACCTCAGTCACAAAAAGTACAATTTATTGAAATAAGCGCATCTCAAGCTGGGCAGCGTATCGATAATTTTTTGCTTACACTTGAAAAAGGTGTGCCAAAAAGTCGGATCTATCGTGCCATCCGGAAAGGTGAAGTGCGTGTCAATAAAGGCCGTATTAAACAAACCTATAAAATCCAGGCTGGTGACTCTATTCGTGTGCCACCCTTGCAGGTATCTGAAAAAAATCAGCCAACAGAGATTTCAGACGCATTAAAACAGCAGTTACTCGCTTGCATCATTTTTGAAGACGAATCCATGCTGGTGTTGAATAAACCTTCAGGTCTGGCGGTTCATGCAGGCACTCAGATTCAAATGGGCGTCATCGAAGCCTTCAGACTGATAAAACCTGAATTGGAATTTATCGAGTTAGTTCACCGCCTCGATCGTGACACCTCAGGTTGCTTGTTAATAGCAAAAAGTCGTGAATGTCTATTGAGTCTACAACAACAAATGCTTTCTGATGAAATCGACAAACGTTATTTAACCTTATTAAAAGGTGAAATCAAGCAAGACGAACTCTACGTCGAACAACCTCTTCAGAAAAATACCGTCTCTTCCGGTGAACGCATGGTCAAAGTCGACTCTGCAGGAAAAAAAGCCAAAACCTTATTTATCACCAAACAAGCTTTTGGCCTTGCCCAGCTGACTGAGGTCAAACTCTTTACTGGCAGAACTCATCAGATACGTGTCCATTCAGCCTGGTCTGGTCATCCTGTTGCAGGTGATGACAAATATGGCGATCGCGAATTCAATAAAATCATGAAAAGCTATGGCCTGAAACGCTTGTTTCTTCACGCTTGGCGTCTGGGTATCAGACACCCCATCAGCAATGAGCCACTTCTATTGGAGGCCCCTCTTCCAGACAACCTGGTGAGCGTTGTTTCACTCATGGAGCATGCATAATGGACTACCAACTCATCGTATTTGATTGGGACGGCACCTTGATGGATTCAACGGCGCACATCACTCATTGTATGCACCGAGCTATTTCAACCTTATCTTTAGAACCACTGTCAGATACGCAAGTCAGCCATATCATCGGGCTGGGATTACATGAAGCAGTGCAGACACTCTATCCAGATGCTGATGCGGCAACCTGGACAGCATTGGCTGACTGCTATCGTCAAACCTGGGTAAACACGCCGGAGTCAACACCGCTTTTTACCCATGCTGAAGCCTTACTAAGTCGACTTAATGAACAAAATATTTTGTTAGGCGTGGCCACAGGGAAAAGTCGTAGAGGCTTGGATAGAGCCTTGCAACAAACCGGGTTGGGTAATTTGTTTATATCAACCCGCTGTGCCGATGAATGCCATTCAAAGCCACACCCTCAAATGCTGATGGAACTGATGGATTATGCTGGTGTCACTTCTGACCAAACGCTGATGATAGGTGATACAGAGTTCGACTTAATGATGGCCCATAATGCCGGTGCTGACAGTCTCGGAATCACTCATGGTGCACACCCAGAATTCACTCTTAAAGCAGCGAACCCCAGAGCCATTGTTCATGATCTATATCAAGTTGAGAAGTGGTTAGCTCGTCCTGACACAGAGTTTTGATATGATGGCATACTTATGTTTTTTTCAGGATAGATAAACATGGCAACATTTGGCGATTTCCCACCTAATAATAATTCGGAAAATACAAGCAACAGCAAGGAAGATCAGACTTGGGAACGCAATGTTCTGAGAGATTTGGCGTTTGCAGCCATAAGAGAACAGCGTAACAAACGCCGCTGGGGATATGTCTTTAAAGGCCTGATTTTTTTATATCTTATCGCCTTTCTAATTCTAAGTTACTCACCCAAACAATTATCTTCTGCTACTGGCCCCCACACAGCCATGGTTGAAATCAGTGGCCCTATAGCCAGTGAATCCGAAGCGAATGCTGACAGTATTGTTACGGGTATTCGTAACGCTTTTGAAGATCAATCAGCCAAAGGTTTAATCCTGAGAATGAATACTCCCGGCGGTAGCCCTGTTCAGTCAGGTATCGTCAATGATGAAATTCAGCGCCTCAAAAAAACACGCCCTGATTTTCCCGTCTATGCCGTTATTCAAGATGTCTGTGCCTCAGGCGGTTACTACATCGCCGTAGCAGCTGACAAAATTTATGCAGATAAAGCCAGTATAGTCGGCTCAATTGGCGTGAGAATGGATGGTTTTGGTTTTACTGATTTAATTGACAAGGTGGGTGTCGAAAGACGTTCTTTAACCGCTGGTGAACACAAAGCATTCTTAGACCCATTCCTGCCGATGAAAGAGGCGGATCTCGAACATGCCCACAATATGCTGGACACCATTCATCAACAATTTATTGACGTAGTAAAGGAAGGTCGTGGCGATAGATTGGCGAATAATGATGATTTATTCTCTGGACTGTTCTGGTCGGGAGAGCAAGCTGTCGATCTTGGTTTGATTGATGGTTTAGCAAACACCAGTACTGTGGCACGTGATATTCTGGGCGCAGAAGATATTGTTGATTACACCCCGCGTCCAAACTACCTTGATCAGTTTGCAGGCAAGCTCGGCGCATCTATCTCTCAATTCGTCAGTGAGAAGGCATCATGGAGTGTGAAATAATATGGCAGACACCATTGAATTAACTGAAGCCCAACGCGAAGAGCGTGATGAACGCTTTCGCTATGTTGATCTGAGTCACCCCCTCATGAAAGCACTGTATGAAATGCAGTTAGACTTGGAAAATGAGCAGGAGGAGCAAACATGAGTCTCACAGCTGAATCACTGGTCAACAAATCACTGGAACTCGTTTCACCACCCACTACTTACACACAGCTCAATGAGCTAATGGAAGACCCCGATAGTAGTATCGATGATATCAGTGCGGTCATTAATACCGATCCGGCATTAGCAACACGTCTGTTAAAAATCGTGAACAGCCCTTTTTATGGCTTTCCCTCTCAAATAAATACTATCTCGCGAGCCATCACCATTATAGGTACCCGTGAGCTGACTAATCTAATTCTAGCGACATCAGTACTGAATTCATTCAGAGGCATTCCTACCTCATTGATCAACATGAATGAGTTTTGGCGCCATAGTTTTGCCAGTGCGATCGCCAGCAAGCTGTTGGCTGAAGAGTGTGGCCAACGTTCAAGTGAGCGTTTTTTTATTGCCGGCCTGCTTCACAATATCGGTAGTTTGGTGATTTATCAGACAGTGCCTGAATTAGCGCGTGAAGCGATTAATAGTGCTGAGTTCGGCCATGAAATAATTTTTGAAGCCGAGCAGCGGGCAATGGGCTTTGATCACACTCACGTAGGTGAAGCGCTGACTAAAGCCTGGCGTTTACCAAAATCACTTCAGGAAGTCGCACGTTATCACCATTCTCCTTCCGATGCGGATGAGTTTTTGATTGATGCCGCAGTTGTACATATTGCCGACATATTGGTATCTTCCGTGCCTTTCGGACACAGTGGCGACAGCCATGTTCCACCGCTAGACCCAGCAGCTTGGGATTTGCTGGGCTTGAATGAATACCAAATTCCGGATTTACTCAGGCAGGTTGCCAAACAAATCCAGCGTTTGGAATCCGTTATGATGACTGAGCATTAAAGTTCAACATAAAATTAATCTATTTAAGAGGCTAACAATGAGAACGGTTCTTCTCGGTGCCCCAGGCTCCGGTAAAGGCACACAAGGCGTTGTGTTATCAAAGAAATTCAATATTCCACAAATCTCTACGGGTGATTTGCTGCGTGCGGCAGTAAAAGCGGGATCAGAGTTAGGCAAACAAGCCAAAAGTGCGATGGATGCAGGTGCTCTGGTATCGGATGATATCGTTATCGGTCTTATTCGCGAGCGTTTATCAGAAGAAGATGCTCAAGATGGTTACATTCTTGATGGGTTCCCACGCAATATTGCCCAGGCAGAAGCCTTAGACAGCATGCTTGAGCAATTAGGCCAACCTTTGCAGGGTGTTGTGTTACTAGACGTTCCTTTTGAAGAGTTAATGCAACGTTTAACTGGTCGTCGTACCTGTAAAGACTGTGGTGCCATTTATAATATCCACCTGTCACCACCTAAAAAAGAAGACCAATGTGATAGCTGTGGCGGCGAATTATTTCAGCGCGCTGATGATAATGAAGAAACCATTGGTAATCGTCTGAAAGTATACGAAGAACAGACTGCGCCATTAATTGGTTACTATCAAAGACAGCATAAGCTTCACGCCATTCCTGGCACAGGTGATATTGATGAAATCACCAATGCCGTCGGTGCTGTTTTCGATAACATCTAATCCATCAACACAGATACCGGCCCTAAAGGGCCGGCTTCACTTTATGGCAAATATTTTAGCTGTCGGTATCGCCACCATAGATATCATCAACCGTGTTAACGGCTATCCTCACGAAGATGATGAGATCAGAGCTATCAGCCAGAGTATTCGTCGTGGTGGAAATGCGACAAATACACTGGTCGTTCTCAGTCAGTTAGGCCATCAATGCGCCTGGTCTGGCGTGTTGATTGACGAAAGCGATGCCACTATTGTTAAACAAGATCTAGACGTTCATCAGATCAGCTATCGATTCTGTAAGCAACTCTCTACAGGTAAGTTACCGACCTCTTACATCACGGTGAGCAAGCCAACAGGCAGTCGCACCATCGTGCACTACCGTGATTGTCCCGAGCTGGATTTTCACTTTTTTTCACAACAAGATCTGGCTGGCTTTGACTGGATTCATTTTGAAGGTAGAAATGTCGATGAGCTCGACAAAATGCTGCGATGGTTAAAAACACATTACCCACACTTACCTTGTTCTCTGGAAATAGAGAAACCACGTGAAGGTATAGAAAAACTGTTTCCTCTGGCAGATGTACTGTTATTCTCTAAACCTTATGTGCTCAGTCAGGGATATGACTCCGCTGAGCTGTTTCTTCAGAGTTTATCCCTGCCGAGTCTTATGACTTGTACCTGGGGTGAAACGGGGGCTTGGTTAAAAAACCATGATGTGCTCATTTTTAGTCCAGCTGTCCCTCCTAACGACGTGATTGATACGCTCGCCGCCGGAGATACATTTAATGCCGGCATCATTTCTGGAATGATAAAACAACTAACTGATGAAGAGACACTTTCGTTTGCTTGTCGCCTGGCAGGCAAAAAATGTGGCCAGGAAGGACTGGAGAATTTATTACCGTTATGACAGAAATCTATCTTTGTAATAAAAATGAGCTCAAGGAATACCAAACGCGGGGGTTTAACATTGAGCTGGAAGACGATAAAACACTGGACTGTTTTTTACTGAAACAAGATGGTGAGGTGCGAGCTTATTTAAATTTTTGCCCTCATTTAGGTATCCCACTGAACTGGCAACCCGATCAGTTTATGTCGCTGGAAGGAACCCATATCCAATGTTCAACTCACGGTGCTTTGTTTCAACTGGAAGACGGTTACTGCTTTTCAGGCCCCTGCCGGGGGGAAAGTCTCACACCGCTTAACATTAAGGTTCTAGCATCGGGCGAGGTTTACCTTATCTCCATCTCCTGATACGGTAGATTTATACCTTCCAGGGGAGATTATTTTGCAACTATTGGAAAAATGGTCTGAAGCCTCTCTAACCAGTCTTGGTTTTTTCTGGATGGCGTTGTGGGCATTTATATTTGGCTACATCGTCAGCAGTATTATTCAAGTCATGGTCTCTCGAAAAGAAATGCGAAAGCTTATGGGAGGCGATGATCTTAAATCCATATCAACAGGCACACTATTCGGCTTTATATCTAGCTCATGCAGTTTTGCTGCTTTGTCCACCACACGTGCCTTATTCCAAAAAGGCGCCACTTTCGCCGCTTCTATGGCTTATATGCTGGCTTCAACGAATCTGGTTATTGAACTGGGTTTTGTCATCGCCATTTTTCTAGGCTGGCAATTTGTTATTGGTGAATACCTAGGCGCAATTTTATTAATTCTGATCGCTTGGTTGTTTATTTACTTAACCAACCCTAAATCCCTGATAAAGCAGGCTCGTGATAATCAATCTGAGGATATGCAGGCAAATGAGTCTGATGGACATGCATGGTCACAACTATTCAGCCGAGATATCTGGCAACAAATCAGTCAGAAATATGTCATGGAATGGCAAATGGTATGGAAAGATGTACTAATTGGCTTTACTGTTGCCGGTATCATCTCTGCTTTTGTCCCTGATGCTTTTTTTAAATGGCTATTCATCGGCGCAGGCACAGACAATCCAGACTTCTGGTCAGTCTTACAACAAACATTAGTGGGTCCAATCGCTGCTTTTTTCACTTTCATTGGCTCAATGGGTAATATTCCTCTGGCTGCTGTTTTATACGGCCAAGGAGTTGCCTTCGCTGGTGTGATGGCTTTTATTTTTTCTGATATGGTCGTTCTGCCAGTACTTCGTATTAATGCCAAATATTACGGTTGGAAAATGGCCTTATTCATCCTTATGATGCTGTTTATCTGCCTGGTAATAACATCACTGTTACTTCATTATGGCTTTCAATTATTTGATGTATTACCTAATCCTGAAAACTGGTCATCACCTGCTGAGCAAGACCATTTCAAACTCAACTATAATTTCTTTTTAAATATTGGCTTTTTACTTATTTCAAGCTATCTTTTTTATGACTGGAAACGGTCACAATCAGGCCAACATCATCAAACGTCACTTTCCCTTGGAAAAATAGTAATGAATACACTTGTTACTTTATCAGGTATCTGGTTAGTTGGTGGGGTGATAGTCAAACTGCTTATGAACTAATATCTGCTTCGAAGTCGAGTAATTGACTTACCGCTTTTCTTAATTGTGTAATGATCTGTTTTCGACCAGATAGTTTGAGTTGCTTAGCCGCTTTATCAAATGGCAAACCTTGCAGAATCAACATAATCAATAATTGTTGCTGCTCTTTATGTAACTGTTCAAATCCTGGGCTGGATAGTTGAGACCTGAACCACTGCCATAATGCCCACTCCGAGGACTCATAAGGACGCTGCTTGAATGCAAAACTCTGTATCTGCGGCAACACATCAATACTGAAGGTTTCGTCATCAAGCAATGTCTGGCTAATCTGAATTACCGACTCAGCATCCAGCTCATCCCATTGTCTGCTTAATAAAAACGACCACTGACAAGATAATATTTTACGGGCCTTATCAACCAGGGTCTGCCCCCTTGGCGTCAATGCTTTTAACATCATCACCGATAAACTGCCGGACACCTCATCACGATGTTGACCCAGCCGAACAGTTTCAAATCCGGCTTTGTGCCAGAAATGTAACAAATCCTCCGACATCGCAAAACTCACTCCCACCACATCGGTGTCATCAGTCATTTCGGCAACAGCGCATTTTAATAAATACTGTCCCCAACCTTTCTGCTGAAAGTCAGGGTGTACCGCTATACGACTAATACGCTGATAGTCACACTGTGCCGCATCAATGATTCCCGTATGCACTAATAAAGATTGTGGCAGCAAATGGCCCTTCAACCGCCGTTGACCGTCATAAACAGCCTGAGCAAGCGTGTCCTCAAGCTGCGGTTCGGCGATAGTCCACAGTGTGGCGACGGCTTTACCCTGAAAACGTAAAACACCTATTCGTATATCAGGCTGGTCCAATAACATATGTAAATCAGAAGGTCGTGTACGATAATGCGCCAAAGCCATTAAACCGAAGACTTGCCTGAGCAGGCTTTCATCATTTAATAACTGCCCTTGTTCAAGCTGAACATAGTTCAGCTCATTTAAGGTTGCAGCGTCAATCTCTTGGCTATCAATCGGCTCAGCATCCAGTAATAAAGCCGCAAAACAGAACTGCTCAACGATATCTCCCTCACCCCAGCGAATAGGCTGTTGTAGGCTTAAAGCTCGCCAGTCCGGTGCTAACTTATCCAGTGTTTTATAAAACCGTAAAGCAAACCCTCGCCCGGTGCCTTCATAACCATGGATAGTTGAGCTGAACACCAAACGCGAATATTGAATCAGGTATTGCTCCAACATATTAGCTGGGATAGCAGCAGCTTCATCGATGATCAATAAATCAGTAGTCGGTTGTGCCTGTAAAATGGCATCTGGTGCCATAAATTCAATCATGGCATCCTGCCATGTCACTGACGTTGCACTTAACTTACTTGATGGTAATTGCTGATGGGCATGAAAGAGTAACGTCTGGATATTAGCCGGGCTTGGTGCTGTGACCAGGACATGTTGTTTTCCAGCTTTGAGCAACTCAGCGGCAGCCATACCCAATAAGGCACTTTTCCCCCGACCACGATCCGCTGTTAACACTAACGGGCGACGGCGATGCCCCGTGACTACCCTCTGAACCAACGCTATCGCCTGCTCTTGCTCTTGTGTGGGCTCGATAATAGTGGTGGTTATATTCTTAGCGTGTAATTTGGATATAGAGGGTAAAGACTGCGGCTGATGGAATTGTTGAATTGCTGGAAAGTCAGTTGCAGTTCGAAGAAATCGTCTCAACCATCGGGTCGATGATAATGTACTGTTTAATAAAATAACGACAGTGCCACCAGCTTTGACACAGCCAACGACTGCGCCGAAGGCATCGGCATCAAACTTATTGCTTACCTCAAAAAGTAATAACTCACACTCTTGCCCTAAATGCTGGTGAGCCTGTTTAACATGCACTGCCTGATTGGTGTGTTCAGCATCACTTAACCAAAAACAGCTTGATGACGACACAGACTGGTACAAAGCGTATGCCTGCTGATAAAGCCATTCGGTATCGCCTTGTATGATCCAACAGTGACGCTGTGGCAGTGACATACTTTATGGTTCAATAATGCGGTGGTATCTCATGTTCCTGACCATTATTACTCTGATGCATTGAGGTCTGCATAGTACGCATTTGCACCTTTAAGGTTTCAATGGCAAGTTCTAAGCGAGAAATTTGATCTTGCTGGCCAATAATCACTTGATTCAAGTCTTCCAGCAAACCATCCTGGAATGCTAAACGCGTTTGAAGATCAATAATGTCATTCTCATTTACCGTCATTAGTCATCTCCATCATAAGATAATGCCGGTCCCAACCAACGTTCAGCTGTTTGTTTATCCCAACCTTTTCGCTCAGCATAGTCTTCCACCTGATCCTGGTCGATTTTACCCAAGCCAAAATAACGTGACTCAGGGTGGGCAAAATAGAACCCACTGACAGCGGCAGTTGGCAACATGGCATAACTTTCTGTAATGGTCATATCGGCATGGGTAACAGGATCAATCAGCTCCCATAACAGACCTTTCTCAGTATGATCCGGACAGGCAGGATAACCTGGTGCCGGACGAATGCCCTGATATTTCTCATCAATCAAGGCATCATTGTCTAATTGCTCTTCTTTAGCATAACCCCAGAATTCTTTTCGAACCCGTTCATGCATGCGTTCTGCAAAGGCTTCTGCCAGACGATCCGCCAGCGCTTTCAGCATAATGCTGTGATAGTCGTCATGATCTTCTTCAAAGCGTGCAACGTGCTCATCAATGCCAATACCTGCCGTTACGGCAAACGCCCCAATATAATCATTGACGCCCGTGTCTTTTGGCGCGATAAAATCGGCTAAAGCGGCATTTGGACGACCAGGTGGACGCTCGGTTTGTTGACGTAAGCTATGCAATGTCATCAATACCTCATCACGGCTATCGTCACGATACACTTCAATATCATCGTCATTCACGCTATTCGCCGCAAAAAGGCCAATGACCGCTTTGGCTGTCAGCCATTTCTCATCGACGATTTGCTGCAACATTTTTTGTGCATCTTCAAATAGATGTGTGGCGTGCTCGCCAACCACTTCGTCGGTCAGAATACGAGGGTACTTGCCAGCCAGCTCCCAGGATTGGAAAAAAGGCGTCCAGTCAATGCGATCCACCAATTCAGCCAGAGGATAGTCATCAAACACCTCCAGACCCAATTTAGCAGGTTTGGTTGGTTGATAAGCGGCCCAGTCAATCTTGGTTTTATTCGCTCGTGCTTCCGTGATACTTAATTGACGTCGACTGCTCTTACGTCCCTTATGTCTTGAACGCTTCTCTTCATAGTCTTTTTTCAGATCAGCAATAAAGGCATCACGTGTATCTTTGGTGACTAAACGTTGAGCCACACCCACCGCACGTGACGCGTCTTTTACATAGATACTGCAGCCATGATAGTTCGGTTCAATTTTCACGGCGGTATGGATTAAAGAAGTAGTAGCTCCACCAATCATCAGTGGGGTTTCCATGCCCAGTCGCTCCATTTCTTTCGCGACGTGCACCATTTCATCAAGTGATGGCGTAATCAGACCAGACAAGCCGATAATATCGACTTTTTCTTCGCGTGCCGTATCAAGAATTTTCTGCGCTGGCACCATCACGCCAAGATCAATCACTTCAAAGTTATTACATTGCAATACCACGCCCACGATATTTTTACCGATATCATGTACGTCACCTTTGACGGTGGCCATCAAAATCTTGCCGTTATTTTTGCTATCGTCGCCCTCTTCTTTCGCTGCTTCGATAAAGGGCATCAGATACGCAACAGCTTTTTTCATTACACGGGCAGATTTGACCACCTGAGGTAAAAACATTTTACCTTCGCCAAACAAATCACCCACCACGTTCATACCGTCCATCAACGGCCCTTCAATCACTTCCAGTGGTTTGGCAAATTGTTGGCGCGCTTCTTCTGTATCGTCTTCAACATAATCCGCAATGCCTTTTACCAAAGCATGCTCAAGACGCTTGACGACAGGTAGCTCACGCCAGGCCAAGTCTTCCTGCTTAGCCACACTGCCACCTTCGCCTTTGTATTTTTCGGCGAGTTCCAGCAATCGGTCAGTAGAATCTTCACGGCGGTTTTGGACGACATCTTCTACGGCTTCACGCAATTCTTCAGGCAGATCATCATAGATAGCCAGCTGGCCAGCATTAACAATCCCCATATCCATTCCCGCTTTAATCGCGTGGTAGAGGAAAACCGCATGAATCGCTTCACGCACCGGATTGTTACCACGGAATGAGAACGAGACGTTGGAAACACCACCACTGATCAGCGCATGTGGCAGACTTTGTTTAATATCGTGAACAGCCTCAATAAAATCGACGGCGTAATTATTATGCTCTTCGATACCTGTGGCGACGGCAAAGATGTTGGGATCGAAGATGATGTCTTCTGGTGGGAAATGCACTTTCTCAGTCAACACTTCGTATGAACGTCGACAAATTTCCAGCTTACGTTCACGTGTATCGGCCTGACCGACTTCATCAAAGGCCATCACAATCACCGCTGCACCATAACGGCGAACCAATTTGGCCTGTTCGATAAATTTATCTTCACCCTCTTTCAGGCTGATGGAGTTAACAATGCCTTTACCTTGAATACATCTCAGACCAGCCTCAATCACATCCCATTTGGATGAGTCAATCATGATAGGCACACGGCTGATATCTGGTTCAGCAGCGAGTAAGTTAAGGAAGATGACCATGGCCTCTTTCGAGTCCAGCATGCCCTCATCCATATTGATGTCAATGATTTGAGCACCGTTTTCTACTTGCTGACGTGCCACTTCCAATGCCGTATCGTAATCGCCTTCTTTGATTAGCTTGGCGAAACGCGCCGAGCCCGTGACATTGGTCCGTTCGCCTACATTCACAAATAAACTGTCAGGGGTAATATTCAGAGGTTCTAAACCACTCAAACGGCAGTGATGTAGATTCTTCTTTGGCTGACGAGGCTGAATACCCTCTACTGCATCAGCAATCGCTTTGATATGAGCAGGGGCGGTACCGCAGCAGCCTCCAACAATATTTAAGAAACCAGACTCAGCCCATTCTTTAATCTGTGCTGCCATGACTTCTGGTGATTCATCATACTCACCGAACTCATTAGGTAAGCCTGCATTGGGGTGAGCACTGATATGACAAGTCACTACATTGGCTAACTCTTCCACGTACTGACGTAACTGCTCCGCACCCAGTGCACAGTTCAGGCCAATACTCAGAGGCTGGATATGCGCCAGCGAGTTCCAGAATGCTTCGGCCGTTTGGCCTGAAAGTGTACGACCACTGGCATCAGTAATCGTGCCTGAAATCATGACCGGGATATGTACACCATTTCGTTCGCAGAACTGATCAATCGCAAACAAGGCGGCTTTGGCATTTAAGGTGTCAAACACCGTTTCGACCAGCAACAAATCAGCACCGCCATCAACCAAACCACGAATGGCTTCCATGTATGCATCAACCAGTTCATCAAAACTGACATTTCGAAAGCCAGGATTATTCACATCAGGAGAGATACTGGCCGTGCGGTTAGTTGGGCCCAATACACCGGTGACAAAACGTGGCTTGTCTGGGTTGTTAGCCGTAAATTCATCAGCCACTTCTTTAGCTAATTCGGCTGAGACTTTATTTAACTCATAAACCAGATCTTCCATCTGGTAATCAGCCATGGCAATTGACGTACCATTAAAGGTGTTCGTTTCAACAATATCCGCACCGGCTTCAAAATAGGCACGATGGATATCGCGAATAATTTGCGGCTGGGTCAAAGACAAAAGATCGTTATTGCCTTTTACATCACAGGGATGATCTGCAAATCGCGCACCACGAAAATCTTTTTCTTCCAGTTTATAACTTTGGATCAACGTCCCCATTCCACCGTCTAGAATCAGAATACGTTGCTCAAGTAAGGATTTAATTTGTTGATGCACAGTCATTTAAAGCAGATTTCCCATCTGGTAAAGCGATTATAAAAATCGCACGATTATACCAGATACTCATCACGACTTTTGAACTGTGACAGATTGAACTCAGCCAGCATCGCTACTGGCTGAGCATTAGAATTTATACCTTAAATGACGATAAGCCTGTTTGTAACTCATTGGCTGTGGCATCCAAATCGCTACCGACCTGACTGAGTTCTTTTGCACCCTCAGCTGTCTGCTGAACCAAATCCGAAATACGGGTTAAATTTTCACTGACATTTTCACAAACATTGCTTTGCTCTTCTGTTGCGGATGCAATCTGTAAGGTCATCTCAGAGACTTCATCAATCGCGGTTCTAATTTTGATTAAAGCGCTAGCAGCAGAATGCGCTAATTCCACGCTATGCTCGACCTGCTCGCCACTTTTCTTCATAGCGACAGAGGCTTCTTTATTTCCTTGGTTCAGTAAGGCCAAACGATTTTGAATCTCCACAGTCGCTGATTGTGAACGATTCGCCAACGCTCGCACCTCGTCTGCCACCACGGCAAAACCACGACCTTTTTCACCGGCTCTGGCCGCTTCAATCGCAGCATTCAAAGCTAATAGGTTTGTTTGTTCAGCAATGCCCTGAATTTCCACCAGAATCTCTGCAATGGCGCCACTATTCTTGACTAGTTGATCCAATGCAGCTTCAGAGAGTTGAACACTATTTTTCACATCACTGATTGATTGAGCATTCTGACTCACCAGATCTGCACCCGCTTCTGTTGATTGATGCGCATCACTGACTAATGTTGCGGTGCGCTCTGCGTTACCAGCAATCTGCTGAGCTGAAGCCGACATTTCAGTGACTGCAGAGACCATCTGATCCAGTAAACTGCTCTGTTCATTCATCTGATCACTGGTTTGTTGGCTAATTTGCTTACCTTGAGCAGATAAGGCGCTTATACGGTTACCAATCGGCAACATCCCCTTAATCAAAGTCTGTAGTTTTTGAATAAAGGTATTCAATAGATTTGCCAGCTTACTGGTTTCATCCTGGCGAGAGACAGTGATTTGTTGTGTCAGATCCCCTTCGCCTCCGGCCAGTTTACCAACAATACCGGTCATATCATGCAGGGGCTTAACGCTGTTTTTGGCAACAAACCAGACAATGACCACACCAATCATCGCAAACAAAAAGCCCAGCAGAGTCGTCTGACTGATAAAGCGTGATTGTTGCTGATCCATAAAGGCTTGTTGTTGCTGAAGATCAGCATAAATAACGGACTCAGGCACGGAGATATAAACAGTCCAGTGAGCACCCGTATCACCTAGCTTAAAAGGTTTTAACACTTTCAAAGCATCATCAGCAGCAAAAATAGTACTCTCATCTGACATGGATAGATTCTTAATTTTACTCACAAGATCAGCGTCAATTGACTTCAAATTTTTCCCGACTAATTCTGGATTCTCACTATCAGCAACAATGACGCCCTTTGGACTAACTAATAAAATCTCACCAGCGCCGTCATAGAGCTGTTTATCGACTTTCACGATATTGGACTGTAGGAAGTCAGCACTGATATCAATCCCTGTCATACCAATAAAATTACCATTCTTCGTTACTGGTACAACCATACTGGTTAGCAATACATCCTTCCCATTTATCGGATAGATATAAGGGTCAACGACGCAGCTTTTGTTGGACTCTTTGGGACATAAGTAATATTCACCGGCTCTCACACCATTATCGTCAAGCGTCTGGTCTTCTAATCCAACTAAACTCTCGACGGTGAAACCATCATTATCGCCATGAATCACATAGGGTAGAAACCGGCCACTCTCATCACTACCAACGGTTGATGGATACAAAGCATCTGAAAAATCAAACTTATTGGGTTCAAAGGCAACATAGGTACCCAGGAAATTAGGACTCAGATTCAAGGTCTTTTTTAGGGTATCCAAAGCCAGTTGACGTTTGTCTATAGTATTAGAAGCACTGGCTAACGATTGCATGGACATCGACGTAGATGTGGCCACGTTCAATGCTTTCTCCAGAGGGACAAGCAGGCTGGCACTGGTATCACTGGCGAGTAGTCCGAGGTACGATTCCGCCTGCTTTTTTGTCAGTTCGCTATTGTATTCTGTGAGTGATTGATTAATTTTGCCAAAGTTATACATCGCCACCAAGGCGGTCACGAGCACAACAGAGAGTAGACTAAGTCCAGCCCAGAAGCTAAACCGTTGCTGAATAGATAAGTTCATACTGACTCCACACAAAGCGGTTCCCCGTCAACATCGCATCATGTTTATCAGCTGAAAAATCAAGCTAAACCTTTACAGTGAAAGACTCAAACAGGCACAAACCATGCAGACAGTTCTTCATTAAACAGCAGCCGGAAAATGTTCTATGAATGACAACAGGGCACCAAAGAAATGATGATGCGCAAAATATGACAGAAAGCCTCTCAGAAAACAATGTTTAATGAGAGGAAACATGAACTATTTCCGTTTTTTCTAATATAAACGCATCCCAACCTTTTTCACGATGTCACCATCGACCTCATTCACGACCCAATGAATGCCGTGCCAATCAATGTCGTCACCCACAACAGGATGTCCCCCCACCCGTCGTGCAATAAACTCGCCTAAACTCACCCCCACTTCCTGTGGACTGATCGTCAGACCATAGGCTTTAGCGATATCCACTAACATCGCTTCACCATTGAGAACAAAAGAGCCAAAAAATGCTAATTGCTTCTGATTCAGCTGAGTATCACCATTGAATAATTCGTTCAGGTTATCTAGGTCTTCTTCACGGCTGATCACACATAGAATATCGCCTAGTTTTAGACGCGTACTGCCCTTAGGATGAATCATCTCCTCATGCCGGAATAAGGCAGAAATCATCGCACCAGATGGAAAACGCAGTAAACGAATAGGTTGGTCATCGAGACGTTGGTTCTCTACTTTATAAACAAACATTTCAAAATCGCGCTCAGGCAAGATACCTAAAGAACCGCGTTGTCTTGGACTGGCCTTTTTAGGGATCTGCACTCGCATCCATTTTGCCATCGGTAATAAAGTACCGCCTTGGATAAGTAGCGATAACAACACAACAGCAAACGCCACATTAAAATACATCGGGGCATTATCTACCCCACCTATGACAGGAAAAATCGCCAGCACAATAGGCACAGCTCCTCGTAATCCCACCCAGGAAATAAAACCAATTTCACGCCAGCGGAATTTAAAAAATGGTTTTACGGAGAGAATGACTGCCAGTGGTCTTGCAATAAATATCAGGGCTAAGGCAATCACAAGTGATGGCAAAGCATATTCCATTAATTCGGTTGGAGTGACCAGCAACCCCAACACCAGGAATAAACCAATCTGGCTTAACCAGGCCAGACCATCATATACCGGCAAAATATGCTGTAATTGACGGGTGTTTTCACTGCCTATCATCAAACCACAGAGATAGATAGCCAGAAAACCACTGCCCCCCATCCAGGACGCTAAACCAAAAATACTAAACCCCAATGCTAATGCCAACAGTGAGTACAAGCCTGGCATTAACTCCAGTCTTGCCAATAAACGCTTAACTAACCAGCCACCTAAGAGACCAATACCAATACCAAAGCCGAATTGTTGAAGGAAAAACAGTACATTGCCTAACACAGTGTTTTCATCACTAATCAATAACTGGATGAACATCAATGTAAGAAAAATCGCCATCGGATCGTTGGTGCCAGACTCGATTTCTAGCGTCGCCCCAACTCGTTCGTTGATATTAATGCCCTGACCACGCAACATAGAAAAGACTGCAGCCGCATCTGTCGACCCTACAATCGCACCAATCAATAAGCCTTCAACCAGTGTTAGATTGAATATCCACATGGCTATTAACCCCACCACACCGCTGGTGATAAACACACCTATCGTTGCCATGGATAAAGCAGGTTTAAAGCCGACACGAAATGTTTTGAGGCGAGTACGCATACCGCCATCGAGCAAAATCATGGCAAGTGCCAAATGACCGATAACGAATGCCACGGAATAATTATCAAACTGAATACCTAATATGCCATCTTCTCCGGCCAGCATGCCTAGTGCCAGGAAAATGATCAGCAATGGCAAACCAAAAATAGAAGATAAGCGGCTGGCCAGAATGCTTAAAGCAATCAAGGTTCCGCTTAACAAAAACAACATACTTATCGAATTCATAAAGGCGCTTTTATCAGTGATCTATGGACTAAACATAGCAACAAATGCTCTGAAGAGCACGAAATGACAGTGAATTTATTGAGATGATGATGGCCGCTTTAAACTCAACTCTCCAGCTTCTTCAATGTCAATAAATGGAAAAAGACTACCGATATCCAAACGTGCCTTAAATCGATATTTAACCGCATCCTGATGATGAGACATTAACTGACTAATCAATTTCGCACTACCAAGCAAATCTGGTATTGCTTGGATTGTAAATTCTTCGGTGCCGTATGCCGCAACTCGCGGTAAATCCGGTTCCGCTCCACTCAATATCCGATAACCATCTACCTCAACGGAGTAGCTCATCCCCTTCAATGGTAGCGCTTGTCGATTAGGATTAATCACTTGTAAACCGATAATGAATATAGGTGTTGAGGCAGTTGAAGACGGTGCCAGATTAAACGAAGTGATATTGACTTGAGGTTGTTCAAATTCAGGCGAAAAGCTCGCACATGCCGACAAAAAATAAACCATGGTGAATAGAAAAATAAAGCGGAGTTGTCGCATAACACGGTCCTGTTGTTGTTCATTGATGCAATAAGAAAGTTAAGTATTAATATAGACGCAACGCCTTAATTCAAGCTTATTCAATCGATACTTGTTTTAGTGACATAAAAAAACGCCGCATATTTCAATCAATATGCGGCGTTTAATCGCTTTAATGGGACTTTATCCCATTCAGAAACGGTTATTGACCTCGTTCCTGAAGCTCCTCGTTTTCATCCATTTCATGTGCAGGATGAGGAGCGTTAGCTGCATCTTCAGCTTCTTTCATATTTTCTTTGTAGTCATCACTCATTTCTTTATCTTTATGAGTGTCGACAGACTCTCCCATTTCATGGGCAGGATGTTTCGCACCGTCATGGGAGTCTTTATGCTCATTCGCAAACGCCATACTTGATGCGAATAGAAGCGTGAATACTACTGATAACAATGTTGTAAATTGTTTGTTTAACATTATTTTCTCCTTTGTTTGAACCATCAAACATCGGTAAAAAGAGCCTGAATATTGAATTTATCATTCAGGACTGATTCCTACCCTAACGAATTATTCATATGAGATCAAATCGCCAAGAAACAAAATAACCTTAATAATCAACAACTCACACTCACATCATTTATTCAATGATTATCCTTAACGCTAGTCAAGACAATCCTTACAGCTGACTCAGGATATCACTGATTAACTGACTGCTTTTTTATCAACGGCTACAGAAGTGCCAGTATTCATAAAGCGATTGACTCCGTTTAATAATGCTTTTATCGCTGAAGTAGTGATGTTTTTATCCTGCCCCACACCGAACACGGTTGCATGCTCTCCCACCTTGACTTCAACATAGCTCACCGCCGTTGCGTCAGAACCGGCCGTCATGCCATGTTCATGATAATCCGCGACAGTCACTGTTTCACCGATATGCTCTGAGATAGCTTTGGCCACAGCATCCAATGGTCCATTGCCTTGTCCCTTTAACTCAATACGCTGTTGCTCATATTTCACCACCACATGGCTCATGACTTGATGACTTTCTTCATCGACGATATGACTTCCCATATATTGATAAGGACTGTTCACTTGCACGTATTCATCATCAAACAGTGAGACGATATTCTCAGCGTTAATCTCACGACCACTGCTGTCACTGACCTTTTGAACCACTTTGCTGAACTCAATCTGCAAACGACGTGGCAATTCAAAGCCGGCATGTTGCTGTAACAAGAAACTCACGCCACCTTTGCCGGACTGACTGTTGACCCTCACCACAGCATCGTAACTACGATTTACATCGGCTGGATCAATGGGTAAATAAGGTACCTGCCAATAGTCATCCGCTTTTTGTACGGCCAATCCTTTTTTAATCGCATCCTGATGCGAGCCAGAAAAAGCCGTAAACACTAATTCACCCGCATAAGGATGGCGCGGATGCACGGGTAATTGTGTGGCTTCTTCAAACAATTGTCGGATCTGATCCATCTGAGTGAAATCAAGCTCAGGATGAATTCCCTGCGAATACAAATTCATCGCCAAGGTGATCAAGTCCACATTACCCGTGCGTTCACCATTACCAAATAAACAACCTTCCACACGATCAGCCCCCGCCATGACGGCTAACTCAGCTGCTGCTACCGCCGTGCCACGATCGTTATGTGGGTGCACACTCAGAATAATGCTGTCACGTTGATTTAGATGGCGGTGCATCCATTCCACTTGATCGGCATAGGTATTCGGCGTCGCCATTTCTACTGTTGCCGGCAAGTTGATGATCATCTTATGTTCTGGTGTTGGCTGCCAGATGGCCGTCACCGCGTCACAAACCTCTTTCGCAAACTCCATTTCCGCACTGGAAAAGGTCTCCGGTGAATATTGGTATACCCATTCGGTTTCTGGCTGTTTTGCCGTCATCTCTTTCACCCAACGCGTTCCACGCTCAGCGATCTCTTTCACCCCAGCCTTATCAGTGCGATAGACAATTTCACGAAAAGCAGGGGCAATCGGGTTATACATATGCAAAATAGCGCGTTTGGCACCTTTCAAGGATTCCACGGTTCGGGCAATTAAATCCTCTCTGGCCTGCGTTAACACTTCAATCGTGACATCATCAGGAATACGATTTTCGTCAATCAGACGACGTACAAAATTAAAGTCCGTTTCTGAGGCTGATGGAAAACCAACCTCAATTTCTTTAAAGCCCATATCCACCAAGGCTAGGAAAAACCGCATTTTGGTATCAACAGACATCGGATCAATCAAAGCCTGATTACCGTCACGTAAATCTGTACTCATCCAGATTGGGGCTTTATCCAATACCACATTGGGCCACCGCCGATCAGGCAATTGGATAGCATCAAAGCGACGATATTTTTGAGCGGGCTGACTAATCATGTCTGACTCCTGACAATAACTATTAATGACACACAAGTTGCTGAAACAAATTTGCCTGACTCACCATATGAACCGGGTTAATTCATACTTTTCCGATAGGACTTTCATGACTTTTGATCATGTCAGTTCATCGTGCCAGCTGCGCTTTTGACGCATCGGCTATCAGTTCCAGCCATGTGAAATAGTATAAAGAAGTCACTATGGAATTAAATTGCTATATTTGCATAAAACCGACTTAAACAAGAATAATATTGCTTAAATAATACAAATATTGAAATATATAACCACAATAAAAATTAATGGAGAAATTACATGTCTGATAACCTCGATAAATACGACATCATGATCCTGCAAAAATTACAGGCTGACGGACGCATTACCAACCAGGAATTAGCCGAAGCTATCAAACTGTCCCCCTCGCCCTGTCTTCGTCGGGTTAAACAAATGGAAGAAAAAGGCTTAATTGATGGTTACGTTGCTTTACTCAACGCAAAAAAATTAGGTCTGACTTTAATGGCCTTTATTGGGATCAGTATGGATAAACACACACCGGAGCGTTTTGAAGCACTGGAGACCACACTTGCCAGCTATCCTGAGGTACTCGAATGTCACCTCATTACCGGCCAATCTGCCGATTATTTATTAAAGGTGATTGTGAAAGATATGGATGCCTATCAACAATTCCTGCTCAATAAACTAACGCGCATTGAGGGTGTGACAGGAGTTCATACCTCGTTTGTCATGAAATCACCTATCAAAACAACGGCGCTGCCGGTTGGTTGATGTAGTGAGTAGATCAGCCAAAACTTATGACGCAGGTCGTTTCTGTTTTTGTAACTGCCACATCCCCATCATAAACAACACCATCGCCGACCAAACGAGAATAAATGTGACTAACCTGGCTTGAGGGAAATGCTCATCTAACACGTAGACCCCAATCAAAAATTGTATGGTCGGATTGATATACATAATAAAACCGACAATAGATAAATTGATGCGACGAGTGGCCATGGCAAATAAAACCAAAGGTAATGCCGTCAGAAAACCAGAGCTAATGAGCAAAACGGTCGTCGTTGTATCTTCGCCGAATTGTAATATCGATTCTGTTGAATTTGACTGCCAGCCAATCCACAACAAAACAAAAGGCATTAACCACAACGCTTCGATGGTTAATCCATTTATCCCATCAATCGGGTGCACCTTACGTATCAGTCCATAGAATGCAAAAGCAAATGAGAGCACCACGCCTACCCACGGTAAACTGCCAAACGACCACAACTCCCAGAGCACGGCTAGAAAAGCAATGCCCCCAGCTATGGCCTGTAAAGGATGCAGCGACTCTTTTAGCAAAAGCCTCCCCATCAATAAACTTACTAGAGGCATGATGAAGTAACCTAAACTGGCTTCAAGCACACGATGCTGCCCAACGGCCCAGATATAGACCAACCAGTTAATCGCAATAAACACCGCTGAGCCACCAAGCCAGAGTAAGGTCGTTTTATTGTGTAACGCTTCCCATAAATGCTTGCCACGTCTTAAGGCCAGGCCCACGGTCAAAGTCGCTACCAGTGACCAGGTAATCCGATGCGCCGTAACTTCAATCGGTGACACGTGACTCAGGAAACTGAAAAAGAGAGGAAAAAGCCCCCAGATGGTATAAGCCAGAACGGCTAAGATTAAACCTTGCATGGTGTTCTCAGAAATTTAAACACATATGGTATCAGTGGCGCTTGTTACCATAAATACTATTATTAATATATCCACATCCTCATTGGCAAAATGAGGGCTGACCTTACTGATACTGATAAACCGATAAGACTATCTTGCCGTTATTCACTACAATATTTTCAGCGAGGAGCCTCTGTAATTGCTCCCGATATTTCTCACTTCCCTCTGGAAAAGAAGAACGCCCCTGAGCATTGACAACGCGGTGCCAGGGCAAATGTGTGTCTGGTGGAAGTTTTTTAAGAACGGTACCTACGTAGCGGGCATACCCCGGGTAACCACAACTGATTGCAATTTGCCCATAGGTCATGACTTGACCATAAGGAATAGCATCAACCATTTGCCATATCATTTTATCGAGCTCATCCATCAGAATATTTTTTGATTATCCTCATACGTTTGCTTATCCAAGCAGACTGGAAGTGATATTTATGGCTAGACTATGAAGCCGAAAAATGTGATAAATTTCACATTAGCTGGATAGCTAATTTACACCAAACTTAAGACAAGGATGACTTCAGTGAAACTCTTTTTAAGCCTATTTTGTTTATTCTTTTTTATTTCCACAGCCAATGCTTACACCCTCTCTCCCGGTCCGATAAAAAAGTGGGGCGACCCCACATTGGGTACCGGGGCAACGATTAGTTATAGCTTCATGCTGGGTGGTGAAGAATGTGACCAAGCGGTTTGCTCTCCACTAAACAGTTTTATGCCCACGGGTTTTCAGCAAGAAATTAAAAAAGCCTTTAATGCCTGGAGCAGTGTCGCTAACCTCAATTTTATTGAAGTAGCAGATGATGGTGCTAACTTTAATACACTCACAACATCAGGTGATATTCGAATTGGAGGTGAAGCGATTGATGGCCCGAGCGGGGTATTAGCGCATGCCTTTTATCCAGATACCCACTGGTATTTCTCTGCAGGTGGTGATCTGCATTTTGATAGTGCAGAAACATGGAGTATCAATAGCCTCATAGATGGTATCAGTATTTTCTGGGTAGCTTTACATGAAATCGGGCACTCACTTGGACTGGGACACTCCGAGGCATCTAAATCAGTAATGGGACCTTTTTATAATCCCTCATTGACCGGCCTTCAAGCTGACGATATCGCCGGTATTCAATACCTTTATGGCGCTAATATCTCAGCCGTCCCCATACCCGCTGCATTCTGGTTATTACTGTCTGGTTTGATCGGCTTGATACGTCTTCGTCGACACTGATAACCACAATATGACTAGCTTAAACACATCTTGCATGTGTTTAAGCCTAAACAGGTCAGCCTGATTCAGACTGACCTGTTTTCGATTATTGACAGCTGACTTGATAGCCATCTTTCACGCGGTTAAAGCTGTAAGTATTGTCGTTACCTTTCTGTTCATAATTCAGCTCGTCATCAGCTAATTCAAGATTCTCATAATGAATTTGCTTACCAATCTGATCAGAGGGGCCACCATTCATATCCTGAAAAGCAGCAATGACCGTGTGCATTTCGTCCCCTTCCATCTTCCATTGGCCACGCTCTTTTTGAACCCATGACAGATTTTCGCCATCACAGACTAGAAATAATGCCGCATAACTTTGATCAGGCTCACGTTTGACTAACCATTTCATGGTTTCACCATCATGTTGGGTTTCGGCATACCAGGTGCCAATTAAATCATCGAATGTCACATCTGCAACAGCCACACTTGATACGGATAAACCAGCCAACACGGCATACAACATTGGTTTTAATTTCATGGGAATCAACCTCCTTAGATGTCTACATAGGTATAGGAGGACTCATTACTCAAACAAGATTCAGAACACCCACCTAACTCATCCGATAACACTAATCTCGCTGCTCATGCAGAACAAGACATCCTAGTGATAATTGGGATTGACTCCTAGATCGTTAATGCAGCGTTATCGCAAAAGCCCTGTTTTTCAATATCAGCTTGCTGCAAAAACAGAACTTTTTTACTGTCTTTTCAGGAGATGGAAATGACTTTCAAGTCAGAGCAAAGCGGTCAATCATTACCGACTGAGCAATTTAGGCATGTCTAAGGAAAAAGACATAGAGATCTTAACAATCAATAAGATAGGAAATACATTCAGAAAAGAATCCCGCCTATCAAAGCAGAGTGATAGCTAAATATTCGGATATAAATTGTTTGAGGAAGGCTTTTCATATTAACACTAAATATCCAGTTGTGAAGTGGTAGTACGTTTATAGGGATGACATTGGCAAAATAATCTTTATTCACTCTTTGCATCAGTGATTTCTTGCACCATAATCAACCTCAGGTCTCCAACTAACCAAAGAGGATCTCGAACCAATGATCAAACGTCCCGCCGAAGGTAAACGTCTGTTTATTCTGGACACCAATGTATTGATGCATGACCCAACGGCTTTATTCCGTTTTGATGAGCATGATATCTACTTACCCATGGTTGTATTAGAAGAACTCGATCGTGGTAAAAAAGGCTTATCTGAAGTCTCCCGTAATGTACGCCAGGTCAGTCGGTTCCTCGATGATTTATTACTGCAGGCTGAAGATAATGAAGCCATTACCAAAGGCATTCCTCTACCCAGCGTGAACAGTGGTGATATGCCTAATGCCAGCGGTCGTCTGTTTTTCCAGACCACCCAAATGGAGCAGGAATTACCTAAAGAACTCCCCAGCCATCAGGGCGATAACGCTATTTTGAGTGTGGCGATTGCCTTACAGGCAGCCATTAAAGATCACACCATTATTCTGGTTTCAAAAGATATCAACTTACGGATTAAAGCCACCGTTTTAGGTATCTGTGCCGAAGACTATTACAACGATAAAGTGCTGGATGATGTGGATCTGCTCTATCGCGGTGCCAGCGAGCTCAATGCGGATTTCTGGGATGATTTGAATCGTCTGGAATCATGGACAGCGGATGGGCAGACCTTCTATGAAGTTGAAGGCGATGTGGTTAAAGACTGGTATCCGAACCAGCTTATTTACTCTCCAGGTGAAGATCATAATATTGAAGCCGTGGTGCGTTCCGTCACTGAAACCAGTGCAGATATTCAACTCATTAACGATTACCGCAAAGATAATCATGCCATCTGGGGCATTACCGCCCGTAATCGCGAACAGAATTTCGCACTGAATTTATTAATGGATCCTGAAGTGGATTTTGTCAGCTTATTGGGTCAGGCCGGTACTGGTAAAACCTTACTGACATTAGCAGCAGCCTTAACGCAGACTGTCGAACACAAGCGCTACAGTGAAATTATCATGACACGGGTTACCGTGCCTGTCGGTGAAGATATCGGTTTCTTACCAGGCACCGAAGAAGAAAAAATGACCCCTTGGATGGGCGCATTAATGGATAACCTTGAGGTATTAAATAAAACAGAAGGTGGCGAATGGGGTCGTCAGGCCACTAACGATTTATTACAGCGATGGATTAAAATCCGTTCGCTCAACTTTATGCGCGGCCGCACCTTCCTGAATCGCTTTTTAATCATCGATGAAGCGCAAAACTTAACCTCGAAACAGATGAAAACATTGATTACGCGTGCCGGTCCAGGTACCAAAATTGTCTGTTTAGGTAACATCGCTCAAATTGATACACCGTACCTGAGCGAAACAACATCTGGCCTGACCTATGTGGTTGATCACTTTAAATATTGGCAGCACAGTGGTCACATTACGCTGCTCCGTGGTGAGCGTTCAAGACTGGCTGATTACGCCTCTGAAAACCTTTAATGCTGGCAACTTAGTCTGAACATGATATAAAGAATCTTATATTCAGGCCGATTAAGTGACATTAAGCTTTTAAGGATAACGGTAGAGAGTGATGCAACATCCAGGTTCAGACAGACGTGAGTTTTTTCGAATCAATGACTCGGTAGTCATTGAGTACAAACCTGTGGAAAAAACGCACGTCGGTGAAGTCGCCAAACGTATTTCACAATCATCAGAAAGTGATGGTGATTCTGAACGGGCTCAGCTTCGTACGATGCAAAACGTGTTTTCACACTTATTAGACCAAATCAGTCAGCATGATCGTGAAATTGCACGTGCACTGCGCTTATTAGATGACAAAGTCAACCTGATTGCACAACGTATTGAACGTCACAATAATCCTATCAATCCTGACAAGCTGACAGACGTAAACTTGAGTGGGGGTGGTGTTGCCTTATTGGTCGCTACCCCTATCAAGCCAAGAGATTATGTTGAACTCTTTATGCAGCTAAAACCCTCAGCCAGCACTATTCACACTCTGGCAACGGTGATTGGCTGTGACAAAATCGAACAAGCACCGGCTGAAACACCTTATTTATTGCGTATGGCCTTCACTCATATGGATGAAATGGATCGTAATGTGCTCATTCGTCATACATTAAAACGTCAGGCAGAACGTCTACGCGAAGGTGAACTCACAGGCGCCATGACCCTTATCGAGTCTTGATATAGCTGTAATACAGCAACGGAATGACCAATAAGGTTAATAAAGTCGACACCAGAATTCCGAATAATAAGGCAATAGCCAAACCATTAAATATAGGGTCATCGAGAATAAATACCGCCCCTACCATCGCAGCCAGCGCAGTCAGAATAATAGGCTTAGCACGGGTTGCAGCAGCGGCAATTACTGCCTTCTCAGCCGTGATGCCTTCAGCCATCGCCTGACGGATAAAATCGACTAACAAAATAGAGTTACGCACGATAATCCCTGCCATTGCAATCATGCCAATCATCGATGTTGCTGTAAAAGGTGCGCCTAATAAAGCATGCCCAGGCATGACGCCAATCACGGTCAGCGGAATCGGCACCATAATAATCAACGGCAATAAATAAGATCGAAACTGCGCCACAATCAGCAGATAAATCAGAATAATGCCTACGGCATAGGCTAATCCCATATCACGAAACGTCTCATAGGTAATTTGCCATTCCCCGTCCCATTTCAATGAATCTTGTAAGGCCAGACTCGGTACTGAAACCAAATATTGCTGAATCGGTATATTCTCTAATTGCTGATACACCGAAAACATGCCATACAAGGGACTATCGACCTTGCCAGCCATATCCGCTGTCACGTAAGTCACGGCTTGTAAGTCCTTATGATAAAGCGTTTGTTGATGTTCCTCCTCCACCACATTGACGACATCAGCTAAACGAATCAGCTCACCTTGTTGATTGATGAGCTTCATATTCAATACAGCATCAAGGTTCGCTTTATCCTTGATTGCCCATTGCAATCGCAATGGTATGGCATATTTCACATTATCATCATGCAGATACCCAACATCCTCGCCAGCCAGGACCAACTGAATAGCTTCAACAATCTGCTGCTGAGTCAAGCCAAACAAGCTCGCTTTATTTCTATCCACATGAATGATTTGTCTGTCGGCTTTCGCTTCAATGCTGCTATCAATATCGACAATGCCATCAGTTTGCTCAAACACCTTAACAAGTTGTGATGCCTGATTTTGTCGCTGTTGTTCACTCAAGCCATACAACTCCGCCACAATGGGTGATAACACAGGTGGCCCCGCCGGCACTTCAACGACCTTGATACGCGCGTCCCATTTCCTAGCAATCACTGTTAGTGGTTCTCTTAGCTTCAGTGCTAAAGAATGGCTATGTTCATCACGCTGATGTTTATCTCTGAGGTTGATTTGAATATCTGCCTGATGCCAGCCTTCACGTAAATAATACTGACGCACCAGACCATTAAAATTAATCGGCGAAGCTGTGCCGACATAGGCCTGATAATCAGTCACATCGTCAACGGTCGACAGATAATCTGTCAACGCACGGGTGACTGCTGCTGTTTTTTCTAATGGCGAGCCTTCAGGCATATCAATCACAATCTGCACTTCAGACTTATTATCAAACGGCAGCATTTTCAGAATGACCAGTTTCATTGCTGCCAGACCAACAGACACAATAACCAGCAAAATAAGTCCACCCCACAGTAATTTTCGGCGGCGGGCAGCATGTTCATGTAATAGAAAGGGGCTCAAAACACGCTGAAAAACCGCGTCATATTGGGACTCGGCAACTTGCTCATGCTTGGCCGAACGAGAATGTGAAAGCATCTTCAACACCATCCATGGTGTCACGACATAGGCCACCATTAATGACAGCAGCATGCCCATGCTGGCATTAATCGGAATCGGGCTCATATACGGGCCCATCAAACCGCTGACAAAGGCCATGGGTAATAAGGCGGCGATCACGGCTAAAGTCGCCAATATTGTTGGCTGCCCCACCTCATCGACAGCGACTGGAATCGCTTGTTTTAAGCTTAATTTTTCTTGTTGAATATGACGATGAATATTCTCCACCACCACAATCGCATCATCTACCAGAATGCCAATAGAAAAAATTAAGGCGAACAACGACACCCGATTTAAAGTAAAACCCCATGCCCACGAAGCAAATAACATCAGTAATAAGGTAATCACCACCGCTACGCCAACGATAATAGCCTCTCGCCAGCCGAGTGCAAATAACACCAATAAAACCACAGCTACCGTGACAAAAATTAGTTTATGGATCAGCGTATCAGCCTTTTGATCCGCCGTTTCGCCATAATTACGCGTCACGGTCACCTGCACATCATCCGCAATCATCACGCCTTTTAATGCTGTTACCTGCTGCAGAACCGCATTGGCAATATCGGCGGCATTGGTTCCTGGCTGTTTGGCAATGGCAATGGTGACAGCATCATATTCACCCTGAGCTTTTATCTGTTTGTCTGCTGCCGCTGGCCCCGTACCAAACCAGACATATTGACGGGGTTGTTCTGGACCAAGATAAATATCAGCCACATCCGTTAAATACACCGCTTGGTCATTAAAGACACCGACAATGAGTGATTTCAGCGTGTCAGCTGAAACGATAAACTGACCTGCCTGAACACTTGTCATTTGATTATTTTGTACCGTCGTCCCGGCTTCGACCGATTGGTTTGCGGCTTCCAAAGCCAAACTCAGGCTATGACTATCCATGTGATAGGCCGCCATAGCCTCTGGATCTAAGGTGATATTCACTACGGTATCAGCACCGCCAACAGTATAAATATCCCGTGTTCCATCAACCCGCTTCAGTTCTACTTCCAAGGACTGAGCTAACTGTTTTAACTGACTGGAATCCTGCTGGCCTTCACGCCATAGAGTGAGTGTCAGAATCGGCACATCATCAATGCCTTTGGGTTTAATAATGGGTTGGGACACACCTAAGTTTTTTGGCAGCCAATCCATATTGGAATAGATTTTATTGTATAAACGCACAATCGCATCGGTACGGTTCTCGCCTACTTCAAACTGTGCAGTGATGATAGCCAGCCCTGGCTTCGATACTGAATACACATGTTTCAGGCCAGAAATTTCACTCACCACCTGCTCCGCCGGAGTCGCTATCAGACTTTCCACTTCCTTGGCTGACGCACCAGGGTAAGCAATGAAAATATCTGCCATGGTGACATCAATCTGCGGCTCTTCTTCACGCGGCGTTACCATCAATGCAAACACCCCCAGCAATAAAGCCAGCAATGCCATTAGCGGTGTCAGTGCATTGTCCTGAAATAAGGCGGCAATACGGCCGGATATTCCCAATGTTGGCTTAAGATCAGTCATGTTGTTGCTGCAAATACACTAAAGCCCTATCTGGCTGAGTCATCACTTGTTCTCCGGCATCGATACCGGATAAGACTTCAACCCAGCCATCCTCATATTCCATCCCAACTCTGACTTGTCTGAATACAAGCTGTTGCTTCGCGAGCACATAAACCCCATCCACTTCAGACCGTTTTACCAAGGCCTGTTTTGGAATCACGAGTACCGGCTGCTCACGGCCATAAGCGATGACTTTTGTCGTCATGCCAGGGAAAATATCATTGATATTTTGTGGTAAATCCAAACGGATATGAAAACTGTGAGTCTGTGGATCTGCTGCTGGAATGAAGGTTTTATCAAGCTGTGTTAAATGCTCGCCTGAAGGTAAAAGCACATCCAGCTTGGCCGCCATCACCTCTGTTAATTGTTTCTGTGGCACGGAAAAAACCACACGCAAATCATTCAGTGACAGGCCTGACATTAAGCGCTGGCCCGGTGTTGCCATTTCACCCACTTCAATCCAGCGCTTGGTCATCACACCAGCATAAGGTGCCCGGACTTCGGTATATGACAGCTCAACTTTAGCCTGCTCGACTTCCGCTTGGCGGGCTTTAATTTGAGCATTTAATACATTGACCCGCGCCGCTGTCGCTGCTTTATCGGCTTCGGCTTTATCAAGCGCAGAACGTGTCACTTGTTTGCGTTGGTATAAATCACTGATTCGTTTGGCTTCCGCTGCGGCTTCAGTATATCTGGCCTGTACTTCTTTTAACTGAGCTTGTTCAGCCAGCAGGTTCGCTTCTGCTTGCCATAAACGGGTTTTAATTTCTTCGTCGTTAAAACGTAAAATCAGCTCGCCCTTTTCTACCCGGTCATTCACGTCATAAAAAATCTCAGCCACTTGCGCAGAAACACGCGACGAAACAGTTGCCTGATTGATAGCTTCAACACTGCCATCATAAGTCCACTGTCGAGCATAGTTTTTATAGACCGCTTCGGTATGGGGCAGCCCCTCCGCGTTAATATTAAAACTGGCTGACAACAGCAATGTGATAAAAGCGGTCCACCTTAATAATGACTGTTCCATGGTGTTCTCAATAACTATATTAGCATTTGCTAATTTACAGTCATCTGCTTTGATTGTCTATACTGGCGTTTTATTCAAACCGGAATTCTTACTCAATGCGGTACCCGACTTTATACAGCTTTCGTCGTTGTCCTTACGCTATGCGAGCCAGGTTAGCGCTCGCTGCCAGCGGTATTAAAACCGAACTTCGCGAAGTGGTATTAAAAGATAAACCTGCAGAATTATTAGCTATTTCCCCAAAAGGGACTGTCCCCGTTCTACAGACCGAGACCGGCAAAGTCATCGACGAAAGTATCGACATTATGCGTTGGGCACTGGAAAAGCGAGACCCCGAGGAGTGGTATCAAACGCTCACACATCAACAAAAACAGCACTGTGACGAACTGATTGCCAATAATGATGGTGAGTTTAAGTATTATCTCGATCGCTATAAATATGCTGACCGATACCCGGAATACCCAGAGCTGTATTACCGTGAGCAAGGTGAAAAAACCTTACAAAAACTGGAATCCTTATTGGCAAAAAATGGTTGCCTGCTCACTGAAAAATGGACGATGGCAGACATTGCACTGTTGCCTTTTATCCGTCAGTTCGCATTTGTTGATAAAGACTGGTTCGAACAATCACCCTATCCCCTCGTCAGAGACTGGCTGAGTGAGTTTTTACACAGTGATTTGTTTGCCAATGTCATGGTGAAATATGAACAGTGGCATGCTGAACAAGCAGAAATTCTTTTTCCATAACGATATAAAACCAGACCAGACTCAGGTAGCGTGTTGTGAGCATCTACTTCTTTTTGATTAAGCCTTCTGAATAATTGTTGCCACGCCATCATGTCGATTTAATAGCCTCTGTGTTTATACACAAATAATACGGAGACAAGATATGAAATATTTTCAGCAAGCGATAAAAGATCCACAACCTTCAATGGGTGTTGATGGAGTAGATGCAACACTTGGTGATACAGTCACTTCAGACAGCAAAGATAAAACAATCTGTGCTGGGTTCTTTCATCTCAACAAAGGTGATAAACCACTGGTTTACACTTACGATTATGAAGAAATGAAGCTTATCGCTGAAGGTGAATTTATCATCAGTGATGAATCTGGCAAAGAAGTTCACGCCAAAGTCGGCGACGTATTTTATTTCGGTAATGGTGAAACCATTACATTTTCAACACCATCCAGAGGTGTCGGCTTTTTTGTAGGCCAACGTAAACCACTGTAAACGATCACGTTCAGATGGTTCACCAACCGGTAGGCAACTCGCTTACCGGTTTTATTTATTCTGGTGTCGCCAGACAGCAGCCTCAAGTCGACTGGTTAGATTGAGCTTACGCAGAATATTCTTGATATGCACTTTCACTGTGGTATCGCTAATCCCCAGTTTTCTGGCGATATTTTTATTATTCATCCCTTCCGCTAAACAATCCAGAATTTCTGTCTCACGCTCCGTCAAGCTCACATCTGAGGCCGTACTTTTTTTGTCCGGATCAATCAGCGCTTTTTTGAGTACATCGGTCATACTGTCTTGTAACACGGTAGTCCCAAGTGTGGCTTTCACCAGGTTCGAGCGTAGGTCCTCAGGCTCCATATCTTTCAATAAGTAACCGTCTGCACCCGATTTCAACGCTTCCAATAAATCTTCTTCTGCATCAGAAACGGTCAATACCACATAGCGTGATTTCAGATCTGTCTGTTTGAGTCTTCTTAAGGTTTCCAGCCCATCAATACCTTTCATATTCAAGTCCAGCAAAACCAGATCCGGCGTGAGTTTTAACGCTAACTCTATGCCTTCCAGTCCCGATGCGGCCTCACCAACCACCTCAAAATCAGGCTCATCAGAAATAATCTGACTGACGCCTTTCCTAAACAGAGGATGATCATCAATAATCAATATTCTTATTTTAGTCTGCATAGTTCTCTCTTAATTTTATAATCCGTTATTCAGCCAGTTTGGGTAGAAACTTGAGACGCACCCGAGTGCCGCCATGTCGTCTCGACATCACATCAATTTCTCCCCCCAGGGTCTGTGCCCTTTCTTTCATTATCGCCTGACCATGATGGTCATAAGTGGATGAAAGTTTACTAAAGCCCACTCCATCATCGTCTATTGTTAACTCTAATTCACCACTACTCGTCACCAACATCAATATGGAGACATTTTTTGCTCCGGAATGGCGTACGATATTAGATAAAGCCTCACGAACCACATGAAGAATATGAAACTCCTCATTCACTGTCAGCCGGCAATTGACCAGCCGATTGTCTAATGTAATCGTCAGACTCGATCGCTGTGAAAACTCGTCAATCGTCGCCTGTATGGCATAACCCAGCCCTCGCAAGTCCATATGCACCCGGAAGGTAGTTAATAGCTCTCTTAATTCGCGATAGGCGTTATCCAGACCTTCCCTCAGTTCTGTGGTGACCTCACGCTGTTTATCATCAATCACATTGGATTGTAATCTGGCCATTTGTATTTTCATAAATGACAATGATTGCGCCAGCGAATCATGTAATTCCCGAGCAATGGCGGCACGCTCTTCCAGAACAGCAAGGCGGCGGCCTTCTTCATCGTGACTCTGAAACTTGGTCACCATGCTGAGTAAATTCGCCGTAATTTCCAGCACTTTAATTTCAGAATCCTCAAGAAAGCGTCCTTTATGCATTTCTACCAATAAGATACCAACCGCATTTCCACTACCGGTAAAACTCAACCCCAAGCACTCCACTTCTTCAGACTCGATATTCAACTCAAGAAATGCCGCCGTCCCGGATGTCAGTAACTCATCAAACACCCTCTCAGAAATAGGGTTAGGTTTATGATGAGAGTAAAGGATTTGTTCGGCGGATATCACCGCAGCATCATCGGTATAAATTAGTGCGGTATTGGTAAACCCCATGGTACGCTCCAGGGAGTACAGCATTTTCAGCAGTGTTTTTTCACTCAACACATCTTCTGATACGGTCTCAATAAATCGTAATAAAAATGCCTGTGCACGCGTTAATACACGAATATGTTCACTGGTACGGTGAGCCCAGGCCACTTCTGATTCATAGCTCTCCATTTTGGCTGATAGCTCAGACACTCTGTGTTCAAGTACAGCAAACTCATCTTCCACATCGAGTTCAGTGTTTTCACCGTTTTTGGTGTAAATAAACGCCAGCAATCTATCCAGTCTTTCGACCAGCACTCTTCGAACACTGAGCACTAATAACAAAATACAACTCAGCACAAATACCAGGCTAATTGACTCCAGAAGTGTCAGTACCGCCCTTTTAATCTCAATATCCTTGTAGAGGGCCTGTTCCAGCTTTTTGTAGGCATCAGCCAAACGACTTGCGCCCCTTAATTGCACAGCAGCACGCAAATTTAGCGTCGCCATTTCATCAAAGTTTGCCTGTTCAGTTTCGATAACTTTTACAGCTTCGGCGATATCTTCATTCTTCTGTCGTAGCATCCAAGCTACCGCAGGATCGTGTGTGTCGAGAAAGTTTGACTGCATATCATGGAATAATTCTTGTGCCCGCTCGCTGCTTTTCATCTCCATATGAACTAATTGATTTTCCCAATAAAACTTCTGCTCATTGACCTTGGCTAGAGCTATTTGAACAGAAGGCATATAATCGAGGAGAAAGAAAATTCCAGCCTGCATTAATGAAAAAGTCGCAGCAATACATATCAATAGCACGACCCACTTTGCATACAAAGTGCGGCGAGAAAAAATAGTAAAAATTTGGCTGAGTCGATGTTTCAATTTCATTATGTGACACACATTTGATGACAAGGCAGGCACAAAAATAAGGGTCGAATAATGAATATCATTTTATTCAGTCTAATTATGCTGAGCAGTATGTTTGTGTTGGTACTGGGCTTTTGGTGGGACAGTACCGCCCCATTCAAAGTACACATCTCAACTATTGCTGCCGTACTCGCCATGTTTTTATCCGCCACTTTAGCTATGACGCTTTACCCGAAGTTAAAACGTCGCTTCCAATCCGAGCAATCGCCCATCGCCTTTGATGATGCTGCCTGGGGCCAAGATTTATCCAGTAAACTCTCCACCCCCGCCGCCGTCATAGATGGTTATAACATTAAATTTGCTAACAATGCCTTTTTAAAAGAGCTGGGTATGAATGGTATGCGCGATATGATCACCGACTTACCTCTTACCAACCTGATTCATCCCAGTTCACACCAACAAATGACAGACTTTTTAGGTCGTCAGCATAATAAGCGTTCCAACGAAACCATGATGCTAAGAATGCTGTATGTGGATGGAACAACTATTCCAGCACAAATTTCGCTGTCACCACTTAATTCTGTCCAGCAGGATGGTCAATTCCTATTACAGTTTACGACCACTACCTCATCAGAACCTACCTCAAATAAGCTGGATATCGACCATACTTATCGCTATCTGATTGATCGGCTCGAACAAATCGTGTTTCAAATCAATGTCGATCAAAAAATTATTTTTCTTAATCCGGCCTGGGAGCATGTACTTGACTACACGTCAGAAGAAAGCATGCAGCAGACCTTGTTTCAATTCATTCATCCGGAAGATCTGCCTCTGGCAGAAGCCAGGATAAATGCCTTAACTGAGGGCAAACGTCATCACAGCCAGTTTGAGTTACGACTTATCGCTAAGAATGGTCGTTCACAATGGTTTGAAATGCGTGCCACCACGACCTCTCATCTTAAAAGTGAACGAACCAGCGTATTAGGTACACTCACCGATATTAGCCGTATCAAGCAAACCTCAGCTGAGCTTAAAGCCAGTGCCCGCATTGCAAACGATATGATCATGTCAAATTTACCCTGCATGTTATATCGGTGTAAAAATGACCGTAACTGGACATTTGATTTTGTCAGTGAAGGCTGTTTCGAACTGACAGAATATCCTCCTTATGAAATCACCAATTCCATCCATTTCAATTGTTACAGACTTATTCACCCAGACGACCAGGCACGCGTATGGGAATATGTACAACAACAACTTAGTGAACAGAAGAACTTTCAGATAATTTACAGAATTCAAACCCAAAGTAATAAAGTGAAGTGGGTACTGGAAAGAGGTAAAGGCGTCTTCTCGGGTACAGATGAGCTATTAACCATCGAAGGCATCATTATCGATATCAGTCATTGTAATTATCACGCCATGATGGAAGGCTTAGAGCAGCTCATTTCAGAGCAATAACAGAGAGCCGTCCATGACCCTCTGCTGCCGCTTATGAAACTGTTAAAACGATCGTGAGATGTAACCTATAAACTGACTATCACCACGGTTATCACCATCTACACCTGTCCACCAGTCTTTGTCTGCATCGGTATCAGTGTAATTGATGCCTACTGTCCAGCCTTCAGACTGACCGATCGTCAGATCTTTACTCAGGCCAATCAAATAATCCGTGTAGTTAAAGTCACTGTAGTTTTTGACATCTAAGTGCCCCACATGCAGATCCAAATTGATTTCCCAAGGTAATTGATAGGCAAAATTCAACTCGATATATTCAGTGCCTTTGGTATCACCATTGGCATAACCATCAATACCCGCTGACTTGTTATTCACCCCACCCCAATCGGTTAATGTTCGGCTGTATTTAGCCGTAAACCATTTCCAGGATGCCGCGATATAAGCCTCAGTAGTGTCAATATTTTCGCCGTTATACTTTTTGTGATCAGGGTAATAAAACTGCAGCAAGCCAACGTCAATGCCAATATCGTCCGTCAGTTGATGGTAATAACCACCATAAAAATCCACTTCAAGACTATTACCAGAATTGTCGTCTTCTTCTAGTGTCGAGCCCCAGATACCAGCATAAAGCCCGTTATCATGTGCATAGTCAAAACCACCCTGTAATGCAGGTCTCTCATCACTATAAGTAATGCCACGAAATACATATTGGCTAAAAATTCCAACGTTGGAACTAAAACTATGTGGTGATGCTTCCTCTGCCAGGGTATTGCTCGCTGAAAACATTGATGTTGCCGCCGTTGCCACCATCAAAACTGTTTTTTTCATCTTGCTTTCCTTTAAACCTAAGTGATTACCCCTAAACTTAATCCCTTATTCTGGATGAGTACCTTCTCCAATATCTGCCCCATCATCCATCGGTGCCAACCAATCAATAACGAGCTGGCGATAATTAGTTAACCCTTTATATTCAGCCAAATCAGGATGCAGATTGGTCAACACACGATGTAAACGTTTAGCCCAGCGTGGATAAGTAGCAATATCACGCACACTGATAAGATAGCCACGAATACCAAAGGTAATGGCATTGCTTCTGGGTAAGCGGAATAAGGTCTGTAATTCAACACGCAGAAACACTTTATCTGCCACATTATTCGCCGTGACAGAAACGTTGTCCGGTCCCCATATAGGATAATTCTCTGGTGAAGTATCTAAGCGTGGATTGACTGTCATCGTCCAGTTCAGACGACGGACCGGGCTACCATATTGCAAATGTAATAGATATTTTAATGCCCGTTCAAAAATGCCCATTTCATTGGCCTGTGGAACTGGACCATGCCATTCTTTAAACGACATCCCAGCGTCAAATGCCAGTGACCAATCTGCCTGACTGGTGACCATGCCCATATCAGCAAATAAATCTTCATCACGCTGATCCATCACGACCCAGTCGCCTTGAAGCTGACGACTAATAAATTCGAACGGCTCCATAGGTAAGGTCGAGAGATCACCAAACACAAATTTTTGATCAATGTCTAATGGCTTATTCACCCAATGCCAGTTATCGCCATCTCTGCTCAGTTGGAAATGCTCTGGAAAGTCTTTCGCTAAAGACTCCATGCCTAACTCCAACATATCCCACTGTGCATCCATCATGTGTGGCAAAGCAATACATCTGTCAGGGTCATCAGCCAGAGTAATACGGCGGTCTTCGCACTCGGCCAGATAATGCTCGTCGAGATCGATTACATTCTCAAATACTGAGCCTGGAGCCCCTTTGGTATGTTGTTCGATATTGACGCTATACATATATTCGTCTTTATCAAACGGAAAAGGAAAACGACGAATCGCTTCGGGTGAGTTGGTAAACGTATAGTCATCCCGAAATGTTTCATTTTTAAATGCCATATTCATAATTCATATCCTCACAAATTCACTACAAGTCGGGTACATTTCGCACGAGACACACAAGGCATAATCTTATTACCAGCGGCTTTTTCAGCATCACTGAGATAATGGTCGTGATGTAATAAAGCACCGTCAGTTTCAAGCACATCTAACTCACAACGACCGCAAGCACCACCACGACATAGGAAAGGCGCATCCACTCCGGCTTCTTCCATCGCTTCCAACATGCTCATATCACCCGGGACAACGATCTCTTTCGCTGACTGATTCAGAACAACGGTGAATTCATCACCAACCGGTGGAGCTAAAAACTGCTCACTATGAACATGATTACTGGGCCAGCCTAAATATTTTGCTGTCAGCAGCATCATTTTCACCATTGGTTCAGGACCACAAACATAAGCATGCGTACCTAATGGTTGCTGGCCGAGTAAGTCCCCAAAATCAATGCGAGTGCCATCACCTTCCACATAAAAATGCACGCGGTCACCACATAATTCTTCCAGTTGTTCACGAAAAGCCGCATGCTCAGAAGAACGATAGGCATAATGCAGCTCGTAGTCTGCGCCTAAACGATTCAAGTCAGCGATTTGGGACATAAAGGGCGTAATTCCAATACCACCAGCGACTAAAATATGTTTTTTGCCAAGACGGTTGATGGCAAACAAATTCACCGGATATGTAATGGTTAATTTCGTTCCAGGTTTGACCTGATCATGCATAAACACGGAACCACCACGAGATTTATCCTGACGTCGAACAGCAATCTGATAACTGTCGGTATTGGCAGGCGAACTCATCAGCGAATAAGGATTACGATGCGTGCGTCCATTAATGTCCATTGATACAACAACGTGGCTACCACCTGAGAATTTCGGTAAAGCTTCACCGTTATCCTGTACAAAGGTAAACCGCTTTACCACATCAGTGATTTGCTCCACTTTTTCCACGGTCACATTTAAAACACTCATGGGTACATCTCCTCAACTTCAGGAATATTGCCGGGTTCTTCTGCATCTACCATTAGCCCCATATAGGCGCCCAAACGACGGGAAAAATGATCCCTGACAAAGAGATGACGTCCACAGCCAGGACAGGTGTAAACATTGTGATGCACTTCAGGATCGATCGTTTTGCAATGCACGCAATAGACAGGACGAGCCAGACTGCCGCACTGCTCTTTCATGACATTTTTGTCATCCACACCTGCTGATTTCAGTATCTGAGATGCTGCCCAGATGAAATCCTCATTACCCGCAATATAAAACTGTGTGCCCATGACACAGTCATCAAGCGTGGCCGATACGGCTGACAATACGCCTTCTTTATCATCAAGAATCTGCAGACCTTCATCCACCAACTTACTGATAATGTCACGATAAGAACGCTGTGCACGCTCATCATCGGCAAATAACACTTTGATTGGTTGTTTTGGCGTCATCATCTGAAATAGCTTCAATACACCAACACCACCTTCAGCATGAGCAATCACGACATGATCAGTAGCATGATCTTTCCAAATCAACGGATCGTACAAAGGCTTACTTCTAATTCTGTAACCTCTTTCCATTGTCATTTCCTCTTCTTAAATCTGAATAACGGTATAGCCTGTTTCTATATGAACGGCTTATTTAGGATGGGTACGCATACGCATTGGATCGTAAAAAGGCATTTTGACAATGTTGGCTTTGACAGGCTTGTCAGAATCAATCGTCACAGCCGTTCCCAGTTGTGAATATTGAGGTTTGATGTGGGCCATAGCGATGGACTTCATCAGATATTGACTGTAGATGGCACTGGTGATGACACCGACTTCCTTGCCGTCAATAAGTAATTTCGCACCTATCTCAACAGCCTGATTTGTCATGCATTCCAGGCCTATTTGTTTAAAGCGCTCTCTGCCTTTAAGTTTCAGCACAGCATCTTTACCGATGTAATCACCAGGTTTATCCAGATCAACACACCAGTCCATATTGACTTCCCACGGAGTGGTATCGCCTTCAGGCATATCAAATGGGAAGAAAAGTAAGGCCGCTTCGACACGAGTCAGGTCGAGTGAGTCCCATGATGCCGGAATAGCACCAAATGGCTGACCTTTCTCTAGAATCATATCCCACAGATACACAGCATCGGCAGCAGAACAGTAAACTTCATAACCCCGCTCACCGGAGTAACCGCCACGCGCAATAACAACGTCACGACCAAATAGCGTGGTGTTGATATGTTTGAAATAGGGTAATTGGGCCAAATCGAAATCCAGCTCAGGGTCGAGAATATCGATAGAGCGTGGGCCTTGGAGTGACAGGATATGCACGTCATAGTCCTGCTCAACCGTCACATCTTCGCCTTTGGCAAGTTCAGCTAATGTTTGCTGAGTGGCCCCGCTACCATGCGATAAACGGTAATGTTCTTTATCATCACAGATAACCATGATGTCATCGACCAGTGCCCCTTCCTCATTGACTTCACCAGCAAGTCGAGAAGTACCGGGCTCAAGTTTAGTCACATCAATTGTCACTAACTTGTCGAGAATTTTTAATGCCGCAGGCCCAGAAACATTAACAATGTTGAGGCCAGATACGTCATATAAACCTGCCCGGGTACGGACAGCTACAACCTCATCGTTAACATCAGTATGGTAGCTCCATGGAATGGGCATGCCATTCCATGTTTCGCCATCCAGTGTACAACCCAGCTCTCTATGTCGAACATTGAGAACTGAGTTACGGGTAATAGTGTCTTTGGGCAGTGGATTATTCATGGTCTAACTCCGGTTACATAGAACGAATTCAATGTAAAAAACTTACCGAAATCAGCGGCGTATAAAAATTCTCATGATGGAGTACTCCTTAGTGGGTAAAAACCACCAGAATATCTACTCGTCTACCTGAACAACCTCTTGATATGAAAAATATTTATTAGAGAATAATTACTCTGTATGAAGTGTTTTTAACGTCTGAATCATCTCAATAATCACCAAAGCCGCTTCACGACCTTTAATGATCATCCGATCTTTCGCTTGTTCTTCGTTTTCTGTAGTCAAAATCGCATTCGCCAGCGGAATACCTGTACCAATCTGGATATCCGTACAAGCACGAGCAGACTCATTGGCCACAATCTCAAAATGATAGGTCTCGCCACGAATGATACAACCTAATGCCACCAGACCATCACAGTTACCTTTTAATGCCAGCTCATGCATGACCATCGGTATTTCCAATGCCCCCGGCACAGACAATACCTGAATGTCCTGTTCCTGAACGTTACTGGCTTTTAACTGATCCACGCAGGCATTTAACAGCGCCGTGCAAATCTCAGAATTAAACCGCGAGACAACGATACCTACCCGAAAGCCATTACCATCGATATCGTCACGAACACCTGCCCCATGTATATCTGCCAAATCTGTTTCCTCATATAAATAAATAGCATCGGGGCAATCAGACACCCACTTGATGCTGGATAAAATAACGTTATTCAAAGTCTGTGCGCAATGCTTCTTCAATCTTAAAGCGATGCATCACCATACTTCGTACATGTTTTATTCCTGCCGTATATGGAATTGAACTGGAAATCCTCAGCGCTTCACAGTAACAACTAGCGCCTATTAGCTTGACAGATTGCCCTACCCGACATGAGGTTGGCAACCAGTCTGAGTCAGCAATCAGATAAAAACATAGTAAGGTATCTCAGGCATGACATCGCGTGACGTTATATCTATGAGCATTTTTATGAGTATTGGCAACGCTATTTTCAGTTCCACAGCCCCTCTCAACAATTACTTAGAGGACTTACTTGCTAGGTCGTACAAATCTCAGAGGGAGCTGCTTTCTAGGGAGTATAACCAACGATAAGTTAGACCTTGATACTTTGGAAATATATTTCTACTGGTCCGCATACCCGACAATAAAAACATTCCTATAGTTATTTAATTAATTGATTAAGTTGATAAAAGTTGTAATGATGGGTGAAGATAAAACTGATAAACAGAGACTAGATCCTGTTTAGTTTTTTTGGATAACCGAGGGAGTGTGCTAACAATATGATGTTTAGTGAAAAAATTAATTTATATCCACAGAACATACAGTTAGGCCGATAAAAGCTCTATGGAAGATTTTGGTACGCGGAGTCAGGAAAGTATTGAAGTGCGACAGGCTGCTGAAGGAGTCATTGAAAGGGTCTATCTCGCCGTCCAGCAGCTTTGCACTGGTCAAGGTGATGTTTGAAAACGCCTGCATACAGCAGTATTGACGCTGCTTCCACTTCAGGAAAAAGAGTTTCCCGAAGAGTTGAGGGGTGACTATAGGTGGGTTATAGCTGAATCAACAAAATATAAATCGGAAATACCTCAATTTCGAGGAGATTTAGAAGCAACAATGCGAAGAATAAAGAACTCAACCGGGCAAAAAATCGCCAAGAGAATTTTTCATATATATTCAAAGCTTCAGGATATCCGTGGGTTTCCTTTACTTGAATATAGGAATCCAAATGAATAAACCTAACAATAGGTGGCAGTCAGATCTAGTTTTCGCCCCTTTCTCACTACAAATGGTCCGCTACTGCAATCAGAGTACTGAGTAATGGGAGGGGTATGTAAGCTATGTGAAAAAAATGATAATTTGAAGGAAAGTCATTTTATTCCGAAATTCGTAGGAAAATGGATAAAGCAGACCTCTGTTACGGGATATATTCGTGAGAAAAACCAACTCCACAAACGAGCACAAGATATAGCTAAAGAGTATTGGCTTTGTGGAGCTTGCGAACAACTGTTCTCTGGGTGGGAGCGTGAATTTGCAAACAAGGTTTTTTATCCGTTTGTGAATGAGGGTAAATCGGTAGCGAACTACGATAATTGGATGTCTAAGTTTTGTGCTTCTCTTAGCTGGAGAACATTGACTTATATTAGAAGTAAAAACTCAAAAGACGAGAATGATCAGGAGCGTAAGGAACTACTTGATGCAGTTCAGGAGCACCTTAGGAAGTATTTGCTTGGGGAAACTGATAACTTAAATCAGTATGAGCAACATTTGTTTCCGTTAGAGAAAATTGAATCAACAGATAGTCATGAGCTACCACCAAGTATTAACCGGTATTTTCTAAGAATAATGGGCATGGATATCGTTGGAAATAGCATGGATCATTATATTTTTACTAAGCTTCCGTCATTTATGCTTCTTGGTGTGATCAAAGCTAAAAATGTAAAACTGATGAGGTCTAGCCGTATTGCGATTAAATCAGGAATTCTTTCACCTAGAGATTATAGATGGCCAGATGGCCTTGCAAGTTACATATTCGAAAAGGCTGACGAAATTACCAAGTTGCATCGAAGCATACCTCAAAAACACCTAGATAGTTTCGATAAGTACATTCAAGAAAACCCTGAAAAGGTAATAAAGTCTAAGCAATTCCAGGCTTTTTTAGATGATTATGAGAGGTTTGGTGATGATGTATTCAACTAACATACTTGTATGCGTTCAAGGCGCCAGCCAACTTGATAAGGTTAATTAATCGGAGAAGACGAACATGAAGGAAAGGAAAAAATGTTAGATCCTTTTTCACTTTTCATGATTGGCCTTTCCTTTTTTGTGGTTGCCGTAACGCCGGGGCCTGCCAATATTTCAAACGCAATAATTGCTATGAAACGAGGAAGAAAAATAAGCCTAATTTATAGTGCAGGCTTATCGTTTGGGTTGGTATTTTGGGGTGTGATAGCTGCAAGTGGCATGGGTGCCGTCCTCCAAAGTTCTGTCTATCTATTGATGCTTCTTAAAGTCTTTGGTGGGCTTTATTTGTTGTGGTTAGCTTATCTATCAGGAAAGTCAGCTTTCAATCCTCAAGTAGAAAACATCAATGACCCTAGCAATATTCCAACTGCAAAAAAGTGGTTCATTCGTGGGTTTCTGCTTAATATCTCAAACCCCAAGACAGTTATTGCTTGGTTAGCAGCACTTTCCGTTGGTCTGGATGCTGGTGACAACATGCATGCATTAGTTGCAGGTGTTTTAGTATGCGTTTTTGTTGGGTTCTCAGTAAATGCTATGTATTCTTTGGTTTTTTCATTTAGCGGTGTGATGAATATTTATCAGCGGATAAGCCGTTGGATAAACGGCATTGCCTCCGCACTTTTTACCATTGCAGGTATAGGTTTGATTCGCTCAGCTTTTAACAGAAGTCCTGTATAAATAACAAATACAACAATCCAAGAATCAATGGGTCAGTAAAATCAAACACTCCCCCCCTGTTGATTCTTAAAACCTGGAAATCAAGTGGTCCGCCAACTTAATTATCAGAAATGGAACATACGTTAGAAAAAATGGAACACATTAATTGGAGTGATTTCCAAAAAATTGATATTCGTGTCGGGACTATTATCGATGTTGATGATTTTCCAGAAGCCCGTAGACCAGCCTATAAATTGAAAGTCGATTTTGGCCCTGAGCTGGGCGTGAAAAAGTCCAGCGCTCAAATTACCGAGTTATATTCAAAAGATGAGCTTGTCGGTAAACAAGTGCTGGCCGTAGTGAATTTCCCACCTAAACAAATTGGGTCGTTTATGTCCGAATGTCTGGTGACGGGTTTACACCGCCCAGATGGATCGGTTGTTTTATCTTCAGTCGATATGCCATTACCCAACGGGGCAAAACTGGCTTAATTTTGGAACACATTTTCAATCAAGAATAAACTGAATCCCGCCTACCAGTAATACACTGAAAAATAGCGCCAAATAAGGCCATAGTCCTGCTTTACGGGAGCTAACTGCAGCATGACCTGCTTGTATGTCTTCTTGCATGGATAAAGGTAGCTCGCCTTTATCCATTAAATAATGCCGCCAGCAAAATAAAGGAATGCTGATACTCGCTAGAATCAAACCACTCAATAACGTGCCGCTTCCCCATATATTTGCGCCAAAGGCCATCAAACCGACATTCAGAAAAGCGATGGCAATTCCCATAACAAACAATGGTTTGGGCGTACGATAACTCCGTTTCCAATTAGGTCTGTCAAGGCGGTGAATCCAGCCCGAGTTCAATGTCAGAAAATTAAAAATAATATAACTCACACAGGACGATGCCAGTAAAAATACATAATCAGACAAAGCCAGAAACATGAGGTTAATAATCAGATTCGTCCACATCGCACTGGTTGGCGCGCCATGTTGATTCACTTGAGACAGATATTTCGGCAGCAAGCCATCAATTGATCCCTGGTATAAGGTTCTGGAGGAACCCGACATGGTGGTCATAATTGCTAACATCAAAGCCAGTACAAGCATGACGACAAAGATATCGATAACAATGCCACTGCCACCCAATATCGTATAAAAGGCGTTCGCAATGCCCATGCCACTGTAGATATCAGCGGCGAGCATTCCATCATATTGGGCTGGTTTTATTACCAGACCTTCTGCATTTAACTGCTGAGGTTCGATCATCTGCCCCAAGCCAATATGTCCCTGAAAGGTGAATGGAATGAGCACAAAAGCGAACAGACAAAGTAGGCCTGAATATAGAAGCGCCCGTTGTGTGTCATAACTGGGCTGCTTGAACTCGCGGGTATAACAGACGGCCGTTTCAAAAGCATACGTTGACCATGCAGCAATAAATAACGCCCCTGCCACAAGTGACCAACCAGCCATATCCCATACTCCTGATACCACATATCCTTCACTGTCATAAGCAAGTGGTGTCAATGGATAAAAGTTATTTACTCGTAGATCGCCTGTGATTAACGGCACTATCGCGATCAACATCAATGGCATCAGCCCAGATAAACTGATAATCATCATCGCTTTAGCTGAGCGTAAAATCCCGCCATTTTGAATCGCAAAAACCAATATCATCATCACCGCACCGATGATAAAGACAGCATTAATACGTAAAGAGAGTCCCGCTTTGAGAAAACTCAGATCGAGCAAGGTGATTTGCCAGGTATTGATAACAGCATCAGGCGGATAGATAACATTGAGAATATAGCCTGCGGCCAGAGCAGAGCCAATAGCCAGTACAGGGCCCCATGCAACCCAGTTACACCACACACACAGGGCGGCAATCCATTTATTGTAATTCGCCCAGGCGACTGAGCTGTGAACAGATATCCCGCCCGTTTTATGTGGAAACAAGCCAGCCACTTCAGCATAGGTAAAGGCCTGAACGAGGCCAAGTGAAATAGAGACTATCCAGATCAGCCAAGCAGGTTTACCTACCGTGGCGGCTATTGCCCCCATTGAAAACAACACAAGCGCGGGCACACCACTTGCCAGCCAGAAAGCCCCCGTCCAGTCGATGCTTCTATGCAATGAGAAACGGTTATGCTGATTATGCGTTAGTGACTGCTGCACTCGTCTATCCACAGTCCGTTTGCCTCATGAAAAACATGGGTTGAAATCAACATCATATTTTTCATCCTTAGTAATATCAACCAGAATAAAGCTTAGCTGATGAACCTTATAAATAAAGAGAAAAGTCGAGCAAACGATCAGTGTGATATTTTCAGACCAATCATACCCAACAGAATTAATAAGATACTGAAAAGACGAAGCAATGTCGCTGGTTCAGATAAGAAAACGATGCCAAAAATTAACGTCCCCACCGCCCCAATGCCCACCCAGACACCATAAGCCGTGCCTAAAGGTAAGGATTTCATGGCTATGCCTAATAACCACAAACTCAACACCACTGTGACGAGTGCCGTCAGACTAGGCCATAACTTTGTCAAACCTTCAGAATACTTCAACGCAGCCGCCCAAACGACTTCAAGTAGCCCTGCAAACACTAATGCTAACCAAGCCATTAAACACCTTATTTATGATTATTGATTATAGAGAGACCCAACTTAAATAACTCAGGTATTACACTGCGGTTGAGTTGGCTAATTTCTCAGCGAGATCATCTGGCAACACATAATCCGTCACACTTAAACCAAAACCAGTCATGGATGGCAGCTTTCTTGGCCAAGTCATCAAACGCATCTCGGTCACCCCTAAATCTCTTAAAATCTGGGCACCAATGCCATAGTGTTTGAGCACAAACTCTTCAGCATAATTACGATCAGATTGAACCAATCTGTGCCATTCATCTTCATCGCCGTGCAGCAGGACCAATACGCCCGCGCCCTGTTGTTGAATATGCTGCATGGCTTCAGCCACACTCCAGGTATGCCCGTGTCGCTCATAATCCAACAAATCCAAACTATTAAATGGTGCATGCACTCTGACCAGAGTTTCTTCACCAGCGACAGGGGTGCCGTAAACCAGAGCCAGATGTTTCATACCAGTCGTTTTATCTACATAATCATGACGGCGGAATGTTCCCAGCATGGTTTGCATCTCCCGTTCATTTAAGCGAACCACATTTTGTTCATGCTGGTGACGATAGGCGATAAGGTCAGCGATGGTGCCGACTTTTAAATCATGCTGTTTGGCAAATTCGAGTAGATCGGGCAGTCGAGCCATCGTGCCATCTTCATTCATGATTTCACAGATTACAGCCGCAGGCTCTTGTCCTGCTAATGCCGCTAAATCACAGCCGGCTTCTGTGTGTCCTGCACGAGTCAACACCCCACCCGCCCGAGCCATTACCGGAAAAATATGTCCAGGGCTGACAATATCTTCAGGTGTGGCATTCGCTGCTACGGCTGCTTGGATAGTCACAGCACGATCTTGTGTGGAAATGCCAGTGGTGACGCCTTCAGCTGCTTCAATCGACAATGTAAAATTGGTTTCAAAACCTGCTTTGTTTTGCTTCACCATCAAGGGTAAGTTTAATTGTTCACAGCGTTGCTCAGTGAGTGTCAGGCAAATCAGGCCACGTGCATGCATAGCCATAAAGTTCACCGCTTCGGCAGTGACATGACTGGCTGCCATAACCAAGTCACCTTCATTCTCACGGTTTTCATCATCCATTAAGACAACCATTTTGCCCTGTCGAATATCCTCAATAATCGCTTCTGCACTGGCGATTTGTGCAGGTTGAGAATAAGACGTCAACTTAGATTGTGGCATGAGGATAGAGCTCCTTATAACTGATCAATAACGGCGTAGGCAGAGTGGTTGTGGATGGATTCAAAATTCTCACATTCCACGCGAAAACCTGACACAGTCTCCTGCTGCGCTAATGCGACAGCAATATCTCTGACTAAATCCTCGACAAACTTGGGATTATCATAAGCAAACTCGGTGACATACTTTTCATCAGGCCGTTTCAACAGGCCATAAAGCTGACTAGACGCTTGCTCTTCAATTAGCTGAATTAAGGTGTCTAGCGTCATATCTTCGTTAATGCGTGCTTCAACGGTAACCAGAGAGCGTTGATTATGGGCCCCATAATCTGAAATTTTCTTGGAACATGGGCAAAGGCTGGTCACTGGAATCTCAGCTTTGACCGTCAGATCCAATGTATCGGTGTAATCTGCCGTCAGCGTGATGTCATAATCCATAACACTTTTCACCCCAGAAACCGGTGCAGCCTTAGTGATGAAATAGGGGAAACGTAAGCTGACATGACCGTGCTGTGCGCCCAATAATTCGAGCATTTCCGTCATAAATGCCGACATATTACGAAGGCTGAACACAAGATCAGGTTTTTCCAGCAACTCGACAAAACGAGACATATGGGTGCCTTTTACATCGGCAGCCAAATGAACATACATATTAAAATCCGCGACAACACGAATTGGGGTGTCTGTGTGAGACTGGAAGAAAATCGGATAACGAAGTGATTTTATGCCCACTCTATCAATGGTTAACTGGCGCTTATCTGGCGTATTTTGAACATCTTCGAGTCGATGTGTTAACGGCAGGTTCATTATGTATCCTTGTGTTTTTGATTCACACAGTTGAATCAAGTAAAAAAATGGTGTGAATGACCGATTCATCTGGCCATTCACACAATATTCTCAAATCGCAAAGAGTCCGAGGATAACCATGAAGAAATGGCTTACAAAAACCAACTTCAACTTCATTGTTACCTAATTTAAGGCGTAACCCCATTCCAAAGAAGGATTACTCCCTTTGGGTTAATGACATCTTCTCTTTATTCCTTATTTTGGCTTGCTAGAAGCTAAGCTAACATCAAACAAGCCAAAATAAAGAAGGGGAAAACTGAATATCCAGCCTCCCCCAACTTAGATTAAGGTATCGATAACTAAAACGAATTAATCTCCCGCGGCTGCTTGATAATCCATCACTTCAGCACGCTTCTCATATTGCGCATACAACCAGATTGGCAGGTAGCATAAAAGCACAACAAAACCGACCCAGGTTGATGTCCAGCCCACTTCCAGGCTATTCAGGTAAACCACACCAATTAAACAGAGTGGAATATTAAACAAACCAAACACCAAAGCGACATGCTTCCAGCCTGTTGGGGCTTTAAATGGACGATCAAGCTCAGCAAAATTCGGATTCCTTTTGGCTTTTACATAAGCAAACAGGCTGATGCCATTTGCCATGGTATAACCTATCGCTGAAGCGGCCAGTATCGCTGCTGGCGTTCCCATTGAAATGAGAATTAAGTTGAATAGGCCAATAGTGACCATAGCAAAGACAGGCGTACCATGTTTATTCAGTTTGCCAAATACCTCAGGTAAATTTTGTTCTGTCGCCATGGAGTGCATAGCTCGGGCAGCACCTAAATACGCTGTCTGAATAATGAGAATCATCGCTGCGATCAACATAATAATCGCTACCACGGAGCCTGTTGCCCCAAATGCCGCTTCTGCCACGGGTAACATCGGCGAAATAGGTTCATCTAACACACCCTCTACTCCGAGCACACCAATCACAGCGGCTTGTACCAGCACAAATGACAGTAGACAAATCAAGCCACACACAAATAGCGCCTTTGGCACATCCTTACTGGGGTGTTTATATTCTGGACCATATATTGATGCCGTCTCCCAAGCACAGGCACTCCACTGAGCAATGGCAAACAAACCAAACAAAATCAGAATGTGGTGCATATCCCACTGCCAGTCAGAAGGTAACCAATTATTAGTAATATTGCTGAGCTCGACCGCACCACTGGTAAAAGGAATGATGGTCATGACAATCAGTGGAATAATGGAAATAAGTGCCAACAAGTACCCCAGAATAGCGCTGTCTTTTAAACCAAAATAATTCACTATGATGAGTGCCGAGAAAATAACAACGCCACAAATGAGAGACAGCTGATATTCAGTAAACACTTCGGCTAACCCTGGAAACAATCCTTGTAAATAACTGCCCACCAGTATCGCAAAAATAGCTAAAACAGGGTTCCAGGCAAACCAATAGCTCCAGGCACTGAAACCACCAATCAACTTACCTTTATCCAACTTTCCTTGATAGTTCTTACTTTTAAATACTGTTTGAGCAAACCCAGGTAAACCAGATGCCTTTGGGAAGGTAGTCGCTAGTTCAGCATAAGCCAGGTTTTGTACAAACCCTTGCAATACAGATAGGCCCCAAACAAGAATCGCCGCTGCCGCGACCCACATTGGGAAATAACCTAATGAAGGTAATATTAACAAAGGGACACCAGAGGCAATCGCTAGTCCTTGCTTCCAGTCAATTGAGCGTTCTAATGTATCTGAGTGAGCACTGTGATGCTCTGCTCGTGATGTTTCAGTCGTATTCATATCTCTCTCCGTCTCGATCGTCTGCCTGCTCAGCAGTTCATTTCATTTTTCGTAACAAATTGTTATTCAGTCTGTGTAACAAGACCTATTTGGAACTTACAGCAGAATGACAAAGATGAGATATTCTCTTCATAGCGTACTTCTAAAGAGGTACATTAAGACTTTCCACTTAAAATAAACCTTATATTCATCAATCACCTATACACAGCACGGTGATTTTCCCAACGAATTCTGGCCCACAAGTAGGCATCCATAATCGATAATGCGTAAATAAAAATCCCACCAGCAAACTGGCCTATCACCGAAATACCGGGAGCAGCCATTTGGTAGGTGACAACACCTAACACCAGCATAAAAAACAACATGGTTAAACCACGCATGGGATTGTGATTCACTACCTGCCCCACTCCTGGCAACACAATGGCAATCAACAAAACAAAGTAGGGATGCACAGGTCCCTGCAATAAGGCGCTAGGCTGCTTCATTTTGTACCTCATTCATATGACCAGCCATAGCATCTAACTTCTGTAACAAGCCCTTTATCAAGTTTGACTCAATGGGTTTGTCATCAAAATTAATCGCTCGCAGTAATAGATAGTGTCCGCGGTCTGATTGCTTGGCTAAATACGTGAGTCGAATCGCACCAGGGGTAATCAACAGCTCCTTGCAGCGGTCATCAGCAAACAGAGCTCTCACCTCTTGATCGATGCTCGTTAATGACGGTGGCTGCGTCTTTGTCATATAGCGGGCATGTTGCGGCCAGCCGCCTAAAGGCATAACGGGTTTAAGCCACAGCCATGATGGACTGAAACTCTCCGTATTTTGTGGTCTGGCTAAAATATCGAGGTTCGCCCCACTGCTATCTTTATGCTTTCTAAACAAGGTGATATGCATCCACATCACCGGTAACTTTCTGGCCGTCAGGTTATCGACCTCTACAGAAAGTTTGACTCTTGTATCATTCCAGTCGGCATATATGGATGAGTAGCCCTGTTCATCCGTTTTTGATGACGTCAAGTCAACTAAGTGATGGCAATCATCAAACACCTGACTTCGTGAAGCCAATACCTGCTGATGATGACGGCGATACATAATAAACAGACAGCTACTACTAAACAGCACCAGCATCAATGCATAGATGGCATCTGTATTCATTTAATATTCCTCTTTCGACTCAGAAAAAGCATCCCGCAGCCATGACAGTACTGCGGGACTAAGGCTTATCTGACGATGGTTACCGGACAGTGAGATCGCTGCACGATATGCTGCGCTATCGATCCTAATAACACTTTTGCAATACCACTGCGGCCAACGGATCCTGTTACCACATGGTCATGCTCATGTTTCTCAGCATAATCAACTATGGCTTTAGCAATATCATGACCCGCTGCCGTGGTGCAAAATACTTCCTCGAGTCCCTGAGAAGTCGCCCTGACCATGGCCTCACGTAGTTCCTGTTGGATTTGCGCATCAGCAGCATCTAGAATGCTCGAATCCCAAAAGTAACTATGTGAAATATCTTCACTGGTTGGTCTGAGGACATGGATAAATGTCAGCTTGGCACCGACTGACTTTGCCAGTTCTACAGCAAAATCCACGGCCTTCATCGCACTATGCGATCCATCCGTTGCACATAAAATATGTTTCATGCTGCTTCCTCCTAATAACCTTTGGGCCGTGGCCAGGGCATGGTGAACTGATCACCCCGCTTCACAAACTGATAACGTCGTTTCACAAACCAGATCGAGGCCACGATGTAAAACGCCATAATCGACAGTAACGACGCACCGTAACCCAGGAAGGTCGCGAAATAGACCAGCGAACATAAACCCAGCAAGGTATATGCAGGAATAGGATGGAACGGATGGATATAGCCCCGTTTGATCACATCCAATGGCCACATTTTTCTGAACTTGACCATATTGATGGACATGAAGGTATAACCTAATAGACCGGACAGAATCGAAAAGGTAATGACCTGATCCAGTAAACCTGTGAAAGCAAATGACACAGCAATTGGAATCAGGAAAATAATCGATCTGAACGGCGTGCGGTAACGCGGATGAATCGCTCCAAACCAGGTCGGCATATAGCGATCCCGTCCCATGGAAAACCAGGCACGCGCCGCATCATTAATACAGCCATTAGCCGAAGCAATGGCCGCAAACATGGTGCCGATAAACAACACAACCTGTAATACCGGGTTACCAATAATCGAAGCAGCGTCATATAACGGCGTGGTCGCCTGACCTAAATATTGCCATGGCATCAGACCCGTCGAGATATACCAGGTCAGTGTCGCTGCCACTAATAAGGTTAAAATGCCACCAATCGTGCCCAGTGGAATCGCCCGACCCGCACTCCTCACCTCTTCCGCAGCCTGACAGGTGCCCTCAATGCCGAGGTAATACCACATGCCAAACTGCAATGCGGCGACAACCCCAATCCAGCCATACGGTAATTCTGTTAACAGATCACTGTGTTTCAGAATATGCCCTGGGTTGAGCGGATCAGCCCCAATGAATAAGGCCAAAATCGCCAGAAAGGCAAACAGAGTAATGACAAAATTTACCGTCAGCGTCATAAACACACCGCGATAATTCAGCCAGGCCAGAAACGAAATGGTCAGCACCACAAAGGGTTGCGGACTCAGATCATGGAAGCCCGTTGCTGATGCCACAGCCGCCATCAAGTCACCGACTATCAATGCATCCGCCGCTTCCAGCATGGTATATGCCATCACCAGATACAAGCCCACATTAAAGGCCATTAACGGACCAATAATGTGTTTTGCCTGCGTGTACTGACCACCGGCCGCCGCCACAGTCGACGTGACTTCCGAATCGATCATCGCCACACAGCTATAGAGTAAGCCAATGACCCAACAGGCAATCAAGGCACCATAAGCACCACCTTTGGCAACAGAGAAGTTCCAGCCCATAAATTCACCGACCAGAACAATCCCCACACCCAGCGCCCAGATATGGAAAGGGTTCAACACCTTCAGCATTGAAATGCGTTGTTCCCCGGATTGAGAAGAAGATTGCTGACTCATGACTGCTCCTCCTCTCGCTCGAGCTCTGCCATCAGTTCATCAGCGCCTTCACGCGAACTCATGAGTAGCGATTCATCAAACTGACGAGACACACTGAGTGCATCCACCAGAATCCACAGCAATAACACGGCTGAGATAATCCAGGCGGCGTAACTTAAGATTTCCCAATAGCTCATAGCTGATCCTCCTGCGTCGTTCGTGAAGCCTGATCACCAAATTTTTCAGCAATCACTTCACGGTATTGAGCCTCGGAGACACGCAACATAAAGATGAAATAGCCAATAATGACTAAAGCGGTAATGCCAAGCATCAAGGGATCAATGGTGTAATCAAACTTATCGTTGATGATTTCAGCCGCGGCTGTTTCATCAAACCCCAGCTTCTGCCATTGTTCCTGCTCAACAGGTGAGACGTTTAGGGATTCCCAGGAGATAGCCTGAGATGAGGTGGTGTCGCTTGCTGATTTAGTATCAGATTCAAGAAACAAGGGAATATACAAACTGACATAAACAAGTATCAGAATAAAAAGACTATCAAACAACTGTCCCTTTTTAGACTGGACCTTTGGTATATAAGTAGACATAAGATTTCCTCATTAAAATCACTCGGCAATTAGCGCTTCGCTGCTCTATTTTCATCGAGATGTTTGATGTCCAATCCGTAGATATAGTCTTTATCTTCTGCGTAGTGCTTAGTCATTGCACCAACAGAAGCGGTATTGAAAAGGACGAGCAAGGCACTGGAAATAATCATGACCCAGCGGATAACCGGATCTTCCAGAATGCTTAAGATACTAATGAGGACGAAACCAACAGCCAGCCAGATGAGTAACACATCTGCCCATGCCATGATGCAGTCTCGTAGATACATATTTTGAATACGATTTTTTATTTTATTATTCATGGTTATATTTCTCTCTTCTAATAATTAAAAAATGATTTACACACTGTCCTCCTGATTTAACAAAAAAAAGAAAAAAACCGATGTCACGCAGACAAGGTGACTTATATTGACGGGGTAAGGATCGCAATAAGCCACGTTATCTTTGTAACACCGGTTTTTAACTATCACTGGCGCAACAACATTTTTTTAGAATGTAGGTGTGCCTGGAATCCAGCTTGTGCCGGCTAATGGCACACGAGCCATCGCTGCAGATTCCACAGTTAATGCCACTAAGTCTTCTGGTTCCAGATGACGTAGATCGTTTTTACCGCAAGCACGCGCTAATGTTTGTGCTTCCAGCGTCAGAACACGCAGGTAGTTCGCCAGACGACGACCACCTTCAACAGGATCAAAGCGTTTCATGAGCTCTGGATCCTGAGTAGAAATACCGGCTGGGTCACGACCTTCATGCCAGTCATCGTAGGCACCGGCTGTAGAACCCAGTTTTTGGTACTCTTCTTCCCATTTAGGATCGTTATCACCCAGCGCCACTAGTGCAGCGGTACCGATAGCTACCGCATCAGCACCCAACGCCATACACTTCGCGACGTCGGCACCATTACGGATACCACCCGAGACAATCAGCTGAACCTTACGGTGCATGCCCATTTCCTGTAGCGCTTGAACCGCTTGAGGAATCGCTGCCATGGTGGGGATACCTACGTGTTCGATAAACACGTCTTGCGTTGCCGCTGTACCACCTTGCATACCGTCAACCACGATAACATCAGCACCGGCTTTCACCGCCAGCTTCACATCATAGTAAGTACGCGTTGCACCGACTTTGATGTAGATAGGCACTTGCCAGTCTGTAATTTCACGCAGTTCTTTGATCTTGATTTCCAGATCGTCAGGCCCTGTCCAGTCTGGGTGACGACAGGCTGAACGTTGGTCAACACCCATCGGTAAGGTACGCATTTTGGCAACACGTTCAGTAATTTTTTGGCCGAGTAACATACCGCCGCCGCCTGGTTTTGCGCCTTGTCCCAATACCACTTCGATCGCATCTGCTTTTCGTAAGTCGTCTGGGTTCATGCCATAGCGTGATGGCAAGTATTGGTAAACCAGTTTGCTTGATTGACCACGTTCTTCTGGCGTCATACCACCATCACCTGTCGTGGTAGAGGTGCCTACTGCTGATGCACCTCGACCTAAGGCTTCTTTCGCATAAGCTGATAATGCACCGAAGCTCATACCGGCAATCGTGACAGGGGTCTCAATAGTGATAGGTTTTTTCGCAAAACGCGTACCCAAGGTCACGGAGGTATTACATTTTTCACGATACCCTTCTAATGGGTAACGAGACATACTCGCGCCCAAAAACAGTAGATCGTCAAAATGTGGCAGTTTACGTTTGGCACCGGCACCGCGGATATCATAAATACCCGTATCAGCAGCGCGACGGATTTCAGCCATTGTCAATTTATCAAACGTCGCTGACTCGCGCGGTACGGTCATGTATTTTTTCTTTTCAGTCATTTCTATTTCCTCGCAATATCAGCAATTAATAAGCACTCGCGTTATCAACTTTGAAGTTGTACAACTGACGAGCTGAACCATAACGTTTGAAGGCTTTTGGATCTTCATCCACACCGGCTTTTTCTAATAAAGCCGACAGTTCATCCAAGTGTTCCTGACGCATTTCTTTTTCGATGCAGTCAGCGCCTAGTGATTTCACTGAGCCTTTAACATAGATATGCACTTCGTAGAGCGAGTCACCCAGCGCATCACCGGCATCACCACACACCACTAGTGAACCAGCTTGGCCCATAAAGCAGCTCATATGACCGACATTGCCTTTCACCACAATATCAATACCTTTCATCGAGATACCGCAACGTGAACCGGCATCACCTTCAATCACCAAAAAACCACCATGCGCTGTCGCACCGGCTGCTGATGAAGCGTTACCTTTGACACGCACGCTGCCTGACATCATGTTTTCAGCAATGCCTTGACCAGCATGGCCATGAACGGTGATGTCGGCTTCTTTGTTCATACCCGCACAGTAGTAACCAACCGGGCCATAGATATCGACTTTAAGCTTCTGATCAAGTCCGACAGCGAGGTTATGCTCCCCTTTCGGGTTTAATACTTCCCATTCAGCAATGGTCAGTTCTTTGTTTTGATCATGCAGTGCCTGATTCAAGTCACGAACTGTTTGTTGTGCCAGATCCACCGTTTGCTTGCCGGATGTGGTCACTGATTCTGCTACAGATTTAGTACTCATTTATATTCTCCTCATACACCATTGCTTAGTGCGTAGTACGTTCCCAAACATAGACTTTTGAAGGCTCTGGTTCCCATACTTTGGCGTTTTCGATGCCAGGTAATGTTGTTAGCGCCTGATATTCAGAGGCCATAGCCACGTAATCATCTGTTTCTGCAATCACTGCAGGTTTACAGGCGATAGGGTCACGCACCACAGCAAAGCCATCTTTAGTGCCGATAGTGAAGGTAAAGAAACCATCCAGATCGTCTAAGGCATGCGTCAACGCTTCATTCAGACTATCGCCTTGTTGTAAGCGATAGGTCAGATAACCTGCTGCGACTTCTGAATCGTTTTCAGTTTCAAAGTGAATGCCTTCACGTTTCAGTTCCTGACGTAAACGGTTGTGGTTAGACAGTGAACCGTTATGTACCAGACACAAGTCCATGCCGGTTGAGAAAGGATGGCTACCCGCCATGGTCACAGCAGACTCAGTCGCCATGCGTGTGTGACCGATGATGTGGCTACCTTTCATGTTTTCCAGATGGAAAAGATTGACGATACGCTCTGGTAAACCGACTTCTTTCAGGATTTCAATAGACTTACCTGAACTCATGATGAGTACGTCCTGATGATTTTCCATCAGATAGTTCTCAACTGTTTCAGCATCGATATCGACTTTAAATACGGCTACTTTGCTGTTTTGGAACCAGTCGACTTTTGTATTCAGTTTGGCTTCAATTTCTTTTGCCAGTGCTGACCAATCATAGTTCTCATCTTCGTTGCGAAGCGTTAACTTCACCCCTTGATCCACTTCATCACCATAAACAGCAAACCCAGCACTATCGGGGCCACGTTCTGTCATTGCAATTAACATTGGTGCAAACAGTTCACCCAGACGGTCTTCGTATTTATCGTTTTTCAAATACAGGCCAACGATTCCACACATAACTATTCTCCTAACAACATTCCCTAGGGACTTTTAATAAAATTCAACGTAACGATTGATTTCCCAATCAGATACATGACGCATGTATTCCACCCATTCCATGTGTTTGAGTTCTAAGAACTCTTTAACAAACTCCTCACCCAAGGCCCCTTTAATCACGTCATCTTTCTCTAACGCAGTCAAAGCTTCATGAAGATTTTGTGGCAAGATGCCAATGCCTTTTTCTTCCAGCTCTTCTGGGCTTAAGTCATATAAATTGATGTCATAACCTGGACCGGCTTCCAGTTGACGTTCCACACCATCTAAACCAGCGGCAATCGCTGCTGCTGCCGTCAGGTATGGGTTACAAGTACCATCTGGCAGGCGTAGTTCGATACGACCATAAGGGATACGCACCATGGTCGAACGGTTGTTATTACCGTATGAAATATAGGCTGGCGCCCAAGTCGCGCCGGACAAAGAACGACCGACCACTAAACGTTTGTATGAGTTAACGGTAGGCGCTGCAATCGCTGATAATGCAGGGGCATGCGCCAGAATGCCTGCCATGAAGTGATAAGCCAGTTTCGATAAACCATGACCGGTTTCATCACTGTCATCATGGAATAAACTTTTCTCACCATCGCCAATCGACATATGCATATGCATGCCGTTACCAGGGCGGTTACTGAATGGCTTAGACATAAATGAACATACCATGCCCATTTCGTTAGCAATTTCGCTGGCCGCCATTTTAAACATCACATAGTCATCGGCACTCTTCAGTGCATCAGCATAGGTGTAGTTAATTTCAAACTGACCATTCGCATCTTCATGATCGATTTGGTAAATATCTAAACCGACATCAATTAAAGACTCGGTGAGCTTTTCGAGGAAACCGCTTTGACGTGTGATGCCTTTATAGTCATAGCATGGTTTTTCTAGCGTATCAGTTGGGTCAAACGGATGTAGATGACCGAACTCGTCTTTTTTCAATAATGAAAATTCAGGTTCTAAACCGGTGTATAAAATCCAGCCTTTTTCAGTCAGACGAGAGATTTGTTTTTTCAGTACAACGCGACTGTCATGGCTGTATGGCTCACCATTAACATGACCATCACAAATTAAACGGGCATAGCCAGGTTGCCATGGCAATAAACTCAATGTGCTTAAGTCGCCCATTGCCATGTAATCTGGACCATTAGGTTTAATGCCCATTCCCCAAATAGCGCCACCAGCAAAACCAGCACCGGTTTTAATGATGTCTTCCAGGTGATCTGCTGGCACAGATTTGACCTTAGCCACACCATGGATATCAACAAACTGGGCCAACACATATTTCACATTGTTTTCAGCCAAAAACTTCTGCGCGTAGGCTAATTGGTCAGCTGGCGAAGCCTTAGGGTCGAATTCATACTTCATAACATTTCCTCTGTTTGAATGATCAACACTTGGTCGTATTAATTGATCTCGTAATAAAAACTGAACCCTATAGCACCGCCACCATATTCTTCGGTGATGCCCAATAATGTTTTCCACAGGTAGGGTCCAAACGTACCATCACACCAAATGCGATAAACAGATTGGCCATTCAGCATCTGTCTCAGCAACGTTACCGATACACCGGCGATGACAGTCATGACAAGACGATTCTCTTCAAGTGCATCTCCTGACAGGTCGATAGCACAGACTTCAGAAAATAACTTTGTTGTCAGCTTGCCACTGACAATAAACGACGCATCATTGCGAATTACCTTATGGACACCGGCTTTATTGACAGGCAAAGCATTTAACTGAGCGACCAGTTGTGAATTCAGTGGCTCTTCGATCAGGTATTCACTGCCACCTAGTCTTAAAACCAACTCGCGTTTACCTTGTAGTGTCCAACTATTTTTTGCTTCAGGTAGTGTCAGGCTGGCAGCAGCTAACCACTCTGCTGCGTTTGGTCCTTTCACACCAAAGCGATTTAATGCACTCACATCACAAATACTTAATAACTCGTGGCGTGATGCTTCAATAGCCTTGTCCGCTATAGCTATTGCAGTCTCCATGCCATTCACAAAACCATTGATGGGTTTCAAAGGGGCTTGAGCAAAAGCGACCGGGCTTTTAAAAATGTCGTTTTGCATGCTTACTCTCCGTTGTTATCAAGTAGGTGAAAAAAAGGCGCTTTAACGACTGTCGCTTTAACCATTGCACCGCTATCGGTACGAATAGAAAACGTTGAGCCCGGACTGCCCTGTTCTGGTGCAACAAACGCAAAACCAATGACTCTGTTGAGGTATTTGCTATAAGCAATACTGGTAACGCGACCTTTGATATTGCTGTCTTCAATCACCAGGTTGCATTCATTCGGCATCTCACCCGTAAAGTCTTTTTCCAGCACAAAGTTCACTAGCTTTTTGTTCAGTGTTTTCTTCGCGATGATCTTGAGACTGCGTTGACCGATAAAGAACGGCTTATCCATTTTCACTAAGGCATCAGAATGCGCTTCAAATGGATTCGTCAGGCCATCGGTATCGTGACTGATCAAGTGGTGCCCCATTTCCAGACGCAGTAAGCGTTGAGCATCAGTACCAAATGGTCGAATACCATGGCTTTGTCCAGCCGCCATGATTTGCTTCCATACATGAAGTCCCGCTTTGTATGGCACGTGAATTTCAAAGGCAAGGTCAGAAACAAAGCTGACACGCATCACTTTGGCATCCACACCGGCAATCTGAGTTTGAGTCATATTGCCATCTGGTAAAGCTGAATCACTCAGATCTGCTTGGGTCAGTGACATTAAAATCTCACGCGACTTCGGTCCTGCCAGTGTCATGGCAGCGATAGCACCGGTCAGATTGACCAATGTGACTTGCAAGCCCCACAACTGGACATTGCGTTGCATCTCACGGTAAACCGTTGCCGCATTAGATGAGTTGGTAGACACATAGAACTTTTCAGCTTCAACACGAACGGCTAGGCCGTCATCCAGCATCACACCCGCTTCATCCAGCAGCAGAGCAATACGGCTTTCGCCAATTTTTTGCTTGCTGAACTTGCCTGTATAAAAGCGTTCCAGAAATTCAGTTGCATCGGCCCCATAGACTTCAATCTTGCCTAAGGTACTGCCATCGATCATGCCTGCCTGTTGTCTAACCGCTAAGGCTTCTTGTTGTACGGCTTCCATCGCACTCATCGAGCGACCAGCATATTGATAATAAGCAGGACGCATCCACACACCGGCTTCCATCATCACGCCACCATTGTCGACATGCCATTCATGCATGGCGGTATAACGATGAGGATGAAAACCACGGCCGCCCAGATGACCAATTGGTGTCGGGTGGAAAAATGGTCGTGCCGTCGTGGTACCAATTTTCTCAACCGGTAACTCACGTATTCTCGCCAGAATACGAATGGCATTCATATTGGAATGTTTACCCTGGCTTGGGCCCATACCCACCGTGGTAAAGCGTTTCATCAACTCAATATTGTCAAAACCTTCTTTGGCAGCATTGATGAAATCTTTGACCTGAATATCTTCGTCAAAGTCGACAAAGTTTTTGCCTTTCGGATGTTCAACAATCGGATAAGGATGGCTTGGTGATGCCATCTCCACTTTTGGCACAGTCACCACATCGACCGTTTTACCCAGAAAAGCGGCTGCTTCTGCTGCAGCACGCTGACCATCCAGTTGGCGTGCTTTAAAATCAAATACGCCGTTAACCTTACCTGCAGCAAAGACGCCTTCAGGTAATTCATCAGGTACAAACTGCTCGACGCTGTAGTCATAACGCATTTTGGTACCCGCCTGATACAGCAAGGCAGCTGCTGGCGCCCAGCCAGCACTCATCGCGACACCATCACATGCCAAACGCACAGTGTGACCACTGTCCGCGCCGGCACTAATGTCATCATAAGGGCAGACAGACACGGCTTTGACACCCAACTTGTCAGACGTCGGTATCACTTCATAAATACAGCTGGAGATATGAACAGCAATACCTTTGTCTCTAACTTTCTGTGCAAGCTCACGTGGCGCGCCATTTCTACGCATATCAATAACAGCCACGACTTCGACACCAACAGACGCTAAGTCCAGTGCTGTTCGATATCCGTGATCATTAGCTGTAACAACCACACCTTTATTAAAAGGTTTAACGGCATAACGGTGAATCAAACGTTGTGCAGCTGATCCCATCATTACGCCCGGTAAATCGTTGTAACGAAATACGGGGGGTTGCTCGAAGGCACCAGAAGCCACAATCACTGTTTTCGCCCAGACTTTGGTGATGCCGTCTTTACCAACTAATGGCACCAATTTATCGCCATAAAAACCACCAGCATAAGCATCAGTGATTAAACGGATATTTGGGTTTGATTCCACTTTGCCTAGCAGGCTTATCAACGTATCGGTTGTTGTCTGGTCACCCGCATAGTCATATGTGAGACTGCCACCCGCCTGCTTGTTTTCGTCAACAACAATAACATCCAGACCTTGCTCAGCCGCTTTAACCGCTGCTGATAATCCAGATAAACCAGCACCAATGATTAACACATCACAATGTGCAAACTTTTTCGGTTTAACAATGCGTGGGTAGTTAAAATTAACTTCCCCTAAACCCGCTGCCTTACGGATTTTGTCTTCCCAGAAAGGAAACAGGCTTTTTGGTTTATAAAACGTTTTGTAATAAAAACCGACTGGCAAGAAAGGTGATAAATAATCGATATATTTGTTTTTATCTTTTAATACACCACCAATAGTATTGACGGCTTTAATATCCATACCATCTGCAACAGGCCATACGTCAGCACGGATATTCGTATCGACACCATCAGTCATCATGGCGTTGACATCATGATTGGCAAAACTCAATACACCACGTGCACGATGGTATTTAAAGCTACGACCCAGCACATTAATACCAGCCGCCCACAGTGCACTGGTAATGGTATCGCCTTCATAACCTTGTACCGTTTGACCTTCATATTCAAACGTCAGTGGCTTATCTCGGTTGATCCACTCGCCTCGTTTCTTTGCAATACGGCTGGTCATTTAGCTTCCTCCTGACCCAGAAGATAAGTACGGCTGACCTTATCAGTCATCGTGTTACGTTCAGCGATAAACCAAGTACCGCTCGGTGCGTGGTACCACCATTCTTTTTTCACACCTGGCGCGCCATTGCGATAGTGCACATAAGCTGCCCATTCAGAATCTGAACACGTGTCAGGATTGGGCATATTTCGATATTCTCCGCCGTAGGTGAATTCACTCATCGGCCTGATACCATTAACGGGACATTCAAGTAGTTTCATAGCCTTACTCTTAACTTAGTGACCAACTGATGCTGCGCCTTTTTCACCGGTCAGCTCATAGTCTTCAAAACGTGATAATCGGAATGATTTGATAAGGTCAGGTGCCATATCTTTTGCAATCGTCTCAGCCATGGTTTTGCCACTGATAGGTGTGGCTTTGAACCCCCATGTGCCCCACCCAGCGTCCAGATAAAACCCTTCAACCGGCGTTTTACCCATAATCGGTGCAAAGTCAGGCGTAATGTCAGCCATACCCGCCCATTGACGGACCACTTTGACATTCGATAAAAATGGGAACATATCGGTGATATGTGTGGTGAGTCCTTCCACGAAATCCAGTGATGAACGTGTTGAATGGAATTCATAAGGATCTAATGAGGACCCCATAACCAGTTCACCGCGGGACGACTGGCTGACATACACATGCAGGCTGCCTGATACCAAAATCGTATCGAGCCAAGGTTTCATCGGTTCTGATACACAGGCTTGTAAAGGGTGAATTACAATCGGTGTATCCAGATCCACCATCTCAGTGATACGTGGCGTAAAGCCTGCCACTGCAGATAACACCCGATTGGTACTGATGTAACCTTTAGATGTATTCACACCAACGACTTTGCCGCCTTTAGTATCAATGCCGGTGACTTCAGTCATCTGGAATATTTCAACACCCATGCGGTCAGCCTCTTTGGCATAACCCCATGCCACGGCATCATGACGAGCGACTGAACCTGGTGCATGATATAAGGCACCTAGGATAGGTGCTTGGCCACTGCAGGAGATATCCAATTGCGGACAAGCTTTGGATATCTCCTCAGGACCGACGACATAACTCTCAACCCCAACATGTTTATTCACTTCAGCACGCCAGCGCATAGTACGCATAGCTGACTCAGTGTGAGCTAACGTGAAGTGACCACGTGTGGAATAAAACAGGTTCAGGTCTAATTCTTCTGATAAATCTTCGTACAATTTAACGCTGGCATCGTAGAAGTTAACCCCTTCCGGCGTCAGATAATTTGAACGAACGATGGTGGTATTACGGCCAGTATTGCCGCCACCGATATAGCCTTTTTCTAATACGGCTACATTGGTAATGCCATAGTCTTTGGCTAAGTAATACGCCGCCGCCAAACCATGTCCGCCGCCACCGATAATCACGGCATCATAGGATTTCTTAGGTTCAGTACAGTCCCTAAAAAAGCGTGGTGCCGGGTGTTCACTACTCAGACCATATTTTAATAGCCCTAATGGCATTCTTAACCTCCACTCGTGTGATGCTCTACTACTAAAGGAGTAGTTCAATCTACCCCTTATTAAGTAAACAAAATTTCATCTAATGAAACATGGTTCTATTTACTCATGCTGAAAAAAACATGTCAATAGTCTTGTAAACTTTTTTTCACAATAGGAAACATTTAAGCCGGATAAATAAAAAAACCTCAGGTATAATCAGGCAGAACAGCCTAAAAGAAGACGGAGTATTCTTGCCGTGAGCAAACAGCAAACAATCGTGACGACTGAAACTGCGACACATCACTCGTTAGATAAACATCTGGGAAATACGCTGCGCCATATTCGTACTGAAAATGGACTAACCATTGCGGATGTCGCTATGAGAGCCAATGTCAGTCGCGGTATGTTGAGTAAGATTGAGAATGGACTGACCTCACCCAGCCTGGAAAAACTGGAACACCTTGCCAATGCTCTTGGTGTAAAGCTTTCGCGGTTATTTCATGACTACGATACGCCAATGGGCGGCGCTCAATATGTGAAGAATGGCGAGGGAATGGAAGTGGTTCGCCGCGGCACCAAGAGTGGTCATACCTATCAACTATTAGCGTATGACACCGGCCCGAAAAAACTGTTTGAACCGTTTTTAATCACGTTAAATGAAGAAAGTGAAGTGTTTGATCCGTTTGAACACGCCGGTACTGAATTCATATACATGCTGGAAGGAAAATTGGAATACACCGTAGGTGATGAGCGTTTTATTCTTGAGCCGGGTGACTCTCTGACATTCCACGCAGAACAGCCTCACCGACCAGAAACCAAACTGCAAATGCCCATTCAGTACTTAGCCATCATCTACTACGATAGTCTTGATGACTTTGAAGACGATAGTTACAAAAACTAGCTTGTTTTTAGGTATTTAGGGTCAATATAAAAACAGCTTACTTTCCAACATTTAGTCACGGTGTAGTAAGGCTATTCTTGATAAATTCTAACTTGACCCCAAATATCTAGGTAAGCGGGCCATTGTTCAATCCTTGAATAATGAGAATAGTTTGAGTCTAGATAACTCTGTCCCATACATTAATCACACAATCGAGTCTGACCACATTGGTAAACATTTATTATAAAGCTTGTATTCACGGACCGAGGCGAAGCCGAAGTCCCTGCCCAAAGTGCGACTGGAATAACTTGTTAGGCATTACCGGCCTCTGCAACCATTATCTTCAGTTCTTGGTTGTTATGCTCTTGGAAATCCATTACCCATTGCAATGACAATAATTCATGTCCGATGCGGCCCACGAAGTGCCGAGATAAATTGAACCTGAAGGGCTGTTCTTCCTCTTCACTCTCTTCACTAGTCTCCGTGAACTCAAACGCATAGTCACCCGACTCTCGATATTTAAGCTGCCAGCCTTTTTCATTCGCAAGCGCTTCACAAACTCCAAGCTCAATCACAACCAGTATGTACACGTCCCCCCTCAAAAATGTATATAGCTCCTCAGGTTGGTCAATACTTAAAACGAATGGGTAGTAGCTTCCCCATGCTTGAGCATTCTTTGTTTCATTAAGAAGAAATACTATTGGTTGATCAAATCGAGACATAATCTCTCCAATCTCATCCATTTCTCCACCGCTGAACGCAAAGACGTGCAGCCCCTTTTCCGGTGATTGATGACTAAACCCAATATCTCTGGCTTTGGCTATCTGTTGGGAAAACGAGTCCTGATAGTTCAACTCAGGTACTCTGAGCTCCATTCGTCTTGTATTTTTCACTCCAAATAGCTTATTTGATTGATCTGTTTCTAAGTATTGCTGCAGACCCGATATGGCCTCAACCTGGCGATCAATCCGACAGTTAGTATTTTCACTAGACTTAACTTCAATCACAACCGGATCACTCTCACCAAGCAGGCATATGTCACCATGGCGTATGCAATTGGTTAAATCGCATAGTATGGCAGGGACACCATGAGCAATAACATCGAAGGTTACTGATAGTTCAGCTGTTAACCCCTCTTTTCCTGCAAGCCTCCCCGCAGTTTGTTTTGGCTCATTCGAGCCAAACTCATACAAGAAAGGCTTTATTGCAAATTTATCCACGTAAAGAAATACCACAGCATCTCCGAAGCACCTCCAAACGAACAGCATCCATTTGTGTTCATTTATCCTCTGCTGATAGAACTTGATCTTCTTTTTTAGCTCTTTAGCCTTGTCTTTTGTCGGTCTGTTAGATCTAAGCTCTCGCTTCAGGCCCTTCAAGCGCCCCTTGAGCTCATCTATCTTTTTTTCTGAGTTCAAAATTCTTCGGATAAGAAACGCCTGAAACTCCTTCAATTGATCGACGCGCTCAGGGAACGACTGAATCTGTGCAACTGCTTCAGATAAGGCAAAGATGTGTTTCTTGTAATATCCGATCATCTCGGTTTATTTGCTTAACGTTTTGCTAAGGGGCGCAGAACCCTAACGTGGGGGAGCGTCCCTGTGAGCGAGAGCGAACGACTTGAGCAATTTGTTAGCATTTTTTTACCTTGTGCGCTGCCCAATAAAAAATAAATTAGTAGTTCTTTTTGGGAATTGCTTGGCTTTATAAAGCCGCATTATTTCCTTTGCCACAGCCTTGTCTAAAGCAGAGATATGCCTGTAAAGAGTCGATGCGTATTTAAGAACTTCAATTTTTCTAGAATACTTGAATCCTTCTACAGTTCTAATGTTAGGGTTTGTAGGTAGCTTGCAACGCAATAATAAATTATCTTTCGTTCGTATAATATCTGCGTATACCCTGTTATCTACAGGCGTATAATGTACAAAACAATCTCTATAGTCTTTGAATCTATCTACCCATTTTAATTTGGCTTTTCTTAAAATATCGACTGGTCCAGATAATTCTTTTTTGCCACAAAGCTTATTAAATGAAACTGGCGTTTGATTTGAATATGCCACACCCACAACTCTAGCTAACAAATCAAGAGCGGCATTTAATGCCATTAAATATGCTTCAAAATCCCAATATATTTGATGAGTGATTGGGTTTGATACACTTACCTCAAAACAATTTTCATCAAAGTCCTTAATTCGTTTTTCTTCGCTTTTTTTAATGAAGTGATACTTTTGGTGTATCTCCTTCAGTCTGTGTTCAGCGTGATCTAAATGATATCTATAGAATCTAGGATATTCGCGAGCAAACCAATAGAACTCAAACAACTCACCTTCGTCATCAATTTTGTCTATTTCAAATCTGATCTTATCAAGAGCCTTTACTAAGGCTGGTGAGAATCTAGAGAACTTTGGTAGTTCTGGTATCGTGACTTCTATGACGAATCTCCCTTGGATGCTAACGCCCCGCTAAATGGCGAGCGTTAGTGAGTCCCAGCGCCGAAGGCGCGATTTTGGCTTGCATTATTATGCATTGCATACCTCAAACAGGCCAGCAAATAGATTGGCAATCTCTATGCCTGATTTGGAACAATTCTTCGCTCTATGTTTTGTCGCTTTTTTTTCGTAGTACTCATGTGCAAACAAGTTACGGAGCGAGACAAGATCATCAAGCTTGGTAAAGTATTTGACGAAAGACTTTTTACCATCCCCCTCTGCCCAATAACCACTGTTATAAAGCTCGACAAGCGCACCGACAATATATGATCTGTCAGACTCTTTTTGTTGAAGCTGCCCCGCAATCCTATAGACCTCTTTATCCTCCTCGCTGAACTTGTTATATATCTTTCTTTCTATCCATTCTTCGTTATATGCCGAAATTCTATCTATAATCTGCACAATGATTTGTGGAGCTAATATAACGACTCTTAAATAGTCTCCTTCGTAATGAGAGGTCTGAAGCAATTCAATTTCCTTGAGTAGTTCTTTCTCTTTCATCTGACTCGAACCTCTAATGATGCATAACGCCCCAAGCAGCGGACTGAAGCTTCCGTTGCCTTTGTTTGTTAGTCTATAGAATCTCTATAGTCGTAGTTGACCTTAATCGGGCCTTAGTAAGTTTTTCCCAGGCGTTTTTTTCTTCAGTACCCATTTCAGAATTAATTATCAAATTGTATAACTCAGGGTTTGTTTCGTAGTAAACCAGAAGATGAACGAATAATTTCTTTTCTTTGTTTGTATAGCCTCGACCTACTTTCAACTTAACGGTATATTTTTTCCCCACTTCACTCGGCAAAAGACCGACATAGTAATCACTAATATCTAGGTCATAAAATCTCTGGCTTAAAATTATATCCTTTTCGGGTGGCCACTCACTGGAAGGTTCGCTTGTCACGACTACTTCATATTTCGATACTCTCGAAGATAAACTCCCCGTATTAACCAATTTGTGCGCAACAACGTGATCAGTTTTATTCGAGTATGAACTGTCTTTTAAATATTGAAGATCAAATCTTGGTATTATCATATCTGCTAGCTCTAAAGTATTAGAAGATAGATTTAGCCTGCCAGATAATACAGCTAGAGAATTCTGTGTAGATCTCGTATCAAGTTCTACTTCAGCAAGTTTAGAATTAAGTACTGCCAAATCCGACTCTGAGCGTAAGCTATCAGCTTGATATTTCCCAATAAAATAATATCCACCTAGTGTAGTTAATAATAAATTCAGAACCAGGAGGAATAGCGTACTCCGTCGTTCTAATTCTTCGGCCTTATCGCTAGCCATTCTCTTTACTCCTGTAAACCTAACAGTGTGTTTTATGAGGCCACTGGCCTCATAATAAATATTAAACAGGGGGCCTTATAATTTATTTCCAAAAAAATAACATATTGATTATTCATCAATTTTTATTTCGTAATTTTGAATTATGAGGCCATTTTTTTAACTAGCTATGAAAAATAGTGCCTGATATTACTTATTTAGGGAAGGCGATTTTATAAAGTAATTTAATGATTTTATTCAGGTAGTCGCAGGAAACTGGCCGCCGACTGATGGCTGTTAAGGTGGGGTACCACTCCCAAGCAGGGAGCATCAATTCGGCTCGTTAAGGTCTCTATCATTTCCGTTGATTCTGATTGTTCAGCCACATGATTCGCCACCCAGCCAGCCAGTTTGAGACCTTGTTGTTCAATGGCTGCCACGGTCAATAAGGCATGATTAATACAACCTAGTTTAATTGCCACCACCAAAATCACCGGCAATTGAAGTTCAACAGCAAGATCGGCCATAGTGCTTTCTGTGTTTAGTGGTACATACCAGCCACCCGCACCCTCTACAATGACTGCGTCTGCCTGTTCAGCGATTAATTCATAGCTGTGTTTAATCTTGGCAAGAGAGAGCGTTACACCTTCTCGCTCCGCCGCAATATGGGGGGCAATAGCCGGTTCAAAGGCATAAGGGTTGATTAGTGAATAAGCTAAATCTGCCTGGCTTTGTTTGATTAATGCGAGTGCATCCTCATTTTTCCACTGCCCATCTAACCACTCACAACCGCTGGCAATCGGCTTCATACCAACTGTTTTATAGCCTTGTTGTTGCAGTAGAGATACCAAGCCCACACTGATGAAGGTCTTCCCTACTTCAGTATCGGTACCTGTTATAAAAAAATGTGTGCTGGTCATAATCGTTTGATCTCACTGATCGGAATATAAACACTGTCATCATCCGTTCGGCATTGGCCTGATTGAGCTAATTTCCACGCATGTCCAAAAATGACTTCATAGCTGGCAGGTAAACCGTCAGCTTGGCGAAATGTTTCATACGAGGAAATCACTTTTTGCATCAGTTGCTTGCCGGTCAGGCCACGACGGCGACCTTCATTCACATTACGAGCGCCGAGGATTTTCAGATCGCGCATCACACTCATCGCATCGTTATAACTTAATGTGTAAGGCTCCATATCTAACACACAATCCGCTAAGCCGCTGGCTGTCATTGCATCACCAACGTCATGCATATCGTAAAATAAATTCACATGAGGATAGCTATCTACTTCAGCCCAAGCTTGACGAAGCTCGGTCAAGGTATCCGGCCCTAAGCTGGTAAACATCAATAGTCCCTGTGGTTTCAGCACCCGAAAGATTTCACTGAAACAACGCTTGGGATCGCACCACTGTAATGCCAGATTGGCATAGATCAGATCGACACTGTTATCGGCTAGTGGAATGGCTTCGGCATCACCCGCCAAGACTTGTAAACGTTTCTGTTTCGGTAACCAGCGCTTAATGCCTTGATCATGCCGATAACGCTTTTCGGCCTGCTTTAACATTTGTGGTGCAATATCGACAGCGACTAATTGGGCATGAGGATAGCGCTTTTGTAATAACGATAAATTACGTCCGGTCCCCGCCCCAAGATCCACTATCGTTTGTGGTTCGACAGTGATGTATGACAAGCGCTCTAATAATTCATCGGCTGTTTGTCTCTGTAACACAGCCACATCATCGTAATGCTCGGCGGCGGCAGAAAATGACTGCGCCACCTTTTTTTTATCGGGACGATATTCACTCATGGATAAATTGTTCTATCACTAATTGGCATTGTTGAGGTTGCGAAATAAAAGGCGCATGGCCTAATCCCGGCATCACATCAATACGCAGTTTTGGCTGCAACTTCTGTACGTATTCTGCTAATGAAACGGGAATAAGATGATCATTCTCAGCCAGAATCATTTGAGTGGGGCAATTTACAGTGGCAAGCGCATCTCGCAAATCCCACTCAGCCAGACACTTTAAGCCTGCCTGTAATGCCTCTGGTTCTGGTTCATGTTGTTGAGCCAGTTGCTCACTTAATTGTTTAATCACTTGTCGGGGCTGATTCGCGCCTTTTGCTTGCAGCATAATAAACCGCTGCAAGGTCAGCTGTTGGTCATCAGCTAAGCTGGCTGAAAATGTGTCAAAAACTTCTTGCGGCATCGCACAAGGCCAATCATCTGTTTGCACAAAGCGTGGATTACTTGCCAGCATAATCAGTTTTTTGACTTTCTCTGGGTAACGCTCTGCCATAGCCAACGCGACCATGCCACCTAATGACCAGCCCAGCCAAATGGCCTTTTCTGGTAAAGCCTCTGCTAGCTTGGCTAATAAGGTGCTTAATTCAAAATCACCCTCGTGCCAGTCACTTTGACCATGTCCGGGTAAATCAACCAAGTGACAACTGAAATGTTCAGCCAATAAATCAACCAGTGGTTGCCAGACACCGCTGTGCATACTCCAACCATGTACCAAAACTAAATCAGGCCCCTGACCTATGCTGTTAATGTGCATACGCCTGCTCCAGTGCACTAAGCAGTCTATTCACATCCTGTTCTGTATGGGCAGCAGAGAAGGTAATTCTCAATCTGGCGGTATTTTTGGGCACTGTCGGTGGACGGATAACACCGACCAGAATGCCTTGTTCTTCTAATTTCGCCCCTATTTCCAGCGCCTTTTTATCTTCACCGATAATGACGGGTTGTATTGGTGTTTCTGAAGACATCAGTTTCAGACCGAGTTGTTCAGCGCCTTGTCTGAATTGCTGAATTAATTGCTGAAGTTTGTCTCGTCGCCACTGTTCTGATTCCACCAAATCCAGACTGACCAAAGTAGCTGCCGCAATCGCCGGCGGCTGTGCCGTGGTATACACATAGCTACGTGCTTGCTGAATTAAGGTTTCGATGACCAGCTCATCAGCAGCGACAAAAGCACCGCCAGTACCAATGGCTTTACCTAAGGTCCCCACCACAATCGGCGCCTTATTAGGTGTGATTTGGAAGTGAGAAACCGTGCCGCGACCATCTTCACCAATCACACCAAAACCATGAGCATCATCAATCAGAACGGCTGCATGATGTTGTTCAGATAAGGCCATAATTTCAGGTAAGGAGGCGATATCTCCATCCATACTGAATACACCATCACTCACTATCAGCCGATGTTTTGCTGTAGCGGCATTATGTAAGCGTTTATGTAATAGCCCCATATCAGCGTGTGGGTAACGTAACTGGTCGGCATCAGTCAGACGGCCACCGTCCAGTAGAGAAGCATGATTCCATTTGTCCTGAATCACGGCATCGCCACGAGTAAGCAGTCCATCAATCACGCCAAGATTGGCCATATAACCAGTGGAAAATAGTAATACGCGTTGTTGACCCGTAAAATCCGCCAGTTTTTCTTCTAATGCCTGATGGTAATAACTATGACCGGTCAACAAATGGGCGGCGCCACTACCGACACCTTCCTTATCAACTGCTTCTTTGAACGCTTGTTTAATATCAGGATGGGCAGCAAGACCAAGATAATCATTGCTGCAAAATGACAAAATAGTTTTATCACCAAGATGAATATGCACACCTTGCTCACCGACTCTAAGACGATTTTGTCGATAACGCCCAGCCGCTTTGCGTTCAGCTAAAGCGGCGGTCAGTTCATTATGCCAAGGGAGTTTGGCCACTCGAAACTGGAGACGTTAGGCTGCTGAAGAACAGCTGCGTTCTTCTGTTTTTTCTTCACCAACCCAAGGTGTGATACCTAAACGTTTGAACAATTGCTGATCATGATTGGTATCAGGGTTGTCAGTGGTTAACAGTTTTTCACCATAGAAAATCGAGTTAGCACCAGCCAGGAAACACATGGCTTGTAACTCATCGGTCATATGCTCACGACCTGCTGATAACCGCACAAATGATTTAGGCATCATGATACGTGCAACAGCAATAGTACGAACAAACTCGATAGGATCCAGGTTATCAACACCATCTAATGGTGTACCTTCAACTTGTACTAATAAATTGATAGGTACACTTTGTGGTTGTGTTGGCAGATTTGCCAGGCTGATTAATAAACCAGCACGGTCATTGCGACCTTCGCCCATGCCCACAATACCGCCGCTACATACATTAATACCGGCATCACGGACATGGCTTAGGGTATTCAGACGGTCTTCATAGGTGCGGGTAGTAATAATTTCACCGTAAAATTCAGGTGAGGTATCCAGGTTGTGGTTGTAGTAATCCAGACCAGCATCTTTTAAACGCTTGGCTTGATGCTCTTCAAGCATACCCAGTGTGACGCAAGTTTCCAGACCTAAGCTCTTCACGCCTTCAACCATTTCTGCAACGCGTTCCAGATCACGGTCTTTCAGGCTACGCCAGGCTGCGCCCATACAGAAACGATTAGCACCCGCCTCTTTCGCTTCATTGGCTGATTTCATGACTTCATCAAGCGGCATCAAAGGTTCTGCTTTGACGGCTGATTCATGGTGTGCACTTTGTGGGCAATAACCACAGTCTTCGGCACAACCACCGGTTTTGATACTTAATAAGGTACTAATCTGCACCGCATTGGCATCAAAGTTAGCACGATGAACGGTTTGTGCTTTAAACATCAGGTCGTTAAAGGGCATAGCAAATAAGGCTTCAACCTCTTGCTGGCTCCAGTCGTTGCGGATTGTTGCTTGGGTTTCTGCTACATTCTCAGGCATGATGACTCTTTACTGATTTAAAGGATTAAATTAGGTCATGTCATGGCAAATCTGCTCTCACTGACACAACAATTCCGACAATTATACAGGAAAGTATTTCCAATTCCGTGTTTACTCTGTGGACTGCCGACAGAAGAACATGCCCTTTGTCAGGGTTGCATCAATGAATTACCGCTTATTAAACAACATTGTCTTCGTTGCGCCATACCATTGGCATCTGGACATATTTGCGGACAATGTCTGAAAAAGCCGCCGGTACAAGATATCAGTCTCAGCTTGTATCGTTACGATCAAGCTGTTCCCAGAATGATGTCTGCCCTGAAGTATCATCGGCAAGTTCAGATTGCTGATCTCTGTGCACGAGAATTTATAAAACAGCATTCACTGAATTCACTACCGGAAGTATTGATTCCCATACCTCTTCACCCCAGTCGTCTTCGTCAACGTGGGTATAACCAGTCTTTATTATTTGCGGAAAAACTGGCTGCATTATTGAATATTTCCTGCCAACCAGAGTTACTGAAGCGTATCAAAAAAACTGCCAACCAGACCCAACTCAATGCGAAACAGCGACATAAAAATATGCGACACGCTTTTCAGTATTCGTCAGAGATCGTGCCTGAACACGTGGCCATTATTGACGATGTCATGACATCCGGTGCGACAACACATGAAGCAGCGCGTGAATTAAAGCGAGCAGGTGTAAAAATCATAGAAGTATGGACAATTGCACGTGCAATAAGCCATTATTAATATTCACTAAATCACACTTAGGCTCATAAGGCGTTTGGATGCAAGATATCGCCACCTTACAAGCACGTTTGGACGAACTACTTCGCATCGCTAAAAGCAATGAGCGAAAACAAACCAATTTCCAGGAATATGAACTGGCATTGCTTGCTAGTAACAATCTTCATGAACTACTGGGGATTGTGCTTGAAGAGCATAAAGAGCGTTTTCAGCTGACTGATGTCACATTGCTGTTACACGATCCTGAATATGAATTTCAGCGCTTGATCGAAGCGCAGCCAGTCAAATCCTCGTGGCTCGATAAACTGATATTTACTGAATCGGCGCATTTGTTAAATCAGTATTTCAGCCCGCTACGTAAAACTCGCCTTATCCGTTATTCACCACATCAACATGCTTTCTTATTTCCAGACCAAGCCGAACTTGGCTCAATCGCCTTACTGCCGTTAATCAGACATAACGTATTAATCGGTAGTCTTAATTTGGGCAGCCGTAATCCGAATCGCTTTGAAAGCAATATCGGCACGCAGTTTTTGGAACACTTGGCAGCAGTGATGTCAGCTTGTCTGGAAAACGCACGTTTACATGAACATATTAAATTAGTCGGTTTACGTGACCCATTAACCGGCATTAACAACCGCCGTTTTTTTGATCAACGTATCAGTGAAGAAGTCAGTCGGGCCAAGCGTATCAATAGCCCACTATCCTGCCTGTTTATTGATCTGGATTTTTTTAAACGCATCAATGATCACTATGGTCACCAAGCGGGAGACGCTGTTCTCAAGCAAGTATCACAACTGTTAAATGATCGTTTGCGTAATAGCGATGTGCTCGCTCGCTATGGTGGAGAAGAATTTGTTATTTTGCTCGCTGACACTAGCGCGGAAGATGCAGGCTTAATTGCCGAACAAATTCGTCATCGAGTAGAAAAAACAGACTTCACCATTCCTTCCGGCAAAATGATTCATGCCACCCTTTCTATCGGTACCGCAACGCTGGCTCAACATAGCCATATACATGACACCAAATCGCTGGTTGCGGCGGCTGACCAAGCCGTTTATGCCGCTAAGTTATCGGGCCGAAATCAAGTCAAACAGGCACGTTAAATGTTACTCACCACCTTTGCTATTAATACAGTTATTTTCGTCACCACCATTTTGATCCACTACGAAACCCTCTACCAGTTAGCGAAACGTCTTCCTGCACTGCATATTATTCATCGTTACCGGGTTTTACTGGCGGTGATGGTGGTCATGGTGGCGCATATTGTGGAAATTTGGCTGTTTGCTATCGGCTATTATCTGATGTTGCATGCAGATGGCTTTGGCAATTTGATGGGAAATATTGACTCCAGCCTGCTGGACTGTAGTTACTTTTCATTCACAACCTACACCACGCTGGGGTTTGGTGATATCGAACCCACAGGGTATATACGCTTTTTAACCGGACTGGAATCATTGACTGGCTTGGTCATGATTACCTGGTCGGCTTCTTTTGTGTTTCTGGAAATGCAAAAATACTGGCCAAAACGTTAAATTTTATGGGGTTATTATCGCTGAAGGGTGTCTGACATTCATATAAAACTGTTTACCCTGCCGATGCACCCAGCCACGCACTTCAACCGTTCGATTCAGGTAATGTTTCCAGTCCTCAAAATAAACGCTGTCTTTCTTTTTAATCGCGAGTTTGAACTGTTTATTTGCCTGCAGGAATATCGTGTTTTTACCTTGCTTGATGGCCTTAAGTTTCAATCTGATACGTTGCCAACCACGATAGCTGACGCCTGTTTTTAAATCAGACACGTGCTTTACCTGATAGTCAGACATTGACCATATCCCTTTTTTGGCTTGTTCGGCCCTGCTTTGAGCTTCAATAAGTTTATCGCTGTATCGCAAATTAGGGGGAATCAGTGTCAGCGACGCTAGCCCCTCTTCAATCAACATGGCATTCAAATATTGTCCATCAGGCAGAAAACAATGGGCTAAAGCACGATCATATTTATCGCGTTGCTGCTGGTCATACTCAATGAAAAAATCGCCATGACTTAGGGTATTGATTAGCCATTGTTTTGACTGTTCACCACCCGCTTCAGCGTCGTGGTAACGGCTCTGGATCTCAGGGGTGTTGATACCCAGTAAACGAATAATCTGGCCAGACTGTAACTCAATGGTGTCTCCATCAATCACCCGTTTGAGCTTAACTCTATAACGGTATGGGCTGGATTTGAGCGTGAGTAAGGTCGCATTGGCAGATGGTTGGTCAGAATAAAGCGTCTGTCCCTGCTCATTCTGTGATTGATAAACCGTTGTGGCATGACAGACCACGGATATGATGAAGGTGATAAACACCATGCTCCATCGCATCGTTTTTCCTCCATGAATAACGATAGTAAGTAATAATTATGCTTGTTCTAGCATATTGTCTATAAGCGTTTTCTGCTTTGAAATCTCTCCTCTGAGATCAGATATTAATGATTTCAACATTTGGGCAACCGAGTTAAACCGGGTCGCATGCGTTTCGGCATGTGCGGCTTCTACAGAACAATAAATCGCCAGATAATCACCTTTAGCGACGGCCGCAGGTAACTCTTCTAATGTGGTTTTAATCTGAAATAATACTCTTTTCTTTTCTACACCAGACTCAGTGTCAGCGAGTGTCTGCAATAGCTCTTTGCAATGATCGATTTCATGTTTGATTTCCAGGCCTAACTCCTGAATACCTTGAGTCAGTACACGAAAAGCATCACCTTCAGAACCTGCCCTTGCTGCTGCGCTGACCGCATTGGAAGCGAGTAAACGCATTTTCTTTAACATGGGGTTGAGATCATCCATTGCCTCAGCCAAAGCATCCACTTGCTGCTGCAAACTCGAAGAAGAGATTTCTGCTATTGCGTTCATTTGCCCACCGACAAAATACTATAATGAATGACCAGACTTAGAAAGATAGCTAAGCCAACCCAGTTATTATTTAAAAAAGCCTGTAAACAGCGCTGCGGCTGTCGATCTTTTGCTAAAAATTGTTGATAGGCAAATAAGCCCCCAGCAACACACAGCCCTAAGTAAAAGATAAAACTCATCTCTAACTGCACACCAATCAACACCATGACAAAAATATAAGCCACCTGCATCATGCCTTGGATAATCAGATCATCATCGCCAAATAATACCGCCGTGGATTTCACCCCGGCCAGCAAATCATCCTCTCTGTCTGCCATCGCGTAAAAGGTGTCATACATGGTTGTCCAGATAATATTGGCTAAGAAAAGTAACCAAGCCATCACCGGCACAGAATTAGTCTGTGCAGCATAGGCCATTGGGATGGCCCAACCGAATGCCATGCCTAAATAAATCTGAGGGAAATAGGTATAACGCTTCATGAAAGGGTATGTCGCGGCAAGGAAAACACCACCCAACGATAACCAAACAGTCAACGTATTCAGCATCGATACTAATATAAACGCCACCAATGCCATGCCGATAAAAACATAGATGGCTTGCCGGGCAGTCAGCTCACCTGTTGCTAAAGGGCGGTTTTGAGTTCGCCAGACGCTGCCATCAATTTCCCTATCGGCAAAATCATTGATCGCACAGCCAGCAGAGCGCATTAGAATGACGCCCAAGATAAAAACCACCAGCACCGTGATATCAGGCAGGCCTTCTGCAGCAATCCACAAAGCGGATAATGTTGGCCATAACAAAAGTAATATGCCAATGGGTCTATCCAGTCGCATCAACTGAATATAAGGCATAACACGTCGTTGAACCTCTCTCACACATGACTCCATTTTTCTGAAGGCAGAAATATTTCACACACCAGTACAGGCTGACCTTTCAAATAAAAACATGATCGTCTTGCCCATAAAACATCAGGACAAATATCCAAAGCTTCCGTAGCCAATTGATACAACCAATGTTGCGGTGTGAGTTGCGCCACCTGAATCTCACTCCGGCTTAAGGAGGGTTCATCAAATAACATTTGGCCCAATGGCTTTACACCTAGGTTATCGAACCGAGACGGCAAGACTTGATAGGTGGATTGAGGAATAATTGTTCTGGCATAGATTTCAGGCGTATCACCATCACACAACAATACCTCACGACCCAGCTGAATACGTTGCAAAGGTTGCTGTAAAAACAGACTTTCTTCAGGCAAAGCGGTCTGCCAGTCGTAGTGTAATAATTCGACATTCACCGCGTGCTCACTGACATGTTGCAGTCGCTTGGTAAGTGACCCCGTATCTGTCAACCACTCACGTAAATCATAAGGTAATGATTGTTTTCGGGCTGGCAGCCAGTGTGTCCAATGCTTCATTTAAAATCCAACAAATTAAACATGACCGAAATCAAGTTTGTGAGCAAACCAACGGGTCACCAGCGCTTCTGCTTTCACTGGTGCTAACTTCAACATCGTATTTGCCGCCTGTTCCATCACCGCTAAAAGCTCCTGATCCTCGAGCAAGTTGGCAACCCTGAATTGTGGCAGACCTGTCTGCCGCGTGCCCAACACTTCACCCGGCCCTCGAATTTCCAGATCACGCTGCGCGATCACAAAACCGTCATTACTCTCACGCAAACACTTCAATCTGGCCCGACCATTTTCAGACAGTGGCGCATGGTACATCAAAACACAATGACTCTCGACCTGACCTCGTCCTACTCGACCACGTAGCTGATGAAGCTGAGCGAGTCCAAGCCGTTCAGCATTTTCAATGACCATTAAGCTGGCATTCGGTACGTCCACCCCCACTTCAATAACGGTGGTTGCCACCAGCATATCGAGTTCTGCAGATTTGAATGCCGCCATCACCTGCTCTTTTTGTGCTGATTTCATACGGCCATGGACCAGACCGATTTTCAAATCCGGTAAGCAATCCTGCAGAGTGGTTGCCGTATCTTCTGCTGCCTGACACTGCAGATGTTCAGACTCTTCTATTAAAGTACAGACCCAATACACCTGACGCTGCTGCTGACAAGCGGCATGAACGCGTTCAATCACATCCTGACGCCGACTATCCGCGACCACAACCGTCGTCACGGGGGTTCTGCCTGGTGGTAACTCATCAATCACAGACACACTTAAATCAGCATATGCTGTCATCGCCAACGTACGTGGAATCGGTGTTGCCGTCATCACTAACTGGTGTGGCATGGTATCCACATCACGACCTTTATCGCGCAAGGCCAGACGCTGATGCACACCAAAACGATGCTGCTCATCAATGACGACCAGTCCCAGATGATTAAATATGACTTCATCCTGAAACAAGGCATGAGTGCCAACGGCTACTTTTATTTCGCCCGATTTGAGCTGCTCCAGCACCTGTCGCCGTTCAGTTGCAGTCTGCTTACCGGCACACCAGCCAACTGTCATTCCCAACGGTGTCAGCCATTGTGTGAAGGTTTTGAAATGTTGCTCTGCCAGCAATTCTGTTGGCGCCATCATCACAGCTTGTGAACCTGCACTCACGGCATCAATAGCCGCCAACGCCGCTACGACAGTTTTACCGGAACCCACATCACCCTGAACCAGGCGCTGCATGGGAAAAGGCTGTGTCATATCCGCTTCTATTTCAGTCAACACACGTTGTTGAGCCGCCGTTAACGGAAATGGCAACTGACGCAATAAAGCTTCGCGTTGAGTCCGGTCTGGCTTGAGTTCAGGCGCACGATGATGCTGTGTCTGCTGACGCAACTTTTTCATCGTCAGTTGCTGTGCTAGTAACTCTTCATAGGCCAGTCTTTTTTGCGCGGGATGTTGTCTGTCAATCAGTTGCTGAACCGGCGCATCAGGTGGCGGTTGATGTACAAATTTTAAGGCCTCGGTCAATGAGAACTCAGCCACATCATGACAACGTGCTTCAGGTATGACCAGCTCAGGCATTAACCCATTTTCCAGAAAGCTCAATGCCTGTTTAATCAGCTTTCGAAGAGAAAGCTGATGCAATCCTTCAGTCGTCGGATAAACTGGCGTCAGTTCTGATTCCACTGGCACAATGTTACTGGCATCGATTAATTGATACTCAGGATGGACCATCTCAAAGCTGGAAGGACCGTTGCGAATTTCACCAAAGCAGCGAATTTTTCGGCCTTTTTCTAGCTGTAATTGCTGGGCTTTGGAAAAATGAAAGAAACGCAGGATGAGAGATCCGGTGCCATCTGAGATATGGCACAACAGAGACCGACGGCGACCAAACTTCACTTGTGAAATCTGGATAGTGCCTTCCACCAAGACTTCTTGTTGTAATTTGAGTGCCCCAAGAGGCATCAACCGAGTTCGGTCCTGATATCTGAGAGGAAGGTGGAACAGCAGATCCTGGATCTGCTGTACCCCAATTTTGACAAGACGTTCGGCAACTTTGCCACCTACGCCTTTTAGAGAAGTGACTGGTTGTGATAATCCATTATCCGCCACCACAACCTTAAACTCCTAAAATTTAATAATTACGCATTCAGATGCAAAATTGCATCCATTTCCACAGGCACATCTTTAGGTAAAGAAGCCACACCAATCGCTGCACGAGCAGGATAAGGCTGTCCAAAATATTCTGTCATGATGTCATTTACCGCACCGAAATAACTTAAATCGGTCAGGTAGATATTTAACTTCACGACGTCCTGCAAGCTACCACCTGATGCTTTCGCAACCGCAGATAAGTTGTCAAACACACGTCTTACTTGTGTATTGAAATCACCTTCGATAACCGTCATGGTTTCAGGCACCAACGGAATTTGGCCTGAAAGATAGACGATGTCACCTACTTTCACAGCTTGTGAGTATGGGCCAATCGCTTCAGGGGCATCCGCTGTATGAATAATTTCGCGAGACATTCATTTCTCCATCAAAGTCTGGTTTTAATTAATACGAGTAATTCTTTCTACCATGTCGAGGCGACGTAAACGGCGAATAACACGGGCTAAATGCTGTCGGTTAGCTACTTCGATGGTCAGACGTAAATCAGAATAACCACCATCGCGTTCATCGACGACAACATTATCAATATTCGAATCAGATTCAGAAACCACTGCCGCAATGGTAGCAAGGACACCGCGTTGGTTTTTCACATGAATCATGATGTCGACCGGGAAATCACGCGATACATCCGGCGACCAGGCAACGTCGAGCCATTTCTCATTTTGCACACGGAGATTAGAGGTATTTTTACAGCCACGTTGATGAATGATAATGCCTCGACCGCTACTGACATAACCATGAATAGGATCGCCAGGGATCGGATGGCAACAACGAGCAAAGCTGACCACCATGCCTTCTGTGCCCGCGATCATCAGCGCTTGTGCTTCTGTATCCGGAGTCGATTCATGCACCAGTTTCTGTGCAATTAACAAGGCAGAATGGTTACCTAAACCAATGTCCTCTAACAAGTCATCAAACTGTTTCAGTTCAAACTCATTGATCAGCTCATTAAAGCGTTCAACCGGGATCTCATCCAGATTGGTGGAAAACGCGGTCAAATGTTTATTTAACAAGCGACGACCAAGCAGCACGGCTTCTTCCGTCTGCAAGTGTCGTAAATAATTACGAATATTGGTTCGTGCTTTGGCCGTCACAACAAAGTTGAGCCAGGCAGGATTTGGATGTGAAGCCGGTGAGGTAATGATTTCCACAGATTCACCTGTTTCCAGCTGACTGCTTAACGGCACCAGATGACGACCAACTCGGGCAGCGACGCAATTGTTACCAACATCACTGTGAACGGCATAGGCAAAGTCCACCGCTGTCGCACCTCTTGGTAAGGTGAGAATCTCACCCTTAGGCGTAGACACGTAAATTTCATCCGGGAATAAATCAATACGCAGATTTTCCAGAAACTCCATAGAGTCGCCGGATCCTTTCTGCATTTCCAGAATCCCTTGCAACCACTGGCGCGCCTTACGATGCGCTAGATTATTACCGACGGATTCACCGGTTTTATATAACCAGTGAGCAGCGACACCCGCTTCTGCCATGTGGTCCATATCACGAGAGCGAATCTGCACTTCAATCGGTACACCGTATGGGCCAAACAACACAGTATGTAAGGACTGGTAACCATTAGCTTTAGGAATCGCAATATAATCTTTGAATTTACCTTGTACCGGTTTGTACAAGTTATGCACTACGCCCAGCATCCGGTAACAGGCGTCAACATCATCCACGATAATACGGAAAGCATAGACATCCATCACTTCAGAAAATGACAGTTGTTTGCTGACCATTTTTTTGTACAGGCTGTAGAGGTTTTTTTCACGCCCCTGAATGTCGGCACTCAAGCCTTCCTGCTCCATCCGATTCAGAATAGAAGCGGTGATCTGCGTGACAATTTCTTTGCGGTTACCACGAGATTTACGCACAGCATCTTGAAGTACACGATAACGAATCGGATACAGAACGTGGAACCCTAGGTCTTCGAGTTCACAACGCATTAAATTCATACCCAGACGTTGGGCTATCGGTGCATAGATATCCAGCGTTTCGTTGGCGATACGACGGCGTTTTTCAGGGCGTAAATGACCCAAGGTGCGCATATTGTGGAGACGATCGGCCAGTTTGACGATGATGACACGAATATCACGTGACATCGCCAGTAGCATTTTTCTTAAGTTTTCCGCTTGAGCATGCTTTTGGGTTTCAAAAGCCGCTTTGGCTAATTTGGTGACACCTTCAACCAACTCACCCACTTCTTCACCAAACTCGGCGGCCAGGTCAGCTTTTGTTAGCGCGGTGTCTTCAATCACATCATGAAGCAATCCGGCCATGATACATTCATAATCCATATGCATCATGGCCAGAACATGGGCGACGGCTAGTGGGTGGGTGATATAACGTTCACCACTTCGACGAGTCTGGCCCTCATGTGCGTGGTCCGCAAAATGATAAGCTCGTCGAATCGAATCAACTTGACCGGATTCGAGATAGTTAGCCGTCGCATAGCACAAGTCATCGATTGTCAGTTTGGGTTCTGACTCTTGGATATAGTCCAGTTCAGAGGCAACGGATGGCTTGGCACTCACGGTAGTTTATTCTTCCGTTTGTAATTCTTCGTCGCTAACGATGCTTTCTGATGCATGTTCACGAGCACTGGTTTTTTCTAAGATTTCACGTCCAACCAAACCTGCAGCAATCTCACGTAACGCTAAAACGGTAGGTTTATCATTATCCAGGCTAACCATAGCGTCATCACCCATGGCAATTTCGCGTGCGCGTTTTGAGGCAACCAGGACTAATTGGAAACGGTTATCAACATTTTCTAAACAATCTTCAACAGTAGTACGAGCCATGGTTTTTCCCAGTTAAAATTTAAAGAATCAATTTTACGAAATATCTCAGCGTTGAGCCAGTAATTCAGTGATTAAGTCTGCTTGACTATTTTTCTGAATAGCTAAGGAATGACGCTGTGCCACGATGATTGATGACAAACTAGTTAATGCCTGCTCAAAATCATCGTTAACGATTATGTAGTCAAATTCAACATAGTGCGAAATTTCGTTCTCTGCATCCAGCATACGCCTAGCAATGACATCCTCATTATCCTGACCTCGATTGCGTAAGCGTTGTTCCAGCGTCGCTTTTGATGGTGGCAGAATAAAAATGCCTATTGCCTGCGGGAAATTATTTCTGACCTGTTGCGCTCCTTGCCAGTCAATTTCCAAGATGACATCAAAGCCGTCAGCTAATAACGACTTAACTGTATCAGATGAGGTGCCGTAGCTATTATCAAACACCGTTGCTGATTCCAGAAATTTCCCGGCATCTCGCATCGCTGAAAACGTTTGCTGATCGACAAAATGGTAATCTTTACCATTGACTTCGCCCTCTCTAGGCGGACGAGTCGTGTGTGAAACGGATAGTTTAATTTCCGCATGTTGTGAGATAAGTGCATTCACTAAACTCGTTTTGCCTGCACCCGACGGTGCAGCCACTATAAAAAGATTACCCATCATATTTCGAACGCTGTAAGGAATAGTTGGGTAATTATGACAAAAAGCCCTCCGTTTCACCATGAAGGATCAATCCTGATGAATGCGAGTTAGACATAATTCTGTGATTAATTTGGCTAAATAATTTTGTTTAATGGAATAGTTCACATTTAGTTAGAATGTCAGCATAATGTTGCGAGCAACTTAGTTACGCGCATTAGTACCAAAGTACAATACGAAATAAATGCGTCTAGGCATATAATTAAATTTAAGAATAAAAAACAGAGTTGATATCGCAATGGAGCTACATACCTCTTCGAGATAAATGAACTCCGTGATTAATAACTTCCTCACTCTAGGAGAGGACAATGAAAACTTTAAAGATTTTTGCCAGTGTGGCCCTATCACTTTTCATCGCTAGTTCAGCATCGGCTGCACATTTAAGCGATGAAGTGATATATGCAACCAAGAATAAAAAAGAAAGCACCATCCAGCATTTCGCCGGGGCTTATCAATACGTGAGTACAGATGGAAGCTTCTCAGCTGGTACCGGCCCTGATTATGCTTATCAGCTAAATCCCAAAGCGACAACGAACGCTGTGAAACAGGCTGAGCTCAATACCGCTTTTGATGCTGCTGCCGGTTCTGGCAAGTATGCTGAACTGGTCGGTTACGATGTACTGGATTTTTACAGCACGGGTTCATACCCTGCGGCAACAGAAAATACAGACTTTTTCACATCTGATGTCTTCTCGACGGGTTATGTGAATACAACGTCACTGGGTCTGACATTTGAAGGTATTATGCTCAAGTCAGGTAACACAACATTTGTTGCTCTGTTTGACGATGCGGTATCTGAACTGTATTTCAAAAGCTTCATTAAACAAGGCATATCGCATATTGCCTTATTCAACACAGCCAACATTTCAGCAGTACCAGTACCTGCGGCGTTATGGCTGTTTGCTCCAGCATTACTTGGTTTAGTTGGCTTGCGCAGAAAACAATCAACCATTAAGTAAGTTTGTCGTCAAAGCTCAAAAAAAAACGCGGCCAAAAGCCGCGTTTTTTTATGTCTGAATGAAAAGTTATTTCTCACTCGATATTCTGAATCTGCTCACGCATCTGTTCGATTAACACTTTTAGATCCACCGAATAACGTGTGGTATCGGTATCAATCGATTTAGAGCCCAGGGTATTGGCTTCACGATTCAATTCCTGCATCAGAAAATCCAGTCGACGGCCAATAGGTTCATCGCGCTTTAGAGTATGTTTCACTTCATTCACATGATTCTGTAAGCGATCGATTTCTTCAGCGACATCCGCTTTTTGTGCTAACAGCACCATTTCCTGCTCAAGGCGTTCCGGCTCCAGATTCACTTCAAGCTCAGCAATCCGGTCTGATAATTTTTGACGGTGACTGGCAACAATTTCTGGTAAGCGTGTTTTCGTTTGTTCTGCAATATCATTTATTTGCTCACAACGCTGAATAATCATTTGCTCCAGAGCTGCACCTTCACGTTCCCTTGTCGCTACCAGGTCAGCCAGAGCATGTTTTAAAGACTCGAGCACCGTGGCTTGTAACGCATCCTGATCCAGGCTTTCTGTTTGAATGACACCAGGCCATTGCATCACACGCAAGATATCGATTGGCGCAGCACTGTCTGTAAACGAAGCGAGCTGTTGATAGTTCTCCATGACGGCTTTAGCTAAGTCGACATTCGTTTGCAATGCACTCTGCGTTTGCTCAGGTGCACGGTAACGAAGTGCTACTTCAACCTTACCTCGGCTTAGCGTGTCGCTGATGAGTTTGCGCATTGCCATTTCAAATGGGCGAAAACTTTCTTCTAAACGGAAAGAGACTTCTAGATAACGATGATTTACTGAGCGAATTTCCCAGCTCAAGCTGCCAAGCTCTGTTTGCTCCTCATGGCGGGCAAAGGCGGTCATACTTCGTGTCACAGTCATGTCCTATTTCTGAGTTAATCTGACATCTTACCGAAAACAGGTAACAAAAAGCATCTGCGGCGGTGATTTATGGCAGGTATAATAGATTAAATTTGACTGAGGAAAAGCGAATATGCGTCCAAGTGGTCGTCAAGCCAATGAACTAAGACTGGTTAATATCACCCGTAACTACACCAAACATGCTGAAGGCTCCGTACTGGTAGAATTTGGTGACACCAAAGTACTTTGTACAGCCACCGTTGAAGAACGTATTCCACAATTTTTACGTGGCTCAGGTGAAGGTTGGGTCACGGCTGAATATGGCATGCTTCCTCGCTCTACTGGCAGCCGTATGCAACGTGAAGCAGCCAGAGGTAAACAAGGCGGCCGCACGATGGAAATTCAGCGTCTTATCGGTCGCTCATTACGTGCCGCAATTGACCTGAAATCATTAGGCGAACGTAGTATCACTATTGATTGTGATGTGATTCAAGCTGATGGCGGTACTCGTACCGCGTCTATTACTGGTGCTTATGTCGCTCTGCATGATGCCATCAGTCATTTAATCAAAACTAAAAAGTTAAAATCCAGCCCCCTGCATGGTCAGGTCGCATCCATCTCTGTTGGCATTTATAACGGTACACCAGTCTTAGATCTGGACTATGATGAAGACTCATCTGCTGAAACTGATATGAATGTAGTGATGAATGACGCCGGTGCTTATATCGAATTACAGGGTACTGCTGAAGGTCATGCATTCCGAGCTGAAGAGTTACAATCTATGTTGGATTTAGCCAGCCACGGCATTAGTCAGTTAATGGAAAAACAACGGGAAGTACTGGCAGCATCATGAAAAAAATCGTCTTAGCAACCGGCAATCAAGGCAAACTGCGTGAGTTTGCACAATTACTTGCTCCTCTCAAAATTGAGATCGTCTCACAAGCCGATCTCGATGTCATTGAGGCTGAAGAAACCGGTTTAAGCTTTGTCGAAAATGCCATCATTAAAGCGCGTAATGCCTGTCACCAAACAGGCTTGGCTGCTATAGCTGATGATTCAGGTATTGAAGTAGATGCCCTGCGCGGTGCGCCGGGCATTTATTCTTCTCGTTATGCAGGCAGTTCTGCCAGTGATGAAGAAAATGTTGCCGCCCTGCTCTCGGCCTTGAAAGATGTACCGGCATCGGAACGAAGTGCACGGTTCCAATGTGTGATTGTCTTCATGCGTCATGCTGAGGACCCCACTCCCTTAATCTTTCAAGGAAGCTGGCAAGGTCAGATTATGACGGAAGCACTCGGCGAGGGAGGCTTTGGCTATGACCCTATCTTTTTTGTCCCTGAAACAGACTGCAGTGCAGCCGAACTTAGCTCAGAACAGAAACATGCTATCAGCCATCGCGGCCAGGCTATGCGCCAGTTTATAGAAGAGTTTCCATACAGCCGTCATCAGTTCTGATTACTCAGATACCACGCTTCAACAGTGTTAACTGACCATGTGCCGTTTCCCCTTTCCACTTCTCATGATGACGTTAGCGCTATCGGCCTGCACGACTTATGACTCTGATCGCCCCATCACGCCGATTCGTAGCGGGCAAAACCTGAGTGATATCTGGGACAATCATTATCGTTTTTTTATTGGTCAACCAAATCCAGCACTTTTCTCCGTCTGCCATAGCATGAGCTGTTACAGAATCAGTGAAGTCAGCCTGAGTGAACAAGATTGGTCAGGCATACTCAACTTATTCAATAAAACAACCAATGCTCATGAAGAACGACAGGCCATTCAACAAGCCATTGCCAACCTGGAGACGCTGATCGGAAAACAAATTGGCAGCGAGAAAGATTTAGCGCGTAACCAGATTGCCAATAATCGCTTTGGTCAATTGGACTGCGTGGATGAAGCCACCAATACCAGTGTTTACCTGCGTATGCTTGAGAAAGCCGGTGTTCTAAAATGGCATACCTCTGCTTCACGTACTTCACGGGGTATTTTTCAGGGACAGGCGCCACATAACACCGCCACCATCATTGATACACAAACGCACACTCGTTATGCCGTAGACTCCTGGTTTTATGGCAATGGCGAAATGCCTGTCATTATTTATTTAGATGATTGGAAGGCAGGCTGGGAACCGGAATCAAACTAATGTTTAACTTTACATCCTTACCACCACTTAGTCTGTATATTCACGTTCCCTGGTGTGTGCGTAAATGTCCCTATTGTGATTTTAACTCCCATGATAATCATCAATCTCTGCCAGAATCGGCTTATATTGATGCACTGATACGCGATCTGGAACAAGAATTACCCCTGATTTGGGGACGGTCAATTAATACGGTATTTATTGGCGGCGGCACACCCAGTCTGTTTTCAGCTGAAGCCTATGATCGGCTATTCTCATCGCTGCGGGCCTTACTGCCTTTACAACATGATGCTGAAATTACACTGGAAGCTAATCCGGGTACGGTAGAAGCCGGTCGTTTTCATGAATATCGTGATGTGGGCATCAACCGGTTAAGTATTGGTATTCAAAGCTTCGACCAGAATGCTTTGCAGGCGTTAGGCCGAATTCATGACGGTCAGCAAGCGATCAAAGCGGTTGAATATGCTCATCAAGCTGGCTTTGATAGTTTTAATCTGGATCTGATGTTTGGTTTGCCTGGACAGGATGAGAAAAAAGCGCGACATGATGTTGAAACGGCCATTGCACTTGCCCCACCGCATATTTCTTACTATCAATTAACGATAGAACCCAACACCTTGTTTTACTCTCAGCCACCGAGCCTGCCGGATGATGATCCGATCTATGATTGGCAACTGACCAATCAGGCGCGTCTGGCTGAAGCAGGCTACAAACAGTATGAAACCTCGGCCTATGCACAAAAAGGTCATCAATGTCGGCATAATGTTAATTACTGGCGCTTTGGTGATTATATTGGTATCGGCGCTGGCGCACATGGCAAAATCAGCAGTGTTTCTCCACAGCAAATTCAGCGACGAGTTAAACAAAAACAACCACAGAAGTATATGGAAACGGCAGGCACAGAAGCGGGCTTAGTTGAGAAAACGCTGGTCAGCCCGGATGAGGTAGGCTTTGAGTTTATGCTTAATGCGATGCGCTTACTGGATGGCGTACCCACGCCCCTTTTCCAGCAGCATACCGGTGTGCCGATTTCGACGATAAGACGAGCTATGCAGCAAGCTGAGCAGTTAGAGTTATTAGAGCATACGATCGAGAAAATCCGACCCACAGAAAAAGGCCAACGTTACCTGAATAGTCTGATTGAGCTATTTATAGAGGCATAGTATGCTTTTTCGCATACTTCTTTAAGGAAACGTCTATGACGACTCGTTCTCTACTTATCATTGGCACAGCATTATTCTCTTTTACAAACCTGTGCCAAGCAGAAGTGATCTCCATTACTGATCCCAGCTATGAAGTGGCTAATGATCCTACAGGGATTGTCCGGCCGACCAGAGGCATGAGCATGGCTCAGGTTAAACAACAGTTTGGAGAACCGCAATCAACGCAGCCAGCGGTTGGCCAGCCCCCCATTACACGTTGGGAATATAAAAAGTTTGAAGTGGTATTTGAATACGACAAAGTGATTCATTCAGTTGTCGTGAGATAAGAACTAAGACAACTCAATAACAGAAAACTTAATCGTCCTGACTGGGCTCAGGTTCAATATTCAGGAAACGTTTTAATGCCCATTTCGGCAGCGTTCCCATTCTAGCGTGATGAAGAGAATCTGATTCAATCACGATCAATACCAATACGCTCACCAGCGTTGGCAGAATACCTAAACCACCAATCATAGCGTAGACGGCTTCTTTCATCATGCCAAGATACATATGACCCAGCACACCTAAGGTCGACACGCTAACAAGCAGTATAAGAATCATCATAAAAAAACGACTCCAGCGGCGTGCTACTTGCCAATGCGCCCAGACGAATTCGCCGTCTTCACGTTTTACCTTACTGGATCGCCAGTAAGTATATCCCAGTGCCATAAATGAAATTAATGGCACCAGGAATAGATACTTCATGTACGACGGACCAAACGTCGAAATCGCGGTAAACACAAGAATATGGTTACCAATTAAGTTACTCAGAAAAATATCATGGGGCAACTTGGCGCGAGCGATTTCCTTTTCGGTAGGGTCCGCGTAATAAGTCATATCATTACACCATATTATTCAAAATGGCTTCACGAACAGCGTCAAGTTCAGCATTTACGGTGACGACAGCAGAAGTACTTTGTTTAATAGCAGTATCAGGATCTTTTAAACCATGACCCGTTAATGTACAGACAATCGTACTGCCTTCGGGAATCTTGCCTGATTTCACATCACGCAATGCTCCAGCTAGAGAAGTAGCTGATGCAGGCTCACAGAACACACCTTCTTTTTCAGCTAATAATTTCTGTGCAGCCAGGATTTCTTCATCTGAACATTCATCAAACCAACCACCTGACTCTTCTTTCACCTGCCAGGCTTTATCCCAGCTTTGTGGGTGACCAATACGAATTGCAGTCGCCACCGTCTCAGGATCGTCTACCATGTGTCCACGCATGAACGGTGCACTACCAGCGGCTTGGTAGCCAATCATCTTAGGACGGTTACCGACGATAGCACCACCGGCATATTTGCATTTACCACCACAATACGCACATGCATCAGTGACATGGTCACCTGAATCACATGAATACTCACAATAACCAATCCAGTGAGCGGTGATATTACCGGCATTACCAACAGGTAAACAGTGATAATCAGGTGCACGACCTAACTCTTCAACGATCTCAAAAGCGGCTGTTTTTTGACCTTGTAAACGGTATGGATTGATAGAGTTAACAATAGTGACTGGTGCATGATCAGCCACTTCTTTAACTAACTGCATACCCTGATCAAAGTTACCTTTGATTTGAATCACGGTTGCGCCGTGCATCATCGCCTGAGCCAATTTGCCTTGTGCAATTTTGCCGTCAGGAATAAGTACAAATGCAGCGATGCCGGCACGTGCCGCATAGGCAGCAGCGGCAGCAGATGTATTACCTGTTGAAGCACAGATAATCGCTTTACTACCCTCTTCTACTGCTTTCGTTACGGCCATGGTCATACCACGGTCTTTGAAAGAGCCAGTTGGGTTCAGGCCTTCGTACTTAACATAAATATCGACATCCTTACCCAGCTCTTTTGTAATGTGGTTGAGCTTAATAAGCGGGGTATTGCCTTCACCAAGACTGATCAGGCGGGTATCGTCATTGACTGGTAAACGGTCGCGATAGCGCTCAATTAATCCAGTGTAACGTGGTCGAAATGACATAATAATTTCCTCTAAATGAATGCTTTATACAGGCTTAACCACCAAGCGATTCCATGCGAATACGCATAATGGAATCGGGTACAGTGTCCAGCGCTTCAATTTGCGCTATCGCCTGATCCATATTTTTTTCAATGACAGCTTGCGTCAGCATGATGATGGGCACCATTCCCTCATGTTCTTCAGGCTGCTTCTGCAAGATAGCTTCAATATTGATGCCTTCCTTGCTTAAAATTCGTGTGATATCCGCTAATACACCCGGTTTATCCAGCGTGTGGATACGTAGGTAATATGATGTCACAACTTCTGACATCGGCAGAATAGGCGTATCTTTCAATGCATCTGGTTGGAAAGCCAAGTGTGGTACGCGGTTTTCAGGATCGGTAGTCAATGCGCGGACAATATCCACAATATCAGCCACGACAGCTGAAGCCGTCGCTTCTGAACCAGCGCCAGCGCCATAGTAAAGCGTTGGGCCAACCGCATCCCCTTTCACCACCACCGCATTCATTACGCCATTGACATTAGCCAATAAACGACGCTGTGGAATCAATGTCGGATGAACTCGTAATTCCACGCCAGATGTTGTTTTCTTCGCGATGCCAAGATGTTTGATTCTATAACCCAACTCATTGGCATTTAACACGTCTTCCTGAGCAATACGACTGATGCCTTCGGTGTAACATTTATCGAACTGTAATGGGATGCCAAAGGCAATGGAGGCCATGATGGTCAGCTTATGCGCCGCATCAATACCTTCAATATCGAAGGTAGGATCTGCTTCAGCATAACCCAGCGCCTGTGCTTCCGCTAACACGTCAGCAAAGTCCCGGCCTTTTTCCCGCATTTCTGTCAGGATGAAGTTGCCTGTACCGTTGATAATGCCTGCCAGCCATTCAATACGATTACCAGCCAAACCTTCACGCATCGCTTTGATGATAGGAATACCACCAGCAACAGCCGCTTCAAAAGAGATGGTGACGCCTCTTTCCTGAGCGAGCTCAAATAGCTCGTTACCGTGCATGGCAATAAGCGCTTTGTTGGCTGTCACGACATGCTTGCCGTTTTCGATGGCTTTTATTACCAACTCTTTCGCCACACCGGTACCGCCAATCAATTCAACCACAATCTGAATGTCAGGATCGTTGATGATGTCAAAAGCATCATCCGTTAAATTGATAGCAGAAGTGTCACAGCCTTTAGGTTTATCAAGGTCACGATCAGCAGCGCGATATATTTCAATATCACGACCTGCACGACGACTGATTTCTCTCGAGTTCCGGGTTAATACGTTGACAGTACCACTACCAACCGTCCCTAAGCCCAGAATTCCGATTTTTACTGATTGCACTCTGCCCCCTACGGTTTTCTCATCATGTCACGGATCCCACGGATCGCCTGACGTGTACGATGTTCGTTTTCGATCAATCCAAAGCGAACGTAATCATCACCATACTCACCAAAACCAATACCAGGTGAGACAGCCACTTTCGCTTCTTTCAATAATTTTTTACTAAATTCTAATGAGCCAAGCTCACGATATTTCTCTGGAATTTTTGCCCATACAAACATGGTCGCTTTCGGTTTTTCAACCTGCCAGCCAATCGCATTTAAACCATCACACAAGACATCACGACGACTTCTGTATGTTTCAACAATCTCATCAACACAATCCTGTGGTCCTTCCAAGGCGGTGATGGCTGCTACCTGAATCGGTGTAAACATACCGTAATCCAAGTAGGACTTCATCCGCGCCAGAGCAGCAATTAATGTTGGGTTACCAGACATAAAGCCAACACGCCAACCAGGCATATTGTATGTTTTTGACAGTGTGTAAAACTCCACAGCCACTTCTTTCGCGCCTGGTATTTGTAAGATGGAAGGTGCTTTATAACCATCGAACACGATTTCACCATACGCTAAATCATGCACCACCCAGATTTTATGCTCGCGAGCAAAATCCACAACCTTCTGGAAAAAGTCCAAATCCACGCATTGAGTAGTGGGATTACCGGGAAAGTTAAGCACCAGCATTTTAGGTTTAGGCCATGAATCTTTGACCGACTTTTCTAACTCCGCAAAAAAGTCTACATCCGGGGTAAGCGGCACATGGCGAATATCTGCACCAGCGATAACAAAACCATAAGGATGAATCGGATAAGCCGGATTAGGTACTAACACCGCATCACCTGGGCCTACTGTCGCTAATGCTAAGTGCGCTAGCCCTTCTTTAGAACCGATGGTAACAATACATTCTGTTTCGGGATCAAGATCAACATCAAACTTGCGTTTGTACCAGCCAGTGCAGGCTTTACGCAGCCTTGGAATACCGCGTGATACTGAGTAACGGTGAGTATCTGGCCGCTGCGCCGCTTCGACCAGTTTTTCTACAATATGCGCGGGTGCCGGGCGATCGGGGTTACCCATACCAAAATCAATGATATCCTCACCACGCGCACGTGCTTTTGCTTTCAAATCATTTACAATGTTGAAAACGTAAGGCGGAAGGCGTTTAATTCTTGGAAATTCGTCGTTCAACTGAATACCTGCGATAAGCTAAAACTGTCGGCAAACTAAGCAAAATAACTGAAATTAATAAACACTTCAAATTCATTTATCAGAAGCGATTACTATGAGCCAGCAAGACCTATTTTATAACAAAATCCTGAAAGATCTTGAGGACGGTAAACTTCTTTTACCCACATTGCCAGAAGTGGCACTCAAGGTGAGAGAAGTTGTTGATGACCCAGATGCCACTGCAGTGCAATTGGCAGACATTATTGTAACCGATCCCGCCCTGTCGGCGCGCTTATTAAAAGTAGCGAACAGTCCTTTATATCGTGGTCGTGTTCCGATTGAGAGTATCCACATGGCGGTGCCAAGATTAGGCCTGACCATGGTGCGTAATATCGTCACCAGCCTGATGATGGAACAAATGTTCAATGCCTCCAATAAACGATTGGAGAAGCGTCTTAAAGCGCTTTGGGAACATAGCACCAAGGTTTCTGCGCAAAGTCAGGTGCTCGCCAGCAAAATTCCAAAAATGAATACGGATGAAGCGATGTTGGCTGGTTTAATCCATTCGATTGGTACTTTACCTATTCTGATGCAGGCAGAAGAGGAAGCAGGTTTATTAGACAATCCAAAACGCTTGGATCAGATTATCGACAACCTCTACCCACGCGTTGGCGCTGCTATTCTTCGCAAATGGGAATTTCCGCAAAGCTTAATTGATGTCGCTGCTGAGCATAAAAATCTAAATCGCAACAGTGGTCCAGCGGGTCCTGATTTGGTAGATGTGGTTCAAGTAGCCTATCTGCAAAGCTTATTTGATACGGAAAAAGCCCTGGATCCCCTCACATTAAACAAAGTGATTTCTTTTGAGAAAGTAGGCGCTGATACAGGCCTCACAGTCTATGAAATCGATGAGAATAGTGAAGAATATCTGGAAGCGTTGGCTTTATTCAATATACAACCATAGCGTTGATATGCTGATTATTAAAGGGCAGATCTTCTGCCCTTTTTTGTTTATGTCATTGAGATTGTTCAGGAGCAAAAAGCCGAAATCAGGTAGAGTAACTTTGTCACAGAAAAAATACACGGTTACACATGAACTCTGAGTTTGACACTTTGTTTAATCGATTCAAACGTTACTCGCAGCGGCTTTTATTATTATCTTTAATGTCTCTGATGGCCGCCTGTCAGACAAGTCCCCCCGTATACACTCCACCACAACCTATTGGCACTATTGATCAGCAACACACTCTCAGCCAGCTATATCGTCAGTATCAGCAATGGAATGGCACCCCCTATCGTTTAGGTGGCAATAACCGATCGGGTATCGATTGTTCAGCCTTTGTCCAGCAGACGTATCAACACTTGTTTGGTATCACTATGCCACGCACAACCTCCCAACAAATCCTGCAGGGAAAACACATCAAACGCACTGAGCTTAAATCCGGGGACTTAGTTTTTTTCCGCAAAGGCAGTCATGTAGGTATTTACCTGGAAGAGGACAAATTTCTTCACGTCTCGACGAAAATAGGTGTCACTATCTCGAGTATGCATAATAGTTACTGGGCGCGTTATTTCTGGCAAGCAGTGAGAGTGAAACCGGTAAGCAGCATTTCACCTTAGGCACATTGCTATATCGTCAGACTCACGGCAATATGTGCCAGATTGATTATTCAATCATCAGTACATTTTTAGGAGAACGCATCATGTTCCAACGCGCTTGCTTAATGCTGTCATGCTTCAGTCTTATGGCTGTTTGTTTACCAGCCTACGCTGACAAACCAAATTTAACACCAGGAATGTGGGCTCATACGACCACGACAACGATTCAAGGGCCGATGTCTCTCGAGCCACAAACATCAAGTAATCAGGAATGCCTTACTCAAGCACAAATTGATAAAGGTGTGGATATGTTGGAGATTCCTAAGCAGTGCCTGGTTCAAAAAGTCAACGTATTACGTGACACCGCTGACTTTGCTGTGGATTGTGATATACAGGGGATAAAAAATCACTTTATCGGCCACACTAATTTCCGAGGCGACCATATGGATGGTCAAATGAGCAGTGAGATGAATAGCCCGATGGGCACCATGGTGATGACGATGAACTTTTCTGCAAAGCGTATTGGTGCATGTCCAGCGGCTAAATAAAGGCTGTTAAGTTTGCATCAGATCAAAGCTGGCCTTGTTAACAATATAGTGCTAGCGATGATACTCACACCAGAAACAAAAAAGGCGAGAAACTTCTCGCCTTTTTTGATCAAACCATGACGGCTATTCCGGACGCATATGTGGGAATAACAATACGTCACGGATGGAGGGTGAGTCAGTCAGTAACATGACCAGTCGATCAATACCGATACCTTCTCCCGCTGTAGGAGGCATACCGTACTCAAGTGCACGGATATAATCGGCATCGTAGTGCATCGCCTCATCGTCACCGGCATCTTTTTCTTCTACCTGCGCTTTGAAACGTTCAGCCTGATCTTCTGCATCATTCAACTCTGAGAAGCCATTGGCAATTTCACGACCACCCACAAAGAATTCAAATCGATCAGTGACGAACGGGTCATCATCATTACGGCGAGCCAGTGGAGAGACCTCTGTTGGATAGGCGGTGATAAATGTCGGATCCATCAAACGGTGCTCAACGGTTTTTTCAAAGATCTCGATTTGGACTTTACCCAGTCCATATGATTCTTTTAGTGGGATATCTAACGATTTAGCAATCGCACGCGCCGACTCAATATCATCCAACTGTTCCGCTGTTAGATCTGGATTAAAGTGCAGAATCGACTCTTTTACCGTCATACGAGTAAACGGTTTGGCAAAATCAATATCCAGACCTTGATAGTGAACTTGCGTTGAGCCTAAAACATCTTGAGTGACCGTACGTAACATGTCCTCTGTCAGATCCATTAATTCATGGTAATCAGCATAGGCCTGATAAAACTCCACCATGGTGAACTCTGGATTATGACGCGTAGATAAACCTTCATTACGGAAATTGCGATTGATTTCAAACACACGCTCAAAACCACCCACGACCAAACGTTTTAAATACAGCTCAGGGGCTATGCGAAGATATAAGCCCATGTCTAATGCATTATGATGTGTGGTGAATGGACGAGCGGTTGCCCCACCAGGAATGGCTTGCATCATGGGTGTTTCCACTTCAAGATAATCTTTCGCCATCAAATAACGACGAACTCCATCAACGATTTTAGTCCGCACACGGAATACGTCACGACTGGCTTCGTTCATGATTAAATCAACATAACGTTGGCGGTAACGTGTTTCCTGATCAGATAATCCGTGGAATTTCTCAGGCAGTGGTCTGAGTGATTTGGTTAATAACTGAATGCTATCAACATGCACTGACAACTCACCTTTTTGAGTGCGAAATAATGTGCCTTCTGCACCGATGATATCGCCCAAGTCCCAGCTTTTAAATTGAGGATAAACGCCTTCAGGTAATTCATCACGAGCCACATACAATTGAATATTACCTGACATGTCGCGTACCGTCGCAAAGCTGGCTTTACCCATGACACGTTTGGTCATCATGCGGCCAGCAATCTTCACACGCAATGGGTTCGCTTTTAATTTTTCAGCATCCCACTCGGCATACTCTGCCTGCAGTTCAGCATTCATGACATTACGACGAAAGTCGTTTGGAAAGGCATTGCCTTGTTCTCTCAACTCTGCCAGTTTTTCACGTCTCTGAGCAATTAAACGGTTTTCATCCAGTTCTGTTTCATTTGTCATTCGGGTTTCCAGCTTATAATCCTGATTTGAGTGAGGCTTCGATAAATGGGTCTAAGTCACCATCCAACACCGCTTGTGTATTACCGGTTTCAACACCGGTACGCAGGTCTTTGATGCGAGATTGATCGAGCACATAAGAACGTATCTGACTGCCCCAGCCGATGTCTGACTTCGACTCTTCAGCAGCCTGTTTCACTTCATTTTGTTTCATTAACTCCAGTTCGTACAGCTTGGCACGTAACTGGTTCATTGCGCGATCTCTGTTCTGATGCTGTGAGCGTTCTGTCTGACATTGCACTACGGTATTAGTCGGTACGTGAGTAATACGGACAGCCGAGTCAGTGGTATTAACATGCTGACCACCAGCACCACTGGAACGATAAGTATCCGTTCTCAGATCAGCCGGATTGATATCAATCTCGATAGTGTCATCCACTTCTGGATAAACGAATACAGACGCAAAAGAAGTGTGACGACGAGCTCCCGAATCAAAGGGTGATTTACGGACAAGACGATGTACACCGGTTTCTGTACGCAACATACCAAAGGCATATTCACCTTCAAATCGGACAGTGGCACTTTTGATACCGGCGACCTCACCCGCTGACACTTCCATCAACTCGACTTTATAGTCTTGTGATTCGCCCCAACGCAGATACATACGCAAAATCATATTTGCCCAGTCCTGGGCTTCGGTACCACCAGAGCCAGACTGGATATCCAGATACGCATTATTTTTATCCAGCTTACCGGAAAACATGCGTTGGAATTCCAGCTTTTCCAAACCTTTTTCTAATTCATTCAGATCAGCCTGGATTGCATCAAACGTGGCCTGATCATTATCCTCAACTGCTAATTCGAGTAGTTCTTTTGCATCATCCAGCATTTCACGATGGCCAGATAAAGTCGTGACAATTTTTTCTAAACTGGCACGTTCCTGCCCTAATTTCTGAGCCATGTCTGGATTTTCCCAAACACTGGGAGATTCCAGCTCGCGCGTGACTTCAATTAATCTTTCAGCTTTCTCATCATAGTCAAAGATACCCCCTAAGATCGTCACTACGATCTCGTAGGTCTTTGATTCGCTGCATCGTTGCGCCTAGTTCCAAAGGTAACCTCTAGTAAATTTGATTGAACACCGGCGAATCCGGCAAGCCCCATATTGTAGCTGATTTGTCATAAAAATGGCGTACCCCACTTTTATCGTTTAGGTAAGAAGCGTTGTGGGTCGACAGGTTTGCCATTTCGACGTATTTCAAAATGTAATTGATATCGCTGAGTACCGGTGCGCCCCAACGTGGCTATCTTTTGACCGGACTTGACTATTTGGCCTTCTTTGACCAGCAAACTTTCATTATGAGCATAGGCGCTCAGGTAAACATCATTATGCTTTATAATCAGTAAGTTGCCATATCTTGGAAGTCCATTCCCACTGTATACAACTTTGCCTGAAGCAGCCGCGATAACAGGCTGTCCGGCTTTACCTGAGATATCGATACCCTTGCCTCCAGAGCTGCTATTGGAATAGGAACCAATCACTACACCATCTGTTGGCCAACGCCATTGTAAATTCTGATTACCGCTATAGCTGGACGTCGTCGTTGAAGATTTGGCCGGTTTAGTGGATGTGGTGGGTTTTGTCACTTTGGGTTTTGATGACGTAGAACTCGGTTTTGTGACCGCTTTTCCTTTATTGGAGGTCGAGCTGGATGCTGTCCTTGTGCTGGTAGTGGATCGTTTGAATTTAAGCTTTTGCCCAACGTAGATGGTGTAAGGCGAACGAATACCATTAATTCGCGCCAGCTCCTTATAATCCATGCCATATCGCCAGCTAATGGAATACAGTGTGTCGCCTTTTTTTACGGTATATGAAGAAGGAGGTGAGGTTATTTTCCGTTGACTGCTATCGTAACCATAAGAGCCAACAGGGGCTAATGCTCTACTGCCCCCACCACATGAGGATAATAAAAAAATCAGCAGTAGCGGCCCGATCCATTGCATATGTCTATACGAATATAAAATAACCTATCACCAAACCCAGAACAGTGAACCAACCTAGTCGGTCTACCCATAGATGGAGTTTGGATTCCAATTCAGGCCCACCCCAGCGCATCAGACCAGCCACTAAAAAGAAACGCATTCCTCGACCAACAAACGAGCCGAGCAAGAACGGTATCAGTGCCATATTGGCGGCACCTGCTGCTATAGTGAATATTTTGAACGGTATGGGGGTAAACCCGGCCAGAAATATGGCCCAAATACCCCACTGGTCAAACCACTCTGCCGCATGAATATACGCATCCATATAGCCTAGTGATATCAAGAGTGGTTCAGCCATATTGAACGCAAATAAACCAATAAAATAACCTAACAATCCCCCCAATACCGAAGTCACGGTGGTCAGCATCGCCAAAAACCATGCTCGCTCAGGCCTTGCTAAGGTCATGGGTGCCAACATCACATCAGGTGGAACCAGAAAACACGAAGACTCAGTGAAACTGACTAACGCTAACCAATAGGTCGCATATTTATGTCGAGCCCAAATCATCACTCGTGCATACAAACCAGAAAATAATCGCATTAAATCTGACCACTCAATAATGGGACAAAACTGACAGGGTCTAATTCCGTTTCCTCATACCTGTCACCTTCACGATCTATCACACGCAATGACTGTCCTTGGCTGCTACCGACAGGAATCACCAAGCGACCTCCAGGAGCAAGTTGTTTTAATAACTCTAATGGAATGTGTTCTGGTGCACAGGTCACAATAATAGCGTCATAAGGCGCATACCATTCCCATCCCCAGTTTCCATCACTGTGTTTGAGTTTAATATTATTGAGTTTTAATTGATAAAAACGTTCGCGCGCTTGATTTTGTAACGGCGAAATACGCTCAACACTGTATACCCGTTCCACGAGTTTGGATAACACCGCGGTTTGATAACCCGAGCCAGTACCGACCTCTAGAATTTTTTGACGAGGACCGCCCTCTAATAAAATCTCGGTCATTTTTGCAACAATATACGGCTGAGAAATAGTCTGCCCATGACCAATAGGTAAGGCAGTATCTTCGTATGCCCGGCTAGCTAAGGCTTCATCCACAAATAGATGTCTCGGCATTTCACGAATGACAGACAACACATCACTATTTTTAATCCCTCGCTCCTGCAATCTGGTCACCAGCCGATCACGCGTTCGCTGAGAGGTCATGCCGATGCCTCGGTAGTCGGTTTTCATCTCAAATATCTTTCAACCAGTTGGCAACGCCATCAATAGCATCGTAGCGTGTTAAATCAATTTGTAAGGGGGTGACTGACACAGCTCCCCGGCGAATAGCGTCAAAGTCTGTACCAGGTCCTGCATCTTCCTCTTCACCTGCCGGACCAATCCAGTACATTGCACGACCACGAGGATCCGTTTCTTTGATAACAGGTTCAGCTTTATGACGATGTCCCAATCTAGTACTTTCGATACCTGTAATTTCATCTATCGGTAAATCGGGCACATTGACATTAAGAATGGTATCAGCCGGTAAAGCAGAGAGTTTTAATTGTGCAACCAACTTTTTGGCGACCCAGGCCGCTGTTTCATAATGCGTTCCATTATGTGATGTCAGTGATATCGCAATGGCTGGTAGCCCTAGGAAACGCCCTTCCATCGCCGCTGCCACAGTACCGGAGTAAAGCACATCATCACCCAGGTTAGCGCCAGAATTAATACCTGATACCACCATATCGGGTTCATCATCGAGTAATCCTGTAATGGCCAGATGCACACAATCAGTGGGCGTTCCTTCTACTCTGTATACGCCATCTTCTTGTTTCTCCAGTCTGAGTGGGTTTTCCAATGTCAGTGAGTTACTGGCACCGCTACGATTTCTGTCAGGTGCGACAACGGTTATCTCGCCTAGTTCTGCCATTGCCTTTGCCAGTGTGCGGATGCCTTTCGACATGTAGCCATCATCATTGCTTATCAGGATTTTCATTAGATTGTTTTGGTCTTTAAGCTCTTGTTATTTAGGCGCTCATATCTTAACAAGATTGAGCTGCGATCATTATACATTCAGGTAAACCAGCTATGCCGTGAGGTAATCTTACATAGCCTACCTAATCTGATGTGACGGCACTGTCATCATCATGACGTTTATTCAGCGACTTCCATCTCACTGACTTTTTGTAAACCACGAGGGAGTTTATGTCCTCTTTTGCCTCGACTGCCTTGGTAATGCTCCAGATCCGTGGCTTTCAAGGTTAAGTGGCGTCTGCCAGCGTGTAAGGTCAGGCCCTGTTCATTAGGTACAATAACGACCGCTTGCATCCATTCTTGACCCGAAGTGAATTTTGCCTGTGGAATATTAATGAGTCGGACGCCTTTGCCCTTGTTCATTTCTGGAATGTCATCTGCAGGAAAAACCAATAAACGTCCATCTCCGGAAGCCACGGCAACGCGTGTATCCTTGCTGTTTATAAATAACGGTGGCAGCAGTGAGGCGCCTTTTGGAATATTAAATATGGCCTTGCCCGCTTTATTTTTAGCGATGAGGTTATCGAGTTGAGTAATAAAACCATAACCTGCCGTATTGGTTAGCAGCACCGATTGCTCCGACTCAACCGTAAGAACAGCGACAAACCTGGCCTCAGGAGGTGATTGTAACCGCCCACTCAATGGTTCACCCTGCCCCCTCGCAGACGGTAAGGTATGAGCACCCAGTGAATAACTACGACCACTGTCATCCAGAAACACAATCTGTTGATTACTCCTGGCTTTTACTGACGCAAAATAGCGATCACCTGTACGGAAGTTTAACGAAGCCGGATCCACGTCATGACCTTTGGCTGCACGCACCCAACCACTTTCAGACAACACAATAGTTAAAGGTTCAGTGGGTAATAATTCGGTGGCATTCAGTGCTTTTGCAGCTTGTCGCTCTATAATCCGTGATCGCCGGTCGTCACCATACTTTTCAGCATCTGCCGTCAATTCTTTACGAATAAGTGTTTTCAGTCGAGTATCTGAGCCTAATAATAATTCGAGTTGTTTCCGTTCTTTACTCAACTCATCCATTTCGCCACGGATTTTCATCTCTTCCAGCTTGGCTAAATGGCGTAAACGTAGTTCTAATATAGCTTCAGCTTGTCTGTCCGAGATTCCGAAGCGCTCCATCATCACGGTTTTCGGCTCATCCTCTGTGCGGATAATGGCTATTACCTCATCGATATTGAGGTAGGCCACGAGTAAGCCTTCCAGCACGTGCATGCGATCCAGCACTTTATCCAGGCGATACTGTAGACGACGACGAACCGTTTCAACCCGATAACTGAGCCACTCCTGCAGCATATCCAGCAGATTTTTCACCTGAGGACGGCCATCCATGCCAATCATATTCATATTGACACGATAGCTGCGTTCTAAATCTGTAGTCGCAAACAGATGTGACATTAAACTCTCAATATCCACTCTGTTTGAGCGGGGCATAATCACCAGTCGCACGGGATTTTCATGATCTGACTCATCACGTAAATCAGCGACCATCGGTAATTTTTTGGCCTGCATCTGTGCAGCAATTTGTTCTAGTACTTTGGCGCCGGAAACCTGGTAGGGCAATTCATGAATAATGATTTCACCCTCTTCTTTTTTATAACAGGCACGCTGTTTTATTGAACCATGGCCTGTGGCATATATTTTATGAATCTCATCACGGCCGGAAACGATCTCGGCGCCTGTTGGGAAGTCCGGGCCCTGAATATCTTCTAGCAGATCGTCTAATGTGCTTTTTGGTGATTTTAATAAGCGTAAGCAGGCGTTCACCACTTCGCGAAGATTATGAGGAGGCACATCGGTCGCCATACCGACCGCTATCCCCGTCGTACCATTCAATAATAGATTCGGTAATCGAGCTGGCAATAATGCTGGCTCATCCATGGTGCCATCAAAATTAGGTATCCAGTCCGCAGTCCCCTGTCCTAATTCACTTAACAGTACCTGTGAATACGCTGCCAGACGTGCTTCTGTATAACGCATTGCAGCAAAAGACTTAGGATCATCAATTGAGCCCCAGTTACCTTGCCCATCCACTAGAGGGTAACGGTAAGAAAATGGCTGTGCCATTAATACCATGGCTTCGTAACAGGCAGAGTCACCATGAGGATGGTATTTACCTAATACATCACCCACTGTTCTAGCTGACTTTTTATGCTTGGATAAGGCACTCAATCCAAGCTCAGACATCGCATAAATAATCCGACGCTGAACAGGTTTTAAACCATCACCAATATGCGGCAATGCACGATCCAGAATGACATACATCGAATAATCCAGATACGCTTTTTCAGTGAAATCGCGTAGCGGCATATTCTCCAAATCATCGACGAAAGTAGTCATGGGTTATATCTCTTCATCATTTATAAAGCAGCCAAATCGGCTAAGTCACCATGTTGCTCAAGCCAGGACTTACGATCACCAGCCCGTTTTTTGGCTAGCAGTTTGTCCAAGGTCATCATCGTATCGTCTTCGGCATTAATGGTAAGTCGAATTAAACGGCGGGTATCAGGCGCCATAGTCGTCTCACGTAACTGCATGGGATTCATTTCCCCTAACCCTTTAAAGCGCTGCGTACTGACTTTACCTTTGATTTTTTCTTTTTCAATTCGATCCAGAATAATGTGGCGTTCTTCATCATCCAGGGCATAGAACACCTGCTTGCCCACATCGATGCGATATAACGGTGGCATCGCCACGCAGATATGGCCTGCTTCCACCAGAGGACGGAAATGTCTGACAAAGAGGGCACATAACAAGGTAGCGATATGAGCGCCATCAGAATCCGCATCGGCTAATATGCAAATCTTGCCATAGCGCAGACCGGACAAGTCATCAGACCCCGGATCCACACCAATAGCGACCGCAATATCATGGACTTCCTGAGATGCCAGGACTTGTCCAGGCTCAACTTCCCAGGTATTCAGAATTTTGCCGCGTAGAGGCATAATCGCCTGAAACTCACGGTTTCGCCCTTGCTTGGCACTGCCGCCAGCCGAGTCCCCTTCGACTAAAAATAATTCTGTACGGGATGGGTCCTGTGAAGCGCAATCCGCTAACTTACCCGGTAGAGCCGGACCGGACTGTACCCGTTTCCGGACCACTTTTTTTGCTTGTTTTAATCTGGACTGAGCGTTATTGATCGCCAAATCAGCTATTTTTTCGCCATCTTCCACGTGATGGTTCAGCCACAAACTAAAGGCATCTTTGACTACACCAGACACAAAGCCAGCACATTGACGAGAAGATAAGCGTTCTTTGGTCTGTCCTGAAAACTGTGGGTCCTCCAACTTGACGGACAAGACATAACAACAGCGTTCCCAAACATCTTCCGGTGCTAGCTTGACACCTCTCGGCAATAAGTTACGAAACTCACAAAACTCCCTAAGTGCTTCCAAAACGCCGCTGCGTAGGCCGTTAACATGGGTGCCACCCTGTGCAGTGGGAATGAGATTGACATAACTTTCGGCCAGCTCGTCACCGGCTTCAAGCTGCCACATCAGTGCCCAGTCGACTTCCTGGGACTCCTCACTCATATGGCCTACAAAAGGCGCGGCAGGGACACAGGGAGCATCGGTCAGGGCAGAGGAAAGGTAAGAATTTAACCCATCCTCATAACACCAGCGATCTTCAACTTTTTCCTTTCCGGACAGATCAGTAAATGTGACCACTAACCCGGGACACAACACTGCTTTCGCCCGAAGTACATGTCGTAATCTAGGTACTGAAAATTTAGGTGAGTCAAAAAACGGCTCTTCTGGCCAGAATCGCACTGTAGTACCAGTATTCCGTTTACCAACAGTACCAATTTCGTTTAAAGCTTCGACTAAAGCACCGCTTTCAAAAGCAATCTGATACTCGGTCGCATTTCGACGAATTTTGACTTCCAGGCGAGACGATAATGCATTAACAACAGAAACACCCACACCATGTAAACCACCTGAAAATCGGTAGTTCTTATTGGAAAACTTACCACCAGCATGAAGTCGGGTCAGAATCACCTCAACACCAGGCACGCCTTCTTCGGGATGAATATCCACGGGCATACCCCGACCATCATCACTCACTTCCAATGAATTGTCTTTGTGAAGTGTTACCTGAATTTGTTTAGCATGACCGGCCACAGCCTCATCAACACTGTTATCAATGACCTCTTGGGCAAGATGGTTAGGACGAGCAGTATCTGTATACATGCCTGGTCGTTTTCGGACAGGCTCAAGCCCCGTCAAAACTTCAATGGCAGATGCATTGTATGTATTCGTCATTGTTGAGATATCTACCTAAAATTATTCCCACCGAAGGTTAGCAGGATAAAAGCCTAACAGACAACACAGATACAACATATCTGTGAAAAAAACACGATTTAAATAAAGTCAGTGTGTGATTCCTTCGTGTTAAAGGTGACAAGTTTGTAAAGTTTTGTAAATAAAAACCTGATAAGACTGCTTAACAAAATATCTGGCGTATTATTTCCACCTTAAAATTAACTAAGCTGGCAACCTGATTTAACTTAAATTGACTAAGATCATGTTTTCTTAATTAATGTTGTGGTGGAATAGTGGCGAAGAAATTATTCACTGATAGAAAATTGATTATTGAGCTTAGCATTATGTTGGTCTGCAAGCTCGTGTTACTTTTTTTTATTTGGCATTTGTTTTTTAGTAGCGCCCCCGACGACATTGACCATGACGCCGTCGCTGACGTGATTATTAATCACTCTTCAGATGGAGAAGCACCTTGATTTCTGAACACCTAGTCGATCTATCCCGTTTGCAGTTTGCCATCACGGCAATGTATCACTTCATTTTTGTCCCGCTCACCTTGGGGCTGTCTTGGATTCTGGTTATCATGGAATCTGTCTATGTTATGACCGGTAAAGAAATCTACCGAGACATGACAAAATTCTGGGGCAAACTCTTCGGTATCAACTTCGCTCTTGGTGTGACGACTGGGCTGACTATGGAATTTCAGTTTGGCACCAACTGGGCCTATTATTCGCACTATGTTGGCGATATATTCGGTGCCCCACTAGCCATTGAGGGCTTGATGGCTTTCATGCTTGAGTCCACCTTTGTAGGTATGTTCTTTCTCGGCTGGGACAGACTCAGCAAACGACAACATTTAACCACCACTTTCCTGGTCGCTCTCGGGTCTAATCTTTCTGCATTATGGATTCTGGTGGCGAATGCCTGGATGCAAAATCCGGTTGGCGCACAATTCAATTATGAAACTATGCGTATGGAACTGACCAGCTTCTCCGAAGTATTTTTTAACCCTGTGGCTCAGGTGAAGTTTATCCATACTGTGGCTGCCGGTTATGTCACTGGTGCCATGTTTGTTCTCAGCATCAGTGCTTACTACTTATTGAGAAAGCGTGACATCGGCTTTGCTCGTCGTAGTTTTGCTGTCGCAGCAGGTTTTGGGGTGGCGGCCATATGTTCAGTCATTCTGCTAGGTGATGAAAGTGGTTATGAAGTAGGTGATGTACAGAAAACAAAATTAGCCGCCATTGAAGCTGAATGGGAAACTGCAGAGCCACCTGCCGCATTTACACTGTTTGGCTTGCCGAATGACGAAACAATGGAAACCGACTATGCGGTTAAGATCCCTTATCTTCTGGGACTCATTGCGACACGCTCAGTCACTGAACCTGTTACGGGTGTTAAAGATCTGGTAGCTGAACATGAAGACCGTGTTCGTAATGGTATGCAAGCCTACGCCTTATTAAAACAATTACGCGAAGGTCCTGTCACAGAAGAAACTAAAGCCGTGTTTGATGAAGTCAAAGATGACTTGGGCTACGGACTACTGTTGAAGAAATATACTAACAACGTCACCGACGCGACAGACGAACAAATTAAAGCGGCAGCACGTGATACTGTGCCACCTGTTGCACCTATGTTCTGGGCGTTCAGAGTCATGGTCGCTTGTGGTTTTGCCATGCTGATTGTGTTCTTTTTGTCTTTCTATCACTGTGCAAAAAGACAAGAGTACAAGAAAAAATGGTTGCTTCGTCTGGCGATGTTCAGCCTACCTTTACCATGGATAGCCGCCGAGACAGGTTGGTTTGTAGCTGAATTTGGTCGACAACCCTGGACCATCAGTGGCATTTTACCAACGCATATTTCGACATCGACCTTGTCCGCCGGTGATGTATACAACAGCCTGATAGCGTTAGTTGTCTTTTACACGTTGCTGTTAATTGTTGAGCTTTACCTGATGATCCGGTTCATCAGGCAAGGACCTAGCAGTTTACACACGGGTCGTTACCACCACGAAACATCAGCAGCGAGGAGCTAATCATGGTACTGGATTACGAAACATTAAAATTAATCTGGTGGCTGCTGATGGGAATTCTCCTTATTGGCTTTGCCTTGACTGATGGCTTTGATATGGGCGTAGGAATTTTGCTACCGTTTATCGGCCATACTGATGAAGAGCGCCGTATTATGATTAATACGGTCGGTCCTCACTGGGAAGGAAACCAAGTGTGGTTAGTCACGGCAGGTGGTGCCTTATTCGCTGCATGGCCATTGGTTTATGCCATGGCGTTTTCAGGTTTTTATTTAGCGATGATGCTAACGTTGTTTGCCCTCTTTCTTCGACCTGTAGGGTTTGACTATCGAAGTAAACTGGATGACACACGCTGGCGTTCCAGCTGGGATTGGGGGTTATTTATCGGCAGCTTTGTCCCGCCACTTATCTTTGGTGTGGCATTCGGTAATTTATTACTGGGTGTACCCTTTTATTTTGACGAGATGATGCGTCCAAACTACACCGGTGGCTTCCTGCAGTTATTGAATCCCTTTGCCTTGTTAGCGGGCGTAGTCAGCTTGCTGATGATTGTTATGCATGGATCTGTCTGGTTGCAAATTCGAACATTGGATAGTCTTGAATGGCGAGCCACACAAGTTGCCAAGGCCAGTTCCGTCGCCTTATTAATTGCCTTTGCTTTAGCCGGCTTATGGGTGTCCTTTGGTATTGATGGCTATGTCGTCAGTTCTATGCCTGCGGCAAGTGCTAGCTTTACACCCGACATGAAACAAGTCACCACTCAAGCGGGAGGCTGGTTACTCAATTATCAACAGTATCCATGGATGATGCTGGCGCCCATATTGGCTTTTCTGGGCATGATTGGCGTGTATTTATTTTCTCACTTTTCACGTGCTGGCTGGGCTTTTATCAGCAGTTCCATCACACTGACGGGCATTATCCTGACCGCTGGATTTTCTATGTTCCCATTCATCATGCCATCAAGTGATGCAGTGAATCATAGCCTGACTATGTGGGATGCCACCTCGAGTTTGTTAACATTAAAGATTATGTTTTGGGTGGCGGTAGTCATGGTGCCAATTATTATTTGCTACAGCTTCTGGACCTACCGTCGTATGTGGCGAAGACTCGATGTGAATTTCATTCGTGGTAACCAACATTCAACCTATTAGGAACCTGTTATGTGGTATTTTGCCTGGATACTTGGAATTTTATTAGCTGTGGCATTAGGTATTATCAATGTCATGTGGTTAGAAAACTGCCCAATGGATACGCTGGATGACTGAATCTTGGTTAGATAAAACTATTATTCGTTTGCTTAGCCTATTAATGGCATTAGGCTTGTCTGCAGCGATATTAGTTTTTCCCAACCGTTTGTTAATGGAAAATGGTAAATCTGATCATGATTTATTAATGCTGTTGCTTGTCGGCATTTGCATTGGGTTTATTCATGGTGTGGGCTTTGCTCCAAAAAGGACTCTATGGCACTTTTTACTCAGCCCTTATCTATGCTGGCCCATAATGCTCTATGGCTACTTTCACATGGCGATCAATTAATGCGTCTGGGTCTTCTTTTCCCTCTCATTATTGCAGTGGGTTTCGGCATACCCGCCTATGCAGATAGCGATGAACAAGCGGCTTTCGAGCGTGATGCTCAGGCGGCTATCAAAGATCTATCAACGCATCTGAAAGAAGCATTAATGTCAGCGCTACAGGACGGTGGTCCTGTAGAAGCTATTTCTGTCTGTAAATTGGTCGCACCGACCATCGCTGATGAAATGTCGAAGAAATACAGTCTCGATATTCATCGAACAAGCTTGCGAGTTCGCAACCTTGAGAATGAAGCTGACAGCTGGGAAACAGGTGTTCTACAGAACTTTGAAACGCGCCTAAAAACGGGAGAAGCTATTCAATCTCTGACCTTCATAGAAAAAGTCGACTCTGATTTGGGCTATGACTGGCGTTATATGAAAGCGATCCCAACGGATAAAGTCTGTCTGTCATGTCATGGCAGCAAGATAGCGTTACCTGTTAGCAAGATAATAGACAAGAACTATCCTAATGACATGGCTACCGGCTATAAGATGGGTGATATTCGGGGCGCATTTTCAGTCAAACGTCGTTACTCAAAAATCAACGCAAACTAAGGTATTCGGTACGCCCTTGTTGCTTGATAAGTAGCTTATTCTCTTTAGCTAACCAGCCTACAGCTCGCTGAAACAGCTTTGCCTCAAGCTTGGTCTCTTTGCATATACGTGAAGCTGAGGTCTCACCCTGCGCGTTTAAGAACGTCCATACAACACCTGCCGCTTCACCAATTTCATCATTCATCATCGCTGTAAACTCCGTTTCCTGACTGAATTAATTTGCTTGCTAGTGATTAGGTTCTGACTGCTAGCCAAGATGATGCTTCAGCTTGCACTAATACCATCAATGGCACTAGCGATTCTCTTCATTGCCTGCTGGACAATCTCGAGACGTGTTCCAATATTAAGACGCATAAACCCTGCCCCATTATCACCAAAGACATAACCTGGATTCATACCTACGCCGGCCTGCTCGATAAAGAAACGTTTGAGTGTCTCATTATCCATTCCTAAAGCACGGCAATCGAGCCACAATAAATACGTGCCTTCCGACTCAATCAGCTTGAGCTGAGGACAACGAGTTTGAAGAAAATCTTCTACCCACTTCTTATTTTTGTAAATATAAATATTCAGCTGGTCTAACCAGTCTTCACCATGACGATAAGCCGCTTCAAACGCGGTGATGCTGAAAGGGTTAGAAGGGCTAATATGCCACTGTTCAAACACCGCTTTAATCGCTCTGCGCTGTTGCTTATCACTGACAATCAGTGACGATAAGCCCATACCGGCAATATTGAATGTTTTACTGGGTGCTAATGTAGTGATGACATTATTGGCCTGAGTCAGCGTTGCCAATGCAATATGCTGTTGTTCAGGAAAAATCAGATCAGCATGAATTTCATCAGAGATAATAGTCATCTGATAACGCTCAGCCAGCTCAAGTAACTGTGCTAATTCTTCCTGTGTCCAAACCCGACCAACTGGATTGTGAGGGGAACAAAAAAGTAATGTTTTAGCACCTTGCTGTGCACACTGTTCAAGATGCTCAAAATCAATATAGTAGCGATTATTGTCGAGATAAAGCGGATTTAACACTAACTCCCTGCCACTTTTCTCAACCGATGAAAAAAACGGAAAGTAAACGGGAGGCTGAACAATGACTTTGTCACCAGGCTCTGTGATCGCTTCAATAACGGCATTGATTGAAGGGACAACGCCAGGACACATTATGATCTCGCTTTGCTTTATCTGCCATTGATAACGCTTGGCACTCCAGTCAATCAAAGCGTCATACATGGAGTCAGGATGCAAGGTGTATCCATAGACTGGATGCTTAGCACGTTCAACGAGCGCCTTTGTCACAGCTTCTGGAGCAGCAAAGTCCATATCCGCCACCCACATCGGAATCACATCGCTCCGGCCGAAATAAGCTGCTCTGGCATCAAATTTCAGACTATGACTAAAACTTCGATCTATCTTCTGATCAAAATCTATCGTCATTATTTACGTTTCCAGACCGTCACTTCAGATAAGGTATGTTGGAATTTTCGGCTCGTTTCACGAATAACAAAAGGGATTGCTTCCGGCCCACGAACAAGCTCGAAATGGGGTTCTAAAATCACCTTTAAACCATCCAGCGTGGTAAAGCTTTCGCCATCTTTCTTGAAACCGCCCAACCAATGTGCTTTTTCCGTGTGTTCTTCCAGCCAGGTATAAGGCGAAGCCAGTACCAGCAAGCCATTCTGATTCAACCGTTCATGTACTGTCGCTAAAAATTGTGCCGGTTTGTAGAGTCGATCAATCAGGTTAGCAGCTAATATCAGGTCATACTCTCTGAATATGGGCTTCAGGTTACAGGCATCACCCTGTAAAAATTCGACCTTAGCAGCTGTGTCTTCTAATCCAAGTTGGTCGAGGCGTCGCTCATTGTAGTGAACTAACTCACCTTCATCAGTGATGGTGTATCGCACCACACCTTGCTCAGCCATTTGGGTGCCGAGATTAATAAGACGTGCTGAAAAGTCAATGCCGGTCACTTGTTTGAAATGTTTGGCTAACTCAAAACTCGCTCGACCCACTGAACATCCCAAATCCAGCGCCTTTTTCATTTCTTTGCCCGCCATCATTTCAATAGCAAGCTCAGCCAGTGCTTTAGGGAAATTCGCTACATTAAGGTATTCATCACCATAATGGAATTCTGCATACTGTGACAGCATCGTATCTGTTTCGTAGTTAGAACTGTATTCTTCCAGCTCAGCCTCGGACACGACATAACGGAATCCGGCATGCTGGAAAAAATGTTTACGAAAAGCATAGCGAGATGCTTTGCGGCTTTCGTTACCGGAGGAAATCCACGATCCACCTTTAATCAGGTTGTGGCGACCGTCAAAAGTCGGTGTCGTAAAGTCATCGTAGATAGGATGTACTTTAAACTCATCGAATGGATAAATGGGTGTTTCAGTCCATTGCCACACATTACCAATGACATCATACCAATCACCGTGTTTAAAGAAATTCACCGGACAAGATGAAGCCGCATAGTCCAGATGAATATTTGCCGGTGCGAGATCGCTGGTTAATTCTTGCAGTCCAGCCTCATCATAGAGTCGATACCATTCATCTTCGGTTGGAAGACGCACGGATTGGCCCGTTAGCTTTGCTTTCCAATTACAAAACGCTTTTGCTTCGTGATAATTAACATCAACTGGCCAGTCCCATGGCATATCAATGACCTCAGTCATCAAACGACACTGCCAGCCTTGCTTGGTTTCAAGCCAAAAAGTGGGATGCTGTGCCTGGGTAAACTGACGCCATTGCAGACCGTCCTCAGACCAGTATTCATCGGTGTTATAGCCACCGGCTTCGACGAACTCAAGAAACTCCTGATTACTGACTAAAAACTTAGCAGCCTGAAAGGTCTCAATTTCTGCCTCGTGTGTGCCATATTCATTATCCCAGCCGTATATGGAATCTGAATAAGGTTTACCCAAACTCACTTTTCCAGCAGGCACATCGACCAGGCTATTCTCAGGTGCTTGGTTTGTTTCTTTGAATGGTTGCCAGGCAGAATGGGGTTTTACCCATTCCAGTCGTTGCTGACGAATAAGAACTGAAGAGGTTTCAAGATGGATCTGCTCATGCTCAATCCCCATCATGATAGACCACCATGGATTGTCCCAATCAATAGGTAATTTGAGTGGCGCCTGACGAATCACCTTGTTAACCATCGCCTGTACTTTCTTGCGGTATGCTTTAACCTCTTCAACCGCTGGCCAGTCATAATGATCATCGTTGAGATCATCCCAACTCATTTCATCCACGCCCACCGCAAACATCGATTCAAATTTAGGATCAATGCGTTTATCAATCAGCCCTGCTAACAGCATTTTATTAACGAAAAAAGTCGCCGTGTGACCAAAATAAAAAATCAATGGGTGACGAAGAGGAATCGACTTCTGAAAGTAGGCTTGATCATCGCTTAAGGTAGCAAATAAAGATTCGTAACGTTCGAAAGTGAAATTAAAGTAATCAGCAATTTCTTGACGTTTCTCTGCTGGGTTACCTTCGTCTAGTACTGGCGTTCTTAAATAAGAACTTTCCATCGAAGCATATTTTTTCAATGCGCTTTCAGCAGTCATATTGCTACCTCATCTCTGTATTTTTATTGTGTCGTTATGACTAATGAACTGTGAATTTGTTGCGAAAATAAGTCACACACTTTAGATTTGTTTAGCTAACCATGCTGTTTTTGCTGACAACTCCAGTGAACATGTCCATTTATAGGCCAAATTTATCGTTTCGGCACAGGCATAGACACCATGGCCACTGACTACTGTCACCTTATACTTTTTTAAAGTCTGCGCAACAGCAGCGGGTGCCTTTTCAACATATTCAGCATAATTGATATGAATAATCGGGACCACTGGAAAGTAGTATTGCCCTTCAAAATCGATGGGTGTAAAACCATCACCAGTTAATGTCATGGCGACGGTATGAGGTCCATGGCTATGAAATACTGCCCGGGTTTTGTCGTTTTGTTGATAAACAGCAATATGCAGAGACGCATCCAGAGAAGCGCCTTCCCCGCAGTGGCCATCAAGATGACAACGAACCAAATCATCAGGGCTGAGTGTATCGGCACAACAACCTGTTGGCGTCACCCAGACATCATTATGCCAGCGAAAAGAAGCATTACCACTGTGGGAGTCATTGCATCCGTATTGACGCAACCATTTGTAATGTTGAACCAGTGCCTGTTTTTGCTCATGCAGATCAGGCAGCCGGCTCATCTTTCTTCTCTAACAGACTCTTAATATGTTGCAACCACTGCCCAGCTTGTTTTTTCTGTGCATCAAAAGCCGCGGCTTTTATAAACTGATCCTTTGCCTGCTCTAAATTGTCCAGGTGGTAATAAGCCGTTCCTAACATCAGGTGGGTTTGCCCCAGTTTATTGCCTTTTAATTTATTTATGGTACTGGATAACGTATCTACTACCTTACCCCACTGCTCAGTCCTGATATAGATTTGGCTCAGTTTTAAGTGGCTTTCACCCGTGTTATCCATGGTAATCATGACGTTTAATGTCTCTGCTGCACGCTGATTTTCCCGTGCGGCTAACCAACTGTCAGCTAACTTATTCAGATTGTCATAATTACGTGGGATGACTTTTTGTTGCATACCTTGTTCAAGTAGTTGGCCAGCTTTGAATGGCACGGCCAGATAACGGTACATATCTGACAAGTTGACCAGGGTTTTAGGTTCTGTCAGGTCAAGACGTTTAGCCAGCATTTTTACAGCAAGAGAGGTGAACTCTTTATTCTGTTGCATGTATAAAGCAGACAATTGCTCCCAATACACTTTTTTATCCGGATATCGGGTAATCAATACCTCAAGCACATTAATGGCAGACTTATAGTGTTTCAGTGACAAGTACGAGGATAACAATAAGCGGTACCAGTCCTCTTTGGGAGTTTTATCGTTTTTGATGGCGATGTTGATTCTATCCGCTGCTTTTGAAAAGTTTTCTATTTGATAATAGGCACTGGCCAAAAGCACATAGACTGTGTTGTCAGGTTTTTTTTCTGCAGACAGCCATTCTTCCATCAGCGGAATACCTTTTTTATACTGGCCATCCGCAATTAGTAGCTGCGCCAGATTATAACGTAGCGTGTGCGTTACATCCTTTGGCAAGGCATCCAAGTCCAACGCGCGCTGAAATGTATCCGTCGCTTTTTTATACTGTTCAAGGGAGGAGTATAAAAAACCCAATGTTTGCAGAACAACGGCTTGCTCATAGCTGCCTTTTTCCACCTTATCGAGCAAGTTATTCAGCTGCTGTTGAGCTTGAGGATAGCTTTCTTTCTCCATCAGCTCTTGAGCCTGATTCAGGGCTTTATATGTGTCTTCGCTAAGTAGAAACTGCTCATCTTTCGTTTCGGCAGCAGAGACAGTCCCTATCCCTAGGACAAACAGCACAATCAATATGGTTAGTAATGGCTTACTCATCGTGACAATTTAAACTCTATTTCCTGAGTGGCCTGACGTTCAACAGCTTGTCCATCCACATACTTAGGTTTGAACTTCCATTTAAGGATCGCTCTCAAAGCCGCATCATTAAACACACTAGCAGGTTCAGCTTTAATAACTTTTGGATCACGTACTCGGCCATCTTTAGTGATGATAAATGTCACCGTGACCACACCTTCAATACCCCGTCTGGAAGCCACGCGAGGATATTTAGGAGGAATACGCACCAGTGGCACCACCTCATTATCTAACATTGGCGCATTATTCGGTGCTGGTGCTGGCGCTGCTTTGGGAGCAGCGGCAAAATCGCCCAGATAAGGCCCGCCTGTAATATTCATGGGCACATCAATGGCAGGAATATCCATCTGTGGCGTAGGTGCATCAGGTTTATCTGCCTGAGTGGCGGCCGGTTCAGGTGGTGGTGGCGGCTCTTCCGGTGGTGGTGGTTTTTTGGGTACTTCTCGCTTTTTTGTTTCGGGTTGAGCTTCTTCTTTTTTCAAACGCACAAAGTCCAGAATCTGGACTTCTTCAATCTCACGTCTATCAATGCTTTTACTATTGGTCATGTGTTCCATTAAATAGAACAGACCAAAGTTCACCACTAATGCCAGAAGGATACCTACTACTAATCTCATCAAGACCGCCGTTAGTCGCGTTCAGCAGCAATAGATACATTGGCCACACCCGCCAACCGGGCCTGGTCCATCACCTCAATTAACAGACCGGTTTTGGCTTCTTCATCCGCTAAGATGATCACAGAACCTTCTGGATTTTCAGCATGCATTCGCTCAACATTAGCCCTGACAGCACGACGATCAATTTGGCGTTTATCCATCCAGATTTCGTCATTGGCACGAATCGAAATCAGAATATTTGCCCGCTCTTTTTTCACAGCTGTTTTGGCCGAAGGTCGGTTAACGTCTACTCCGGTCTCTTTGACAAAAGAGCTGGTGACAATAAAGAAGATTAATAAGATAAACACCATATCTATCAATGGTGTCATGTTTATTTCAGCGATACCGCCGCTTTGGCGTCGGGAATGTCGGTTTCTCATGTCTATCCTTTACTCTCTACGCAGGGCGTCAGCCACTTTATCGACTTCGCGTTCTGTACGTTGAGTTAACTGCGTGCTGAAATACAAACCAGATAATGCCGTCAAAAGACCGCCCATCGTCGTAATCAGGGCAACAGAAATCCCACCAGCCATGCCTCTGGCATTACCTGTACCGAAAACGGTCATGACATCAAATGTTTGAATCATTCCACCCACTGTGCCCAGTAAGCCCAGCATGGGCAAGGCGACGGTGAGTGTGCGAATTGTCATCAAATAGCGTTGCAGGGAAATACGACTTTCAGTAATCATGCCTTGACGTATTTGAACAGCAAACCAACTATTTCTGTCCTGACGCTCTTGCCACTCCTGAATTCGCTTTTTCATTTGTTTGGGATGTGTGAACACCACAAACAAATAACGCTCAATAATTAAGGTCCACATTAATACAGACGAAAACAGGATCAACCATAAAACGGTTCCCCCGCTTTCCATCAGTAATTCAATCTGAAAAAGTCCGTCAGACAGATTGGTCATGTTGTTTTTCCGCATTACGAGCAACGATAGCCGCACTTTCTTCATCAAGAATTTGCACTAATCGATTCGACTTGCCTGATAAACCACTGTGAATCAACAATAAAGGAATCGCTACAGCCAGCCCCAGCTCTGTAGTGACCAATGCCTGAGATATACCACCAGACATTAATTTAGGATCACCAGTACCAAATAATGTGATTGATTGGAATGTTTCTATCATGCCTGAAACCGTCCCCAACAAACCAAGCATAGGGGCAATCGCGGCTAGAATAGCTAGTGTAATCAAACCGCGCTCCAACTTAGGCATTTCTCTGAGAATAGCCTCATCCAGTTTTAAAGATAAGGTTTCCACATCATGTGCTAAGCGATCATTGTAAACAGACAAAATTCGTCCCAGCGGATTTTTTTCGCTGACTTCTTTTTGTTTCTGCTGTTTGGCAATGCCATGACCATCTTTGGTCAGCGTTAAAAACTGGATGAGTGCGATAATGAGGCCAATAGCACCAAGCACTAAAATGATGTAGCCAATCCAGCCACCTTGTTGAATACGTTCTTTCAGAGTGGGTGTCTGCACTAACAAGGCCATGATCGCACCACGGGTGGGATCAACAACAGTTGGCATTAACTCACCTGCTTGTGTCTCTTCAAACTCAGATACGACGTTTCTGAAGCGATCCACAGGTTGCCTTGCCAGCTCAACTAAATTGCCGGTCTCAGACAGGTATCTTAGGAAAGTCCCATCAGAAAAAGCCGTAAAGACACCAATGCGAGTGACGTCTTTATCTTCAACATCACCGGTGGTTGTAATAACGGGGGTGGTAAATTTTTCGACTTTGCCCGAAGCCGTCATTTCTTCTTGCAGTGTTAACCACAACTGGCGTAGCTCTTCTATCGTCGGTTGTTGTTTGCTTTCACTCAAGTTATTGAGAAAGTCTACCCTTTCAGGATGTTGAACGTTGGTCATTGAACTTTCCAGGACACCACGACTGTCATTAGCAACCTGTCTGACTGTCCCAAATAATTCACCCAGTGAACCTGATTTTTCATCAAGTAAGTTCTGTTGTTCAGCTAAACGTTGTTCTTGTTCATTAAAAGTGGTGTTGAGCTGTTCGGTACGATTTTCTTGTGCGGCTAACTCTCTTTTGGCTTCCGCCAAAAGATTAGCTTGTTCACTATGTGCTTGGGCAAATTCTGCTTCACGCCGTTGATTTTGCTGCTGCTCAAGCACACGTTCCCGTTTTACCTGTTCTAATAACTGATCCAGGTTAGCAGGTTTATCAGCCGCAAAGGCGGGTAGACAAATGCTGAGTAGTAAAAGAGAAATTAGCTGTTTCATTGTTTCTCTCCTACTGCTTTGACAGGTAATACCATCAGGTCTGGTGGCGACTGCTTTCTCGCCACTTTCAAGCCATCATTAATGGCCTTGATATAATCGTCAGATAAAGTAATCCATTGTTTATCCTCTTTGTCCCACATACCTGCTTCTTTTCCATCCAGTGAGAGGTAATATAGGTTGACGCGACCAATTCTTAAAAAATCGACTGTCTTTTTCGTTTCACCTTCAAGCAGATCAGCTTGGTAGGCTTCAATAGTGCGGCCATATTCCGTTTCAACCTGGTAGGCTTCCATGATGCGGCGATATTTTTCTGCCAAGGATACATCTGCGCGTCCCATCATGGCATTAAGAGCCGCTAAACGTGTTTGCCGTTCCTGCTGTAGAAAAGGGATATCAAGCTCGACGAATTGAGTCAGCACATCTACCATTTTCAGCATTAGCGGGACAATATCATGCTGAGTTGTTTCAATATTATCGAGCTGCTCAGAAATTGAAGCCATTTCTTGTTGTTGAGAGTCAACGAGGGACTCGAGCTGATCATTGTAGGATTTGAGGCTTTGAGTTTGTCGTAATACATCACGATACTCTGCCAACATATCCGTGGTTTCATCAGACAAATTATCAATCTTTTCTTGAGACTTTTGTGCCGCGATATCGGTATTGACCTGAGTATCAATCGCCTCATCTAAGGCGCCAGCATTGGCCAGAAAAGGCAATGCTATAAGAATACTCAACTGCCAACCACATTTGATGGTTTGCTTGAGGTGCATAAATTCCAAATCCCTTATTTGCCGCTTAACGGCAGTAAACGAAAGAGGCATATTAACAAGAGAATGGAAAGTGGGGAAAGCTCTCTGTAAAATTACAGGCAAAAAAAAGCCAGATACAAATTGTATCTGGCGAAACCTTCATAGAAGGAGAGAGAAATATAAGACTATAGAAGCTGAAATTTCTATAAACTTGAGATACATAATACAAATCGCCCGACGTTTGCAAATGAGCGACTTATCCTAATAACTCGGGAAATTATTCCTATTCCTCTTTCCTTCAATATCAATTATTTACGATGCAATGCCATGACTTATCGCAAAGCGCATCAGCTCTGCGGTTTTACTGATATCTAGCTTACTTTTAATTTGCGTCAGGTTATTGGCAACCGTTTTATAACTAATTCCTAACACTTCAGAAATCTCAGTCATACTCTTGCCCTCACCTAACAATCGTAATATTTCCAACTCACGACGCGACAAATCACTTAGAGCACTCGTACCAGCATCTATATTCAACATGGCTAACTGTTGAGCCATATCCGGACTTAAATAAATTTTACCATCAAGTACTTTACTCACCGCTTCCACTAAGTGATCCGCGGCATTATTCTTGGTGATATATCCTCTGGCACCAGACTGCATCGCACGCGAGGCAAAGACGGGGTCTTCGTGCATACTGAACATCAACACTTTCGCATCTTCACGGTTAGCCCTGATACGTCTTAATACTTCCAGACCACCGACACCTGGTAGTGTAATATCCAGCAACACCATATCAGGCTGAGACTCCTGAAAAAGGCGGTACCCTTCTTCGCCTGTTTCAGCTTCGAGAACTGTAGCCGAGGGAATTTGTTGAATCAGTTGACGACAACCTGCTCTGACTATCGGATGATCGTCCACCACCAAAATTGTTAATGCCTGTTTCATTTTTTGTTTCACCCTTTAATGGAATCAACACTCGGACCTGTAAACCACGTCCTTCTTCCGTATCAAACGCTATACGACCACCGAGTGCTGACACCCTTTCTCGCATACCAATTAAACCAAACCCTTTCACCAAGTTAGCATCCAGACCTTTTCCGTCATCCGTCACAGCAACTTTAATTGTCTCAGCTTCCCGGCGTACTTCAACTTTTACATGACTGGCATGGGCATGACGTACGCAGTTGGTCGTACATTCCTGCACCAGACGGTAAATCGTGACCTGTAAGGTATCAGGTAAGGATTCAAATTCACCGACAAAATCCCATTCCCAGTCAATCTCTGGCTGGCGCTCACGCCAGTTATGCAACATATCTCTTAATGCTTCGGTTAGCCCCAAATCATCCAATGTCATAGGACGCAATCGACTTAGCATTTTTCTCACAAGAGATTGAATATGATTAGTGATGGTCTTGACTGACCCCACTTTCTCTTCAATCTCGATCAAATGATTTTCGCCAGCAATTCGTTCAATTTCACCTAAATCAACGCGAATCCCGAATAAACATGGCGCTAACTCATCATGTAGTTCTCTTGCCAGATCGCGCTGCTGGGATTCCTGCAAGCTGAGCATATTACCCGCAAGCGCATGGTTTTCGACCATCGTCTTTTCTAGCACGCTGGCCATATGGTTAAAACGAATCTGGATAGGATTAAGCTCTTTTACGGCAGAAGTATCAACACGAGCTGTAAAGTCACCCTGTTCAAGATGGCCTAAGGCATCAGACAATTGCGACAATGGCCGTAAGCCTTGACGCAGAGCGAGATAAATCAGACTCAAGATCAGTAATAAGAAGAATACACCCAGCCAGAATAACGTTTGAATATCCTGCCAGACCTCCGTGACTTCATCGCTGGGATCGGCTTCAACCACCAAATAACCATAGGATTTACTGCCTTTGGTAATAAGGCGTCTAAAGGCCACGGCCTCAGGCTCCATCATACGAATGAACCAGTCCGGTGCATCAGGTTTATTAAAAAAGCCGGTTTGATCTTCCTGACCAATTAGCGGTTGGCCATGCATATCTTCAAACCAGGCTCGTATATGGCGGGTATGTCTGACACTATCGACAATCAATGTCAGTCGCTCACTCAGATCATTAGAAAAACGTAATGTCGGAAGCGCATTTACCAGCAAACCTTTCGCTAATTGCGTACTGGAGGCCATTTCTTGAGCAAGCGCTAATCTGGCGTTTTGCACCATGAAATAACCGGCGGCAGCAAAGTTAATCAGCAAAATGATGCTGACTATAATCAGTAATCGTAGTTTTAAACTCATGATCATCAGTACAATAGATGAGATAAGTTTAGAATTATCGCACAGTTACAACGGAGACGATTAGGAAACAGCATGCAAAATAACCACGATTTGTTCCAAAAAGCCCAAAAACATATCCCAGGTGGCGTCAACTCGCCTGTTCGTGCATTTAAAGGTGTAGGCGGTGATCCCGTGTTTTTCCGTGAGGGAAAAGGCGCATGGCTAACAGATGCGACAGGCAAAAAGTATGTTGACTACATTGGTTCTTGGGGACCGATGATTGTCGGTCATGCACATCAGGAAGTACTTGATGCTGTCAAAGAGGCGGTAAATCATGGTTTAGGTTTCGGTGCCCCAACAGAAATCGAAACAACGATGGCTGACTTGGTATGTGAGATAGTACCTTCAATGGAATTAGTCCGTATGGTCAGCTCTGGTACTGAAGCGACAATGAGTGCTATTCGCTTAGCTCGTGGCTATACCGGCCGTGACAAAATCGTCAAGTTTGAAGGCTGTTATCACGGTCATGCTGATTCCCTACTAGTGAAAGCCGGTTCTGGTGCGTTAACTTTAGGTGTTCCTTCTTCTGCCGGCGTCCCTGCGTCATTGGCAGAACATACCCTGACTTTGCGTTATAACGATCTGGAGTCTGTCAAAGCCTGCTTTGAAGAGGCCGGTGATCAGATTGCCTGTATTATCATCGAGCCTGTTGCCGGTAATATGAATTGTATTCCACCCGTGCCTGGATTCCTTGAAGGGCTGCGCGCCATTTGCGATGAGTACGGTACTGTATTGATTTTTGACGAAGTGATGACTGGATTCCGTGTTGCCTTGGGTGGCGCGCAAGCCCATTACAATGTCACTCCAGATTTAACGACATTTGGCAAAATTATCGGTGGTGGTTTACCCGTTGGCGCCTTTGGTGGCAAACGAGAAGTCATGGAGCACATAGCTCCATTGGGACCTGTTTACCAGGCAGGAACCTTATCCGGTAATCCCATCGCCATGGCAGCGGGCCTGACCACATTAAAACTCATTCAGCAATCAGGCTTTCATGCCGCGTTAACCAGCACCACTGAAACGCTAGTCTCAGGTTTGCAGGAACTGGCTGATAAAGCCGGCATTCCAATGACAACGAATCAGGTCGGCGGTATGTTTGGCCTGTTCTTTACCGAAGATAGTGAGGTGAATTTTTACGAACAGGTCGTGGCCTGTGATCAAGAGCGTTTCAAACACTTCTTCCATTTGATGCTTGATAACGGCGTGTATCTGGCACCATCAGCATTTGAAGCAGGTTTTGTCTCTGCGGCCCATGGTCAGCAAGAAATTGAACATACCTTATCTGCAGCAAAAACCGCATTCGCCGCTTTGTAATCGGCAATCAGTGATAAAGCCATACATCGCTCACTGGTGTATGGCTTTTTACGTTAAGATGGCTTCACATCACCGGAATCAACCTAAGATATTGAATTAATTATGAATACGCTTTACTGGCATGACTATGAAACTTCTGGCACAGATCCCCGTTATGACAGACCTTTGCAGTTTGCCGGTATTCGCACCGATGAAGATCTCAATATCATTGGCGAACCGTTGATGATTTATTGCAAACCCGCCAACGATTTTTTACCTCATCCACAAGCCTCTTTAATCACCGGCATTACACCACAAAAAGCGGAAAAAGAAGGCTTGACTGAGGCCGAGTTTATGGCGCGTATACATGCTGAACTGGCAGAGCCAGGCACCTGCGGTGTGGGTTATAACAGTTTACGGTTTGATGATGAGTTCACCCGTTTTAGTTTGTTTCGTAATTTTTATGATGCTTATGCCCGTGAATGGCAGAACGGTAATTCTCGCTGGGATATTATCGACATGGTCAGGCTGACTCGGGCACTCAGACCAGAAGGCATCAACTGGCCAGATCGCGAAGACGGCAAACCCAGTTTTCGATTAGAGCATTTAACCGCAGCCAATAATATTGAACAAATTGGTGCTCATGATGCCCTAGTAGACGTTTATGCCACCATAGAAATTGCTAAGCTCATTAAAAATGCACAACCCAAATTATTTGATTATGTTTATCAGAATCGTCGCAAAACTGCGGTTGCCCCCCTACTGAACATCCGTGAGCGCACGCCTGTCATTCATGTATCTAGAATGTATCCCAGTGAGTATTGCGGCGCGGCAATGGTGGTACCTTTAGCAAAAGATCCGACCAATCCTAATGGCGTTATTGTCTACGACTGTCGCTACGATCCTACCGATTTAATAGAGCTTGATGCTGAGACCTTACAACAACGTTTATTCACCCCTTCGGCTGAGTTGGCTGTCGGCGTGGAGCGTCCTGCACTGAAAACAATACATATCAATAAATGCCCGGTGGTGGTACCGGTAGCCACGTTAAATGCTGCTGCAGCCCAGCGCTTGCATATTGATCGTGCTCAACATCAAAAACACATGGATATGCTTAATGCAGCTGGTGATTTAACAGAAAAACTCTCGCAAATATTCAGCCCTAAACCATTTGATCCCGTATCCGATCCTGATGCCAGTCTCTATAGCGGTGGTTTTTTCAGTGATAATGACAAACGCAAAATGGAGATAATTCGTTCAGCTGAACCTGATATGTTAAAGACCTTATCTATTCCGTTTGAAGATCCACGCCTGACGGAAATGTTATTTCGCTATCGTGCACGAAACTGGCCTGAGTCATTGAGCTCGGATGAGCAAGAACAATGGCTGCAGTACCGTCAACAACGTTTGGCAGATGATACAGCCAACCCTATTCTGAATTTTTCAGCGTTTTATGCCGCTCTGGCCGAGGCCAGACAACAAGATTTATCTGAAAAACAGCAAACGGTTCTCACCGACTTAGCTCATTACAGTGCGCAATTAGCCGCTGAGTTGGGTTATCAGACAACATAAAATATGACTCAGCAATACGACATCCTGCTTACCACGCTTAATGCCCGCTATATGCACTCTGCATTTGGGTTGAGGTATTTACTTGCCAACTTGGAAGAACTTGAATCAAAAACCAAAGTGATCGAGTTCACTATTCAGGAACAAACACTCAATATTGCTGAGCACCTGTTGCAGCATCAGCCTAAAATTATTGGCTTTAGTGTTTATATATGGAATATTCGTGAAATCAGTGACATTGTTACCGTCATTAAACAAATATCACCCGACACCGTTATCGTGCTTGGTGGGCCGGAAGTCGGCCATTACCCGGATGTACCAGATATCTGTGAATTAGCTGATTTTGTGATCAGTGGTCCGGGTGAAAAAAGCTTTCGTGAGCTGTGCCGCCAAATTTTAGATAAAGCACGGCCTGAAACAAAATATATTGATGGTATCGCTACTGAGTTAGCTGAATTACAACTGCCCTACCATCTCTATAATGAAGAAGATATTCGTAACCGGCTAATTTATGTCGAAGCATCACGCGGCTGTCCATTTAAGTGTGAGTTTTGTTTGTCGGCCTTAGATAAAACAGCAACCGCCTTCCCGCTGGAATCATTCCTGGCTGAAATGGATGCCTTATGGCAACGCGGCGTGCGTAACTTTAAATTCATCGATCGGACCTTTAACCTCAAGGTCTCCACCAGCATTCGCATTCTGGAGTTTTTTCTGGAGCGTATGACAGATGATTTATACCTTCACTTTGAAGTCGTGCCTGATAATCTACCTGATAAATTAAAAGAGGTATTAACGCGCTTTCCCCCACAAAGCCTACAATTTGAGATTGGTATTCAGACGTTTGATAGTGATATCCAAACACTGATCAGCCGCAAACAAAACAATGATAAGACTCGCGAAAATATCCGTTGGCTACGCGAGCATACTGGTGCTCATTTACACACCGATCTGATTTTTGGCTTGCCCAGTGACACATTAGATAATTTCGCTGACAGCTTTAATCAACTGGTCTCACTCAATCCTCATGAAATTCAACTAGGCATTCTCAAACGTTTACGGGGCGCACCACTCAACCGTCACAATGATAACTATGCCTTAAACTATAACCCGCAAGCACCCTATAATATTTTATCTACTAACACCGTCGACTTTATGACGATGCAACGGGTCAATCGCTTTGCTCGCTTTTGGGATATGATTGGCAACTCAGGTCGCTTTATTAATACGTTGCCCTTGATACTTGCTGATGAGGCCTTTGCTCGCTTTATGCTGGTGTCAGACAGACTTTTCGAGATTAGTGGCAGTACGTGGAAAATTGCACTCAAACGTCTGTTTGAATTGTTATTTGTTGTACTCACAGAAGATTTAGCGATCGATGAGTATACGGTTAAGAACCAATTAAAGCTCGATTATGCTCGCGCGGGCGTCAAGGGTGTTCCGGATTATGAGAACTTGCCTAGCATTAATAAGCCGGCCAAAGCAGGTATTGCCAATAAACGCCAGCGTTATCATGCATGAAAGGCTTACTGACCGCTTTTCGAGTCAATAATATAGATTCCAACTATGGCTAAACAATCTACATCATCCAAAAACGTTATTCCGAGTCCATGCTTGCGGAAATGCTGTCTGGATGAGCGAGATGTCTGTTTGGGGTGCTTTCGTAAAATCGATGAAATTACTGGCTGGTCTGCCATGAATAATAATGAAAGACTAAAAACATTAGACCTTTGCCAGCAGCGAAGAAAACTACGTCTGGCACAAAAACGAAAAGCTAGATAATCAACTTAGACAGTGTTTTAAACTCGGGATGCCGTGCATCACCAAGGCATTCAAATAGCAGTGACTCAACATTGGTGATGATGGCCCCAGCCTCCCGCAGACGACTTAAGGCATTTTGATGTTTTTCCTTATGGCGTGAGCATACTGCCTCTTCAATCACAAAGACTTCATAGCCTTGCTTTAATAAGTCTAAAGCTGTTTGCAAAATACAAATATGGGTTTCCATACCCGTTAAGAATACCTGCTGGCATTGCGAGCTCTTCAGAGTTTCAACGAACGCGTCAACCTGCCAGGCTGAGAATGCTGTTTTCTCATATATCGGCGTGTTGCCAGGTAACAGAGCCTGTATATCAGAGTTTGTATGACCTAAGCCCTTAGGATACTGCTCGGTGACGACCACGGGCAGTGTTAATGCATCAGCCGCTTTGAGCAAGGTCATCACTGACTTCTGAACGTGTTCTTGTTGCTTTTGTGGCATCGCTGACAATAGCCGATCTTGAATATCGACTACTATCAGCATCCCCTTCCCTGCATTAGCTTTGGTGAGTTTCTGACTCACTTATGACGTCCCTTTTCCTAGCCAGTTATTTATATCGACTAAATCATTCACGCTTAAAATACCTGCCGCTTGTTTTAGGCGTAGCGTATCTAAAATGTAGTCATAGCGAGAACGGGCATAATCACGTTTTGCACTGAACAGATTACGACGCGCATTCAGTACGTCTACCGTTGTCCGTGTGCCAACATCGTATCCTGCTTCGGTTGACTCCAGGGCTTTTTCATTCGAAACCACCGCTTGTTTAAGCGCTTTAACACGGCTGATGCCCGACATCACACCATTGTATGACTCACGAGTTTGACGTGTCACCGCTCGACGCTGCTGTTCTTCAACTTGCATTGTCTCATCTAGACGATGGCCTGCTTCACGCGTTCTGGAAGAAACTGCACCACCAGAATAGATGGGTAGATTAAACTCAAGACCTATCGTTTCATTGCTCGCATTACTGCGACCGTTAATACCATCACTATCAGAGTTATAATTCTTCTGTGCCACAATACCTAATGAAGGGTAGTGACCACTACGTTGCAGTTCAATGGTTTGTTTTGCAGCTTCAACATTAATATTGGCGAGTAATAATGATGGGTTCTGTGAAATCGCTGTATCACTCCAGGCATCAATATTGGCTGGCTCGGGTTTGACCAACGGCGACTCACCGTATAAACCAACTAAGTCATCAATATATCTGCCAGCCGTCTCACGAAGTTGCTCTTGAGCATTAGCCAGATCGTTTTGCGCCTGAATCACTCGGGCATTGGCCAAATCATAAGCCGCTTGTGACTCCGTGATATCAGTGATCGTTGCCATGCCAACATCAAAACGCTGCTGCATTTGTTCTAATTGTTTGGAGATCGCTTCACGTTCAGCCAACGCAAAAGTGAGATCGTCCTGCGCACCCAAGACACCAAAATAACGCTCAGCTACACGTAACGTTAGCGCTTGCTCAGCGACTACGTAACTGGCATCAGCCCCTTTCATCGCGATTTCAGCTTGCGTTTTCTGAACAAAATTCTCACGTTTATACACTGACTGATTCAGACTCAATGTGTAACCATGACTGGTATAGTCCGTTTTACCTGCAAATAGACGGGATGATGAATCCAGCCAGGTTTTATTTTGATTCGCGGTTAATCCTACTTGTGGCAAAAAGTTAGCAATTGCCTGATCATCTAATTCTCCAACGGCCTGACGAGAGGCGGCCTCAGCCAGCAATTGAGGATCACTGTTGAGGGAGAGTTTATATACATCTAGTAAATCTTCAGCCCACACTACACCTGAAAATAATGTTGAGGCTATCAATGCGCTTAACGCAAATTTTTTCATTTTCCTTCCTTAGGAGTCATTCAATTAAATGGTATTCAATTGACTAATAAGTCGACATTGAATTATCAACATCCACAGCCCAGCTGTTCATGCCACCTTCAAGATTAATCACATCATTAAAGCCAACATGTTCGAGAAACTGACCTACTTGAGCACTTCGCTTGCCACTTCGACAAATAATAGCCACTGTTTTATCTTGATAAGAGCCTAACTCTTCGAGGCGTGATGGAATCTCATTCATAGGAATATGTATGGCCCCTTCAATCATTCCATGTATTAGCTCATGACTCTCTCTGACATCAATCATGACAGGAGGGACATCACTTAGTAATAAGGTGCTAAATTCAGTGGCGGTCATGTGTTTCATATTGTTACTCTGTTTTAAAATTCAAATGGTTGGCTGGGTTCAGCGTTAATCAAATATGGGATAACGGTCTCAAACAGAACTATGGTTTGCCATTCCCGTTCACTTGTTCGCGTGATTAATTGAACTGGCATTGCCGGTGCTTTACCAGTCGCGATAAGTAGTTTTCCGCCCACTTTCAGACTTTGTAAGTAGTCATCAGGAATATCGGCGCAAGCTGCTGTTAAGACAATGGTGTCCACACGCTCGACTAACGACCAACCTTGGCTGGCATCGCCCACCGTTAAGGTCACATTGCCGATACCTGCATGAGATAAACGTTGTGCTGCTCTTTCAGAGAGATCTGAATAAAACTCAACAGATATCACGTGACGTGCCAGTTTAGCCAATAAAGCGGTGAAATACCCGGAGCCGGTTCCGATTTCTAGGACATTTGTTTCAGGAGTAAGGCGTAAAGCCTGTAAAAATCGGCCTTCTAATATCGGTGATAACATGGTCTGCCCATGAGAGAGAGGCAGCATTGTATCGGCATAAGCCATCATCGCTAAATGCTCATCAACAAAATCAGCTCTGGACACCTCTGTCATCACGCTTAAAACGGCGTTATCAAGCACTTCACTGGGACGAACTTGCTGAACGACCATATTATGATGAGCATGATTTAGCAACGACACATTATTGCCCCTATCTTTGAGCTATAGCTGGTTAGGAGAATAAGGATAAGTGCTTTCTTATATAGGTGCAACCATAGAAGAATAAGGGAAATATCCAGTCACTTTGCCTATTCATGACTTTATAAAAGCAACGGTCGTGTGATTTTATTTTTTACCAGTAACACGATGGAATAAAGGCTCGTGGACAGATTCGCGAGAAAAGCGCCAGCAAGCAAGACTAATCGCCATAATGGAAAATCCTGTCACCACCATCACATCCGTCATAATAGAAAAATCACTGGTCGCACTGGGGACCGCATGTTTCATCAAGTCAACACCATAACTAAATGGATTGATTAAGACGATATACTTCAGCATCTCAGGTAATTGGGTGACGGGATAAAGCGCACCGCTTAAGAAAAATACCGGGAAGATGAAAAAATTCATAATCACGGCAAAGTTATCTAATGTTTTTGACCATGCAGCAATTAAACCACCTATTGCTGCACAACATACCGCTGTTGCTAGAGCGGGCAATAATAACCATAAGGCCACTTCTACCTCGATTAAGCCTATCACTGCCAGTATGATTAATAACAAAATGGCCTGAACCATCGCCGTGATGGCTGCAGCGATTAATTTGGCAATCACAATTAAATAATGCGGAATAGGGGCAATTAACATCATTCGCATCACACCAAATTCTTTGTCATAAACCAGGGTCAAGGCTGACAATAAAGCGGCAAATAATAAGGTCATCGCTACAATACCAGGCACCAGAAAGCTCAGATAACCCGCTTGTTGCTCACCCTGCAACATACTGCCCACACCAGAACCTATCACCAGCAACCATATCATGGGTCTGACCATGGCACTGAGTAGTCTTGCCCGTTGACGAAAGACTTTTGTCAGCTCTCTTGCTACGACAGCCTTAACCGCAAGCATATGTGTCATGTCACGACCCCATAATCAGGTGGACATACTGTCCATAGATACACATCATTCAAATTTGGTTTACGCCATTGCATCGCATTAACGGCATGACCAAGCGTTTTCTGCAGCTGATAAAAATCCGTTTCTTTGTCTTGGATACGATACGTCAGATGTTGATCTTCCCATAATGGCTCACCAAATTCTGAGCGCATCTGCTGACTGACCGCTTCGGTATCAGCACAATCAATTTCCAACATATACGCGGCTAGATTCTTAATCAGTTTTTTGGGAGAGCCACCTTTCTGTAGTTGCCCTTTTTGTATGAAGTCAACATGGTCGCAAGCTTCTGCTTCTTCGAGATAATGCGTGGTCAAAAAGACAGTCATCCCCTCATCTTTTCGAAGTTGTTCAATAAACCGCCAGATTGCACGCCGGTTAGGCAAATCCAAACCAATCGTCGGCTCATCCAGAAATAAAACCTGAGGTTTATGCAAGACACCTCGGGCAATATCAACGGCGCGTCGCTGCCCTCCAGATAGAGCGACTAATTTCTGATGTCGTTTTTTTTCTAAGCCAAATACCGACAGTAACTCAGCGATACGTTGTTCCGCCTGCTGTTTATTCAAATGATACAAAGCGGCGGCAAACTGTAAGTTTTCATCCACCGTCATCATCCGATCAAGCGCTGAATCCTGAAACACCAAGCCAACAGCAGCTCGGGTTTGAACGGCGTTTTTACTAACATCCAGCCCAGCAATCCATGCTTGACCCGATGAGGCAGACGTCATGGTGGTTAGCATATGAATGGTTGTACTTTTCCCCGCTCCATTCGGACCAAGCAATCCATAAAACTGTCCTGGTTCGATACTTAGATCGAGCCCATTAACAGCAAGGGCCTGACCATATTGCTTGGTCAGGCTCTTGCTTAGAATCGCATATTGATTTTTATAAGCCACAAATTTCTTTTGAGTTTTTCGGGTTTCTGAATACGAGCGGTTTAGCCGTATCAGCTGGTTTTTCAGCTTCCTGCCGCCCTTTTTCTATCGCTTCCAGGATCAGGTGATGATCAGGTGATTTAGTACAGACTGGATCGGCCATCGCAGGATCACCTGTCAGCATATAGGCTTGACAGCGACAACCACCAAAGTCTTTTTCTTTTTCATCACAACTGCGGCAAGGCTCTTTCATCCAGTCAAAGCCACGGAAACGATTAAAATCATTCGAGCCTTCCCAGATTTCCTTCACACTCAGTTCTTTGACATTCGGTAGTTCCATGCCTGGTAATTCACGAGCCGCATGACATGGTAGAGCGGTACCATCTGGTGTGACGGTCAGAAATACATTTCCCCAACCATTCATGCAGGCTTTTGGCCTATCCTCATAATAATCAGGGACAACGTAATAGATCTTCATATTACCTTTTTGCTTTTCCTGATATTCATGCGCAATAGCTTCTGCACGAACTAATTGTTCTTTCATTGGTAATAGTTGATCACGATTATGCATGGCCCAACCGTAGTATTGGGTTGTTGCCAGCTCAACATAATCGGCGTCAAGGTTGATAGCTAAATCCAGAATCTCATCGATCTGATCAATATTCTGACGATGTGTCACAAAACATAGCACCATCGGATAACCCGCAGCTTTTACTGCTTTTGCCATCTCAATCTTATGCTGAAAAGCATCGGTACCAGCAATCAAGTTATTAAGATCTTCTGAACTCGCCTGGAAACTGACTTGGATGTGATCCAACCCCGCCTCTTTAAATTCTTTTGCCTTGTCAGCATTCAACCCTACGCCTGAAGTAATCAGATTCGTATAAAAACCCAAGTTTCTGGCTTCACGGATAAGCTCAATCAGATCGGGGCGAGTTAATGGCTCACCACCTGATAAACCCAATTGGGTTGCGCCCATTTCACGGGCCTGGCGGAAAACGTTGATCCATTCTTCGGTTGTTAGCTCTTTTTTAACATTGGCAAAATCCATCGGATTGGAACAATAAGGACACTGCAATGGACAAGCGTAAGTAAGCTCTGCCAATAACCAAAGAGGCTGACGAATGCTGTCACGAACATTCATTCCGATAGCACCACCAGTACTGCCTGGTGCTTTATTCTGGTCTGATCCAGTCGTTGTCATGAGCTTCCTCCAAAAACTGATAGACGTCATCGTCTAAGTCAGCGCCATTAAAGGCTTCTTTAAGTTCAGCGATAAGCTCGCCGACGGTCTGCTTTTTTTCACTTACCCGCTTCAGAATTTCACCTGCAGCAGGATTTAATTTCACCATGCCTTCTGGGTAAAGCAGTACATAACAGTCCTGCGCTGGCTCCCATTGGAAACGGTAACCCAGAGCCAGAACAGGAATCGTGTCTGCATTAAAAATGCGATCGGTCATTTTTCAACTTCCATAAAATAAGGGGGACGTCCTTCAATATACGCCATCCACATCGCATCTAACATGGTCCATAGGATATCAAGCTTGAATTGCAGTAAATCAACAGCGCGTTGTTGTTTCTCACGAGTATCACAATAATCCAGTGTGATTTGTAAGCCATGGTCGACATCACGACGCGCTTCACTTAAGCGTTTACGGAAATAGCGGTAACCTCGTTCATCAATCCAGGGATACAAGTCAGGCCAGTTGTCTAGTCTTGCTTGATGAATCTTAGGCGCAAATAATTCTGTTAACGAAGACCCTGCCGCTTCCTGCCAGTTAGCCCGGCGCGCAAAATTAACATACGCATCTACCGCAAAACGAACACCTGGCAACACATGTTGATGTGATTCCAGTTCTTCTCTTGTTAAACCAACGGCTTCACCCAGTTGCAGCCAGGCTTCAATGCCCCCTTCTTCCCCATCATAACCATCGTGATCAAGAATACGTTGCACCCAATGTTTACGGACAGATGCATCTTCACAATTTGCCATAATGGCAGCGTCTTTAATTGGAATCGCCGTTTGATAATAAAAGCGATTAGCAACCCAACCTTGAACTTGTTTTTGGTCCAGCTTGCCAGCATGCATCAGTTTATGAAAGGGATGGTTAATATGATACAGCGACTCTTTTTCGCGTAATTTTTGTTCAAACTCTTCGCGTGTCCATGGTGCTGGTTTTTCTGACATGTCATGTTCCTCTAGAATCATCTTAGACTGTTAAAGCTCGATATCCATGCCGTCATACGACACTTCTATTCCAGCCGCTTCCAACGTTTTCCGCTGGGGTGATTCCTCGTTGAGTATTGGATTAGTATTATTAATATGTATCAGGAATTTGCGTGGCTTATCCATGCCACTTAGGATCTCCATAATGCCACCTTTACTAGACTGGTCCAGATGTCCCATTTCCTGCGCCCGTTTATTGCTAATGCCTTCGTGTGACATCTCGTCATCAGTCCAAACGGTACCATCAACAAGTACGACGTCAGCATTCGCCATATATTCCATAACGTGCGGTTCTGCTACACCTAATCCTGGTGCATAGAATAAATTTTTACCGGTACGCGTATCTTCTATACGCATGCCAATGTTATCGCCAGGCACCGTGTTATGACGATGCGGTGAATAAGGAGGTGCCTCACTCTTCAAAGGCACGGCAGTGAAAACTAATCCTTCTGCCGTGGGAATGGTGAAGCCTGACTCATCCGTCGCGATCTCATGATGATTAATGCCACGGAAATGTCCGAGAATGTTGAAAACAGGGAATCCTGTGGTGAGATCTTCGTATACGGCATTAGTGGTATATACATCCCAAGGTTTATTATGTTCTCTGAGAGTAAGCATGCCGGTGACATGATCAATCTGTGCGTCTGTGATGACTATCGCGGTGATGGCTGTATCTCTGACTTGTCTAGCTGGTTGTAAAGCAGGGAAGTCATCCAGTTGTTTTTTAATATCAGGGGAAGCATTAAACAAAATCCAATCTGTTCCGTTTGCACTGATAGCAATGGAGGATTGTGTGCGAGGACTGGCTTTAATTGTGCCCTCTCTTACACCTTTACAGTTAGTGCAATTACAATTCCACTGAGGAAAACCACCGCCGGCTCCCGAACCTAAAACATGTACAAACATAAATATCCTTAGAAACTTGCATTAGACCAGATAAGACTTTAACAAATTTTATCTGGTATAACGTTGCCCGGAGCAGAATGCCCCGGGCATACATCAAAACCGTGATTAACGGTTGCAGATGTACATGGTTACTTCAAAACCAAAACGCATGTCTGAATATTCAGGTTTAGTCCACATAACTATATCCTCTCTAAAATTGTTTTATTTAATGTCATCCAACCTATTTGGAAGACGATTAGATAGTACACAGCGAATAAACTTGTTTCGTCAGGATTCCCCGCCTTGCCATTCAGGATTTTCCTGATTCAAGGATCGCCGGGAAAAGCTTTACCTGCCTATAATCCACAAAAATGGCTGTGTTAAAAACCGTCAAAATTAGCTCAATGCTCGGGAAGATCTTCTTACCTGTCTCAGGTAAAAAACACCCAGTTAAAAATGCATTTATGCTCACGACTATTCTTGGTTGTCTTTATACAATATGTTCATTAGAGAATTTTTCAGCTTCTTTAATGATTTTGTGGTTTACCACATGATTGCATTACCTATATTTCATTTTAACCAGGCCTTGTGCCTGGTTTTTTTTTTCAAAAAAAAGACCCGACATCAAAAGATGCCGGGCCTTTTTATTCAGATTAAGATTACAAAATAATCTATATCATCTGGGTCTTACAGGCTGAATACACTCAGAACACCACCCAGATTAGTCCAGCTAGACAATGCACGGTATGCACCGACTGCGCCGAGACCATCTGTTTCGTTTTCTAAGCTTGGGATCGCCATACCGATACCAGCCCAACCACCTACACCTGACAGGATTGAGATGTACTGCTTACCGTCATGTTTGTAAGTGTTG
>PAJP01000009.1 GCA_002706095.1 Methylophaga sp. | reverse complement strand
TATAGTCTTACTCCTGAATTAGAATCAGAATTAAATCAAATCATTAACAATTCAAACGCAGCGTAATGGATGCCAGATCAACACTAGAGAAAATGGACTATGCCACGCACGATATGATTGTGGCACTTAAAAAGATTCAGGGTGATAACGAAGCTATTGCAAGCATCATAAGTGACCTTGAATCTGCCAACGCACAAATTAATGCAACACACAGTAAAATGGCCTTAGCGCCTTTCAGAATCAAAAATAATAATCACGTAAAACAATCCGCCTAATGGAAGCATTCGCACAACCCACAACAGCAAAAGACGAGTTGATCAGTAAACTGGTAAACAAATCACTATCACTCAGCTATTCATCACTTAAGAACTTCACCACACCGCGTGACTTTATTGAGTACAAATTGAAGCCTTACAAGCCTAATCCTTCAATGATCTTTGGTAGCCTTTGTGACTGCCTGATCTTAACACCTGAGAACTTTGATAAGGACTTTAAGATCATACCCAGCATCCCTACGTCTGACAATCAAGTTTCATTCGCAGATGCTTTGATCGAGATCGGGAAAACTCAGGAACTCACTGAAGAGATCATCGAACTTGAATTCTCTAATCACTACAAACGCGGTAAAGCTTTAGATGTATTTGCAGGTTTGCAGGATTATGTTTTGGGTAGCGTATCAGGAAAAACCTTGATCACTCAAGATATTTACGATGAAGCCTTTGCACTCTCTCAAGATATGCTATCAAAAACAGATATCGATTTGATCTTTCAGCAAATCACAGATGTTCAAAAGAAAGTTGAATTCAACTATGAAGGTTGGAAGTTTAAAGGCTTTTATGACATCCTTACCCCTACACATATCATCGACTTGAAATTCTCGAAAGATGCAAACCCTGAACGCTTTGAGCGTGATATCGCAAACTATGATTATTTCCTTCAAGCGGCTATGTACATCTATGCGGCAAAAGAACTCGGTTTGGTAGATGATCCTCGCTATATGTTCATTGTATATGACAAGTCAGGCAACTACAGTCTTATAGAACTGGATTACACCTACATCATGTACGGTACCAAGAAGTTTAAATTCTTAGTTCAGGAACTTGACAGATGCATCGCTGAGGGAGCCTTTGATGAAAGCTACAACTTCTTTAAGCGTACCTACAGATGCTTCAAGCCTAAATGGGCGAAAGGATTTGATTTAAATGGTGAAGAAGATCAGGCAGCCTAATGATCTACGATTCAAACATAGAACTTGATGTAAAACGAGCAAACGAGCGTCTGGAATGGTTGATCGCTAAGGGAAAGCAATTCGAGATTAAGGAAAAGCGAAAAAGACGCTCCATTGCTCAAAACAGCTACTTGCATTTGATCTTAACCTGGTATGCCATTGAATACGGCGAATCGGTTGAGTATGTAAAGCAAGAGGTGTTTAAGAAGCAACTCAACGCACACATTTTTAAAAGTGAATTTATCAATCGCAAAACAGGTGAAGTGCGTGATGATTGGCGCAGTACTGCAGATGTAGACAGTGCAGAACTCACCAATGCTATTGATCGCTTTAGAGATTACTCAAGCAAGGAGGCTGGCATTTATTTACCAACGCCAGACGATATGCATTTGATCAATCAGATGGAGCGTGAGATATCAAAATATGACAAGAACTATTATTAACAAGCAATGGAAGTATCAGGAAAAATAAAGATGATAGGTGACACGCAAACCTTTGGGAACAATGGCTTTCGGAAGCGTGAACTGGTAGTCACTACCACAGAGCAATACCCGCAGCACATTATGATTGAGTTTGTTCAAGATAAATGTGATCTGCTCAACGATAAAGTCGTGGGTCAGGATGTAAAAGTAAGTATCAATTTGAGAGGTCGTGAATGGGTGAATCCGCAAGGGGTTACTAAATATTTCAATAGCATTCAAGGTTGGCGTGTAGAAGCTGGTGATGCATCAGGAATGCCACCGGTACCACCTGCAGATCAGTTTGAACCTGCCGGTGACTTTGATGATGATGAAGATGATCTACCCTTTTAAAAATTAACCTATGTCACTTAAAGAACACGAATTCTGGAACACAGGAATGCATCCCGTAACAGGATGGTTTACCGGTAAAGCACGATACCCAAAAGAGCGCTACCCAATACAGAAACAACCTAAAAAACTAATAAAATGAATACAGAAAAAAACTTTGAAATCAACGCAGTAGTTGAATTATTTGGTCATCAGAAAATGGCAGGTAAAGTTACTGATCAGACAATAGGAGGCTCATCTTTTATAAGAATTGATGTTCCGGAAACTTCAATTCAACCAGCATTCTCACGTATGCTTAATCCTTCAGCTATTTATGCAATCAATCCTGTTACTGAAGAAGTAATGCTACATATGGCTGAAAACATACAAAACAAACCAATTCAATCTTGGGATATTCAGGAAATGCAGAGAAAGTTGTTATCGCTCAAATCTAAAGATGAATCTGAAGATTACGATGATTAACCAATGTAAAAATGCAATTCAGTCCTGATGAAATAGAAAAACTCAAAACAATGATGCTCTTCCTGATCAGGCGTAAAGCCAAAGAATCAAACGGGCATTGTGGTTTTCACCTTAAGGAACTTGAACCCGTCCTTCAAAAACTGGTCGATGAAGGTAAAGTGGAATTAAGACCAACAATTAACAGTAACAAATACTTTTTAAAATGAGAAACACAGATCCTTTTAAACCTTGGAACGATCCTATGAAAAGAGACAGTCACGATGCTCCTTGGAATGATCCTATGAAAAAAAATGACCCATTTGCCGCTTGGAATAATCCATTCGGGAAAGGTGCATACGAAAATGAAGCTAACAACTATTAAAAATCAAAACAATGGAAATTCACGTTAAATCCGCAGAAATCCGAAGCAGACTATTCCTGAAATGGAGTTATGAAGATCACAAACCCGGGCGTAAAGACACCCTAACCGCAAACAGCGATGCGCCTATTCACGATGATCTGCACAATGCCTTTCAAAGCCTTTTACCCCACCTCCTACTGCTCACCGAACAAAAGCAAAAGCCTGATGTGGTGAAGCAGCTGGACCTTGACAAACCTTTACCCGAAGAGATCACAAATAAGTTTAAAGTGACCGGCTTTTCTACCGAAGAAAAGAATGGCGAAACCTATGTAAAGATCACGGGTGTACGTCATTTAAACACCGGTAAGAATCTCGCACTTACAATGCCCAGTACCGGACGTGGCAGCAAAGAAGATGAATACGAATTCTTTGATAAGATGATCGATGCCGTTGAATTGATCAAAGGCGAAGTGGTTGCCTTTATGGAAGGTAAACAAGCAGAGCGTTCACAGCCTGAGATTGGCTTTGATGAAGATGAAGACTTTGAACCGGAAGAATTTGAAGCGGAGCAGAAAGCAAAGAACGACTTTAAACAGATGGCTAAGGACTTCAAGAAGAAAGGTGTCACGATGGAAGTAAGAACCTCAGAAGATGCCGCTTAATAAAGTTTGGAATATTCAGGAAGGAATGTGGAAGCACTGGGAACGGTTACGGCATTTGAGTGGATGCAGAAACTATGAGAACAGTGTTTCCCTTACTCCTGATGAGCGGGCAAAGATGGTCATTGAAGACTATAACGCGCTTGACAACCGCAGACCGGAGCCATCGCTTACCATCGAAGAATATTTAAAACAAAATCAATAATGAAAGTTGAGGAAGCTATAAAGGTGTTAACAAAATATAATGAATGGAGAAGGGATGATACTGGCGAAAAGCCAATGCCACAACCTTCACAAATTGGAATAGCGATAGACGTTGCTATTCAAGAATTGAAAAATCAATAATCAGAATCAAATAATCACAGAACAATGAAAAAAGACCAATTCGAAGCTATTATAAAATGGCAGAATGAAACTTTTGGAGAATCAACCTCATTATCAAAAGTAAAGCATTTACTAAAGGAAGTAGATGAGTTAGGTATAGCTATAACCTACAGTGATGAAAACATAAGATTAGAGTTTGCAGATTGCTTATTTCTACTCTTTGGAGCAGCTTCAAAAGAAGGAATGACCTATGATGATATTTGTGCTGCAATCGATGAAAAGCTTGAAATAAACAAGTCTAGAGTTTGGGGTAAACCTGATGCTGATGGTGTAGTGGAAAATCTTGAAACTTGCTATATAGAATGCATCAGCTGCAATGAGGAATTTGATATCTGGACAATGCCAACTGATGATGATGACAATCATTATTGCAAAGAATGCTATGCTGAAATTTCCCCAGTTATGAAAGAAGTCTATGATGAAATGGTAAACAACGGAGAAATAGAACGAGAGTAATGGATACAGGAAACATAATGGAAAATCAGATGGATGCTCTTATTGAACAGGGTTTTCAGCTTGAAAAGCAAATACACGAATCAAAAGAGATCTTGGGTAAAGTCATTCAATGGAACCTTTGGCTAAACGGAGTGATTGATAAACCTACAGAAATGCTTGATCCAAACATTTCACTTGCAAGATTAATACAGGCAAATGAAGATGTGAAAACGTGGAATAAGGCTCAGATAAAAGCCAACCCGAAAGGTCCAATAACACAGCATCAAACTCTAGCAGATAGATTAATTGCCGGTGTATATGTGGCATTGAATTATTCAACAAATGGTGAGGCAGCTTGCTGCATTAATGGAATCGGTGTTGGGTGCGTAAAAATCAAAGAGCAATGAGCTACACAGACTTTTTAAAATCAAAGATCAAACTGGCACGTAAAGAAGGCGTAGCACTTGAAGTAAGCAACATCAACCCTGCACTTAAGCCACACAACCAACTTATGGTAAAATGGCTCGTTGAAGGTGGTCGACGCGCTTGTTTCGCTTCCTTTGGACTGCATAAAACCGTGACCCAACTCGAAGCGGTTCGCGTGGTACTTCAAACCACCGGAGGTTCAGGACTTATTGTTTGTCCGCTTTCCGTTCGTGCTGAGTTCATTCGAGATGCTAAACAACGCTTAGGTTGGGAAACGCTTCCTAAGTTCATTCGCCGCAATGCTGAAATGGATGGTGATGGTATCTACTTGACCAACTATGAAAGCATCCGTGACGGCAAACTAGATCCTACCGTGTTTGAAGTGGCCAGTCTCGATGAAGCTTCCGTATTGCGTGGCCTTGGTGGTTCAAAGACCTTCCGGGAGTTTATGAGGATTTTTACAGGTGATGCAGGTCCTACCGGTAACCGCAGAGGCGTTGAAGGTGTGAAGTATCGTTTTGTGGCAACCGCTACCCCATCGCCTAACGAATATATTGAACTACTCGCCTATGCCGACTTTCTAGGCGTGATGGATGTCTCACAAGCAAAAACACGATTCTTTAAACGAGATAGCACCAAAGCTGATAAGCTTACGCTTCACGCGCACAAAGAAGAAGAGTTTTGGATGTGGGTAGCATCGTGGGCATTATTCGTTTCCAAACCTTCTGACCTTACCGGTAATCCTGCCGATGATCAAGGCTATATCTTACCCAAGTTAGAAGTCAACTGGCACGAGATACCTACAGACCACAGCAAAGCAGGTTATGAGAAAGACGGGCAACAACGTATGTTTAAAAACTCTGCTTTAGGACTTCCTGAAGCTGCTCGTGAAAAACGTGAAAGTGTACATGCTCGAGTGTCAAAAATGATGCAGCTTAGAGAAGAAGATCCCGAAGCACATCGCATTCTTTGGCACGACACCGAACTGGAACGCAAAGCGATCGCCAAAGCCATTCCTTCATCGGCTAGCGTGTACGGCTCTCAAAAATTAGAGAAGCGTGAAGACTTTATACGTGGCTTTAGTGATGGTGAGATTCAAGAACTATCTACCAAGCCGGTGATCGCAGGATCAGGATGCAACTTGCAACGACATTGCAACTGGGGTATTTATCTCGGCATCGGCTACAAGTTCAACGACTTCATTCAATCTATTCACCGTATTCAGAGATTTGGGCAAACCAAGCCGGTGCGCATCGATCTGATTTACACCGAAGCTGAGCGCAAGATCAAGAAGGACTTAGAACGTAAATGGAGACAACACAATCAAATGGTTAAGAAAATGACAGACATCATCAAAAAATACGGATTGAGCCATCAGGAAATGGCTAAGGTGCTTACTCGAAATCTAGGCGTAGAACGCATCGAAATCAAAAAGAAACGCTACACCATAGCACACAACGATAACGTGCAGGAAACAAAAGCAATGAAGACTAACAGCGTAGGATTGATACACACGTCTATTCCCTTCAGTATGCAATATGAGTATTCACCCAATTATGCTGACTTTGGTCATTCAGAAAGCAACGAAGAGTTTTTCAAGCAAATGGATTTCCTAACGCCTGAATTGCTTCGTGTACTTCAACCCGGTCGCATTGCTGCCATTCACGTTAAAGATCGCATCATACCAGGCGGATTGACAGGATTAGGATTTCAAACCGTTTACCCGTTTCACAAAGATTGCATTGATCATTATACCAAGCACGGCTTTGCCTATATGGGAATGAAGACCATCGTGACAGATGTGGTGCGTGAAAACAATCAAACCTATCGCCTAGGATGGACGGAGCAATGCAAGGACGGAAGCAAAATGAGTTGCGGGATGCCTGAGTATCTATTGTTATTCCGCAAGCCGCAAACAGATACCTCAAAGGCGTATGCTGATATTCCGGTGGTAAAAGACAAAGGAAGCTACAGCAGATCACGCTGGCAGGTAGATGCGCACGGTTATACAAGATCTTCAGGAAACCGTTTGCTCACTCCTGAAGAACTGGTGAAGCTGGATCACAAAGGTATTTTCAGAGCCTTTAAAAAGAACAGCCTTGAATCGATATACAACTTTGAGCACCACGTGAAGATTGGTGAGACTTTAGATGCAGCCGGGAAACTTCCTACTTCATTTATGCTGCTTCAACCGCAAAGCTGGTCTGATGATGTTTGGGCAGATGTAACGCGTATGCTTACGCTCAACGGCTCACAATGGAGCAAAGGAAAAGAAATGCACCTATGCCCGTTGCAGTTTGATATTGTAGATCGTACGATCACCCAGTTCAGCAATGAAGGGGATGTGGTTTATGATCCTTTTGGTGGATTGATGACCGTACCTTATCGCGCTATTCTACTCAACCGCATAGGTCGTGGATGTGAATTGAATCATCAATACTTTTTAGACGGAGCACAGTACTGCAGAGCAGCTGAAGACAAGATGGAAATGCCTACACTCTTTGATGCTATCGAAGAGCCTGAGCAAGTTTCCGCATAAGTAACAACTAATATAATATATTACTATTATGCAGATAGTTGAGTATTCTACAGAGTTTCGAGTGCACATTCCTTATGGGCCATACAAGCGTGTTCTTGAATCTTCTGTCAAAAAAATAGACGGATGCGGCTTTCACCCAAAAGATAAAAACTGGGTGATTCCGCTGCATCAGAAACCTAACCTAGCCAAGCTATTCAACTGGGCAAAGCAAAAGTTTCCTAAAGCTAAGATTGAACACTTTGAGATCGATGATGTAACACCTGAAGAAATTGATGTGATTCCTGAATTGCCTAAACTGGATCAGGAAGTACCCCTCTCCCATCCTGAAGGCTTCGGCTTTCGTCCGTATCAGGAACAAGGTGTTGCACGTGGACTGGAACTCAAACGCTATTTAAACGGTGATGAACAAGGACTGGGCAAGACCTTACAAAGCATTGGTACCATTCACGCAGCTGCTTTGCGCGGTGAAGAGGTATTCCCGTGCTTGGTAATCTGCCCGGCATCAACCAAGATCAACTGGAAACGCGAATGGGAAATGTGGACCAATCGTAAAGCCATGGTTCTTGATAACAAAGTAAAAGACACGTGGCAGCAATTTCACGCCGTAGGAATGGCAGATGTATTCATCGTGAACTACGAGAGCCTGAGAAAGTATTTCGTGCGTAGAATGCCGCCAAAAGGACGTGGGTACACCTCTGCGGATATCATAATGGATGATCGTGTGAAGTTGCTTAAAAGTGTGATCGTTGATGAAAGCCATCGATGCAAGGATACTAAAACCCAGCAAGCCAAATTCACACTGAAGATCTGCTCAGGTAAAGAGCGCGTGATCCTGCTATCAGGAACACCGGTAGTGAACAAACCTATTGATCTGTTTCCACAGTTGGCCATTATGGGCAGGTTAAAAGAATTCGGAGGTCGCAAAGGCTTCCTGTCACGATATTGTGAAGGTGGTCGTGGCGCTGCCAATCTTAAAGAACTCAACTACAAGCTGAACAAGTATTGTTTCTTCCGCAGGGAAAAGGTTGATGTGGCTAAAGATCTTCCATCAAAACAACGCCAAACGATTCTATGTGATATCACTACCCGAAAGCAATACAATCAGGCGCGTGATCAGTTCGTCGAATACCTGAGAGCCAACGGTGCCGATGATGCTGAAGTGGCTAAGAAGCTGCGCGGTGAGATTATGGTCAAGATGCAGGAACTGAAAAAGCTTTCAGCATACGGTAAGATGAACGAGGCCAAAGATTTTATTGAAGGTGTACTGGATAGCGGCGAAAAGCTGATTGTGTTTGTGATTCATCACGCTATTGTTGACGAACTCAAAAAGAACTTTCCCGGAGCCGTGACAGTTACTGGTCGAGATTCTCAAGATCAAAAGCAGTATGCGATCGATAGTTTTCAAAAGGACCCAAACACCAAATTGATCATTTGCAACATCAAAGCTGCAGGTGTGGGTATTACGCTCACCGCTTCATCTCGTGTGGCATTTATAGAATACCCGTGGACGTATGCCGATTGTGCCCAGTGTGAAGACCGTGCGCACCGTATTGGTCAAAAGAACTCCGTGATGTGTACCTACTTCTTAGGTCAGAATACAATTGATGAAGATCTGTATAAGATGATACAGGAAAAGCGCCACACCGGCAACACCATCACCGGTGCGAGTGACGAGATGAAAATGGAGATGGTAAGTAACGTAATGGATTTATTTAAGAAATAGTATATGAAAACACAACCTTTAACTATAAGATATGATTTTGCAAATATTGATTTTGCAAATATTAAAGAATTGAATGATGCTAAGGCTCAGGAAATTGAAATCTTAGAAATGATTTTAAGGGAAATCTATTCAACCTTAAAAGTTACAGACAGCTTATCTATGACACATTTTTCTAGCAAATATAATTTCGATCCTGAATATCAGAAGTGTCTTATTTCAGGTAATGTATTGAAAAAAGAAAAAGATGGTAGATGTAATCGCTGGGAATGGATTAGTCCAAAAGAGCCAGATAAGCAAATGGCTTTACATTTATTAAAAGAAACCAATCACCCACTATTTAGTGAATCTCACCCTTGGTATATTAAGATTCAAGAGGGTTTTAAAACAGATTTCCAATTGGATGGTGATATTGAGGCTTTACCAAAAAAAGAGAGTAAACCAAAAGCTAAGCTAGATTATAGAATAAGATTTACGATAGCCAAGATATTTAAAACAAATTCAGATTTACTAGATAGTTATGACTGCTTCAAAGAAGCAGATTTTTTGAGACTTCTATCTGAGTCAATATCTAATCCTGAACACGACTACTACAAAAGTGATATAACTCCTTTAGATATTTGTCAATATGCACGGATTCATAGCATAATTGATTGCTGTTTAGATAATGACGGTGAGAATTATATTTACTCAGTATCAGATTTAAGGTTGAAAACCTTGAACTTTTTAAGAGATCAAAAATACAGCGTTGAATCTGATGCTACATCTTCACAAGAATGGGTGCCTTCTACAATGGTAAACGTAGATAAATCTATGATCAAAAAAATAGTACCCGAATTTCAGTTCACCAAAGTAAATACTGATTACGCGTTTATTCAATGGTTGATGGAGCACGAAGACCGTGCCTTCTACGATCAACTGAGCGGCGAAGAATATGATTTCTTAGAATCAATTGAAGATCACTATAAAGCCACAGGTAAACTATCTGGAAAGCAAGTGGCTTGGTATTCCTATTACAAAACATTAGCGGCTTACCGCTATTCAAAATCATAACACAATGGCTAGAGAGCAAAGACACGATGTAGACTACTTCCCACACGACTGTAATCACGGTCGTAAAATGTTCTATATCGAGACTAAATACGGGAACGATGGGTATGCAGTTTGGTTCAAGTTATTGGAGCGCTTAGGATCGGCAAATTATCACTTTATTGATCTTGAAGAGACAACTAACTGGATGTTTATAATAGCCTTTCTAAAGGTCGAAGAGAGCACCTTAAAAGAGATACTTTCTGACCTCGCAAAACTGGGTGCGATCAATCAAAATTTGTATGAAAATCATCAAATAATCTATTCTGAAAAGCTAGTGAAAAGTGTTGAAGATGCCTACAAAAAACGTAAATCTCAACCGCTTTCAATTGATGAAATTCTTGTAAAAACAAAACGCAAAAAAAAACAATCCGCAGCGGAAACCCCTCAATCCGCAGCGGAAACCCCAAAAAATGATACCGATACCCCTAAAAAAACAACCAATCCGGTGGAATCTATCCCTAAAGAAAAGGAAAGTAAAGTAAAGGATAGAAAAGGAGAGAGAAACGCGCGCGCAATTCCATTCTTAAAATCTGAATATCCACAGCGTTGGGAAACTGATTTTATGATGAAGTACTCAAGGCAGATTCAAGAGCCTAAAAAGTTTGCTCAAGATTTCAACGATACGGTTGATCAAGAAGGTTTGGAATTCACAGATAAAATACTTTTTGCCAGACTTGGTAAGTATGCTCGCAACTGGATTCAAAATCAGGATAAATATTCATCAAAAAACCAAAATAACGAAGTTAAAGCTGCACCCAGAATATGATCGGAAAAGTCCCACCACACGCAAAAGATCTTGAAGAAGTAATCATTGGCGCCTGTTTGATTGATAGCTATGCCATTGCTGAAACCGTTGAGATTTTCAGAAACGAACCGGTATTTTACAAAGCCGAGCATCAGGAAATCTATGATGCAATGCTTGAAATGTTCAACGCTTCACAACCGATAGATCTGCTTACCGTTGCCGATGCGTTACGCAAACGCAAAAAGCTTGAACTCGTAGGGGGTGAGTATGCTTTGATTCAGATCACACAGAAGATTTCAAGTTCAGCCAACCTTGAACGCCATTGCCGTATCGTTCAGCAATACTACGTCAAACGCAAATCGATTCAAGTCGGTAACGATCTTACAAACAAAAGCTATGACGATGACACCGATATTTTTGAATTGATCGATGGCAGCTACAAAGAACTCGATCGCGTTTCAGAATGGTTACAAACCAAAAAGCCTAGTTCTTTAGCCGAAATACGAACGAAATTGTTCAAGGTGATCAACTCAGGTGAGACAGGTGTACCCAGTAGCTTATCAAAAATTAACAATCAAACCAATGGCTATCAAAAATCTGATTTGATCATTCTTGCAGCACGCCCTGGTATGGGTAAAACAGCTTTGATGTTGAATGAAGTAATGGCTTGCGCTACAAGCGGAAAACCTGTAGGTATATTTTCTCTTGAGATGTCAGACACTCAGCTTCTCGGAAGGATGATGTCAAATTATTGTGAAATTGATACCAGCAAAATAAGCCGGAACAAACTGAACGAAGAAGAGGTTTCAATTTTAAATCGAAAAGGTTTAGAATTCGATAAACTTCCGATATACATTCACGATCAAGCAGCAATTTCAACACTTGAATTAAAACTTCAAGCTTCTAAGTGGAAACGTGAAAACAATATCGAAATGATCTTCGTTGATTACCTGCAGCTGATGACAGTTGGAAAATCGAGTAAAGGAAATCGCGAACAAGAGATAAGCGAAATATCGAGAAGTTTAAAAGCAATAGCAAAAGAACTTGAGATTCCGATAATGGCTTTGGCTCAATTATCACGAGCAGTTGAAACACGTGGAGGGATGAAAAGACCAATGCTTTCAGATTTGAGAGAATCAGGATCGATTGAACAAGATGCTGATGCTGTAATGTTTTTGCTTAGACCTGAATATTACAAAGTTGATACTTGGGACGATGATCAAAGGTCACCAACTGCAGATCAAGCTGAAATAAACTTTGCTAAACTTCGAAACGCTCCTGTTTTTTCTTGCATTGTAGGAACGCGTTTGAAGTATATGCAGTTTCACGACTTGCAAGAGTTTCCTGAATCACCTGCACCCTTACCCCCTGCCACACCATCAGAAGCTTTTGATGAACCGGAGTATCAACCGGACAACAACGACGAAGATGAATTACCGTTTTAGCTAACGTGATGCAGCTATGAAAAGTAGCGGATAAAAAGCACAAACACATCAAACCGAAACAAAGTAAAATTGAAACACGAACTTAAATATTAACAACAACCCCGCTATTTTTTATAGGTGCTGTTATGCATCTGGTGGCGGTTTAAAAACGAGAACTATGAAAAACAAGGCAGATTACAGCAAATACGAATGTCCTTACTCGCATTTGGAAAAAGAAAGCGGACACGAACTTCACGGTCCAGAAGGATACCAAGATGTATATGGTGTTTGGTGTGCTTGCGGATTTAGAGCACCTGTTTTTTACTTAAACCCTGATGAATTAGGGCTAAAGTTGAAGAATGAAACGGATGTAGCCACTTGTGCATAACAGTCGTATATCAACCCGTTTTAATGGGTGATATGCTTAGTTAGCTTTTCAGTTATCAAGTAATCCTTGAATACTCAATCACTATGAAAAAATGGAACGCCACCGTGCTGAGACAACTCGAAGCCAAAGGAATCAAAACAGATCTTGATCAACAACCCAAACGTACCAAAGTAGAAAAGATCAGCGTTGAAAAACGAAGCATCGAACTCGTGCTATGGGCATTGAACAAAGAAGGCAGCATCCCGGCATACGTTCGCGAATTGCAATTCAGTGCCGATCGCAAGTTTCGATTTGACTGGGCAATACCTGATCTCAAGATCGCCATCGAGTATGAAGGAATCTTCAGCGAAAAGAGTGGGCACACGACAATCAACGGCTATGTGAAAGACTGCATCAAGTACAATCTTGCTACGCTGGAAGGCTGGAAAGTGTTGCGCTACACCGCAAAGAATTATGAAATGCTCGGCACAGATTTAAAAATTCTCACAAAAAACTAATATATTATATTACTTTTGTTGTGAATATTCGCTGAATTGATTATGACTGAGAAGACCTTTGCAAAGTATAAACTGGTGATTGACGAATGGTTCGTTAATGGCTTCAACGGTGTACGCGCATATCAAAAGGTTTACCCAAAAGCAAAAGATTCAACAGCTGATACTTCGTTTCGTAAAATCCTCGAAATACCTCGAGTTCTAGAATACCAAAAATCAAAGCAAGCTGATGCTCAAAACACTCTCAGAACATCACACGAGGCTTTGCTTCAAGAGTTAGAGAATTGGGCATACTCCGATATCACTCAAACCTTGATGCTCTCACCTACTCAGGTTAAACAGCTACCGGATAACATCCGCAGATTGATCACTAAATTCAAACACACTAGCCGAAAAGTCAAGGACAAAAAAGGCAAGGTGATTGAAACTATTGATACTGTGGAGCTGCACTTTGTAGATAAAACCAAGGCGATTGAAATGATCAACCGTCACACTGGTTTCTACGAAAAAGATAATAATCAAAAACAGGCTCCTGCATTTGTGATGTTTGATGCCCGCAAAAAACCTCAAGAGTAATGGTAGGCGGCACAACAACATATTTTAAAATCGCTGATATGACCAAACCTTGGCGCATCATTCAAGGTGGTCAGGGTGCTGGTAAGAACTGGGCAATTGCACAAAGATTGCTTAAACACGCAGATGAAAAGAAGCGAACAATCACAGTTGTAACGGACACTTTTGAAAACTTGAAAGATGGTATCATCAAAGATTATCGAGATATGTTTTCAATGACTGGTTTAGAATTTGACAACTACTACAACGCTTCTGCTAAGGATCTTTATTGGGGTGAAAGCGTGATTCAGTTTCGTTATGTTGTAGGGCACAAACCGCAAGCAGGAAAATCAAAGAGACGGCATATTCTCTACGTTAACGAGACAACAAAAGTAAGCTATGCAGCTGCTGAACATTACATAGCACGTACATCCGAAATCTGCTATTTTGACTTAAACCCCGATTTTGAAACGTGGACCCATACCAAGATTGAACCCAGTGACAAATCAGAAAAGATCATCGTAACCTATCGAGACAATGAGTTTTGTCCTCAAGGTGAGATTGATTTCATCGAAGCGCGAAAAGACAATGAGGAGTGGTACAAGGTTTACGGTCTAGGTCTCACCGGAACATATTCCGATCGCAGAATATACAAGTTCACCATCATCGATGAAATCCCTAAAGGGGTTAAGCAAGAAACCAGTGGAATGGATTTCGGAGTAAGTCCTGACCCAACATTCCTAGTTGATCTCTATACCTCAAAAGCAAATCTGTATTTGGATGAACGCTTTTGTGAAACTGGATTGATGCCTGAAAGAATCAAAGGCGCTGAACGTTTTTGCATATCAGACAAGATGGAAGAGATTGGTTTCAAAAAAGGATGGCCTATTGGCTGTGATAGTTCAGGCGCTACCGAAATCAAAGATTTAAAAAAGCACGGCTACAATGCCAAAGGAGTTGCTAAAGGTACCGGTAGTGTGATTGATGGAATCAAAAAAGTGAAAGCATATAACATCCACGTAACAAAACGAAGTGAGAACCTTATCAAGCATTTTGAAAGCTGGTTCTGGAAAGTGGATCATAACGGAAATATAATCGCTGAACCCCAAGGTCACGAGCCTGATGGATTAGCAGCTACTCGCTATGGTGTAATGGGAATGAAACGTTCAACACGAGTAGGAATAAGTGCAGGATGATCTTTAACCTAAACAACATATCGACCCTTGAGTTCTTAAGACTGGATGAAGCAGCTGCCCTTCCCTATTGGCAGTTGCAATCTATCTTGAAACCGCACCCAACATTTGGCAAATTCAAAGCTGCGCGCCTTGGTGAGTTGCAATTCGGTCAAGTGGCTACGCTCAAGCAACATTTACAAAAGCCTGACTTTGATGGTCTGCTTGAAATGTTCACCCTGGTATTTGGAGTGAAACGCTCCCAGTTCTTAAACGCTCCGGTGGTTGATTTCCTAATCGCTTTGGGATGGCTTCGGGAAAGTGTCTCAAATCTGATACAAAAAGAATACCACGCGCTCAAATCAAACCCTGATCCTGATATGCAAGCCGCAGGTGTAGAACGCTTGTCAGTATTTGCAGAGATGAACACATTGATTGCGATCGCTCAACAGTATGGTAAAAGTCCGCAGGAAATTGAAACGTGGCCGTACAATATGGTTTTCTCGTTGATGCTGCACAATAAGATCTTGGGTGAAGTGCAAAAGAACTATTCAGAAATCAAATCAAAAGCTAAGTGATGGATGTACGCGAATTCTTAAATAATCAGGCACAGGCAAATAGTTGGCGGTTCATTCACGCACGCCGCGACTATCAAAACTTGACCGATGTGCTTCACTTCTTTCAGGATGAGATTGAAAGCTTTGAAGACAATGAATCAGGAATCTTTCTTGATCCTGTGAGTACAAGCCGTGAAGCAGATGGTATTCGATACACCGGAAGCTTTATGCTACTTACACGTTCTGATCTTGATATGAGTTACGAGCAAAAGTATTTGACCTTCATCAAGCCTGCTTTAAATATCATCAACGGTAGTATGTGGAACAGTTTGCGCTGCAACTTTGATGTGAGCAACTGGACGGCAATTGAAGTGATCAACGTATTTGATTTTAATGCGGATGGTATTTCGTGTCAATTCAACTTAAAATCTTACTAAATGGAAATCTGGAAAGACATATCAGGCTATGAAAATAAGTACCAAGTTTCAAATTTTGGGCGAATTAAATCTTTGCAACGTGATGTAATATCTGGAAGAGGTGGATTTAGAACGGTAAAAGAAAAAATATTAAAACCAAAAATTGACAGGTATGGTTATTTGACAATTGATTTAAGAGATCAAAATCAAATAAGAAAGACTTTAAAAATACATCGATTAGTAGCAATAGCATTTATTTCAAATCCTGAAAACAAAATTCAAGTCAATCATAAAAATGAATCAAAAACGGATAATACTATTCAAAATTTAGAATGGACTACTCCTTTACAAAATTCAAATTATGGAACACGTACCGAGAGAAGTGCTAAAAAAAGAAGAAACAGCTCTATTTCAAAAAATGTTGAGCAAAAGGACCTAAATGGAAATTTAATAAAAGTCTGGCCTTCTTTGAGTGAGGCAAATAGGAATGGTTATCATAAATCAGCAATATCAAGTTGTTGCTTAGGTCAATCAGCTACTCATAGAAATTATAAATGGAATTTCATAAATGATTAATCAATCAGCCATATTGCAAAAAGAGTTTGAAGCACTCAAACAGGATTTGATCGCAAAGCATATTGAACTAGGTATGCCAGCATCAGGAAATTGGGAGCGCTCTCTTGTGGTTGAAGTACAACGCCTCAAAGCAACCATTCACGGTGCGCCTTACACAGAGCAGCTGGTCAACGGTAGAGAGCCGGGCAAATTCCCACCCATTGCAGCAATACGCCAATGGATACTGGATAAGCCGATCCCGTTTGTAGGCAAGATCAAACTAAGCAGCCTCGCATTCTTAATCGCTCGCAAGATCGCAAAAGAAGGTACCAAGTATTTCAAGCAAGGTGGTACTGATCTCGTTGAGGCAGTGATCACACCGGAGCGTGTACAAAGCATTATTGATCAAGTCAGCGAGTTTTATATCGATTCATTCACAACAGAAATCACAGGGTTTCTTAAAAAAATGGCAGCGTAATGGCAATAGTATTCACCACAGCTCTACCGCAAGATCAGGTACTCAACGCCTACAACAATAGCGTGATTCGCTTCGGAACTGACAGCGGTGCCCCTGCACGTTCTGTTGTTCAGGTTGATAAGTACAAGTTTGAGATCACACCTAACAACGGCGAATTCTATTTCAACCTTAAGGATGTGGTTACACTCTTGATCAATCAAAACAAGTTTATAGATGCTATTGCTCCCGATTCACCCGCTAACTATGTATTTCCTGATAACACGCTATTCTTAGATGTCGAAGTAAGCATCACTATTTTTAAAACCAATGGAGCATCAGAAACTGACACTTTGAATCTGAACTATCTCAAAGCAGTTCAGCAGCTTTTTAGACCTATTTACGATGAAAGCGAAACCTTCAGAATACTTCTACCCGCTGACAATATCAAAAAACACGTCACTTACTTTGAAGGCTACCCCTTTGACGTATCGATCTACAGCAATGCTTCAAGGTCAGTAACCGTAACGAACAAACGCACGGCTCAATCAATCAATATCAGCTTATTGAAAGGTGTGAATCGACTATTCTTATCAAACGGTGAAAATGACAATCTTGGATTTGAAGGCAGCCTGCCTCTTAACCTAGGCGTTAATGAACTGGTATTTTCATTTGGTTCAGAATCCTACACGTTATTCGTAGATAAGAAGCCTGTAGCCTGTGGCGTATATGTTAAATGGTTCAATCAATCAGGTGGATGGTCCTATTGGTTATTTGAAGCACTATATCAAGAAAAGCTAACATTCAAAGCAACACAGTTAATCAATAATGATTTTAGAAATCTTGAAAACACATCAAGCCGCCAAATAATAACCGCTAAGGAATCTCAAAAAGCTTTTGATGTTGAAACCTATCTGATCAATCATCAAGAACGCTTGATCTTAGGTGACCTGCCTGAATCGCCTAAAGTGTATTTCTACGCTATTCCTGAACTACAACCTTTCAAAGCTGTTGATTTTAAAGAAGTGACTGTCAAGGATGGAACCATTCAGTTAAACAACACCAAGAATGCGATACAGCGCTATGCGTTCACTATAGAACTACCCAATCAATACACCCAAAAATATGCAGGTTGAAATCTACATAAATGATCAGCAACTTGATACTGATATTGATACCAGCATAGCTGAGACTAAGCAGGTGAACGACTTCTTTGAGATTAGTAGCCGTCAATCTTCTTATACCAATACGTTCAAGCTTCCAAAAACGGAAAAGAATAAAATGATCTTAGGCGGTATGGGCATCATTGCTAATACTTCAATTGCACCATATCGTGTGCATAAGATTTCGGTTTTCAAAAATGGTATTCAAACTATTGCTGACGGCATAGGATATTTCAAACCTACAGACGACACGTTCAATCTCTATGTATATTCTGAAAATATCAACCTATTTGATAAGATTGGCAGCAAAACCCTAGCTGATCTTAATCTGGCGTATTTAAACCACGATCTTAATATATCAAACTGGATCGCATCATTTGGGCGTAATGATTATACCTATCCTTTAGCAGATTACGGTAAGCTGGACAGCAGTACAATTGAGATCAACTACCAATTACCGGCTTTATTCGTCAAGTTTCTGTGGGATAAGATATTCAATGAAAACGGCTTCACTTATTCGTACGCTGGCCGTGCCAATAAAACAGATTACAATCCATTCCTTAAGGATGAATGGAAAGAACTTGCTATATCTATTGATGAAGGTCTTCCCACAGATTTAGAAGATGTTGATCCTGTGCGAAAACTTGAGATTTCAAAAATCAATACCAGCGACTTCACCGCACGAACCGTTAATGTGTTTGGAAATTCAATAGTTGTGCAACGTCTTCCTGAAGAGATCACAGAATATATAAGATTCAGAAGTGATTTTGATGTTGACGGCATGCATCAGTTTAGCAACTCATCGCAATACAACCGCTCAAGAATCAGAATTCAAGAAAACGGATTTTATAAAATTGATATAACAGGAATCTTTTACAATCTGCAAACAGATAATGCATCCATTTATGTAGAAAAAGACGGGGTTAACCTGTTCACCATAGCCGAAGATCTTCCTGATGAACAAAGTGATTTTGGTATCAGTGAAAAGATTTACTTGCGTGCAGGTGATGAATTGCTTGTCAAGGTAGTTACAGTTCCTATTGATCAAGGTTTGAGATCAAACTACTCTTACGATTTTAATATTGCTATTGATCTTGACAATTCAGTGACCGCTGTTAACTTCAGCAGCTATCTTTCAAAAATTTCGCAAAAGGACTTCATCAAAGATACCATCAACTTTCTAGGCTTGATGTTTAGAAGAAAAGGCAACAACTACGAGTTTATAAGCTATGAAGAGCTTCTTGATCCTTTGGCAGTTTATGCTGGCACTGGAGACTTACTTGGTGGTACTNTAGCNNCAGAATATATCTACGAAGATTGGAGTGATAAGTTTGACAGTGTAGTTTCCGATGATTCTAAAATTGGCGACTACGCTAAGATCAATCGATTCCTATATCGGTACGATAACTCAGGTGACACCTATGCTGATGGACTTATCAAAATTGATGATCAAACGCTTGATCCTGAAACAACAGTCCTACAAAGAATATACAGAGCCCCTGATCGATCAACGGTATCTGTTAACAATCAACAGTTAAGACTTTGTCGTTTTTACGAAAAAGAAACGCAGGATGATGGCAGCCTTAAAAGCGTTAAAGCCACAAAAGGTGATTCCTATTTCTTTAGGATTAAAAAGATAGAGCAATCCATAAATTACAAGGTCGCAGCTGCCACCGGGGTAAGCAACTTTAATGGATCGGTTCCAGTTGTTTCATTCAGCGGTCTTGACTTCAATAACGTTGTGGCCAATAGATACACAGCTTTTGCCAATCTACTTAATTACAGCAAGAAGTATAAGGTNCNTATGTTNATCAATGTACTTGATTTTCACNCCTTGGACTTTTTCAAATTAAAATATGTTGAGCAATTAGGCAGACTATTTTATCTCAACAAAGTGAACAACTTCANAGGNGAAGGCCTTACCGAAGTAGAACTCATTCAAATAAGAACAATCGAAAAGCTTGGAGAATTCAGTGATGACTTCAGCGATGATTTTAATAACTAGAAACGATGGCACAAAAAGGAAGAAACGGATTAGAACAAGCAGTAGGTACCAATATCTATGAAAATGCCAATAAAGAGATCTTGGCTTCAATGATTCGATCGGTATTAGAAGATTACCGAGATAGTCATTTCAATCTTTTAGATGATCAATTAGCCAACTTGAAATTCAATTCAGAAAAGACATTGCAACAATATTTGAATGATGTTACGGGATCGCTTCCTAAGTATGGTTCATTTGGTCCGGTTGAAGTTGCTTTGAGTGAATCAAACTACTCTACATCTGGAATCATTTCAAGTGCTTCTACTATTACTACTTCCGGAGGTGCAGATCACTTAATTGAGGTTAATTTTTCAGAATCTGTTGCTAACCGAAGATTAATACCTGTACTCACCTATCCTAGCGGTGTAGACTGGAATCAGCAAAACGATATTGCTTGTCCTGTGATTAGAAGAATTTCAAGTACTCGCATCAATATTGCATTACGTGAGATATCAGGAGGTACACAAAAAATAACCATTGAAATCATAGCAATCTAATGGCAAACGAAACAATCAAAATATTTGAACTCGATATAGACGTTGATGCGGCGATCACATCTGCAGAGGATCTAAAAAAGCAAGTTGATTCCCTTAAGAATGGCTTAGATGCCTTAAAGAAATCGGGAGATACCAATTCACGTACATACGTGGAGATGGAGGCTCAATACAAAGCCCTACGATCTGAGTATAACGCTAGCCAAAGGGAAATAGGAAAGCTGCTTCAACTTCAGGGCAAAGAGATCAAGACAGTTGAGCAGGGTCGTAATGCTTTGAGCGTTCTTAATCGGGAATGGGCAAAACAGGCTGACCTATACGGCGAGAACTCAGAGCAAGCAGAAGCTTTAGCAAAGAAAACGCTTGACCTACGAACACGAGTTAAAGAACTTGAAAAGGGTGTAGGTGATAATACTCGTAATGTAGGTAACTATTCTGAAGGGATGAAAGAGGCTTTGGGGTCAACTACACTGTTCGGTAAAGCTCAAAGTGTAGTAACCGATATTTTAAGGGTAGGTAGACCAATTTACAATTTATTGAAAGCCGATCTTAATTCCATTCGGGATAATTTCGTTGGTGCAACCAAAAGCATGCAAGGTTTCAGTCTTGCTCAGAAAGCAGCTGCTTCAACTACCCTAGTGGTAAATACTGCTTTAAAGTTATTTCGCATTGCTTTGGTGGGTACAGGCCTTGGTGCATTTTTGGTGCTCATAGGTTCGCTAGTCGCTTATTTTGGATCAACTCAAAAGGGTATAAATGCTGTGAACCGGGTTCTTGTGCCTTTGAAGGTTGTTTTTGAATCTTTGTTCGGTGTACTTCAAAATGTTGGTGAGGCTCTAGTAAATGTGTTCAGTAATCCTAAGAAATTGATTGCTGATATGGGTAAAGCTATCCAAGATAATTTCATCAATAAGCTAAATGGCGCCAAACAGATATTGGAAGGTCTATTGACGTTTGATGGTAGTAAAATCAAAGAAGGATTTAACACCGCAACTAAATTTGAACAACAAGCACTAGCGAAAATTAAGAATACTGCTGATCAAGTTGGGGCTTCAATGAGTGAAGCATACAAACGCGGCGAACGGATTGCAGAGATTCAGCAAAAACTATCATCTGGCGAAGCTGATTTCATAATTCAATTGGCCAAGAGTAAAGAGGAGTTTAAGGAGGCTAATAAAATCGCCGAGGATCAAACCAAGAACTTATCACAACGGGAGTCTGCTGCTCAGAGATCACTTGAAATACTAGCAAGACAGAATGCTATTCAAGAAGAAAGAAATGAACTTGAGGTTCAATTACTGGAACTTCAGAATCAATCAAATGATACATCAGACGCTGAGCGCGCTGAATTAGCCAGAAAAAAGGCTGAATTAATTCAGAATAATGCCGAACGTCTGGAATCGGAAACGACCCAACAGAACAAGCTTAATCAGATTCGTAAAGAGGGATACGATAAAGCAAGGGATTTCGCTAAACAGCAAACTGAGGCCGCGATAACTGAAAGCAAGACACGCCTTGCAATCTTCATCGAAGAAAATAAAGGCAAAGCCGATACTTTGGCAGAAGGTCTGGCAAATGAGGAGGCTATTCGGGATAAACGTCTTGAAATCTTAGAACAGGAAGTTAAGGCCGGTAAGGTCACTCAGGCAGAGGCAGAACTTGAGCGCTTAAAGATCAAGAATGAATTTCTAGAAAAGCAGAAGGATCTAACTGTAGATTTTGCTGAAGAAGAACTGGCAATATTCAAGAATGCGAATCAATCGCGTATCGATGCCAACCAGGTATTAAATGACGCGATCGTCAATCAGGAAATTCAAAGACTTGAAGCAATTGCCGAAAAGGAGCGCGAATATCAAGAAAAGAGACTTGCTGAGGGCGTTATTTCCGAGATTGAATATAATGAAGCCATACAGACTGTAAACGATGAATTTAGGACTGCTAAGGCTGAACTTGAAACGCAACTCAAGGAGCAAAAAGCACAGGCAGCAGTAATTGATCTGGAAAACGAAAGAGCGGTTCGTCAAGAGCAGTATGATTACGATTTGGGAATGCAGCTTGCGGATCTTGAAAGGAGAAAACAACAAGAACTAAAGATTGCAGAGCAGACCGGAGCAGATAAGACTCTTATTGAGCAGAAATACGCAAAAGAAGAGGATGATATTCGAGAGACTGTAGCAGCAAATAAAAGACAGCTTGCAAGTGATACTTTCGGAAACCTTGTTACTATTCTAGGTAAAGAGAGTGCTGCCGGTAAAGCTGCTGCAGTTGCTCAAACCACTATAGATACATACCAAGCCGCTACCGCTGCATATAAAGCTTTGGCCGGTATTCCTGTAGTTGGTCCCGCGTTGGGTGCCGTAGCAGCCGGTGCAGCTGTTGCATCAGGATTAGCAAATGTCAAAAAGATAGTGAGCACCAAAGAGCCCAATCTTCCAAAAGCTGAAAAAGGTGGGTTATTTGCGGTTGGTGGAAAAAGGCACTCAGCCGGTGGTACCAAGTTCTATGGTGAAGACGGTACCGCATTTGAAGCTGAGCAGGGTGAGTTGATCACTGTACTCAACCGAAATGCGGCAATCGCTATGAATGGATTGAACAAGATCTATCCTGCCGGTGGTGGTAGATCAGGAAACTACTTTGCAGATGGTGGTATCGTGCAACGTTCTATTTCAGCAAATCAAGGTGGCGCTCCGGTAATGGTCAAAACAGAATCTATTGATTATGATAGACTGGCCGCTGCGACCTCAGATGCCGTGCGTCAACTTCCTAGACCTATAACCGATGTCAAGGATATCATCAATCAAGTGAATAACTATAACGCAGTTGTAAATGGGGCAAATATCTAACATAGCGCAAGGATGGGGTAAGTATTTCAAGGGTGGTGCATCTGCCCTTGAAAAAGAACGTGCAAAGGTGTGTGATCAATGCCCGGAGGCTATTGTAGGCACTTTTGAAAAGATGATGCCTGATTATAGCTTGAAGTCTGTACAGGGTTTAAAATGCAATCAGTGTGGATGC